>JBEBJR010000006.1:0-185608 GCA_040079845.1 Casimicrobium sp. | reverse complement strand
GAACGCTTCGGTCCAGAGCTGTGGGTTTTCGAGCTTGATGGTGTTGATCAAGTCGATGCCGAAGTTGCAGTGCATCGATTCATCGCGCAGGATGTATTGATATTGCTCCGCGGCACCGGTCATTTTGTTCTGGCGGCCCATCGAGAGAATTTGCACGAAGCCGACGTAGAAGAAAATGCCTTCCATGATGCAGGCGAAAACGATAAGACTCTTCAGGAGCGCTTGGTCGTTTTCGAAGGTGCCGGTTTTGAACTGCGGATTGGTGAGGACATCGATGAACGGGATGAGGAAATCATCCTTGTCGCGAATGCTCTTGATCTCGTGGTACGCGTTGAAAATTTCGCTCTCGTCGAGGCCGAGCGATTGCACGATGTATTGATACGCGTGCGTGTGAATCGCTTCTTCAAACGCTTGGCGCAGGAGATATTGGCGGCACTCGGGCGCGGTGATGTGACGGTAGGTGCCGAGCACGATGTTGTTCGCGGCTAGGCTGTCGGCGGTGGTGAAGAAGCCGAGGTTGCGCTTGATGATGAGGCGCTCGTCGTCGGTGAGGCCGTCCGGACGCTTCCACAGCTCGATGTCGCGCTGCATGTTGACCTCTTGCGGCATCCAGTGGTTGGCGCAGCCGGCGAGGTATTTGTCCCACGCCCAGGTGTACTTGAACGGGACGAGTTGGTTGACGTCGGCACCGCCGTTTATGACGCGCTTGTCTTCGGCGCGGACGCGCCGCGCTTTGTTGTTGTCGGAAGCGCCTAGGATCGGCGCGCTACGTGGCGTGACTGATGTCGCGATGGCGACAACCTCACGCTCTCTGACTAGGTCCATGGGACCTCCTATGTTTGATTCGCCCACCCCCCTCGCGGGAGGTGGGTTGTAGTTATTGACAGGATTCGCAGGATCCGTTGAGCACTTCCTCGAGGGAGCAAAATGCGCCCGTACTAGTGGAAAGATCTGGGACTCCTGGCGATTGGATTTCCAAAGCAGCACTCACGGACGGAGTACTACATTGTGTTTGCGCTGTAGCGGGCAAATGATGCGCAACAGCGTTGAGTTCACCCCCCCGCCCCGTTGACTTCTCCGCACTGGTGGCAGCGAGCGTTCGTAGGTAGTAGGTAGTCTTCAGGCCCTTGAGCCATGCGAATTTGTAAAGTTCGTCGAGCTTTTTCCCCGACGCGCCAGCCATGTACACGTTGAGGCTTTGCGACTGATCGATCCAGCGCTGCCGGGCCGAGGCCGCTTCAACGAGCCATTTCGGATCCATTTCGAAGGCCGTTGCGTAGAGTGCCTTGAGGTCGTCAGGTACTCGATCGATTTTGGCAACTGACCCGTCATAGAACTTCAAATCCGAAATCATCAGTGGATCCCACAGGCCACGAGCTTTGAGGTCGCGGACAAGGTATTCATTGACGACGGTGAACTCACCCGACAAATTGGATTTGACGTACAGGTTCTGAAAGCTCGGTTCGATGCTTGCAGCGACGTCAACGATATTGGAAATCGTCGCCGTGGGCGCAATCGCAACACAATTGGAATTGCGCATGCCATATTGCCCCACACGATCGCGCAGCAGGCTCCAGTCCAGCTTAGCAGCCACCTCTACCGGTAGATGGTATTGTTCTCCGCGTTCCAGTCCTAGAGCAGCAACGCTGTCAGGCGGCAGTACGCCCCTGTCCCAGAGAGAACCCTTGAATGAGCTGTAGCGCCCACGCTCTTCTGCTAACTCAGTAGACGCGAAGTACGCGAAGTAACTCACTGCCTCCATCGATTCGCTCGCGAACACCACCGCGGCCTTTGAGGCATACGGGGTGCCCATGAGGTAGAGCGCGTCCTGGAAACCCATGATGCCCAGCCCAACTGGCCGATGATTTAGGTTGGACGTTCGCGCCTTGTTCACTGCGTAGTAGTTCACGTCAATTACGTTGTCGAGCATGCGCATCGCAGTACGAACCGTCTTCTGCAATTTCGTGCAGTCCAACGCGTAGTTGCCACCGACGGCGCGATGCATGTGATTGACCAAATTGACCGAGCCAAGATTGCAGACGGCGATTTCGCTGTCGCTCGTATTCAATGTGATTTCTGTGCAAAGGTTTGACGAGTGCACTACGCCTACATGCTGCTGCGGGGAGCGCACGTTGCACGGATCCTTAAACGTCAGCCAAGGATGGCCCGTTTCGAAAAGCATCGTGAGCAGCTTTCGCCACAAATCGACCGCCGCCACGGTTTTGCAGAGTTTGATTTCTCCGCGGGCGGCTTTGCCCTCATATTCTTCATATCGGCGCTCGAAAGCGCGACCGAACAAATCATGAAGGTCAGGAACGTCAGACGGAGAAAACAACGTCCACGTGCCGTTTTCCATCACACGCTTCATGAAGAGGTCAGGGATCCAGTTGGCCGTATTCATGTCGTGGGTACGGCGGCGATCGTCGCCAGTGTTCTTGCGTAACTGGATGAACTCCTCAATGTCGAGGTGCCACGTTTCCATGTACGCGCAAACCGCTCCCTTACGTTTGCCGCCTTGGTTGACCGCTACCGCAGTGTCATTGACGACCTTCAGAAACGGGATCGTCCCTTGCGACTCGCCGTTCGTGCCTTTGATGAGAGATCCCATCGCCCGCACGCGCGTCCAGTCGTTGCCAAGCCCGCCCGCGAACTTTTGCAGCATCGCATTTTCTTTGATGCCGTCGTAGATGCCCTCGAGTTCGTCGCGCACGGTGGTCAGGTAGCACGATGACAACTGCGGGTGCCGCGTCCCGGCATTGAACAGCGTTGGAGTACTAGACATGAAATCGAGTGTTGAAAGCACGTTGTAAAACTCAATCGCGCGATCGTCACGTTGAACTTCATTTTTAGCGAGACCCATTGCGACTCGCATGAAGAAGCCTTGAATCGTTTCGATCCGTCGTGGGTCGCCGCCGGTCTTGTCAACCACCAAATACCGGTCATACAGCGTTTGTACGCCGATATAGCCAAGCAAATTGTCTCGATCCCGCACTAGAGCGTCGGCGAGTTTCGCAAGGTCGTAAGTCGCCAGTTCGGCGTCATAGATCCCAATTGCAACTCCGCAACGCACCTGCGTTTCGAAATAGTCCGATTCGCTCTGGGTCGCGCCAACTTCACGATAGAGATCCTGGAGCGCGAATCCCGCAGTAATGCGTGAGAAAACCGGGTCCTGTTCGATTTGGACACGGGCGGCCATGACGAGCGCTCGTCGTACATCGGCCATTGCGACACCAGAGAACAGATCTCGCCAGGCTTTTTTCGCGATGCGTTCAGAGTAATCGGCGACGTCCGCCGCAACCAAACCAAACACAGGATTCGCGACGACACGATGCGCCATTGCCAGCACGTCGCTCTCGGTAAGCGTTGTCGTCGTCCCATCGTCCTCTACGACAGCTACGCTTTCTGCACGTGCATCTGATGCCACGCTAGCCCGGGCAGTCGCGCGCCTCTCACGAAATATCACGAAGTCGCGTGCGACCTGGTGATCTCCCGAGCGCATTAGCGCCAACTCAACCTGATCTTGAATGTCTTCAATCCGAACGGTGCTGGATCCTTCACGCAGCGCCTTTGCTCGCACCGCGGATATCGCCGCGGTGGCAACGGCGTTGATCTTTGCTCGTACGGCCTCACCAGACGTATCGGCCCGAGGCGCCCCATTTGCGTCTAGTAAGTAAGCCTTGCGTACCGCTTCGGCGATCTTCTCGCCTGCGAATGGCACTACGGTGCCATCGCGTTTCATAATCATTGGATCGCTCATGATCCTTCCTTTCTGTGTGCCCAGTGGGCGTTGATTTCGCAACCTCTCGTAGTACGATCGACCCATGGTCAAAAATTCGTCGAGAGTCGCGTCGTTAAAGATGATTCATGTCACCTCCGATGGAGTCGTGCGCTGGAAATACACAAGAGAACTGCGCTACTTTTCCGCGCTGATTCCTCGCATTAGTTCCGTGAGCTCGATATTGCAAACGCAAATCGAAGGACAGATTCGTGAACTTCGTCTCTGTCAATCCGGCGACCTGCATCAAGCGATGCTTTTCGCACTCCGTGACGAATTGGCTAGCGCAACTGCGCAATTGCAGTCACCGCCGGCATATGCCCAATAGGGCGTGAGACGCATCGTCTCGGGTCTCGCGAAGGCGAGGGGAAAACTGATCTCTGTCCTGCATCGCTGCGCTCGACGCCGATGGCGGCGCGCAACACGCAATAGCTGACGCGAATTTTCGTCGCGCGCTCCTGGCGCAAGTCAGCAAAAACAGCAGAGCATTGACGCTTTCTTGGATGTTGAGCAACCAAGAAAGCGCCCTTGCGGGCACTCTCAATTCACCTAAGCAACAGCGCGCAAAGGCGCGGCGACTAAGGCGTTCCAGTCATCTTCGTGATCCCCATCTGGCGTCTTCGCCACATGAATGATCACATCGACACCCGTCGCTCGCAAACGCGCAGCTAGTGCGCTCGCAGCTTCCTGGCCACACCCGTTTGGATGCTGCGCAGTGGGTAGATTGTTGTCGGCAAAAATGTGTACTCGTTGCACATGTGGAGGCACTTCGAGCGTCGCCACTCCGTGGGCCGTGCCCGCGCAATAGACAGGCATCTTGAGTCCACAAGCGGTGTAGATGGCAGCGGATTTTTCGATGCCTTCAGCCACACCGATTACGGGAGCGTCCGGATTGTCGCCGATGCGAATAGCGCATCCAGTCACCCATTGCGGAGTGAACATCTTTTTCGGCGACTCAACGGCTGCCTTCTGCCCCGTCGGCGTCAGGTAGATCCGGTGCATCATCTTGACTTCGCCGGCAACATCCCTGAACAACCCGATTAGAGCGGGGAATTGCCCGCGCTCGGTGAACTTCCCATTGCACGTTTCCTCCCAGTAACTCAGGCCCGGGTGTGCTCGCAGGTCGTCACCTAGCCTTTCCAGATTCACACGTGGTATCCGACGACGCAGGTATCGACTCGCCGCAGTTTCAGCCGCGTTGAGGTGTGTGCTTGCGCGCCACCATTTGCGCATTTTGTCGAAATCCTTGCGGATTTTGGCAGCGCGCGTCGCGGCAGATTCAGGTGAGTCGAGTCGGACGGCGGGGCGGAGCGGAGAGTCGATGACGCGATGCTCGCGCAGCGCGTCAAACGCCTCTTTGACCGACCAGCCATGTAGCTTGGTTAGCAAGTCAATCGGACCACCGAAACCGCAGTCGTTACATGCCCATCGGCCTCGTTCTACGGGTCGCAGGAAGCGAAATTTTGTCTTGCCCTGCTCCGGGTGCAAAGGACACTGCTTTGAAACCGCAGGGCGCTGTAAGTACGTCTCGTGAACACCCAGGTTGGGCAACACGCGAAGCCAGTCAATCTTGTCGAGATCGACCGGATGAAATGAGGTCATACGAGCCTTTCTCATGATGCAAGCGTGCGCTTGAATCGTCAATGTCATTGGTTGAAAAAAGGGGGGCCTAGCCCCCCTTTCGCATTTCCTCTCGGGTCAAAGGGCTCGGATGAGTCCCACTACCGACGTCAAAAGGAAGGCGATGTGTTGCCAAGCAAGCGCTTGGTGTTGATTGCCGCGAGCAAATGCGATCCACGCGCAGTTGCTCAGAAGGAAGCATCCCCATCCGATCAACGGAGGGAAGCTTCCAGTGGCGAGGATTGCCCCACCTGCGACGCCCAGAATCGACGCCATCACTTCGAGCTTCCGTAGAACGAAAGCCACCGCGTGGCGTACCGTGCGCCGATTCGTCATCGAGTCCAATTTCCTCAAAACGGTATATCGTCGTCGAAATCGTCAAGCTTCGCCCTTTTCGGAGCGCCCGCAGCAGAGCCGGAGCCCATCGGTTGACCCGTCGTGCGCGGCGTTGAGCCGCCGCGGTCGTTGCGGTCACCGCCGCTGCTGCTACCGCCGTCGTCATGCGACGCATCGCTTCCGCCACCGCCGGTGCGGCCGCCAAGCATTTGCATGCGGTCGCCGCGAATCTTGGTCATCGTTTTTTCGACGCCTTCTTTATCGGTCCACTTGTCGTATTGAATGCGGCCTTCGATGTAAACCGGCGCGCCTTTTTTCAGGTATTCACCGCAGACTTCGGCCGTGCGGCCGATGAATTCGATGCGATGCCAGTCGGTGCGTTCTTGCTTGCCGCCTTGCTTATCCTTCCACTGCTCGGTGGTTGCCACCGAGAAAGTAGCCACGGCTTCGCCACTTGGCAAATACCGCAGTTCGGGGTCACGCCCAAGATTACCGATGAGAGTGACTTTGTTCACAGATGCCATTTGGTTTCCTAAAGTTTGGTTGCGATGTAGTTGTTTCGGAACGTTTTCTTTCCGCCGTATGTGCCGACGTACTGTTTGCCTTGGCGAACGATGCGGACGCGATCTCCGATGGTTATTCCCGCGTTAGCCAAGGCTGTCTCTAGTTGGACGCCTTGAGCCTCGTGGTCATTGCGATCTTTATCGCGCACATAGATGGTGTACGCCTCGTACACCTCGCCGTTTCCTTTGCGGTGTCGGCGCATGCCTGCCCACGACAGCGTTCCTACCCATTCCACCCTCTCCGCGGATTGTTCGCCTTGCGGCGGACTTGGCGGATTAGGTCTCGTGCGTACGCTGCTTTGAAGTGCTGGTTCTCTCGTTTCCGGTGCTTTGGCTACGCGTGGCGCAGCCGTCTGCGAAAACTCTCCAGCAGCAACGGCGGTTTGCTCAGCAACCACCGAACTCGAGGTCGTCAAGCGCCGAGTAGGCGCGGCTGGCTGAAGCATTGGCGCTTGCTCGATGGCATTCGCGGTCGCGTTCATCGCCGCGTGGACGTTGCCATGGTGCTCGCGGGCACCATGGCTGCGATCGACGTTGGAGATCGCATCTTGACAACGCTCAATGATCGCTACGAGGAGACCCAACGACGATGAAAAAAACCTCACGATCGTTGCGCACAAATACCAGATTGCCGCGAGCAAACCTCTCTCGCGGTCGTCAGTGTGTTGTCCGCTCATGCGAAGCACTCTCAAACAAACCGTCTTCACCACGCGCAACGCGATCAAAGAACTCGATCTCCGCCCGGAATCCGCGCGAAATCCCGTCGATGAAGGCATCGACATTTGCATGTTGTGCGGCCATGCACAGCAGGAACAGTGGATTGCGTTCAAAAACCCACGCGAGATCATTCCTGAGCCCATCGCGATATTCAATTTCGTCCGTTCCTTGTGGACGCATCAATTTCAGCCAGTATGTCGTCGGATCCGCTTGGCGGTCGGCAACACACTTTGCGAACGATTGGTCAAGCGCATCGAGCAGTTCCCCATGCACTAGGGCTGCGAGCAGCTCTTCTCGAGCCTTGTCAGTCCAACGCTCGCGTGGCTCGCACGGCAGGTCCGTCCTTGGACGAAACTTGTTGCGGGCCACCACGACGGGTTCGCCCCACAGTCCCGTCTGTTCAACAGGCAGTGCTTGGAGGTTCATGCCGTCACCTCTTCGTCTTCCCGCGCAACTGTCGTGGTTGCACGCTTAAGGACCGAGGCGACTGCGTAGTCGTAGCCGCTTGCGAGGGTTGCCGCGAACTTCACGACATTTCCGTTCAGGAAGCTCAGCGTTCCGCCTTTATTCGCAAGGATTGCCAACCCGTCTACCACTTGGCCAATGACCATTCGTACGGTGAACGGGATAGACGCGGCGTAAGGCAAGCTCAACGTCGTTTCGTTGCCTTGAGCCCCACAACTGAGTTTGAGCTCATCGGTTGCCCAATCGATCGTAACGAGGGTATCGGCGACCGCACAAACTCCGAGAGCGATGGCAATATCCGCCACCGCTTCTGAAGTTAGCGTCACGTTGCACGCGGCTTCGGCGCCGAATTCGTGGATTGCACGGGCCAGCACCGCCTTGTCGGCTTCGTAGACGACACCGTTAAAGTCGACGTCGGCTTCGACTGCACGGAAACCGCGCGGTCCGGTGGTCAGTGTCGGTTGGGACATCGAACGCACCAACGCCTTGGCAGTTGCCGTCGGCATCGTGATGGCTGATGCCATGGTCGGTACATCCAAAGCCGCAAAATCCGCTACTTTCGCGACGCGCAGATAGGTCTGCGAAATCGCCGCTGCGGCCCACGCACCGTGTGCTGGCAGCAGCGTAATGCCCCGACGCAGCGCGATCTGCTCGGCTGGTGAAGCAAAGCCAATGAGCTGATCCAACTTTTGCATTGCGTGAGGGTCGAGTGTGAACACAACGCCTTGATCGGCGATGTGCTTCGTCGGCCACACGGGGGCGTCTGCGTAGGCGTACTTTGACGTACCGAAGCGCGTCTTGACTACCACTCGCTTCTCCTCAAAGGTAACGGCTGCGCCGTCACCTTCTTTGGCCAATGCGAGCACGCGACCTACTGCAGGCGGCAATACCAAGGTTGCCCTTGGCGCCGGGTCCGTGACTGGGCCGACTGTGAGCGAAGCGATCGCTGAACTTGCGCTCACGCGTCCATCAGCATGCACCGTAATCGGTGCGCCTGGCAACGCGTTGGTTGCGGCCGCGATCGCACTCGGAAGTGATTTATTTGCGTTCATTTTTCGTGGCCCTCCCTGGACCGAAGACTTTTTTGAGCTGTTCCAGAAATGGCACAGCTATAGCTTGTTCTGCCTGCCACTTGGCCGCAGGAAGCGTTCGTTTGATAAAGACCGGACAATTTGGGTCGCTCGCGCTTTCTGCGGTCACGGTCCGAATTCGCTTGAATTCAGCCGCAACCTTTTCGGCAGCGCGTTGCGCCCCCAATGGCGTACGGAATCGAAAGTGCATGGATACCTCCTACTGCAGCTTTTGAAAGAATTGCCGATGCAACTCGAACCGCTCGCTTTGCGAGAGGTCGAGCCGTTTGGCGCTTTTGTTCAATGCGGCCTCAACTTCGCGACACGTCGCGACGTTAACGGGCGTGCCAGAAGTAGTTTCCGCAAGGATTTGTCCCGGTGCGTCCGTCGACAGGTACGCGCGGGAAAGGGCTGGCTCAGTTAGCGGCTCGCCGAAGGCGAACCCGAAAACGGCCAGTACAGGAGCGCTCAACCCCATCGGGTTAGGCGCGTCAGCTTTGATTTCAATTTGCATTTTTTCCGGCCGTGCATCTTGCGATGGACGGCTCTTAAATTTCTGACATTGAGATAACAGCGTCAGCAAGGGGCACGAGCTCAGCTGTTTGTGAGATAAAAATCTCTTGCTGAAATCCACCCAGTCGTATTGCCTCTCGCTTCATCGCGATGAATTGGCGCTTACGTTCTTCATCGAGCGGACCATCTGTCTCGTCAGACACGAGCGAGGCGAAACGTCGTCCGCTGCATTGTGTGAGGTGAATCGCGATCGCTTTTACGATGCATTGATCGATCCAGACGCGCTCACCACCTGACATGACCCCGACCGGCTTTGTCGATCCGTCGCGAGCGTCGTGAACGACAATCTCGAACGCTTCTTTCAAAGTACCCGCCTGGGTCGCGACTTGCGTTTGGATTTCGATCGTGAAGCGCGGCCCGTAGCAGGCCAACAACAGATCGTTTGCGATGCCTGCGAGAGAAGGACCTGCGTCATCGATTAGCAAGGCGACAATGCCGTCGTTGCCAAAAGCCCGCGCGAGCAGTGTGTACTGTCCCTGCTCGCGCTCGACAGAAGCCAAGGCTTGCATTTCGGTTGCCGCTTGCGCTCGACGAACTTCTAGGTCGGCAAGCCGCGTTCGTGCTGCGACCAACTTTGCGTTGGCAGCTTCCGACTTTCCTTGCGCCGTGACCAAGCATTGCGCAATGGTGCCAAGTCGCGACCTTGCGGTGTCGAGTGCCTCTGAGACATCACCGGCTTTTAGCTGGTCTATCTCTTGCGTTCGCTTCGCGTTGCGTTCACCGGCGAGCACGCGCTGCTCTTGCTCGTACGCAATCGCATCGGCCGTGAGCTTCGCAAGCGATGCGCTTGCTACCTGGTGAGCTTGGGTTGCTGCAGCTTGCTGGGCGTCTAGCGCAGCGCGTTGCGTGAGCAAATCCGCGACAGAAGTTTCCGCGCGGTCCATCTCCGGAAGTGCCGCTGCCAATAGTTCGGCAGCCGCAACATTCCGGTTTGCATTTGCCAATGCATCATTAGCGATCCGCAGAGCCAACTGCCGGGCCGCAACTCGAACGTCGCCGATGCCCTTTTCCTCAGAATTCAAGGCAGCATAGTTAGCGCGACAATCGTTGAGCAACTGCTTTTGCATTGGAACCCGCTGCGAGGCCTCACGCGCGAGGGTGAGAAGTTCGCAGGCGTTCTGTAGCTGACTCCCGTGGCAGGGAACCGTCTCTAGTGTTGCCGCTTGCTTTTCGGCTTCTGCAACCGTTGCTGCCAGTTGCGTTCCCGCCTCTTTGCTAGACACTTTTTTGTTAAGAACCGCTGCTAGCAAGAGCTCCTTTCGTCGCTCCGCTTCCAAGTCCTCTGTAGCTCGCTCAACCGCCGCCTTAGCGACTAGCTCCTGGCTGCGTAGCGCGGGCAAACTGTTTGCCGCGTCTACGGCTGCAGGCTTCTTCGCGAGCAACGCGTTAAGCGACAGACACTGCCGCTCGACGCTTGCGCGTCGCTCGTTGATGTCTGTCAACTGGCGATTCGCGTCGACAACACTTGCTCTCGCGATTTCGCGCGAACTTGTGGCCTGGTTAGCGTACTTCGACAGCAAACCCGCAAGGGCAGCGTCCTCCGCTTGAACGTCAGCTCGGAGCTGTGCGATGCGTTCTACGGCCTTCGCCGCGCTCTCGACCTGGGCGGTCAACGCCGCAATCGTTTCTCGCGCGGTGACTTCGTCAGCACGTAAGGTACGGCGCTCTTGATCGATCACCGCAATTTCGCGCTCGGCGTCATCGGCGATGCATTTCTGCGTCGGGGCTGCTAGCGCAATCTCAGCGAGAACGGCCGTCAGGGTTGTGCGTGGTTCAGAGAGTGCCCTGGCGATAGCGGCCGCAGTGTCCTTGGCTCGCTTCGCAATAGACAATAGCTCGCTGCAACCAAGCATATCCACCATCAACGCTTTCGCGTCGGCGTTGGCTAACGAGTGCAGTTGTCGTTTGTTTTGCGCCTGATGAATGGCAGTGAAATACAGCGATGCCGGTCCACAGACTTGCTCTACGCAACTTTCGTATGACCGCGACTTGCCGTCACTGCTGGTGCCGTCATTGGCTACGAATGGCACCCAAGCGCCTTCATTGTCAACGAACAGAAACGCCTTCATGTCACGCGTTCGCCCATTTGTGCGAAACGTGAGTAAGGAGCGGTAATTCACGCCGTCAAGCGCGAACATGTACTCCTTTTCTGCTTCTGCGCCGATATGGTCCCAGAAGCTAAATCCCCCTCCTTCTGATGCCCGCGATGGCATGGTCAGATATGGATGAAGGTTATCCACCAAAGTGGATTTTCCGCTCCCATTCGGCCCGGTGAGGGCGACGAGCGCGGCGTCGGAGTGCTTGGTGAGATCGAGAACGATCTCACTTTTGCCTTGACCGGCAGAGATGCCAGTAAAGCCTTTGAGGCGAAGCGATAGATGCTTCATTCATCCTTTCCCTTTTTGGATGCGGTTTCCCGCGTGCATTGGCGAAGGCCAACAACAAAAAAGGGGGCATGCTTATGCCTACGCAGCGCAAACGAAAGCGCATATATGCGCTGCGAGAATCGGTCGAACGATTCTCGAAGAGCACAAATGGACGTTGCCGCTATGGTCCCGCAGGAGTGCGCATTAGCGCGTGCGTCGAGAGGTTCGACGGCTCATTCTCAACTCATCCGCAGGGACGCGGTGGCGGAAAATTGGCATCAGAAGCTTGCCTTTTGGTTCTTTCCAAAAGGCAAGCCCCCGAAGGGGCCTGCGTGATTAGGCTGGTACCGCCACTTGATGTCGGGCGGCTTCTCGCGCATTCGCGATCAAACGCGCCGCGATGTGGTCGGCATCGGATGTTGCGAGCTCGTCAAATGCCGTTGCGAGGGCATTGACTTGTTCCGACGGTAGCGTGTTGGCCTTGCACCACAGAAGGAGCTTGTCTCGGCTTGTTTGCGCTGTTTCGATCCCGGCGCCACGACTGCGTTGCACAGGTATCAGGCGGGGCTCAATTTTGACGTCCACAGCTCCGGCCAGCGCTGCGCGTACAGCGTTGTCATCCACCGAGGCACGGTCTTCAACGTTGATTGCGTAGCGCACGCGCACTTTACATCCTTCAACCTCCGCCAAGCGTAGTTCATCGAGATCCGGTGCACCTTGGAAAGTAAACTCCGCAAAACGCTGCGCCGGGCTCTTGATGAATTCGTAGTCGGCCATGTTGGCAGCGGCTGTCCACACAAGGTATCCCTTGTCGCCTCGTTCACCATAATGGAGACAAGGTAGCGAGCCAGAGTAGGCGATTCTGCGACCGTCGCATTCCCAGCTTTGCGAAAGATGGATGTGATTCAAGAGAAAGGCGCTTGTGTGTGCCGCGAACAATGCTCCCGTTGTGTACTCATGGTCCAAGCCATGCATTGGGACCCCGTGTTCGGTTTTACTGCCATGCACTGTCCCGTGTGAAACTCCAAGTGTCGGAATTCCTGCGGCAGCGAATGCATCGTTGCTTACTGACCATCCAGCGAGGACGGCGGCTACGCTGTTTCCAAGCGCATGTGCATCGTCGCCGTTGTTGGCCACGAACGCGGCTTTGTTGAGAGTGGGTAAGCACGAAAACACTGCCCGTACCTGACCTGACGCGATCAACTCTTGCATTTCCGCGTCGTCGAAGCGATGCGTCGATGACGCGCGCCATCGACCGTCCTGTGTCAAGGCTACTTGACAAATTCTGTCCGCGACATAAATGCGATCGCTAAACAAACCAAATAACCGCAGCATTCCGACCGGCTCGTGCGAAAAGGTACCCTGCAGCATCAGTAAAGGTTTCGCCATAGCAATTGCTTTGACTCGCTCGGCTAATGCAAGGAAGGCTGGCGTGTGGGCATCAAGGCGGTGATCTGTCGTGTCACCACCAATTACCACTGCATCGATATCGCTTTGCTGGACACGGGCGCAGAATGCGGCCATGCATCGGTCCACCTCGCGCAAGGACTCAGGTCCGTAGTGCAGATCTCCCGTGTGGGCGACCCGTATTGAAGTTGGCATCAGAAATAATTCGGCCGGGTCACCCCGGCCGCCTCCATTTGATATTAAGCGTTCAACCGCTTGTTGATTTCGTCGACGTCAAAGTCCCAAAAGTTGGGCTCTGGGTCGTCCTGCATCCACGCATCAAGAGTGATACTCGATGCCGCTAAGGACGCTAGGAACCGCTTGCGCGGCTGCGCGATTTCGCGCAGTAGCTCGGCTAGCTTGACCAACGATTGCTCGTCGGTGATCCAACCGTCACCGAAGTGCTTCTTCGCGAACGCAGTCAAGCGCTCCTTTTCGACGCCCGCCTCATTAGCCGCACTACCGACGGCTTGTTGCAAAGCACGCCCGGTGGGTACCGGCGACTCTGGAGCAGCTGGGGTTACGGTTGCGACTGCGCGTGACTGACTTGTGGTCGAGAGCGCGAAGGTCGAATTCGACGCCTCGTTTGCTCCGTTGCGCTCAATTGCTGCCGTCGCATTCGCATGCGAAACAAAGGCACCATTCCAGCCCCCCTCAAGCGCCGGAGCTGCACTGTCCGCCGCGTCAATGAGCGCCGTTGCCGGCTGCCCCATCCTGAGATGCGGAATGTCCACGGCGGCTTCGAGCACAACGATGTGCTGCTTGACTCGCTTGGGGTGTCCGTTCTCATCCCCCATCAAAATTTGCCGTTCCTTTTTCGTGAGAAAGAAGATTGGACGTTCGAAACGAGTCAGGTTGCCCTTTGTCGCGGTACGAATTTGATCGAGGGTCGCCTCAGCCTCCATGCCGAAGCATTTCGAAGACACCTTCATTTCGAACGGTGCCGCCATCTTGATGCCCGGGACGTAGAAATACAGCTTGCCTTCCATCTGGCACTGCCCACCCTGAAATTGCGCACAAGATTGCGGCTGGCAAAGTGACCGGCATGTGACGCCGCGGCCGTTTTGGAGGCGAACAGCTTTACCTTCTGGCGTTCGCGGCACTTCTTGGAACTGCATGCAAACCAGCTTACCGGGAGTGGTATCCAACTTGGCAGCGGCTTCGGCATCTGCTGGTGCTGACCAATACTTCAGGCCGGTGGCTGTGTAGCATTTGTACGCGAAGTCAAGATTCTCTTCGACCTCGTCGCTCACAGCTGATATCGGAAAGCGCATCAGTGCGGGCACCTTTACGCCTTCGATCTCGACTTCCTGCCCATAGAGCGACAGAAGCTGCCGTGCAATTTCCGGAGTGCTGAAGTCATTCTCTCGCACAGAAAAGAACTGCGAGTTGGACGGCGTCGTCATGATCGTTCCAGTCGCGGATTGGATTGCACTGGCGATCTCCGCGAAGGTTGCTCCGTTAGCTACCATGCGGCGATAGATTTCGACGGCTTTTGGGTCCTTTCGTCCCGCGTTCGTGAGTCGACGGATGCCGGCTCGAATTTTCCCGACAGTACGTGGCTTTTGTGTTCCGCCGAAGCGGTGTGGTACGAGCTGTGACATGCGCATTGCTGTCCTCCATAGTTGGCTCGTTAAAAAACCGCCCTCGCAAGAAGGCGGACCTTTTATGTCGCTGATTTCTCAACGGCATAAAAAAACAAAGCCCCACGAGGGGGCTTTGGAAACGACTAGGAGGCCGTTTTGTGTTTCCGCATCTGGGTCCGCTGTGGCGGATTGCCTCGATACGTTTAGGTAGTGCCACGAATCCTCGCATTGAGGATTAACCAACCCATCGGGGTTGTCTTGCAGATTTGCGCGCTCGCTTTTCTGATCCAAGATGCCTAGGCACCTCCAACCATACTGACGAGCTCGCCTGCTCGAGTAGATACCAAGAAACTTGCAACCTTTAACGCAGGTTCACGGGGCGCTCACTTCGTGAGTGCGTGCAACGAAGAATATTTATCGCATCGCTTGATCTCTCGTCATAGATCAAGGGCTATCCGCTCAGCGGAGGCCAACTGCGGGAGTTGGCGGGCGTTCAAGAGAACGACTTAGTGGATGTACTTTATCTCGTTGGTGCAGCGGTATTGCGTGGAAAGAGATGTCTTTATTGGCTGTTCTCGTGGTTCGTATGGTGCCAGGTGCGCGCTACGGTATCGGTACCCACAGATCTCTTGAAAATTATGACAACCATCGTCTCTGAAATGCTCCCAGCAGTAGCAAGTGCCGTCATGCCGCCGCCGTCGTTTTCGATGCGCTACTCCGACAAAGTCGCAAAGACCGCTGTCGGCCGCACGGCGGAACACGCGCGGATACGCGTCGAACTTAGCACCCGTCGTTCGTTACGCTTCTTGAAGAAGGAGTTTCATCTCATCAATCTGGCCCTGGAATTCATGCGCCGCGCACGCCACGATGCTCGGTACGTGCCACGAGCGCTGGCGACGCATCGCGCCTTGGTGGCAATGGAGAAGAAGACAGCCGACTGGTACGCAAAATTCGCAGCTGCCCTTTCCACGATTGAACACACCCCGCCAAACTTCGAAAAAGTGCCCGCGATGGTGGATGTACTGACACAGCGCGGGGCGCGCGTGCTCAATTTGATCGTTTCGATTGATGCCATATGCGTTCAGATGCTGACGCTTGAGTTTCGCAAAGTGCTATCCAACGCCGATCGCCAGATGGTCATTGAGCAACTCTTCGATGGTCTACTCGAAATCAAGGCATCCGCCATGGGTGAGCGTGACGCGCAGCCAGCAGCTGCTGCAGGCGCGCTCACGGATGCGCCGTCGCCGCCCACAGGAGCGGCAGAACCCAGCGCCTAGCCAGCACTGCATGTCTCGTCTCGATGCCCGCAAGGTTGCAAATGCACGCAGGCTCGGTAGGCTGATGTTTCTAAAACTTGGCAGAGGCGTGCTGTGGTTCTCAGCGAAACGGAAAAAGACACGATCGCTGCGGTCTATAAGCGTCTCGGTGAAGGGGTTGCACACTTCCGACCGCGCAAGCAGCAACGTCACCTCGTTGCATTCGTAGCCAACAGTGTCGCGTCAGGTCGCATAGGTATTGCCGAAGCTCCCACCGCTGTGGGAAAGAGTCTTGGATACCTTGTACCCGCTGTAACCCTAGCGTTGCTTCGCAAGGTACCGTGCGTGGTTTCGACTGGAACTGTGGTTCTACAGCGACAAATTTTTGACAAAGACTTGCCGACGGTCATGGCTGCCGTCGCTAGCGTCACCGGAACTGAGCCGCGTTGCTCGATCTTGAAGGGGCGCGGCCGGTACATTTGCCCCATCCGCCTATACGACAAGGGGCTGGATGGCGACTTGTTTGCCAATGCGGAGGAATCCAACGCAGCGGGTACGCTTGTTTCAGAGCACCGCGCAGGTCGATGGAGTGGCGACATTGATTCGTCCCCTATCGCCATTTCGCCCGAGCTTTGGAAAACGATCCGCAACGATCATCGAAGCTGTCTCGGGGTTCGTTGCCCGCAATTCGCTACGTGCCCCTACTTCCTTGACGTCGAGGCGGCGAAAGCCAGTGACGTAGTTATCACAAATCACGACATGCTGCTCAATTCCGTCGCGGCTACTAACGACAGTGCGAGTGGGCTTCCTCCGCTAGCGCAAATGCACGTGATATTCGACGAAGCCCATCATCTACCGGACAAGGCGTTGAGCGTCTTCGCGGAGTCGTTTTCACTGCAAACTTCGTGGACAGAGGCAGTTCCGGAGCTAATTCGAAAGCTCGACCGCTTGATGGCGCAAAGTGCAACTATCGAATGTGCCACGCTGGCGCGACATGCGAAATCGATGTCGCGGGCTGCGCAAGTGCTCTGCACAGACGGCGGTAATGTATTGCGGATTCACGATGACATGCCCGCTACCCTGGCTGTTCCGGCCGGCAAGATACTTGAATCACTCGAACGCATGCGCAACACCCTTGAGCTCATCGTCGAGGTCGCTTCAAAGAAATCGAACGGTGGGCTACTCGCGACCGAAAAAATGCGCGCCAATTCGCTGGCAAGACGTCTTGGGGAGATGGCGGCTGCCATAGAAAGCTTCCTACAACCCAACCCTGAGCGGGAGGCTCGCTGGATCGAATGCGACGGGAATCGAGTATCTCCGACGTGGACTGGCAACATCTCACCATTTTCTAGCGGACGGATTTTGGCGAACAAACTTTGGGCGCATGTGGCTTCGGCGTGTTGCGTCTCAGCGACACTCGCACCTTGTGGCTCACTAGAACCGACGCTCATTCGCCTAGGACTGAAAGGTGACAGTCGCGTTGATACGCTCACACTGGACTCGCCGCTAGACTACTCAAAGAGCGAAATTGTGATTCCCCCGCTGCGGACAACGCCAAGCGACATCGACGCCCACACAGATGAGGTCATCGCACTCTTAGAGTCACTAGATCTTTACGTCGGAGGCGTTCTCACGCTGTTTTCATCGCGAAAACAAATGGAATTAGCCAGCGAACGGCTGTCTCCCGAGCTGCGACGCATCGTGCTGATGCAAGGCGCGAAGACGACGGATGACATTCTCCGGACTCACGGCGCGCGCGTCCGCAATGGCTTTCCGAGCGTGCTATTTGGGTTGCAGTCGTTTGGCGAAGGCATTGATCTCCCTGGCGATCTTTGCACTACCGTGATCATCGCTAAGATCCCGTTCCCCGCCATGCATGAACCTGTGCTCGCCGCCGAGGCCGATTTTCTCAAACGTAAGGGAAAGGAGCCGTTCGCGCTGCTATTTGTTCCCGCCGCCAGTATGGTGCTTAGGCAGAATGTCGGACGTTTGGTGCGTCGTGAGTCCGACTCCGGCACCGTGTACATCATGGACGACCGACTTCGAACTCGTGGATATGGGCGAGCCTTGCTGCGTGGCATGCCGATGGCGGTACGCTTCGGCCCGCCAAGATCTGATCGCCTGCGAGCACGATTGCCGCTGACCCCAGCGTCACCTGCTTCAGATGGTATTCCTTGAAATGTTCGGCCGTTTCGGCCTTTTTTCACAGTAATAGCCTCAAAACGCGCCGTTTTCGACGGCTCAAATCGCGTTTTATGAAGAGTCGAATTCGACTCTTCAGGAAGTTGGGCCTTCGGCGCCTTCGACGAATCCTAGCTCGTGAACCCAAGTCGAACTCGACTCATGCGCACTCAGGCGGTTGGGCGCGGTTGAAGAGCGATGAGCGTCCAAGTCCAACGCGACTCTGGGAGTAACCAATCTCACTAGGCGCAATAAGTCAGTCCGCGCGGGCACAGTAAGTTCGCTCAACGCCTAAAATTTGCTTCACTATTGCCATCGATGGCGAGAGTCCTGCGAGTTTCCGGGTCAGCTTGCGCTCCTCCGTGAGTGCAGTAGGCTGGCAACATGCAACATATTTCCGCACCCACGATGCCCACGATCGACTCATCTGTTTCACGTCTACCGATGGCGAGTCACTTTCGGCCGCTGCTAAAGGAGGCCGTCGCGTTGTATTGGTGTACCCCTTTGTTGGTATTTGGGCTGGCCGTTTGGATGTTTGTGCAGGGCAACGGAGCACAAAGCTGGAAGGGAACGGTTGTCAATTCTGAGTTAATTTGGACAAGCGCATTTATTGCCGTCGCATGTTTGGGCGCGCTCAAGTGGTGCAATGCGATCTGGGTTGCTCTGGCCTTGGCTGGATTGATTCGGCTTCCGGTCGACGCAGCGTACGTTCAGAAATTTCCGTTCTTGGCCTCGATCGCTGTTTCCGGATATTTTTTCATCTTTGCAGCGTGGTTTTGGCGTTGGGGCAATCACCTCTCAATGTACCGAGTCGCGGCAATTGGTTGGATCATTGCCTGCGCCTATGTCTACTGGGGCCTGGGACACCGTAGCTTCTTCGCTTGGGATGCGCAAATAAGTGCCTGGGTTTTCTACGCCCTTGCTGCTGTATATGCGTTAGCTGGAATCCCGCTTGTTGTTGTGCGCAAGTACGACCGACGGATTGAAATGCAGCGCCTGCACGCACACGTCCATGCGGCTCCGTCGCCTGCTCAGGCCGCTGGCCCTTCACTACGCTTGGTGCCGACGGCCCCCGTGACCCAGGAGGCACCAGAGCCACCAACGCTTTCCAACAAGGCGGTGCCGAGCCGCAAGACCTTGGACGACATCAAGGGAATGCGCACACTCAAAGGCGACTTGCGAGACGCTATGAGCAAATTCGTCTCATCGCGCGGCGAGCAGAATGGCATTCTCTTTCACGGCGCACCAGGAAACGGGAAAACGTTGTTTGCGGAGGCGCTCGCCGGCGAGTTTGATCTGCCTCTCATTGTTGCGTCATTTGGAACTGTGGCCAGCAAATGGACAAACCAAACAACAGAAAACGCGATGCGAGTGTTTGACGACGCATTGGCGCAGGCGCCGTGCGTGCTCTTTTTGGACGAATGCGAAGCGATACTGTGTGATCGAGGCTCGGGAGTGGGCACGCCGGAAGCCGCCAAGACGACCGCGGCAATCATCGAACGGATGACGCGCCTGCGAGGTACCGGCGTCATTCTGATGGCCGCTACCAACATGTTCGACAAACTCGATCCAGCTAGCATTCGTGAGGGTCGCTTCGACGTGAAAATTCACGTCCCGAATCCGGATACTGAGGGCCGCCGTGACCTTCTTACTTCTGTATTTTCGGAATACGGAGTTGCCTCACGTCTGCCAACGGAGCTGCGCGAATGGCTCGTCGTTCATTACAGTGGCTTCTCGGTGAGCCGTATTGTGAACGTTGCTCGCAGAACAGCGGAGCGAGTCTTGCAGGAGCAGCTGCCGTATGCGACTGCTCCGCTGTTTTTGGCCCAGCTGCGCGCAGCTCAATCGCCACCGACATTTGATGAATCCACGCTCGATCTCGCGGATCTGCAATTGAGCGCCGGCTCACGCGATCACATTGATCGCGCTGTCCGAGCGATGAGTTCGCTGTATGACTTCAACGCGGCCGGAGGCGAACTCACCAAGGGCATGCTGTTCTTTGGACCGCCGGGAACCGGCAAAACTGCAGCAGCCCGAGCTATCGCCAAGGCAGCTCAGTGGGGCCTGTTGACCACGAGCGGATCGGACTTGGCGCGCAACCAAAACAACATTGACGAGATTCTTGATCGAGCGATAGCCATGAAGCCATGCGTCTTGTTCGTGGACGAAGCGGAGCCGCTCATCCAGTCGCGCTCTAGCAGTTGGAACTCTGATGCCGCGGCCAAGTTCTTGTCGCGAACAGGATCGAATAACGCAGATCTGACCGACGTATTGCTCATCGCGGCAACAAACTTTCCCGAAGGCGTCGACGCTGCGATGCTTCGCGGTGGGCGTTTCGAGACTCACATCCAGTTTGAGTTGCCCGACATTGTCGCGTTGCGTGGCTACCTCTGGCGCAAATTAAGCGCAGTGTCGGCTCTGTCAGAGGACGAGACAACGACGCTTGCGGACACGCTAGTTGGCAAGTCTCTGGCCGATGTCGACTCCATCATTCGCGCCGCTCGCAATCAAGCCGCTGATCGTGCGATGCGAACTGGCGACAAAGCAAACATTGTTCTCGATGATTTTGGTACGCCTCGCCAGTCCTGAACCGTGACCGTGACCGCGAGTGCATGTGGACGCAAATCGGATTTAAGGTCTTCGACGCGGTCGACCACACGGCCCTGATCGGATTTTGCAGGCTCACACGGCTCGCTGAAACGGACGGCTGGGTAAATAGAACTTTCCGAGAACGAAAGCTTTTGTCGATATAGCAAAGTTGCGCGATTCCCCGGCCTTTTTGCTTTCTTCTCACCTTCGGCCCCGATGATGATCATGACTCCTCAACTATGGGTCTGATCCATGCAATCCCTCTCCCGCTCACTCCTTTCCTCGCCACGCAATCGCGCACCATTACGCGCTACGGGCATTGCTTCGCGTCGTTCGCAGCGCGGCGTTTCGATCCTTGACTTCGGTATCTACCTTGGCGTCGTGGTGGTTCTGATCGGGATCATTATTGGCCTAGCCTCCCTCGTACAAGTACGCATGGATACGACCCGGACAGAACAGGAGCTCGTGTGGCTCAACGATTCAACGAAGGCATCCTTCGCCACTCAGTCCACCTATGGAACGGCGGACGTTACGTCGTATCTCGCCAATTCCGGTGACTCCGTTCCCTCTTCCCTCAAGAAGACCGTAACCGGCACCACCGTCACGCTGGCCAACAAATGGGGCGGCGCTGTTAGCGTGACCGGAAACAACACCGCGTTCAACATTTCGTACGCAGCAATGCCCAAGACCGTCTGTAACCGAGTGTTGCCACGTTTGGCCACGCCCCAGTGGTCGGCTGTGACGGTTGGCGGTACAGCTGTCGCCCTCCCAGTCACTCCAGTGTCCGCAGACACCGCGTGCACCGACGGTGTTACCGTGGTCTTGAGCGGCGGCTAAGGAGCCGCAATGCTTTGGCCGTTGTTCGCTGTCGCGGCCATGTTGGCCGCTCTCGGACTTGCTGCTGGGTTAAAGGAGCGTCAGGCACCTTTGGCCCCCGCACTCGTTAGTGACGCAATGGCGGCAAACATGCTTGTGTACGATCGGGCCGCTGCTGAATTCGCCAAAGCGAATGCGGGGGTCTCAGGCCTGATCGACTCCAGCTTGCTGGGGTTACGTCCCTCCTATCAGAACGTTGGTGGCTGGCAGTCCCGAGTCCTGAACGATCGGATGATGACATACCAAACCACTCCGACACGCTTCTCGCCGGACATCGCGTACGCCCTAACGCGGTATTCGCACGGTCAGCTATTGGCTGGTGTTGCGCAAAGCACGCCCACGTGCCAACTGCTCATTCATCCGTTTGGTGAATGCGTGTCTGATGCAGATTTTCTCGCCCTCAGCGTCAGCGCTGGGATTACGGCAGGCCCGGTGGTTTTCCGCAAACTCCGGTGATATGGCTTTTAAGGATCACTAATGCGTACCCTACAACCGCGCCATGCGCCCAATCGCGCCAAAGGATTCTCTCTCGTCGAAATGGGAATCACCTTGGGTGTGCTCGCAGTGATGCTCCCGCTTATCGCTAGCGTTGTCACGGCGCGCCAGCGTGAGATCCGCGAACAGGTCGCTGCACAACAGCTCAAGACGGTGACCGATGCATCGTCGTACTACGTTAAAGAGAACTTCGCTACCTTGTACAGTGCTGCTGCGGCTGGCACTGTAGCTGTGCCAGTGGCAAGCCTAGTCGCGGCCGGAAAACTGCCCTCGTCTTTTCAGAGTAAGAACGGGTACGGGCAAACGCACTGCCTACTTGTGAAGCAGGCCGCATCGGCAAGCCCCTTGCAAATAATCGAGGCATTTGTAGTGACCGAGGGTGGCGTAGCGATTCCAGCGGGCCGTCTTGCGTACATCGCGGCAATGGTTGGGGCAAGCGGCGGATCCATCGACTCTGTCTCTGGAACAACTACCATCCGCGGCGCTTACGGTGGCTATCAGCTCGCTGCTGCCGCCTATCAAACGGCGTCATGCTCGGGAACCGCCACTGATGTCGGGCACTTGGCCTCTTCGCTTTCGTTTGACGATCAAAATTTACTTGCCGACTTTTTATACCGCAACCAGGTACCAGGTCACCCCGAAGCGAACACCATGTCCACCAACATCAATATGGGTGGCAACAACCTCGACAATGCAAACAAACTGATAGCCAACACGTTCGTCGACAAGACGAATGCGGCGTATTCCGTCACTCCATCCGGCACGTCCACTGTCAACAATCTCAATGTCAACGGTACGCTAAACGCCGCGCAGTTTTGCGATGTCAACGACCCTTCCTATTGTGTCGATCCAGCCGGCATCTCCCGGATTCAAGACACATACATCACCAACCGCAGTAACACTGTGCGGGTGTCTTCGCTATTACCCAACTATGTCGATAAGGGCGCGTCCGTTGTATCGAACGGCCAGTTCGTTGTGAAGCCGTCGTGTCCCGACGCGGGCACACCGAGCATTCGCATTTCACCGGCCGTATTTCAACCAGATACGTCCCTACTCAGCAACATCTACGCGGTCGACGCAGGCAGTTCATGGCGCGTGATGATGACCACAAGCGGCGGCACACTGATGCCTCCGGGAACCCAGTCGCTCGCTTCATTCGGCTGCTTATACCCCTAGCTGACTAGCGTGGCTTCGCTGGCCCGATGCACTGAGTAATAGCAAAGAATCTCCCTCCTCGCGACTCCCGCGAACCCCGCCGTTGAGGGCGGAGAGGATGTCAAAGAGGGGTGAGCCGCGCCTGGTGCACAAATATGCTCATCGAGTTAATCGATGTGTGAGTGATGGTCAAGCTATCGCGAGCACGCGTCATCGCGACGTAAAACAGTCGCCGTTCTTCCTCAACATCCAAGGCGTTCGCGCTCGGGCAGACGCCGTTTTCCGCACGAATGATGTGGACCTTATCCCACTCCAAGCCCTTAGCCGCGTGCATCGTCGTCAACACGACTTTTCTAGTGTTGGAATTCTTGTCGCCCTTGTCCGCACGAATCATGTTCCGGATTGCGTTCAGGCGCTCCGATAGCGCGCCCTGGCGCGCAGTAAACATCATCTGTGTAAATCGCGCGTTGTCGGCCTGGACGGAAAGCAGCTGGTATCGACCAGTGCTATCCATCCATGCCCGAATCCCTTCCAATATTAGGTTGATGCGCGCTTCACCGCTTTCATTGGCCAGTCGCAACGCGGCAAATGTGCGGACAAAGTGATTCCACGTTTCGCCGCCTTCATCGCTCACCCCCGCCTCACGATACTCCGCGGGCTTGATACGTCGCAGGTCGTTCTGGCGCAACGCGTGGATATGGCGCAAATCCTCGTATGCAACTCCCGCCCACGACAGCGCATGATCCATCCCACGCTTTGACTGGTTGGATATGCAGTCGGCAAGGTCGAGAAAAACCCTACCCTCCTCAGAGTCGAGCACGGACGCAGAGCGCGGGGCATCTACGGGAATTCCGAACGAACGCAGCGCTACCGCGACGGCGGTGAGGGCGCGCTTGGTGCGGCAAAGTACGGCACCGGTATAGCTTGAGGAGTTGAAGTCCGCGAATGTGTCAACGACCACGTCCGCCTCGCTGTCTACGTCATGGGCGCTAAAAACACGCACACTCCCCCCGCTTCCCCTCGCCGCCTGCAACATTTTTGGTTGTCGCTCTGGGTTGTGTGCAATCAGGTGACCCGCTGCAGTAAGAATTTCTGCACGGCACCTGTAATTCGTTGCCAGAATGATTCGTTCGGCGTCGTGATCGTCGGCGAAGCGTGTCATGCCGGAATAGCCCATAGCAAAACGCCAACTGAAAATCGCCTGATCGTCGTCGCCTACAACAGTGACGATCGTTCCCGCCTCTGAATGCGCTCGCACCCACTTGTACTGTAAAGCGTCGGTGTCCTGATACTCATCAACGAGCATGTGCGTCAAGGGCATCGGCGCTATAGTGCCATTTTCCAACGCCTGCAGCGTATCCACGACCAAGTCGGTGAAATCGATCTTTCCGTTTCTGCGCAGCAAGTCCGTGTACTCTTTGGCAAGTAGCCTGTGCTGCTCCGTCACCAAGGGTCCGCCCTGTCCAGTGCGAACCAACTCGATCTGCCGAACTACCGCACTGACATCACCTTCAACGCCGTAGCGTTCCATGGCACGGATGGCGTACGACAACGCCTCGCCGTCGCCGATGATCGCACGCAGGTCAATCTTTCGGTGCCGACTCAGCATCTTGTAGCACAGCGAATGAAATGTGCCAGTTGTCAGCCTCCCCTTAGCGTTGTTGATCTCGTCAGCAATCGCTAAAGTGCGGTCGCGCAGCTCGATTGCCGAGTCGCGTGCGAACGTCACCATACACACTCGATTGTCCGGTGAGCAAAGCAGCAGCGCTGCCTTCACCGACAACATCTTCGTCTTGCCAGATCCAGGACAAGCAAGGACGAGGGCATGAGAAAGGGCCGTCGCAGCGGCCCTTTGTTGTTCGTTCAGGCCGTCTAGCGCGGCCCGAACCTTGGGCGTCACTATGCTGCCTCTGTCGGCGCCGCAGGTGCGTAGTACTCGCGCATTTTGCGATTCATCGCTGTTAGCGTGCGCATCATCAAGATGACCACTGCGGTCACACGCTTTCGCATTGACACAAACTCTGCGTCAAGGTCTGCAGTGGAGCGAATGCCCGCCCACACGAGCTTGTCGTGTTCCTTCAGCGCTAGATCCATCGACTCGAAGGCCTTGAGCAGTTTTAGAGCCTGCGGTGAACGTGCGATAACTGTGCGCGTTTCGATGGATGGGACGTAAGTGAGCTTGATTTGATCGGCGTTCACGCCGCCGGCATTCTTTTTCGCCGCTTCAATCAATTCCCGAGCAAGGTCATAACTGGTAGTCGAGACAGTCGCAAGTTCATCTACCAACTTCGATGCTTGATCGCTTACGTCATTCGCTGCAGTGCGCCCGAGCAACATGCCACCGCTGCGGAATAACGTTGCAAAGGCGTTATCCACGACAGGATAGCTGCGAAGAAACAGATCCGACACCGAGCGGTGTGAAACCTCTACGGCTTGCGTCATGTGCGGTACGCCAACCGCGCGCCGCTCGAGGAGTTGCTTACCTCGCTCAAGGCGGGTGCGGTTGAGTTGTGTACGCTCCGTATTGGACAGTCGCTTGCGCGTGCGACCGAGTTGCGCAGGCTCTGTCGCAGGTCGACTCGACGTCGTCGCGCCGAGCGCCAGCGCTGCGTCGGTGACGGCACCGAGTTCTTCGCTCAGTTGGCGAGCCTCGGCTGCTACCGCCGCATCCGCCTCGCTGGGTTCGGCTTGAGTCTCGGGGGTCGCTGGATCATTCGCCGCAGTGGACACAGTAGGTGCAGACTGTTCGGAGACTTCGCCCGCGATTGCTGATGCCTGTTGCGCATCTTCGGCCGTTGGGTTCCCACCCTCGACCACTGTTGATTCCAACGTATCGGCGCGGCGGCGTGATGTTGCCATGTGTTTCTCCATTGATTGATGACGTCTTCATCGTAGAAACCGATACGTGTGTTTCTGGACCAAGAATGTGGTGCGAATTCCCCTTTTTCTTAAACGCCAAGAATTTGTGCGTCTTTCGATGGTTGCTTTGTCTCGATGACCGTTTAATTTCTAACCTCCTCAACTCGCTCCGACCACTGTCGAAGTACACACGATCTGGAAATGCAACATTCTCAATTCACGTCACAAGTCGCAACCGCACGGCGACGAATAGAAATTCAATTGCGGCACCCTCAAACAGGAGGCGTTAGCTGGACGTTGTTTGGCGCGCAAGAACTTGCTGCCGGACGCGGGGTCGCGACATCGGGACGCGCTTCGACCGGCGAGTTGGCGGACGCAGCGGCAACCCGTGCCGTGAATCGTCTATGCGATCGCTATTTGGACGAGCTGCAAATTGGTGGCCACTAGACTCCTGGCCCACGTTGTTGCCGTTTTGTGCTTTGCGGTGACCTTGCCTGCAGCGGCCCAAACATGCGATCGCACTGGACTTTTTGACCGTGTGGGCTCCAAGTACGGTATCGATCCGTGGCTGTTGTACGCGATCGCGCTCGAAGAGTCAGGAGCACGCCCACACATAACGTCAGCTCCGAACAAGAACGGAACCACGGATCTGGGCGCCATGCAGATCAATGAAGTGCACCTGCCCGCGCTGACGCAATTGGGGATTCGCAAAGCCGACCTATTTAACCCGTGCGTAAATGTCGACGTTGGAGGATGGATCCTGCGAAGATGTTTTGCTGTGTGGGGCGTAACCTGGGACGGCGTTGGTTGTTACAACTCTTCGAATCCAACGCCGAGGCGTCAGTACGCGACAAAAATCTACCGACGCTACTTGAGTCTTGCGCGTTCAACCAATCTGCCAGGCCCGTCAGCGCAACACACTGCATATCGATGCGCACACGCGACGGGTTGCTGGGTGCGTCGCACCCAAGATGGCTTGGAGGTAACGGCCAACACTTCTCGTACCTCACCGTTGATGGTCCAGTAATCCACCAACCGACACACTAGCAGCAGCCAGTATTTCGCGGAATGCTGACCAATTCTCTAGGCTTTCGATATCGCGAATAAGCGATCGGCGCGCTGTAATTACTTACACGGAGGCAAAAGCAAATGACTGCAATATCGTGGAATGCACTTCCTACCAATGATGAAATTCTGGGCTCGACGACATCCGATTTCCCAGCGGAGCTCGTAGCCCCAGATCGGAGCACGAGTGAGGAGCAATCGGCCCATCGCTCACAGGGTCAACTATCGTGGCGCGGGCACCTAGGTTGGGGGCTCATCGTCTTTCTGCTCATCTCCACGTGGGGCATCCACCATTTTTTCTTCACGTCAAGCGTGGCGGTAGCAAGCAAGGAAGCGCTCCCGTTGGCAGCGCGGGCCGACGCAGTTCCTGACGCAAGTTTAGGCAAGGCGTTGCCACCGACAATGCCCCGCGCAGCGAAGGCGGAGGCTCCACTCCCTCAAACTTCACCTTCACCGACAGCACCTCAGTCCTATTCGGTTTCAGCACCAACGCGTAGCGCGGTTGCGGTCAAAGGTTCGTTGCAAGATACAACTGGAAAGCCGCGCCCTTCCCCTGTTGTCGCCAGCCCCACTCGGGCTGTCGCGAGTGAAGGGGCGGCACAACGCAAACTAGGTGTCGGTGCGCCAATTACAACGTCTCCATCCATTGGCGTGAGGCGACCTCCAGACACGACAGGACCGCTCCTATCCGACGAATCAGCGGTGACCGCAACAAGTCAGAAGAGCGCCAATTCCGCGGCGGCGGCCAACGCTGCGATCCCGCCGCCTAGCGCTCCCTCTGTCGACAGATCGTTGGGTACGGCCAATCCCGACAACGCTCTCACGCGAGCAGCCTGCGTCGCCGCCTCAACGCCCCAGTGCCGCGATGCCGCGGCCTCTAGTCCTTTGATGATCCGATAGCACTTCCAACCTTAAAGGCTACCTCCCATGCTCCGATTAAACATAAAGTCAGCGATCGCAAGGATGTTTCCCTCGCGCGGTGCCGGGACCGCGCGCCCGGCACCCACAGGAATGTCGCTTGCCCCAACAAATCTCGAGGCGGTTGCCGCAACACCGTCGCCGCAATCCCCACCCGCCACGACGCCGGGCCAGCTTCCAGTAGTCTGCTCTCTACTCGCAGAGGGCGTGCACTTTCAAGGCAACATGGTGGTTAAAGGCGGCATCAAGATAGAAGGTGTCGTAAACGGTAACGTCGAAGTTACCGATGGTGGCGTTCTTATCCTCACTGGGCACGTTACGGGCAATGTCGTTGCTAGTACGGCGTTCATTAACGGCGCGGTACACGGCGATGTCTTTGCTTCCCGAATACTGCTGGGTCCGAACGGTCACGTTCGCGGCAAGGTCAGCTACGTGGATATGCATTGGCAACAAGGCGCCTGCGTCGACGGCGAGGTTCGTAGGACAGATGATCCCTTGCAAGAGGTTTCGGCGACTTCAGGTCGGGTCGTCAACACAACCGTTGACCAAGGAACACCATCCCAGCCGCGTGCGCGCGCACCGCGCCGGAATGCAGCCGCGAAGGCCGCGACCGCCCGCTAGTCAAATGGGTGCCCTTCCGCAACGTATCATTCTCATCGGTGCAATGGGGGTGGGCAAATCAACCCTTGGGCGTCAGCTCCAAAGGGAACTGCTTTTACCTGCTGTATCCGTAGGCGATGCCATCCGACGGGCGCTCGGCCAGCCGGACTCGCCCCTGGGCCTTAGTGTCCGTCAGCACCTTCCAGTCGACAGGCTTGGACTCATTAACGACATCGCGCCTGACCTTGTCAAGTGCGTTGTGGACAGCCTCGTCGCTCCGCTAGCTAAGTCGGGCTTCGTACTTGATGGTTACCCGCGGACTGAGGCCGAGGTCGACGATGCGCTTACCCGCATCGCACCCACAGGAGCAGCATGGCTGTGCGCACCCTCCAACGTACGCCTGGCGCGCATGCAACAGCGTGCTCGGAAATCAGACAGCCTAGAAAAGTTTGTACTTCGTGAACAACGCGAAGATACGGAACTGCCTCGTGTCGCAGCGGCGCTAACGCAGGGTGGCATTCCTGTTGCGCAAATCGACGCAACCGACACGGTGTCCGTGATCGCGACGCGGGTGATTCACGCGCTCGCGCTGATTCCTCGTGAACTCTTGTCAGAAACCATTGAAAGGAGCACAGATGACTTCAAGCCTCAAATCATCTAAGCCACGGGCGGTGGCAGCACAATTGCAACTCAATGTAGGTAGTGCGAGCATTCCCAATTCGGGCAGCGATGACCAGGCCTTGCACCCCGGCGCAGCAGGGCTTGTCCAAACCTTAAAGCCGGCGTCAATACGCAGAAAACTATGCTCCGGGATGACCCCGTCGCTGATTCACCACTTAAGTGACGCGCCGCCGCGGCACGCAATTGGTTTGAGCGAGTACGACGTCTAGTTGTCTCGGTCTGTGGGCGGCGCTTTGGTCGTTCTAGTTTTTGGGTATCACACAGTTTGGGCATTAGCTCGAGACACTGGTAAGGTTGGGGCATACACAGCGCAAGGTGGCACTAATTCATCAATCAACGAACACAGCCAGCACAAGCGCCACTCAATCGCTCGCAAGTCAAATCCGCGAGGTCATGGCACTGCAGCCGAAAGCTGCACCCGAAACTCAGAACACTCGTTTACGCATTGTGGAGAGAGCTTTCGCAGATCTCCATTGGCTGGGGTACCGTGTTCGCTCGGTGAGCGCCATCCGAGAGGTGCATGTGAGGACTTTGCTGAACAGCTGGCACAACGACGGTGTGTCCGTCGGCACCCTACAAAAGCGCCTGCAGATTCTCGGCTGGTTCTGTAACGCTATCGGCAAAGGCGGACTCACACGGCCATTGCCGCATTACTTGCCGGACTTAACGTACCAGATGCCGTGGCTGGACACAAACGCAACGGAAGAGTCAAAGCTTCCGGTTAGCGTAGATGTCGACCTGAAAACACTCTGGTTTCTGGAATGGCTTCGTGCTCGGACGGGCATCACCCGTGAAGACTGTTTGCGCGTCACTGGGATTGAGTTGGCACTGCAGCACTGGAGCACTCTTGAAAAGTCGTCAAAACCCGCTCGGGCTGTCGCGCTTCCACCACAGGATGTTTCTATCGCTATTTCGGCTGCGCAGCACATCCAAACCATGCATGGATCTAGTGCCGCCTCGCTGGGTTGGTCCGGTCGTTACAGACGTGAAGATTGCCCTCATTTGCGCGCCGACATCGCAAGATGGAAGCGGCTGTCTCACGGTGCTCCGCGCAAGTTTGGCAAATCTCCGTCAATTTAGGAGTTCGCAGTGAGCGTGCCTCTCACGAACTCTCCATCAGATCGGCTTCATGCCGGCCAATACATTCCACTGCTAGATCCATAGAGGCTTGATCGTTTTCTCCGTTGAGACGATACGATGAAAGCAGGTCGATAGCGATGCCCGCATGCTCGTGATCAAGACTTGAAAGCGGAGACAACCCTACGGGAAAGGCGCTCCCTGAGTACATCGCTAACAACAATTGTCGATACCATGCAGCCGTACTATTTTTGCCCAAAATTTTGGCGCGGTGGGTCACAAATGGAGAAGTCACAACAATCCTCGATAGCCTGACGGTCAGCGGTGGCTGCACCCCATGATTGTTGCAGTAATTTCCGCCGTTCGACACCCAAATCTACTTCAATTTGTAAATTTGCAAAGAGCGTAAGTTTCTTGACATCCTTCCCGCACTGAGCGGCGGCGGCTCTGGTGAGTCGTGAAGAAGCTTCCACCCTCACCAGGTCCGAGCAATAATTCAGCCCGCGCGACTACTCAAACGCCGCGTTGACTAGGTCCTTCGTTGAACCGCAGCGCGACTCAAGGAAGGACCCCCTCCGCGATGCGGAGGAGGTCCATTACACGACGCTAGACGGCGTGTAGCAATTGCAGTAGGGCTTTGCCCAAATCTGCAGTGATAGGGTGCACCAAAAGCGCAGGACTCGCCTGACGCTCGTTGGCTTCCCGTGCCAATTTTTTCAACGAGCCCGGTTTGATGCTCACCGAAACGATGCGACACCCCTGGACGAGCGCGAAATACGGCTTTTGCCTCTTGCTAGTCAACACGGGTTGATGCTCCCCAAGGGACTGTCCCCGGCCCCGTCACCACCCACAACACCGGGTAGGCTGGAGGCGTCTCAGGAAACGTGCCAATCGCATCCGTAAAGTAAACCAGACACTTCGGTGCGTCGGTCGCTTCATCAATCTTGTCAAAGACTGGCCTGAAATCCGTGCCGCCACCCCCCGGGACGGAGGTGAGCTGAATCGATTGTCCCTTGTCAAATCGCTCGACGGAACGCATCACACAATCACAGACAAATACGTCGACGTACGACGGCGACAGGCGCGCTACGATCTCGTTCACTACCGTACAGGCAGCTGCAAGATCTTCGCTGCCCATAGAACCCGAGGAATCGATGGCAAATGCTAGCCCGCCCATTTCCTCGGAGTAGAGTGACGGAAGGACAAAACCCGCCGAGACGAACCGGCGATCGGGATGTGCCCAGGCGTAATCGGAGGACGCGCGCTCTGTGACAAAGCCCGCTAGCACCGCCAAATAATCCTCCCGCACACGTGTTGCCTCTCCAACGAACCTTGCAACGCCTTGGCTTAACTTACCCTGCGAGCGCGCGGCCTTTGCCGCTCGCTGCACGATCGCCCGAGTCGTGGCGGCATCATTGCCGCGCTCTGCAACCGCGCCGCGGCGCCGGCCGTCTCGCACTTGTCCGGGCTTGCCATTGCCTGCACGCTTTTTGGGTGCACTCGGTGGCAGCAGAGCATAGATCGCCTCAGCTGCCATTCCGTCAAACTTTAGATTGTGAAGTCCGCCGTCTGGCAGTGTGAAGTTTTCGGCCAGCAGAATGCCGTTGATCGCAAAATCACAGGCTTCATTCCAACGGTCCGGATCGCGCGCTCCGCGTCTCAAGTGGTGCTGGTCGGAGACATGCATCACTTCATGGGCGATCAAGCCAATCAACGCACGATCGTCGAGTCCTTCAACGAACGATGGACTGAAACCCAACTGCAATCCGTCTGTCCACGCTGTCGCGTCAGCAGTATCGTCTTCGACGATGTCGAGAGCCATGGCCACCGTTCCGAAAAACGGGTTGGTCATGAGAAGCGCGATTCGGGCCTTAATGACCCGCCGCTGCAATTCGGAGTTCATGCCAGTGCGGCGAGTAAATCACGCTGGTCGCCATCGATAGCCGTTGGGCTGGACGTCGCAGGCGTTGGCATGCTTAACTTGGCAAGATCAATCGTAAACATGGCAGCAATCTCGGTCGCGATACTGCTAGCGGACAGAGCCGCAGCGCTACGCGATGGCGAGGATTTACGAAGCCAATCGAGATCCAAATTGCAAAGGCTGGACGCTAACGTTATCGCCTCGTTAAGGGCGCTGTCGTCAGCGAAATTTAGCTTCGGAAGCGTTGCTACCTCATCCTGTACGGCCTGCAATGCGGACGCATGGAGCCGTCCGCCGTCACCGGCAGCGTGTAAGCGCGCAGCGAGATGCGTTACTGCGCCGACAAGTCGCCGGCTCATTTCAGCACGCGCGTTCAATGTAGCCTCGTCAATCGACGCTCCCATACTTTGACGAATGGCGTCGACCGCCCCATCCGGCAACGCGATGTTCATCGCGTCGGCATCTGGAAACGGCAAAAAGTTAGCCACGCAGTTGAACTTGCTACGAACCTCTTGTCCAGTGGGATAGTCGGAGCGACGAAACAAACCGTTAAGCTCGCTTCGGGCCCGTTCCAATATTGAAACTTGAGGTTGATCCGTTTCGTACGCACGCATGAAAGCGTCCACCGCGACGGACATCTCGGCCCTGAAATTTTGGATCAACGCTGTGCAATCGAAGTACGCCTTGGTAGGCAGTAAACGCACACCGAACGCGTCGTAAGCCAATGTAAGTTTGTTGAACTCCGCGCGTGCACGACGTTCAATCGACCCGATGGCATCGTACTCGGGGCAACGCTTTGGCAGAAGCCGTTTGTTGAAACGCCCGACGTCCGTACCGTGAATATTCGCCACTTCCTGCGAGGCGCGTTCATCAAAGGCTCGTGGATACCACTTCGAAATTGTCAGGGACGCGAGCAGGACGCGACCAGAAATTTGACTAGTCATAAATTCTCCTAAACGGAGGGGTTACCCTCCAATGTGTTGGTAATGAAATTGCAACAGTGCGCCAATGCGCACCGTCGTCTAAAAAATTGCGTTGGCGATCGCCCCGCCGTTGGACATCTCTGCCATGACGGCTGGTGCATCACCAAAGCCAACGATGCGCTCCAACGAGTCACGGAAAAGCACGACGCCAAACTCACCGCGTCCAGCAGCGAGCAAACGCCTCGCATAAGGGACAACAGCGCGCGCCGCCGCCTCTGCTCCACGCTTGATGCCCTGCGACACTAAGGCGCCGCAGAGTGCATACAGAATGTCGGGTCTTGAAGGAATTGGTGCCAATTCCGGTTCCTCAAAAACCGCGACGGGGTTTGGCATGTCGCGAATCGTTTCGAGAAACGAAACGTATTCGTTTGCGGCCGACTCTCCGACAGCGCCTGAGAACACTTCCCGCCAGAGGGCGCTGTCCAGGCGTGTACGTTGCCACGCGGCGACGTGCGCCCAGGATCGCGGGTTGGGCGAATTGGTCATGGCCGCTGTGCGCGTGAAAGCGCTCAGCAATTCCGGTCGGAATCGCAAAAATGCGATCAATTCTTGTGGAACCAGTTTCGCGTGGGCCCAACGAATCCATTCATCTAGGTCCGCCTCCATTGGCAGAATTGTCGCGAACCGGCCTTTCAGCGGTTCAAGCAACCCAGATACTCCGGCACCATGGCGATGGTCGTTGGTGGCGGCGAGGAACGAGACCTGGTCCGAGATGCGAACCCCGTCAATTTCCCTCGCCAATATCAACTGCATCACCGCGGCTTGGACCGCTTGTGTTGCTTGTCCCAAGTCGTCCATGAAGCAGACAGTCGGTCGTTTGGCCTCTACGAGCGCCTTCAGGTTGCCGTATGCAAGAAACTTCGCCTCACCATTCCCGACGTACGGCAGACCCTTGTAGTCGATCGGTTGATCAACGACGGGGTGCGTAACAATCAGGTCAGCTTCGGCCTCGCTAGCAGCACTCTTAACAATGTCGGTTTTGCCAATGCCTGGCTCGCCGGTGATGAGTACAGGTTGGCGATTTTCGATCGCCACTGCCAGTACTTGGGAGACACTAGTGGGTGTCATGCTCTTCTCCAGAAAACGGGAGACACCATTCCCACGTGGGACGGTGTCCCACACGGGTGAATGGCCACGTTGCGTGAACGTGGAGCGTGCGCTGGTTATCGACCAGCTGCGAAAAAATACGGGCCAAGAACGGCTTTTCTCAGACAACGATACTGCCTGAGAAAAACCCTCTTGCGAGGGAAAATGAGCGGCGATTTGACTCGCTTCTCGTTTATTTTCGTTGATTGCGCACTTCACAGTGCTCAAACGGCACGTTGAGTTTGGATTCAACTTCTTGTGCACCCAAGCTAACGCCGAGGCTCGGACCTGCTGTCCCGTTGCGCCTCCTTGCGTGTACCGTCCACACGTCGCCCGTCAGCAGCGCTTGCAGCGCCACTGCTGTGTGCGATGCCTTCGCGCGACCCCAGGCTACGGTTTCGTCGGTTCGCTGTAGACCCATCGGTGCGCGCTCGTCGTGGGCGATGCTTCCGAGGTACACAAACCCACTGGTCGAAGACGCGAGAACGTTCACCATTTGCTTGGCGTTTAGCAAGCCGAGGCTGGCGCATCTCGGTGCTCCAATCGTATTGCACTCGATCAAAGCGGCGTCAGTTCCGCCGACAACTACACGCAACACATACTCCCAAGGGCAAGCGTATCCGCGCTGGGCAAATTCGCGCGTGGTACCCGGGTCCAACCAAAGTTCATTGCTCAAGTCACGCCACGCAAACACACGCAGACCATTTGCCGCTTGCATCCAGTCGTGTGATAGTTCCCGTTCGAGATCCATCGCAGCGCGCGTCTGCCAAATACTTATGTTCTGCGCTCTGTTGGGTAACCAACAAGCAAGCGCGTGCATCGCGATGCGATTGAACGCTACAGTGCTTCCGGTACCGCCATCGACTGTAACCAACACGTCCTTTAGAACGCGCTGCATTGCGTTTTGGAACGATGCTATGTGCACGCAACGCCGCTGGGCGCAAAACTGCGCCACCGTGTAATCCTCACAGGGGATCAAAATGTAACCCGTCATCAGGAATCAAGTGCCCGGCTTGCGCCGGGCACCTCCACTATTTTGCGATTTCGACTTCCAACCGCAGTTCATCAATTCGCGCTTGCAGGCTTTCCCATTCCTGCTCCAACCGCGCGTCACTTTGCAAATCGTGCAGCTGCGCTTGCGCGGCAGGCAGACGACGTTTCATCTCTTCGAGAAAAGCACGTGTGCTATCCCGTTGAGCATCAAGCCCACGATAGGCCTTGACTAATCCCTCGACGACGTAGGTCGAGGACCGGCATCCGGTTTCCGATGAGACTGTGAGCGTTATGTCCCGCAGCACAAAACCACGGCCAAATCTGGCGCACCACAATGACATGCCACCAAACGTGCCGATTTCCACTATTTCGCTGGTGCCGAGTTTGTCGGCACGGTCAGCGATCGCCGCGAGGGCTTCGCCGATTTCTCGTTCGCTCAGGAGCTTGCGCCCCTTGAGCACACAAGTGAACCCGGGGTCCCCGAGAAGCACCCTACCAGTGATCGCTTGCTCGATAGCAGCTAGCTTACGTTCGCAGGAGGAGATTCGCTGTGGCAAGAATTCCACTTCATCCCTAATCCTGCGCTGGCGAGTCTGGGCGTCGCGCCAACGTGCCTCAAGCACGCGTTCTTTGCTCTGCAGCATCACCATTTCGCGCACGGCCGCATTGCCGCTAGCCAGCGCCTTCACTTCGGCATAACTCATCACGTTGCCGTCAAGATCCTCCATAACGCGCGCCGTTGCGCCGTTGCGTCGGAACTGTGCCGTAAAACGCGCCTTCCGTTCCACCGTTTGCCACTTGTAGGCGTCAAAGCTGCCTTCAGTGACGTAGCGGTAGTTGTGAACAACGGCGTGGGTATTCCCATGCCTGATACCTCGCCCATCACGTTGCTCCACTTCGTCCGCGCGATATGGCGCGTCGAGGTGATGCCAAGCGATGAGTCGTCGCTGCACATTGCGGCCGATGCCGAGCACGTTCGTCGACCCGAGAAGGACGCGGATCCGGCCGGCGTTTACCGCACGGTCAAGTTCCGCGATTTGCCGGTCCGTCCCATGCTCCTGAGCGAACGCGATTTCGCAGGCAGGAATGCCGCGATCAATCAGCTTTCGCCGAATATCGTCGTAGACGCAAAATCCGTTCTTTGCATAGACACCGAGGTCGCTGAAAATGATCTGCGTGGATCGCACATCTGTGCCGCGCGCCCAAATTTCAAAGACATTACGGACGCACGCGTTGAGCTTGCTGTTCGTGTCGTCTTCTTCCATCGGGTCGATTAAGCGCATGTCAAGCGCAGCCTTGGCGCCGTCGCCTACGATCTTGAGCATATTGTCTTGATCTGGCGTAACGCGCCGTTGCCGCACCGCGTCTGCCCGATCTACAAGCGAGCTGATATAGCTGCGCTGTGCTGCTGAAGGCGGAACAGAAATTACGATTGGCTTTCCGGTTTCCATCTGCGGACGCTCGATTTCCGTAACCTGTTCTGGAAAGACCGAATCCCAAAAGCTGGAACACAGCATTGCCAACTCGGGCACGTTTTGGAACTGCGCAAATCGCTCTTTCAATCGAAATCCGGAGCCATCTGGTGCCACTTCGACCTCACTTACAGTTTTGCCGAAATGCGCAGCCCATGCATCGAAATGCCCAAAACCAAACTCTTCAAGCAAGTCCGGTCGCAGGTACTTCATGAGGACGAAGACCTCCGTCATCGTGTTGGTCAGCGGCGTCGCCGTTGAAAACACGACGCCTCGAGCCGCACCATGCTTGGCGTGCACATGGCGCACTTTCAGCAGCATGTTGATTGCACGCTGGCTTGCGCTTGTCGCCACACCGGCGACACCCGTCATCTTCGTTTGCACGAAGAGGTTTTTGTACGCGTGCGCTTCATCAATGAGCATGAAGTCCACGCCAAGATCCTCGAAAAGGATGTGGTAGTCGCGTGCAGTCTCTTTATGGAGGGCCTTGATACGATTTTTGGCCTGTTCCGCCTGCTGCGCCAACATCCGGGCGTCTTGCCCGCTCGTTCCGGAGCTTTGGCTATCAGCCCAAATCGCAGCCTCCACTTCGTCTGCATAAGCGCCCAGCGTTTCCGCCGACACGCCGATTCGATCGAACACCGACTGCGCCATGATGATCGCATCCCAATCGCCAGTCGCTACCTTCGCAACAAAACGACGGCGCTCCGACTTTTCCATGTCATCGCGTCCCATCATCAGCACTTTCGCCGAGGGATAAATGCGAATGAACTCAGCCGTAAATGCCGGCAGCGTCTTGTTCGCAACGACGATGAGTGGCTTCCTAGAGAGCCCCAACCGCCGCAACTCCATCGCAGACGCTGCAAGAATTAGCGTCTTGCCAGCTCCAACGAAGTGATCCAATAGGGTTGGTGCGCTTTGCAAGACACGCCAAACCCCGTTTCGTTGTGACACACGCGGGGTGTAAATCTGCGACATGCCCGGGAACGTTAGATGTGAGCCGTCGTATTTGCGGGGAACAATCGCATTGAAGAGGTTGTTGTAGATACGGGCAAGTTGCTCGCTCCGATCCACGTCCGCAAACGTCCAAGCCGCGAACGCATCCTGCATTTCACCCAAGCGAGCCTGAGCAGCCAAGGTGGCATCATCGTTCAGTACGCGCTTCTTGTCTGCCTGTACATCCCAGACTTTGGGCTGCTGTTGATTTAGACCGGCCAGCAACAGGTCGATAAACGTGAGTCGTGAAGTTCCCTTGTCGCTGGCACCAGAAGTTGCACAGTTACCGAGGCGCCACGTTGCAGAACCGGGAGCGTAGTGCAGTTTTACCTGCATACCGGCCTCATGTTGTACCCACTGTTCGTATATCTCGCGCGGTATCCACTGCTGTCCTAGGCGAACGCAGATGTCACTGGCGGGTATGTCCTCCGGGACGACACGTTGCAGTGCGTCGACGTTGCGAGCGTAACCTTCCTCGAAGGACGCCGCTGTTTCCGCTTCCGCCAACTTCTTTCGCACGTTCCCGCTCAAATAGCTATCAGCAGGCTCGAACAGGTTTGTCGCCGGGTTCTTAAAGTACCCCAACGATTCCGCCATCTCGCGCTCGACTACTTTAGAAGTAGACGACAGCAGTTGCGCCATGTACGCTGTATCTAACTGGCCTTTTTGCGCCAGCGACAAGGTTGCAGCGTCGTCGACAGTGGCCGCCGCGCTAGGCACAGGTTTGAGCCAGGTGGTTCGGCGCGTGAAGATCGGCGCTTTGCGAAAGGCGTCCGCCTCTTCATCGTAAATTTCCAACGAAAGCAAAACGGGGAAGCTCGGATCCGAGTCCATCGCGCTGCGATTCATTTTGTCGTTGATAGCTTTGAACGCAGCGACGTGGCTGTCGTAGTTGACATTGAGACGTGAGCGCAACCGCTCGATCTCGTCGTCTGCAGCGTCAGAATTCTGTGCCAGCAAAAGGGCTTTCGCACTATCACGCACACAGAGCAAGCTCACTATTCGCTTTTCCCGCAGCCCGTTCATTGCAGCGCACGGAACAAGCCTTGCGTTGCGGACCTCATGCAGAGTTCCATCAACCATTTGGTAGGACCCCTCCGCCATCGTTGCATCCGCCAACATTTCCTTCGGAGATGCAGCCAACGTCGGGCGAAACGAGATCTCCATGGAGGCGAACGCCTTCATCAAAACCTCCTCGTTAGGCACGACACCAGAGCAGTCGAGCGCAGTCGCACCGAACCTGTTTCGCGTCGCCGACAGCGTGCCGAGTACCTGGCCCGGGTTTTGGGCGAAGTAGGTGTTAATACTCGTCCCATCGTCGCGCTCAGTGAGCTGGAGCCAATCAGGTAGCGCGTGCTGCTGCCCGGACGTTCTTTGGAAGACCAAAACGTCAGTAACAACGGCTACACCATCGTTCGCAAAAACTTCCGTCGGCAAGCGAACCGCTCCAAGAAGTTTAGCCATCGCCGCCATCTGGTGGCGTGCACTGGTATTGGATTTGTCCATCGAGCCTGACGAAGTAATCAGCACAGCAATTCCACCCACGCGTAGCTTTTTCAACGACTTCAAGATAAAGAAGTCATGGATGCACGCGCGCGGGCCGCCTCGTTCGCGGTCTTGCAAGGTCTGCGTCCCGAACGGTACGTTGCCTATCACCAGATCGAAGTACGACTCCGGCAATCGTGCGTCCTCAAATCCACTTGCGATGATCGTTTCCGTATCGCCAAACTGGCGGCGCAATAGTTCGGCAGAGAACTCGTCCTTTTCCACAGCCACAAAGCGGGAGGTAGCACGTATCGACCGCGGACAAAGCCCGAGGAAGCGGCCCGATCCTGCGGCCGGTTCCAACACGGCACCTCCAGCAAAACCCGCTGCGGTGAGCGATTTCCAGATCGCGTTCACCGCGATGGCCGGCGTGAAGTACGAATCGAGCCCAGCAGTACGAGCGCTACTTAATTGCGCTTCGGACAAGACGTTTCGCAACGCCCAGGTGTATCGATTCATCTTCGCGAACAATGGTCCCCAGCCGCCAAACGAAGCAAGCTGTAGTTTGTCCGCGCGATCTAAACGCTCCTCCTTGTTCAACACGCCGACGAGGTTACTGATCGCTTGTTCCCAGTTCGCGCTGTCGGGCTGAGCGACTTCGTGCTCGTCGTACACAAAGCCGTTGAAGTGCAGCTCCTGCATGGCTGCGGCAACGGGTTTCAGGGACGAAATCTCCGACGGTACGTCGGGCGCTAGTCCAATTGCATCCCCGAACAGGTCGAACTGTCCTGGATGCGCGAGACGCCGGCGGCTCATTGAAAGCTCCGCAGAAGCACTCGTTGCCGTCCTTGGCCAATGCGCGAGGCAAGGGGCCGAGGTGAAGTCGCAGCGGCGAATCCGATACCCGGATTCGGCGTTTTCATTTTTTTCATAGTCTCACCACGAAATGTGACGAGACAGGCCCCCGACGGGAGCGAGTCCCGTCAGGGTTGATAAAGCGGCTAATTGCCGTGCGCTTGCGCGCGTGTACTGCCCATAGCAGCAAAAAAACTAGTGTTTCAACATTCCCGCGTACAGGCGATTCGAAAGCGGCCTTTGGAGGCTTCGCTTTCGGATATCGCACCTGAACGTAGTGAACGAAGCTTGCACAACTCGGCTCGACACATATCCTTTGCCGAGACCGCTCGTTGCACAACACCTTGGAGCAAGCAATGCAACCCACTTCTCACATCATGCCCGCGCACTTGCGTGCGTTGCCTTACATGAGTTCCCCGCAAACCAATTGGTTTCGTGGACGTATCTCCGCAGAGTTGGCCCGCGTCAACGCATCCCTCGAGGAGATTCGTAACCAGTTTGATCCTGACACCGCCGTGGCGATCGCTGATGACAACGAACGCGCATCCACCGAGGAACAAATTGCGACGGCGCGCGGCAACAGCGACCGCCTTACGCTAGAGGCGCACGCACTCAACGCCGCATTGCGCCGTATCGACAACGGCGAATATGGCTGGTGCTCTGAAACTGGCGAAGAAATCGGCTTGGATCGCCTCGTCGCAGTCCCTTCCGCCGTTCGCTGCATTGCTACGCAAGAAGTCGTCGAAAGGCGTCGCTCGCAATATGCACGCGCAGCGTGATCCATGTGCCAGCGAGTGCATTCGCTGTCCACGTGTTTCGGAATGGACACTTTCGCCAGCGCGAGCAGAATCAACATGCGTGGCTTCCTCATGGACCTCCATGAGGAAACCACCCTCCTAAGAGAGGTGGCTTGTCGACTTGGGTTTACCCTTCCGACGTCCAGGCTACAACGCATTCTCGTCGCGGGGATTCCATTTCCTCACCACAATCGTAGGTGGCGATATCAACGCCGCCTTCCGTAGCGACTACCGAAACCGACATCGCAGCGCCTCGTGGCTCGCCGCTGTCTGCAGGCTTGTTGACGGTTAGCCAGAGCGAGTCCGTCATCACGTAATCGCGCCCCGGAGGCAAACGCAGGTGGGCATCCGGAAACGCCTGCCCTGGCTGGTATTGACCGGAACTCAGGGCGTTTGTGATCGCCTGCGGCACGTCGGAAACGTACATTTCTCCGCTGCTTCCAGAGATTCGATAGTCAACGATCACGACGGAACGGTCTAATAGCTCATCCATGGTGTCGGTCAGATGGCGCATTACTGCGTTCTCGTCGTCACCACGCACAAGGATTTGTACGGTCGCAATTTTCATGCGGCCACCTCACGCGCCGTTGCCATGATGCGGTTCGTCAGGAACGTCAAGCAATCGTGGTGCGTCAACATAGCCTTGATTTCTTCGCGGCTGAACACATAGGAAGTGTCTGCCTCCTCGAGAACGTCGTACTGCACGTTGTCACGCAGCCAAATCGACGGGTCTTCGATGTTCGGGTCCTCCGGCCAGACCTCATCTCCGCATTGATCGAGGAGTTTGACCACGGTATCCGGCATCACCGCAGTCCTCCCGTGCCCGAGGTATTGAGGCTCGAAATTGATGTCAACTTCAATCCTCACGCAACTTTCGGCTTTGTCCAGGAGGATGCAAAGGTTTGCAACGAAGCCCGCAGCTTGGACGCGCCTGCGATAGCCGCGGATTGCGCGCTGCAGCTGGTCGCTGCTAACGGCGTAATTCTGGCGGAGCGACGTCCGCGGACGTCCTTGATGATCGCGTGTGACTCGCGCACGATGGAAGGCGCGCGCGACCGCGATGGCACTAGGCGGCGTGTTGGTTCTTTTCATATGTTCTTTCTGTGCGACTCATGTCGACGCACTGGTGTGTAAATTAAGCAGCCTGTCCGTCACGGACGAGCGCGTTCAGCTGGTCAATCGCATCGGGCTCAGTCGTCAACCCATCAGCCACAACGTACAGTGTGGCGTCCGGCTCCGCGTCAAAGACAGCTGCGAATGGGATTGTTCGCGTTGACACGTATCCGTCCTGGAATCGTGCGCGCGATTGGAGCCAAAAGGCATCCTTGCCTCCGCCAACGTGCAGAGCATTGCCAGTAATCGCATCGAACTGCTCCCGCGACTCACCGTTCCAGTACCAAGCAACAGTTAATGCGTTCAGATGGAAGGACGCGCTGGTCAATTCGTGTGATTCGACGGCCTGTCGTGTCGCGCGCATTCGTGCAAGCAGAGCCGTGTCCGGTTGAAAGACAGCAACTGACGGGCTCTCGGACCAGTCGCAGCTTGCGAAACATTCGACAACGATCTTCATTCAGCGCCGCCGGCAGGTTTGGCTTCAAGCGCAAGCGTCAGGACAACACAATCCGTGCTCGTCCGTTCGTACTTGAACACGCGGATCTTGCAGGTGTTCGTCTGGACATCCATTTCGATGTCCACGCCCCCCCCGTCGGCGGGACACATCTGCGCATAGGTGTTGGTCAGTCCGCACAAAAGGCCTTCGATCGCTTCAAAGCGGCGGCCGACTGGCGGATGTGCTCCCATTTCGTCTATCAGGGAATCCCCGAGGTCGCGACGGAGTTCTCGCCACACTCGATCAACATTCATACCGACTAGCAGCTTGCGGAAATCTTCCCACTGCTTAGTGGTGCAGTCGTCGAGAGTGATAGTTTGCGGATCCACCGACTGGGCGTCGCCAGCGGCGATTTCCGCGTACAACGTAGCGAGAAACTCCCGCGTGTTGGCCAATTCCGCCTCTTGTTCAGAAGCTCGGCTGGGCAGCGGAACTTCAGCACGTGCCAGCAGCTCGGTAACCGGGATCACATCCGCTTCGTGTTCGAGGGCAATTTGCAGCAGTCTCAGTGCCGCCAATACTGCCCTTTGACTTTCACAAGGTTTCGACAATGACATTCAAATCTCCTGCGCGCAAGGGCGCGCAAATGCCGTCCAGCACTCCCAGGGAGTGGCTGTTTCGGCTGGGTTGGTGTGTTTCTCCTGCATGGAGAACGGCAAAAGCGCACGTGGCCGCACCGCTATGGGTGCCGCGTCGAGCGCTGGTTTTATGCGCCTATGCGCTGTGTTCTGTGCGACGAAGTCGCGTGCGCGAAAATCCGCGACCAGAAATCACTAAACAGAAAACCTGCCTACTGATTTCTGCGTGGATACCTTGCGTGCGCCACTGAGACGCGGGCGCCGAGACAACGGCTACTAGAACGCACCGGCCCGGGGTAAAACCGGTCCGTTCTAGTAGCCGTCCCCCGAAGGGGAGCGGCTTGTTGCTTGGAGGGATGCAACAGTTGCAATGTAGTCTTGGTTGCGAACCCTCTTCGTGCGAAATGCCGACTGTTATGGACCACTTTCGCAGTTGAACAATCGGCTTCGCGCAGCGCGACCAAGGCTTGCTAAATCACTAGGGATCGACAAGCCCGGCAGCGAGGTTCTTCCCAAGAGCAGCCACCCGGGATGCCATGGAGTCGCTGGCGTCGTCTAGTACGCGATGCATAAATGCGGCGCGTTCTGAGTGACTACAAACGGCTTCTCGGTGACGAGATAACCCACACGATTAACCATGTGGTAGCCGTCGACAACAAACCAATTCGGTGCGCATGGTTCATCGCATTCGTCGGAACCTTGCGCTGCCTCGCCATCGCCTTCGACGATAGTCCACACCGTGCCGGGCTGGGAAGCGGCTCGCGCGCGCACAAATTCCTCCTCCTGACCGAACGTCTCGAACATCCACCCATCAACCGCAGCATTGGGGTCGACGTGGTTGGCAATGGGCCGATAGTGCGTTTCCCATTGTTCGAACGTTAGCTCGGCCGGTGCGTCCTTGCGTGCGTTCATGCCGTGCCGACTTTCGTCGACTTCAAATGACCGGCGAGCAACTTCGCGGCATCCACAAAGTCGATCGCTGCAACGTAGTCACGCACCGCCTGGATAACATCGCGATCAAGCCCCACTTCGGCAGCGTCGAGCCGCCTGGAATCGAGTTCGTAGTGTGCGAACACGTCCACGACGAGTGCATCAAGCGTTGGGAACGCTCGGCTCCATTTAGCTCCGTCATCACGACGGTCTTTGTAAGCGTAAGCACCGCCCTCTTTCGTCTCGTCGACGGCAATCACGATGTTCGGTCGCCACACATTGCCCGCTTGAATAGCGCAGGCGAGTACGGTTTTCCAATGGTCGAGCGTGAGTTGCGTTGCGACTGCATTTCGCGCAGGCGGCAGCGCGCGATTGTCGCGGAGGTTTTCGAGCAGATCGTTTGCTTCACGCAGTTGCTCGTGATCGCACCCGGCGGCATACGCCAGTTCCACAACCTGCGCCAGTTGGCGCGCGAGATCCGCGCTGCTTACGAGAAGCGGTCGGACGACACGCCATTCGGAGTCCCGCTCGGTTAGCGCGGCGTCCGTCGGCTCTCCGGACTCCCGATCTGATTCGCGCCAGTCTTGCAAGAACTGGTCGCCGATCCCGAGGATGCGGTCAATGTCGAAGCGTGTTACAGGCATCGGCTCATTGTCTTTCAGCCACTTTTCGGCGGCCTCTTGGTCAGCAAAGCCAACAATCAGCAGCAGCTCATGCTGCGGGTGAACAGTGACGGTCAGCGTAGTTTCGATCTCGTTTGCAACCGCAACCATCTGTTCGTGCGGAACGATGATGTCCTCACCATCGATCTCATGCTGCCAATACTTGAAGCTAGGGTGCGCTGTCATGATGACTTCGCCCTGTTGCATCCAACGCCCGACTTCGGCCATTTTTGCCGTCGTCATACTCGTATCCGGCGAACAGGCGTTAAGTGTCGCAGCGCGCTGCTTAGCCAACTGAGTGGCGAGCTCTTTGTTATTCATGTTTAGGTCTTTCTCATTAAAGTGACGGTTAAGGTTGCTAGCCGGTGGCACTGCATAGGCTGTAGCTCGTTGCAACGGTCGCTACCGTGCCTCGTTGCAAATGACGCATCGCTTCTGCAATGCGGCGACCCAACGCGAACACGGGCTTAAAAAGCACGGCTTGGCCGAGGATTTGATGTGCCGTTGTCTCCGACAGATTTGCGAGCAGCGCGTGTGGGAAGCCCTTAATTGCCGCGTGCTCTGTTGCGGTGAACTTGCGAAGCAAATTGGCGTTGGTCGGGTGAACAAGTAGGGGATCGGTAGACCCGCCCTTTGCATAGCCCTTACGCAGCGTAGGTACGCTTGCATCGGCTGGGTTCACGGTTTGCATCATGAATCCATTTCCTTTCGCGACGTCGCGATCCTGCTTCGTTTTCAGGTAGTTGAACCCGGTCCAGCGCGGATCGTCATCGGCGATCGATTGATCGAGCACAGAATCCACCCGAGGCAAGGCAACCAAGGTGGGCTTGAGCTCATCAAGGTTGATGGTCAAACCGGCAGTTGTGGCGACCATGAACCAACGGTGCCGGTCCTCCAGCACGCCAAAGTCTTTGCCATGCAGCTCTGTCTCCTCAATCGAGTAGCCCATATCTCGCAACATGTGCCGCATGATCCATGCACTTCCTGTACTTTTGTACGCGGGCACGTTCTCGACCACAACGACCGCAGGTTGCAGCTTTTGCAAAAGCATCAGTGCTGCCGCGACCAAGTGTCCGACTTCCGGGTGCTCTTCCATGGCGACCAACCCGCGTTTAGCCTTACCGGCGCTTGAAGCACCAGAGCATGGCAAACTCAGCTCGGCAATCTCCACTTTTGGCAGTTGTCGCATCAACCATTCGTCCTGCACAACTTCCTGCATGGGCGCGTTGAGAATCAACGGAGTTGTTCCCACAGCTGGGTTGTGTGTGATCGCCTGTTCGACGTATGTCACGTCGATTTCATTGACGAGCGCCTGGCGTGTTGTCACACCTCCCGCGCGGTAGCCTTGTTCAAGGGCGTAGCTCATCAGGCCGGCACCGGCGCAAATTGAGGCCGTGTCGAGTGATTCACCCCTTTCGAGTTTGTCAGCCAATCGCTGCAGGCGTTCTTTCGCCGCGAGGTTGGATGCAAGTGGCAGGAAGTGGATTTCTGCGTCACGCACGACCATGCGTACAGCATCGAGCCCTTTGAACGGCTCGAGCAGTACCTTGCTGTTGAGGTCGATCACAGGAGTGTCGCCTGTGGTGCCCTTTCGGCGCGACACCGTATGGGTGCCCGCGTGGTCCAACGTGAGTGTCAGATGACGCTTTTCGTGGTCAACGCGGACAGAAAACAAAACGCCGGGATGGAACCCGGCGTTCGTGAGTTTTTGGCTTTCCACGAAAACGCGCGGAGCGCCGCGATGTTCGGCGACCTTGTAAGTCGCCATGGCATGAAATGTCATGTCTCTGATTCCTTGTGCGTGGCGAACTAGCTGTCGGGGACAGCCGGCTCGCTACATTGTTTGGTTTAGTCGTGGATGCCACGAATACGAATCCGAAGTCGCGTGAAGTCGAGAAATCCGATGCACTCCAAACCCTCTTCTCGAATGCAAACGGGTTCGACATTGAGAACTTCTTGCTTCAGGTCGCAACCCTTCGGGATGACCGCGTAATCCGCGGCCAAGGTTTTGGCGATAGTGCCGCGGAACGCGAGAAACACTTTGTCGGGATGCTTCTCGGACTTGTAAATTGCTCCGCGTACATAGTCGAGCGCCTTCGCTTCGTCCCACGTGAGAACGACATTCGGGCCGTGTGTCTCGATCTGCTCGGTACCGGCGATCATGCTGCTGCCTTCAGAGGCTTCGGCACTCTTGCTGCTTTCGTGACAGTCACCTTTGCAAAACGCCACGTATCGTCGTCGAGGATTTCACTGATCACTTCGCTTAGTTGATCGTAGTGGATGGAAGCGTAGATCGCGCCCCTCGCTTCAACAGCAAAAGTGTCAGACGCACGCTCGTAGCGGATCGCGAAATCGAATTCATCACCCGCTTTGCTACGGGCACGCAATTCAATTGACGGCCACCGCGTTCGGTCCGGGTCGCACGACTTTGCGTAAGGAGGGTCGTTAAACGTCAGGCCACCAACATAGGCGTCGCGAATCACTGCGACCAGCTTACGACCGTCACGCGCCGACTGACCTTCCAAATGACTGATCATGTCGATGAGATATTGGTTCGTGATGGCGGTTTTTTGTTCCGCACCGTACGGATCTCGCTCGTAACGTTCGTAGGTCTTGTCGGCCGACCAGGTAACGGGAAACTGGGTAGCGTTGCCGATACAGAAGGAACTGCCGTTGCCGTCATCCTTCCCGCTAACGCTTTTGCCATCGAAGCGCAATGCCTTGTAAAAGGCGGTCGCGACCTCGTCACCAACGTTCGGGACAAGCGAGCAAAGATCCACGGGGACCACGCAAATGCGGTTGGGTGAAAACTTGATGCCGACGTAACCATCGGCGACAGCAACTACCCGGCCTTGGACATCGCCGAAGTCGATCGGAAAGCCAAGTGAGGAGATACCGCGACCGCCTTCGTACGCTCGGACGTAGTACTGCTTGATGTTTTTGCCAAGCGACGCAAGGCAGTGTTTGCGGGCAAACTCTTGTGCTTGTGGTGTTGTCATTTTGTCGTTTCCTATCGCGCGAAGCGCGTAAAAAACGGAAGCCTCCCCACGGGAAGGACTCCCGTAGGGGTTGAATGTGGCCAGTGATTGGCCGAATGCGCGCGTTAGCGCTGCGTCACGCTTTGGTAGGTCGCCCCCGCCATGCTGAGCGCGATGCACGAGCCTGCCGGGATAACTTCAGGAGCATCAATCATGCCCCCCATGGTTGTGGAGGGCAAGACGTGCGCCATGTGAAGGAGCGCCCGGGCAATTGAGCAGCGCCCACCTGTCACGGCAGGCGCGACCACGAATTTCGCGCTACTCATCGCGGCCTCGGGCCACCTGGCGACGATGCGCTGCGCTGGCAACTGCGCGCTTTGGTGCTTTGCGCGAATGGTGCGCAGCACTCTTCCGCATAATCGGCGCGATAGCGCCGAAATTTCTTCGTTTCATTTTGTAACTCCAAAACAAACACCGGCGATGCCGGTGTTCATGGTTGCTGGATGACGTCCTAGAGACGCGTGCGCGGTGTACCCGCAGTGAATCAGCATCGCCTGCGCGATTTCCGGATCGTCAGCGATCAGGAAATCACACTTAATGCAGTGCTGGAGCGCCGAGTTTTCACGGCGAAATATGGAGGCAATGCCTGATGCGCGGTGCGCTTGCGCGTGGCGCGACTGGAAGCCGCCACGCAAGATCGAGCAATTATGCCGCCTTCCGGCACTCTCCAAGCTGGAAAGAGGCAAAAAAAATCACGCCATTCGCGACCGTTGCTCGCGGCACCAAAGAGTTATCCCTTTGGTGCCGACCCTCGTAAGAAGGCGGCATGGCAGTGGGTTCCTTGCGGGGCCCCACTGCGGTACTCGTATCAGCGAACTCACAGCGCGTGTACATCTATAGCGCCTAGAGTCGACCACTATCGCTAACGACAGCATTGGGGCAGAAAACGGCCCTCAGGCGCGGTCTTCATTTCAACACGGAGTCGTGACCCCCGTGGCGACATGATCGCTTGTCTGCTCCAACAAGGCGGCCCGTACTAGCCCGACAGTGGCGGCCGACACCAAGGCGGCGTGAACAATCGGCACGAACCGCGACGCCGGTTCATCTGGAGTCAGCGCAAGATTGACGATCAACTCGTCATCGCCCGCTCCATCGACCAGATCGTAGTCCGCGACAATGACGTCGCAGGGAATTGCAGCAGTCGCACCCTGCACGATGCCGCCCTCCACACCCACGACAACTGACAGGGGCATTTCTAGGGTGGTAGGTTCGCCGATGGCGAGGGAGACCGCCACTAAGGCCGCCTGCGCCTCCTCATCGGCTTCTTCGGTCTCGCGCGCATCGGCTTGTCCGATATCGAGCATTCTCGCTATCGCCTGCTCAATATCTGCGTTCGATAGGTGGTCGGGTGCGTCGACTTCCAAGATTATTGTGATTTTTTTCAAGTGCTACTCCTACCACTCGCAGCTGTTGCTGCGAGTGACTTCAGGGTTGAATGTCCAAAGACATGGGTGGTGTTACCGTCAGGAAGGCTCCCTAGGCTTGCAAAATCGGACTGTCGGATACGCAAACCGTATTGATAACGACGGTCTCGCCGAAGCGCTTCAGCACGTTCGCACGCGCTTCGTCGGCGTTCGGTTCGTTTGACCAAAGTGCGGTTTCAAACTGCTGCACGGCATCTTCTCGCGAAGTCGCTTTCAGGACATGCAGACTGTCTTCATCGTCTCCCGGAATTCGGCCTGTGATCGCCCAATGGCGCGACCGACTTTGGTCGACCGACGCTAAACACGTTGGCTCCGATCCAACGGATAAGTATCCGAGGTGGACTTCCTCCGCGAGCGCGGCAACGAAGGCCGCGTCTTTCTCCGCGTCAGTCGCATTGGACGCGAGGCGGAAAGACACTTGAATTCGAACTCCATTGCATACAACAAAGCCCTCATAGAACTCGTCGCCTGTGTTTCCGGACCTCAACGTCCTATTCATGGTCATACACCCAACCCCACATCAACACGAAGCGTCCAGAGGCAGCTTCAGTTGTTGTCGTTGGGTCCTTTTGCGGCGACGTGGCCGTAGTGATCGTCCCGTTATCCACTTCGATATCGTCGTCCGATCCGTCGGCGTACTTGGCGCGCGCTTCCGCGATCGCTTTCCAATCGGCAAGCGTGTTGTTGCACGACAGCGCCAAGGTGAAATCGCCGATCGTGACGTTATTTTCTTCGACGAACTGACGGATCTTCGCAATGCGCGCAGCATCCTTCATTCCCGCCAATGGATACCCCGCGGCCATCAGGCCGATTCTGGTTACCGTCCATCGCTTCTTATTAGTCTCGATCAGGCCAGCTGCTGCCATGTCCGTTAGCTGATGTGTCGCCACACCGCGCTCGGCCCATTGCGCCTTTGTTAGCGTGCCCCCTTGCCGTTGCGCGTCAAGAATTGCATCGCGTAAGATTGCTTCCATTGATACCTTTCTGCGCCACTCGGGCGCTTGTGTGAGTTGCACAAACGCACTTATGGGCGTTTGCTACATTGAGGTAACTCGCTCATCAGATGAGCGGCATTTGGCTTCGCGAGTGGGTGCCTTGGTGCGTCGCCGCGTTCTCCACCGCAGTGGTTGGCAGTTTCCAAAAGCTCGCAAAATTGAATTGTTCCCACGCTTGGGCAAGCGGCATCTTGACCACTTCGCCTGGCTCAAGACTGGAATCGGCGAAGGGTGTCCATCGCGACTTATCTTCTTCCGTCACGGTAAACGTCACGAGCAGATTTTGCAAAGGCAATTCTTTGATCACCCGCTTGTAGTGTCGAAACACTGCGCATGGATCCTGTCCTTTCAGAACCGTCTCCTTCGCGATCGTTGCGATCCTCTTCGCCAATTGGTATTCAGGCAGCACTTCGACGCCGGGGGCAGCTGAGTGAGGCATCCAGTAGGCCGTTGACCAGTCGCTTTTTGCTACAAAAACTGCGCCCAAGTCTGGCAGCTCTGTCGGTTTGCCAAGATTGAGTTCCGGCGGCTTCTCCGTCAGGTGCGAAACACGGGCAATGCCGTCAATCTCGCAAGCGAACGGCCAACTTTGCTCACCCAAGTACTCCAGGTAAGCACCGAGCTGTGCCAGATCGGCCAAATGGAAGGTGACAGCCAGTGGTGTCACACGACCCGCGAAGCGATGTGCCATTTCCACCGCGCGCTCATAGCGCAACGTTTGTCTCTCTTGCTCGCTGGACCACCGGCTACTCTTGGTGACGATTGCAAGTGTTCCGGCGCTCATGGGCTGTGCGGAGTCCAAGGCCTCCCTTGTGACACGCATATACCCTTCGGGGGTTACGCCGTAGTAGTGGTTGGTGTCTGGGGTTCCGTGTTGCACCATGCCGCCCGCAGTCTGACCAGCACTCAAGCATTCACTGGCCAAAACACGGGTCGCCGTTCCCACCGCCACAGCATCCCAACTACGCACAATTTTGTTGTCGTTCGTGAAGCAGTTGTTGCTTCCCCGTTCCATAAACAGCACGTAGACCGTTCGTCCCTGCGCATCACGTGTCCAGACGGCGCGCCGCCGCCAAACGATGTCGACTGACATAGTAGATTCCTATTGTTGAGACCTCGACAGCACTGTGTCAAGGTCGTGTTTGTTGAGTGCCTCGGAACGTTGCGTTCCGGGTGTGCTGCGATGCCTACGTTGGCCCAGAAGAATCGCCGAACGCGCCCGATGGCAGAGTCCAGTTGTCGACCAATATCGGTGGCGTGAAATCGCGGCTTCGCGCAATTTCTGTCCATATCGGGTCGAGCGTGATCCCTTGGTAGTGCGCGCGCGCGGTAGCGCGCATGGACGCCTTTCGCTTGATCGTCACACCGAATTGCTCTTCGAAGTTGGCGACTGTCGCGAATTGCTCCGGCAACACGAGCTCGGCAGCGGCAAGTTGACGTGCGTTACCAAAGATGCAAAGCGCGCAACTCGTTCTTCCCCAGCCCAAGTGATAAGCCGGGTGTGGATTGACGCGATAGCGCTCGATGATCGACCACACTTCGGTTTCGGTCCATGAGTGAACGGGACGCCAGTGGTCGATGTAGCGCGAAGTGCGCACGCCGTTTCGATTGTCTGTGCGGTGCGGCTCGAAGCTGTGATACTTTGCACGCGCACTGGATTCCTCCGCACGCTCACCCGTCACGACCAACGTTTTGCCATGAGCAAACCGACTTTCGTTACGCAGCAATGATGCGCACACATCGATCTTGAGATAGCTGGAACACCACCTTACCGATAGGTCCGCGCTCACTTGAGGAAAGCGCAAGCGCGTTCCCGCCGGCCCCGCACCACCGGAGTGTCCCAACGCGAGGTCGGGCTTTTGCCAACGGATAGGTGCAGTTGCTGATTGGTTGCGGAGCATTTCTCGCTTGAACCCGCCCTCCTTCCAGGAGAAATACAGGTTTAACTCGAACGCCCGAGCGAACGCCCGGCAATAACTTTCCGTCACCGGCCAATCCATGAAGGGTGCTTCGCCGTAGCCATCCACGAGGTGGTGATGAAGCTCGATTCGGTCGCGCGGGACACCAAGGTCTAGTAAGTGCAGCACGCACGCTACCGAGTCCTTGCCACCGGAGAACCCTACAACAAAGTGGTCGTAAGCTTCCACGTGTGGTGTGTCATCGCCGCACGCGGGATGTGTCGCTTGTGGCAACTCCGGGAGAAGCGCTAACTGCGCCGGGGCGGGATTGCCCGAGCACTGTGTAGCGCTCACGCAAACACCAATGGTTGTTGCGGGAACTGCGGCGAGACTTTTTCGGGGATCGGAAAATCTGCAATTACGATTTCGCAGATCGGCGCGACACCTTTCCAGTCACGGCGATACTCCGCCGTGTCAATGGCGCAGCCGAGCTCAAAGGCGATGCCAGTTTGCTCGTTGAAGCGCTCGTATTTGGCAGAACGTTGTGCCGCAAATGATTGCCGTCCCGAGTACATGAACGGGCAACTACCTTGAGGAAGGATAAAGACCCCGCGGTCTGCGCAGTTGGACGCTACCTCGATGATGCGGAACTCTAATTCGGCTCCGGTGTAGCCCGTCTTCTTTTTGCGCGGTTGTTCCAACGCGCCCGAACGGCGGATTGCTGATAGCGCAAGCAAAGCGGCCAAGGTGATCCATCGGATAAGTACACACATCGGCGTGAATCCATGTTGCCTTCGGCATGACACGCTTCCCGACGGTGACATACTCCGCGTTGAGTTCAACGCACACCATTTCGGTGCCGCGCACTTCCCAGTCGACTGCGAACGAGAGCATTCCGATTCCGGCACACAAATCGATGACACGCTTGGCGTCGCCAACATTGATTGCGAAGTCCTTCGCAAGGTCGTAGGGCGTGAAGAACGCTCCAGTCTTCGCATTCATGTGCTCAGCTCCCTCGTGGAAATTTTGAAGGATGAACAACCGTTCTTCGTAGTTGAGCGCTCGATCCGAGTGCACAAGTGCCATCGCTCTCAGGTGAGCGGTAGCGAGTGGTTTTGAAATTTTCATGGTCGTCTTAAAAGAAGAACGAGCCACAACCCATAGACGGGTTGGACCCGTCCGGGTTAGGTTTGCTTCAGGCTGCCGCTTTTTCGAGGGGATGCCGAGAGAAGTCGATCACTTCTAGCAGTGGTCCGACTGCCAACCAATCGGTGCCATTGAAAGCGTGGCCAAGCACGGGTACCGGCCCCGCGCATTCGCCGTAGGTCAAGTCTCGCGGTGTGTCCTCGAACGCTGCAACTCCGTAGTCACTGCCCTCGGACCATCGCAGATAGTCGAAGGTCTTTGCGCACGCTGCGTGGGCAAGCGGGTTTGAACAATTGAACGTGGCAACGACGCGAATGTTGCCGTCACATGTATCTCGCATGACTGCGAGCCATCCTTCGGACGCGGAAATATGCATTGATTTCTCCTGTCTGACGGAACTGTTCCCCTGACGGGGAGCGCCCGTCAGGGTTAATTGAATGAGGCAGTGCCTCGTGTCCGGGAGTCGTCCCGGGGCGTGAAAACTTGATCGCTCAAAGGCGAACACCGCAGACATTTTCTGCGGTGTTCGCCCTCAAATGAGGGCGAGAATCAACGACATCGGGCTCACTTTTGTTCCGCGACCCTAGTAGGGGTCGCGGAAGTGGGCTAGCGGTCGATTGCCACGATGCACTGCTGCATCGTTGTCGCCAGCGATTCGCTGGATATGGCATGTCCTGCACTCTGGAGCAGTCGACTACATGCGTCAAAGAAGCGCTTGTTTGCTTCCGTGACTGTCAATTCACGTCGACCATGCTTGTTTTCGGCGACTGTCACAAGGCAGACCTGTGTGGCGTGCGCTTCCGTGATAATCAGGTGGGATTCGCAGAGTGCGGTTGCTACTGTGTCTCGCAGCGTTTCGTTACGGATCGCTCGCATCTCACGCATGAACTCGTCAGCAACCATGTCCCGATCCTCAGAGTCGTGGTCTGTGTGCTCCCGAGCGAAGGACTGGACAGCATCGGTGGGCAAATTTTGGTAAGACAGCGATCCGGTTACCCAGCATAGGACATCGTGGTCCGAGCTGTCCCAGTCATCCTGGGAAACCTCAGTGCCGTCTGGCCGCTCTGCTGTCACGATCCAGTTGTTGTGCAGTTCCATCGACTGCACGAGATCGCCATGCTTGATGCGCAGAATGATTGCTTCACAGTCGCGCACAACCAGATCGTTGACCCATGCACTGCCGCACCACTTGCTGAACTCCGTTCCCGTTGGGTTGAACGCCTTGACATCGATGTCGATGTCGTCGGCCGCCGGCAGCTGGTTTAACCAGTGCTCGGCATCCAGCCCCTGCGCGTCGACCGCCACGATGTCGAACGCCTGCATGGCGGTCAACAGTGAAGCTGCGCGAGGACTAACGGTGGAATCGTCCGGCGCTGCTCGTACCGCAAGTATTTTGTGATCTGAGCACAAATCACTTGCATGCACGGACCCGTACTTACGCGCTCGTCTGCTCAAAACATGAGCGCCATAGGCACTTACGCAATCAACCACCCAGAGCAGGTGTTCGGGTACATAAGGGATGTCATTGAGCAATTTTGCGGCACCCAACTCTACGCAGGATTTCCATCGCGCTTCAACGAAAGCCGGCAACGCGGTTGCGTCGCTCGACGCGACGGCGGCCGTCTTTTCCGCCGCTAGCTTTTCGCACAGAACGTCCTTCAGGGTCTTTTCGATCCGCGCCCGTTGTAAGTCGCGATCGTACAAAGCGGAACGGTCTGGCATGCGCGCGCTGAATTGGGCGTTGTCCAAGTGCAAAACGCACACGTCGTCTTCACGCCACGAACAATTGCTCTCGATCGGCAGACCTTGCAGGTAAGCGTGGTACTTGGAGCACAAGCTGGGCGTTAGATGCACGCGGCCGATTGGCGAGTTCACGCAATCCACGGCGCTTGCTGCGTGTGGACGCGGAAGCATTTCACCGTTGTATTGGACGTCCACTGCAAACCCTTTGGCAGCCTGTTTCAACGCTGCGTGGATGCGAATCGGAGCAGAGGCAAACTCGCTTTTGCACAGCGAGTCTTGCAAATCGTCTACGACAACAAGCGTTCCTCGCTGCGTCCATTGGCTTGGCTCGATGGCCAATGGCCGACGCGCGATCAAGTCATCTACTGTGATCGTCACCTGCTGTCCGCGCGAACACACTGTCGTTGATTTTCCCGCAAAGAAGACGCTGTACATCCCCATGCCGAAGGGCGTCTCTTGCGCCTTCGTTTGCTCGTCCCATCCCGATGCGCCAAACTCGAGCAACTTTGAGAACTCTTCGACGCCCACACCATCGTCGATGACGCGCAGAGTCTTGGATTTCGGGTTGAAGTCGAATTGGACTTGCGTTGCTCGCGCGCGTCGCGCGTTTTGCATCAACTCGCCGAGAAACGACGTACTGTCGGTAAAGACGTGCTGGACCGCAGCAAAGAAGTTTCCTTCATTGACACCGGCTCGAATCGTTGTAATTTTTTCTTTCATGTTTTTCTCCATGCGGCGCAGCCGCAATGATCAATACCGCGCCCCACCTCGTGTGCGGCGACGGAAATAGGTTTGGTGATGTCTGGCGCTCCGGTGCGAGGTGCTCCCCTCGTTTGGAAACAAGCCAGATGGTTCGCATGGTCGGTAACCACGGCTGATCGCCTGTGATCTCGGCATACGGTGCGTTGTGATTTAGTGGCTCAACGCTGAACTCGGATCGCGTGAGATCCGGTGTGTCGGCATACTTGATTGCGCAGGGCGCCTGGTACGCGTGTGGCTGGACCTGTGAGCAAGACCGCAGTCACTAATTTTGAAATTTCGTCTCCAAATTGAAGACAAGAACCCCCTAACGGGAAGTTCCCGTCGGGGATTGTGATGCCGTTGCGGCAGGCTACGTCGAGATCGACGTAGCGGTTAGTGCTTGCGCACCAGTGCAGTCCGCATTTTTGCCGATCTCGGCACGGCTTGGCAAGCTGGATTGTCGCCCTAACTACTGCCACTTTCGCCTGTGGCATCCCGACCCAAGTTGCGAAGCTGTGCCTGACCGCAGATGAGTCGAATTCGACTCACGCTGGAACGCTAGAAATCGACCGCAAAAGTGCGTGCTTCCGCGTCGATTTGTTGAAAGTGGGTCACTTCCCCAGCGCTTTCCGCGTAATTCGCGTTTTCGTGCATCAGAACTTGTTGCCGAACATTCAACGTATTGGGACGAAAGTCTGGACGCTTCTTGCCGCAACTAAAAGTCCGGAAACCGGTGCGAATTACATGCGTTTTCGCGGACCTGACCCGCGCCTAGGCGCCGTATTGTGATGCGTATTACGAGCTCAGCGGGGCAACTTCGCTTGCCTCGATAAATACCTCCAACTACTTCCAACAGGACAACATGAACGGTTTAGGAAAACGATGGACACGGCGGCTAGGATCCCTTGTGGCTGCATTTGCTATGGCCAGCGCGGCATTCGCACAGGTTACGGTCACAAAAGTCGTCACTGACGCGACGGGCAACGTGTTGTCGCCAACGACGGTCGTCGCCCCGGGCACACCCCTGAAATATCGGGTGACAACGAAATACACCGGCACCTCCTACCTCCCGGCCAGTACGCTGGTCGACAGCATGACCTTAGGTCAGCAATATCTTCCTGGATCGCTCAAGCTTCCGTTTGATTGGGTTGCTCCCAACCCGGTCTTCAGCTCTGCAAACGTTTCCGCGCTGACGACTTCTCCGATCTTCCCGGGCGGGACAATCGGCAAGGTGGTCCCGTTGTCTGGCCTCAGTACCGCTGTGGCGACCGCATCGTCGGGAGGCGATGGCTTCGTTCCCATAGTCTATGAAGCAGGCGGAAAGATCTTCCAGTTGTTTCACCACTCTGCGCCCGGGTCGGGGCTCAACAAAATCAACTGCGTCACGCTCGCTGCCGGCGTGGCGTGCCCGGGTTACCCCAAGTCCATTGCGGCGAGCGCAGCGAGCGGCGCCCCCGCTCTCGCAACACCGAACATCAATCCCGCATTTCAAGTTGGAGCGAAACTGTACTTCGCAGCCAACAACGTTGGCACCAACACCACTGGAATTGGTTGCTGGGACATGGCTGCGGATGTTCCGTGCGCCTTTATCGACCTGCTCGCCCCGCCGGGCGTCGACACCGGTACGATGCGCTACGGACAATTTGCCATAACTCAGGTTCCTAGCAACCCGCACCAATTCATCCTCGCGTCCGGCGGTAACCTTTACTGTGCTGATGTGATGGCAAACGCTGGTGCCGGCGGCACCTGCGGCTCGCCTTGGCAGAACGTCATTGGCGCTTACACAGTAGCCGCGTTGCGAGACGATATGCGCATGATCGCTGCGTTCGGCGACAAGCTGTTCGTGCCCGATTTGAGTACGAATCAGCTCAGATGCTTCCAGCTGAATTCAGCAAACTTGCAGCCGTGCGCGGGCTTTCCAGTTGCAGCCAACAACTGGTCGCTGGCTCCGCATCTCTCAAGTACGGGCGCGGTGGATGGCGTATGTGGCCTACCTAATGAGAACGGCACCTTGCCCTATGGCACGATGCCTTCGCAATGCTGGAGCTTCACGGGCACATCGATTCCCGCACCCGTGCTACCCGTAGGCTATGACTTCCCCGTTTCGGCAACGGCGATTCCCGGAACTTCGAAGTTGCTCATCGGAACATGGGCCCGCGCGGTCGTCGGCGCCGCGTCTATCCCCGGCGCGGCATTCTGCTGGGACTTCGCCACGCAAGGGCCGTGCGCTGGATTTAGCGACGCCACAGGAACGCCCGGACTCCGCAAGTGGGCCAACGCAAATCAAGCAACAGGCCCTTCGGGGGGAGTAGTGGTGGTGGCGCCAGCGTCCACCAAAGACTACGGCTACAGCATTTCCAGCGGTTGCGCGTACGGCCTCGGTGATGGCGGCGTGCTGTGGTCTTTTGATCCTCTAACCGGCAACTCGCCGTGTGTGGGTGCCAAAGTGCTCTTCTCACAAGCGACGCCAGCCGCTCAGTATTGCGATGGCTCAACGCATGTCAGCGCGTGGGACAAAGTTTCTGTGGCCGGACTGCCCACCACACTTTACGGTGTGACAGCGACAGTAACCGACGCATCGACTGGTACCGTTCTGATTTCGGCGACTGCCCTGTCAGTCGCGGCCGGCAAAGCTACGCTTGACCTCTCGGCGATTAGCTATCTTGCACATCCTTCCCTCAACATTTCGCTAGACGTCAGCGCAAGTTCCGCCCCGGCTTCCTCACAACTGGTTGCAACAGTTGCGTTCACCTCTGATCGCACAGACCAAGATGTTTGCTACACCGCACTTGTTCCGAGTCAATGCGGCGTTCGCGACGTCGTCGGAAACGATGCCAAGTTGCAAGACGCGACTGGAACAACGCTAGCAACTGCAGCAGCGCCAATTGGCGGTGGTCCGGCAGCACAGGTAGCCTGTCAAGGACCGCAAATTGACATCGCGAAAGCAGCGTCACGCAACACGTACCTCAAGGGCGTGAACAACGGACTCACCTACTCGATCCGCGTGACTAACTCGTCAACAGTCGCGACCGCATCCTCCATCAATATCGCGGATGTTGTACCGACGGGCGCCACTCTCAATTCTTGGACATGCGCTACGTGTGTACCTGCAAGCGGCGGACCCGGAACGATCGCAACGACGATTCCGACGTTAGCTCCGGGCGCCTACACAGACATTACTGTTGCCGCCACAATTCTTGCAACTGCGTCGGGCGCGGTTAGCAACACAGCTACCGTCAGCCCACCGGTGAACGGTACTTGTGTCACTTGCTCCAGCACGGCGACGGTCAACGAACAACCGGGAGCGATCCTTGCGGTAACAAAGTCGACGCCTACGGCAACTTATCAAAATGGCGTTGCGTACCCTGTTCAGTGGACGATTACCGTTAGCAATACCTCTGCTGTCGCGAGCGTAGGCACCGTAATAACGGACGGCGTCGCACCGAATCTGACGTTGACGAGTTGGACCTGCGCTGGGTGTGTCACAACATCCGGCACTGGCCCCGTGAACACTACCGCAAATATCGCGGCCAATTCAAGCGTCACTGTCATCGTCAACTCGACCGTCGCATCAACAGCGACAGGTCCGGTGACCAACACAGCAAACATCACCCCGGCGCTACCTGACACATGCACCACTTGCAGCGCGAGCGCTGCCGTACTGCCCGCCGCAGTCCTATCTATCACGAAGTCGACACCCACCACGCTCTACGCCGTGGGCGGAAGCACTTCCGTGGTTTGGACGATTGTGGTTAGCAATGCGTCATCGGTGCCTAGCGTCAACACGACAATAGCTGACGTAGCACCACCCGGGGTTGTGTTCGATGCGTGGTCGTGTTCAGCGTGTACTCCATCGACCGGAACCGGCAATGTACACACGACCGCCAACATCAAGACGCCCGTAACTATCACGGTAAACGCGACGATCGGACCTGCGGTGCGTGGAGCGCTTCTCAACGCCGCCAGCATCACTCCTGTCGCTCCGGACTCATGCGTGACTTGCTCGGCAACCAGCACGGTGAAGCCAAACGCGCAGCTCTCTGTAACGAAGAGTGTGAACATCACTGGCTATGCAGTTGGTGTCAACAACAATGCCGTGTGGACGATTACGGTCAGCAATAGCTCGGACACTCCGAGCACCAACACGGCAATCACTGATCTGGCACCCAACGGTGTGACATTCGGAACATGGACGTGCACAGGATGCGCTGTCGCGAGCGGTTCCGGGAACATTCAAACCACCGCCAACGTACCTGCAAACGGGACCGTCACCCTTACGGTCAACTCCACGATAGCAGCATCTGCCGTTAACGCTGTGCGCAATACGGTGAACATCACACCCGCTGCGCCGGACGCGTGCGTGACTTGCAGCGCGAACGCCACGGTGCCGCCACTAGTGAATGTGCCAACGCTAGAGCCACGCGTACTTACGCTGCTGGCCGCGTTTGTTCTCATCGTAGGCTTGTTGCCGCTCCTGCGTTCGCGCTTGACCAAGCACTCTCCGTAAGCGCCGCTCGCCCTCTCTTCTGAGAGGGCGCACTCTTGTCTGTCGCAGCGGACCAAGAGTGCGCCCTAATCGTACAAAGGTCAATTCTCATGCTCGCACAAACACGCAGCTGCACATCTCGCACTCGAACCCGCTATGCCCTGCTCGCGCTATCTTTAAGTTGTTTGGCCTCTCAGCTACACGCGGCCGCCCAGTACTGCGCTAGTGCAGCATCGACACCATGCACCCCTGGTGCCGCCATGGTCGAGTATCAGGAAACCCGGGCCAACGGACGCTATTTCATCACCGCGTGCACAAACGAAATCGCTGCAGTGGACGGGTTGACGTCAGGACCCAACCCGCTATTTCGCCGAACCGGCCTCACGATCCCGGTCTTCGCGCCGGATGTGCCAGGCGCCCTCGGCTTGTCACGCTTTCAGTTGTACATCCCTGACGGTACCATCAGCCACTTCTACACGGGTTTGCCAGGCGAGCTGACCGGAGTCGACGCACACATTGTTCACGCAACGCCGTCGAAAGGCTGCTTGGACAGCACCGCCACGGCGTACTGGCAACTTCCCGCACCGTTGACGGTTGAAGCGCTTGTTGACCCCATGCGCAGCGCATGCCCTGCCGCCACGGCACCGATCTGGCGAATGCTGCGCATCAGCCCTAACAACTCCTCCTTGGCCAACCATCGATTCACGACCTCGTTTACTTTGGCCAAAGCTATGGCGGCGGCCGACCCAACGTGGTCGTTCGAAGGCGTCAAAGGCTGCGCGCGTGATCCGTCGGCGACCTATTCGCAGATTTTGAGTTCGTCTACGCTGACTGCCGTGCCAGGCGCCAACTTTGATCTCGTATCGACGTACCAGAATGAGTCGGCATCACAGTCGTCGCCGCTCGTGATGTGGTCGGTTTTGGTTCCCACCAATGTCATTTTGGATAGCGCCGGCACTGAGGCGTCGGCTTGCCAAAGCGAAGCGACTCTCGACGGTACGGTGGTGCGCTGCGGCCTTCCAGCACCGGGGTATGGATCAACGGGGACAGCGCGCATGCGCTTTACTGTTGCGTCCGCTGCGGCCGTGTCAACCGACCTCACTTTTCGGTCCACAGTAGTGGCGGCGAATTCGCTAAATGACGTCATCGCGATAGCCCAGGCTCCCGCCTCCTGTGTCGCAGGCGATACGCCGTCGCTCGGATGCGATGTACATACGCTATTTAGCACATCCTCGGCAAATGCCAACGTCTCGCTCGCAGTCACCCCGCAAAGTTCAGACATTGCGGTCGCGGCAGGCACTCCTCTGACCACGACATTCGACTGCACGAATGTCTCGACAGCAAATACTGCGCGCGGCGTCACTTGTGCCGCTTCAATTCCAGCGGGCTCCCCATTCTCGGTTTCATGCTCGCCCTCGCCCACCGTCTCGGCACAGGCAAGCGCAGTCGGAGTGCGTACGGCAGTCAACCTCGACCCGCGTGAGTACATCCGGTGCACGATTACTGGATCTCCGACGGCGAGTGACGTCGGTGGTCGCAGCATCCAAATCGCGACAACGGCGGATAACGCCACAACCCAAAGCGCGACCATCAACATCAACGTAACCCGGCAGAGCAGCACGCCGGCCGTACGCGCGTATTCGCCGCCGTCTCAGTCAGTGGCAATTGGGTACGCAATCACACCGATGGTTTTCAGCTGCATGAACACCTCCTCTGTGTCCGTCTCCAACGCTGCTTGCACAGTCACAGGAGCCTCTGAGCTTGGCTTGACGACGAGCTGCGCGCCGTCTGCGCGCCAGACTTCACTAGGGTCCGCCGGAAAGATTGACTGCACTGTCACGGGGGCACCATCGAAGGATGGAGAAATAACGGTCACGGCCGGAGCGACGGGCGCATTCTCCAACTGGTCTAGCGCGACAATTTCCAGATTCGCCGCAACGACGATCATCGAGGCAACAGCCGCGCAATCGCAAACAATCACGATCGGCGACTCGATTGCGACCATGACTTTTACTTGCGCCAACGTGGGCAAATATGTCGCTACGGCGGCTTCCTGTTTAATGAGCGTCCCCAGCGGCCTAAACGTGGTCTGTAGTCCAGCAGCGACGGGGACATGGGCACCTGGCGCGAAGACCGTATGCACAGTGACGGGCAAACCCATTGCAATAGGAATGTCCTCGCTCACCATTGCGAGCGCTGCGCTTAACGCTCCTTCTAGCAGCGCTAGCGCGACTCTCACGGTAAAGCCGCCGCCTCCTCCAGTACTCAAAGTGACCGCTCCCGCAGCGCAGACGGTGTACGAAGGCTCGCCAATCACTCCGATGACTTTCACGTGCACTAACACCGGGCCATCGGTCGCAGAAAACGCATCGTGCACCATACTCGGCGCGAGCACACTTGGCCTGACGTCGTCATGCGCGCCGTCTGTTGCTGGATCCATGGCTGTCGGCGCGAGCGCGACCTGCTCTGTGACTGGTACACCAACTGCATCGGGTCCGATCTCAGTGCAATTCTTTGCGTCCAACGCGTTGGAGGTCCCTGGCGCGACCGTCCTGGTAACCCTGACTCCACCACCTGCGCCAACCATCGCGGTGACGGCACCAGCCAACATGACGGCTATCGTCGGTAGCGCGATCACGCCGCTAACCTTTACGTGCACGAACACGTCGAACTACATCGCGAAAAACGCGACCTGCATGATTTCCGGTGCCGCCGACGCTGGCTTGAATTCAGTCTGCGAGACCGCCCCTAATGGCATTCTCGGAGCTAAGAAGTCGCTGGTGTGCACGGTTTCCGGAATTCCATACGGCCCGGCCCGCATCAGCGTGACGATGGCAAGTGTCGGTGCTAACTCAGTGAGCGCGAGTACATTGGTCAGCGCCAAGACCCAAACTGCTCGCTTTACTATCGAAATGCCTGCTCCTGTCGAAGTAGCTCTGGGGCAGGCTGTGTCGATGTCCGTAGTCTGTTCTAACACCAGCGGCGCAACTGCGCCGAAAGCGTCCTGCGTCATTAACGGTCTGGCTGGAACCGGGCTCACGTCGAATTGCACGCCGACAGTTCCAGTAACCAGTCTCGCCCCCGGCGCATCGATCACGTGTCAAATCACTGGCACTCCAAGTGTCAGCGTTGCGTTCACGGCGACTGCGAGCGACGTTGGAGGGAGCATGCCCACAACTAGTCCGTCACGGGTTACGGTGACTCGACTAAGTTCAGACTTGCGGTACTCGGCAGCCGTGGTGGTTTCGTCGCCCACCACGCTCCAGCAAACAGTTGCCGCTAACGCAGCGATTGCTCCAGTCACGTTCGGCTGTCAAGTGTCCCCGGCCGCGCCCGCAGATTTGAGCTGCGACTTCGTCGGCGCTCGCGAACTGGGACTTGACTACAGCTGCACCGCCTCAACGACTGGTGGCGTGGCCTGTAGTGTTTCCGGCGTACCGTCGGCAAGCGGCACTTTTCTATATGTCGCCGCCTCGTCCAAGTTCGCTCCCGTTATCGTGAGCTACACGGTCACCAAAGCCGGCTTTGCACGCACCACACCCGCCGTCACTGTCACGCTGCCACGGAGCGTGCAGGCCGTAGCCGCGGGGAATGCGATCATGCCGATCGTGTTCCTTGTACAGCCATTCGGCCAGTCAAACAACATTAGCTCCCTCTACCTCACTGGCGCCACGGACGTAGGCTTAATCTCCCAGTGCACCTTGATCGCCACCGTTGCGCCTCCGGCTTATTACTGTTCGGTGACGGGCATTCCGGCATCTTCGACGAACGTGCAACTTGTGGCCCAGGGTTCGAACGCCGGGCCCTCACAGTTCATTTCGTCGAAGGTCAACGTTGTACCTTGAGAACGCAGTGTTGAGCCAGAACGGGGAAGAGGCGGTGGCTAAGTCCACGCGGCGCGCACTGCGACTCGTCGTGGCTTACGCCGGAGGTTTGGCGAATGCAGCCAATGCCGCGCTTGCAGCCCCGGAGACTCCAACACTTAGCGGACATGAGCTGTCCGGAGCGCGCGAATCGGGCGTTGTGCTCGCATGCGCGCTCGAGCACTTAAGCGCAGTCGGTGTCGAACTTGACTACCCCGGTGCCGGGGTTCTCGAAGCGTGGATTTGCGCGTGCATTGACGGTGAAATCGCGATGGAACAACTCACAGCGCTGGCTCCTGCGGCCGCGCGATTTTTACCGAAAGCGTCGTCAGCACACGGCATCTAACGCGCTGTCTTCTCGCAGAAATGTGGGCCGAATTGCGTGGCCTTTCGCGCCGCCGGAAATGATGTAGCAATCGAAACTCAGGTTTCCGAAAACGCCTGTTCCGAAGCCGATGTTTGATCCCCACCGCGACCGCAATTTGCAATCCTCTCGCTTCTCCGGCGTGATTTGCCAGTGGTATCTGTGTCGCTTACTGCTCCTCGCATGTCTTCCCAGCATTGCGAGCGCCCAGACAACAGCGCAACTCGAAGACCGCTTCAGCGCCGCACAGCGCTAACGCAGGTTGTTGTGAGTCGGACTCGTTCTATTTTGAATTCACCCTAGTTCAAGCGCCACTGCCATGCAAAACATCACCTCCTCCATTGCACGTCGTCCACCTACACGCGTTGCGATCGCTTGCGTTCTCGCCGCGCTAATAGTCGGAGTCGTGTACACGGCCACACGGACGACTGCTTCTGCACAGGCTTTTTCGCAGCGCATACAGTCGGCTGCCTCGCCGAACGTCTCGCAGAACGAGATGAAGTCCAACGTATTCGGCGGACGGCAAGCGGCAGCATTGCAGGCTACCGCACGCGACAAAGCGCTTCTCGCTCAAGTCGAAGCGCAAGTCCGTGCACTTCTCTCCTCCGGGTCAACCAGCGTGACGCTCCCGTCGCATTTGACCAGCATGCCCAAGGACGGACTCTGTTTTCTCGCAAATGAAACGGGGGCGTCGCCCTTTCGCTGTGATGGTTCCGACGGCTTCGATGCCTACGTCGACGGCAATGAACTGAAACTGCTCGCTGACGGTGGTCACATAAGCGCTGGTTACCGTTTGCTGGACACCTCATTCGGTGCCATCGCACCGCACGAGTACGCTGCGCTCGCGAAACGCATTTACGAACAACGAGCGGCTCTGGGAGAACAAAGCGCTATATGGGGATTAGCTACGTGGCATGCAGCCGTATGGTCACCTGGCGTCGAGCCGAACTACACGCTAGCAGTCGCGTACGAATACGCCAGTTGGGTCCTTAACAATGGCTGGGGCGGCGATGTCTTCGCGCCGGAATTTGCGGGCAACTTGTCGCGTAGCGAGTGCCTTGATGCCGTGGTGATCGGTGCAGGAATCGCGAACAGCTTTGGGTGGGTGCAGCGCGGTGGGCGCACGAACCTCATTAACGGTGTCTCACCATTGGCTTGTGCCCCACACTCGTTCCACTCGCCTCTGGCCTGGACGCATCCAGTCGACGCTGCGTTTGAGTGAGTTTCCGCGCGTCAATTTGCTCGAGACGCTGCGCTTCTGCTCACTCTACTCGCGACTGCCGCGAGTTTCAGTTTCGCGAAGTCCAATAAAATGTCAAAGTCCTTTTGTCAAGTTCCCTATTTGTGCTGTCCGAAATTGCCGCATGGAATCGTCGCTTCTCCGCGCTAGAAAAACATGTGCGGGAAGCCCATTCGTTTGAAACCAACGCGGGCAACACGCTGCATGCTTGGATCATGGAACAAAGGGAAGCGGGCCTTCAAGGACGGTTGGCTGTCGATCGCAGGCTTCGGTTGACCGCACTCGGTTTTCTTTTCACAACCAATGCGGCGGTGCTCAAGCAACAAACTTGGGATCTGCATCTTGATGCGCTTAAGGAGACGGTTGCAAATCGACCGCAATATGAGCCGCCTTCTCGAAAGACCGCCCGAGTGTCTGCACTGGACAGGTGGGTTAGGCGTCAACAAGAACTCAGGAGCGCTGGCCTACTCGATCAAGCTCGCGTCCGCACACTGGCCTTAGCAGCACCGCATTTGTTCACAGAAAAGATATCGAAGTAACTCGTGCGAAGTCTGTGCGCGCCGCTGTGCTCGTTAAATGAGCGACGCTGTCAAATCATACGGCGCGTGCACGTCTGGATCTTGGGCCGGTGTTAAGTGCGACTGGTCTGGGATGTGGTACCGCCGTGTTCGCTGCCAACTCAATCCCCGCGGGTTTGCCATGTGCGCGATTACCGACGAAGCCATAGGCGAAAAGCAAAACTCATCGGCGTCCGCAAGTGCGTCCACTAAATCAATCGCGTAGTCCTGCCTGTCGTTACTACTCGTTGCGAGCGTAGTAAATTCAATTTTGTCGCAGCCCGGAGGCACGTCGAACACGAAACACGCTTCGGCATACGGCTCGAATTGCTCAATGTAGTGAACCACCATACCTGAGTGCCTTTCCACGTTGATCCATGCTGGCGGCTCAGCCATGTGGATGCCGGGCGTATGGATGCAGATGGCGAATCCCTCACGCTCCCAGGTTGCGCTTTTGACGTTCAGTGCAAGCTTCGGAGGAGGCTCAGATTGTCGACACAACAGCTTGCTGTGTAACTCCGCTCCAGCGCCCCAAATTTGAAGGTAAAACGCCGGGGATTTCGCGACCTGTCGCCGCCGCAACACCGCCGGAAAAGCGAATCGCACAGAGAACCGGCGCTAAATGTTGTTCACTAGGCACTCCCCCCCAGCTACAAGCATGTATTCAGGAAGATCAAGTTCGCGCAACACATCAGCTTTCGAAGGTGCGTCATTGATGGTTGGCGATGGAATTGTGAAGTCGACGATTTGGGGGATCATTTTAGTATCTCGCGTTAATGAAAGTGTGTGGTGGACAGCTAACTAAATGTTGTTGGAAAGGCATTCCCCGCCGGAAACTAACATGTACTCTGGCAGGTCCAGTTCGCGCAGCACTTCGGTCGTTCTCGGACGATCGTTTGAAGGGTTTGCTGGAACGGCAAATTCAATGGCTTGTGGGAACATGGTGTAACTCCTGATTGTGTTGGGGAAGGTTGCCGACTGCGCGCACCGCCGGTCGCTGTGCAAAATTTGGCTTGAACGCGCGCCTCAGTTGACATATGCTATTGGCATGCGCGTGTAAAGTAAAGGGCGAAGGTCCCTTTTTGGGTTTTGTGCGGCCCGTATTCGTCAAAAAAAACCCGTTGGAGTCCGCCCCCATGCCTACCAAGTCTCAGCCGCCACGAACTATTCACATCGAGCTGGAAGGACTGGTGTCGATGCTCGAGATGGCGGCCGACTTCCACTACGATGCAGACGCTTTGGTGGACAACATCGCGGACATTGAAAAAGTCCGGCTGCCGTCACTGATCAACAGCCAAACCGCAGAGTCATTAGACTGGATAGTAAGAATTGGGAACTGCGTTGCGCGGTTGACGTGCGACGATGTTGCCGAAGCGCAGTCAAGGGTTTTAGAAGCGATCGCGTTTTCGTTTATACCTCGCGGTCGGGCGCAACAGGGACTTCCTTATGGTAGAGCTGCTGTCTACGTCGCGAGGATGCACGGGTACAGCGCACTAGAGCGCAAGGCACTTAGCACGCTTGCTGCGCTATCGAACGACGGAGGGATGCCGGCGAAGGGAGTCGAATACGCTGTCATGGCGGCGCAGCTCGCTAGCGAAATCGGTGAGTCGCTCGGGTTAGCTGGGAGTCTGGGCAATTTGAGCTCTTCTCTGAAAGCGCTGGGGATGTACCGTGAAACCGTGGCGATCGCCCTTCGGGTTGTCGAGCTCTCCCGCGGCGAACCCCGCCTCAAGGGAGTGGTTGCGCAAGCGTACGGAAATATGAGCATGGCTGCGTACGCGCTGCTCGACTACCAGCTTGGCGTTGGCCACGGGCTCAAGGCTGCGGAGGAACTGCAAGCTCCCGGCAGCCTATCCGAAGCAAACAACCTGTTGGGCATCTTGGGGTCAACGATCAAAAACATGATCGCTCTTAACATGCGCGTACAGGCCAGAGATCGCCTCGAATACATGAAGCGCATCGCGTCGGCTGTACCCAACGGTGTGCGGATGCAGTTGAACGTTTCGTTGGCCGAAGCCCTCTGCGAAATTAGTGAGGGCCACACGGCAGTCGGAATCACTCGGCTCTTGGGTCTTCTCGACCAGACACGCACGTTACCTGGTCTTTACTTGGACAATCTTGAGTTTCTGATTCGCGCGTATGGTGCCGCCAACAACTTGCCGGCGATGGCGCGCTGCACATCTCAGCTCGTTGAGCAAATCATGCAGGCTCACACTCGCTCGACTTCATCGTATCTCGCGTTAGTGGGCGTCGAAACTCAAACTTTGCAGCCAGGAAAGCTCGACGCGTATCCGTTAACTAGGGCTGTGGTCTTCAAGAGACCCATGCCGACACTTGAGCCCGCTCCGTCGGCGGAAGCCCCCGAGTCGATCGCTCAAGAGCATTTTGAAAATCTGGTTGTTACCGCCGAGCTGCGTGAAGACGCTAGCGGGCGCCACGCCTATCGCGTTGGTAGGATGTCCGCTTTAATCGCAGCCGAACTTGGTTACAACCCACAGTTTTGTGAAGAAGTTGAACGTGCCTCTCGCCTGCATGACATAGGCAAGTTGGCCATACGCGATGCCATTGTCAACAAGCCCGGCAAGTTCACTCCCTTAGAGCGCGAGGAGATGCAAAGGCACACCACGTATGGTGCACGTCTCCTGTCGGTTGATGTAGCGGGTACCGGAATTGCTCGCCAGATTGCGCTCTATCACCATGAACATTGGGACGGTAACGGGTACCCCGAAGGACTCTCTGGTACCACGATCCCCGAACCGGCCCGCATCGCGGCCGTCGCGGACGTTTTTGACGCGTTGACGCACAGGCGCGTGTACAAAGAACCTTGGGAAATTGATCTTGCGATTGAGGAAATTGTTCGCTTGTCGAATACTCAATTCGAGCCGAGAGTTGTGGACGCGTTCATGAAGGTGATCGAAAAACTTCGGCAAACAAATCCGGACAATGTTGATGACCAGCTGGTCCCCGCGGCGCCGTCAGCGATGCTCAGATCACGAGATGCAGTGCTATCGTTGATCGACAAAATTCCGCTTCCATGGGAGCAGCCTGCAGAAGCGGAAATGGTTCGCTAGTTGACGTAGATTGCGTCTGGTTCGCCTGCGGCTTCGAGCGGCAAGCCACGAGCTAGTTAGCGCGAGCGTGTAACAGCCGCCGGATGACTCCAACTCGCTCAGAGTTGTGGTTGAATCACTCGTCTCTACCAAATCTGACGCCATGGACGAAATCGAACTGCAATTGCGCGACGATTTGATCAGAACGTACGGTGCGTTATTGGGGGCGACGGAACTCATGCACGCGCTAGCATTTCGAACCCGCGGGTCGCTTGCTCGCAGCATTCGCGATGGCCATTTCACCGTCCCGATGGTCAAGGTTTCTGGGCGTTCAGGGCGATTCGCCGCGGCAGAGGACGTAGCCCATTGGATTGCGACACAGCGCGAAACAGCTCTCACTAAATGAGTCTCACCCGCGCCACGTATCGCAGACTGCAACCGAGTGTAGAAGCCCACGTTGGCACCGTCCTCACCAAACAAAACGCCAGAGACGTAGGAATCTCAGGCGTTTGCTTTTTTCGCTTGGGGAATACCCATGAATTTTGACCCACAGGTGGGGCGTAGTTTCATTTGAGCCCGGGGCGAAAGGCGGCGCCGGCCGCTAGCCAATCAACCGTAAGCGCCACAAATAGCACGAAAAACAACAAAGCCCAAAAATTAGGCAATTCCTAACCTATTGATATTGCAGAGCTTATTTTGGTGAAGCGCCACAAATAGCACGAAAAACAAGATCACCCCATTCAACGTCAATATGTCCAACGTGCGCGAAAGCGTTCTTGGCCACGTATCAAACGAGATCGACGCGTTGTGCGCTAAGCACGATGCTTTCCCGGTTTTGGAAATCCCGGGCGATGGTGCGAGGGATCGCAACATCCGCTCCGTGTTTGAGCAGGTGATGCAGCGCTACACGTTCTCCAACATTTCTTCGCACCAAATGGCTCGACGCCAGTATTGGGCAGGGGCGGATCTGTGGCTACATCCGACTCTGCTGTCGCTCGAGCGCAAAGAAGGCAAATCCACCGGGAAAACCAAACCGCTCAACTTATTCCCAGGCGCAGCCGTGGGGAATTTCGGTAACTCCCAGGTCTGTTCTTGTTGCCTTAGAAATCCGCTCGCCATGCTCGCAGAGTTCAAGGACAGCGACAATCTGCCGATGTCGCAAGGACAGGTAACGACTTCCGGGGGCGTCATTGCGCTTTACAGTCGAAAGCGCAGCGGTCGCTCGAATCAGAGCACGCCGCCACGTCGTCAACGTGGGCCGTCACATGGCGACAATTCGAGCATAAGTGTTGGTGACGCCAAATCGCTGATACGACGCAAGCTCAGGGTCTCCAGCGGCGACGCCCAACGCGCGACTGTGGATCTGTACGGATGCGTGTTCGCGGATTGTGGTGTCACGATGGATGCAGACATCAATGCAGCCGTCAACGCGGGTCGGAAATGGTTGACTGGTGTCAGTCTCGCGAGTTAGGACTGGGCCACACTTTCAAGTTGACTAAGGGGTGATCTTGTTTTTCGTGCTATTTGCGGCGCTTCCGGTTGATTGGCTAGCGGCCGGCGCCGCCTTTCGACCCGGGCTCAAATGACGCGACAATGCTTCAACCTGCTTACTCATCGCCTGCGCCTGTCCGGTGGCGTTGGCCAACTTGTCCTGCAGTAACTCGCGCTCGGACCGCAAGCGGTTTGCGTCTTCGTCAACTGCCGTTCGTCCCGGAACAGCCGGTTCCAGCTCTGAACTAACTGCGGTCAGGCGCGTTCGCAGCGATCGTGTGTTTGCGCTTTTCCGCGAAACATCAGGTCCGAGCGCCGAAAACGGTTGGATCGCGCCGCGACTCGCTTACAAGTCGAGCCCTTGGCCGACGTAATCAGGTGAGAGCCGCGAGCGCCGCACCTGCACGGGCAACGTTATTTTGCCGATTCGCACGCGTGCGAATAGTTGGTGCAGCGTGTTTCTTTGTGTAGCATGCACAAATGCGCACGCAAAATGATGACAAGTCTTTTATCGATCCCGTACTGCGTCTTACGCAACTTTTGAGATGGGAGGGCAGGCTTAACCGCAGCCGTGTGATGGAGCTTTTTGGTGTTGGTATGACGCGCGCAAGTGTGCTCATCCGCGAATTCCGTGAAGCACACCCCGATTGGTTGGTTTGGGACGAGCGTACTCGCAGTTTTCACGCGACGGGTACAGCTTACCGGGCGCTAAGCAGCCAGGATCGGCTTCGGCATAGGGATGCCGCCGTATCGCTTGCGCAATACGTCGCCATAGTCGGCCTGCCTTCCGCGAGCGGCACACGGACCTCGCACCAAGACCAAGGGTTGGTAGCAGCGTTTACCGACTGGTGGACACCCGAGGCGCAGCACTTTGCTGCGCTTCAGGAGGCAGTTCGTCTTCAGCAGCAGGTAGAAATCACCTATCGCTCGCTGCGTTATCCCGAGCCGCATGTTCTTGTCATCTCGCCTCACCACTTGGTGCGTGCCGGTCGGTGGCATGCGCGTGCGTACTGTGCAACGCGCGTAGGCTTTTGCGACTTCGCGCTTGGACGAATTAGTTCAGTCAAGGCCCTCCCAGAAGAGGCGACGCACACCGTATCCGCTGATGTGGCCTGGCAAGCTCGTGTTCCTGTCACTCTAGTCGCGCACCCCGTGTTGACCTACGCGCAACAACGCGTCGTTCGGTTCGAACATTTCGGGGAGACAGCTGCGCGGACGGACACCTGCCGTGGTGCGCTGGTCAGGTACTACATACAGGAGATGCGCGCCGCGTTGGACGTAGAGCGGCAGTGCCCGCCGGAATACCTGATCGCTGTGCACAACCGCGAGGAAATCAGCCCCTGGCTGATTCCAGCAGATGACTGAGAGCGACAGTACAACGGCGTGCCGCCGCGAGGCGTTGCCCATTCCTTGGGGTATCCGTGCGGACACTTTATAGGTTGATCCCAGTGTCATCCACGGCTTAACGTGCTTTATTGTCCATTTTCCGTGTCGACCTGACAAATACCTACCTGCGCCCCTTTTATAGGGTTATTTGTTTTCTTATCTCGTCTCTTGATAACTGCGTTAATTTCGCTATAATTTGAGCATGGACGAAACAACGAATCCCTTTTCACCCGGTGCAGGCACACCACCGCCCGAACTCGCTGGTCGCGCAGAAATTCTTCGCAAGGCTGACATCATCTTTAAGCGATCACTAGCCGGCATGTCGACTCAGGGGTTGATGTTAGTCGGGCTGCGCGGCGTCGGTAAAACTGTGTTGCTAAGCAAAATTGGGAACTTGGCGGAAAACGCTGGCGTTCAGATCGTGCAGATTGAGGCGCCAGAGGGCAAAGGGCTGGCCGAACTGCTGGCCCCAGAACTGCGCCGACTGTTGCTTCGCATGAATCTTGGCGCCCAAGTGGCCACACAGTCACGGCGTGCTCTTCAAGCGCTTCGTAACTTTGTCGGCAAACTCAAGGTGTCTGTCGGCGATTTCGAAGTCTCGATTGCACCCGAACCTGGTCTGGCCGACAGCGGCGACCTGGAAACCGATCTCACGGCGCTCTTCGTCGCGATCGGCGAGGCTGCAAAAGAGAAAGGCACCGCCATCGTATTGTTGATCGACGAAATGCAGTATTTGGAGGACGAGCACCTTGCTGCGCTATTCGCTGCGCTGCACCGTGTTGCGCAAAAACAATTGCCGATCGTCTTGATCGGTGCAGGCTTGCCACAACTCGTTGGCATTGCCGGTCGCGCGAAGTCGTATGCCGAACGCTTGTTCGAATATCCGCCAGTGGGTCCGCTGACGTTGACGGATGCCGCCGACGCGATCCAATCGCCGTTACGAGCCGTTCAATGCCAGTTGACGGAGGATGCCATGCAACGGCTGTTCGAGGTCACGCAGGGCTACCCGTTTTTTTTGCAGGCTTGGGCCTACGCGATTTGGAATGCCGCCGAAAGCTGTCCCATCGAACTCTCGGTCATCGATGCAGCCACTCACACCGTTCTGGAACGGTTGGACACCAGCTTCTTTCGAGTTCGATTCGACCGCCTTACACCGCGCGAAAAAGACTATTTACGCGCGATGGCAGAACTAGGGGCTGGCCCCCACCGCTCAGGCGATGTTGCGGAGCAGTTGGGCCGCGAAATATCGTCGCTTGCGCCCCTTAGGGCAGGTTTGATCAAGAAAGGTATGATCTACAGTCCCGCGCATGGCGACACCGCCTTTACCGTGCCCCTCTTCGATCAGTTCATGCATCGCGCAATACCGGACTGGAAGGCCGCGCCAAGCCGCCCCAAGGGGTGATCTTGCTTTTGTGCTATCGCCAACGCCTTGAAGGTTGCTATTGACACGGCGCCGCGCCGATGCTGACGAAGATACCTTGATAGCGAAATGGCAATGTCAAGGTGCAATAGCTGTATCTAGCTTCACAGTAAACGCCACCAAATTACAAGGCGCTCTTAGGTAACGAACTATCCGCGGTGGGACGTTCCTCCTTAGCGGAATCCGCCGCTAGCTCTAACTGGTCATTCGCCAGTTCTCGAGAGCGAGCCAACTCGCCGACGAAGCTGCCTATTTTCCAAATTAGTCGCGCCAAAACCAGGCAGGTGATCAAAATAAGCAGCCCTGGAAGACCGTCCCAAAATTGTTCGTAGTTCATTTCTAACTCTTTCAGCGCGAGATCGGATGATCGGGGTTCAGCGCCAACTCAGTCGAACCTGTTTAACGTTCCGGGTGAGTAAGGCAGCGCGCCACAGCAACGCGTTAAATTGCCACTCGGTTGACGTGTGCCCCGCGATGACGTGTGTCTTGGCGTCCCCTTGTTTTCCGTGCGATTTAGGACGATTCGAGGCCCTAGTCTGCATGCGGGTTTGCGGCCGGTCGAGCTGCAAATAGCCCATTAAATCAATGACTTGCTGCCCCCCCTATTCACTGGGCATCGTGGGCCAATTTTCTAAAAACGCGTGGTTGATAATTAACATTATCAACATGTGCGTTTTTGTGCCAGAATTGAGGCATTCATTACCAAAAGGCCACGGTTCTGGCCGTCTGCTAGCGCCCCCTCCTCGCCGCTAAGTCATTGATTCATCAATGCATTAGTGCCGGTGGCGCTCCTGCCATAACGTTCTGGAGATTTCCACCAATGAAAACCATTGAACGCATATCCAACCGCCTTGACCTAGCGCACCTGGCCCTCTTCCGCGGTTGGCTACACGGGCTCGACCTTACGGATTTGCGCCGGCGCTACCTTGGTGAGGAAGCGACGCGGCGAGACGCCCGCGAGACCTTGGAGTGGATTCGTTCAGAACTGATAGCAGCGTCAAAGAAATCCGGCGATCGCCGCACGGCGGGTCTATTCAGACGCGACCCTCAACGGCTCAGCCGGCAGGCCACGGGTCCAACGCTTGAAGAGTTTCAGGTCCAAGTCGACCCTTCGGGGGACTTCTATACCGAAGCCGAACTGGTTGCACTCTTTGAAAGTGAACACCCTCAATCGAAGTCCTCTGGACGTCAAAGCACCGGCAGGCTGATCGCCCGCCAGCTCGAAGCGGTAAACGCTCTTGAGCGACGCGCGACATTTCAGCCCAATCTCTTAGATCCAGTAGACGCCTGGTTGAACCCTAGGATTGCCGGGCGCCTGCGCTATGCGGCGCTTCCCTCGATCGGAGCGGTCTTCCTTGCAATTGAGGAGCGCGGCCCACGGTGGTGGACTATCGTCCCAAAACTGGGAGCAGTCACCGCTGAACGCATCGTCGCGTGGTTCCGACGCCATGAAGAGCATCTGGGCAGGCGGTTCACTCAACGCGCGTTAATACCAAGAAAAAGCCTATCGGCCGTGGCCTTGAGCGATGGCCCACGCGCACTCGGGTTGGGGGCGACGCCTTGCGCGCTCGACAAGGTTGCAGGGGCACCTACGTTGTCCCTTCAGGGTGCCGCCGATCTTGAACATACGCGGGTGAATTGTGACCTTGACGTGATCCGCGATTTTCTTGGCATCCATGTCAACCGCCCGGCGACGCATCGCGCATATCGCAAAGAAGTCGAGCGGTTCTATCTGTGGCTTGTGATCGAGCGCGGTCGCGCCTTGCGGGACGTGACATCGTCCGACTGTTCCGACTACCTCGCCTTTCTGGATGATCCAGTGCCGTACGATCGGTGGTGTAGTCCGAAATATCATCCACGCAGCTCCGAGCAGTGGCGCCCATTCACGCGAGGATTGGACGCATCGAGCGTTAGTTATGCTCGCATCGTGCTAACTACCTTTTTTACATGGTTGGGCTCCAACGGATTTTCGGTATCCAACCCATGGTTGACGACTCCGAAAGCGAAGCCGCTGATTCCTCGTACTCAGCCTGCTCGTAGCGGTAGGCACTTTGACCTCATGATGAACTCGCTCGGCATTACCGATGACGACAGTCTAACGGCCGCTCGCGACAAGTTTATTGTGGCCTTCGCCTCCAACACAGGTCTTCGTGCCAGCGAAGTTGCCCGGATCTCGTTCAGCGACTTTTCATGGAGCGAGTCTAGCGAAACCACGGCGCAACGACTTCTCGTGAAGGTGCTCGGAAAAGGTTCCAAACAACGCATTGTCGACATTGGGCGCATCGCTCACGCGGCTCTTTTAGACTGGCTCAATCGTCGCGGCCTCCCCCTCGATCCAACGCTTTGCCCAGGGCAACTCTACTTAGTGCAAGCCTTTGCGACGAATCTTAAAGGGCAAGCTTCTACGTCCGAGCCGACGTCTGTCAGCTACGGAACGATTTACCGTGCAGTTACTCGCACCGTTCCTGGACTCTCGCCGCACGCTTTGCGTCGCTCGTTCATCACTGATGCTTTGGGCGCCGGGGCCAATTTATCTGACGTACAAGCCATTGTCGGACACTCGAGTCCCGCCACTACAGCCCGGTACAACACGACGGCCCCAGCCGACGTTGGTGCTCGCATTGACGAGGCGCGCCTTCTGAAGCGTCGTCACCGAGATTCGCTCACAGGAAATACTGTCAGCTCATGACTTATGCCACGTGGCATAAGTCTGTGCAGGTTGTTATTCAGTTGCCGGCGGGACGATTTGACACGGTGTCGCACACGCGTATCGGATCTGGTTACTCGACTCGGGAGTAATCTCTAACGCGCGGTACAGCCGTCCCGCTGCAATGCTTTTCCGCACCGTACTACGCAACATCGTCGCCCGCAGGTGGTATGCGAGGGGTCACGTGCGCTCACCCTGAGCAGACAACAGCCAGCAACGTACGCTGTAACCGTATGCCACGTGGCATAAATGCATCCACTAAGGGTGCAGCAGTCTGCTGCAACGAACCATCACCGCGCTGTGTGTCGCAGTTCGTCCATTTCTCCTCTGGGTCACAGTCAGGGAGTCTTAGTTCAGCGTGGCGCCCCGGTGCGGCATCGTTTATGCCACGTGGCATAAATTCGCGCGATGATGGTCGCGGCCACATCAACAGCCACCAACACATCCGTCCGCCCTCATATCAACGCGCTGTAACAAGACGCAGCATGCGTGATGGCGTCGGCGCACTCGCCTCATCTGTCAAAAGAAGTCTGCGCACGCATTCGGGCACAGTTCTATGCCACGTGGCATAAACATCGCGCATCCCCCACGTTCGCTTTCTCCCATATTACCGGCATGCCGGGCGCGGCTGAACGGGCAACTCCAAAGAGGAGGCAGCGGGTCTTGCAACTCAAGCTACCGTAGCGCCATTGCTTTTTTGCAACAAGTCCGATCACGTCTCCTAATTAGTTTGTACTTTCTCTCCGTATCCTTGTCAGTAGCATGTAGATGTTTTACTATCGCGCCCTATACACAGGAGAATTATGTGAGCAAGATTATCGCTGTCATCAACCAAAAAGGCGGTGTCGGCAAGACGACGACCTCGATCCAATTGGCGGGGGCGTTGACTCGCGCCAAATTGAGCACGCTGCTTGTCGACGCAGATCCTCAAGGGACAGCAACCCAGTGGATACAAGCCGCACCGGAGGGCCGTCCATCGTTGATTTCGGCGGTTTCATTGGCCACCGCTCGCGGAAAACTTCATCAGGAAGTAGCCAAGTTCGTGAAGAACTACGCCTACATCATTGTTGACTGTCCGCCCAACGCGGAATCCGACGCATGGAAGTCCGTCCTCACGATCGCCGACCTCGCGCTTGTTCCTGTGCGCCCAGACCCGGGAGATCTGCTCTCCAGTGTGGCGTTCGTTGAAGCGGCGCGGCAGATCGCGACCAAGGGAAATCCGACGCTGCAAATGCGCTTTGTGGCGTCCAACATTCGTGGCGGTACTTCGCTGGCCAAAGCGATGCACAGCGACCTCGCGGCGCTCGTCCCTGATGTACCGCTTCTCAACTCGCAGCTTTCTCAGCGCGTCGCATTTCCTAACAGTTTCGGCTATGGCGACAGCGTACACGCCATGGGCGCGCGTGGCGCAGCTGCAGCAGAAGAGGTTGACGCTCTCGCTGTCGAAATACTCAAGATTCTCAAATAGGAGACGATTGTGGCCACAAAGCCAACTAATAGTGTTAGCAGCGCTCTGCGGCGCGCAGCGGCGCAGCAGGCAACTAGCCCCGCGCCTGGCACACTCTCCGTTGAGGAGCGCATCGCACGAGCTGATGCCATTTTGAGTCCTCCGGCGCCGTCCGTTGGAGGGGAAGCAACATCAGAGCGCACCCGCTTATCTGTGCCGCTTGCTTCAACCCGACCTCATCCCTTGAACGCGCGAAAGTTTTACCCGATCGACTCCGAGTTGGAATTCGCCGCCAAACTTGCGAGCGAGGGTCAAATGGACGCGGTGAAAGCCATCGCCGATCCTGAGCGTCCAGGTGAATGGCTGATCGTTGATGGTGAGCGACGTCGACGTGCATTGCACAGGAACAACGCACCCACGATCGAAATCGCCATCCTTGACCCAAACCTGACCCCTCTACAGCTTTATCTGCTGTCGAAGTCGCTTAACGAAACACGGGCTGAACAAACGGATCTCGATAATGCGTATTCGTGGCATGCGCTGATCGAGAACGGCGTGGTGCCCGGTCAGCGGGAGCTTGCGGAGGAACTTGGCATCAGTCAATCCACCGTGAGTCGCGTCATCTCGCTGGTTGAGCTGCCGGAGGCGTTGCTGGAGTCCATGCGCGCTGATCCAATGCGCTTCCCGTACCGCATCGCCAACGAACTACGGCTGCTCGCGCGCGACAAGGGCGTGGATCTCGCGATTGAACAAGCCTCTCTACTCTTGAGTGACGACACTGGGGCGGTGACGGTCCGTTCGTTGGAAGCGCTGCGGGTGCGGCCCGTTAGCAAGGAAGGAGAGCGCCGGACACGCGAAAACCCGAACGCGACTACACGACTAGTTGTGGCCGGAAAGCCAGCCGGCGCGCTCAAATTGTTTCCTAGCGGACGCTTGTTATTGGAGCTCGACGGCTTATCCCCGGAGCTACAACAGCAAATTCATGACGCAGTCTCTGCTGTAGTTGAGAAATCTGCCACCCGCGAGTAAGCACACGCTCTCTCTGTGGGCCTTACACGCTCAACGCAATGAACGCCGTTCCCTGTCTCATCAAGCCTTAAATCCGTATTTCCTGAGTGACGCACCCGCCAATTCCTGCTGAACGACCGCACTTTAGTGTGGTCGTTAGGCAGTATCTAGGTCCTACCAGCTGTGCCCGCCGTGGATCGTCCGATATTGCGCTCGTGGCCGGTAACCGCGACTGGACGGGGCCTTCAGAGCGGTTTGTAAACTGCACTGGATTCGGATTTAAGCCTTGATTTCACCGCACCGCCGGCATCATTCGGATTTAAGGCTTGATCCGATTCCGCCGAAAACCGCGAAATAAAGTGCTCCTTTCGGATTTAAGGCTTTGCCTTTCTCTGGTATTGGAGCTGCCCTTACAGCGGATTTCTGGTTCGCACGGCTCGAGGACGGCCAAAATGGAACGATCCGATGGCAAATTAGCATCGTCGGACTCCTTTGTGGCACGTCGAGCACGTTTTTACTAACGCATTTCGGACCGCGTCGGGGGGAAATGCTTAAATCCGAATGAAATCGGTGAAATCACAGACGTGCGCATCACGTTTTCGGGGTTCGAATGGTGTTTTGGCTTGTCGATCGCGCCCAAAACTTGGCACAAATGCTTAAATCCGAATTAAATAGGCTTTAAGCCGTGAATCGTAGGCTTTAAGGCGAAGACTGGCCTACACCGATCTCCCTATACTTCGCCCCATGAAACTGGTTAAAGCGCCACACACAACGTTACAGGAACGCAACTTTCCGTTGTGGCCTGAAGCCGTTCGCGCATTGCCAACCTCGTTTGCTCGCTCGGCGCTTTTTACAGTAGGTAGCCTCAAGCACAAGCGTCAAATTTGCACCGACATCACCATAGCTACATCGGCTGGTGTCGATATGATTTTCTCAGGTGAAGAGCTGCGCCAAGATGACGAAGATGTCTTCTTACAGCTGTTGCACTTATCTCGAGGGCAGGCATCGGGACAACCTGTCGTCTTTGGCACACTGTCGATGCTTCAAGAGCTTAATTGGTCGACGAATGGTCAAGGCTACAAGCGCTTAAAGGCGACGCTTGACCGCATGCAAAGCGGCAAAATAAAACTGCAGGCGAAGGAGGGGCGCAAAGGCTTTGTTGGGTCGCTTCTCTCTAGCTGGGGCTGGACCGACGAGGAAAATACTTCGTCAGCACGCGCAAAGATGTTTGTACGCTTTGAACCCTCTATCCTGGAGCTGTTTGGGATACAGCCTTTCACGCAACTTCAGTGGTCGGAGCGCAATAGCCTCGACAGCACGATGGCGAAATGGCTGCACACATTTCTTATCACCCAACCCGTAACGCGCGGCATTCGACTGACGGAACTGTTGGCTTTGTCGGGATCAAAGGCGGGTTCGATGACGGTGTTCCGGCAGACCCTGCGTGGGGCATTGGACGAACTTAAAACCAAGAAGTGCATCAACGAATGGCGCTTGGAACGTGAGTTTCTGTTCGTTGCCACCAAAGGCGAAGAGTTGATGCGCCTGCTGCCTGCGAGCTTGCTCGATATCACCGAATTCAAGTTGGTGACCGATATGTAAACAGCACCCGTACAAAGCGAAAAGCCCACTGCGTCAACAGCGGGCTTTTCAATCACAAACGCTCGGAGCGGTCAGTGATCCATCTCTTTTTGGAAGGAGAGTGTGGAGGTATCTTGCCACCTTCGGGCATCGTTGTCAAGGAACAACATGCATGCCGATACTTATGTGGCAGATGATTTGCCGCCCATCGTTCAGCGAGCTCTTTCAAGACTTGCACACCCTGATTATTTCGTCGAACTGACCCCTGTTGAAAGGTTCGCGTTGAGTCAGCTCGTTCGCCGCGTCGATGCCACGCTTACATCAGAAATCGTCTGGTGTAAGCGATCCAATTTTGCGAAGCTGCTCGCTGTCAGCGAAGCCACTGTTTACCGTTTGCTCAGCAAACTGGAATCTCAGGGGTTGATCTTACGTGAGGAACAAACTCGTTCGTACTCCGGCGCATTGTCGGTGGCGGCCATACGATTCACAGAGAAGGCTTTGTCGTTGCTCGGCTTCAACTTAAAGCAATCTGAAACGCTGTATTCGAAGAGCAATCCATCAGGCCGTCTCGCAGTGGTGCAAGACCCTAACCAAGAACTAAATAATCAATTCGCTACGCGAAAACAATCTGGCGAATCGTTCGCAAAAGTTCCGGAAGACCTGCGAGAACTGCACGCAGCTCGCAAGTTATCCACACCCCAGATTTTCATGTTGATGGGACTTGCCACAAAGGCGTCGACTCGACTGAGCGACATTTGGAGCGTCATCAAAGGCAAAGTCGCTCAAAACCTCACGTCCCACGCTTTGTTTGCGTATTTGCGAAAACTGATCACCACTACAAAGGACTGGTCGTTCATCGCAAAACAAGCTTCAACAGAACAAGTTGAACAGCAAACCCAAGAGCGGCAAAAGAGGGCGCTGGAGTTGCTGTACGCGAGTCAAGCAGGACGTAGATTCGACTGGGGCGACATTGCCATCGAGGTGTGTACGACGGGAACAGGATTTCTCAATTGTCGCGATTCCACGCGCTCGTGGAGTGCGCCACCGGCGTCGGAGATGGCGGCGGCGTTCTGGAAGCAGCTCTTGGAACAACAACTTTCGCACAAGGATTGACCGTGCATTTTTGGTCAAGCAGGTCCCAACCGCAGAAAGTGCCTGTGCAGTTCGCTTCGGCTATTCACCATGCCCGTAGCGCCTACCCCCTCGCACGCGTTGTCCTGCAAGCAAGGGCGCGTAGCGCAGCGGTCCGGCTATCGCCCACGGTGAATAGCCGATACTGCTTCTTTCGAACGTGTCGGATCACCACGACAACGGGAGCGGGGAATGGCTAGTTGGGAAGTAATGCCGGCGGAGGCGAGCGCGGTCACTGCGCAGCCGAGTGCGTATGCGCGCCTCTTCGTACGGACTGTTACTGGGCTGCGGGAGGAGGGGTTATCCGCTGCGTCGCGCGAGCCTGTGGAGAACAGCGAAACTCGCCTTCATTTGATCGTTGCCTTCTCCGATCAAATGTCTACGCCTCAAAAAGAATTTGTAGGTACCGCCGCCGCGGCACAGAAGGAGGGGAGGCGATACGCAAATTTGCATTTGCGCAAAGCCCGACACACGCACCGTCGCGTGGTTATCCTGGACGTGGCGAGTGGGGACGTCTCCGAGTTCTCGCTGGATCGACCGCGTGCTCTGTCCGCGGGTTGAAACGCATCCCGGTGCCGCGTTGGCCACGCGCAATTTCGGAATACGATCGAAGCGAACGCCGATCATAAAGGCCCATGCGCTCAATGACGTCGCTTTCATCTGCACCGTGCCACAGCATGCTGGTTCCAAACTGAGTGCGCAGCATCTGGGTTACGGAGCCCTCGACGTTGAAGCCCAGGGCGTGCAGAGCTTCTTTGACGCACAACGTGCAGGTATCACTGTCAATGGCGTGGCCGTAGCGACCTCGCGCATTGGTTTGCAAGTTGGGGAACACGAACTGCACGCGCTTGGCTTCAACGGGGTGGTCCACGACTGGAAATCCGCGCGTGGCGACGCTAGTGTGTGCTTGGTTCCAATTCAACCAGAACGACAGCGCGCGTTCAGCGTAGTCTTCCAGGGTGTAGATTTTTCCGGGACTGCCACCGCGCCCAAACATCCGTAAACGCAGGACCTTCCCGTTGGCGTCGACATCGATCTCGTCGAGTTGCAGCGTGCGGATCTCCCCGGGGGTGGCGCCACTTCCCCTCATCAGGGCCATGTACACAAACGTGCGCAGCTCGATGACGGTCCCCTGTTCGGGGATAGCGTGCAAATAATTTCTGAGCTTGCGATCGTCGGCCTCCGTCAAGAACACCGAGGCCTGCTTGTTCGCGGCCGTGTCCGCGTATAGGTACTCCGTTGAGTCCATCATTGTTCGCGCGGTTTGATTCCACTCGAGCACTCCCAAGCCCTCAGCCGAAGGTTGAACTCGACTCTCACGGGCATTCGCTCGCATCACGTTGTCAAACAACCGCAAGTAGCTCACATGGTTGCGAATGTGATTCTCCATCCGCTCAGGCTTGGCGAAAAACTTCCTGAAGTGCGCCTCGGTCGCATCAGCCGCAGACACGCGCTCCGCGACAAAGTGTTTGCACAGCGCATTCCACTGCGAACGCTCGCGCGCCAGTGTGATCAACGACGGGGCACGGTTCGCACGGATGCGCGCGTGGTAGTAGGCGTCGAAGAGGGTAAAGTTCGACAGCAGAACCTCGTCTGTTTTGTCGACGGGATCCATGTCGATACTCAACTGGACCGGTCGTCGAACGGGCAATGGTATTTGCGCGCGCATAGTCAAAACTTCGCAGTACGGTGCGTCGGCGCAATCCAATCAGCATGACTGTTTAGATGCGCAGTGTTTTTCCGTGCAGTTATATATGTACAGTATTTTACGTCCCTATCGTTTCTCAATGGTCTTTCGAACAATTAAAGTCGAGGACAATTCCGCCTCTGGAGGCTTGTCCTCGACTTTAATTCGGCACGACATTTGGTGCGGCATCCTTGGTTAGTTGCGGACAATCGCGACGAGTGCTAGACTGATTTCCGGTAGCCGAATACCAGCCAGTGCACGCCTTAATGGCAGGCGAATTCGGTCGATACTCCCACTCATTGTTTGATCACCCAAAGAACATTGATGGCAAGTGCACACCATCAGCTTTGTTCGCCAGGAGATGATCATGCACACCCACCAATCCACCGTTCATCGCGGCAACTTTTACGCTGCTGGCCTTGATCGCCTGCGTGTCAAATTAGCCAGCTACGGCATCACGGTTCCCACCGAAGCGCTGCTATTCCCGCCGGACGATCCCGGAGCACAACCCTTCGTACGATTTACCAGGCTAGACCACGCGATGCTGGACTGGTTCGAAGGTCGCGACTACGAACAAGCGCAAGCACTCATTCATTTCCAATCGCCCTCGAAGGCTTGGTGCGTCGTATGCGCCGACAATCCAGGCTTACGCCCGGACGAGCTCGATCCTAGAACCATCGCCCCGGATCCCGTCACCGCGCTGGCCGGCGTCATCTGGGCTTGTGACCGCAACGTCATTCGTATCGATGGCTGCGTGAAGCAGGGCGACACGATCGCGGTGCTCGCGAAAGGCGAGACCCTCGCGCGCATAGTGCCGCTGCGCTGCGAACCATTCGCGTTGGCGATTCGTGATCGCGTGCGCGTCGCGTTCAAAGGTGTGCGCGCGCGTGATATCGGCTTGCTGCAAAAACGCGCGGACCGCATCCCGGGATTAAGCGCGTTGCAGTGGCATGACGCGAGTTCGAGTCGCGACGTGGGCTATCAGTTGTTCTCTGCACCCGGGAGCTGGGCCATAGCGATGCGCGGCGCGCTGGCGCAAGTCGGCATCGTCGTAAAGTTGCATCAAGCACAAGAACTTGCAGCGGTGTACTTTGGGGCGAGCGATTGGCATCAACTCGTGCGCCATCAGAATGAAGTGCATGCGGGGTTGGTGCCGATCGGCGTCTCGCTTCGGCGCGACGATGGTTCGCACGAGTGCAAATACTACTGGACGGCAGAGGAGGCGGTTTTCGCGGTCGGTCGACTGGCCCAACAAAACCCGAACGCCCGAAGGGTTCGCTATTTTGGTCCTGCGTCTTCCTCAGATTTGCACCTGGGCATCGCGATACATGCCGAGGAGGGCGCACCCACGGGGCAGAATTCTCTCGCCGACGATGAACCAATTATCGGCTCGCCCATCGACGGCTACTGGACCGACTGGTCGCTTACGAGCTCAACCCTTGAGACTGCCCGCTCACTGTTGCCCTCGCCGGCGAAGCGTTCGCCGATCGCATCCGACGGTACCGCGCTCTATGCAGGCCCTGACCTTGCGGACCTCATCCGCGGCATCATGCGCCGCGAAGGGATACCCGCGGACCATTTGGTGATGGCGCGCTCGCACGCATGCGCTGTCGAATATCGTGAGGGTGGTGTGAGCGACACACAGGTAGCGGTGCTCCACGTCTTCGGGTTTAGAGGCGTCGACGTCCATCGAGAAAACGCCATCTCGATGTACAAAGCAGAAACATCGGTCGAAGGTCATTCCGGGCACTGGCAAGTCATTGTGCGGCCCGAGTACGGTCATGATGAGCCGGTGGTGATTGAGTTCGACACGCTTGATGCGGTCGAAAGGCTCTTTGATCTCACTCACGCGGCAGCACTGTTCAGTTTCGAACAGCGTCCCACTGCGGTGTCAGTGGAAAATTGACATCTGTGCAGGCTCGATTGTGATCGTATGCAGCCGTGCCGCGCAATCCTATGTAGGCAAGTCGAATTCGACTTACAGCCGTGCGACTTGCCTCCACGATCCGGCTTAAGACACAGGGCGCAAAACGCATGGCAATCGACGACATAGTCATTGAACTTCACATCGGCTACTTGAACCCGTCTGAGTACGGATGGACGACGTGCTTTAGGGAGCGTCCTGGGGACACATTAGGTACCGGGACGTGCGAGCCGAGCTACCAGGCATGCATCGAGGCGGCGTCCAGTGATCTGCCGGACAACACGTTCGTTGAGATTCGCGCGCGCGGTATTTGCGCCGGGACATGGCATACGCACCAGCTGCAGAATTCCCCCGCCTCGGTGGCGGAGGAATTAAACAGCAGGCTCAGCGGATTTGTTCGCGCCTAGCGCGCACTCGACGCACGTTCACATCTATCCCAGCATGGATTGTTCCAAACTACACGATTCAGCGCGCTTCTTTCGGGCGAACGTCATTCGCTGGACACGCCTTCGAATAAGCTAATCGCGCCAGAGTAGCCTACGAATTGGTACATTAATCCCGATATCGCCATGGGAGCAATTGAATGAAACTGACACGTGTTCGCGTTCAGAACTACCGATCCGTAGAAGACAGCGGGGAATTTGCAATCGGTGACTTGACATGCCTTGTGGGCAAGAACGAAGCGGGCAAAACTGCGTTACTTAGCGCCCTGCGTTCTCTTCGCCCATCTAAGTCTCAGGTTTTCACAATTGACGAGACCAACGACTACCCGAGACGGTTCGCCACTCGCTTTGAGGACAGGCATCCTGACGGCAAGGCAGAGGTGATCCGTACCTGGTGGACGCTTGAGCAATCGGACATTGCGGCAATCGAACAACAGTTCGGGCAGGGCGCGCTTAAGAGCAACACGTTTCAGGAGTACTACGGCTTTCGCTACGACGAAGACAGGCGCATATGCGACGTCCAAGTTGACTCAAAGAAGTGCCTCGAGCACCTTGCAAGTAAACACGCTTTGAACGCCGCCGAGCGGAATGTGCTGCACGGTGTCTCGGATGCACAGGGCGCTGTGGCAGCGCTAACCAAGCTTTCTGACCGGTCGGCGAAACAGGAAGCGGTGCTCGAAGCGCTAATGGAGCTTGACGACCAGAGCTTCACAATGGCAGTGATCGTTGCCTTGTCGACTAGGCAGCCAAGGTTCTTCTTTACTTCCCACTTCGAACGCATGTCTGGGATTGTGTCATTGAACAAGTTACAAAATGATAGGCAAAATAATCGAATCGAGATCGGTGACAAGATTTTTCTCTCGTTCCTTGAATACGCGGGAACGACACTCGACGAGCTTGTGGAAACAGATCGCCGAGAGGCTCTTAAAGCTAAATGCGAAGCCGCCAGCAACGAGATCACAGCAGAAATATTCCAGTTCTGGAGCCAGAACAGCGCACTAGAAGTTTCGATAGCACTTGACACAGGCAAGCCAAATGATCCCGCGCCTTTCGACTCCGGTACGGTGGCGGACATTCGAATTCGCAACACCAACCATAAGGCGACGCTACCGTTGTCGGAGCGCAGTGCCGGCTTTGTGTGGTTCTTTTCTTTTCTGGCGCAGTTCAAACAGCTCAAGAAGACGGAGCGCAACGCCATCCTCTTGCTCGATGAACCAGGCCTGACACTTCACGGTAAGGCGCAAGGCGACCTGCTGCGCTACATCGTCGAGCGACTGCTTCCTGATCATCAGGTGATTTTCACAACGCATTCCCCATTTATGGTCCCGATGGATCGGCTTGCAGACGTACGTATCGTCGAAGATGTCATCGCTTTCGATCCGAAAACTCGACGCCCTGACATAAAGGGCACCAAGGTGCGATCGGACGTCTTGGAGGTCAGCGATGACACGCTGTTTCCATTACAGGGGGCTTTAGGCTACGAGGTGACTCAGTCGATGTTCATCGGAGCCAACACTTGGCTTGTTGAGGGGCCTTCGGACATCCTTTACTTGCAGGTCTTTTCGCAGGCACTCCGAAAGCGAGGACGCGAAGGGCTTGATAAACGATGGACGCTTTGTCCTTCAGGGGGTATTGACAAAATCGCTCCATTTGTTCGGCTGTTCGGCGGCAACAATCTTCATGTGGCTGTGCTATCGGACGTGGCGAACGCTGACAAGAAGAAAATTGAAGCAGTAAAGAAGGAGCAAATTCTCAGAGCGGGCCGCTTCTTCACCGTGGCAGATTTCACAGGCCAGAATGAGGCGGACGTCGAAGATCTGATCGATGCGGAACTGTTCATCCATATTCTCAATAGCGCGTACAAACCCCCATTAGGCAAGGAGATAACCAAGGACAGTTTGCAAACTGCCGCCGATACCGAGCGCATCGTGAAAAGAGCAGAGGCATTGTTCAGACTGATGCCTCCCGAGGTGCCTGAGTTCGACCATTTTGCGCCTGCACGCTGGCTGTTGGAGAACCCGCATGTCCTGGACGGCGACTCGCCAGCGGTGCTGGCGACCCTTGAACGAGCTGAGCAGGTGTTCCTGCGATTCAACGCATTGCTGGATAAGTCGGGTTCAAATGTCTAGATGACGGCGGGATACACCAACGCGACATAGATGCTTGTGCCTTGCGTCCTGCTACTTGGACAAACTGCGCATTGGAATGCAAACGCGTTGAGTTCGCGCGAGAGGCTCGTCCCCACAGAATGCGTCCAACAACTTCGTGAAGTGGTGCCTCACCTACTTCTCAAGTTGAGACGACGTTCCAGTTCGAACGAACCAAGTACTCACGCGAGAGCCCTAGGCAGTGCCGCCCAATCGGTCGTGTAAGCGGGTGTTCGTCGCTCCTGCTTCATCTCCCAGCCGCGCACCTCGTGCTGCGTGCCGGCACTGGCAAAGCGGAGTGTTCCCTTGCCGTAACGGTCATTGACAGAATCAAGCGCGGACATCAGGAGCGTCGAGTTTCTCGTGTCGCTCGACGTCAGCAAGTCAAGCTCACCTTGCTCCAGGGACGCATCCTGCAATTCGAGCAGCATGACACCTGCTTTCGCGATGCGGTAACCGGAACGATAAATCACGCGTAGACCGCGAAGTGCGCTCGCGATCAATTCGGCCGTATTCGCACTCGGTCGTTCTAACGGGACAACCGTCCCTTGCGAGTATTGCTTATCGTTTTTCCGAAACGGGCTTGTGTGTACAAACACATATATCTGCGCGGCACGACTGCCTTGCGAACGCAACTTTTCTGCTGCACGCGTGGTGAACTCTGTGACAGCTTGCATCAGACCGTTGTAGTCGCTCACAGGTTCGCCGAAGGAACGCGTGCACGCTATTTCCTTTTTGGACGCTGAGACGGGCGAAAGCGGGATGCACGGTTGTCCCTGCAGCTCTCGCACCGTGCGTTCGACCACCACTGACCAACGCCGCCGCACGGTTGCAGGATCCATGTGTGCGGCGTGGAGCACGTTGGTGATCCCGGCCTCGCGTAACTGTGCGCTGATGCGCGGGCCAAAGCCCCAGACCTCACCGACATCGGTCGCGGCGAGCACGGCGTCGAGATCGGATGCCGGCAGCGAGGATAGATTGCATACCCGCGCAAGATCGGCTGGGTAGGAACCCGGTTTGCGGTCTGCGCTTTTGGCCACGTGGTTGGCCAACTTGGCGAGCGTCTTTGTTGCGCCGATGCCGATGCCGCACGGGACCCCGATCCATTGCAATATCCGCTCGCGCACAACGTGTCCACGCTGCACTAGATTCCGCATGCCAGATACGTCGAGGAACGACTCGTCGATGCTGTAAATCTCCTGGTGCGGACCCATGCCGGCTGCGATCGCATGCATCCGACTTGACATGTCGCCGTAGAGCGTGAAATTCGCTGAAAGCGCGATAACTCCAGCATCTGGCCACTCGTCGCGGATCTGAAACCACGGGTGCCCCATTCGAATTCCCAACGCTTTCGCCTCGTTTGAACGTGCGATTGCACAGCCGTCGTTATTGGAGAGCACCACGACCGGGCGGTTGAGAAGAGCAGGGCGAAATGCTCGCTCGCAGCTCACATAAAAGTTGTTGCCGTCAACGAGTGCAAACATTGGTCGAGAAGACCCCTAACGCAAGTGGCGCGTGATCGAGGCGCGAACCACTCCGGTGATCGTAAGCTGTTGCCCTTCGCGAAATGTGATCTCCGGGAACGTGGGGTTGCCAGGTATCAGTTTCACGCGGCCGCCGCGTTGGTAGAGCTGTTTGACTGTGAAGTCACCATCCACTTGCGCCACAACGATCATGCCGTGTTTTGGGGCAACGGCACGATCGACCACGAGGATGTCGCCGTTGTGGATGCCAAAGCCGGTCATTGAGTCACCAGATACTTGCCACATGAACGTGGCCAACGGATGAACAACTAACAGCTCGTTCAGGTCATGACGTTTGACGTTGAAATCGTCGGCCGGCGACGGGAAACCGGCGGCAAGTTTTCCGCCCACGAGAGGGAGCGGCAAAACGGGAAACGTCGCGAGGTCAGTTCTTGATTCGGCGATTATGGGGCTGTACATATGCACAGTATAGAAGCTCGACTGAACGACTATCCACCAACTCAACCGCCCAGATACAGCTATTCCCCTGAAATGAACACTTCATTGAGGGTTGCCGGCGCTTACTTGAATTGTCGAGTTTCCGCTGAACGCGCGACAACGGCCTGCCAAATGCTCTCGCAGCCACAAAGCTGTCTCGCGATGCGACATTGCAAATAGCGCATTGTGTCAAACAAACCGGGCGCATTGCGATTCCTCTGCCAGTGCAGTTCTTGGTCGGCTTGGCAATGTTTTGTTGGTGCAATCACGGCCACTCAAACGGAGTGCTGTGAGCAAAAACTAACTCCGGCTGGAAATTGATTATTTAACATAACTAAATATCCAGAACTTTCTAGCATATGGATATTCCGCAACAGTATACAAGTTTCGCCAAGCTCTACGGTGGATTGATTTCCATTGATCCTTTTGAAAGCCGCCCCGGTCGCACGCCCTTGCCGCGCCCATCTTGTCCACCCCATAATGTCGCGTCCGCCAGGGATTGGCGACCATCGGTTCGGACGCTACTGTTCGATCTCTAAGACCAAGTTGTCATTCTTCTGCTAGGCCCATTCCATTGAATCCCGAAACAATTTCCCAACGACTTGACGCTTGCTTTGAAGATCCACAAGCATTGCCCGCGTTGCTCGCCGATATAACTTCTGTGTTGCCGATCTTGCACCGTGAAGCGGATACCGCCACCGTCGATCAGCTTGCACGCGTGGCACGCTTCGTCGCATTCGGTAGACACATGATTCCGCCCCTTGTAGCGGTGCAGTTCGTTTACGAAGTAATCGCACTAGGATTTCCAGTTGTTGGAGGTAGTCGGCTGTTGGATCTCTCTACGAGATACGTTGAAATCGCCGAAACAAGCGGGGACAAAGCGGCTTTCCGCCGAGCCTGCAACACCCATGGCTTGATGTGTACAGAATCTGGCAACGGTGCACTGGCCATTGAGTTTCTGCAGCGAGCCACTGAATTGGCTGCTGAACTGAACGATGAAGTCGGGGTAAGTTCAGCGCTAGGCAACCTGACAGCCACGCTCTACAACATGGGCCTATACCGGGAGACAATCGCGGCTGCGCTGCGCGTGATTTCCAAGTTTCAGGACCATCCCGGATGCAAGCTGTTCGTGGCTGCGGCCCGCTGTAACCTAGCGTCAAGTGCGATGGCTCTACAAAACCACAGCTTGTGCTTCGAGGCTGCTGAATCCGCGGTGGTCACAATGCCTCTGCCTAAGACGGCTCACGATATCCTCAACACCATAATAATTCGCGGCGTTTGGTTGCGTTCGGCAATCGCACTCAAACGTGACGATGTGGTTAGCGACTGCCTGGCAGTAATGCGCGACATCGCGTCCGCTTATTCCGTGCCCCGCGTCCGCTTTAACATGAACCTGACGGAAGCTGCTGTCGACATCTATCACGGCAGATTAGCCGTTGCGACCGCGCGCTTGTTAAGACTGCTGGAGGAAACACGCGGTGTATTCCCATCGCTGTATCGTGACACACTCAACCTTTTAGTTCGCGCACACGAGCAAAACGACGATCATGCAGGCGCACTGCTGTATCTTGGCGAGCTCGTTGATGGATTGAGCCGCGCAAAAGTCAATGCCACACGCCAACTTCTGGAGTCGATAAGCGGAGGACACCAGACCACTATCCCTGGCATCGACGACACGCGTGCACTTTTGACGGCGATGCAAGGCTCTCAGCAAGCTCCACGTTCGAATGGCTCTGTGCCAGAGGGCGCTTATCGAGAGGCTTTCGAGCGACTTGCGATAACCTCAGAGTTGCGCGAGGATGCGTTGGGGCTGCACGTGTATCGTGTCGGCAAGCTGTCCGGTCTCTTGGCGCTATCGCTCGATTACGGCCAAATATACGCAGACGCAATCGACCGCGCTGCTAGGTTGCACGATATCGGTAAGCTGGGCATCCCTGACGGAATCATGATCAAGGCAGGCAGACTGACAGAAGCTGAATTCTCTGTGATGCAACGTCACACCAGCATTGGGGGGCAGATACTCGCGCAATGCGCGCACCCTTCTTTCCGGCTCGCGGAGGAGATCGCGATCAATCACCATGAAAGGTGGAACGGTGAGGGCTATCCGGCAGGGTTGGTGGGCGAGCAGATCCCCATCGCTGCGCGTATCGTCGCAGTTGCAGAGGTCTACGACTCGCTCACTCACACGCGCTCATACAAGCATGCTTGGCATCATTGCGATGCGGTTGCCGAAATGACACGACTATCCGGTAGTCACTTTGAACCCCGTGTTGTGGAGGCCTTTTTGCGCATGATTGAGAGTCTGTACGCAGAGCATGGCGATGGTTTAGAGGCCTTTTTGGCGTCCGCGGCCTCGTCGTCGGCGCTCGTGCAGTCGCGTGAGAGCTTGCGCGCGTTGCTCGATCGCGTGGCACCGAGAGATGTCACATCCTTCTACCCGGGTCGGACCGCGGCGTAATGCTTGGCGGTACGGCGATTACCTAGCGTCGCAAATACTTCAGATCTTTGATAGTCGCGCGGCACCAACAGGCGCCGTACCGTCAAAGCCGTAAAGCTATCCCCCTACTACAAGGGAGTGCCGTCGATTCGCTTAACTCGACTCGACCCACCAATGCCCCCCTGCTCCAAATCGCACACTCGAGTTTGCCCAGCTTAGAGATCATGGGGACGATCTCCCACGATTCGAAGGCAGTCAGACCTTCAAGCAGACGCGCCGTGTTCTCTGCCTGAGTGTGTACCGTTAGCACGACGGACACGCTGTTGATGAGGTCTTCGCTAGCTGGCCACTCGAGTGCCGTCGCCTGCATCGCCAACGTGAGATGAACGCGATTGCGTCGACAGAATTGCACGATGTCGGGAAGGTGCTCTCGGTTCAAAAAGTCTGCATCGTCGATAAATAGCCGGTTGATGGAGCGGTCCTGCGCAGCGAATCGACTTCCCAGCGCTGAAAGCAACATTGCCAGCACAGTGCGGTCATCGGCTTCGCGAGCCTCATACGCATCCCACACCGCGACGCACTCTCCTCTAGATTTCGCTCGCTCGGCCAGCGCGTTGATGTAGCTGGACTTTCCCCGTCCGGCATCACCGACGATGAGTGTCGTACCTTGTAAATCCGTGTCTATTCGATCTAGCAATGCATCCAGCGTCGTGACGAGCGGCGGGGGTAGGCAAAACGAGTAATTCATCAGAACTCACGATGGACCCGTCGTTATTGACGGGGAAGTAGAGGGCCGACGCGAGGTGTCGGGGTGCGTGTTGTGTATTGATATTTTTTGCTTGGCTGACGCCTAAGCATGATCAAAAACACATGTGTCCTTGGCGACTTTCGTCTTCTCGTGTTCGTGGTTCCTCCGCTAACGTGCCGTTCACCTACTCACACTGCTCACGAAAGCCCGCTCCGCTTGTTAGCGAGGTTGCGGAGTTCGCGTCAAGTTGTACGGTGTCCGTTCATACAATGCACTTCCCACTATGCGTATTGCTCGAATCCTCCCCTCTTTATTGGTTGCCGTCCTCGTCGCCGCGACGGTGTCACTGTGTCAGGCGGCAGATTCGGCTGCGAACCCCCAGCTATCCTGTCCGAACCATTTCCACAAGGGCCGACCGCCGTTACTCGTGAACCAGAATCTTGCGATCAAGACGCGCGCGCTGTGCAACACCGCCTATGCAGTGCTGCATAGCGGCCGCACGCTTGGCCCGCTGTGGTCGGCGGAACACCTGACGCGCCAGAGTTTGCTGCGCGCACGCAGCCTTGCGCGTACCAACAGTTTTCGGCCAGACATTCGGATACCGGCTGGCGAGCGTGCTGAATTGTTTGACTATGCGCGTAGCGGCTTTGATCGCGGGCACATGGCGCCCAATGGGGACATGCCAGACAGCGATTCTCAAGCGGAGTCGTTTGTACTCTCCAACATGATTCCGCAGGATCCCGCATCGAACAGGCATTTGTGGAGCGATATCGAGAGTGCAACTCGGCACATGGCATCGCGCGAGGGTGAAGCATTCATCGTTACAGGGCCGTCGTTCTACGGGCCGGGCCGACGCGTCGGGCGCGTTGCGGTTCCCGATGCTATGTGGAAGGCCGTCTACCTACCCGCCAGCCAACAGGCGGCCGCGTACTTTGCCCCGAACAAAGCCGGGAGCGAGTACTACGTCATTTCGATCGCGGAATTGACCAAGTCCGTTGGAATTGATCCATTCCCATCATTGCCGCCCTCAGTAAAGGCAACAGCCGCCAAGCTGACCGCACCACGCGCGCGCGGTAGCTATTGAGTTCGTCGCGTTACTTTACCCAGGAGGACTATTGAATTACTTTTCCAACGAATCTGAGACCCGTACTTTGGCAGGCGGCATCGTGGTCGAGAACCACGTTGATCGCATTCGCTTTGGTGAAATCGACATCACGCGCGATTGCAAGGGATTAGCCACCGCGACGACGCTCTTAGCATCTGCCCGTGCCGCAGGCGATGCGGCAACCGAGCATCGCAGTCCCGCTGAATCCATCATTCACCTTGCGAACATTGTTTCGCTCCTCGAACAAGCGCGCGCCGCCGGTTCGTTGCCGGACGAAATCGTAATCAACCAGCCCACTGCAGGGCCGAGCATTTTCGGTACGTCCAAGCCCTCGTTCCTTAAGTGACGCTGCGCGCCTCAGTTCCTCGACCTCGTCGCATCACAGTGGTGCCACGTTAGCGCAGTGCGTTTGCTCCTTTGAGTCGCGTTGCAGTGGACGCCGCGCGGCGACTACGTCCAGCTTGCGTCTCTGGTGAACTGTGCGAAGCTGTTCTCAAGCTTTCCGCAGAACTCAACATTGCGCGCCTATTGCGCAGGGACACCGCTATGCAATTCGTACTATCTTTCTTGGTCGGCAAATTTATCGGCGACGCGTTCTTTGGCGCCCTACGCCGTTCGAAGGCTCTTCGCCGTACCTTGGCTGTGGCCGCCGTCGGGTTCTACGTTTGGCTCAAGCTGTTCTAGTCAATTCCACGGAGTAGCCGCTAGGAATTCGGCACATTCGTGCGCAACGCCTAGCGATCCGTGCTCAACAATTTTCTCGTGCGTGATGCAAGTGTTGGTGACCAACTCTGCTCTTCTAACCCAATTGGATAACGTCGATGTCAACACCTACTCTCAAGCCCACCTCTGAACAAATCGAGGCGGTTGCGTTGTTCCGCGAAGGCTCGCTAATCGTCAATGCCTATGCTGGAGCCGCAAAGACAACGACTGCCACGATGATCGCGCGTGATCAAGAGCTGCGCAGCAAGCGAGGCATCTATCTTGCGTTCAATAAGTCGATCGCAACCGAGGCCGCGTCCAAGTTTCCACGCTCGGTCCAATGCAAGACAACGCACGGTCTGGCGTTCGGTCCGATGATGCGTCGTTTTGGCGAACGCATCGACAAGATGACTGGTTCGATCAACGCTCACTCGGTCATGATCCACGCTCCGATTCATTCAATCAGCGTTCAGACATCAAAAGGTGCCATGACGCTGCGACAGCTGCAGGCCGCCGCGCTCACCTTGAGTTGCGTAGCCCGCTTTTGTCAGTCGGCTGACGTGAGCATTGGACCTCAGCACGTACCGTTCGATGGCGCGCTTGCGCGCTTCGATGCTCAGGGGCAACGGACTGTTGCGAGTGTTGTTGTGCCATGGGCGCAGCACTTGTGGAAGAAGATGACCGATCCGGCTGACCCACTTCCGATCGGTCACGATGGCTACCTCAAAGTCTGGGCGCTCTCGCGACCCGCCATCCGCGCCGACTATGTGATGCTAGATGAGGCTCAAGACACGAACCCCGCCGTGCTTGAGGTGCTGGCATCCTCCGGCTTAAAGGTTGCCTACGTAGGTGACCAGTATCAACAAATTTACTCGTGGCGTGGCGCGATCAACGCTATGGATCGCATCTGCGTCGGCAACCGGAGTTACCTGACGCAATCGTTCCGCTTTGGCGATGCTGTCGCGAATGTTGCGAACCTTGTGCTGCGTCCACTGGGCGCAACGTTGGATCTTCGGGGGACGTCGTCGATCGCTAGCCGAGTGGTTCAATTGGATCCGGACCCAGTCAAGGCGGGGGCGGTTGAGGTTCCCACAACCGTTATTGCGCGAACCAACATGGATCTGCTGGGTGAGTACGTGTTCCAGCTCAATAATCGCCGCCGCATTCACATCGTGGGCGGAAATATTGAATTGCGTCGTTTGCTCGAAGACGTTGTCAACCTGCAGATGGAACAGCCCGCCTCGCGTCCAGAATTATTCGGCTTTCAAACGTGGAATGAAGTCGTGGACTTTGCCGAAGACGAAACGAACGGAGCGCATGCACTGCGTACTCTGGTGCGTATGGTCACGTCGTTCGGAGCCCAAGCGTTGCTTGATTCTTTGGGCCGTGCCGAGCCCACGGAGGAAACCGCTGAATTTGTGTTGAGCACGGCACACAAGGCAAAGGGACGCGAATGGAATCGAGTCCGGCTTGCGAGTGATTTTCGGATTGCCAGCGATGACCCTGGGCAATTGGGGTTGCCGGAGGAACTACGCCTGTTTTACGTCGCTGCAACCCGCGCAAAACAATTGCTCGAGATTCCGGCTAGTTACATCGAGACGCTCGACGCCGCGGTGGCCACAGCATTCAACGGCGTGCCTGAGACTCAAAGCTAGGCTATCCCGTGAACACTGCTCTCAACAACCAAGACCTCCTCGCACGCGCTCAGCGATTGCTTCAAGGCATCCAAGCCGCGCACACCTTAGATGACGCGACCCGTGCCGAGGTTGCGGCATTAGTGGACGCGCTCAACAAGGCCTCAGGACCTAACGCTCGCAGCCAATTGGCTGTTTCGGAATCGCCAGCGGCAGATCTCGACTGTCGCGCCAACTCTGACGGAACTTGGCTACGCATTCACGGAGCTGTCGCGGAAATTTACGCTGAAGTGCGTCGCCCAAGCCGACCTGCCGACGCGCCATTTGCGTTAAAGGTCAACTGGGGCACCTCCGGCTCAGTTGACGCGGATTCCGCAGAGGTGTTCGCTGACAACCTCGCTCAGATCATTCGCCGCGGCAGAGCAGTTTGCGAGGCAAGCAACCGCCGACTTCGCGGTAGCTGAACTGCTTGCCGGCAAACCATGCGTGGAATGACGATGCGCGGGGAATTAGAAAGTCGAATTCTCGCGAAAGCTGGGTGCAATTTGGCTTTTTTTGAGTAATACCGTTGTCAGGTGGCTTCAAATCGATGCGTAAACCGGTGAAAACAGTGAGTCGAATTCGACTCTCGCGCCGCACTGCCCCCGCGTAGTCAGGGGAGTGGGAACCATTTTGCGGACCTGCGCCGAGGCGATAAATTGGGTTCCGAGAATCGCCGACTTACCGGGCTTTCTTTGCGCCCGAGCGCGCGATTTCGCGTTGCACTATTGACGTCAACTTCGTATTTATGATCCCAGCCTGAATCGTGTTGGACACGGGAGAAACTATGGCGGGAGCTCGTAACCTCTTCAGCCCCACATTTTTGTGCAGTGACGGCATTGTTCACAATCTGCCATGCCTCATGGCCTTATTCCCGAGCGCGTCAGCGATGGACTTTCTCGTGCAGCGCGCCAGTGTTTGGGTTTACGAATCACCACAACGCCTAGTCGCCGCAAGGCTCGACGGGCAGCCGTTTGATTTGTTCGCAGCACTGTCGATCGAAGCGGACGTTGGTGGTGAGACGCCGCCGCAACATGCAACACTCTCGCTGCAGCCGCTGGTGCTGACTCCGTCTCAACGAGCGATCATTGCGGGTGAGCTTTGCACAACAGCACGCCGCACACCACGAAGTTGCCACGCCTTGACGCTTCATGATGCGGCTCGCCTGCTTGCCTTGAAACGGTGTACGGCTGTCATTGGGCAAGCGGTGGTCCAGCGTACTCCTGCGCTTGTCAGTGTTGCGACAAAGCTTGGTCTACTAAACCTGACGGAGGCCTACCGAATCGCGAGGGCCTCGCCGGCAAATCAGGTAGCCATGTACTTCCAGTCGTTGCGCGCGGCTACCGCAACCACCCCTGAAAGTGCGGCGAAATAGCGCGGGTTTTGGTCGCGCGCGGCCGCAATCGCTCGATAAATTGACCTAACCCGCTGCGCGAGCGTCGCCACCACACCGGTAGCGGGTTGCCTACATCCGCCGCGTGTCCACCTGACGATCTTGGTACGCGCCTGCTGCCTGCGTCTCGCCTCCTCTCAAGGTTGCTCGCAACGCCAACTGTGGCAATTTGGAACGCGTGGCCACTTTCAAACATTGACCCGGAGATTTGCCGTATGACCACCCGTGCTAGCCGCATCAGCTATTGCCTTTCGTTTGTCCTCGCATTCGCGTGTGGCGTGTCTTTGGCCGAAGCGCCGCAACCTAGCGTCATTCCCTTGGTTGGGTCGCCCGACAAGGTCGCGCTCGGCGGGCTCCTCTTCGAGGACCCGACACTATCGAATGACGGAAAGACGTCCTGTGGCACTTGCCACTCTGCGGCAGGCACCCGGTTCGTGCGGCTGGCCCCCAAAGCAACTTGGTCTGCAACTGCTCGCTCTTTTACCCTGGCGGGTGCCATGAAAACAGATCTGCGAGACGCATCTCTACGGGCTCGAGCGCAAGCCCGCTACGTGTCGGCCTTTGCCGCAGCGTACGGCTCGCTTCCAGAGGCGCAGTACCTAATCGACGCGTTGGTGGTGTATCAGCAGTCGGTAGGCGTTGCGACAGCAAGAGGCGCGTTGTCTTCGCGTTAGCGCCGCGGGCGGATTTGTGAGGACAACCGCTCAATTCCATTGCGCTTTCGACGACTTAGCTGCTGACGGCAGTAGCAAGATTCGCCACGACCCTTGGTGGTCACAGACCAGACGACGCGGTTCACTGCGCTTCCTGCTTCTGGCGTTTTCCTTGACTTTTTGTGAGACAGACAATGCACCCTTTAATTCGCGCCGCCATCGTAGTTGTCCTCGTGACAGGGATCGTTGGCGCTAACGCCCAGCGTCTAACACCAATTCGCGTCATTCAAACGTTGCCGCTCACCGGCCCCCAAGCAAGCTATGGCCAGGCGAAAGCCGACGGCGCTCAGGCTTACATACAGAAGATCAACCGCCAAGGTGGAGTTAACGGGAGACTCGTCGAAGTCACCACGATGGACGACGGTTATGACCCAAAGCGAGCTGTGGAAAATCTCCGGAAGATGGCATCTGAAACCAAGCCGGCCGCCGTGCTTGGACTCTTCGGCGTTCCGGTCGTTGCGGCAGCTGTACCAGTGTTGGATGAATTGCAGATTCCAGCCGTCGGGTTGACCAGTGGTGCGCCGTCGCTGCGCTCGCCGCTCAAGAAGTACGTCCTACCGGTGCGCGCAAGTTACGCGGACGAGGCTCCTGTCATAGTCCGCGACATGCAGTTGCTGCAGCCGCGGAACATCGCGGTTATCTATCAACAAAATCCATTCGGCGAGCTCGTCCGCGACGTGTTTGTAAGCGCGCTCAAAGACGCCAAAATCGGACACTTCGCGACCCCGCTGACGGCAAACGCAGAGATCGCGGTGAACGCCATCGCGACGAAGGACGTAGACGCCATCTTTTTAGCCATGCTGTCTGGCCCTGCCGTCCAGACGATTAAGCAGTTGCGCGCGAACGCGGCGACGCGCAGCCTACGCTTGTACGCGCCCTCGCCGATCGATACGTCGGTACTCATCAATGCACTTGGCTCAGATGCTGCCGGTGTGGTGGTAGCGCAGATCGTTCCAGATCCGCGCTCGAGGCACATGCGCATTGCGAGCCACTATCAGGCGGACATGGCTGCCCTAGGGCGTGGATCGTCGAGCTTCTACGGGCTGGAGGCATACATCGAGGCCGCTGTGCTTGTTGAGGGCCTGCGACGGGCAGGAAAAAACGCGAGTGAGCCAGCCTCGGTTGTCGCAGCGCTCGAATCTTTTGGCGATACGCAGTTCGACGGCTACCCCATCAAATTCAGCGCAAGCAGCAGGCGTGGCTCCAACTTCGTTGAACTCACGATGATTAACCGACACGGCGGAGTGACTCGTTGACGCGCTGTGCTCAGCATTTCCCAACGATAACCCCCAAACGACTTTCTACTCACCCTATTCTTTCTGAGGCGATCAAAGTGATCAATGCAATCACACTCACCGGTGTCGACGACGGCGTCGACTTAGCGCGACTCGTTGCAGATCTTTGCGAGGTCAGCGATGACCGGATGCGGATTGAGCTCGGTGTGCTCTATCGTGACGAGTCCGGCGGGCCACCAACCCACGGATTGCGGCGCTATGGGTCACGCACCTTCGTGGAGCGGTTTCTTCGTGCGTCCGAGCAGTTTCCTGATTCGATTTCGTGCGCGCTACATCTTTGTGGTCGCTCTGCGATCAACGACTTTTTGCGCGGCTCTAGACCCGGCGGTTGGGTCTATGACGCGACGCTGGACTTCAACCGCGTGCAACTCAACCTGTCTGCGCACACCACCGATGCGTCGGCGTTGTTCGCGACCATCGAGCGGGAGTCTGACCACACGGTCATCATTCAGCACAACGCAACAAATGCTGCGCTGTGCACGGCCCTTGTGGCGCGCGCGCCTGGTCAGAACATTCTCTTTGACGCCAGCGGTGGGCGGGGCGTGTTGCCTGTGTCATGGCCGCGTGCAATTGCGGGTGCACGATGTGGGTACGCTGGCGGACTCGGTCCGACCACTCTGGCGCAACAGCTCCCTCACATTGCTGCAGCCTCCGGGGCGCAGGATTCATGGATCGATATGGAATCGTCGCTACGAACCGTTGCCGATTCGTTCTCACCGGCGCTAGCCGTGGTCGCGGTCGCGGAATTCCGACAGTGGCGCAAACAAGCGCTTGAACGACGCACGCTCACCGCTGCCTGAAGTTTGCCGCCGGGGGCTTTGACCGTCGCGCACATACCGCGACGCCGTGATCTGTGCACTGCGTTATCTATTTCGACGAAAACGTAAATCCTTACCGGTGGTTTCGCGCGGCCCCGTGCCGCATTCTGTTTCATCCTCTCGTTATCGCTTATTCCCCATCCAATCATGACCATAGCCGCCAACCCTATTGCACGCGCGCAGAGCGCGAATGTTGTTTGCTTGAGTGTCCACGCCGCAGTGCTCCTCGCTTCCTGGTGTTACCTCGGCGCTCCTGGCATCGCGTTGTACGCCTACGCGACCGCAGTGTTTCACGCCCGGTCGCTACAGCACACCGCGCATTGAACGTTGGTTTTGTCGGTCACCCCAATCCGAGATAGGACTCTGAATGGAACTCTCCTTTGTAAATTTGCTCCGGCAAGTCGCCCTCTTCGCTCACATCGTTTTGTTCGCATTCGCGTTTGTGGCAATCGCACGTGCCGACATTGACCTTCTGCGCGGACGGACCAATTCCGAGCAAATGCGCGCAGTCGGCAAGTACGTTTCCTTGCTGCTGGTTGGATTGTGGATGAGTGGCATGCTGCTGATCGCGCTCGATGTCGGATTCGACTTTTCGGCCATCGCTGCGAAGCCAAAATTGGCGACAAAGTTGACGGTCGTTTGTTTGCTGACTGTGAACAGCGTGCTGTTGCACTCATTTGCGTTTCCGCAACTCATCAACGGCAAGAGATTGACGCCTTCGGTCACAGCCCTGTGCGCTGTGCTGGGCGGTGTAAGCAGTGCATCGTGGCTATTTGCGTCGTTTGTTGGGACTGCTCGAATCATTGCGCCTGCGATGACCTATGGTCGCTTTATGACGCTCTACATCGTTTTGCTAGTTGCCGCAGTTGTATGTGCCTTGATGGCGGTCCAACGCGCGCGGCTAGGCGTTGCGACCGAGCTCTTGCCCTCTTAATTTCTCGGACGAAAGTGTCGATATGTGTTTTGTCATCTGCAGACGATTTGTAGTCCCGTTTCTAACGGCCTCCTGCGCACTTGCACTATTTGCGCAGCCTGCCACGTTGCCAGCGCCTCAAGCTGGCGGCCGTCTTTCAGACGCGGCATCACGGTACTTTGCAGCGGAGATTGCACTCGCGTGCGAGCCTCTGACTAATGCAGTTGAGAGGGACCAGTGCGGCGCCGCAGTCAAGCGAGAAGTGCTGCAAGCATCGCGCTCGTGTCCTAGTCGAGACACGTTGACCCGGCAGCAATGCGTCATCGCGTCGCAGCTCGGAAATCTCACGGAACACACCGATCCCCGGGTTGCAGCGAACGCGAAAGCGCTCTACTACGCCATCGCCGACTTCGATCCAACGCCGTAGCCATCATGCGCGGCCATTCTTGCCGCTTTGGGCAGGTTGCGCGCTGATGCTGGTAGCGGATGATCCTTTGTGAGTACGCCAGCCTCTTGCTGGCGTTCCAATTGAGACCCGCTGCACAGTGGTAGCGGTTGAAGGAGCATACGAATGCAAACTCCAGTATGGCCGCGACTTGACGCGCCCGCGCTTGTAGGCGCTGCACTATTTGGAACGGGCGTTTCGGCACGCCTCGTTGTGGAGGCGGCGCAACGCCAGGCAGCAGCTCGCGATCCTAGTGCCGGTGCCGGCGGCTATGCCAGCGGCTCAGATTTGCTGCGACTACTCGCGGTACAGCAACGCCTTGCCACCGAATACGCCGAGGCGCTTGTCGCGCGGGATCAAGGTCGTAGAAAGGGAAACCGACTAAGCGACGCAACGGACGAACCCACGTCGCCAGAAAAGCTCGCAGAGGCAGTTGCATACCTCGACTGGCAACGCCATAGGGAACGTGCGCGATCGGGCGACCCTAACGATCTCTTGAAGGGATAGCTCCATGCCAGTTGTGCATACGGACGGAGCGGTCGAAGTCGTTGTCGAACGGCGCGATGAAAGCACGTTTGAAGTCACCCTGCAGGATCGTTTGACGTCGCCGCATCAGCAGCACAAAGTCTGCGTGCGCTTAGGCGTCATATCCGGTAGTGCGGGCCATTGGTCTGCTGCCTTTCCCAGTGGGAGGCTGCTGACTGCGTACGGCACCCGCAAAGACGCCGCAATCGGGCTCTACCAATGCCGGAAGAGCGACAAACATCAAGAAGGGAGCGCCTTGTGAAGAGACGCCTGAACACTTCGCGCACACGACCCTTGGGGTTTCTCGACGAAATGATCGTTGACAATTTTGCTGGCGGTGGTGGCGCTTCGACTGGGATTGAACTGGGGTTCACCCAGCTTGGTCTCAAACGTGAAGTCGCCATAGCGATTAACCACGACGGTGAAGCGCTCGCCATGCACGCCGCTAATCATCCGAGCGCGAAGCACTATAGGGAAGACGTTTTTGACGTTCACCCGGGCTTTGTAACCGGGCAGCAGCCGATCGGCCTCGCATGGTTCAGCCCCGACTGCAAGCACCACTCGGCGGCCAAAGGAGGCAAGCCGCGCGACCAAAAAATCCGAGGACTCGCGTGGGTAACGTTGAAATGGGCGGCTCTTCAATTTCCTCGCGTGATCGCGCTGGAAAACGTCCGAGAGTTCGAGGATTGGGGCCCATTAAGACCTGACGCCAAGCCCGACAAGGCACACAAAGGAAGAACGTTCCTCGCCTTTGTCGCAGCGCTCAGTACCGGGATCGCCCCGGACCATCCCGATCTCGCGGAAATTCACAGCACGCTGGGCGGTGATTTTCCAATATCACGTCTGTTCGCTGGCTTGGGCTACAACGTTGAATGGCGCGTTCTGCGAGCATGCGATTACGGTGCTCCGACAATCCGCAAGCGCCTATACCTATTGGCGCGTCGCGACGGATTGCCCATTCAATGGCCCGAACCCACCCATGCAGATCCAAAGGCACCAAGCGCTAAAGGCCGCCACCGCCGGCCATGGCGCACCGCCGCCGAGTGCATAGATTTCAGCATTCCCTGCCCATCGATTTTCGAGCGCAAGCGCCCCCTTGCCGACGCAACGCTTCGCCGTATAGCGCGCGGCCTGCAAAAGTTCGTCATCGGCTCGAACGAACCGTTTCTCGTCGACGTCGCTCACGGCGAAGTAAACGCTGCCGGCGCGCGCCGGTGGGGCGACGGCGTGAGAGATATCGGCTTGCCCCTGAACACCGTTGTGGCGTCAGGAAATCAAGCCGTGGTAGTGCCTCGTCTCGTTCCGGTTGCGGCGACGTTGGTGCAAACCGGCTACGGCGAACGCACTGGACAGGAACCGCGTGCACCGGGGCTAGACAAACCGCTCGGCACGGTGGTAGCGGGTGGGGGTAAGCACGCTCTTGTCCTCGCGTTTCTTGCCCAACACAACAAAGACGCTAGTGGTTACAAGGCTGGCAGACCAGCGACTGCGCCACTCAGCACTATTACATCGAGAGGGTCCCAGCAGCAGCTCGTGACCTGCCACCTCATCGGTATCGATAACAAAAGCAGCGGACCGTCCGCTGCATGGAGTGCATCCGCGCCGCTAACGACGATCACCGCCGAGGCCCGCCATGCGGTCGTGACAAGCAACCTCGTGAAACTGCGTGGAGACAATGTGGGACAACGAGTCGACGAGCCACTGGCTACCGTAAGCGCCCAAGGAACACACCATGCAGAGGTGCGCGCTTTCCTTGTCAGATATTCGGGCAACCCCACCCGTGACGAGTCGCCGGACCTGCCTAACCAGTCCGAGTATTTCGATTTTTCGCGCTGGCTCGTTTACATCAACGGACAGGCTTACGAAATTGTCGACATTGGCTTACGCATGCTCACGCCACGTGAGCTGGCTCGGTGCCAAGGGTTTCCGGAGTCGTACAACCTAACACCTTTGCACAACGGTAAGCCGCTGACAAAAACCGCTCAAGTACGGATGATCGGCAACAGCGTTTGTCCGGACGTCGCCGCCGCGCTCATTGCGGCGAATTTTGCGCACGAACTCGCGATACCACGTCGCGAGGCGGCCTAATGTAGCGGAGGCTCAATGGCAAAACAAACGAACATTGTTTGGACGAAATCGACGTTTAACCCGTGGATGGGGTGCACGGGAGTTAGTCGCGCCTGCGATCACTGCTATGCAGAGGCCCTGATGGGCCGCTGGCTCAAGATCAAATGGGGAACTGGCGAGCCACGCGTGCGAACGAGTCCGACGTACTGGCGCGCACCACGGGCGTGGAATGCTGCCGCGCCCAGCCAAAATTTTGCTGGCATCCGGGGATTCTGGCCAGTGTTTTGCGCTTCCCTCGCCGATGTTTTCGACAATGAAGTCGATCCCCAATGGCGGCTCGACCTGTGGGAGTTGGTTCGCGCAACACCCAATCTAACTTGGCAAATTCTCACCAAGCGGATCGGCAACGCGCGAAAGATGCTCCCAGCCGATTGGGGCAATGGATACGCAAACGTCTGGTTGGGCGCGACGGTGTGCGATCAAACGGAAGCCCTGCGTGACGTCGTCAAATTGCGCGCCGTACCCGCCGCAGTTCGATTCGTGTCCGTTGAGCCAATGCTTGGGTCGATTGATCTGGAAGCAGTGCCCCGCGACGGAGATCACAACTCGCCGCCAGGCAGGTTGATCGATATGCTGGATTGGGTGATATGTGGGGGAGAACGCTGTGCCCAGTCGCGGCCAATGCATCCTAACGGCCCACGCCAACTGAGAGACCAATGTGTCCGCGCGGACAAGCCGTTCCTGTTCAAACAATGGGGCGACTGGAGCCCGGGATCGTTGGCGTTTGGCAACGAGCTGCCAGCAAACGCACTGTGGGATGCTCGCGAGCATCAATGGGCTGAAGGCGAGATTTCCTACCGTGTGGGTGTGGAAGCGGCAGGCATATCTCTTGACGGAAGGGTTTGGCAGCAATTCCCCGCTGCGGCAGTTGCGAGCACGCAGTTACCAGTGAGTTTGGTGCGATGAAGATCGACTTGAACACGTCCGCTGTACGAGCGCTGCTGCGTAAGCGATACGCGCCGACGGAGTGGGCGTTCCTCGAGGAAGTGCCACCGGCCACGGGGGGCGGAGCCAGTTACGCGGACGCGGTCGCCGTGAATCTCTGGCGAAGTCGAGGTCTCAGTATCTATGGGTTCGAGATCAAAGTGAGTCGTGGCGATTGGTTGCGTGAGATTAAGCGACCCGCCAAAGCCGAAGGCGTTTTTAACTACTGCGATGGCTGGTATGTTGTTGCGCTGCCCGGTATTGTTCAACCTGGCGAGCTCCCTGCCGCGTGGGGACTCATTGAAGCTCGCAGTGCAACGCGACTTGTCGAGCAAGTAGCGGCTCCTCGGCTGTCGCCTCAGCCGGTGGATCGCGCATTCTTCGCATCACTCATTCGTCGGGCGTACGAAAGCCTCGATGCAATGGCAGAGCTCAAGCTACGCGGCGCTGTCACAGACGCGCGGGCGGCAATCGACGAACAGATTCATCAAGCTGTCGCAAAACGCAGCACGGAGCTTGCTCAAATCAAGGAATCCATCGCCGCCTGGGAGGTCGCAACCGGATTGCGGTTTGATCGGTACTCCGGGCCACCTAAAGATGTTATCCAGCTCGCACAGGAACTACTGCGATTGCAACACCGCTCTTACGGTTACAGCGAGCAACCGGGCTTCGCTTTCCTCGAAAAGCTGGCGGACGATCTACACAGCGCATCCGACTTGGTTCGCAATGCGCTGCACCTTAACCAAGTGGCATTGCCACATGTACAACAAAGCCCACCTGGCGGTCACGCGCCAGCTGCACAAGAGCCTGCGAATGCCAGTCCCGTCAACTGATTCCGACCGTCTGTCCTTGATCGCGAGCGCATTGCTGACGACCGCGCCAATTGCGCGCCCTGCCCACCATGGCTTGCGCATTAGTCTTCTTGGGCGTTGTCGCATGCCGGGCACGCTCTTCGGGAACTGGCCGTTGCCCCTGATTTCTCTGGCGTGTCGAGTGAAGCGTTCCAGGCGCACGAAGACCGCTGCGTTTGCGCCCAGCCAGAGATGCGCGCCTACGGCCTAGACGAGTTACGTCGCCAATTTGAGTTGCTCGCGGCCGCCGTCAAAACAAACGATTCCGCGACGCCTCGCCCGTTCTTTGAGTTGTACTCGCGTGAGCGCTCTTTACGTTGTCGACACTGCGACACAGCAGGCAAGCAACTCGTCGGAATGCGCCCGCAACTTGCCGGTCTTTTGAGGTTGCTAACTCCTAACGTCATGCAATGATATTTCCGAGTGACCGCTTCGTCTGCGCTGTCAAAAAAATGAGACGCGCCTGCGGGACGCCATGACTGGCATTCGATGTGGATTGCTTCGCTTCCGGTTGCTCCGGTGGGCGAGTCAGTCGCTAGCGGCTGATGCGGCTTATTCAGTTGAAGGAACTTTGATGACAAATCATAGTGTGCTACCGGCTTCTGGCACCACGCCACTCGCCCCAGATAAACGCAGCACCTACACGGTTGAAACTGTCCAGCGCTGCACCGTCATCCGGGGCGCGATGCCGATAGCGCACTTCGTCGCTATCTCAAAGGCTGGCAGTAAGACGGCCGTTCTTTGCGCTGACCTCGCTGCGCGTTTGGACGTCGATATGGTGTTTGGAGAGCCCGAGGACATCGCACTCCTCGCAAAGTCAGCGCCACCGCGAAAACTGCCGCCCAACGCGCTTGGGTTGCCGGATACCGCCGTTGCATGGCTACAGCAAGGAGAGCGTGGCAACTCCAGTAACGCTATGTTCGATGCTGCGTTTGAGGGTGTATTTGCGAACCACAACAACGCGCGCGTGCGCGCCGACGCGCCCGCGGATCCCGCCGACTTCCGGCGATGCCGCCTGCTCGTAGAGTGTTGTCCCTCGGTTCGTGCTGGATTTCCTCGCGTCGCAAAGCTCAGTCTCCTGTGGGCCAGTGTCATTGCCCAGTGGGATCTATTGTGCGAACTCATGGATGCTGAATCGCCCGAATGGAGATCTCGTATCGGTCGAGCTCCGAAGACTTTCAAAATGTTGATTGAGTTAGCCGCCTCATGCGACGCTGCTGCTGCTCGTCAGAGCACTGGCAAAAAAAGGGGAGGTCGTTGATGTCCAGCGATTTGTGTAAGAACTGCTCGGTGAGAGGAAACCTAACTTTGTGCTTAGCTACGCCTTGTAGCCAACGGGACGACACCTGGTTTGTGCAGCAGTTGCGTGCTCAGGTTGATCGGCATAGTGCTAGCAGGGTTGCCCGGCCGGTTAGCGCGGCACCGGTGGCGGCCCTCGCACCCGCGGGTTGCAATGTAGTGGCTGACGCGCGTGAATGACCGGCGGCGCAACCGGCTGTCTGTCCTACGAGACGCGCTGACGGCCTTGGCAGGTGAGATCGCTGAATTGCAGGAAGAAGAGCAGGCTGCCGTTGACAACACGCCCGAGTCGCTGCGTGACTCCGAGCGTGCGCAGCGCAGCCAGGAATGTTCAGACCAAATTGAATCTGCCGTTGAGTCCCTCGGCAGTGCCGTTGACGATCTAGAAAATGCGATTGCATGACTTTGCTGTACCCCTCAGTCAGCAGCGAACCCCTAACGCAATATCCAAAGCCATCTTTATGACTCCGCACCCTCTGCTTCGCACGCTAACACTCACGCTAGTCTGCTTTGTCGTCGGCTTACTCGCAGGATGTCAGCGGGACCTAGACGCCGGTGTCCACGCACAGATAGACGAGGCGCGACGCCTTGGTCCAACTGAAAGCATGCGGTCGATCGCCATCCTCGACGCAGCTGCTTCAAGCGCGCGCGAAGCGTGCGAAAGGGAAGTAAAAGGCTCATTCTTCTTAACGTGCGCGCGTCTGTACCCAACTCGTGAGGTATACGATGACCTAAATGAGGAGCGCACTCGCTATCTCCTTGCGGCGTTGAACCGCAAAGAAGTGGCGGCCGTGGAGTACGTGTTCTTTGCAACTTTCCCGTGGCAAGACTTCACCGAACTGCGCGCTGCCACAGCTAAGTGGTTGCAGTCGCAACTTGAGTCTCAGTCGCTCCACGACGCCCGCCTACGTCGCGTCGCGGCGCTTGTGCTCGCAGACCCGGGGTACGGCATTCCGAACAGCCGCCATGCCCTTGCGCTTCTGCATGAAGCCTGGCTGGCAGGCGTGCCCGAGGCCGCAGGCGACGCGGCAGCCCTTCTACTGAAACTAGGCGATGTTCCAGCGGCTTACATGTGGTCGTTTCGGTGTCTTCATGACTGCAAATTCAGATTTCCCGCCAACGCACAACAATCGCTGACCGTCGATGTTCGCTTGCGCGCCGAGGAGACTGCGCGAGACTTTAGGGCGCTTGATATGTCGGCACGTCAGAGCCCCGCTCCTTTCGCCTCGACCACGGTGGCGACTGGCAGGAATGATCATGGACGGTAGCGTTAGTCACGGAAGCGCGACTAGTCCCCGCGTGACAGAAATCCAATTCGGATGCGCCATATTGCTGACCGGCGGGCCTGATCGCCGCATAGTGGTTGCCGGCAAGATGTACAGGTTTGAAGATAGCCCTCGCTGCGGCCCAGTGGTGCTTGACCGCAACGGTATACCGCTAGCGCATCAGCCGAACGGGAAGTCCCCGTTTTGGGGAGCAGTGCAACTTTGGATCGAGCAAGGCAGACGTTTGGCAGAAGGTGAGGTCGGCAAGTTGTGTCAATTCGATACGCCTCCTGAACCGAAGCTAGTCCACATCGTAGGCAAACACTACAAATACGCCGCAGCATGACGAACACTACGCAGTTACTACCGTGCCCATTTTGTGGCGCTGGCAGCACGATAATCAAAGAAAACGGCAAAGTATGGCTAGGGTCGCGGCATTCCCAGCCGACGAGCGTGTCTATTGTCCATTGGTGCCCGGCAACGCTGGGTCAGCCATCGCGTGCAATCGAGCGAGTCGGTCGGGACTATAACTCTGCGGTCGCCGCGTGGAATTTGCGTTCCCCCAGCATGCCGCAGCGCATCGCAGCTCAAGACGTTGAATGGGTTACCTCCGAGTACGAGCGCCTTGCACGGTGGCGTGCTAGATGGACAACGCTTAGTGCAAAGCGCGAACCGAACCGTCTGCAATCACGGCAAGAACGCATCGACGCGAAAGCGCAAAGCGCAAACAACGCAATTGGTGCGCTCATGCGGACGTTTGACCAGACAAGTCGCGCGGCAGGGCGCAGCACTTCGACCAGCAGAGAAAGTTGAGCAATGGCCGTCTACGTCGACGATATGCGCGCACCACTTGGACGCATGACTATGTGCCATATGATCGCCGACACCGACGATGAGCTGCATGCGATGGCGGACTCGATCGGTGTTGCTCGGCAATGGTGGCAAGCGCCACCACGCCACAGTAGCCACTACGACATCAGTCTTGGCAAGCGGGCCATAGCTATCGCGCAGGGAGCGATTCCAATTTCGATGCGCACGTGCGGCATCATGACGATGCGCCGACGCAAGACTGGCTCATTGGGGGCGCCCGATGACGCGGCCAGCTGGCTTGCGTCGCAAAACAGTGGATGATGGTGGCTAGGTAACAGGGACTTCTTCGCGCAGGCCTTCGATCCTGTTGATTGGAGCGAGCTCGACGAGCAATGTCCCGGCAGCTGTGGCTACTGCCTCTACGAATTAGCGATTAAGAACGTATCTCGTTGATTTAATTGGCAATGGACGCGCGCGCGAGCTGAAAACCCGTTTGTGTTTAAGCACTCGGACCGACCTGGCAGCTGCGTCGATCGTCTGCGCCGGCGGGGTCACTTTTCTCACAAGGACACATCACAATGCAAAACTTTCATGAACTACTTCGCGCCACGCTTGAGCGTGGGGTTGATCAATTCAATGTTCGCACCAACAGCCTGTGCAGGGTCCTAGTCGGGTACCAGCTGCAATACGACCTAGCCGACGGATTTCCGGCGATCACCACAAAGAAACTCGCGTTCAACAACATGAAGGGCGAGCTGCTGGGCTTCTTTCGCGGTTATGACAATGCCGCCGATTTCCGCAAGCTCGGGTGCACTGTGTGGGACAAGAACGCAAACGAAACCGTTGCTTGGCTCGCCAATCCCAACCGTAAGGGCACCGACGACTTGGGCCGCATCTACGGCAAACAATGGACGGACTGGAAGGATCGCCGTGTCGCCGGCACGGTACTGGAGCGCGACGCGCTTCTCGCTCGCGGATATGCCCAAAAGATGCACGACTCGGATCAAGGGCTGTGGCTCGTGGAACGCGGAATCAACCAACTCGAGAACGCACTGCACACGATCATCACGAATCCGTCGGATCGTCGTGTCATTGTGTCCGGGTGGAACCCGACGGAGTTCGACCAGATGGCGCTACCGCCCTGCCACATGGACTATCGCTTCGTTGCTTTTGAGACGACTAAAGTGCTTCACGTTGTCATGACTATTCGCAGCTGGGATCTGTTTCTCGGGGCTCCGTTCAACATTGCGTCGACGTCTTTGTTCCTGGCAATTATGGCGCGCTTGGCTGGCTACACGCCGGGCACCGTGACCATTCAGGCTACCAACGCTCACATCTACGGTGATCACTTCGAGCAAACACGGGAAATGCTCGAGCGCGAGCACTTCGCCCCACCGCAGCTTGTGCTCTCAGAAAACGTTCGCCCGATAAGTGACCCCGCCGATATCGCAGGCGCGTTCGCCCGCATTGAGCCGGAGGATGTTTGGTTGTCCAACTATTCGTCGCATGCGGCAATCGCCGCAACGATGGCCGCGTAACCGAGTTGTCGACCAGCTTGCGTGGCCACGCTTCAGTGAGACCATGGACACATGAAAACACAAACCTGCTCTCTTCTTCGCGTAGGCGATCACCTGTTCCACGCCGGCCGGGCCCAGCCCGTGGTTGCCATTGGACCGGATCGCCTTGGCACCGGTATTAGCGTGAAACTTCGCAGTGGGACACGCTTGTTGTTGTCTCACGCAGATCGCTGTCGCGTGCGCTGATCGCGTGTCGGGATATACACGGAATGTAGCCAGCATCCTTCGTGCATTTGCGCTGCCGTTGAGGCATGGGTTGCTTAATGTACTCCGACCGTCCCCGGTGGACTCATCATTACGCCACACGTAAAGGAACTTATGACTTCTTCACTGCCCCTCTCGTATACGTCGAATTCAGCTCCCGCGCCGGTAGCCTATGCAATTGTGGATCGGTACACGCGTGCGATTGCGCGCGGCGTTTTTTTGACGTCCGCGCTTGCTGATGGCGAGCTCGCAGGCCTTCCGAAATCCACGGCTGTCGATCTCGAGGTTCTGCCGCTTTTCGTCGCGCATCCGTTAGTAGTCGCGGTGATGGCGGAGCGCGCAGCGCAAGTCGCTCAATGGGGTAGCGGCGAACATGACGACAAACACTCTGACGCCTTTTTCGCGGACTTGGTTGTTCGCTTTGCGCACAAGGCCGCATCAAAGGACACCGATCCAGATGCAACCCTGCATCGCTTCATTCAGGCGGCCGCGCTTTGCGTCGCCGCCGCAGAGTCGGTCGTTCGGAAACAAGCTGCAGCCCGAAACGCAGACGCACTCGACGAAGATCGCTTTCGCCTGTGCGGCAAAGATTATGTTGCCAAGGACGCAGTCGCCGGATGCGCATCTTGTGCGTTCGAATTCATTAGCTGTCGTAGCGAGGATGATGCGATTCCCCCTTGTCAGGGCAAGTACCGTCGGGACCGACGCGACACCATCTTCACCGTTGTTTAGTCGCGGGAGCTTGGATCACGATGCCGGGACAGAGTCAACGAGGACGTGTGGCGTGAAACCCAAGCTTCATCCGGCAAAAGTCGGCAGTCAGCCATGGCTGATCGTGCTCAAAGGGGCCTCCAAGCCGGCTGTTGGTCGAGACATTACATTCAGACGTTACGACAACAGATTTCGATGGCTCGTCGGGCGTGTGACCCAACTCCATGAGGATGGTCACATGTTCATCGACCTGTCGTAACCGCGCCCGCTTAGCTTCATTTTCTGCTCGTCCATGCAAGTTCTTCCTGTTATTCATCACATCGATCGTGTCACCAGCATCGGGCAAGTACAACTCGCTCGCGGCGCTGGAGCCGATGGCGTATTCCTCATTGCGCATGATGGCAATGATGTCGAGATGATGCACGCAGCTTGGGAAGCCAAGCAAATCTTCCCCGACTTCGCCATCGGTGCCAACCTTCTGTCGATGTCATTCCTAGAAGCGGTGGAAATCGTTGCGGACGCCGGCCTCGATATGTTGTGGGCGGACCGCATGGGCGTGAGTTCACTGGGCGTCACGAAGGAGGCGTATGAATTGCCGCGGCGATTCCCGCGGCTTAGCTTTTTTGCGTCAGTTGCGTTCAAATATCAGCCCATGGAATCGGACCCAGCGGGGGCAGCGCGGATGGCTGCCTACGCCAATTTGATCCCCACGACGAGCGGCCCCGCAACCGGCGTCGCGCCGGAACTACCGCGCGTTGCGGCGATGTCCGCTGCAGCCAGCGGTTGCCTTGCTGTGGCCAGCGGGGTCAATTTGGACAACGTTGCAAGTTTTCGTCCATATGTGTCGCACGTGCTAGTCGCGAATGGGATTTCCGAAGACGCCCATCGCCTGTGTGCGATGAAACTCCGACACATGATTGCGCTGGCTCACGCCAACGAAAGCGAACCACAAAATATTCTGGAGTCACGCACGTGAAAAATCGAATTCGCCCACGCTACGACAGACTGCCCACCGGAAAGTTTTACGCAAAAGTTGTCGAGACATTTCCGGGAATCCTCTATTCTCTCAGTGGCCAGTGCACACGTTACGGGGGTGGTGGGGGTGATGCGGTATTAGACGCCACGCCGATGCGCAATGCGCCTTGGGCCAATGTCTTTGCATACATGTACCGTCGGTTTGGCCCGCCTACAGCAGGAAACGATCTGTACTCGTCATTTTCAGCGTTTTGGATCTTAAGCTCGACGAATCCGAATGTGTTTGTCCGCGTTGCGCCGTCTCCGTCTGGTCTTGAGCCAACGTTTCACGCATACGGGTGGACTACCGACAATCCGCTCATTGCAGAGCCAGAGATCGAGCATGTCGATGTCAGAAACGCTTACCGGACTACGCTTATCGATTTGCTGCGTCCGGTTCTCAGCGGAATTGTGTGGCTCAACGCCCTGGGCGTAATTGACCCGCAAGAACGGTTGGGTAAGGAGCTTATGCGTCCCACAACAAGGGGGCGCCCGGACTCCCGCATTGGCGGACACTGGTACCCTGACAATGTTCCTCGCCTCGCCGTACCACCCGCCGCGAGTTGCGTGAGTCGAATCCCACAAGCGCTCATCGGAGGTTCGGAGTTGGACAAGCTTTGCGAGGTGATTGCAGCTTGCGGAAACGGCGACTTTGCGGCCGGCCGGCAAGCGGCTATTCGAGTTCTTCAAGACTCCTTGTCCAAGGAGCGACCCGCTCCGCCACCGGTGGCTCCGCAATGAGCCGTTACACCCACCACGCAGAACAGTTCAATCTCTTTGACGTTGTTGCCGAAGGGCATTTATTGCATCCGGAAAGACTGACAACCCGCCAACTGTACGGCCACGTGGCCGCGACCACAGGACTTGATGTCCATGCGCGCAGCGCGATCGGCCAGGCGCAAGTGCAACGCAGCCCCGTTGAACGCAAGGTGCGGTGGATACAGCAAACGCTTAAGCAGTTGGGATTGATTGCGCCGGTCGCCGGAGAGCGGGGAGCCTGGCGGTTGACGGCAAGTGGCAAAGCCCAACTCAGCGCAGCCCCACCAGGTCAGCTCATGGTCGCCTGCAGTACGCGACTCGGGTTAGCACTCTGGGGCAATCATGAAGACGTGTTTTCCCGTTTAGACGTCCCGATCACGCTTTGCCTCACGAGTCCGCCGTATCCCCTCGCCAAGGCGCGCGCCTACGGTGGACCGAAGGCGGAGGAATATGTTGATTTCGTTTGCGATGCACTTGAACCGATCGTGCGCAATCTGCGCGCCGGTGGGTCAATCGCCCTGAACATCAGCAACGATATTTTCGAACCCAAGTCGCCGGCTCGATCGCTGTATCGGGAACGGCTAGCGATCGCGCTTTACGAGCGTCTGGGACTGCACAAAATGGACGAATTGATTTGGGAAAATCCTTCTAAACCACCTGGCCCGACTTATTGGTCTTCGATAAATCGGTTTCACTTAACGAGCACATGGGAGCCGGTGCTGTGGTTCACCAACAACCCTGTGAACGTGATAGCCGACAACAGACGCGTGCTCGTGCCTCATAAACCCGCTCAGGAGCGCTTGATTGCGCGAGGCGGGTCATCACGTCAGGGTCACTACGGCGACGGCGCTTACAAGCTTCGCAATCACAGCTACGGTGCATCGACTGCAGGAGCAATACCGCGAAACATCTTGCGATACCAGCACAACTGCCCTGACAAAACCGCGCTCGCTGCAGCGGCTACGCAGCTCGGTTTACCTACCCACGGCGCGACAATGCCTCTCGCTCTTGCTGACTTTCTCGTTCGTTACCTCAGTGCTCCCGATGACATGATTGTTGATCCGTTCGGTGGGTGGCTGACCACTGCTAAAGCGGCCGAGCAGAACGGGCGGCGCTGGATAGTGACGGAGCGTATGGGCGAGTATGCCCTCGCTGGCATCGAACGACTGCGCACGTCGCTTGGCTTCGTCTGAGTGCTTACAGGCACAAGGATTACATCGCCCCATGTACTCGACCAACCGGATTGACCCGATTATCCAACCGCAATTTGTTGGCTCGGACCAAGGTATTCGCATCACGCTCGCGGTTCAACATTTCCCGTCACGGATACACCCAAAAGCATGACTTTCAACGCGCTCTCGCAGTCCCCAAGCAACGCAGCCACCGCCTCTGAGGATAGTTACCGCGCGTACGGCGCGCTGTTTGTCCCAGCAATGACTGCGGCCATCATCGCCAACTGCAAGACGAAAACCCGACGTGTTGTGAAACTTCCGCCCCCACTTACAAAGCTGGACGCTTGGGAACGCACCGAGGTGGGCGGCACAGACGTCACGGACGAGCGAGGTAGAAATGTGTCCTTGCACGCGGCGGTTTTGCACACGCATACCGGTCAGTGTGTCGAACCTCCAATGGGAATACCCGGGGATCGCATTTGGGTGCGTGAAACACACTACGCCTGGGGGCGTTGGGTTCGCGATGGCGTTACCCGCACTGGCAAGCAAAAACTACGATTTATGCGCGACCCAGGCGTGACGGTTCGCTTCATGGTGCCTGCCGATGGTGTCGCCAGCAAACGCATTACCGGGTATTCGTGTTGGCACAAGCGATCGAGCCTGTTTCTCTGTAGAGCTGACGCGCGTCTCTGGTTAGAAATCACCGACATAGACGTCGAGCGTTTGCAGGAAATTTCTGAAGTCGACGCAGTCGCCGAAGGCTGCGCAGCGGAGTCAAAGAACGGCGTCGGTCGCTCCGCTGTCGATGCGTTTCGCGATCTGTGGTGCCGCCTTCACGGTGCCGCATCTTGGGCGGAGAACCCACTCGTGTGGGTTGTTTCGTTCCGACAAATTTTGGGAAATGAACGCCCATGAAATCCAATCTCTCTGTGGCATCACCGATTACCGGTGCGGCAGTGTTAGCTCTATGGCCGACACTTGGATACTACTGCTGCAGATGGCTCGACAATCAAGCTTCGCAGAACGCATATCTCGTCGTTGGTGTAGGGATAGGTGTTCCAAAACCAACGGAGGCTATCGTCAGTTGGAACAACAACGTGACGCTTCTTGTCACTCGGTGCGAAATCGCAGCGGCGTATGACAGTGCAAACACACGGAATTTTGTCGGGTGGTCAATTGCCCGCGATGACGTCAGGTGCTGCCACCCTAGTCGAACGGCGACACAGCCAATTTCTTCAGCTTTCTCACTATGAGCTTGAACACGCTCACTATAGGAGACGCTACCCTACATCTCGGCGACTGCGTAGACGTCATGCGAACCCTTCCTGCCAACAGCGTTGACTCCGTGGTCACCGATCCGCCTTACGGTATCGGCTTCATGGGAAAAGCGTGGGACAGGGCCGACATCAATGCGCGCGTCAGGGAAGAACGCGCCACAAAATCCACAACTAGTGAAATGCAGGCGTTCCAACTGTTTAGCGAAATGTGGGCGGCCGAAGCGCTGCGCGTACTGAAGCCTGGTGGCTATTTACTGTGTTTCGCCGCGGCACGTAGCTACCACCGTATGGCTAGCGGCGTTGAGGATGCAGGTTTTGAGGTGCGCGATCAACTCATGTGGCTATATGGCTCGGGATTTCCGAAGTCGCACAACATTGGCAAGGCTATGGGCGCGTCGGCCGGGGCAGAGGCAGCTTTCGAGCGAGACGCATCGAAGCAATGGGAAGGCTGGGGCACAGCACTAAAACCTGCACATGAGCCGATCCTTCTCGCGCGCAGGCCGTTCAACGGCACTGTGGTGGAGAACGTGTTGAAGCATGGAACCGGGGGCATGAACATTGCTGCGTGTCGCGTCGAACACGGCGAGCGGCTGCGCACCGGTGCGGGAAAGACGTTTCATGCGATGCATGAGCACGAGGGCCGCGTCGGAGAACCCAGCGCAAAAGAAAAATACGCCAACAGCGGCTGTACGAATTTTGCTATGTCGCCAGGTCCTCGCGGCGGCGACATCGACGGCCGCTGGCCAGCGAACGTGTTGCACGACGGCAGCGAAGCAGTCGTTGCATTGTTTCCCGATGCGCCTGGACAAATGGCAGCGGTTACCGGCAAAGAACCAACAGCCACTGGTTTTTCCGGAACCGTTGGATACAGCGGCATGCGCAGTCGCATCGCATCCGCTCAACCCCGGCTTGACATCGGCAGCGCCGCGCGCTTCTTCTATTGCGCGAAAGCGAGTCGCGCTGATCGGAACGAAGGGCTCGTGTGCGGTGCCACCAAAGCAGTAGGTGCCAACGCCACCATGCGGGACGTTGAATCTGCGGATTGGGCGAAACGCAACGGAAACCATCACCCAACGGTAAAGCCAACGCAGCTCATGCGCTATTTGCTGCGACTCGTCACGCCTCCTGGCGGAGTGACGCTCGATCCGTTCATGGGGAGCGGTAGCACAGGCAAAGCCGCATTGCTCGAACAATTTCGCTTTATCGGCATCGAGGATAAACCTGACTATTACGAGATCGCGCAACAACGTATTGAACACGTCAAGCGCAGCGGCGTGCAAGTTGGGCTTTTTGGGGGGGGGCGCTCGATATAACAAGTTCTGCCGCCAAAAGCAAATGCGCAATGGCGAATCGCCCAACTCATGTCCGTCCGTTCCGCATCTCCCTGTCCGGTGTTGTCGAATGGCGCAATCGGAGCAGTCTAATCCCCTTTGGCGCGTCGTGGCCTGTGGGTTCGCTCGTGTAGATAGCCTCGTTCAGTCCTATTTTGGCGAGTGGGGTCGCATGAAATCCAAATTCCCTACGGTTTTACTCCTCACATGCGCTGCGGCGTTTTCTGCGTCGGCTGCCCCGGGTGCCGACCGCTGCGGATGGTTCGACAACCCAACACCGCAAAACGTTTACCTCATCGATCGTGATCGCACCTAGACAATTTCGGAGCAAGGCGGGTATTCGATGCGTGTTGACTGGCCGTGGCCGAGCTTCGCGAAGCGTGAATTTGTAAGAACTAACGGCGGGTCCTACGGATATGGCTGCGTGTGCATGCGTGTAGACGTTGACCTGCAGGCTGGAATAGTCACGCACGTCTATTCTGCGCGCTCGCGAGCCCTTGCCGCGTGCCGCGCTGACAAAGCAATCCGTGACGACGAGCCGCTTGGCCCTGAAGGCATGATCAAGAAGAGCTAGCCGCTCTTTAGCGTGATTCGTTTGAGCGCAAGTACGCCGTAAGTAGATGTCGTCTGCCCTGATACCGCGTTATTCAACGGTGTCGCGGGTCAAATTTTCAGAGTCGAATTCGACTTCCGCCCGTTTCAATGCTCGCGCTTGTCATTGAGCGGTTAAGCGGAGTCAATGCGTCGTGCCCCAACGCCGACAGCGGGATTCGCGAAGCTGAGAAAGCGCGAATGACGCGCGTAAGGCCTGCATTTTCACGTGCCCAGCGGCGTTTTATCCCGCGATCATTGTTCAGCTCTAAAGCCCCACGTGCAGGTTGCGCACGCGTGGGTTGAGCCCACACTGGGTCAGCACCGTATGAGAAATTGCGAAGGAATAGGGATGGACAAGAACACCGATCACTCCAGCACGCGAGTCGTGCTCCGGCATGCTTTGGCATTCACACTCTCGTTTGCCGTGATGGCGCTTGGTGTACACGCCGACACCTTACGCATCGGCATTAGTGCGCCACTCACGGGAATACAGGGGCCTGCGGGCCAAGAGGTTGTTGCGCATTTACAGGCGGGCATTGCGGAACTCAGCAAACGCAATGAGTTCGGCGACCACCGGGTGGAGCTATTCGCGTTGGACGACGGCTACGATGTGCAACGGACAGTGGCCAACGTGCGCCAACTCGTTGCGGACAAACATGTCCACTTGCTGATGAACCAGATTGGTTCCGCGCACGCTGCCGCGATCTTGCCCATTGTCCAGACCAGTGGGGTTACTTTGTTCGCTCCACTCTCGGGGCCGCGTTCGCTGTATGCCGACGCACTTCGCCCTGCAGTCGTCCCACTCCGCGCCTCCTATGGCGATGAGGTCAAGCAACAAATCCGCGCGCTCGCGGCGACCGGTGTGCAATCCGTCAGCATCGTGTTTCAAGACGATGCTTTCGGCCAGGACGTGCTCAAAAGTTGGCAGGAGGGGCTTGGTGACAGCGGGCTCAAGATCGCTTCGACCCACCCGCTGCCACGCGGCTCGAGCGCAGTGGAACCGTTAGTAGATGCCGCGCTCAAGTCTGGATCGGGGGCGATCGTTTTGGCGGTTGTGTCATCACCAGCATTGGTAGGAGCGGTACAGATTAGGCAAAAGGCTGGCAGTCGTGTCTTTGCTGTATTGATGTCCGTTGCCGCTACCAGCGAGGTGATCGACGGTTTGACCGGACCCGGCGCGAGGGGCGCAGTGCTCTTCTCGTCTGTGATGCCGATTCCGACGACCGGCACGAATCGCTTGATTCGGAATTATGCCGAGCTACGAAAGAAGTACTCGCTTAAACCGTCGTTTCGCGGTCTAGAAGCGTACGCGTCACTGCTCATAGTCGCCGAGCAGGTTCGTCGCATGCCGCGTTTCACGGCGCAATCGCTGGGGGCTGCGCTTGCGTCGGCGCCCAGTTGGACAGTTTCAGACGTGTATTTCGGTGCAAGGACGACGCGTTACGCCGAAGTGTTTGCGATCACAAAACACGGATTGCTGTGATGGAGCACGTGTTAGACCTTGGCATCGGATTCTTGGCTGGATGTCTTTCTGGCTTGCTGGGCGTCGGTGGGGGCTTTGTTGTTGTCCCGTACTTGCTGGCCACGCAGGCCGACGGTGGCAGTGTTGCAAACGCAATCGCTGCAGGCGTGCTTTGCGTCTTGCCAGTGTGCGTCTATTCAGCAACGCTGCACGGACGTCGCACCCAGGCCGATGCGATGCTTGCGAGCATCATCACAGACACCCGCATCTACGCGGTGGGCGCCGCTGTCGTCGGCAGTTGCATCGCGATGATCGTGCCCGATCGTGTCACGGCAGCAGTATTCGCGGTGCTGGTGGCTTTCAGCGCATGGGCGACCTTGACGGGCGGCTCCGGTCGCCTTGTGAACCGAGCTGTTCCGCTGAAACGGAGATTGTTACCAGGCATCAACCCTGGCTTCTTTATGGGGCTCGGTGGCGGACTCATAGGAGCCGGTGGTGGGTATCTGACAGTGCCCTATTTGCAATGCGTGCGTCGCGTGCCCATACACGACGCGATTAGCGTCAGCGCCGTAATGACACTCTACATCATCGGCGGAGCGTGCGTTACCGCTGTCATACGGGCGATGGTGAGCGTACAGGTCATCAACTGGACACAGGTTGTGTCCGTAGCATCTGCGGGCCTTGTCGGTGTGGCCGTGGGCACCCGATTTGGTCAACGATTATCGACCGCAGCACTCAAACGCATCTTCGCCTACTACCTTGTAGCGCTCGCGTTGCGCATGGCGGCAAGGGCGGTGTTATGACCGCGCCCGCTCTGACCGACACCCTGAGCCGTCTGCGCTTGCACGAGTCGGCGCATATTTGCGCGACTGCGATTCTCGAGGGCGCAATCGAGATCGGTTCCGAGTCTAGTGTTTGGCATCACGCGGTCTTACGGGCTGACTTTGGCCACATTAGCATCGGACGCGCAACCAACATTCAAGAGAACGTTGTTGTGCATATGTCGCCTGGTGGCTCCGTCGACGTGGGCGACTTTGTTTCTGTCGGTCACGGCGCGATATTGCACGGCTGCGTGATTGAGGAACATTGCATTATCGGCATGGGTGCGATCGTCATGAACGATGTGCACATCGGCAAGGGCAGCATCGTTGGGGCAGGTAGCGTGGTTCACCGCGGCACGTATCCGGCGAATTCTCTCATCGTCGACACCCGTGTTGTGCGTCAAACGACGCACGAAGATCATCATAAGATTCTGCGCAACGCGATTGAATACGCCCAGCTCATTAAACGGATGCGTGCGGCTCAGGAAGGCAGCGCATCATGATGAAGCGTCTGACTGTTGTGTCTGCTGCGACGACGTGCGCGGCGCTAACATTTCTATTGGCATTGGCCTTTGACAATACCGGGCAAGCCAGGACCAGTGACCGCGCGTTCACTCCGCGGAACGTGATCCTTTCGCCCGACCTTTCTCGCCCCCGCACTGCCGATGATTCATCGAGAACAAACGAAGGCGCTGGCCACGCGTGGCCGAGAACAGACTTAGCGAGGCCGGCCACCGGCGGTGCAGCTGTCGGGGCATTCTTGCAAGCATTTTGGACTCGCGACATGGATCGGGAAAGGCACTTTCCACGCAGCAACGCAGCGCGAGATGCAATTTATTCGTTTTACCCTGACACTTCTGACGCTTCAGCTGCAAACATTGCTCTGATAGAGCACCGCGCTCGGGAGGGCAGTGACATTGCGCTCGGCGCGTTCTTGCTCGTTGCCGCTGGCTCGGACAACTATACCGCTCGTGCGCAAGACCTTCTCATGCTGAACGCGGCAAAAGGCAGCGTCCTAGCACTAACCACGTTGGCCGGTTACGCGTCGATCGGCTACGGCTTCGATCATCCCGATGCACAAGCCGCAATTGTGTATGAGTACCTCGCGTGGAGAACGGGCATGTGGAATAGCTCTTCACTCGCGTTTGTTCCTTCACTCGTGGCCGGCTGGTCCGCGTCAGATTGCTTTAGGGCCATGGAGATTGCGGACCGCCTGGTTACTGACAGCGAGATGTTTCCGGGCACAAACGATGCACGCGAACGCAATTGCGTTCCATCGGAACCGTAGGGGTAACCTCCGTGAGCAGATGCTTTGTCAGGGGGCCTAGATTTGCTTTGAGGTGCGGTGCTGTCTGTGTTTGAGCTGGCTCGCTGCTAAAGCAAGGCAGGCAGCGCGATTTGCTTAGCTGGATCCGCCGCTGCGTGCGAAAACACCGCCAATTGAGGCAACCGAATCAGGCTCAACGCGTCATCGATCGATCCATTGAGCCAACGATCCCAATCTTTCGGCTCAATTGCGATCACCGTGCGTTTGTCTTGTGCATCGGGGGGTAGTTTAGGGTCGGGCTTGTGAAACAGTTTCAGAAGCGGGTGCGCGTCACAGTTCATAGTGAGCATCGTGTAGTTTGGAACGACTTCCCCAGAAGAATGGTCGGTCCACTCGCTCCAGAGTCCCGCTAGCGCCCACGGTGTACCATCCTGGCGAGCGAAGCGCCACCAGATGTTCTTACCGGTTCCCCAGTAGGGTTCGTCATACGTGATCGCCGGGATCAGGCAGCGTTGCCCTTTCTTCCATGCGTCTCGATAGGTGGGTGCCGTCGCCATGCGTTCGGTGCGCGAGTTATTCGTCATCAACGGACGCCCGCGCGGGTCTTTCGGCGTGCGTTCCGGCGAACCGGGCCGAATCATTCCCCACTGCCCGACCACGACTTTCTGCGATGTGACAAACGGGCCATCATCACGCGGGCCGATTCTCGCTTTGTACGGCTTCACTGCGCGCTCGTAAGCGCTCCAAGTGGCGTGCAAATAGGCGTCGGTCGCTGGTTCGTAGATGTTGCACATTGGACTATCTCAAGGACAGGGGCTTACACACCCATTCTTGCTGATAGTAGTCGGTTCTTGAGTTTTTCCCTCTTCCACGCGCAATCACTTCCTGCCCGCACAGCAGCATTCCGCGCTCGCTAATGCGCAGCAGGATGGCGCTATCGAGCGGCGGAATCACTAGGTTGTCGCTGGTCAATTCCACCAGCTGGGCTGTGAACACCGTGAAGGCGATTTTCTCGTGCCGGATTCGAGCTCGATACAGCAGCCGCCCTATCTTTGGCGCGCGATCAATGAGATTTTCTGAAAGCCGCGTGCCGTTACTGTACAAGCGGTATATTTTGCAGTCCACTGTACTAATATACAGTTTTTGCAGGTGCGGGGCTTGATGTCTTCGGAGTCGCTCGGCAGCGTGTATTTCAGCGAGAATCGGCCATTAACAGGCCTCTTTCGTGTTTGTTGCCCTTTTTCCGGGCGACGTTTGCAGAAAATATGTAGAGTCGAATTCGACTCTCCGATTTGTGGGTTGCGTATTTGCCTGGCCGCCGGTCAGTGCACGGTCGCCCCCAACGTTTCCAGTAGGGCACGGGCCTCGCGTTCGCATGCAGCTGGGTCGGATCCCGACTTGACGGCGCCACTCCATCCTGTTTCGCGCGCAACGTCGCGCGCTATGACTCTGGCCATCGCGTACCGGAATCGACTACCCGGGTTACTTACTTTGACGAGCTCGGCCATGAATCGCTTGCCGGTGGCAAACTGTACCGCGTTGTGCAAAGACCATCCGGCGAAGTGCGTTCGCGCATTCGTAATCGCCGCTTGTACCGCGGACTCTCCGTCGGCGATCGCGAGCAAAATGTTCACGCAATGGGCGGCGACGAGTGCGTCATTCGCTTGGGAGATTGTCGGCATTGGGCGGAGCCCTCTTCATTTGTTCTGCAATTAATGTTACGACGAAGTATGGCGCACTTTCAAATGCTTCGACAACGCAGGCTCGCCCATCATCGCGCGGTTCTCGCGGTCCCGTCTTATAAGCTGCACCCTCTCGGCCGAGTCCAATCTCAAATAACGCTGGCAACGGCGGGATTATCGATGAGTGGTGCCGCTCCTTCTTCGACGAAACTGCGCTTCCGATTCACGCATTCAGTTGGCTTCGCGACCCCTCTCCGTATTCAACCGAACACGCGCAACACTTTGGCTTCGCACGTTGTGTAACTCAAGGAAACCATGTTGAACAAACTGATCGTTCGAGCCATTTACTTCGGTTCATATTTTGGAGCGCTTGCCATAGCATGCCAGGCGATTCGCTTTTGCCAGGGCAACGTCGGAGCCCCCGTTATTGACCAGCTATGGCCGCTATTCGGTGCAATAGCGGGTGTGGACAGATTCTTTGGGGTGCACTCGGTACTCTATTACGTCTGCGGCGTTGGCGTTTGGCTCTCGCTCTCGCTCCTGTACCGCTGGGGCAGTTGGAAGGCTGGACGAATCGTAGAAGTCGGACGCACTCAATTTCGCGCCGAGCGAGAAGCATTTATGCGCTTGGCTGCTGCCGAAGAGGAACGCCTTACGAGACAGAGTCAGGCACGCGAGGCGAAAATCCCCCGGGCCGGCGTTCCGTTTTCGCTGCTCGTGTTAGCTTTCCTCGTCGGCACATCGCTTTGAAATGACGTCTGCGCCATCTACGAGTGTCACAGCCGTTGTATCGCACCAGAAGAAAGTTCTAGAAAATGCCTGCTCCATCGATTGAAGCCATCCGCGCGCTGCACGGCCGCATCTACGCCATGCTTTCGCCAGATGAGGAGGTTGTACTCGACTTCTACGTGGCGCAAGGTCGCAAGTTTGATATCTCTGTTCGCATCGAGAAAGCTCCGGAGGTCGACGCAGCCGAGCTGGCCGCGGCTGGGACCAGGCAGGAAGCAGCACGCCTTCTCAAGGCCTGGAACAGCCGCGTGATTGTTTCAGTAGGAAACTCCGCCCGATCCCTTTGGGACGCGCGCAATGCTGTAGATCAAGCCTATTGACATCCCCTCTGCCTGACAGGACGGGGTGTGTCGCGCATCATGGTCAACGCTCTCCGCGACAGCTCAACTCACAACGCCTCCGCCAGCGCAAGAGCGTGCAGCAGTCTGCAAGTGCAGCGTCGCCCGTGCGATGCTCACTCAGCGCATCCGTTTCCAATGGCAGCGGCCAAGGATCGTTTACAAATAAGCGCTCGCAGCGGTCTTGCAGATCAAGGCAAACACGACTAGAACGAAGATCTGTTTGACAAATCTCGACCCGTATCGCAGCGCCAGTCGCGACCCGATCAAGCTGCCAACCACGTTGGCGACCGCGAGCATCGCGCCCACCTGCCACCACATTGCGCCCTTTGTCGCGAGCAGTGCGATCGCGGCACCATTCGAGGCGACGTTGAGCACCTTCGCTGAAGCGGACGCCGTCAAAAAGTCTACGCGCAGAAAACGCACCAACAGAAATATCAGAAAGCTACCGGCGCCTGGTCCGAACAAGCCGTCATAGAAGCCCACCGCAAGTGCAGTCGCACTGACGATAGCAAGCCGCACACGGAAAGATTTGGGCGGGTCGTTGGTGCCACCGAAGTCCTTCTTCGCAAGGGTGTATGCCAAAAGTGCGCACAATACAAATGGCAGGGCACGTCGCAACCAGATCGGGTCGATAACAGTAAGCGCCCAGGCCCCAGCAAATGAGCCCAGCAATGCGACCCCGGTTGCCGGGGCAAGCACTCTCCACTCAAGCGGTATCGAGCGCGCAAAGCGGACCGCCGATACGGCGGTCCCTGAGATCGCGGCAAGTTTGTTTGTTCCCAGAAGCGCCTGGGGTGCGGCGGCTGGGTAGCACAAGAAGAGCGCCGGCACTAGCACGAGGCCGCCGCCTCCTACGATTGCGTCGATCGCGCCCGCGAACAGCGACGCAGCGATCACTACGATAACTTCGATATCCACTGGGACTATTCGGCGGCCATCAATTGCGGTTCGTCATCTCGCTGTTCAGCACAACGCGTCTTTAGTTGAAGGATCAATCTCAACAGCGTACGAGAGTGCCCGAAGTAGTTGTCAATCGCCCGGTGGAGGGTCTTTCGGTTGTCGAATATCGCAAGGGTGTTGGGTTTCCATGCGATCTCGAGGCGGTACTTGTCGGAAGCGATGTGACGTGTCAGGAACTCGATGAGGGGTCGACTCTCTTCGTGGCTCATGCCGTCGAAATGGGACGAATGCTCCTGGCTGACATAGATGGCTTCGACGCCGTCGCTTTTCTTGATGGCGTCGTGGACGGCACCCAGCGCGGTACCGCGATCGGCCGGTTTGGATAGGTGCGCGAGGCGCTCGTTGTTGGCGTGCACGTCTGAGCGCTGTACGACGCGAAGTTTGCGTAGCACGTCTCGCATCGTGGGCGTTAGATCAAGAAACGCGGCCGCTGTGTCCGCGAAAAGCGTTGTACCGCCGTAAGGGGGGATTTCTACCCCATAAAGAAGCGTAACGTCGGGCGGGACCACGAGGTAAGTTGAGTCGCTATGCCACATCGTGCTCAACGCAGTTGCTTGATTCGGCGTGCGTCGTATTTCGATGAGCTCAGGATAGCCCTCAACACCGCCAGAAAACGCGTATTTGAGCGGCGTGCCGAGCGCTTGTCCGAGTTGATAAAGCTGCCCGCGATCGAGGTTTGCATTTCGCACAATGATGACTTTGGCGTCTGCCACATGCCCAGGTATGTTGGCAAAGAATTGCGCTCGTTCGGTTTCGCTCAGGTGATCAAAGTCGACTTCGACTCCGTACGTCGACGCGAGGCGCTTAAAGTGATCATTCAACGGTTTGAGGGCTTGGTTTGTCGGTTGCGATGTCATTGGGTACTCCAAAAAGACCTCGACCGGAAGCGTCAAGGTAAGGCCCCTCAGTTTCGCTTCGCATCGTCGGCCACATCGTTGGAAAGAATCTAACAATTCGCCCAGATTCAATCCGTCGGAAAACTCTTGGAAAACACCTGACAACTCTGGTGTCGCGACCGCTAGTTCTCCAAAATCCACGAGAAACGCGGTCTCTTTTGAAGCTTGCGCGAAGTAAATGTCATCGTACTCTGTTCGTTTGTAACCCCACCGCGCTTGATGGCGCACTCTCGGGAAATGCAATGAACTCACACGCTGTCATCTTCGTAGCGCTTCTCTCGGTCGCCGGCATCGTTCAAGCGGTTGCGCCCGACGCGCGCACCGAACGGCAGTTGGCGACGTCCCTCGCTTACGCCCGCGAAACCACATTGCAGTATGACCAGCACCGGAACGGGACGGCGCACGCAGTTGCCGACCTTGCGTTCTGCCAATTTAGCGATCAGGTTACCGCCGCGCGCGTCCGCGGGCTCGACGTATCGCACTTTGATGCGCGGCATTCTGACTTGAGTGTGCTTCGAGAAAAGGTCCGCCTGCCTGCGGTGCTTTGTAACAACAAATCCCTTTCATTCCACCACGATGCTGCTCAGAGTGCTCCCAGCGCGCCGCGTCGCACTTGACTCTGCATTTCGTAACCTCGTTGCCCCCCGCGGCAACCTTCCTAAAGGCGAAGCTCATGTTGAAGTATTTTTCTTTTCGCGCGGTTCTTGCCGCCTCGCTGATTGCGTTTGGTGCGGCTGCAGCTGCACAGGCGGACACCTTGTCACGCATCCGCGAATCCGGCGAATTTAAGCTTGGCCACCGCACCTCGTCGATGCCGTTTTCGTATTCCGCCGACAATGGTGCCGCTCAGGGGTACTCGGTGGACATCTGCCGCAAAATCTTCGAAAAGGTCAAGCTTGAGCTCAAGCGCCCAGACCTGAAGTTGAAGTTCGTCGCATTGCAGTCCGCCGACCGCATTAAGGCGGTCAAAGAACATCGGGTCGACGTTGAGTGCGGTTCGACGACCCACACGGCAGCCCGCGCGCTTGATGTTGATTTCAGCTACAGCATATTTTTTGCCGGCATGCGGTTTCTCGCCCGCAAAAGCGCGAATCTGCACGACTGGCGCGATCTGCGCGGAAAGACCATCGCTGTCACCGAGAAATCGACCGCAGAGATCGAGTTGGGCATCATGAACAGTCAGCGCGGCATGAACATGAAACTGGTCACAGTGCCCGATCATGCAGAAGGCTTCTTGCGGATGCAGTTGGGAAAGGTCCACGCCGTGGTTAACGACGATGCGGTGCTGTTCGGTTTGCTAAATACCTCAACGACGCCGAACGATTTTGCATTCGTCGGAAAGCACCTGTCAGTGGAACCGTACGGGATACTGTCTGCGAAGGGCGACGCATCAATGTCAGCGCTGGTCGACTCGGTAGTTGTCGACCTGCTGCAATCGGGCGAAATTCGCCAGCTTTACGCCAAGTGGTTTGAAAAGGGAGCTTCTCCCTTGCCGATGTCAATGTATCTCCGGCAAAGCATGAATACGCCCAGCCGCTTCGGGATTCAGTGATCGACGACGCCCGCAATCACGGAAGTCGCGCAGTAATTACCTAGACCGTCGGTCGGCTTGCGCGCAAGCTCTCTCGCAGGCTGCTCAAGTCGTCGGTATCTACCATCGCGCCGAGACTTCCGTCGTAATTGATGATTTTGATTCTTTGGCCGTCTTGCGTGATGAACAGGACGCTACCGTAGTACTCAGGCGTGTGCTTCGCCTTCCGTGCGGCGTCCTTGGTGTTGTCCTTCGTCTCAACGAGACGCTGTAACGGCGCGTCCCCAGGGGAATGCTCTAGGCATACTACGAAGTCCGGGTAGAAGTAGTGTCTGTGATCCGCCCGTACGATTGCCACGCAGTACGGCTTGCGATCGGCATTTCGATGCCACCACTGCACAAAGGGTGCGCGATCGAGTGCCTCCGCGAACTGGCGCTCAAACCCATTTAACTTGCTTGATTCGTCGAACGCACTGGTCACAAAGCTTGTTCCATTTGCCAACGAATAGCACTTGTCGTCGAACCACGCTGCACTGTCTATCAATAGCAAGCCTCTCGACGCCTCCAATTGCGGCTTTGACGGCGGCAATACACCGTAAATGTTCTTTCGCGAGCGATCCAGCGGCAGATCGGTGGGGAATAACATCGCGTCGGGTAGAGGGCCGGAATTGACGACTTTGGAATGCTTGGCAATCTCGTCGTGCAAGGATTCACGTAGCAGATCTGCTTGCTTGAGTACCACCCAAAAGGCGGCATCGCGTGCGTGTTGGCGGAACGCCTGCTGCGTTGGTTGGTCTTCATCCGCGACCCCCTCAAACTTGTCGCGTATAGCGTCGATTAGCCGGTGCGCTAAGGTGTCGATGATGATTCGATGATCCGCCTCCTCCGTTTGAGGAAGCGCTCGCAAAGCTTCGCGCGCATCGGCCGCAAGGTGAACGCGGTCTGTTACCACGGCGACCTCGGTTTCAGTGGCCACGCCTGATGTCAATTCAGTCGTTCTCTCGATCCCTTTGGCGCGATTTAGCGCGATCGCAATTGCCGTGTTGCGCACGGACTCTGGAATGTCGAGTCGGTTGGCCACCGCCGTCGATATCGCGCTCATGTTTGCCAAGTGTGGCCGTTCCTCACGTTTGAGCTGTGTTGGGAGAGAGCGCATTTCGCGGCGTATCCGATACGCCTGTAGCCCCTGCTCGGCAAGTTCGCCTACGAGATCTTCGGCAGACGCGAGCGAGCCTTTAGAACGCTGAATGACCGATGGCGCCGCCGGCTTAGCTTCGTCGAGAATTGTTTCATCGTCAGAGGCTAACGAAAATAGATCCAGCGGGGATTGTTCGTGCGGCATCGCCGACACGCCGCGGCCGATAGCCACGTCCATCTGCCCGCCCTCGATTGACGCGTCCTGCATAGGAGAGACGTTGGCGTCCAATATTGCGGACGGGAAGGGCAGGCTGTGCAGCACCGGCGCTTGGGGTGTCGGGCGACTAGTGATCATCATGGCACCGCTCACCGTCTCGCGCACCACCAGTCGCTCGGTTTGTCCTTCGAGCTCACTTTTGATTCTGGCATTGGCCTCGACCGACTGCTGAAAACCCGTTTGCGCCTCAGCGTTGGCCAAGTAAATGTAAGCCGTGTCCAAGTCGAGAGGCACAGGCGTCGGCTTCGGGAATTTCGATCTCACCTGCGGCAGAACCCGCATCACACGACCGATGAATTGAGTCGCGAAGTCTGGGTCGTTTACTGGTTTGGTCGACGCGAGTACAAATGCGCGCGGTGCATCAAAGCCGGTGCCGGCAGATTGTTTGAAGACCAGAACTCGCTTCGTAGAATCGTTGGCAATGGAGGCCATGAGAACCGGATCCGGTTCGGCCGCTGAATGCACGCCAATCGCATCCATCGGGACTTTGCACAGACTCATCAAATCCTGTCGCGCTTCCTCCACCGCCTCATCGCCGTTGCCGACCTGCACCAACAGCAAAGGCTCGATGTCGATTCCCGCGGCGAGCAGCTCTTTGCGAAGCGTGACGTTGCGCTTCCACGCTTGCCTCAGCACGGTGCGCTTGGAGTCCGCAAGCGAGTGGAGGCCAGACGGCGACTGATAGATGATGGCTTCGATGTATCGTTTGTTGAGCCTCGCATTGACAACGTCAGCTCGGCTCACAGTGAAGCTTTCAACTGCGGATAAGCCAGCTTGGGCGACAAATTCACCGAGTCTCTGGTCTTTCGGAGTGGCCGTGGCCGCGATCAAATAGGCTGGCTGTAGCCACGCAGCGAAGCGGCCGAATTCAGTCGCTTTGTCGAGCCCGATATGCGCTTCGTCAACAATCAGTCCAATTTCCAAACCCCGCACGCGTGCGCGCGCGACGAACGCCGCGATGCTCCGCGTCTCGTCGTTGGCGTCAGCGTCATACCCTTTCGCTCTGTTCTGCGCGCGCGAGACGGCCGCCGCTGTCGAAAGCAACACCATCCCCGGACTGGGCTCCTGGTTCCGCTGCGTGTCGAGCATCCCGGAGGTCAACACACCAGCGCAGTTCGCAGCGAGTTGATCTTCTGTTTGCTGCACCAAGTTTACGAACGGAACAAACCAGAACCACACGACTTCCCGTTCTGCGCTCACGTTGGCGAGGACGTGGCTCATTACGAAAGTTTTTCCGGACGCGGTGGGCGCTCTCAATAAACATGGCGGAGGTTGCTCTCGCATGAGCGCGCTAGTCATCGACTCAATGAGTGTGCGTTGGAAACGCTCAGGTTCAAGGGACGCGCTTTGGGCGGCGATGATGTCGTTACTCATGGCGACCACCACGTTCGATTGCTTGATTCGCTTTGGCAGTTCGACGTGCTCGAGTCTGACCACGCAAAAGTGCTTCCTGCAAGCCGTACGAATTCACTTCGCGACCGCGCGCGGCGAGCAGCTCGACGACGGTATCCGGACGCGGCGAGTACACCGCTATGCGCTGGCTCGGCCATGTGGACAGTATTTCGATCGCGGCCTCGTCCACAACAGGCACAAACACTGTGTCGACACCGCCCTCGGGGTCGCTAGCAATGAGCTGTACAGGCTCCTTGCTCGGCGGCAGCGCTTTGTGGGTCAAGCGAAGTGCCAGGAGCGCACTGGCGTTGTCTGAAGTGGCGTCGAACGCGACGTCCGGCGGTTCAACCCGATCCATTTGTACGTAAGCGAAGGATCCGCCTAAGCCTGACTTACCCGAATAGCCTGACATCACACGCCTCATACGCTTCGCACACACATCCCGGCAAACATTTTTCAAGGGTTCTTTGGTCGTCGACTCCGTACTGGAGCAGAGAATGAAGCGCCTCTGACCACCGTCTTCCGCGTTGAGCTGTAGGACAGCTTGACCGGTTGTTCCGCTACCCGCAAAAAAATCCAGCACAACATCGTTGGGTTGTGTCGCTTGCGACAACAACGCGTTCAAGAGCGATGAAGGCTTCGGATAGGGAAATGCCTTCGATCCCAGCACAGCTTTGATTTCGTCGGTTGCAACCCCACCCCGCGTACTTCGCAGCGTGGCTGGCTCGTCCTCTCCCTCTTCAGCGAGATTTGCGACTTGCTCATTCATTCCGGCGATCCAGCTACCGAACGGTGAGAGGCGTTCTTCTGGGGCCTTGTTTGACCAGTGCTCTTTGCGCGATGGTCGCCCCGGAGCAATCGGCTTGCCTACCCAGAATTCTAGATCCGGCAAATCGTCAAAAAACAGCGGGGTTTTTTTCTTTGGGAGTGCAGGCCCAGTGCCGTTCGCAATGGCTGTCCGCAGCGCTTCGATCGTATCGAACTTCATAATTCGTTGGTTCGACCCAACCGGGGGAAAGTAAATCAGCTTTTTCTCGATGAAGGTCTCAATCGTGTCGCTGTCCAAACTCGCTAGCTCCGCTGCAATGGCGGCCTCATCACCTTTAAGGCGCTCGCGAATAGCTTTCGCCGAGGAAAAGCGCCACACACTGCTCGGGTCGCATGGGTACCAATAGCCCGTGTTTGGGTCCTGAATAGGGTAATAAGTGTTACGTCTTTCGATGAAAGTCTTATTGGCGGTCATCGGTTGTGGTGACCAATCGCCGCGAGGGTCGTTGTCGGGGTTCCGGAATTTACTGCGGTCCGTGGGTTTACCGTTGAAGCGAAATCCCGGATTGCCGTAAAGCAAGACGTGTTCGTGTACATGGCTCAATCGTCGACTCAAGTCGTTGCCTGTATCTTTCGTACGCCACACCAACGTCCCAATGCGCCGGCCCGGAAAAATTTCATCCATCAACAACTCAAGCCGAGAGCGGTTTTCGTCGTTGATCGACACCATGATCAAGCCGTCCGGCGTCAGCAAGTCGCGCGCGAGCGTGAGGCGCCGGTAAAGGAATTCCAGCCAAAGAGAATGACGCCAACGATCGTTCTGTCCGACAAAGCGGTCGTTGTAGACCCAGTCCTTGTTTCCGGTGTTGTACGGTGGATCGATATAGATCACGCGGATCTTGCCAGCGTGTGTTGCACGCAGCATACGTAGCGAATCGAAGTTGTCGCCCTCGATGATGAGGTTCCGATACGGCGACGTGCCATCCTCTGTGACATCACGATGGCAAAGCTCCGGCACCACCCGTGGTAGAACCACATGCTCGTTTATTGCGCGATCGCGATCGAGGCTGTCATGTTCCCAATACAAGCCGAGCTTTTGGCGCGTGAGCTGTTCAACCAGCAAGCGCTTAAGTTGCGCAGCGGAAAGGCCATCTAAATGGGCGAAATTTGCTGAATCGATCTGTGCCATGTGTCAATTATCCACATGGGCCGCCGTGGCGGCTCTGGCCACCACTAGTGGCCGTTGTGCGTGTTACCGAGCCATGTATGGAGTGCGACTGCTTTACGGGGCGCAATCCCGCAGCGGTGCTCGCGTTTGCGGTTCGCAAACAGCAGATACTAGCGTTCATGCTGTCCCGAGCGCTCTTCGACGCCTGGCCACCAGTGCTCGAATTGTGACGGGTCTGCAAGTCCGCCAGGGAACCTTGGACACCGGTTGCGATTCCATCCCATGTGATCCACACTATGTACTCACCCCAGCGCCAATAAATAGACGCCCAGTGCACGACTCTGCAGATCAAGCTCCACTCTCCCCTACGACGTTCGCGATCTTGCGAGACGCGGTCCTCCTTGCTCGCGACGAACAGATAAGGTCGATCGACCAACTTCGATCACGTCTTCAGCAGGTTTGGCCGGAATCTCCGGACGAGATACAGTTGGCCCTGCAAACATGGGGCCGCTATGTGCAGAAGCACGGCGCGCGCGCCAGTGTCGGCTGCTAACGGTTAATCAAAAAAACACGCTTTCGTTAGCCCGTCTTGTCAGATTGCGACGGTTGTACATCGTGGCATTATCTAAACCTGATCTTCGTTCCCTATCGGCTCCATGACCTCATTACCCAGTTCGGACACATTGCTGCTTCATCGCGTGCCGACCGTGATCCCAGGTGCGCCATGCCTACCGAATAGCACACTCGTGCGCGTGGCCATCCTCGACACCGAAACGACCGGGCTCGCTCAGGATAAAGACACGATTATTGAGCTGGCAATTCTGGTGCTCGATGTGGACAGTGCGACAGGTCTCCCGGTGCGCGAGATCGTTCGTTACGAGGGTCTGGAAGACTGCGAGGGTGACCTATCGGCCGACGTCGTTCGCGTAACTGGAATCACCAAGGACATGCTCGCCGGCAAACGGCTCGACGATGACGCTGTCGCCGACGCGCTTTCTGGTGTTGATCTTGTCATCGCCCACAACGCGTCCTTTGACCGAAAATTTATTGAAAGGCGGTACCCTCAAACCGTCTCGATGAATTGGGCCTGCTCTATTGAGGACGTCGAATGGGACGAACGCGGCATTGAGAGCAACAAACTCGACTACATCGCTTTTAAGTGCGGATACTTCTTCGATGCGCACAGGGCGATCGCGGATTGTTTAGCCGTCGCTTGCGTACTCACCGCAGATCTCAACGGAGCACCGACCGCAATGCTGCGTTTGCTCCGCGCTGCCGGCGAACCGTCATTTTCTCTATGGGCGCGCCGCTCTCCATTCGAGACGAAAGATACCTTGAAGGCGCGCGGCTATCGTTGGGACGCAGAGGCCAAGTGCTGGCATACGACCGTGCGCGGCACTCAATCTGCGCGCGACGAATGGAAGTGGCTGAAAACTGAGATATATCGCGGTGCGACGCCCGCGACCGAAACTTTTGTACTTACGGCGCATGATCGATATTCAGAACGCACCGGCAAGCGCGCGGAACGCGGTGTCGACTGACCCGCGTCGTGTTTCCCGCTAACATTTTTATTCCCACCTACGAGCACACGGCGATGTCAAGATTCCTTATCGCGTTAGCCTGCTGCGTTCTGACCTTTGCAGCGACAGCTTTGGTGGCTCACTATTCCCGTATCTGGCAGTCACAAGTAACGCCGTTCGAGAACATCACGATCGAGTTCCGCAACGGTGAAAAGTTAACGGGCAACATCGTGAAAGTATGGAGCAGCGACCTCGTCTACGAACTGACAACGGGTGATGGCGCAAAGCGCAGATTTGGACTAGACGGATTTAGTGTGTGGACGAGTCCCGTTCAAACACAAGCTTCGTTCGCACATAGGGCGATGCCCTGGCGGGAGTTCATTCCGCCTGGCCTGATGCTTTGCTTTGGACTGAGCTGCGCGTGGCTGATGCTGCGATCCCGAAGGGAGGAGCGCGCAGCTACCGTGGCATGAACGCTATGGCAAGCGTGCGGCACGGCGCAAGTTGCGTTATCTGATGCCTCCTTTTTGGCTTCGTCCTGAAGGCCATACCTGCCGGGCTCCGTTGCATTTCTCCAGACAGTTATGCACAGATATTGTGGGGAAGTTTCCGGTGCGCCGATCCGCTAACAAATCCACGAAAGGCGTGTGTCGAACGTACGCCGATCTCAGTGCGCTATCGCGCGACAACCAATCGGGCCACGATGTGCTCATGCGTAACAGGTACGCCGTGCAACTCGAATTGCAGTGGTGATGGTTTTCCTTCGAGCTCTGCGTTCCTTCGATATGACAGTTTTGCGCCGGACCAGATTTCGTACTTTTGCTCGCCGACGTACACCTCGATGGCCTGGTCGATAACGGGTTGATGTGGCAGCCACGCAATGAGTGATCTACCTGACACTTGCGGCAGCGCAAATTTGCCACTCGCATCGGAAGTCACTTCGTCGATTCCCTCGCGGTCGGTAAGCCGCCAGTGGTAACGACGCACGACTTTGGCGCCTGCTACTGGCACACCGTTAAAGAGAAGGGTTGCAGTCATCGGCGAACACAACACGTTGCTTGCCATTGATGTCTCAATGCCACATGCGAGCGCTACGAGCAGCAGCGGGCACGCCCATAGCGCTCGCAAGCGCTTAGACCGATGACCGGTTTGCGTAGGTAGGGCGTTTCCGTTGTTCGTCATCTTCTGTCCGTTCCCGGCGGGTTGGGGAATGCAAGTCGATCATGGCGCTGCGATTGCCTGTTTCGGCCTCCTGCGCGGATCTCGAACAAGGTGGTGCGCACGTTCCCGCCAGCGCGTCGCCTCTTCGCGCATTCTTGCGGCCAACCAGTGGCCCGCCAGCACCTCAGTTGAGTCTTCGGTCCAGTTAAGGTCCAGGTGGTTCGCACACTCTTCGCATGCCAGTGCGCGCGCGTGGCACGTGGCGATTGTCAGTGGTGTCATGGGGTTTGTTCGCTGTCTTCCAGATAATCAGGGTACAACCCCGCGCCGCTCGCGCAACCTGTTAAGTGCGCATGTGGCAGCCTGCCGAGGCGCATCACGTAAGTTCTGCGGCGATCGCAGACACAGCGGCAGACAATGAGCCGCGCGATGCGTAGGGTAGTCGTGTGTCGTAAGCGATGTACCGATACATTGTTGCTAGCTCGTTCGCTTGCATCTGTTTCTTTAGTCGATAGTCCTCGTTGCTAAAACCCAAGACTTCGATCACGATCTCGATTTCGTGCTTCCCTTCGATATCGGCGTCACGACGCAATGCGATGTGAAAGTCGGGAAGAATTCCCGATCGCGTGAGCGCATACAACGGCTTCATCACTCTGCTGTGAATGCCTTGTTCGCGTAGTCTCACGGCAACGGCAAGGAGCTCTGCGAGAACCTTTCGCTCCTCACCAGAATCCACAAGGCAGAAGTACTCAGGTTTGTAAATGGGATGGAGGTGGGCGTCGATGATGTCGCGGTTTCTGTTGAACATCAACAACGCTACATACGGCGTCATGCCGGCCGCAGCTGTCCGGTCGCTCCCGTAGACCCGCAACTTGTTAGGTTCCGGCAGACGAAGCGATGCCCCCTTGTATTCCAGAAGCATCGTGTTCCCTGGTTCAATGTCGGTGACACAAGCGACGAGAAAGGCGTGCTCTTGCAGTCCGTCGTGTGCTGCCCTCCTCGCTGCGTCGGCGAGCATTCCCTGTTCGACCGCGCGCGGTGTGAAGAACATATATCGATCGAGCGTGTGTTGCTTCACGGGAGTACGCTGCGCCACTTCAATCAAACGTCGGACTACGTTTTGGTCTTGCGGAAATACGTTCGCGCCCGCTGCATCGAGCAGCCATCGCAGTCGCTGCGCGATTGATGACTCCGGACGCTTATGATTCATCCGCGGCGTACCGGAACTGATACCGTGTACCGGCCTAGTATTTCCGATTTCCGCTTTCCCGGAATAGAAGGCAGGAGGTTCGCCCGGGCGCAAGTTGTGTGGCTCGGTGGTCCCCGCTTTCGTCGCTCCGCCTTCTCCACTACCTGAGTGCTCGCGAAAGTAAACGCAGCTTTCGTTGTGCAGAGGCCGATCCTGCATGCGGCGCAAGAACAAGGTCTTGTCACGCTCAAAGATGTGCATCAGCGGATACTGGTCACCTATGCAGTGGCAAGCAAGCCAGAGTCGACCAGACTTACATTGTGCAAAGACGCTTTGCGCGATGTGCCTTTCGGGGCGCGTTGCTCGACCCAGCCACCACTGTTCGATGGCTGCGTTCTCGCTGGCGTTCAACGCGGTGTACTGCATCGTTGCAGCATCGGCGATTTGGTGGTGACCCACGGTTGATAGTGCTGGCATACGACATCCTCTATACCTCGGCAGCCGCGTGTTCGCACGTTGCGCATCCGTCTTGACGCTTGCGCCACATGAGCTCATTACTACCAGAGTTGGACATGGATACTGCATCACGCAGTAACAGCCGCTCGCGCGATTGTTTGGCCGTTTCCCATGATTTTCGGCGATTGTGTCGTTCGCATACCTTTGACAATTTCGCATCAAAGCCAATTCGTAATGTGCATGAGTAACGCAACGCTGACTGTCGCAGATGTGACCTATGAACGCCATCCATACTCGGCGGTGTTCCCCCTGATGAGCGCGGAAGACTATGCCCTGCTACTGGAGTCGATCCGCGATTCCGGGCAGCGCGTGCCCATCAAGCTTCTCGGCGAGAACCTTGTCTTCGACGGTTGGAACCGCTTGCGCGCTTGCGCAGAACTTGGCAAAGCGCCTACGTTTGAACAAGTCAGCGAAGATCAAGATTTGCAGGCACTGACGATCGCTTTGAATTTGGCGCATCGCCATTTGACTGCGGGTCAGAAGGGATTGATCGCTGGCCAACTTGCAACCATGGCTCATGGCGGTGGACGGCCTGGCGCTGGTCGCCGAGACAGTGAGGGAGTATTGGAAGCGAGTGGGAGCCTAAACAATCAAGATCTAAAATTAGATCTTGAATTCGCCGATGCGGAACAGGCACCCGGAACGTCATCCACTTCTACCCATAGTCAGGTCGTTGGCGGGACGTCAATCAAAGCGTCGGCGATCAAATTTGGAATCTCGCGGGCTACAGCGGCGAAAGGCAAACGCATCGCCACCAACGGTGAAACCGTGCTCGTGGACGCGATCAAAGCCGGGGACATTTCACTAGGCGATGGTTACAAGATCGCGCTCCTTTCGCCGGAAGAGCAGCGCGAGAGCGTTCGCATCGCGCTCGAGTCGAACACGACGCCGCAAGGCATGGCAAAGAGTCCTCGCGCCTTGGCAGACAAGTGCTGCAAGCTCGCCTTAAAGGGAAAGGAACTTCCCGATGACCTTACGACCGACCAACTCACACCGGTGTTTGTTCGTATCACGGAGGAGATCGTGGTCGGAACCTACTCTAGGGCCAATTGCATCGAAAAATACATCGACCGATTCGATCCCTCCGCGATCGCTCAGTTCAAGGCCGCGCACCAACGCATGGGAGAGGCGCTGGATCGCTATCCGGGTTCACCAGCGCCAACCGACGCAGGTTGAGTTGCTGTGGCCTGCTCTAGCCGGCAGCCCCATCTGCAACAACGACTTGTTCGGCGGACTCTTCCTGCTCGCTCGCTTTGTCGATGATTCTGGCAAGCTTTGTCTTCCCGTAATACGCCGCCGTTGAACGCAACGGCCCATGGCCCAATTGCTTACTGGTTCGCGTTTGCGCCGCGCGCACTTCATCGGCCCGTGCGCGCGTGACGGGTTCACCGGTAACGGAATCGTGAATTACGACTAGTTGGCGCTGCCTGCCCTTCACGACAGAAATGAAGCCGTTGGCAAACAATTCCGCGTGGGTGAACGAGTGACGGAAGCTGTGGCCCGTGAACCCTAGCGCTTGTTTTGTGAAACCAGCGCGACGGCAGTACTCCTGATATTGCAGGAGGTCTCCGGAGATGCCGCCCTTCTTCGTTTGAGTGCTTGTCAAATTAGTCTCGGTTGGACTTGCAGTGGTGGGCTTAGCCTTTTGGCCGCGCACCCGTTTTTCTCGACTTTGACTCCAACCCATGGCCGTTCGCAGTAATCCACCATCGCGCTTTTTCATGAACGCTTGGACGGTGTGGATGGCCTGCATTTGCCAGTCGCCCTGTCGCAAGAAGATGATGCGCTCGCGACCACCTTTGGCGCCACCTGTCTTGCCGGGCAGTCGCCAGTAACGGTGTTCACGATCGGGGTCTAGCTTCTCACCGTGCTTCAAATCCCACAACGGGCGAGCTCGTAACACTTCCTTGTCGCGCAGGCCGAGGGCGTACTGCAACATGACCATGTGTCCGAAGGTTTGGTCCACCCGCATGGCGATGGCAATGACGTCGTCGCGCTGGAATCCTCTGCCCTCCGGAGATTTGTCGGTCTCAGCGGCTTGATGCCTGACCATACTTCGATCGCCAAAGCAGTGATCGTAGTCGTGTGTGCTGCGAATCAATCCAGGACGGCCCATGACCGCGCAAAACCACGACAAGGCAGCGAGACGGTTTTGTACCAAGCTCGCGCCGAGTCGCTTAGTAGACCAATGGCGACACAGGGCTTCGATGTGCTTTTGTTCTGCGTTCCATGGCTTGCGGAGATGGAAGCCAAGATCGGCGAGATCACGGTAGCTGCGCAGTATGTGGTTGCCGTAATCTGTCTTGGATTTTTCCGACAAAGGCTTGCCGTTCTTTCGCAGCCAGCGAATGCCGTCGAAGACGTGTGTAATTGCACTGAACACGTCCTCCCCATCCACTTTCCGCCCTGTCGCCACCCAATGGCCGTCGCGCAGGTCGGCGAGAGCGCTCATGTCGTGAATCGTGCGTTTTTTCATTGAACTCCTGTGTGCGTGCCTCGCGGCCTCGGTGTGCTGCCAACAACGTTTCGCTCATCGCCGCTAACCCGGGCGAGAGGGGTCTATTCACTTAAACGCGCTCATCCTCCAGGTTCCGAGTCGACTTCTCTTCCCCTGTGCCGACACTCTTGCGAGCATCGAGGAGCGACCGGTTTCCCGACCGCAACGAGGTGGCCTTGCCCACCAGCACCGGTTCCGCTGCAATTGCAACGCGGGACGGCTCCCATTCTCTTTCCTACCCGGCCGCAGCGGGGTTGCCCTTCCGGTTGCGCTCCCTCTCGGGTCACGCAGCCTGCCGATCAAGGCTTTCAGGGCTTCGGAATCTCTTCTCCCCGCAGCTGATGAGGCTGCAGTGCGCTTCGAGGGTCGTTAGACTTTTTTTCGCCACCTGCGTGACGTTCCTTTTTTGCTGCTGGCCAGCTCTGGCCGGTACTTTTTCGGGCTGCAGCCCGCATGGAGCCTAGATGTAGGCGCTACTCTAGTTGGGACGTTTTCGGAGGCCGAAAAAATTGCGTTGCCTTCGCCACCCTTGACGGTTCGCAGGATCAATGCGAATCGGAGATGGCGTAAGGGCATACGGGTCAACATCGGAGTCGCCGTGGAGGCGATGATGTTGCTAAAACCCTTTCGGGCTGCGGCTTCCCGAGGGGAGCCAGCGTGCGCGCACGGGGCGCGTAGTAATGCCGTGATTTTGCTGGCGAGCAACAGTCGTATTGACAGGAATACACTACTTTGTCGGCTCACTTTCTATTCCGGCAATAAAGCAATTGGACGAAAACAAGCCAATTTGAATCGGAACAAAGAGAGATTCGAGCCGCCTTCGAGGAGAAGAGCACGAGTCGTGTTGCCTCGTGGCCCCGACATGTGAACTCTCTCCAAATAACCATCACACGGGCGTACCCACTTTGATCTGCACAGGCCAGCAGTGCACGCGGCGTTGGCATGGTGGGTGGCGTCAAGCCGGTGGCATCCGTGCAGAGTGCAGCTATCGCGTTGCTACAGAGCAGTGTTCGGCGTGCAACGGAGGTATGTTCCATCTTGACCTGGCGACGCGTTGAGCCGTGTCGTTCGATTGCGCTTCAGCTGCCACTTTCACCGGGTTGTATAGCGGCAAATCAACAGCCTTGTCGTTCACCTGCAGCTTTGCCACTGCAAGCGCGCTGCGTTGTCGTTCATTTGCGCTTCAACTGCCGCTTTGGCCGGGTCGAGTAGCGGCAAATCAACAGCCTTGTCGTTCACCTGCAGCTTTGCCACTACTAGCGCGCAGCGTTGTCGTTTATTTGAGCTTCATCCACAGCTTTGCACCGCGACTCGCGACAAACCGTTGCGCAGTTGCATGCAGTTGCAGCTTTCTAATGCTTTACCACCTCATCGCAATTACAAACCCATGGGGGCAAGTGGCCGATTCCGCAATCGTGAAGTGATATCCGCGCGAATGAGCTACGAAAGGGCTGGATTTTCGGTGTGGTGCAGCTGCCGCCTTCGTCGAAGATTGACCATTCCGAATGAACAGGAGTGACGCAATGGTTGGTCGTGCGATAGACGTGGGCTACGGATGGACGAAATTCACGGTTGGTGAACTTCGGAATCACAATGGGGTACTAGACGTCGCAGTCGATGCATTTCAGTCCGCCCCATTTCCCAAACCGACTACGATGGATACCGGAGGACTCGCGCGCGGCCCACGACTATGGACCGTACGAGTCGATGGTGAAGAAATGGCCGTGAGTGAGGCTCCCGCCATGCTTGCCGTTGGCGCTTCATTGCGAGTGCGTGGTGACAATTATGTGAACACCACCGCTTACGAAGTTTGCATGGCAGCTGCGGTCAAGTCGATGAATCTCAACCATATTGACCACTTGGTAGTAGGTACACCGGTGGGTAACTTCGATCACGTCCGCTCGGTGTTGAAGGATAAATATCGAGACGGGATATGCTTCGACGATCGTCACGTGGCGATAGGCTCGTTACGAGTCATCGCGCAACCCGTGGGTGGCCTGATTTGGCATTATTTGGCTACGCAGCGAGGCGGTGAAATCAAAGGGGTTAACCGCCTGTTGGTCGATGTCGGCTATGGGACGCTTGATTGGGTAGTGGCGAATGGACTGGTCGTGAATGCGTCCCGCTCCGGTTCCGCGAGCGTTGGCGTTTCAAGTTTCATCGAGGGTGCGTATCGCGTCGTACGCGACGGACGCACTGGCATCGATCAAGACGCTACGTTGCTGGATGGTTTGGACGGGTTGTTGGTGCGTGGGATACCGACGTACTACCGCGGCAAGAAGTGGGAGCGTAGCGATTTCGAAGAGATGATTGCAGCGAAAGCCAAACAAGCGGTGCAAGCAATCTTGTCACACATTGGGGATGCTGGGACGTTGCAATCGGTGGTGCTAATGGGTGGAGGTGCGCCGCTGTACCAAACGGCCCTCGCATCGGCATTTCATCCCTTAGAAGTAGAAGTGATTAGCGCGGCGCGCTACGCGAACGTCAAAGGGTTTCAAGCCGTAGCGGAGCGGGGGAACAACTAATGGGTGCGCAAGATGTAGACGCTCCACGGTTTCTTCGCATCCAGGTGCGACTGCACTCGGATCGCGACGCTGCGCTGTTCCAGGAACTTGTCGCGATCCGCCCTCGCCTGCGAGCTCAACGCCTTGTTGCCTTAGCTGATCGTGGTTTACTTGTGACGCAGCACGCGGACGCGCGGGGACCCTCAGTCGTTTCGTCGCGGTCGACAGGGTCCGAGGCGCAAGCCTTCGCCTCTGATCTGCGTCGCGAAAACTCCTCGACCGGATCTGGTGTGACTGCACCTCCAGCCTCAACAGAATCAAGTAGCGCTGGAATCTCCGCGGTGCTAGCTAACGCCATCGATACAAATGACTTGTAGTGCTGGGAACCTCCGATTCCGAGGAGTAATCCATCCGTTTCTGTGTCAGTTGTTAGGGCTGTTTCGTTAATGCAGCTTGCGGACTCCTCTGTGCAACACGCACCTTTTGAACTCACACTGTGTGACGAGGTGTTCTCGATGGTCGAGCTCCGCGCGCGCGGGTGGACTACCGGATTGGTAATGCGCTTCCTGGGAAAGGAGCATGCCTTCGAAAACCACGTGACGCCCCCTCGTCGACCACGCCGCTTATGGCGAGCATCTGACGTGTACGAAGCCGAGATAGACTCTCGGTTTGCGCAAGCGCGTTGTGGAGCTGCGAGGTACGCAGTCCGTGCCGCGCACGCGCGCGCGGCGTCCGTTTCAGCAGTAATGCAAATTGCGCAAGCTGCGGTCGTTCGCGTGCCGCCGCTGCCCGAGCACTTCGTGCTAGAAGTACAGCGTATCGTCGAGCGGTCCCCGTCGCTGCCGTTGCGTGATGACGCCGGCCGCATCCTCGGGTGGCAGAGTCTTGCCGTCGAGTGGTTGTTGTCGAAGATGGCCACTGATGGTTACGTGCTCGACGACTACTTTGGGAAACCAGGAGTGATAGCCGCGCGCCAGCGCCTGCGTGCTCGCCAGCTGCAGGCGATTGCCGAAGCAATGCCGCCACTCGCTGCGGAATGTCTCCATTTGAGAGCGGCTATGACGCACGCGCGGGCCGATCTCGACTAAAAAGCCGCAGACGCCTGTTCCGCTGCGGGAAGTTGTATTCGCCCGAATGTCGGACCCTTTTGGTGCTTTTTCCCAGTTATGTGTGGATTCGCGCTCGGAATAGAACAAAAATCGACGCAAAAAGTAGAGTCGAATTCGACTCATGCAGTGAGTCGCAAAGTTTTCCGTCACTAAGCCAGTGACCATCGTCGGCCGTCAACACTCGCGCCGGCGAAGCATAGCCGACGGTAAAAAAGGCCGCGATCCAGATGCGGACACAATCCATCGCCAAGCAGCTGCATGGGCCAACGGGCGGTGTTGGTCTGACGCGTTTGGAAGACTGGTCCGGGTCGGGCAATCACCCCCATGCGGACAGGCGAAGGTTGAGTTCGACTCACGAAATGCCGCAATCTATCGCGAAGTGCAAAGCCAGCTTTTCCGGGCTGGGAGAATTGCAAGGCGGCCGAGACGGTGAAGATCAAAGTCGAATTCGACTCAGCGTAACGTTGCAGTGAGCAAAAGCTCTCGCCAAGAGTCCGACGAAGAACTCGCTTCAGAGGCTAGCTAAGCAAACCCAGCGCTAACAGGAATGGCAGTATGCAAAATGCAGCGCAACCTGCGACGACGAAGTATGGCTGCTCCGCAAATAGTCGAGCAAATGCGACTTGTCCTGCAACGCGCCATGTAGTGCAGTAAACATCCGGGTACACGCCGGGTGCCATGCGCTGTTCCGGTGGCAGCGCCATTTGGCTGGAAACCCAGCTATTGATCGAGGCGTAGAGCTCTGGCTCCACGGCAAAAATGTTGTACGGCAATCGGGTCATCTTGGTGGGGTGTCAGGTAGAGTTGGTTCGGTGGACCGTTCGCTCAATGGCGGTGCCGCTGGTCGCTGTGTGGGTGTACTTTCCGGATCGCTGTCAGACCAATCAATGTTGCTGTGGTTGGTTTCAGCAGTCGCAGGTTTTTCCGTAGCGGGACGACTGTCTGCTCTAGGGAGCACAGGCGGCGGGATCTCAGTGCCGGTGCCCGCAGGTGTTGATTTTCTGCCCTGTCCGAATGCGCCACGTCCAGTCGCGTAGGCCTTCGCGATCCCGGTTTTTGGATCTGCGGCGCCGGCTATACGCGCCACCGCCCCTACCGGCGCGACAACTGCTTTTGCCGCGGTCGTCCCACCGCGTAGCACGGCACCTACGCCACGGACCGCCGCGGTGCCAACGCCCTTCGCAGCAGGACCAAGCTCTTTCGCTGCTCCGGCGAAGCGCTCGACAGCTTGGGACCTAGTAGACGGTGCTGGTGAAGTAGCGCTCGCCGGTACCGAAGCAGTGCCGGCCGGGGCGGCTACAGACGTTGCCGCGGCTGGCGTAGCCGTGTTCACTCCGGCCAGCCCAGGTGGCGCGGCATTCCCGCCACCGCCACTACTGCCACCACCACCGCTGTCTCCTCCACTGTTGCCGGCGCCGTCCTTGCTCGCGCCACCGCCCAGGGCGGAAGCCCCTGCCGCCTTCAACGCGCCGCCTGCTGCCGCGACCACTCCGGCTGCCGCGGCCATCGCATTTGCGGCAGCGGAAAGCGCACCCGCGCCATCGGCGGAGCCAATGTTGCCCGGCAGCATTGAGTTGGCTAGTCCGATGGTTGATCCGAGTATCCATGCAAGCAAGGCGTAGACGATTAGGAGACCGACGCTGGCAGCGAGCACGCTCATGAAGGTAACACCCGTGCTGTTCAGTGTGATCGATTGCAGTACCGTTGGTAGCAAGCCAGTAACCGTGCCAACAAGAAAGGCGGCGACAATTTTCACGAAGCCGGCGACAAACATGAAGTTGATCCAGGTCATGCCCATCTTGTTTGTAAATGGAAGTAGAAACGTTGCGATGAAAAAGGGGCCAAGGGCGGTGCCTAACGAGAACGCCAGAGCGCCGTAGAGGAGAGCTTTGCCGAGGTTGTAAATCGCATACACCATCAGAACGATTACGCCCACCGACACAAACAAGATGGCAATGATTGCTAGTATTTGCATAACAAAGTCGCCACCAACGGCAGAAAGCAGGGACCAGCTCGAAGTCACGTTCGACGCAGCTTGGAACAAGCTCAGAAGTGACTGGCCACCGACTTGCAGTATTCGCGAAGCGGTCCCAGTCAACAGTCCGCTTGTGGATGTCGGACCTGAACCCGATACCGCTGACGCGACCGCGCCGGTGATCCCGTTTATTGTTCCGATCGCGGTTCCATAGCCGCTGGTGCCAAACATTGGCGTAATCATGGAGGCGATCATGCAGAAGCGCAGCGTCACATTCAGGAATGTGCCGAACAGGCTCGCGAGCTGTTTGCTCTCGAAGAACCACTGCAATACCATCCAACTCAGAAGCAGCGCATAACTTCCCGCGAGGAACTTCATGGCAAACGGGACCAGTGCGCCAGCTCGGCTGCCTGCAGCGCTCGTTAGCCCGTTTTCAAGACCCGTCAACGCTTGCGAAATGACGGATGGTGCGTTACCTAGGTCGGATGCTGTTTGAGCCGACGCTGCCAGTGGTATCGCGAGCAGCGCGACTGCCCATAGGAACGATTTAGCGCGCATCAGCACATCCTTTGCCGTGATTTTCTAATTGCGTCCGAGAATTTGGATCTGGCGTTGCATGTCAGAAATGGCCTTCGCGTTGGTATCGGCCCCCTCTTTTGCCATGCGCTCGCGCTGTGCGGTAGCCATGTCGTCCGCCTCAGTTTGCTTCAACGAGCGGACGGCTTGAATCTTGTTGATATCCGCACTCATAGCCGCGAGATTGTTGATCTGCGTGTTGAGCAATGCCACCGACTGATTGACGCCCTCCGCTCCGGAAATTTTGCTGGCGTGTTGTTGGATCGATTGGCCCGAAGCTTCCAAGCGCTTGATGGCGGCGACTTCTTGGTCGCGCAGGACTTGATTCATCTTGTGATCCCGCGCGTTCGCGCGAGCGGATTCGATGAAGTAGTCCTGCACCGTTTTCGCGTTTCCGAAGATGCTTTTGTAGGAGCCGATTTCTTGATAGCGCTGGTCCGCGAAAGAACGGATCGAATCCAACGCACCAAAGGCGTTTTGGATATCGTTTTTCATCCCTTGCACTTCTTTGATCGTGTCGATCATGGCTTGAGCATCGCGGACGAGGCCGGTGACGCTCGCCAATTGCTTCTGCATCGTTTGCAATGTTTGCAGTTGCGAGCGGAGGTTGTTGATCTGGTCGGTGAAGTTCTTGAAGTTCTGCACCCACGAAGTGAGCTGCGTTACCTCAGTCGAACCCGCCACAGCACTTGCTGACCAGGAAGCCATCGGCGGCGTAAGGCCAAGAGCCATTGCGACGCAAGCGGAGAGATACTTTTGTAGTTTCACGATGTTCCTTTCGTTTGAAATTTACGCGGCGACTTGCGTCGTTAGATCTTCGATGTAGTCTGCTTTCCATTGCGAGTTGCTGGCGCGGGTTGCCCAGTGCTTTGCGAAAACCTTCTGGGCAAGCACATCGGATCGTACGCAAGCGAGTATTGTCGGGTCGAAACGCGCCCATACCATCCTTGAAATGCCGCCCTGAACTATGAGGTAATTAGTTTTGCGAATACCGCCTTGGATTTGCGCAACTTGGGCGTCGTTGAGGCCGAAGGTCTCTGTGTAAAGAGAATAGTTTTGTACTGATCGCGCCTCTTCGTTGGGCAAGAAAATCTTGGTTGGTACCGAGTTCACGATCGCGCTTGAGATGTTGGAACTTGCCAGTTCGTCGAGACTTTGAGTCGCGAACCACAACACGGCGTTCTTCTTGCGAAGCACTCGCAGCCAATTTTCGATAATGCTTTCAAACGCAGGGTTCTTCAGCATGTACCAGACTTCCTCGATATAGATCACGGTAGGAGCCGTGGAACCATCCGCTAAGCGCATTGTTATGCGATGCACCGCGTAGTCGAGCACCGCCATGGCCGTAATCGGGTCGTCCTTGAGAAGCTGCCCCATTTCGATGGTGTTGAAGTTACCAAGCGAAAACGCGTCAACTTCGTTATCAAAATATCTTCCTTTCTCCTGACCACGGAGCCAAGGTCGAATTCGACTCTTCAATTCGTCGCTCGTGAAGTGTGTTGCAATCGTCGAGAGTGACAGGAGTTGGGGGTTGCTCTGACCCAGCTGCGCCGTTAAGCGAACCGCCTGCTCCAACTCCTCGAACTGTTTCTTTTCCGCTGACAACGGAGTCTCGGAGAGCGCCTCTAGCAGGTAGCGCACGAACCGTGAAACCCACTCGAAGTGCGTGAAACTACCGTCGTCCTCCCGGGTCGCCAGTAGCGCGGGAGGGTTCATCATTCCCCTCGCCTCGACAGATGCCAGCTTCATGTGCTGGCCTCCAGCAAGGCGCGTCGGAATCAAGCACGTGTGATCCTTGTCGAAGATATAGATGTTCCCGCCGGCATACTTCCGGAATTGCAAAAGCATGAATGAGGCGACGGTGGATTTACCGGCACCTGGCGGCCCAACGATGAATGTGTGACCTAAGTCATCAACATGCGTCGAGAAGTAAAACGGCGTGTTGAACTGTGTCGGAAACGCCGTTAAAGTCGGAGTGAACTCTCGGCGCTGCTCGCTGTAGTGAGGGTTGTGAAGGCTTCCGCTAGTGACTGTTCTCAGATTGATTAGGTTCGCGAACGCGGCGGACGAAAAAAAAAACCACCGAATCAGCAGATCGGCGTTCCCGGGGAAGCTCCCGCAGAAGGCACTTAGCAGACCCATCGACTCTCGGATTGCGACTATTTCGAAGCGTGCTATCGCCTTGCGTATTTCGGAAAGTGTCGCCTCGACCTCCTCTTGAGTTTCCCCCTGTACTAGTACGCCAAAGTGGTACCAGCCGAACCGTTCGTTGTTTGACGTAATGCTTGCGCGAGCAGCGGCTGCGTCCTGCGAGAGCGACATCCGACCCTCGTCAAACTGCGTGGGAGCCTTACCTGTGATGCCTTGCTTCACCATGTCGCGAAATGTCACTGCCAGGTCGCGGTGATGCCTCTCCATCTTTGATGTGTGCTTGTCAGCGAACTCGCTGGAGACAAAGCGAAAACAATGGTGAATCGTGAATTCGCCGGGTATCGCCAGTAAGCCGTCGAGTAACCCGGTAAACGCTGCGGTAGGCCACTCTTTGATTGTGAGGGCAGCGAGGTAGCGCTTCTTGTCTGCCTGTAACTCCAAAACGGTCGACACGTCCGCGTTGGCTGTAACCGTGATGGCTGGTAGCAGACTGTCGAGGTAGATCGGTGCCTGCGGTAGCGCAACTCGGGCAATCTCGTGCGTTAAATTGATACGACGGTATAAGGAACCCAGGAGCTCGGCGCCGCGTAGTCGCCGTATGACTCCCGCAGTGTATGCGGCGCAATACGACGAAGCCATTTCTTCAAGGCGGCGCACAAACGTGGCGATTTCTTCGCTTGAAAATGCCATTTCTGCGGAGAGTGAGAGGTGCGACTTAATCGCAGCAAGGATGGCCTTTGGCCACGACTCGCCCTGCCCAGCTCGCGCCGTGGCTCGTTCGATGAGGCCTTCGGCAGACCGTTTCGGTGTGTACGTCAGCGCTAGCGTCAGTCTATTGCGGTACTGATGCCCGCTCGTAAATTGCGCTTTCCATACTTCGTCGACGGCGGAACTGATTTCGTCCTCGAATTGCCCTTCCGGATAGTCGAAGGTCCGATACCGGTCCACGTATTGGTCGAGCGTGATGCATTCATCAAATCCGCCGAACGCGTGTTCTTGATTGGTTGCGGTCGCATTGTAGGATGTCTGAGTCTTGCCTTCAAGATCCACACCACCCAGATCGAACATCGCTGTGACACTGCCGTTCTTATTCAAAACGACGCCATCACTCACCAGAAGCATGGATGGCACCATCTCCGGCAAACCGCGTGAAGATTTCTCGACAGCAGTCGCAATTTTTTTCAGCCTCAAACCTAGCACAGAAGACCTCTTGAAAATCCGTCGGGGCGCTTGCCGGAAGCCTGCGTGATATGGGGCCACGGTTCGTACCGAGTGGCTTGCTTCGCGTATCGTCGGTAGACCGTGAGCACCAGCGGATCATTGCGATTGATAATGCGCATGAGACTGTGGAACGCGAAGGAGGGAATCAGCGTCCACCACCAACCCAAGCCTGCAATGGTGACCGCGGTAAACGCGACGTTGCTCAGAACGAAGTCCTTCTGAACGCCACCCCACATCGGCACTTCATTGAGGCTTCGGTAAATGGGGTTGCGCCGCATGATCAATACAGGGTGCAGCTAAATGCGGACGATAGACGACCTCCAGTGATGGTGTCGCCGATCGCAATGACGTTGAGCAGGAGCCACACGCCACCAATGATCTGGATGCCCTTGACCACCAAATCGCGGCCTTCGCCCAACTTCAACAGCAATGCGATCAACACGATCGAGAAGAGAAGAACGTAAAAACCGAACTTCTGCATTAGCTTCAGGAAGCTGCAGATTGCTGTATCGATTCCGGTCGTGGTTGAGTCCAGCGAGGTTTGCGCTAATGCGTCAATTGGAAGGCAGCCAAAGAGGATGCTCGCGACTATCAGTAGCGCAAACATGGCCAAACGATGCATTGGACGCGAGTCGAATTTGACTGGATGAATGGGGGCGGTAAGCATGATGTACTCCGTTATTAGTGAACCAAAAATCGTTGATAGAGCGCGCGCGTGTTAGTGTGGTATCCGAGCCCAACGTGGTCGTCCTGCTTGAGGACTTCGACAACCTCCTCGACCATGCCCGGTTGTCCGTCTTTCCCGATATGGACAACAAAATCGATGGTGCTCAAGATGCGCTGCCGCACACTTGCTAGCGGAGGGGCGCCGTTGGCCATAAGAGCCAGTGACTCTAGGCGCAAGAGCGCATTGATGGCGTCATTGGCGTGCAACGTGGCGATTGATCCAGGGTGTCCCGTATTGCAAGCGTCCAGCCAATCCAACGCCGTCCCGTCGCGTAGCTCGCCGGCAAAAATACGATCTGGTCGCATCCGCATTGCGAGTTTTACGAGGACTTGTGGGGTGACACCTTGTAACGCGTTGCTCCGCAGAGATACGTAGTTTGGCGACGGAACAACGAGCTCAGGTGTGTCTTCAAATGTGATGACCCGTTCATCTATTGGAAGCTTGCCGAGGAGCGCCTTAAAGACTGTAGTCTTGCCCGATCCGGTAGCTCCGGAAATGAGGCACGTCTTCTTGTTTTCGACCATCCAAGTAAAAAAGTCGCGAAGTGCAGGCCCTCCCTGGGCTAACACCTCGATCGCCATGGGTAACGTCCGCGCGGCACCGACTTTGTGGCGCTTCACTGGCGTAAACGCCCCATTTGCTAGGTAGTCATCAAGGGTGTAAACGACCGGGGAGTGTTTGCGGATACACAACGCATGCCCCCTGAGTGCGGTCGGGGCCATGACGGCAGCAACCCGCATATTTGCCATCGTATCTCGAGCGGATTCAGCGAAAATCTCCAACGGGATCTCCGCGTCGATAATCCCAGTCGCAGTGCCAGCGAGCGCTGCTCGGTCTGCCGCGTTCGCAAGCATCAAGATTGATGACTTGACCGCGTCTCCTGAGATGACGTTTCGATGTAGAGTTATTTTTCCGGAGGACTCAACCCACACGTCGGTGCCGCCATTGCACATGATCTCGACAACGGCCGGGTCCTCGAAAAACGGCTTCAGCGTCCCCAGCGTCCCTGCTAGGAAGGCATATCGATGGCGCGTCTGTTCGGTTTGGTTTGGATGATCCACAGACGTAATTTCGCCTGTGCATTCAATCTTCTGTTGTTGAAAACACGCCACAATAGGCGCTGTTTTAATTCGCTGGAATCGGTTGCTAATGGAAGTATCAGGGGAAGTCCAAGGCCGTGCTCACGCAGGCCAGCATCTATCCACGGAATTTGCTTCCCTTCCGGTTGTAGTAGTCTTTATTCGAAGAGCAGACCATAGAATCAGCATTGCGGATGGATACAGCAAAGACTATTGTTGAGATTGGCTCGAAGCTAAACGGCACCAAAGAGGTCGCCGACATTGCTCAATGGTCACTGGAACAGTCGATGCAGTTCTACATTGCCTCTGGCGGCAAGCTGGATCTGTCGCCCGATGACGCCGCTGGCGCCTTAAGGTCGTTCCTGTTCGTCCGTGCGCGCCCGGAGTTCGCCTCTCATTTGGACATCATGACTCCGTCTGCGCTGCTCTGGCTGTCCCAGCACAAGCGCTCCCGGTCTCAGCTCGCTGGCGCTCTTGCTATCGCCGCCATGGGTTACGAACTCAATGAAGCGACGCTCGCGGCCGGGCGACTAGCGCTTGGACGTTGGCCACTGGTTCCCTCTGATCGCTTGGGCTGGGTGCGCAACCGTATCGTCGTCTTAAAAGGTCGCTCTTATTTGACGGCGGACGATGTTGGAGATATTACGTCTCTCACGCGGGATGAGGTGGTCGACTTGCTTCGTGGCACCAACAATTTGAAGCTAATTGGCGTGCAAGAGCAGAGCGCGTTGCGCGCTGCGCACCCATTTCTGTCCGAGATCATATGGAAACAACGAGACCTTCCGTTGGTCGACAAACGGGGACTTGTAGTCGCTTCACGGCAGGCCGTTGGCTCGAACGAGGACGACGCTTCCATGGCTGAATTGATTAAGGCACTTGCGCTGTAGAGCTTGCGCACAGTTAAATTTTTGATACGGTTCGCGTATGAGCAATGCAAAACCCCCTTCAGAGCCGAAACCGCGTTTAACAGTCGTCGACGGTGGTGCCGACGACTTTGACCCGTTCAGGGACGAGGATCCGAGCCTAAACAAGCGCTACTTCCTTCCCAACGGGGATTTGGATCCGGTGAAAATGGGCCAACAAGCACGGCGTCGTCTGTGGCGATCGGCTTCGTGGTCAATCCGCCTCGCGATCGTGACCAGTGACGCAATTCAATGGGCACGCAAGCATCGACTAATGTGGCTCGCGCGTGCATTTGCCGCATTCAAAGACTTTCACTTCTCTGTGACCCCTGATACGTCGATGCCGTGGTGGTACTACCGCAAGAAGGGGACATTGACGCCGCTACAAGAACGCCAGTTCCGTCAGTCCCATGAGTACAGGGCGCTTGTACGTCATGGTTTCAATTTTGACGACCCGCCCAGCAAGGTCGCGCTCAACTGGAACCCGATACCGAAGATTCGCTTGGAGAACGATCTTGCGCCGGAGATACGGCAGCTTCTGGAAGCGCACAGACAAAAAATCCGTGATCGCGTGGCTCAAGGCTTGCCCCCTGAGTAAGCCGCGTCCGTTTGCTGCGCTCCAAATGCAAAACGCCCCCAACCTTTCGGAAGGGGGCGTTTTCTTTTTGATGTGTCGTTACGCAGCGCGCCGCTCGAGCTTGTCGTACGTGTCGTACAACGCGTCGGCGATCATCGTGCGCATCTCACGCACATCTCCCTGCCGGCGCAGCCGGGTCATGGCACGCGCGGCGCTCTTGGCCCCACACGCAAAACGAAAATCCGTGTGAGCGGCGTCAAACTCGCTGGTGCGTGTGGCCGGAACGACATCGTTCAATCTAATGATTGCCGCCTCCAAAGCATTTTCTGACGCCAAACGCACCGTCGCTTGCGCCGGGGCGGACACTGTGGCGGTAGCGCGTACTGCTGCCGCCGCACGCTCTGCCATCGCCGTGGTCGAACTCCACAGCACGGATCCTACTTGCGGCGTCATTGTCGCCCGCGTGTTCCATTTCAATCCGAACATCATTTGCTCCTAGTGATTTGGAGACTAGTCCCCCACAGGGAACGAATCCCCGAGGGTGAAAAGTGTTTGACCGCTTGGCCAAACGGTGATCAACTCAATGCGATCGCTCGCAATGCTGCGATCTACTGATCCTGGCCGTTGTTGGTCATGCCTTGATTCGCGGCCTCCGCGGCTGATTCCAAAAAGCATACGGCCGACCAGCCGCATGCTTCAATGAGTTCACTCATGTGTATTCCCAAAATGTAAGTGCCACCGTCGCGAAACGGTGGCAGTGAGGTTCCACCACGGTGCCCGCTATCGCGGATACCGTGTCGCGGGGAGTTAAAGGGATGGCGAACGACGCATCGCGTTGAGCGTTGCATGTATCGACGTGCGCAATTGCCCCACCTCTGCCGAGTCGGAGCAATCAGCCAAAAGGCGAAGCGCTTTGGGCAATGTGACCTGCCCGTTCACGATCGCTCGAGACACGAGTTCTGCATTCATGGCGGTTCCTTTCTTGACAAAGGAACCTCACCCGCCAGGATGAAGTTCCCGACGGGCGCGCGAATTGCGCATTACAAAGTGAGTGGTATAGTGGAATGATGAAGCCCGATTCCACTATGCTCGCTACACGCCAAACAGTATTTGCTGCAGCCCGGAAGCTGACGGTCGCAAACACCGTTGCCGCTCTAAAAGCCGGTGACGTTGCTGCTATCTGCGCCGCGCTCGATGAATCGATCGCGTTGCGAGAAGCACAAGTTGCAGCGCTTGGCTCGGGGCTGCCGCCGGATATCGCCAATGCGATCTTTCCGGAAGGCGACCCACGCGTCGTTAGGCGCGCGTAATCTGTCGAACAGCGCCTGCCACTTCCTGTTTGATGGTTGGCAGGTTGCGGGCTGCGCGTTCCGCGGTCACTGCGGCAATGCGCAAGTTTCTGCGCTCGCGAGAGCTCAACGCTATATCGTTTGATGCTTCGAGCAGATCGCCCGCAAGTGAGAGCAGTCGTTGGCGTTGACAAGCACCTTCGTCGGCGATTTGCGAAATTGCCGAGAGCATTTGGAATAGTTCCATGGAGGACTCCTATAGAGAGGACATCCACCCCGTCAGGAGAGATATCCTGACGGTTGATACGCCAAGCGTCACAGATGACGCTCGGACACTTTATGGGCCGGCAACGTGCTGTAGGGCAGTTGGTCGACGTGCGCTGCTAGGCAGCAAAGAAGGCCTACAGTATTCGCGATGTACGCGTCGAGTAATCCTCAGAGAAAAGAGGCATATCGGGCTGCTTTCCACATTTGGGAGTTGCACAACCGAAGGGGCCGCAGCCTCGCCTGGCAACGCCACAAAAAAACGTATTCGGGGGAATGTCGCCGGTTCTGCGGCGTTTTTTGCGCCGTCCGCTTACTTTTGTGGCAATTTGCTGTGACTTTTCGGCGCACTACGGTGAGTCGAATTCGACTCTCGGCGGATATGCGCATCGTCGCCGGTATGCACGTAAGCGCTTGTCGCGCATCGTAGTCGCGCGCACAACATGTTTGGATTCGGGATCGCTTCGGAAGCGAGCATTGTCCCGCCGCCAGTCACCGCACGCTGTGACAAAAAAAACAGCAAAAAACCGTCGCTCTCACGATAAAGCTGGGCGCGCAATAGCGCTATCGTGAAAGTCGCGTTTAGTTTTGTTTGGTGGTGCCATGTTTTCTCATTTGTGTTCATCCCTCAAAGGCAAGTTGTCCGCTTGTATGCCCCACCTTCTCGTTGGGGCTCTCTTCTTCGCTCCTGTAGCTCATGCCTCGGACTCAACGGGTGTGACGCCAGGCGACGGCCCACTGTGCACGCTTAATGTGCCGTCGCCAGTTTCATTCAACACGGTGTTGCAGCCAAGTCTCACTCTCACTCTGACGTCAACGTGTACGCGCTATCCAATTTTGTGGGAGTGGACGGCGTCTCCGCTCGATTACACATCCCGCACACTGACTGGGCAAAACACTTTGTTTGCCCCACTGTTCACGTCAGGCGCTTTGACTTGGACATCTGACAACCGCAAAGTCAGCACGACCAACCAAATCAACATTACGTTTAGTTCGACCGGCACCTTCACATTTGCAACGCGCGGCAAAGACGCCGACTACATTCCGCCGAATAACACTCCGGCGGGTTTTTGGGGGCCGTGGGGAGCGCCGGGATCCACGTCCATCGACACTTCGGGTGCGTGGAAGAACATCGTCCTGACCTGCGAACCCTACACTGAGACGCAAGTGTTGGGTCCCGGGGGGGCACTTGTGTGTTCCGGTGGCCGAGTCTCGTCGAACTCGCAGTCACGAACATTTTGTTCGGATTCGACGACGCCGACCTGGGGGCCGTGGGTGCCGTCCACATCGTGCGAGTGTCCAAGTGGAACGGTTTGGAATGGCGCGTCATGCGTTGCCGTGCCGACCTGCACTGTAACGCCTACGCCGCCGCTAGCCTCTCCGGGTCAGAACGTTCTCTGGAATGTAAGTTGCAATACGCCACCAACCTCCGTTGTTTGGACGTCGACGACGCCTAATAATGGTGTCTGCACGGGCACGACCTGTTCGCAACAATATCCCACGCCGACGACTGCATGCTTCACAGTCCAAGGAAGCAACACTGCCGGGGCCGGTCCTGTGTCGTCACCCGGGTGTGTCGTCGTGGCATGTCCGCCCGGACAGACCTGGAGTGCAGGCGCGAGCGCATGCGGTGCGCCGCCGACGATCACCTCGCCCTCGTTTAGCGTACACACACCGCAACTCGCAACGATTCCGATCACCGTGACCGGTACTCAGCCGCGAACGTGCTCCGCGACTACGCTGCCTGCAGGGTACGTGATGTCGCCAAGTTGTGTGATTTCCTCTGTTCAGCCTGGCATCGACACGCCACCTGTTCCATCGACCTGCTCGGTCACAGTAACAAACCCGTGGGGGAGTGATACGAAGCCGTGTTCAAGCTTGACGGTCGCCGCACCGTCCTGTTCGGTGAGTTGGTCCAACATGCCGCTTGCCCTTGGCAATCTCGCTTTTGCGTATCCGACTTCTCGCGACTACAACACTGGTCCCGAATTTTCTAGCACCCCAATTCTCTTTCAAGATCCCGGAAAGAAAACGCTGGCAGCGGCCACGGGAAGCGCTGGTCTCAACATCCGCACAGCCAACGCTGACACGTATTCGGTAAGCTGCAGCGGTGCGCCGACGATCACCGGTGCAACTGCCATTGACCCGATGACAGGAATCGCAAGTGCACAGATCAACTACGTCAAGCAATACCCGTTGTCTGCGTTGAGTTACAGCGCGGGCATTTGGAACAACAACACCGGGTCTTACTCGTTCGACGCAGTCTGGATCACCGGCGATCAAGGCAATGGCGGATTTTGGTTATGGCCACCGATCAATTACACGCAGACGGCACAAGTCGCGATTGACCCACCAGGTTCCTCAGTGTGCACCGTTACTGCAAAAAGCAGCGCGACAGGTCAAACGACGCAATGCACCAGCGAGCAAGCACCCATCGTGGTCAAGGGTCAGCAGTCTTACTGCACATTGGACGTCTCTATGGTCGAATGGCTATATAGAACATCGACCAATGCGGTCACCCCTGTCTTGCCTAGTGACCAGACTACTGTCACCGGAAATACGACCTCTCCTACACCGCGTATCCTCAACTCTCCAAATACGCTTTTTTTGGACGCAAGACTCAATGCGCCCGGGATCGAACTCTCTAGCGCAGGCTACATACCTCCCTACAGCACGCCCTACTCTTCTGGCGCGCCCTTCCAGAACCCGGCTATTTCCTGCAAGAAACGGGTCATTAAAGCGTCGCAGCCAACACCTCCTTGGGGAGCGCAATTCAACGTGCCGCTCACGCAAAGCGTATCGTTCACAAAGATCACCACGCCGTTTACATCGGATGGTGGTTCGCAAGCGAGGACGATAGTCCCAGGAGCCGTTCAATTCGGGTACGCCGGCTGGCCCTTTAACCTAGCCCCGACGAGCTTCGGTGACACAGTCGACTCAATCAATGAGGAGTACGACATTTCATGCGAATACACCGGCAGTGGGTACAACGTCCTGACAGGTGCTCCGGAATCAGTATCGTGTGCTGGCTGGTACACGTACGCGCCGGGCGCGGTTTGCGTTCCACAAGCCAGTTTCGCGGCAGGTCCGGTTGGAACCAACTATGGCACCTCCGTTTCCTACTCGGGCTATGTGGCAGGTTGGGAAGGACCTATGAAGTTTGTCGGAGAGAAAGTCACGCTCGCCGGCAACTTAGGCACTGGCGGCCGCGGGACGTTTTTCTCGGCTCCGTCTTTCCCCAAACTAAACCAATTCGGTATCGGCGACCCCAATGTCTCACATGTAGTCGTGAACCGCCTGACCACCGATACGTGGAACTGGGGCTCGACGCACAGTTGGTTGCACGACTTCCTACCGCACTATACCGACGCAAACATTCTGCGATCCGGGGATGTCATTGCCACTGCCCCCTTGGGTGGTGCAGGACTTCTGAACACGCCTAGTCTGATGCGTGGCTGCAGCGGCAGCGGTTTTGGGTCAGGCTACAATCCTTGCGGACATGCCACTGTCATTAACGTTGAGCGTACATTGTTCCCCGGCACCGCAGCACAACGGCTATCGACGGCGGCATGCACATTGACCGTGGGCAGTGCGACAAGCGTGAACAGTAACCCGTGCACGTCGAACTGTACAACTGGGCCGGGCGTGCCGTTTGGACCTGGGGCGGGCAATGGAAGTGGTACCGGCTCCAACGGGCCGGGGGACAACAGTTCCGGGCCTGGCCCCGGCGGGGGTTAGCCAACAGTCTTCCGTGCAGCTTGCGCTGTAACGGATAAGCGCTAATTTGTTGTTGTGTTCAACGCTCTAAGGCAAATTCAAATGAAAAAAAATAACGCGCAATTTTTTACCTTAGCCCTTGTTGCTGGGCTTGCCAACGCCTCCTATGCAGCCAACGAACCGATCGTCTCTGCTGATTGGTTCCCAATGGTTGACGGTGCAGTATTGATCTACCAAAGCACTACCAACATCTCTTCGACTGCGGCGCAGGTCAACATCAAGGCGGGGCAGTCATTTGCTGGGCAAAGTAACGTCTACGAATGGACCATGACCGCTGCTTGCGACAAGCTCACCGGGAATGGTCGCGAAACGCTGAACGTGAGCGGTGGTGGCATTGGTCAGTGCTACGCTGAATACCGTCGGTATTTTGTTCCAACGGGCAATGGACTGTTAACGCTGGGTGATCGTCGTAAAACGGTTGAATATGGCTTCGCCGTCAACAACCAGCCCTACGTTCGAGAAAGCATTTACGATCAGCCGGCTCAGACGTACGTTCTTAAAGACGGGTACGTACCAGGGGACTACGTATACCAAGCTCCCATTCCCATGATCGCGCCGGGCGGTTGGGTGTTGAGTGGTATCGGGAGCGGCATCGCTTGGGGTGCAACGACAAGCACCACGTCCACTTACAGCACGACGGCCTATGCGGCGCGCAGCGGCTCGGCGTTTGAAAACTTCCGTGACGTGGGTATTTACGCGTCATTCGTGGTGCCCGCCGCGACGCTTCGCACACTGTACGTCGACGACCATATTCTTGATTTGGGCGGCGCATGGAACCCTGGTCATCTGCGTTATCAAGGATGGCAATACGCGAAAGGCGTTGGCCCGGTAATGATTCGATCTGGCGACCAAGTGTTTCCGGTGGCGAACTTCCCAGGGTATACGCCGAACACGTATTACACGAATACCGACGTGATGACCGAATCGTACGTGCTTACCAAGCACAACCTCGTGGGGTGCCCTGGTTACGACAGCAGCTTGCCAGCACTGCCGCAAAACTCGGGCAACATTTGCCAGAAAATTTACGGCAGCAACCCAAGCGCGTCAGCGAAATCGATGGTTGAGTATTGGCACTCTGCGCTCGACTACTACTTCATGACGTCGCGCGGCACGGAACAAGCCTTGCTCGATGATCCGCAATATGGCTTCGCTCGTACCGGGAAAAGCTTTCTTGTCGCAGGAGCGCCCGTGAATGGATTAGCGCCGTTCACGCGGTTCTATTTCGACAAAGTTGCCAACAACCAAACTCGCGGATCGCACTTCTACACGAACATTGCCAGCGAAGTTACCAGTCTGACCGCTCTCAACCCGAGCAACGCGCAGTTGGCTGCCAAGCCCTACAACGAAGGCATTGACAGCTATGCGTATGCCCCGATCGGAACCGGAGCGGCGGCGACGTGTCCCGCAAACACACTGCCGGTGTACCGTGTTTTCCGCGGAAACGCGCGCTTCCCCGACAATCCGAACCATCGTTTCACCACTGATAAAGCGCTTTACGACCAGTTCGTCACAGCGGGGTGGGATGGTGAAAACATCGTCGCGTGCGCACTTCCGCCGACGCAGTAGTTGAAACGGCGCAACTCACCTCAGAGACGGCCCTACGGGGCCGTTTTGCGTTGGCCCATCTCTGGATCACTTCGTCGCTCGTCCTGCGTGAGCCAAAATCGACGGGACGACCTGGATGTCTTCCGAGCTTGCAACAGAGCAGGTTTTTTGTACGCTGGTACATCACAATAATTCGAAATTCCGCGATGCCAACACCAACCCCTCCAGTCAACATCAATGCCGACTACGGCGCATGGCTACAAGCGCTGAAAGACACGATCCGCAGCGCGCGAGTCAAAGCTAGCTTAGCGGTAAACCGTGAATTGATCATGCTGTACTGGCGAGTCGGGATGGAAATACTCGCAAGAAAAGCGTCCACAAAATGGGGCACTAAAGTAAACGAACAACTCGCCCGAGATCTGCGCGCTGAATTTCCAGACATGACGGGCCTATCGCCACGCAACCTTGTTTACATGCAGACTTTTGCCGGCGCTTGGCCAGAAGAAGCAATTGCGCAACAGGCTGTTGCGCAATTGCCGTGGGGGCACAACTGCCTTCTGTTGGACAAGGTATCCGATCGCCCTACCCGCGAGTGGTACATCCACGCCACAATAGAAAACGGCTGGTCGCGTTCCGTCCTCGAAATGCAGATCGAGAACCGCACGCATTTGCGAGTCGGTGCAGCACAAAACAACTTCGCGCGCACGCTACCCACGCCGGAATCGGATCTTGCAGGAGAAATTATCAAAGACCCTTACGCGTTCGACTTTCTCGGATTGACCGGGGAGCACAACGAGCGCGTGATCGAGAATGCCTTGGTCGAGCACCTGCAAGACTTCCTGCTTGAACTAGGCGTCGGATTCGCTTTTGTCGGCCGACAGTACAAGCTCGACATTGAAGAAGAAGAGTTCTACATCGACCTTCTGTTCTATCACCTAAAACTTCACTGCTACGTAGTTATCGAACTCAAGAACACCGATTTCAAATTTGAATACACCGGTCAGCTCAACGGCTACATAGCTGCGGTCGACGACCTAGTGCGCGACCCCAAGGTTGACGCGCCAACGATCGGCATCCTTCTCTGTAAGAGCAAGAAGAAAACAAAGGTGGAATACGCACTTCGAGGCGTAACAACGCCAATGGGCGTGTCCACGTACCGCACGTCGCCCGAGCTACCCAAAGAGCTCGTAGGACTCCTGCCAACGATCGAACAACTTGAAGCTCGCTTGACGGATGATGGCAATGGTGACCCCGTTTAAATCCGCGGAAGGAATTGTTGCCTTGTCTGACTTTTTTAGCTGCGGATAAATGGTGATAATTGCTGCCATATTTAGCCCCTGCGGGATAGACGAGTGCTGCGGGGCCTCTTCGGAGGCCCTTGCTTTTTCTGGGCGTTGCAACAGGACTCCAATAGCAAACGCCCGCCAGCCCGTCAAGCGTTTAATGGTTCGCATTAAATTTTTATTGTGAGGCTTTTCGGTGGCGGGGGGGCAATGCTGTCGGAATAATTTGCACGTCGACGCCAATGGCGCCATTCCACGAAAAGTGCAAATTTCATGTTGACAGCCACCAGCCCCGTACCGCCCACCACCGCTCGCAGGCAGCCCAGTTCCGCTAAGTCAGTCGCAATTGTCACGTTGCAGGAGGCCCTGATCGATGCAATGGCGAAGAATGCCACCCTATTAGAGGAACGCGCGCTATTAACGACGCAGTTAGATCGTGCGAACGCGGATCTCCTCGCTCTTTCGGACGAGTTGATGGCGAACACGGCCGCGCGACGCCAGAACGTCACATTTATCACCGGCACGCACCGCGCGTAGAGGAGAACGAAGTGACTGCCCTCGCCTTGCAACTTGCCACGTTAGAGATCGAAAAAGCGAATCGCCACGTGCTTCTGGCACTCAGGGCACTATGCGACGTAGAGGGCGCATCCTCGCTTGCAGGCATTACGGACGCGCAAATGATTAGTGAACTTGCGAATCTGAACGGCGCCCAGATACATCACTTGGCGACCGTAGGCGCACCACTTTTCCGACTGACGCTGACAACGCCTTCCGCGCTCAAGGTGCTGCTAAAGCACGCCGACTCGCCCGAGGCGCGTGCATTTCTAGCGTTGCAAGCGCACGTAACCCAGTAGCCATGTCTTCCGACGAAGAAAGCCTTAGCCGTGCAGAGTCACTCGCGCTTGCTGGCGAACTTATACGCTGGGGCCTTCGCTCATCGTCACTGACCTCACTACTTCCAATACTCACGCCGACGTGGATAAACGCTGAGTATGTGAGGGTTCTAGGCCGGAAGTCTCCTAGCGGGCCGTCCCCGAGTGACATGAGCGTGACCTTGTCCCCGCAATTACGTTTGCACGCGACGCTGTTTGCGTTGCACTGCCGCGCCCAACCTGAGCAATGGCCAATAGTGAAGCGCATTACGGCAGCCTATCGCCTGTATATCACCACTGTGTGCATTCCATTTGAGGGTCAATTTCGTCCCCCGCTGACGATCGAGCGCGCGGTAATGTTCGCGAAACTTGCGTTATTTACTCCTCACGGAAAGACGGCGATTCAAGCCTGTCGCGGGTGCGGCACACCGACGTTGATCAACACTGCGAGCGAAGTCGAAGGGCTATTTCGATGCGCCTACTGCACCGACGGGATGTACTGCGGTCGCAAGAAACCGGCCGCTTCTCGGTTTCGCCAATAGTGCTACGGCGGCGTTTGTGGACGCCGACGCTTAGTTGAAAGAGACTTCACCCTGTCCGCCGCCGACCAGAAGCAGCTCGCAGTCGAGCAGTTCGCGGATACGCGTTGCCTCGGGTTGTAGTGCGACTAACGTGGGTACGACGGTAGCTGGTGTGTTGGTGTTCGACATAAGGTTACTCCTGCGTTTGGTTGCGTGATGTTCTGTACGTTGCTAAGTGCGAATCAGTTGAAAGAGACTTCACCCTGTCCGCCGCCGACGAGAAGCAGCTCGCAGTCGAGCAGTTCGCGGATATGCGTTGCCTCGGGTTGCAGTGCGACTAACGTGGGTACGACGGTAGCTGGTGTGTTGGTGTTCGACATAAAGTTGCTCCTGAGTTTGGTGGTTGGGTTTCAAATGTAAGCGCGCGAGCGGCATGTGTGAACAAAGCAATCATGCTGCATCAGAAAATGCCTATCGTTTTTGGTAGGTATATTGATCCAGGACTGCTATCGTGAAGCGCGTGATCACCATGTTTCACATCGCCAAGCGGCATGATGACGAATTAGCAAAAAAAAAACAATATCCCAGCGTCATACTACGAGCGATCTGGACTATATTCATTAAATTCAAGTTCTTTGGTCGACGTCGCAATTGTGGACAAAACAGTAGCCACGCCCCCGGCGCTAGCGCCGATATTTGCAGCCGCCGCTCGGCGATATCAGGATGGTGACGCATCAGGCTCACTAGCCATCCTGCTGGCTGCGATGGATCCACAGCGCACACCGTCCGAAGTACGACGCCTGAAATCGGCAACAGGGGCAATGCTCTTGGAGTTGGGGGAATGGCGCAAAGCGGAGGAGCTACTCTCAAGCGCGAAAGTGATCGCGCGAGAGATAGGGGACGCTGCAGGTGCACTGACCGTCGATCAAAATATTTCGGCACTCTTATTGGCGCAGTGGCGATACCGTGAAGTTTTGGAACGCACTGCAGGAGTTGCGTTCGGCGAGGCGGACACTGTGACTGAGGTGCAGGATAAACGCGGGCTACTATTGAATCGAGCGGCGGCAGCCGTAGCGCTTCGCTCAGGCAGTGTTGGCAAGGTGGCCTGCACAACGGTGCTCACGAGTCTACGCCTGACCACCGCAACTCCAGACATGCGTTCGATAATGCAAACGTCGATTGCGACGCACTACCTTGTCCGGTGCCATCTGTTCTCTGGCAACACTGTCGACGCTCAAGCTGTCTTGTACGAGATCCAGGCGGTCCCGATGTCGGGTCTTGCCCATTACCACCGGGAGCTCGCGCGCGCGGCCGTTGACGCGGAGACAGGCCTTTATGGTGTAGCACGCGACAGACTTCGCGCGCTGATTGACGACACAAAGACCCCGCGAGGCGTTGTACGGGATGCGTGCTCCATACTGCTTCGCGCAGAACAACTAGCGGGTGACAGCGAAGCAGTGCTCGCTGTTTTAGAACGTCTCGCTGCGACGGTTGTTGCACACCGCAAGCACCTGCTTTTAGACGGATTGTCGATGCAGGAAGAGACGGCACCCGCTCTCTACAATATGCACTCGGCTCGCGGTGCCAACCCATCCAGAGACCGCCTGTTTGCGCAGATGGAAACGATCATCCGCGCATCGGAGCCAGACCACCTCTTCCAGCAACGGCAATTTCACTCGCTCATCGCATCGCGCTTTGCGGAATTCATCGGATACGGCGGAGTGTTTGCTGAGGAGATTCGTCGAGGCACCATCTCACGCAATGTCGGAGCCTTCCTTCACAGCGGTCACGAAATCCAAGGCGCAGCGCTCGCGCAGACCGTACGCCGCATCCACTTGCGAGATACGTTGCGCATTTTTGAAGACGTCGGCATTGCACCGGATTCAACTGAACACAAAATCGCCTCACAACAATGGGAGCGCTGGGACGGCGCGGGTACGCTTGGCCTGCGCGGGCCGAAGGTCGCTCGCGAAGCGCTTTTGGTGGGCATCTGTGCGGAATACGTCGATGCCTTGCTACACGGTGGTCTTTCGCTGCGATCTCATCGTGAAGCGATACTCTCGCTCGCCAAAACTTGCGATCACGAATTTCCTGATCGGATGGTGATGGACTTTGGCATTTTCGTCGACGCTCTGTGGAAGCGGGGATTCGAGAAGGGCCCATCGATAAGGGATGCGATTTCCATCTTACAGATGCTCGATGTCGACAATTTTGACAGCTCGATAACACCAACTTAATGAACTCGCAAAGGGGATAACTTTGGCGCCAGAAAGAACCAACGGTTTCATCGCACTTGGCATTGATGATGTGTTGTTGCGGGCTATCCTGCTGGAGTGGCTGTGTCGGCAGGCGGCATCCAGCGAGGCCTCGGCCGCCGCTACGGGGTTTGCCAATGCAGGGTTTCGCGAACTTCGCAAAATGACGCTTGCAGACATGCGACGTGTGGCCGAGTCGGCAAGCGACTGTGTCCAGATTGTGATTGATCCGGCTGCCCTAGCGAAGGCGATCGATGCTGCCGCTGCGGATCGTGAGGCAACTGATAGCTTGGATTTTTTGATTCGCAACGATGCGACGCGCGGGATGATTGCCGATGTTCTCGGTATTCGCAACGAACGTCTATCCGACGCCCGACGCCGCATTGGCATGCCCGCAGGCTCCCGCGGGCGTCCAAAACTCCCACCGCCGGATGTCCGGGACGCGATCGGCCGTCGATGGTCCGAGCTCAGCGGGGTGCGGGATATAGATCGATTCAAGGCGCTCCTTGAGGAATTCCCCCAATGGAATTTGGCATCGCTGGCCGGGGCCGTCAGCGATTTCGTCTCGATTGCGGCGAAGGAAACAGCATGATGCGCTCCTGTGTTTTTTTTCGTTTGAAACGCTCAGCTGCGCGTACAACTCGAACCCGACTCCATTTTGGCAAGAGGTTGGTGTTAAATTGCCGCACCGTTCATGCACTGCGAGAGGCGGGGCAACAATGAGTATCGAGGCATATCGCGTAAATTTAGGCGCCTTGGAGCTATCAGTAGAGCACCTTGGCTGCGATCAATTTGAAGAGCTGCTGGGAGCTGTGCTCTTGGCGGTAAAAGATATCGAGTGGGTACGTGAGGCTGCGACCTTTCACCTAGATATCGCCCAGCTTACAGCGGTGCTCAAGGCCGAAGGTAAGCAGCGTGCCCTTCTCACGCAAGTTGAGGTACTAACCGGCGTGGTGAGGGCTCATCAAGATGGACTCGTAAGCCTTTTGGGCAGTATGGAACTCATCGAAGCCGGTATCAACGTAGACGATATGGGCATTGCGGCACGTCCTGCTTATCGCGGTGCCTTGTTGGAATGCAGCGAGATCCTGCGCGAGATTTCCGGCATGTCGACGCTTGACCTAGCCATAGACGAGCGTCGCTACGAAGCGGCGCAATGTGAGTTGCAGTTAGCGGAAGCGTATGCCTCCGCGTTTGCGATGAGCGTATTCGATGGTCGCCAGGTCGCCGACAGGTGCGAAATCGACGGCATGAACAAGTGGATTCGAGGCCGCACCATGACGAAACAGGAAATCTCCACCGCCGCATCAGAGTATTTCCGCGCTGCTGGCCGCGCCAAGGCGACGACCCAGTCGCTCCTTACGCCTGTCACGAGTGAGCAGCGGTAGCTGGCGGGAAAGTCGAACCCAACCCGACAAACGGCACCCAGGAGGTGCCGTTTGTATTTTCAGTATTGCTCACGCTCCACTGAAGTAGCGCCGAACTTCGGGCTGGGTCGGTGTGGATCTGCGGAGAACTCGTCTCTTCGATCTCGAACGACCGTGTCTCCAATCGCCAAGTACGCAAGTGCAGGGTCACCCCCGGCTTTGCGCAAAGCCTCGATCGCAGCCAGTAGTTCTGGAAACTCCATACTTACTGTCGCCATCAGGCTGTGTCTAGCCGAGGTGTCCATGATTGCCTTTCTTGGTTCGTTCCCTCTAAGAGGTTAGGGTGTTTAGACCCGTGCGTCGCGTACGACAAAAAACCAATTTGGCTGGCGGACTATGTTGCCACCGAGCATCTATCCATTGTTCGCGTGTTACTCCAACTTCTGGCCGCGCAAAAGGGGCGTGGACAGCACAGCAAACGACCAGAAGATCGTCAGGATGATAATGGCAGCGACCCACAGCCACCACGTCATTACGACCGGAAGCCAGGGCAATACCATCAAAAATCCCAGAATCTTGCCCACCAAAAAATGGCCGGCCAAATGAAAACCCGCGGGGCTCCGGTACATCGCGTTCGCGGGGAGGATTTGCTTACGTACCAAGCCCTCGTTGACGCCCAAAATTAAACTCATAACGGCCACCACGTACCAGTGAGCGTTGACCTCCCAACGGTATAGAGCTCGCAGAACGCCATCCCAAAACTGTCCAACATATGTGTGGAAGGCGCTCACTTCAACGTCAACAAACTCGCCGCGGCGGGCTGGACCCGGCTTGGTTTTACGCGGCTCAGTCATTTTGACCGACAGGGCATACACGCCGGAATCGACGAACCATCGGTTGAATCGCAGTTGCGCCGATTGAATGAACCGTGAGTTAGACGCATCGCCGTAAAACGCACGGTTGACCTCAATTTCACGCCGTACAGCGAACCACTCCGAATTCGGCAGGAGCGGAACGGTAAACATGAAGAACAACATGGCAACAAACCACCACCAAGCGTGCTTAAAGAACAGCACGGTCGCTTGGCCTTAACTAAGCAGTTGCGCACGACACAAAGGTCGCACGTGACTCAACGAAAATGCGAGCCCAGGAGGCTGGCAAGATTCGCAGCGTGATCATCTCGCGCGCGATCGCGTCGCTCAATGTCTCACGTATCGGACATGGTTCCGTCATGATGCCCGCGCTTGGGAATCTCGCCACAAATTCTCCGACCGATTCATCAAACGGCGTCCAGCAGCAAGAGCCATCGGCGTCATCAACATCTTCATACCAAACGGTGCTGTCCAGAAGTTGCGGCGATTTTGCAAAAAGGGCGAGGATGAAGCGGCGCTCATTGTCAGGACTGAGCACTACAGGACGTCCCGGGACGACGACGGCTTCAATGGCGTCTCGCAAGCACGCGATGACCAGGGGTTCACCGCCGTGACCCGTGTCCAGTGCGGGCGGTAGCAACGTGATGTAGGAGTAGAAGGCCTCGACGACCCCCTCAAGTGCTGGCATGGCCGCTAGCACGACGCGCAGCTCTTTCTGCAGGTTCGCCGCCTTCAGTGCGGCAAGCAGGGATTGATTTTTCATGTACGGTCTGTTTTTCGAATGGATAAGTTAGTTGCAATTCCCTCGTGCATTGGACGGCCACAACGTCTCAATTGCGATGATTTTGCGCGCGCGGTTGACGGGCTCCCTTGACGAGAAGACTGTGTTTTTTGACTTCATTTGCGTTTTTTGCCTCGGACTAATCTCGCAGTATTGGTACTCGCACCTTGTATAAGGATCCGCCCTGAATCATGGCAAAGAACTCCATGTTTGAAAGACGTCCGAGCAAATCTGGGTGCACGCGCGCGCCCTTGGTACGTTTGTTCGTATAGCTCACGGACCCACGGAATTCGAGCGCGAGCGCGTCCGACTCGGTGCCCATCGAACTAGAAGTAGACCGTTCATTAACTCGCGTCTCTCCGAACAGCTCGCTCATGTACTGCCGCGTCTTCATATCCTGCACGCGAAGACAGATGAAGTTATTGGCGTTGCCTTGAATCTGTTCAGCCAACGCTTTGACACCCATCTTGGCTTCTAGGTCGGCAAGCGTTTGTGTGGCGAAAAAAACTCGGAAATTGACGCCGCGTGCCTTGTTGAGAATTTGCGTGAATTGCTCATTGACTACTTCGGCTGCCTCGTCGACGAAAATACAGACTTGCTTTCTCAGCTCTGGTACGACGTAGTTGTAGACGTTGCCAGCGCATGCCGCCAACTCGGCCAACAAGATCGATCCAATGGCTTGCCCTACCTCTCTATTTGCTAGGGTGTTTAAGCCCAAGTAGATGACCGCATCTTCATTGATAGCTCGCATCAAGTCCCAGATCTCTCGCGAATCGTCTGCGAGTGGGTCAGGTGACAGCGCTTCGCCAACCTCGCCCGAGCAGAGCATTTCGAGTAGCGGAAGTAACGTAAGAATCATTTTGCCGAAGTGCTCTTGGGAGTGCTCATGCATGGCGACCATTCCCGCGATCGCTTCGCCCGCGCGCTTGATTGGATTGGCGTCGAGGGTTGCCTCAGCTGGAGGCAAGTAGCTATCGTAGTCGGCTATTCCGGCCTGCGCTTGGTTTGAGAAACCTTCGCGATAGTGAGCCAAGCGTGCATCGGTTTGATAAATCTTGATCATGGCGCTGAGCGGGTCGGCAACGCCCTTACCGCCGTCGCGGCGCCGGCCGCCTTTCGCGTCCGCGTCCATCATTGCAGTCGCCGCGCCTTCGATGGCCACGCGCCAGCTCGCGCCAATGACGTCCGTCAGAACCATCGTCAGCGCGCGTTCGAGCAAAGGCGCAACGCCGCTTTCGATGTAGTGCTGGATCTTCTTGAGCGTTGGCTGCTCTCCGACAAACAGGAGTCCTTTCACGACTCGGTCAATTGACAGGTGGGCGAAATTGACGAAAGGATCTCCGCCCTTGCCACCCTTTAGAAGACCAGCGATTCGGGACGCGATCTCTGACGGATACGTCCAGTTGCGAATGGGATTCAAGCGAGCGGATGTACCCAGTTTCGCGAGGTTGAAGTACACGTACTTACGCCCCGTCTTTTGGCACTCGAGACGACACCGTCTCTCCCAGTCCACGTCAAACTTCGGGTCGAAGATGATGACCACGTTCTTTCCATGAATGGCTTGCGTGACGAGTGCCTCGTACAGTCGAGTCTTTCCCGAACCAGGAGCCCCAACAATGAGCGTGTGTCCTGCCATCGCTGATTCGAGGTAAAGCGTGTTGAGTTTATTCGGCTCGAGCGCGTGGATCCACGGCTGGCCAATAGGATTAGCGTTCGCGATGGTGTTGCCGTAGAGCGCGCTACTGAGCGCTGCTACAAGAGGATCGACCGAACGGAACACGGTGCTTTCCTGTTTTTTTTGCCCGGCCCACCAAGACTGCATGTGCCACACGGGGCGCACCGCCCAATGAGGCATCAGCGACGACGCGACTCGGTCCGTAGACAGCATCTCAAGCGCTAAGCTGGCATGGGAAGGCTGCCACTCAAAGCCGGTTCCCAGCCACCAAAGTGGGGTCGTGGCACGGCCATTGGTGAATTCAAACGGTGCCTTGCGCGGGTTCTGCCCCCATTCGCAAATTTGCCGCATTCGCTCGATAGGCAAAAACTCTAGCCTGCTCGCGTTCAATTGGACTCTGAATGCCGCCAATGCGATGCCACGGCGCAACCAGATCGTGGCCATGAGAATGCTCAGGCCAACCCACAGCCAGTGCACGCGCAGTTCGTACACGAAAACCAGCGCCAGGCAGATTGCAGCACCAACGAGCCAAAGAGCAGCTGCCCGGAACTCGACCATTGGGCGGAACAGGTCAAAAACGGTAGGCTTGAACTGCGCCATCTCAACTCCTCTCTGCTGGGACTTCGTTTGGTCCCACGGTGAACTCGCCATCCTGCGTTAGGAATCGCCCCACGCTGTCGTTAACGATTACGTCGCGCGCGGAGCGCTCAATCAGTACGCCAACCCGAATGAGCTCGTCCGTAACCATTTGTTCGGCCACTCCCCAGTTGCCAAGCTCCACTCGTCCGATGCAGAAGCCACGACCGGCTTCGTCGATCCTCATCTTGCGTATACAAGCTCCGCGTTTGGCGACAGCCTCGCGCATGCTCAACAGGACTTCTCGCGCCCACGGCGCCCACGGATTGAGGAATGGATCGACCGGTGCCGCTTCAGCCTTCGGTTTAGACGCTGTCTCCGCGCGTAGCGCGCTTAAAGCAGCAGTCAATTCCATGGCCTGGTGCGGAGTCTTCTTCGGGACCCGGGCGGGTGTCGCCGGCATCGGGTTTGACGGGTTCGCTTGCGTAGCAGCGACCTCAGTTTGCGGCTCAGGTGCAGCAGCAGCTATCGTCGCTGGCGTCGCAACCGCTGCGCTGGTGGACACGCCTGGTCCAGCGGGGTCAAGCGTGACTGGGACACTCACCTGGTGGGGTGGAGACGGCGCAATGAAGTTCTGCGAGTGATGTTGGCGTAGATCGGCGATGGCCTTCAAGTGCGCGCGTCGCACTATCGAGGTCAAGATCGCTTCTCCTGCGCTCGGCTGCGTGTCAGGTAACAACGATGCAACGAGTTCGCGAAACACCTGCACATCTGGGATGGCGCTACTCCAACAAGGCCCCAGTATGACGGCAGCGATCCACGCAGCATGAAGCGCGTTGGGCACGCGTGTCGTCTTCTCACGCCAAGCAACTTCGTATGCCGAATGACCCCGGAGGTAATCGGTGAGTGACCCCCGGAGTGGATCCCATTCGCCCTGCCCACCAGAAACGGTGATGCGCAGCTCCTTTGAGGGCAACGCAAGCACTCCGGCGAGACAGGCGAGGATGGCAGCGACTTGGTATTGCGGTTGTACTTCCACGCGACGCTCCGTTGTGTTTTGCAAGAACACCGCAGCGCTGCCGAATGACACAGCATGGCGCGCACTGATGAGCGCGTAAGTCAACGCGCCGCTCTCGTGCGCGTAGTACGCGGCTGATGCCGGCGCGTTCCCAAGATAGGTCGCGACGTGCTGCGCAGTAGCCGCGATTACCGGTTTACTGTCAATCGTTGGAGCGTTGGCCAACAGCGCCTCCAATAAGTGTTGGACAGGGCGCAGAGGCTCGGCATTCGCAGATGTAGGGAATATCACAAGTGGTGGTCAATCAGAGATAACGGGGTTGAACTCCCTTGATGCTGAACGCGCGCACTGAATTCCATTCCGACGAAAGACGGGGTTTTTTTGCCACCTTTTTTTTTCGCACATGGGATGGACTAACAAAAAATTGAGGTTGACGAAGCAAGAAAGCGCTTTACGCTGATTGCATCGATTCATGGTCAATTTCTTGGAGGTATTAACGTGAGTACAGCAAAGGCAGTGGCGTCTGGGGCAAACGTCGCGTCAACCAAAGTGGCGCTGCCTGGAGGTTTGGAACAATTCGATCTGTTGCTCGACAACTGGAACACGGAACTCGTTCCTGTCGCCTCAGTGAACGCGCCAACTGAATACTGGCAGCGACAAGTTTCCGAGGCCGTCATTGGCTATCGGAGCTCAAGCAAGAATGCCCTTAACAGCATGCTTGATGCCGCGCGCTTCTTGCGTGCAGGCCTCCTAGCAGCTGCGCAAATCGGAATGGTCAAACTGGCCTTCTTCGAGCTCGCTGGCATCAAGCCAACCTATGCCTACCGATTGCTGTTCGCGCTGCGCACGTATGAAAAGGCAAATCAAGACCAACAAGACTTTCTCGGTACGTTGGCTGCGAATGCAATTACGGAAATACTGTGGGCACCCGAAGGGACACTGCAACAAGCGTTGGACGTCGTTAATCGTGAGGGGGGCACAGCGACAGCCAAGCTGATCCGTCGCGTCGCCGCCGAAGTTCGCGCGAGCGAGAAGCCGGCAGGGGGCCTCATTACCGAGATTGCAGGCGAGGCTCTGGATGCGGTCAACGCGGCACGCGCGGCAGAAGCGAAATTGGCGACTGCGTTGGAAGAAGTTGACGCCGCACGTAGCAAATTGGCGGCCACCGAATTGTCGCTTAAAGAAATGAGCGGGGACAATGACGCGCTCCGCGCGGATCTGGCCGAAGCGGAGTCACGAGCAGCGGAAGTCATCCGTACGGCCAACGCACGGACGGAAAAGAACAAGGCTTTGAGTTCGGAGGATGCAAAGCGCCTGCAAAGCATTCGCGATGAGATTTCGGCCAGCGAAAAGAAGTTGGACTTACTCAAATTGGCGATGCGTAAACAGCAGACTGACGTCGCCACCATCCACGAATTCGCCGAAGCGGCCCGCGTGTTCGTTGCCGCGGTGCCCCGAACCGATTTGGAGGATGCGATCGAGCCCTTCACCGCCGACCAACTGGTCGAACTCACGGGTGCGCTGCGAAAGGCTAATCGCCACGCAGTCGATCTGCTCTCGCTTGTGGTGGCGAAATGATGATCGCTTCAGACAACCCGGCGATATTTAACGGCGCAGATTTAGGCGCAAAAGCCGAACGGGTTAACTACCAATACTTGGAAACTGTTCGACGGATCGTGCGTAGCAACCCGCCTGCTCGTCAAGTGGGCGAGGCATTGCCGGCCTACGGCGTGCTGCCTGATGATGTAGTTCAGTGGATAGTCGATTCTTCGTTGGAAACGTTACACAGTGCCGCCAAGTGCGGTCAGCTCCTGCTGGGCTTGCGTGTCTCCAATGCGTCGCGTCTTCTGAACGTGTCGGTGCGTGGAGCGTATGACAACGAAGTTTTCGCGCTCAACGAGGCCTACTTCGCACTCGCCCATGCCGCCGTACGTGCAGGATTACCTGGACAGTTAATGTTGGCTCTTCCAGCGGATTTGTTCGCCGCACTTCGCCAAATGACCGTCTTTCGCGCACGCGAAGTTTCTCGCTTTCCAAGTGTCCTTGTTTCACTTCGCGCCGCTTCCGCTGCGCAGCTCACTGCGCTTGCGGATGGAGGCCAACATGCGCGCGCCTACAACGCGCTGGTGCAGCACCTTCCAGCAAACCTCAGTAATCCCTTAAGCCTTAGCTAGTTCTTCCCGGATCAAGGAAATAAGATGGACATGTCACTGCCACCGCACACTCCCGCGCGCGCGACGCGCCAAGAATACGAACAGATGGCCGCGCGTGGACTTCGTCTGGGCGCGCGCTACGCGACCATTGCGGACCTTTTTGCTGATCGGCTCACGGACAACCAATGCTCGAAAATCGCAAGCGCTCTCGGCGTCACGCGCGTCTCGGGCCAACAACCGCGGAACGCAAAATTCCAGATGCAATCTCACATGCGTCTGCACACGTCTTTGTTCGCAAAGTACTTCGGTGAAACCAACAAGGAGCACCACATTGGGTTTCGGATTATCACAGCGTGGGAATGCTACGCGCGGGTAGTCGCGAGCGTTTCCCCGCAGGGCGACATTCTTGCTGCCGCTGGTATGCCGATCGGACTGGGTGGCGACGCACGGGATCATCCGGCGGCACCGCGCCTGCCTTTGGATCGCGCTGTTCAGTTTGCCCGCACGTACCTGCTCACTGCGAATGCTGAAATTCGCATGGGTTCCTGCGGTGGGTGCCACGCGCCGATGCTACTTTCCAATACGGAGCGCCCCGCAACCTACAGATGTCCACTCTGCAAGGACCGCCTGAACGCCGGACGCCCACGCCGCACGCCAGGGCAGTGATCTCCAACCGACGGTTTGCAAAGGTTGCGATCGCAACTAGTGCGCCGGGTGATTGATGGAGGCGGCAGAGCTAACACCCAACAGCTTCGCACGTGCTAGGAAGTGCTCCGCCAAAACGCGCGAACCGTCGCTTGTGCCAGCCCACCACTGATTAGACTGCAAAACAACGATGCTTGGTCGTGTCCACGCGCTCACGAGCAGCGTCCACGGAACCAAGGCCTCGTAACACTGGATGATGTCGATATCGCCAGCGACCGTGCGCAGTCCGGAGCGCCACCAACCAAATGCTTGATGCCCGTTCGCTCTTCCTGGCCGCCACTCCGCGATCGGGGTTGACTGCCGCGCCGCTGCCCAGTCGTACGTGGTGTTGCTAATTACTGCGAACGATTTGCCCTCGCTAACACTCGCTTCACCAAGAACGAGCACGCCGCCGCCGGCGAAGTACTCGCGCAACTCGTTTCTCCACCATCTGAGCCGTGCCGGACTCGTAGGTTGCGACGTGGCTTCGGGGAGAACGACCACCAGCGGCTCCCCGTTAGTCGTGGGACGCGCGGACTTGCGGATATCTGCAGCAATCGGTGCGAGCAGCGCGTATTCAGCGAACGCATTCTCTGGCGGCTTACCGAAATACGTGTCGATCGCCACTACCTCTGGGGCGCGCGGAACGGTGCCAATGGTCTCGGCCTGCAGGCGCACAGCAGCGGCGACGATGAGTAGACCGGCTCCAACGGCAAAGCACCGTAGTTTGCCCTCTGATTTGGTCCAGATGACCTCGAGCCCCGAAGCGGCAAAAGCCGCGAACAACAGGGACGTCGCGAGCAATCCAGTCAGCCCTGTTCCAGGAAAGAGATCGCCGGCGGCAAACCACGGATGAGCTGCAAATGTGCCGCCAATCGGCGGGATTGCCGCAACACACAGCACTGCGACGCCTCGAGCGATCATGCCAGCGGGAGCGTTCGGTGATGCTGCCATACCGTACGCGAACGTCAATGCTCCAGGGATGCCGTACGCTAACCAAACGATCCACGCAAAAAGTGGCGAAGAATCTGGGAAGAAATTCAAGAATGCAATCGGCAAAGACCAGCTTGCTCCCGCGAGATACGCCCACGTGGCCACGAATATTTGTGGACGGCTAGCGGCCTGACCGACCGCTAACGCAAATGCGATAACCAGGTATCCCATTTCATGGTGTCTCGCCACAAGGAAACCAGATAGCGCGCCGACAATCGCAATCCCAACGCTGTTGATCATTCGCGGCCCCAAAGCTGGGTTCGCACCGCCTTGGTTTTGCTGCACTTAGAGCCCGGAGAGGAAGGACGTCTTGCCCATCAAAAAGGCGATATTGGCCGTGATCCAGAGCAACACTCCAGCCATCACGACCATGCCAACGAAGTTGCTGGTCACAGCAAGAGCATTCGCCTTGCGCTTGCCTTCTACTAGCCAGCGTGTGGCGGCTCGCTCGATGGCGATGTCCGACTTCGAACGCTTCTCGTAGAACGCGATATCGTCGATGATCTTCTGTGTCGGAAACTCGTATCCTGTTGCATCTAAGGAGGCACCAAGTTGCTTTCCTGCTTGCATTGCGTCAATTGCAGGACCCAGTCTCGCGCGCAGCCATGGTCGGCCGCTGTCATGCACGAGTTGCACAGCTACAAATTGGGGTGTTCCCACGCGGGTCAGTCCAGCGATTGCCATCAGAAACGCAGACCCCTGTAGGAGGACGTAGAAATTGAAAGGCACCCACTTATCGAGGTACCTGCGCAACGGGAATTCAAAGGGTAGGAGCGCGACCAGCGTTAGCACGCAGAGAGCTACTAACACCGGTAGCGCCCATGGTGCAGCGGCTATGAATTCGGCGGTAGTGATGAACAGCCACGCGTTTTCCAAGGCAACATTTCGTTCCATGGTCTGAAGCAGCTCCGGTAGCAAACGGGTAGCGACTGCAATCATGATTCCGGTAATGATGATGAGATACACCAACGGGGTAACCATAGCCCCGTAGATTGCCGACTGCATTTCCTTCGCAGCACCGACTTGCGTTGTGATGGCATCAAGAGCCGCGACCAGCGACTGACGATTGGCAGAGCTGGCGAGGACCATGCGTTCGTGCTGCGGCAACCAGTCCCCAACAGCGTTGTGAAATGCCTTACCCGCTGCAATGTTGTCGGACCACTCCTCGAACATGCCGGCCAGTGGTCGCGTCTTTCGATGTCTCGCGTAAATTTCTTGGAGGTCGTCCACAGCGTGCTTCAGTGAAATGCCATCGGCCGCAGCTGCCCGCAATTTCTCGTACACCTCAAGCCGCGTTTGAGCACCGAAGGATGCTTTAGCAATCCAGCGATCAATGACGTTCATGAGGGCTTCCTTCAATCGAGGCCGACGGCGTCAGTTCCTCTACGTGATATCCGTAGCACAGGACTTTTCGCAAAGAGGTTGGTGAACCGCGTTTGTCGAGGACAGCGAGTTCACCAACATGGATTTCGGCGACTAATGGATCAATCAGTCCGCGCTTGGCCTTTGAGTATGCAACCATGCGTTTCGTTTGATTCCCATCGGCCAGCCATGCGCTGACTGCAGAGGCTTTGTCGCCGCGCGCGATCGCTGCAAGAATTGATTGGTTTGTACGCATGACTTCAGCGACCAACTCTCGCCCGGTGGTGCCTCGGTTGTTGCACTTGTCGCAGCCGCGACCAACGAAGCGTATCGCGCCTTGTTCCGGGAAGCTTGTGAGGATGCGTTCGATATCCGTGGCCCTGTGTTCGTGGTGTCCGCTGTTGCGCACCTGTTCGGCCGTGAGCGCGCAGTGTTTACAAAGCCGGGGCACCAAGCTCTGGGATGCGAAGATGAGGAACACGGTGTGATCGGTGACCAGCATCGTGTTTACACCCTCGTGGATCAACCGGATCGGAAGGTCAATGGCAGTGTTGCCGTGCAGAGACGTAAAGACACGGCGACCGCGAAGCGCAACGTTGACTGCGAGACTTGCTGTCTCAGCATCACGAATCTCGCCATACATAAGAATGTCCGGGTCCCTTCGGAGCGCGCAGCGATTCGCAGCGACATAGGCAGCCAGGCGATCATCGTCGGTTTCGGTTGTAGTTGCGGTGCTGTGTTGTCTTGCGCCAGCAATGGGCATTTCCACAGGCTCTTCAATGGTGTAAACATTGATCTTGCCGTGCGCCGCAGCCGCCAAACGAGTAAGAACGACCTGCATGGTTGTGCTCTTGCCGGAGCCGGTTGGACCGCCGAAAATAAACATGCCGTGAGGATTGCGAGTGGCCGCCTCGATAGTCTCTGCTTGGCGTGGCGTATAACCCAGCTCTTCGAGGGTCCCATGTGCTACGGTCTTCGTATAAGTCAACCGCCATACTTGCTCCCACCCGCCAGCCATGGGTCCTGACGAGATCCGTACTGAGGAGACTTCCGCCGGTAGAAGTTGACGCGACGTAATGCGCCCGTCTTGGTCGACAGACAGTTGAAGCTCGGTCGAATTGTCACCTTCCGAGCCGTGAGCGTTGTAGGCGCTACGCAACAGGTCGACTACGTAATCGGCATCGTGTTCAGCGTAGTTTTCTAAGAGAGAGTCAACGCGAAAGCGAATGCGTACGCTTCGACCTTCACACACCCAGTGGATGTCGCTCGCGCTACGCGCCGCCGCCGCCATCAGTATCTCGCGAAGTTTGGTAGCTTGCTGATTGTGCCCATGACCGACGCCTGCGTTGGCATCGGTCAGGGACTGTAAGCTACCGATCGTCGAGTAAGGAACGAGGATTACTTTCGCTAGATTGCCCAGCCGTCGGCGCACCGCGAGGAAGGACTGTACATCCGCGTCGTTCTGATGCGACGCGGCGACAAAACAGCGTCCGTCGTCACACAGAACGATTTTTTTGCGCAGTTCGCCTTTTGGAGCGTCCGTGCCCGCTATCACCTTGCCCTGTCCGAGCAATTCGCGTGCATCGGTGTGCGTTACGTGGCTACTGTGAGTTCCTTGATCCAAGTGAACGATCCGTTTAGCGTTGTGTAGTGGCAGGGGCAGCTGGTGCCGGAATCGGTGTATTCATGGGCACCAAGATTCGTTCCTGCGGGAGTGACTGCGGAGTAGCCGCTGGCGAAGCGCGTCCACTGGTCAACGTCACTGGATAGTGCTGCGCGCGTGCACCTGTGCCCAGCGACACACCGGTGGATTTGACGGCGGCTACGGGGCGACCATCTTGCAGGCGGTCGCCGGCACGTACTTCGATCTCTTCGCCGTTGGCGTAGCGCAACGTTGCGACCATATCAATCGCACGCCCCTCGATGCCAATTACCTTGAAAGGCACGCGTGCTGGCGTGTCGTCTTCGCCCCTAAGCGCCTTCTTGCGACGCACCTTTTCAGCGATCGAGAGCTGCAATCCCTCGCTTTCATCTTCCTTGCGAAGGCGATCAATGCTTTCCTGTTGTCGCGTTAGGGCGCTCGGTTTCGCTGTCACGACAGGCCCGTCACTCTCATCGCGATTTGCGTTTGTCTGTGCTGCGGGACGACGTACCGCGCGCGGTTTTGGGACAGCAGGAGTCGCCGACTGCGTTGTCGCAAGACTTGCCGGCGCTGCTGTCTGTGCCTTAGCGGCCGTTGGCGCGCCAGCGGATGCTGCCTGCACGAAAGTGTCTACTTTGCCTGCACTCCCATTTGCGAGATCTGCCAGCCTGGGTTGAGCGCTCGTTGAAAACGCCATGCCGAGTACCACTGCCGCTGCCGTGAACGGCACAGGTGCAAATTTAGTTTCCATATAGAGTTCCTTCGACTTTGGCGCGAGTGCCAACAAATGAGATCTTTGAGACGCGCAAACCTGGCAGGCCAAGGGGAGCTGCCAAAGCCTTCATGTCGGAGAGCGAACCGTCAAGCGTGAAGTTGCGCAACCGCCACGTTGGGGCGACAAACTGTTGCCCCTGTTTCGGTGGCGGCAGCTGTGGGCTCTGGCTTGCAGTTAACGCTGGGCTCAAATAGGCAGCCTGCGCAAGCGCCAGGAATTCTTGCCTTGCACGTTCGAGCGGGAGCAATTCCTCGTCTGGCGCGTCAGCCAAACTCAACGCCTTTGAAACGGTCGCGGACGCCCCGCTCTCGCCGATGGTCACATCTGGCAACTCGGCCCGCAAAGCCGCGACAGTTCCCGCCCCTTGCCGTCGGTCAAAGAATTCCACTACCGATGTTTCCGAACACTCAGTCTTGGCATGAGCCCAACCCGCTGGGGTTTTCGTGCCGCGTTGGGAGATGTTCCAACACGAGCTCAACACGTCGCGCGCAGCTGGCCGTTTCAGCCATGCTGGGTCCGGAATAATCTGTCGCAGCGCAGGCCGCTTGGCGGCCTCGGCTCGAGCTCGCAACTCTGCGGCGCGTGCAGCAGCTTTTGCCTGCTCTTCCTCCCAGTACCACCAGCCTCCGCCCCCGACTGCCAGCGCGACAAGAATCAGCAGTGGAATGACGATGACTCTTGTGCCCTTAACAGCTTTGTCGCCTGGGCGAAACACCAGAAATTCCGGACGACCACGCAGTTTGATTGACGACAGAAATTCCGCAAGCGAAAGGCGCAGAGCGCTCTCCACTTCAAAGTCGGCGGGAGCAACGATTGTTTCAACACCCGACTCGCGAGCCAATGCCAGACATTGCAGTGCCTCCTCTTTCGATAGAACGATCTTATCGCCGTATGGCAGGATCGCGCCGTCACGCAGTGACACGAAATGCCAATGTGTGTCGTCCAACTGAAAAACGCCCGCCCAGGTCACAGCCAACTTGCGCGCAGTGGCCGCCGCCGCGAGGAAGCTAGCGAAGCTGTAAACGTTTGACTTGCGCGTCGCCTCAACGGAAGCCATCGTCCCAAACTGGTACGCGCGTTTATCTATTGCGCGTGTGGTGTAGGTGTTGTCGGCGGCACTATTGCCAAACGATCGTGCTCTGGCTTCCGCACCCTTCCTGTTTAGGCCGGACTCTGTCAACCATTCCAGACCTGCCACGAAGGTCAAGCCTTGAAACAGGAACGCCTTCGGCGTCAAAAAAATAACGTCTGCCATGGTGCCTACTTGTTTGCCAAGGAGCTCACCGTTGGGGTCACAAGCACCACCAACAAAGTGCGGCCACGCGCGCGCTTCGTTCCAACGCTAAAAATCCCCGTTGTGTCCGAGACAGCCTTGTGATCCTGCTCAAAGCCCGCAAGCATTAGTGTTTCTCCGCTCCGGATCATTGCGCGTTGAATCGTGTTGGCCTCGTCGGTCTCCGGTGCCTCGATCATTGTGGTTCCAGCGCTGATCGAGCGTAGCCGGGTCAGCTGCGTTATGTTCATACTCAACTGCAACATAATCGCGTCGTCGTCCATAATCGTTGGCAACAGATTCAAAGCGTAGCCCTCGCTGATTGATCCGGGCTGCAGTGAGGTCGACGAGCCAACGTTGGCAGTCGTTGCCGTGGAACTCTGCGCGAGATACGTGGTTGTTTTTCCGATGCGCAACGGGACAGAATGGTTATTAAGACTTACCAAATTTGCATTGCGCAGATTTGCGATTGTTCCCTGCCCTTTCAGCGCGTTGAGCACGACTGACGATCCTGCCCACCGGGCCATGGAGCCTGTTGCCGTTTCGAGGATGGAAAACGAAAACGCTGAGCTTCCGGTCATGTTGCCGTTCGCCGTGCCAGCGTTGGAGGCCAGCGTTATTCCGTAGCGGTTGAGCGCTTGCGTCATCAAATTGACGTCCACACCGAATGACTGCTCGTCGTCGAGGGTCAAGTTAAAGACTTGGACGTCCATAGCTACTTGCCGGCTGAGGAACTTTTTTTGCTCATCGAGCAAACGCGCAACCCGCTCGAGTGTGTCTGGAGTGTCCGTCACAATAACGGAGCCAGCAGCAGGAGCGATAACTACTTTGCCCGCACCGGAGAGCATCGAACGCACTGTTCGTTCGAGCTCTACCCAAAAATTCTGGTTTGCCGTGACTTCTACGTCGGACCGCACACCAGAAGCGTTAGCGGTGCCGTTCTCGGCCGCTTTCGAAGACTCCTTGCTTGTGGTGCTTGAGGGCAGCGCTGGTATGTAGAACGCGCGCGTGTCTGTCAAGTACAGTTGCACGGCGCCTTTATCCCAGCGCCAGTAGCACCCGAGGCGAGCAGCGACGGCGTCGAACAGGCCCTTTTTGCTGCCCGTGTAAACCATGCCGAACATGCTCTGCTCATCATTGATGACCACTGCATTCGTATTTGGGTTGATCACCGGGGGTCTCGCGACTTGCGCGGAAGCGGACTTGCTATTGCGCGAAGCGACGTAGTCCTCTACCTCCCTCGTGAGTCGAACAGGGAAACCGGACAGTCGAGTCAATCTCCGCGACAGGTCGTCCAGCGATGGAATTTCGCCCCGACTTAGGGTGACTTGCTCATCGAATTCCGGCGGTAGAGATGGTGGCGCCTTGATGCGTCGCACTATCGCCCGTTCGCTAGATTGCGTGGCGGGTCCGCCCGCTGGTGTTTTGGGTTGCGCAAACTTTGCGCGCGCGTTGGCGTACTCCACCTCTGCATCAACGCGGTTTGTGTGAGTTGCGCATCCGCCGAGAACAGCGGCAATGGCTGCGGCCAGAACGGCAGGGAGAAGTGCTTTCAAGGGTTTGACTCCGATACGGTGATGGCAGTACCTTCAATCGAGACCGACAACCCGATCTCACGCGCCAACTGCGACAGCGCTTCATTTAGCGAACCTCGGTAGATGCCGCCACGATCGATCAACATCTCATCAGCAACCTTCCAAGTAAGGGAATAGCCAGCGGTTTTCGCCCAGCGACTCACTGCGCCATCAATCGATTTGTCCGTTTTTTCCACCGTCCACTGTGTGATTTCCCGCGCCTTGGATGCTGCCGCGAGCGATGCCTTTTCTCGTTCGAATACTGGGGCGGCCGCTTGCGCAACTTGCATGGGTGCCTTACCACGTTCACCAACGTAAGTGACTCGCGCAACGATTGCACCACCACGAATCTCCAACTGGCTACCGACACCAGCTACGACGAAGTACGGGGACGAACCCGCAATCGGAGAGACTCTCTTGCCATTGAGCGTTACGGTGACTGAAGGCAGCACGAAAGCAGTTGGCCACTGCAGGTAGGTATGGTGGCCATCATCAAAGACCTGTATAGGCGCGACCTTGCGATCGCCGCCGATTTCGTAGGCGAAGTCAAATCCTGGTAGCCCACTGGCCATGGAGCCAAAAGGCGCGAAAGCCGCGGCGAGGATGAGCGTGAGCCAATTTTTCATTTTGCGCGTGGAAAGTTAAATTTGGAGGGCACCAACACCAGCGGCGTTTTCACTATGATCGTGCAAATTTGGCCTGCCGGAACCGTCAAAATGTCCGGTATTTGGCGCTGTTGTTCGATGTAATTCTTTGTCGTATCGGCCAGGGTTTGGCCGGCGTAGTCGGACAGCGTTTGCTTCTGCTGGCTAGCTACGCCGTTCAGTACGATCGTTTGGTTGCTCGGATTGCGACGGTCGACTGCGTACGCGAGGCCCGCAAGCAAGAGACCTGAGCCGTATTTGCGAAACAAGTGGCGATCAACATCCGCATCCAGCCCTGCGGCACCGCTTGCGTCAGATCCCGTGTGCCCGCGCAAATCGAAACTACGCCCGTCAGGAAAAAAGAGCGTGTGGAACGCGACCAAGGCGCGCTCCTGCCCCGGCTTCAAGTCACTTGAGGCGGTGCCGCTGACCTTGGCTCCCTTCGGAATAACGATGACGCGTGACGTAGTGCTGTCGTAAACATCCTCGGTAACTTGCGCGAGCACTTCGCCCTCGAGGTCGCTACGGATCGTTGTGCGGGTTACCAACCGGATCACATTGCCTGGTAGGAGCACGGCACCAGGAATGGCCGGGGCGGAGAAAACCGCATCGGGTACCTTGCCTGACTTTTGCTGCGCTAACCACGCGCTCTGCACGTTTGCACCCAAATTCTGGTTCGTGAGGGCGTTCGCCGTGGCCAGTGCGTTTGCCCCCGCGCCTTGGCCCTTATCTCCAAGCACCCCGGCCTGCGTCAACGCTTTGAGGTAATCACTGACGGCATCAGCTGCTGGGGCAGAACCATCGGTTGCCACGTTTATAGTGCCTCCGCGTGGAGCACTCGCAGCAACACCACCTCCGCCACCCGCCATCAGCGGCGACGAACGAACAGAAAACATTTCCTGCTCTCGTTTGAGAGTCGCCTCGCGGAGCTTCGCGTCGGTCTCAGACGCCTGAGCGCTTGCGTCGCGTGCCCCAGCGGCTGGTCTCGTCAAGGCTTGCTTGTTGGCACCGGGATTCGTTCCACGGTTCGTTGTCAAGCTGTCAGGTGTATTGGCGTTCTCATCTATGACGCGGGATGTTGTCGTGTCGGACGGTAGCGCAACACCTTGGCGCGCCGCTGCGAGCGTTGCAGGTTGGGTTCCAGCAGTTCCGTTGGAGTTTTGCTTGACCGATGCCACCGCTTGCGCGGCGGTGAGACCCGGAGATGCATTTACAGCAGCAGCGATCTGTTCCGGCGTTAGCTCCTCGGCCTTCTGTGCCGTGCTCACGCCCGAACGCATCGCGGCATTGATCGCGGGAGCCTCAGCGGCCTCCCCAGGTCGCCGGGGAGCCTGCTGCTTCGCGTCGGCCGTGAATGTACCCTTACGCATGTCGTCGAAGAACTTTGCGCCGATGAGGACGACACTGAGCACTATGACGATGACCAACAACATGTTCTTCCGAACAGCCCGTTTCGGCTCCGCTGCAGGTGAACCGCCGATCGGCGGCATGGTTCCACTTGACGTGCCCGATCCGCCGGTTCCGAGGTTTTCAGTCGCCACGCTTAGCCTACCGCTTTAACCAGTTGAAGAGGCCGCCGGCCGCAGGTACCGCGTCCGCCTTGGTTATCGTGACTTCATCTTTTCCTAGTTTGAGCAGAAAACGAGATACGAGACGCTGAACAACCATGAGATCGCCTTTTGCCTGATAGTTGACAAGCGAAAGCGATCCGTCTGCCTCTTTCATAAAGAGCGCCGGCAATTCTTGGGCATTGGGTTGGAAGCGGATGTACGTGAACCTACCATCGTCGAAAACTGTGACCGGGCGAATATTTGCTGCGCCCTCAACGACATAGTCAAATTTCATCTTGTCGATTGTGAGTCCGGAAGCCACGGTCGCGTTCGACTCTATCTGCGCTTCGGTTGCCGCTCGCTGCGCCACCGCCTCAGACTTCACTCTCTGCAACATCTCCATTTCTGGGTAATGAAACCCGACGTGCTGCATCCACTTGCCGTTTTGCGCTGAAGCTCGGAAGGTAAGTTGATAAGTCCGCTTGGTCGTGACAATCGTGGCCGACGTAAAGATGTCAGGTTTGATCGGTTTGATGAAGAAGTGTTTGGGAGTCTTCGACACAACCCACTGGAAAGTATCGCCAAGGACGACGAAATCTAAATCCTCGTCGGGCGCCATCTCAAGGTGAGTTGCTGACTCAGGGCGAGTTAGAACCGTGTATGTCTCGTTCGGGTTGTAAACGAACTTTACGAGCCGGTTGTCACCTGGCATAGGCAGCGGAGGGCTTTCCGCGCGCGCGCGATCTGGACTACTGAATAGTCCGACCGTCAACCCAACCAGAAGTGTGAATAGCATTTGACGCATTAGCGGACGTCCTCGTTGATAACGAAATCGATGACAAACATGCCCAGAGGGTTTTGTTGAATTTCTGTGATGTTCTTGGGAGGGTCGAAGGCGTAGTCCGCCTTCATGATGTAAGCGCGCGTCACAGCGGGCCGCCCCAAGGTTTGATCTTCGACGCGGAATTGAATCGCCGCGGTGTTGGTGTTGCGCACAAACGTCACATTCCGCACAGTCACTCGACGTGAGAAGTTCGGATCTTCGACAATCGTCTTTATGGGCGCAGTTTTGACAAGGTACTGATTGAATTGCTCCGCGGCTTTCCCTCGCGCCACCAATCCAGCTTGTCGAATTCGATCTTCCGTGAGATCACGGCTTGGCTCAATGCCTACTCCGTTCGTGACGAACCGTGCCAACCAAGCTGTCTTCACGACGTCGTCCGGTTGATATGCCTTGGAGTTCAAGCCCTCGCCGACGATCCGCGCGTCCCCTGTGGTCTTATTGACCTCGACTACATACGGCTGCACGGTTTTGAGCGGCATCATCACCCACAGGCTGATCGCAAGTAGGACACTAACGAGCGTCGAGCTGACGGCCCAAAGCTGCATCGACCGGCGCATGACTACGGCGGTACCGACGCGGCCATCGTACTCACTCTTCGCTGCTTCGATTTGCCGCGCAGTGAGCGCGACGGGAGGAGAGTTGTGTTCAGACATGCGTTGATTGTTCTGGGCAAAACCCCTAGGTCGCGAGCGACTGCAATCCGAAAGAGGGATACTTTCTGTTTCCCCAAGAACGGCTTCTACTTTGCCGGTTTAGGCCGGAATACGCTGGCAACGCAACTCAACCAGCGACGCGGGACATGAGTCACGTGTGCGAGTCGAATTCGACTCAGTCCCAATCTATCGGGCGGCACTTTCGGAGAGTGCATGCGTGGTGCTGCTGCGAGCGCGTGACTGTTAAAAGAATTTCAAACGGATCCATGGTTCGCACTGCTCTAACGAACCCTCGTTGCCCGCAGAGTCGAATTCGACTCGCGTTTTTCGCATAAATTTGGGAGGGCAAACTGCTTCAAAACGCCTACATATGGCGAGAATCAGGCGGAACCCGGCGGTTTTCGCGCGATAAGGCTTCGGAGGCGTTTTGCGTATCCAAAAAAAAAGCCGACCCTGTAGGTCGGCTTAACTTTCGATGTTGTGTACTCCTTGGGCTGCTTATTCCGCCGTAGCCTTTTGGATCTTTGGACGCTGTGTGGTGCGCGTCGTTCAACGCTTGAACAGTCGTAAAGCTCAGTTCAGAGCTTAGTGTTACGAGTTCAGACCTTAGCGTTACTAGTTCAGATCTTAGTGTTATTTGACACAGTCCGCGACTACTCCCAACTCAAAGCGCCGCCGCTTTGATACTCCGTGACTCTGGTTTCAAAGAAATTTTTCTCTTTCTTGAGATCCATCACTTCCGACATCCATGGGAAGGGGTTCTCGGCTTTGTCGAAGAGCTGATCGAGGCCGATTTGTTGGCAGCGACGATTGGCGATGAAGCGTAGGTATTCTTTGAATTGCGTGGCGTTGAGGCCGAGTACGCCGCGTGGCATCGTGTCTTCGGCGTAGGCGTATTCGAGTTCTACGCCGCGCTTGATGAGGGCGGTGATTTCGTCTTTGAACGCTTCGGTCCAGAGCTGTGGGTTTTCGAGC
>JBEBJR010000028.1:0-62417 GCA_040079845.1 Casimicrobium sp. | reverse complement strand
GAAACACGTTTGAACCTTCAGCCCATTTCGAACTTGTCCACTCACAGCCCGATCACTCTCGTGATCTAGCTGTTGACTTTCAAGACGGTATCTACGGCGGTATTCGAATTGCGTTACAAATGCACGTGTCCTGTACGGCGCAAACCACACTCAACCCACATGAACACCAACACCCAAATCCCGCTGCCAAACTTCACCGAACGCCCCGTCGAAGAGATGCAAGCGCGAGCGATCAAATTTGCGGGGCGTATGCAATTGCGTCGTACCGTGCGGGACTTTTCGGACCGGCCGGTGCCTCGGGACATCATTGAAAATTTCATTCGCGCCGCGTGCACCGCGCCGTCGGGCGCGAACCAACAGCCGTGGCATTTTGTGGCGGTATCGAACCCTGCGATCAAGCATGAGATTCGCGTTGCCGCCGAGGCCGAAGAGCACGAGTTCTACGTGAACCGTCGCGCGGGGGACGAGTGGCTCGACGCGCTCTCGCATCTGGGCACCGACCAACACAAGCCGTTTCTCGAAACCGCGCCGTGGCTTATCGTGGTGTTCGGTCAGCGGTACGGCATTGACGCGGACGGCGAGCGCGTCAAGCATTACTACACGCCGGAGAGCGTCGGCATCGCGATGGGCATGCTGATCACCGCCGTGCATCATGCGGGGCTCGTCGCCCTCACACACACGCCCGCGCCGATGAAGTTCCTGAATCAAATCCTGCAGCGGCCCGAGCACGAAACGCCGTACTTGATCCTCGTCGTCGGCTACCCCGCCGACGGCGCAACCGTGCCGAACATTTCGCGAAAACCGTGGGAGCAGGTGGCTAGCGTGCTGGAGTGACGTTTACATTGGATCTAAATCGTTGATACAACTTTTTGGCGCTAACGACCGCCCGGCGGTCGTTTAACGTGGTTTTGTCTTAATATTGATAAGTACCTAAAAATTCCTGAAACGACCGCTTGACGGTCGTTAGAGCACTAAAGCTGTTCGGGCTTTATCTAAGTGGTTTCAACGCCGCTAGCGATCATTCATACAACTGTCCCGTGCCATCCATGCCGGGCAGCAGAATCAGTTTCACGGAGCCACCTGCGGCCGAAGCGTTAGACCGAAACCGGAACCACACCGCCCAGTTTTTCAGTGATCTCGCGGCCCGTGTGTGCGACGAGCGGACCGAGTTTCAGGATGCGCTCATCGGTTAACCGTGCGATGGGGCCCGCGAGCGAAATCGCGCCGATGGGCTCGGCGAATTCGTCGTAAATCGGCGCTGCGACGCAACGCAGCCCCATCGCGTTTTCTTCGTCATCGTAGCTGTAGCCGCGCGCGCGAATCGCGGCGAACTGCGCGCGCAGTTTGTCCGGATCGGTGATCGTTTTCGAGGTCAGCTGCACGAGGTTCGAATTGCGCAATACGATGGCAAGTTCGTCTTCCGGCAACGCCGAGAGCATGGCTTTGCCGGAGCCGCTCGCGTGCGCGGGAATGCGCGAGCCTAGGCGCACCAGCATGCGCATGACTTCGTGACATTGCACTTGCGCGATGAAGCATGCGTGGGTGCCGTCGAGGATGGAGAGGTTCGAGGTTTCGCCCGAAGCCTCCATGAGCTTGCGCAAATATGCATGGCTTTCGCCAACGAAGTCACGGTTCGACACGAACGCGCAGCCCACGCGATAGGTTTTCAAGCCCACGTACCAAAGACCAGAGTCCTTGGCTTGCGTCACAAAGCCCATGTCTGCGAGCGTATTGAGCAACCGATGCGCGGTCGATGGCGGGAGGTTTACGCGGTTAGAAATCTCGGTGAGCGTGATGCCACCTTCCGACTCTGCCAGCTTTTCGAGCAGCGTCAGGCCGCGCGTCAAGCTTTGCACGCCGCCGCTGGCGGAGGCCGCTGCGCTGGCGCTCGCCTTGATGCGGCGACCGGGCGTTTGTGCGGATTCAGCGAGTGTGGAGGCGCGAGAAGGCATATGCGTAGGCGAAGTGTTGGAACCGGGAAAGCGCAGAGTCTAACGAAACGTGGCCGTTTGTGGAATGAAATTGCACGAAGTGGAAATGGCGGATTTGGAGTGATAAAGCCGCTACCGTCAAGCGACAGATTGTTGCCTGAAAGTCTTACGGCCGGCACCGGCCGCTCTCAAGCCGCGCGAGGTGCCGACCGGTTCGCCTACAGAATGTGTATTGCACGAGGCGGAGAGTGTCCGCCCTACGAGATGATGGCGAAACCCACAGCCATGCAGAAGGCTGGCAGAAACGCGGCGAGTCAAAAGTAGTTTAATTTGGGATTTGACTCAATTTCGTCGAAGACGAAATTGGTGCCGGTGAGATGAATCGAACACCCGACCTTCGCATTACGAATGCGCTGCTCTACCAACTGAGCTACACCGGCACTTTGCGCTGAAACGAAAGATTTTCCTCTGTTTCAACAACACTACGAAGCAATTGCTGCTGCGTAGCCCATAATTATGCCATGACTAAAAAATTCTTTCAGCTGCCATGAAGCTCGCACGCATCATGGGCTTCCACGCCGTCAACGCCCGACTAGAGCGTCGCCCGGAGACCGTCGTCGAGATTTTTGTTTCGACATCGCGGCAGGACGAGCGCTTGGCGCGACTTAAAGCGTTGGCCGATTCGCTCGACATCGAAATCCAGGCGGTCGATTCGGGCCGCCTCGCTGCGCTCGCGCAATCGGACGAGCACCAAGGCGTGGTCGCGCTCGTTGAAACATCCGCCGACGGCACCACCGGCGCGGACTTCGATACAGTGCTCGCGCGCAGCCTGAAAAAGTCGGTGCCGCCACTATTTTTGTTGCTCGATCAAATTCAAGACCCGCACAATCTGGGCGCATGCATTCGCAGCGCCGACGCGTTTGGTGCGGACGCAGTGATTCTGCCGAAGCACGGCTCTGCGCCGCTTTCGGCGGTGGCGCTCAAAGCAGCCAGCGGCGCGACGGAGACAACACCGATTTGCCATGTGAGCAATTTGGTGCAGTGCATCGAAACGTTGCAACAGGCCGGTGTTTGGGTGCTGGGCGCAGAAATGGAGACCGACGCGACTTTGTTCAACACGACGTTAACCGGGCCGCTTGCTTGGGTGTTAGGCAACGAAGGCAAAGGACTGCGCCGCCTCACGCGCGAGCGCTGTGATGCGCTGGTCGCGATTCCAATGGTCGGCGCGGTCGAGAGCTTGAATGTGTCCGTTGCGACTGCCGTCTGCCTTTATGCAACGCAAGCCGCGCGGGCGAAATCTAGCGCGTAAGACTCGCGTCAACACGGGTACTATTGCAGCTTCACGTGATACGGCTTAGCCGTTGATGTAATGCTTGCATTTGTACTTCGAAGATTGTTCCAGGCGGCGCTCGTCATGCTCGCTGTTGCGGCCGTCGCGTTCTCATTGTTTCGATATGTTGGCGACCCAGTCAACATGATGTTGGGGCAAGACGCTACGCCCGAGCAAAAGATTGAACTTCGCGCGAGCCTCGGATTGGACAAACCGCTTTACTACCAATTCGCGGTGTTCGTCGGCAATGCGGCGAAAGGCGAATTTGGGTTGTCGCTGCGACAAGCGCGGCCTGTGTCTACGCTGATTAAAGAGCGCTTGCCCGCCACATTGGAATTGGCGTTTGTCGCGAGCCTGTTTGCGCTCGCAGGCGGCGTTCTGATGGGCGTCTATACGGCGCTGCGTCCAAAAGGCGTTCGCTCGCAGTTTTTGTTGGCCATTTCACTCATCGGTGTGAGCTTGCCGACGTTTCTCATTGGCATTTTGTTGATTTTGATATTCGCAGTTTTGTTGCAATGGCTACCTTCATATTCGCGCGGTGATGTGCTGACGTTTGGTTGGTGGTCTACAGGATTTTTCACTGCAAGCGGACTGCGTTCTTTGGTGTTGCCATCGATCACTTTGTCGCTCGGCACAATGACGCTCATCATGCGTTTAGTGCGAAGTGAAATGCTCGAAGTGCTGCGCACGGACTACATCAAGTTTGCGCGCGCTCGCGGCCTGACCAATCAAACCGTTCACTTTGGCCACGCGCTAAAAAACACGTTGGTGCCAGTGATGACGATCATGGGGTTGCAGATTGGTTCAATCATCGCCTTCGCCATCGTCACCGAAACCGTGTTTCAGTGGCCGGGAATGGGCTTCTTGTTTATTCAATCTGTGCAGTTCGCCGACATCCCGGTGATGGCTGCGTATCTCGTCTTGATCTCTCTGGTTTTTGTCACCATCAATTTGGTGGTTGACTTGCTTTACTACGTGGTGGACCCTCGTTTGCGGCAAGAGCGCGCAACCGGCGGTCACTAACTTTTCCGAAGAGATTCAAGATGTACAACCCAAGCAAAGTCACTGAGGCGATCCGCGAATTTCACGGCGATCTCACCGAAATTCGTCGCGATATTCACACCAACCCGGAACACGCGTACAAAGAAACCCGCACCGCCGCCATCGTGGCCGAACGGCTGAAAGCGTATGGCGTAGATGAAGTGCACACCGGCATCGGCGGCACCGGTGTTGTTGGCGTAATTCGCGGCAATCGTCCGGGTAAGCGCGCTGTGGGCTTGCGGGCCGACATGGATTGTTTGGCGATGAACGAAGAAACGCGTTTGCCGTACGCCTCGAAAAATCAAGGTTATATGCATGCGTGCGGTCACGATGGCCACACGACGATGGGCCTCGGCGCGGCGCGCTATCTTGCCAAGACGCGCAACTTTGCGGGCACGGTTTACTCCGTGTTTCAACCCGCAGAAGAGGGCATGGCAGGCGCGAAAGCGATGATGGACGATGGCTTGTTCACGCGCTTTCCTATCGACGCGTTTTACGCATTGCACAATGCGCCATGGGTGCCGTACGGAAAGATGGCCGTGCGCAACGGCGCGATGATGGCGGCTGCGGACCGTATCGAAATAACGATTGAAGGCAAGGGCGGGCATGGCGGCATGCCGCAATTCGTCTGCGACCCGGTGCTGGCGGCTGCACACGTAATTACCGCACTCCAATCCATTGCTTCACGTAACGTTGATCCGGCCGATTCGGTGGTGATCTCGGTCTGTGCGCTCGAAGCGGGCAAGATGAATACCTACAACGTCGTGCCGCGCGAAGTGCGTATGGTGGGCACGGTGCGCACCTACCGAAAAGAAACGCAAGCGCTGGTGATTGAAAAGCTAAAGCTTGTTGTTGAAAACACCGCCGCTGCGTTTGGCTCGGTCGGGCGCGTGAACTTTATTTACGGCTACCCGGCGACGATCAATCATCCGCGTGAAGCCGCGTTATCAGCTGAGGTGGCACGAGGCGTGTTCGGCGACGAGAACGTGATCACTGAAATTTTTCCGAACACAGGCGGCGAAGACTTTTCGTTCTTCCTCGAAACGGTTCCCGGCGCATACATCTGGATTGGTCAAGGCACCGAAACTAGCTGTCCGCTGCACCATTCCCGATACGATTTTGACGATCGCATCATCCCCAATGGCGCGGGTTTGCTCGCCGCCATTGCCGAGCGCGAACTCGCGGAATAGGCGAAAGCTTTTATGCTCGCACTACAAATTATGCTCGGCATTTATGGTGTCGTCATTGTCGTGGCCCTGCTGAATTGGCTGGTGATGCCGCGTCTAAACCATTGGCTGATGCGTCATGGCGCACGCGATCCGCAATGGCTCAATCTCAACGATGAACCGCCGGGCTTCAAAGAAATTTACCGTCGCGACGACGCAGGAAAAAAGCGATGAAGCTCAACGACCTTCCGCAGCCATTTGTTGATGACCTGATCGCGATTCGTCGCGATATCCACGCCAATCCAGAGCTTGGGTATCAAGAGACGCGCACCTCCGCATTGGTGGCTGAACGTCTGCGTGCGTTCGGCGTGGACGAGGTTCATACGGGCATTGCAAAAACGGGCCTCGTCGGCGTTATTCGCGGCAAACGCTCGGGTGGCAGCATTGGACTGCGCGCGGACATGGACGCGCTGCCGATGCAAGAACTCAATGGCTTCTTGCACGCATCAAAGCGCGCCAAAGTCATGCACGCTTGCGGACACGACGGGCACACAACGATGTTGCTGGGCGCTGCGCGCTACCTCGCGGAAACCCGCAATTTCGCAGGCACGGCGCATCTGATTTTTCAGCCTGCCGAAGAAGGCGGCGGCGGTGGCGATTTAATGGTGAAAGAAGGATTGTTTGATCGCTTCGATTGCGACCGAATTTTTGCCGTACACAACCGGCCCGATTTAGACCTCGGAAAGTGGGGTACGCGCGCTGGCCCTTTCATGGCTGCCGCCGATGGCTTCACGATCGAAATCAGCGGTAAAGGTGGCCATGCGGCGCGTCCGCATTTGCTGTGTGATCCGATGGTGGTGGCGGCGAATGTCGTGCTTGCGGCGCAGACGATTGTGTCGCGTAACGTGAGCCCGCTAGAGACGGCGGTGGTGGGCATCAGTGCAATCGAGGGTGGCAATTTGCCCGCGTTTGCCGTCGTGCCCGATACCGTTCGACTGACCGGAACGGTGCGCACGTACGAGCCCGCGATTCGCGATTTGATCGAGGCAAGGCTCGGCGAGTTGGTGCATGGCATTTGTGATGCACACCGCGCTAAGGGCGTGTATCAATACAACCGACTTTACCCGCCCGTCATCAACACCGCTGCGGAAGTTGAATTCGCGCGGCAAGCTGCGGCCGAGGTGTGGGGCGAAGCCAATGCGGACGCGAATTACACCCCGTCGATGGGTGGTGAAGACTTCTCGTTTATGTTGCAAAAGCGGCCCGGTTGCTACGCGGTGATTGGCCAGAAGACGACACCAGACGTACTGCCGTTGCACAACACGCGGTACGATTTTTGCGACACGATCATTCCGAACGGCATTCGCTATTTCTCGCGACTTGTTGAACGAGGACTGCCGTTGTAATTGACTTAGCTCCTGCCTCGTCAAGAGGAGTATTTGAGTTTTGACCTAAGGTGAATTTTGGACACGTTAAACCGATTTTTTGACAGTGATATTTGGTGGAGCTTCAAGCGTTCACCGCTGACGGTGGTCGCTGCCGTGTTGGCGGCTATCTGCGTTTTCGGCGCGTTTCTCTCGCCGGTCATCGCGCCGCATGATCCGTATGATTTGACCAAAATTTCGTTGACCGATTCGATCTTGCCGCCCGCGTGGAATGCGGAAGGTAAGAGCGAATATTTGTTGGGCACCGATCAACAAGGCCGCGACATTTTGTCGACCATCATGTACGGCGGTCGCATTTCGCTGGTCGTGGCGATGAGCGCCGTAGCGATGTCGATTGTGATGGGCGTTGGGCTTGGTTTGATCGCGGGCTATGTCGGCGGTCGCGTTGAGAGCTTGATCATGCGAGTTGCGGACATTCAACTCACGTTTCCGGCGATTTTGGTGGCGCTACTTATCAGCGGCATCGGGCGGCAGTTTGTGCCGAAGGATATGCAGGATGCCCTTGCGTTGTACGTGATTATTTTTTCGATTGGACTCACCGGATGGCCGCAGTACGCGCGCACGGTGCGTGGTGCCACGCTCGTTGAGAAGAGCAAAGAGTACGTGCAAGCCGCTCGCGTGATCGGTGTATCGAGTTTCAAAATCATGGTGAGCCATGTGCTGCCTAACGTGCTCGGACCAGTGCTCGTGATCGCCACGTTAAACATTGCCAATGCGATTATTTCAGAAGCGACGCTGTCGTTTCTCGGTGTCGGAATGCCACCCACGCAACCGTCGCTCGGCACGCTGATCAGCGACGGGCAAAACTATCTGCTCGCCGGTCAATGGTGGATTACGTTGTTCCCCGGTATCGCGCTCATCGTGATGGTGATTTCGGTCAATCTCGTGGGCGATTGGTTGCGCGACGCGCTCAATCCTAAGCTTCGGTAGGTGCTTGTCATGGTTCGATCTGCTTCATGCCTCTTGCTCGCTGCGTGCGCCTTTCTCGGGGCATGCGCGCACCAGTGGGAGAGTGTGCTCGACGGTCGGCTGTACACGCGAACTAACCTGCATCGCTACCCGGTTTCAATCACCGCGGTCGACGGCGAGTACAGCACGATGGTGCCGCGCCGAATCAACGCGGGTGAACACCGGTTGACGATAGACGCTGCGCCGGTCTTGGGATTCCATTTGCCTGTACGCAAAGAGTTCACATTCCGGGTTGAAAAATGTGTTCGTTACTGGCTCGCGGCACAGCGCGCTAGCGCGTATGCGCATGACTTTGAGTTAGTTATCGATCATGCGGAACCCGTGCCCGGGTGTCAGCCGACGAGCGGTGCGCCAGCGCAAGCGGTAGTCGTTCCAGCCGATGTTCGCCAAATTGAGCCGCCACGCCCCGTTGCGACTCCGATGCCGAAGCGGCCGTAAGTTCTTGCGCCACGTTTCATTCTTTTATTTTTCGTTTCACCATTCCACCCATGACGCAACCCGTTCTCGAAGTCAAAAATTTGCACATCGAATTCCCGACACGACTGGGTGTCTTGAAGGCGGTTGATAACGTTTCGTTTTCAATTGCGCCGGGCGAAGTGTTGGGTGTGGTCGGTGAATCCGGCGCAGGAAAATCGCTCACAGGCGCAGCGATCATTGGGCTGCTAGAACCGCCAGGTCGTATCGCCAGCGGTGAAATTTTTCTCAACGGGCGACGCATCGATAACCTGCCCTATGAGCAGATGCGAAAAATTCGCGGCCGCGAAATTGGTGCTATTTTTCAAGATCCGCTGACGTCGCTTAATCCGCTCTACACGGTCGGCCGGCAGCTCATCGAGACGATTCAGACACACCTCGATTTGGGCAACGACGCGGCGCGTGATCGCGCTGTGAAATTGCTAGAAGAGGTCGGTATTCCCGCCGCTCGCGAGCGCATTGAGCACTACCCGCATCAATTCTCTGGCGGTATGCGCCAGCGCGTTGTGATTGCACTTGCGCTCGCGGCCGAACCCAAGGTCATCATTGCGGATGAGCCGACGACCGCGCTCGACGTGTCGATTCAGGCGCAGATCATCACGCTGCTGAAACGCTTGTGCCGTGAACACGGTACGTCGGTAATGCTGGTGACGCACGACATGGGTGTGATCGCTGAAACTGCGGATCGGGTTGCCGTGATGTACGCCGGTCGCGTGGTGGAAATCGGGCCTGTCGCCGACGTCATTCACAAGCCGCAACACCCTTACACGGTGGGCCTCATGGGTTCGATTCCTGAGTTTGAAAGTGATCGCGAACGATTGATTCAAATTGACGGCGCGATGCCGCGCTTGGACGCCATTCCACAGGGCTGCGCATTTAATCCTCGCTGCACAAAGGTGTTTGATAAATGCAAGAGCGCGCGGCCAGATTTGATGGCCGCTGCCTCGTCGATGGCGGCGTGTTGGTTGCATGAGGCGAAGGCATAAGTCGTTTGCCTTCGTAACTTTTTTTCGTAGGGCGGGCATTGCCCGCCTCGTTGACGTTCGGCGGACAGTGCCCGCCCTACGATAGAGACAGGATGTTTCATGACCGCGTTCGTTCAGCTCAAAAACGTTAGCAAAACTTTCGACGTTTCAGCCCCGTGGCTCAACCGCGTGTTGGAGCGCAAGCCGCAGACTTTTTTGCATGCGGTCAGTGACGTTTCATTCAACATCAATCGCGGTGAGACGCTCGCGCTCGTAGGCGAATCCGGCTGTGGAAAATCTACCGTTGCGCGCTTGATTGTGGGGTTGTATGCGGCGTCCACCGGCAACGTGACCATTGACGGTCAAGACATGAAAATTGCGCTCAGGTCGAACGATGAAGCAGCGCGCGCGCTTCGGCGCAAAGTGCAGATGATTTTTCAAGACCCGTACGCGAGCCTGAACCCGCGTTGGCGCGTGGCCGACATCGTGGCGGAGCCGATTCGTACGCACAAACTGATTCCTGATGGCGCAGCGCTCGACAAACGCGTTGCCGAGCTTCTTGGTTACGTGAAACTCACGGCGAAGGACGGCGAAAAGTTTCCGCACCAGTTCTCCGGGGGGCAACGCCAACGAATCTCAATCGCGCGTGCGTTGGCGAGCAATCCTGAGTTTCTGATTTGTGATGAACCCACCTCCGCGCTTGACGTTTCCGTTCAAGCGCAAGTGCTGAATCTCATGAAAGATTTGCAGCGCGAAATGGGCCTGACGTATCTATTCATTTCGCATAATTTGCAGGTGGTGCATCACATCGCGGACCGTGTCGGCGTGATGTATCTCGGTCGCGTCGTGGAGATTGGCGACAAGCGTGAAGTGTTCGGCGCGCCGCAGCATCCGTACACGCGCATGCTGCTCGATGCGATTCCCGATTTGCGAATGACCGGCAAAGCACGCACGCCGGTCGCAGGCGAAGTGCCCAATCCGTTGAACCCACCCACCGGTTGCGCGTTCAATCCACGTTGCCCGCAAAAATTCGGCCCGTGTGATCAGACGCGTCCGCAGCTCGTGAGCTTTCAGGGGCGTGAGGTCGCGTGCTTTGCGGCCAACGCGGTCGAAGAGAGCGCCGCCGCTGCGTCGGCGTAATAGCTTTTGGCCACTAACGACCGTCTGTTGGTCGTTTGAGCTGCAAATATAGTGCTATCGACTTGTAGATTAATCGGCCTAAAGCCATTGCACGGCAGTCGTTACGCCGAAAAAGCTGATAGCTAAAATTCAGGCGAGTGATGCCGTAGGCGCGACGAACGTGGCGATTCCGGCAATTCGCGACTTTCGTGAGCCACTGCGCCCCCAGCGAACCCCGCGCTCATAGTGCACTCAAGATTTCGTGGCCGCCGCCTCCTTTTCCTGCAACGCCCGCCACATGACCTTCCCCGCGCCGCTCTTCGGTAGCGCATCGACAAATTCCACAATGCGCGGCACCTTGTACGCCGCCATGTTTTCGTGCGCCCAGTCGATGATGTCTTGCGGGTACACATCGCGCGCGTCGGCGCGCAGCACGACGACGGCCTTCACCGTCTCGCCGCGATACGGATCGCGCGCAGCGATGACGCACGCCTCTTGTACAGCGGGGTGACGGAACAAGAGCGCCTCAACCTCGGCCGGCCAGACCTTAAATCCGCTAGCGTTGATCATGCGCTTTAGACGATCGGTCAGGAAAAAATAACCGTCCTCATCCACGCACCCCAAATCGCCTGAACGGAAAAATGATTTACCGTCGATCTGCACAAACGCCACTTCGGTCGCAGCGCGGTTTTGCCAATAGCCTTTGAAAATCTGCGGGCCGTGCATCACGATTTCCCCGACCTCATCGATTGCGCATTGCCGTAGCGTGGTCGGGTCGATCACGCGCGCGTCGGTGCTCATGTACGGAACACCGAGACATTGCTGCTTCGGTGCGTCCGGCGGGTTTGAGTGCGACGGCGCGGCCGTCTCCGTGAGGCCGTAGCCTTCGACGAAGCGCAGTCCAAATTGTTGCCACAACTTCTCGGCCACGGCCGCGGGCATTGCCGCTCCGCCGCCGCCGATATAGACGAGGCTTGTGAGATCAAACTTCGCGACGTTCGGGCTGCCGAAAAGATCAATCATCATCGTCGGAATCATCGTCCAACTCGTGACCTTGTGACGCGAGATCAGCGTGCCCGCCAGCTCGCGATCCCAACGCGGCATGATCACCGCCGTGCAACCCAAATAAATCGGCAGATGCAAGCCGTAGAGCATGCCCGTAATGTGAAACATGGGCACTACCGCGAGGCTTACCGTCTCTGTTGTCCCGTCGCCCCAAACGGCACCACTCACCACGTTGTGACCAATCGTTCGGTGCGTGTGGATGCAGCCTTTCGGCAAGCCCGTGGTGCCCGAGGTGTACGGCAACACGGCCATATCGTCGACGTGTGCGGTGGGCGGCGTTGCGACGAGATTGGCTTCGAGCGCATCGATCCAACGTGTCGCGTAGGCCGGTAACTCCGCCTCGAAATCGAGCCACGCGCGCCACGCGGCGGGCACGTCGGTCTCGGGCAGTTTGCCGCCGGTCATTTCGTCGCAGTAACGCGTGACGAGCAAGTGTCGCAGCACAAGTGACGCGTCTTTTGCGGCGACTTCTTGATTCGCCGCCGCCCATTCCGCTGCGATCTCGCTGCTACAAATCGCCACCTTCGCGCCGGGGTCCGTGATGTAGTGCGACAGCTCGGTCGCTTTGTTCATTGGGTTAACGGGCACGACCACAGCGTCCGCTCGCAAAATTGCGTAATACCCGATCACGAATTGCAGCGAATTTTGCATGCACAGCGCGACTCGGTCGCCTTTGCCAACGCCGGCTTTTTTCTGCAACCAACCTGCGAGCGATTCCACGCGTGCATGTAGTTCACGAAACGTGATCGACCGATCAAAAAACACAAACGCGACGCGATCTGGATATCGTCGCAACGTGATGTCAAGGTTCGCCCAGAGCGTCGTGTCCGGTGCGCTCATGCTGCGTGGCAAGCGCTTGGGCCACACCGCGAAATGGCGCATCGGGTCGGCGGGCGTGGATGGCGTTGATGGCGTGACAGGGGCGGTATTGGCTTCGGTCATGACTTTAGTGAAGTGTTGGATCGCATGGAATCACAAAGGAAAACAGTCTTAATCGGCGCGCTGCAAGCGATAACCCACACGCGGAAAATGAACCACGACGGTCCCCGCGCGCTCATCGGTTCGGCGCACCGCAAACTCGTTCGCGCTCGCTGCTAAAAGCTCACCCGCCACAGGATCGAACGCGTAATCCAGCGGCGTAATGTTCACGCGTTCGCCGAGCGAAATTCCGTGTTCATCTTGAAACGCAGTCGCCGCAAGATCAGCGGGCGTCGCGTTACGCGCGATGGCAATCGCGTCGGCGCTGGTGAGCTTGCTCATCGCACCATACCCAAGCGCTGCCATGCGATCCATCCACGGCAGCACGCGATCAACGCTCGCCAAAATTGCAGCAAGCGGTGCAATGCGTCGCACGAACCAGAGCGGATGAAACGCCGAAAAGTCCGCGAGGCTTGGCGTGTTCGAAAGCAGAAACGGTTTGTCGCCGAGCATGTCGTTGATGCGCTGTAAAAACACGCGCAGAGCGCCTGCTGAATCAGGCGGCGGCGTGCGCGGTGCACCAGCACGCATGGCGGCGCGGTCTGCGCCAAAGGCCTTGGCCACTTCGGGTGGTACGCCATCAAAAATAAACGCTAGCCCTTTGCCCTGAAACGCGTAACCAATCGCACCGGACCAAAAGAGTGTCGTATCCGCCCATTGCGCAACGGTGTCGATCAAGCCGCGCGACGCATCACCGGGGTAGAGCGACGGCGTTGGAAATCTGCGCTCGATCTCATCGCAAATAAGCGCCGTGTCGCAATAAATATCGGCACCGATTTGCATAAACGGTGTGCGGCGGTAACCGCCAGTGAGCGCAACGACATCGGGCTTGGGCATGATTTGCGGAATCATCACCGATTGCCACGCGAGACCTTTGTACCCCAGCACGAGCCGCACTTTTTCGGAGAACGGCGAGGTCTGATAGTGATGCAAGATAATGCCAGACATGAGTACTTCCAAGATGCAATTTCTAATGATGCGTAAGAGCGTACACGGTTTGCGCCGCAGCATATTTTGTTGCGCTGCGACATTGATGCTGTCGCTCGGGTTCGCAGCGAACGTGGTCGCAGCGGAGATCACGGTGTTCGCCGCCGCGTCGTTGAAAGATGCGCTGGACGACTGGATAAAAATTTACACAACGCAAGCGGCCGACGTGCCCGCAGGTACGCGTATTCGTGTCTCGTACGCAGGCAGCAACGCGCTCGCGAAGCAAATTGAAAACGGCGCACCCGCACATATTTTTATTTCCGCCGATCAGGAGTGGATGGACTATCTCGCTACGCGAAAATTGGTCCTCGCAGACAGCCGTCGCGACCTCGTGCGCACCGATCTCGTGTTGGTTGCGCCCGCGGCGAGCAAGGTCGCCATCAATTTAGCAACGGACTCGGGTACAAGCCTAACCACCGCCATGCTCGCCGCGCTCGGCGGTGGTCGATTGGCTGTGGCGAACCCCGATGCCGTGCCCGCTGGCAAGTACGCAAAAGCGGCACTCACAAAATTAGGTGCATGGGCCGCCGTTGAATCCAAATTAGCCAGAACAGAAAACGTGCGCGCTGCGTTAGCGTTCGCGGCGCGCGGCGAAGTGCAGCTCGCAATTGTCTATCGCACCGACGCACTCGCCGAACCCCGCGTACGCATCGTCGCTACGTTTCCTGCGAGCACGCATGCGCCAATTGTTTATCCCGCCGCTATTGTCGCGGGTCACGACTCGCCGGAAGCACAACGATTTCTGAAGTACTTGTCGGGCGATGCGTCGATTGCGACATGGGTCCGGTATGGGTTTGTGCCGGTGCGGTAGGACCGAGGCCCGAGGGAAGCGACGTCTGTTCCAATGACCTGCCTTGCACTCGAGTAGATACCCCGGGAAGAATCAGCTTAGTTATGGCAACCACCAAGCGTTCTGAGCACGCATCGTTTGAATCAATATTCCACTTTGGCGATACGCTAAATCCGTTCGTCATCAGCGCGTCGAGATGCATATTCATTCCCGACGGGCACTATCTACCCGACAGCTACTTTCGCGCGTTTCGTGCGGCGGTTGAGGATGCTGGCGATGAGTTCTGCTTCGCGCGATTTGTGTCGGCGGGACGGTCAGATGTATCGCGCGCACCGCTATCTGATCATTCGACATTTTTGGACGCGCTTGTGGAGCAATCCGCAGGTGAAATAGATTTTCACGAGTACGTGATGGTCGGTTGCGGCAATTCTTGGGGCTTTTGGGCGGATGGAAACAATGCCGGCTTGCTGGCAGGTGCGGACACATTTATTGACAAATTTGTAGCTGCCTTTGGCGGAACGGAGAGACTCCTAGCAGATCGCCGACGCTACGTTGCGTTAGTAGGGCCGACCTTTCGCGACGAATTTTTGCGCGTCGTTGATGTGTGTTGGCCACCCAGCGAGTAGGGCGGATACGCGAAGCGTCATCCGCCGGGCACGCGCATTGGTGTGGCCGTCGATTTTGCACTTCGCGTCGCACCGGACGGACTGATGACGCTTCGCGTAAGCGCCCTAGCGTGTTTCTGCGTGACTCGACTTGGAAGGGCATCAACTTATGCAACAGCTTGAGGCTTGAACGACCGCCACACGGTATTCCCAGCTCAATTCATTCATACCGTCGATAACCATATAAATTTGGTTGAAAGGCTCGCCCGCTGGTCGATTGAGCTGAAAAGCTGTTGGTCAATCGTTCATTTCGTTCGGCGTCGTGGCGTCTGGAGATGCGTCGCGTGTGAAACGCCACTACCCGAACGTTCCAACGCGGAGTCGCGCTCGGCAATAATCACTCCATGTTGTCCAACGAAGAAATTGAAATCATCGCGCTGAGCCTGAAGGTGGCGCTGGCTAGCGTGGTGCTGAGCGCACCGATTGCGCTGGCTTGCGCGCTGGTTTTGGCGCGTACTTCGTTTCCGGGGAAAACGTTGTTCGACGCCGTGGTGCATTTGCCGTTGGTGTTGCCGCCTGTGGTGATTGGGTATTTTTTGCTGGTGGTGTTTGGTAAGCAGGGTGCCGTGGGCGCTTGGTTGCATGATTGGTTCGGCGTGTCGTTTGCGTTTCGTTGGACTGGCGCGGCGTTGGCGGCGGCGGTGATGGGATTTCCGTTGATGGTGCGTGCGATGCGACTGTCGCTGGAGGCGGTGCCGCCGAAGTTGGAGTGGGCGGCGCGTACCCTGGGTGCGTCGCGCATGCGAACTTTTTTTGCCGTGACGTTGCCGTTGGCGCTGCCCGGCGTGGCGGTGGGCGTGCTGCTTGCTTTTGCACGTTCGCTGGGTGAGTTTGGCGCAACGATCACGTTCGTGTCGAACATTCCGGGCGAGACGCAGACACTGCCGCTGGCTATTTATTCGTTGACGCAAAGCCCGAGCGGTGACGCGGCGATCTTGCGGTTGTGCGCTGTGTCGGTGGTGCTATCGCTCGCGGCGCTCGCCGGCTCGGAGTGGATCAATCGTCGCGCGCGTCGAAGTGCATTGGGTGCAGACGAGGGCACGCGATGATTGAGGTCGATCTCTCGAAGCAGTTTTCGTCTGCGCGTCATGAACCGCCGAGCGCGTCGCGGCAGAGCCCGCTGCGCGGCGTTGATGCGAAATTTTCCAGCGCCGCGCGCGTGCTAGTGCTGTTTGGTCGCTCCGGCTCCGGTAAGTCCACGGTGGTCAACATGATCGCCGGGCTCGCCGCGCCGGAACGTGGGCGCGTGGTGATTGACGGCGAAGTCTTGTTCGACAGCGAGCGCCATGTGAACGTGCCTATCGAGCGGCGCGGTGTGGGCTATGTGTTTCAAGAAGGCTTGCTGTTTCCGCACTTGAGTGTTCGTCAAAATTTGCTGTTCGGCGCGGCGCGGCGTGGAACGAACGGCGCGCTCAACAAGGGCGTACCGTTCGATCAGGTGGTTTCGCTGTTGGGTATTGAGGCATTGTTAGAGCGCTCCGCGCCAACATTGTCTGGCGGGGAGAAGCAGCGCGTGGCGATTGGTCGGGCGCTGCTGTCGCGACCTCGTTTGCTGCTGATGGACGAGCCGTTGGCCGCGCTCGATACGGGTCGGCGCAGCGAGATTTTGCGGTTGATCGAACGAGTGCGCGATGAGTGCAATGTGCGCATTGTTTATGTGAGCCACTCGATTGGTGAAGTCTCACGGCTCGCCGACGATGTGGTACTCATGAACGAAGGCGCGGTAATCGCGTGTGGTGGCACCGAGGAAATTTTCAACCGCACGGATTTGCGTCCGTACACCGGCCGCTTCGAGGGCGGTGCGCTGATCGAGGCACATGCGGTGCGCCACGATGCGCGCTATTTCTTAACTACCTTTGCGTTCGACGGCGGCGAGCTCATCGCGCCTGGTATTGAGACGCCTATCGGCGCGCGGGTTCGCATTCGCATCCGTGCGCGCGACGTGACGCTTGCAACAATTCGTCCGCAAGGGATGAGCGTGCGTAACGTGATTGAAGGACGCGTGGCCGGGATTGAAGATCGCGGCGGGGCAATTGTCGAGATTCGTGTTCGGTTGGGCGTGTCGGGGAGTGAGCCAAGTGGTCGCGAATTGCTGTCGCGAATCTCGCGCCAAGCGCTTGATGAGATGCAGCTTGAAGCCGGGCAGTTGGTGTTTGTGTTGATCAAGGCGATTGCGTTTGATAAGCGCAGCATGGGGTTCACGACGTAATGTGCGAAAGTTGGACACGATCAACAGTCGTTTTCGTCTAAGCGAAACCCCTTATACCGTTCTTGCATAGTTTTGACTACACTCTTGTCCCATGGAACTTAAGTGGGTAGAAGACTTTTTGCAACTGGCCGATACGGGCAGTTTTTCTCGGGCAGCGGAGTTACGCTATGTGACGCAACCGGCATTCTCCCGGCGCATACGTGCGCTGGAGCAATGGCTCGGGGCGGAGCTGATTGATCGGACGAGTTATCCGACCAAGCTCACGAAAGCAGGCGAGCAATTCCGCGAACGCGCGGCCGAAATTGTTCGACAAGCCATCGACGCACGGGCGATTGCTCGTGGTCTGCAAAGCGCACCGACGGACACGATTTTGTTCGCTGCGCCACATACGCTGTCGCTCACGTTTTTTCCGACATGGCTTAATGTGTTGGAGAAAAAGCTGGGCCGCGTGAAGGCCAAGTTGGTCGCCGCAAATGTGCATGACGCGGTGATGAGTTTGGTGGAGGGCAACTGCGATTTGCTGCTCTGTTATCACCACACTAATCAGCCCGTGCAGCTCGATGAATCCCGCTATGAGATGGTGGTGCTCGGCACCGAGACCATCGCGCCGTTTTCTAAAGCCGATAGCGAAGGGCGCGCGCTCTATGCGCTGCCGGGTAGCGAGCAGAAAAAAATTCCGTATTTGTCATACACGCCACAGGCGTACTTGGGCCGAATGGTTGAGCTGATACTGGGGCAATCGCCGGTTCGCGCGCATCTCGATTGCGTGTACGAAAACGATATGTCCGAGGCGCTCAAAGTGATGGCGTCGGAAGGTCACGGACTAGCGTGGTTGCCCGAAAGCGCTGTGACGCGTGAACTCAAAGCCAAGCGCATCGCGCGTTGCGGTGACGCGCACTGGACAGGCACGATGGAGATTCGCCTGTACCGCGAGCGTGGCGCGCAGCGCGAAGTGGTGGACGCGGTGTGGAACGCCGCGTTGGGCAAGTAGCCATGATCAACATCCAGCCTGAGATTGCGGTCGCCGCGATTCCAGATGACGAACGCGTCTGGGTGCCGCAAGCGCCGGACGTTTGGTTTCGCCCGCTGCTGCTTAATACCGTTTCCGGCGGTTGGTGCAATTTGCTGCGCGTCCGAAAAAGTGGTGTGTTGTCTCGACATCGGCATCCGATGGCGGTCGTCGGCTACGTCATCAAAGGCAAATGGTTCTATCGCGAGCACAACTGGGTGGCCGAAGCGGGAAGTTTTGTGTATGAGCCGCCGGGCGAAGTACACACCTTGGAAGTGCCCGCCGATTGCGCTGAAATGATCACGTTTTTTAACATTCAAGGCGCGATGATTTATTTGGACGCTGACGACAAGCAGACGGGCTATGAAGACGTGTGGACCAAGATTGAAATGTGTCGAGCACACTACGAGTCCGTCGGACTGGGCGCGGACTACGTTAATCAGTTCATTCGCTAAGGCGCGCGGCCAATGACTTCGCTCGTGCCCACGCTTTCTGCGATTGCATTGGGTGCAGTGTTGGGCGCATGGTCGCGCTACGGCTTGTCGCTGGCGCTCAATGGCCGTAGTTGGTTGCCGTGGGGCACATTGGCAGCCAACGCCATTGGCGGTTTGCTGGTCGGGCTCGCGATTGCGCATTTCTCCGCACGTGCTGATCTTTCTCCGCTGTGGCGACTGTTTTTTGTGACGGGTTTCTTGGGTGCACTCACCACGTTTTCCACATTTAGCGCAGAAGTGACCTCGCTGCTGATTGAAGGCAGCATGCTGCGCGGGCTCGCGTTGGCGGCGCTGCATTTGATCGCTTCACTCGTGCTCACTGCAATCGGAATCTGGGTGTATCGCGCGGTGGTTGACGTGTGAGAATTTGTACCGACCACTAGCTCGCAATCGAATTTTCTTTTAATTTCAAGGTAATCCCAATGGCACAACAAATCCGCTTCCATGAAACCGGTGGCCCCGACGTGTTGAAACTCGAGACGGTTGATCTGGCGGCGCCCGGCCCCGGCGAAGCGCGTGTTCGCCACAGCGCCATTGGTGTGAACTTTATCGACACGTATCACCGCACCGGCCTTTACAAAATGCCACTGCCGTCGGGCATTGGTAAAGAGGCCGCTGGCGTGGTCGAAGCGGTGGGCGAGGGCGTTACCTCCGTTGTTCCGGGGGACCGCGTGGTGTATTGCGATGGCCCGCTCGGCAGCTATTCGAGCGAACGCAATTTGCCTGCGAGCGTGCTTGTGAAATTGCCGCAGTACGTGAGCGAGCAGCACATTGCAGCAGGTTTTTTGCGTGCCATGACTGTTGAATATTTGCTCAATCGCACGTTCAAATGCAAAGCGGGCGACACGATTTTGTTCCACGCGGCGGCGGGTGGCGTAGGCCTCATCGCTTGCCAATGGGCGAAGTCGCTCGGCGTCACCATGATCGGCACCGTGGGCAGCGCTGAAAAGGCCAAGCTCGCGTTGGAACATGGCTGCGCGCATGTAATTAACTACAACACAGAAAATTTTGTTGAACGCGTGAAAGAAATCACCGGCGGCAAAAAAGTACCCGTGGTGTACGACAGCGTTGGCAAGGACACGTGGCCCGCCTCGCTCGATTGTTTGCAACCGCTTGGGTTGATGGTGAGCTTCGGTAATTCGTCTGGGCCGGTGACTGGCGTCGATCTTGGGATTCTCGCGGCGAAAGGCTCGCTGTATCTGACGCGGCAAACGCTCATGGCGTACAGCAGTAACCGCGCCACGCTCGAAGAAATGGCGAACAACGTGTTCACCATGATGAAAGACGGCAAGATTGATCTCGCTGCGCGTCAAACCTATTCGCTCGCCGACGCGGCGCAAGCGCATCGCGATCTTGAGTCGCGTAAGACGGTCGGCGGGATGATTCTCGTTCCGTAATCTCGCGACGAGGTCAAGCTTCGTGGGCTGGGCAGAGGTTGCCCACCGCTCGCACTCTTTGTCCCGCTGGTAGGCGACGACTTGGCGTCGCTCGGGCGTTCAGCGCGGCCAAGTCCGCGCCTACAAGCCGGCGTTGAGTCACGACTTATACGCGGCTCAGTTCACGCACAATATCGCCAGCTACAGCTCGCTTTACTCCTCGATTTGCCAGCGCGTCTGCTGCCGCTCCGTGCATGCACACGCCAAGTCGCGCTGCCGTTGCCGCGTCGAATCCTTGCGCCAACCACGCGCCGATCATCCCCGCCAGCACATCGCCCGTTCCAGCCGTCGCAAGCAACGCATTGCCCGAGCGATTGATGCTCAAACCGGTGTTCGTGATGCCATCACACACCACCGTTCCCGCGCCCTTTAATACCGCAACACAGCGATAGCCTTTGGCCAAGTCGCGTGCAGCGAGCAGGCGGTCGCGTTCTACGTCTGCCGTACTACAACCTAGCAACCGTGAGGCTTCCGCTGGGTGTGGCGTGATGACGGTAGGCGATGTGCGTCGCTGCATCAATGTGGCGAGCTCAGCCGATTGTGCGATGAGATTCAACGCGTCGGCGTCGACCACCATGGGCAGGTCGCGTTGCAACGCTGTCGTCAACACTCGTACCGCCGCACCCGACACACCTAGCCCGCAACCGATGACCAACGCCGTCGTTGCATTTGCGACCAAATCGCCAGCCGAACCCATCATGATTTCAGGCATGTTCGGGTCCATCGCCGGTGCGGCCTCGGTAAGCCAACCGACTTTCACCTTTCCCGCGCCGCAGCGCATCGCCGCGCGGCTGGCGAGCGTTGCGGCACCGAGCATTCCGTCCGCGCCGCCGATGATCATGCAGGTGCCTTGCGACCCTTTGTGGGCGTTCGCAGCCCGGCGGCTGACCGTGGCGTCGATGAATGGCCGATTTATCGCGACTATTTCGGTGCGCGCGACCTCTGCCACCGTGCCGAGCGCATCGCAATGCAGTTCGCCCACAAAATCTAGCGCAGGACCGGTGAGCAATCCGGGCTTTTGCGCGAGAAACGTTAACGTGAAATCGGCGCCCACGACCGCGTCGCCTACCAACGCCCCCGAGTCCGCGTCAACTCCGCTTGGAGCGTCTAAGGCGAGCACATTCGCGCCTGCGTTGCGTGCGTCTGCGATGACGCGCACCGCATCGCTGAAAGCGCCGTCCAGCGGTCGTTTCAGCCCAATGCCGAAGAGTCCGTCGACGATCCAATCGGCGTGAACCGCGTCGCTCGGAACATCGCGCCGAAGGCTGAATGAATCTGACGGTAGTTCGAGCATCCGAAGCCACGCCGCATGCGCGTCTGCCGGCAGTTTTTCCGGCGTGCCCAGCATCACAATCTCCGGGCGATACCCCGCCGCCACCAACTCCGTCGCGCACGCCAGCGCGTCACCGCCATTGTTGCCCGGCCCAGCGAAGAGCATGATGCGCGCGTCTCGGGTCGTCCGCTTCAGTAAGAAATTGGCGGCCGCTTTCCCGGCGCGCCGCATGAGGTCAGCGTCGCCAAACCTCGCTTCGAGCGCGCGAATTTGCGCCGTCGACAGCACTGGCTCCGTGCCTCGATCGCAGGTCGCGAAGGCCTCTGACATTGAACTCACGGTGAACGCCCTAAAATTGACTCAATCGAAAGGATACAGTCACTATGTCCACCAAAGCAGATGCGGCCAAAAAAGCCGCTGAAAAAGAAGCGCAATCTTGGGCCGAGCCCACCAGCGCGCCGATTCCCGTCACCATCCTGACGGGTTTCCTCGGAGCCGGTAAAACCACGCTCCTAAACCGAATCCTCAAAGAGAATCACGGCGAAAAAATCGCGGTGATCGAGAACGAGTTCGGCGAAGAGGGCGTCGACAACGAAATCCTCGCCGACACCAAAGAGCAGATCGTTGAGATGAACAACGGCTGCATTTGCTGCACCGTGCGCGGCGATTTGATCCGCATTTTGAACAATCTCTACAAGCGCCGCGCGAAGGGTGAATTCAATTTCAGCCGCGTCGTCATCGAAACCACGGGCATGGCCGACCCCGCTCCGGTTGCGCAAACTTTCTTCGCGGACGAAAAGGTGAACGAGCGGTATCTGCTCGACGCCGTGGTCACCGTGGTCGACGCCAAGCACGGCCTCACACAGCTAAAAGATTTCACCGAAGCGCAGCAGCAAGTGGCGTTCGCGGATCGTTTGCTGGTCTCGAAGACGGACGTAACGACTGCCGAAGAAACACAAAAGCTCATGGAGCGTCTGCGCGGATTGAACGTGCGTGCGCCGATCAAGAAAGTGCATTTCGGCGAAACGCCGATCAAGGAACTTTTGGACATTCGCGGCTTCAATCTCAACGCGATTCTCGACATTCAGCCGGACTTTCTCACTAATAGCGATCACGAGCACCACGACGAAGTCGCGAGTTTCTACATCAAGACAGAAAAGCCGCTCGACGTGCGAAAAGTGGATCGCTACATCGGATCGCTCATCAATTTGTACGGCGAGCAGATGCTCCGCTACAAAGGCATTCTCAACATCAAAGGCGAACCGCGCCGCGTCGTTTTTCAAGGCGTGCACATGATGGCGGGCTTTGATTTCGCGAGCGAATGGCCGGAAGGGGCGACGCGCGAAAGCACCGTCGTTTTCATCGGTCGAAAACTTCCCGAAGCGCTGTTTCGTGAACTCTTTGAAGACTGCTACGCCACCGATGAAACGCCGGACGACGTGGCCGCCTACGCCAATGGCAACGCACAGGCGGACGCTGCGCGTACGAAGTAACGTCGCTAGCAGCTTTTATGCTTTAACGACCGCCCGGTGGTCGTTACGTTAGTTTTTTGCATTAAGTCGATTATGGCTAAAAACGCGCTGTAACGACCGCCTGGCAGTCGATAACTGTTAAAAGCTGATGAAAACCGCGTCCTGCGTTGCGCCTCTGTGTGCTCGCCCCCGTGCTTGTCGGCGCGCGCACGTGAGTTGGACTGCGCCACGCCTAACGGGCACGCAATGACCATGATAAATTCGTGGCCTTACGGATTTTTCCTATTGCAAGGCTCTGTTTGCTCGATCCCCGTTCTGTCCACGCGCATCGCCGCCGTTTTCTTGGCGCAGCTGGCTTTCTAACCGCGACGTCGCTGTTGCCGCCTGTCGCACTGGGGTCGGATGTGTCCCGCACACGAGCCGTCCGGCTGGTCGTGCTCGAAGCGGGCGGACAAAGTGACATGGTCGCGCGAACTTACCTGCCAGCCGTTGCGCAAGCGCTGGGCCAAGATGTGTTCGTTGAGAATCACGGTGGCGCGAGTGGGCGAATCGCCGCTCGCCTAGTCGCACAGGCTGCGCCAAACGGTCTGACGGTCGGCATTGGTGGCGCGAACAATTTGGTGCTTGCGCCGCTTTTGGAGCGCGACGCGGGCTATGACCCTGCGAACGACTTCACTTACCTCTGCGCGCTGGGGCGGATTCCGTTTGCCGTCGGGGTGCGCACCGCGCTGGACGTTCGTGACTTATCGCAACTGGTTGCCGCTGCCCGACGTCAGCCCGGTGCGCTCAATTTCGGTACGGCCGGTGCGGGCGGGTCGTCGCATTTAACGGTTGCGGCCATCGCGCATCACTTCGGTGTGGAGATGTTGCACGTCCCGTTTCGTAGCTCTGCGTTGGCGACACAAGAGATGGTCGCGGGTCGCATTGACGTTGTGGCGACCGACCTCGCGCGATTGTTGCCGTTGGCGCAGATGAACAAATTGCGCATCATTGGCGTCACCAGCGCGCGTCGCTCCAGCGCGGCACCGTCGATTCCGACGCTAGCAGAGCAAGGATTCACCAGGTTTCACATCGACCCGTGGTACGGTGCCTACGGCCCGAAACAGATAGAGCCAACCGTCGCGCGCCGATTGGTAGACGCTTTCGCCAGCGCGTATAACGACCCTGCCGTCCGGCGGCGCGCCGAGAGTGCAGGATTGGAATTGTTGACGCCAAACCATGAAACGCTCAAGACGTTAGTCGCGGATGACTTGCGACGTTACAGCGCGTTGCTCACGCGACTTGATGTGCGCAAAAATCAGTGAATTCAATGTTGCCGTTTGCCGCGTCTGGAGGTGACGTGATACCCGAGTTGGTTCAACCGGAGGCGGTTCTTGTCGCGCGCTCGGTTGCGCCGGACGCCACGCTCATGGCGCACTACATCGCCGAGATGTCACGCACGTCGCGCTTCAGCAACTACGGACCGCTGCACGAGGCGCTGCGAGAAATTTTGCAAAACACGCTGCTCGCGGATCGCGTGAGCTTGTTCTCAAGTGCAACCGCAGCGCTGGTTACAGTATTACGAGCGCTCAACGTTTCGGGTGAGGTCATCACCACGCCGTTCACGTTTGCCGCGACGCCGCACGCGATTACATGGGCCGGTGCGACGCCGGTTTTTGTGGACATTGATGACAACGCGCTCACGCTCGATCCGGCGCGCGTTGAAGCAGCCATCACGCCGCAGACCACCGCAATCGTCGCGGTGCACATTTACGGCATGCCATGCGACGTTGCCGCGCTCGAAGACATTGCCGCGCGACATCGCTTGAAGCTCGTTTTTGATGCGGCGCACGCCTTCGGCACACACCTAAACGACGCGCCGATTCACCGTTGGGGCGACGCCTCGGTGTACAGCACGCATGCGAGCAAACTTTTCCACACGGGCGAAGGTGGCGTGCTGGTGTGCCGTGATGAAGCGCTGGCGCAACGCGCCGAACGGCTACAAAACTTTGGGCTCGATGCCGATGGCGTGCCTTCAGAGGCGGGCGTCAATTCAAAAATGAGCGAAATTCAGGCGGCGTTAGGTCTGAGCGTGTTGCCGCACGTCGCCGCCGAGCGCGGCGAGCGCCAGCGTCTGGCGCGGCGCTACTTGGATTCGCTATCGTCCATTAGGGAGGTGAAAGCCTTTGAGTTGCCCAACGACGTAACCCACAGCCTTCAATATTTCGCGGTTCGCGTATCGGGTGCTGCGCCTAGCGACGGCCGCACGCGACGCGATGCCGCGCTGAAATTATTAGCCGCGCACAACATCCACGCTCGTCGCTATTTTCACCCCATGTGCAGCGATTTTCCGCACTACCGGACACTACCTTCCGCGCAGCGCGACAATTTGCCCAATGCCGTGTTGGCCGCGAACGAAATGCTGTGCTTACCATTTCACGGCGGCGTGAGCGACAGCGCGCAAAACGCGATTGCGACGCTACTTAGCCATCTCGACACTTTGATCTGATGCTATGACTAAAAAAACACTTCTATTTCTCTCCGGCGGCAGCCTCGTTGCGCAATTCATGCTCACTGCGATTGGTGCGCGGCGCGAATTATTGCGAATCATCGCCACCAACAGCATCGCCGAAGACCCCGGCCTGTGGGCGTTCGATCGTGTGTATCTCACGCCTGTGACGGCTGCTACGCCCAACGTATTCGCCGAGCGTGTTTTGGCGATTGTCGCGAAAGAAAACGTCGATTGGATCGTGCCGTGTCGCGACGATGATGTGGTTGCGCTCGGTGCGTTGGTGGAGCAGCATCCGGAGCTGAAATCGCGCTCAGTCGGCGGCAGTGTTGCTCTCACTCGCATGATGTCCGACAAATGGCTTAGCTATTTATTCGCGCGTGAGAATGACTTGCCCTTTGCTGACTCGTACCACACGGAATCTAGCGAATCAACCGACGCATTTCTCGCGCGAAATCCGTATCCGTTGATCGCTAAGCCACGTGACGGCTTCAGTTCGCAAGGCGTCGTGCTCATCGAAAACAGAGAACAATTTGACCGCGCCGTGTCGCAACACAATCACGTGATCGAAGAGTATCTGGGCAATCCCGACGAATATTGGGCGTTCAAGCGAAACATGGAAGAGGCGGGCACGCCGTTGTTCTACACGCTCCACGGCATCAAGCATTCGATCGAGTTGATGTTTGATGCGGAGAGCCGTCCCGCCGCGCCGGTGTTTGCGAGCTACAACAAACAAAAATTTCGCTCACGCGACATTTGGCGCAACGTCGAAGCCGCAACACTCGCGGTCGGGCAGCGCTGCTACGACGTGTTCTCGCCGCTCGGCTGGCGCGGGCCGCTCAATGTGCAATGCCAACTTGATCGTAACGGTCAGGTGAAAATTCACGAGTTCAACGGCCGCTACGGCGCACTCGCGGCGGAGCGCGCATTGTTGGGATATGACGAAGTTGCGCTCGGGATTGAACTGTTCACGGGATTGCGCCTCGCGGCGACCGATTGGGCTGAGCACCCAGCGGCAGTCGCCAGCGCTCGTTTTCTCTCGTCTGCCGCCGATCCGCGCGACGTGGCGTGGCTAAATACACATGGCGAATGGACGCCCGCCGTGGCGCGCGGCGCACACGTATCGGCTAGAAGTATCACGGCGATTTGCGGGACAAACAGCGCCATTCCTGAACATATTTCCGACGCTCAGCTCAATCACAGACCACGTCTGTGCCAGCTTTAGCAAACCCCTCGCGCACGCCTATCCCGTCTTCGCCTTGCAGCCGCGCACCTCATTAGACATCCCGCCGAAGCGCATTAAACGATAGCCGTGTAGTCGATCAAATTAAATAGTCGTTCCCAACAATGTGCACCCGTGATTTGCCGCGCACGGGGCGGACTACGCGATCTGCGCCGAAACTACGTGGTGCCAAACGCCCCATTCGGTGACGTTGCAACGGTGCATTCGGTGACTTTGCACCTGATTTGTGCATGTCGTTTCACAAACCGCAACGCACGCGAATGTGTCACAAACTCGTGGTTGCTGCGTCGCGACGAAATAACCATAATCGTTTGCTGCGCCCATTTCTTTTCTCGGAGTTCGATGTGATTCGACGTTTACTTTCTTTCGCCAGCTTTCTGCTGTTCACCGTATTCACGTCGGTGGTTGCCGCGCAATGCGTGAGTTTGACCACGCTGGGCTCCGCGTCCACGCAAAATTTCGACACGCTAAGCAACACCGCTGGGTCGACGACCAATAACCTGACGATCACGGGCTGGTTCATGACCGAAAGTGGCGGTGGCGCGCGTGACAACGAGCAGTATGGCGTCGACACCGGCGGCAGCAACACCGGCGACACTTACAGCTACGGTGCTGCCGCTGCGGCGGATCGCGCGCTCGGCACCTTGCGCAGCGGCACGTTAATCCCGATCTTCGGCGCCTGCTTCACCAACAACACAGGCGCTACGGTTAACAGCCTCGCGATTGCGTACACAGGCGAGCAGTGGCGCTTGGGCACAGCCGCGCGCACCGACCAGCTCAATTTCGAATACAGCCTGAACGCGACGGATCTTGTGACCGGCGCTTGGACGGGGGTGTCTGCGCTCAACTTCGTGACTCCTGATACCGCGACGACAGGCGCGAAAAACGGCAACGCCTCCACTTCGCGAACCGCACTTTCGTCGACGGTCTCCAGCCTCTCGATTGCGAACGGCGCAACCTTTTGGGTTCGTTGGGTGGACACCGATGCGTCCGGTGCTGACGACGGTCTCGCGGTTGATGATTTTTCGCTTACGCCCAACGCCAGCGCAGCAGCGCCGACGTTGTCAGTCAGCGACGTTTCGATCAATGAAGGCAACGTCGGTACGACGAGTTTCACGTTTACGGTATCCGTCTCAGCGCCAGCGCCCGCGGGCGGCGTGACGTTTGACATCGCTACGGCCGACGGCACGGCCACCACGGCGAACAATGATTACGTGGCAAATTCACTGACCGGACAGACCATTCCCGCAGGGTCTTCGACCTACGCGTTCGCGGTGACCGTCAACGGCGACACCAACGTTGAGACTAACGAAACTTTTTTTGTAAACGTCACCAATGTGGTCGGAGCCACGGTGGCCGATGGGCAAGGGCTGGGCACCATAGTCAACGACGAGTTCGCTATCACCAGAATCCACGATGTGCAGGGCAGCGGTGCCGCCTCGCCGGTGGTCGGGTCAACGGTCAGTGTCGAAGGCGTCGTGGTCGGTGCATTCCAAGCTGCTGGCCAGTTACAAGGATTTTTCTTGCAGGAGGAAGACGCTGATGCAGATGCCGACCCGAACACCTCGGAAGGCATTTTCGTCTACTGCAATACCTGCCCGACCGCCGTCGCGCCCGGTCAAAGGGTGATGGCAACCGGCCTTGTGTCGGAGTTCAACAACATGACGCAAATCACCGCGAGCAGCGTGGGCTCTGTCGTCGTGACGAACGCCGGTAACAATCTCTCGCAAGTCACACCCGCGACCATTTCGCTCCCTATCGTGGGCGTCATCGACGATTATTACGAAGCCCGCGAAGGCATGCTTGTGACCTACGCGAACGTGCTCACCGTGTCCGAGCATTTCGAGCTTGCGCGCTACGGCCACATCGTGTTGCACGAAGGCGGCCGTGTTTTTCAGTTCACTGAAACCGCTCCTCCAAACGCGGCGGCGTACTTAGCGCATCAAGACGCGATGGCGCGCCGCCGGGTCATTCTCGACGACGACAACAACGCGCAAGAGGCTTATCTCACGCAGGCAGCGGGCAACCAAGCAATTTACTACCCGCGCACCAATGGCGGCTTCTCGGCGGGCACGCAGGGCGCAGACTTTTTCCGTGCGGGTGACACCGTCACGGCGCTGACTGGTGTGCTGCATTGGAGCTTTCCGGGATTTGGTGCCAACACTTGGCGCATCCGCCCGAGCGCGGCGCATCCAGTCTCGTTTACTCCAGCGAACCCGCGTCCGGCCAGCGCGCCCGCCGTCGGCGGCGCGATCAAGGCTGCAAGCGTAAACATGCTCAACTACTTCACCACGATTGACACCACGTCCAGCACTAGCTCCGGCCCGTGCGGCCCCTCCGGCACGCTCGACTGTCGCGGCGCAGATAGCGTTGCCGAACTCATTCGCCAACGCGAGCGCGCAGCGGTCGTTTTGTGTGGATTGAACGCTGACGTTTTCGGCCTCATGGAAATGGAAAACACCACCGCGAGCGACACCGTCACCGACTTGCTAATCGCGGTCAATGCGAACTGCGGAGGCACCAAGCCCTATGTCTTCGTCAACACCGGCGGCACGCTCGGCACCGACGCCATTCGCGTGGTGCAAATTTATCGTTCTGGCGTACTCTCGCCGGTTGGCGCGCCGCTGGTGGACTTGGATGCGATTCACAACCGCCCGCCCACCGCACAAACCTTTGATGTGGTCGACGCAACTAATCCTGCGTTCGGCGAGCGCTTTACGGTTATCGCCAACCATTTCAAATCCAAAGGGTGCAGCGGTGCAACGGGTGCTGATGCCGATAGCGGCGACGGTCAAGCCTGTTACGCCGACCGCCGCACTTCGCAGTCCACCCGCCTACTGAGCTGGATCAACAGCACGGTGCTGCCCGCCGCTGGTGACCCCGATGTGCTTTTGTTAGGCGACTTCAATTCCTACGGCAAAGAAACGCCCGTCACCACGATCACGGCGGGTGGTTACACCGACATCGCCGCCGCGAAACTCGGCACCTCCGCTTACTCGTATTTGTTCAGCGGTGAACTCGGTCATCTTGACTATGCCTTTGGAAGCGCAAGCCTCGCGCCAAAAGTGGTTGGCGCGGGCATCTGGCACATCAACGCCGACGAGGCCACGCTGTTTGATTACAGCGATGAAATCAGAGATACGGGCGAATCCACGTTTGAAGAGAAGCCCGATGGCTCTGCGCTAACGCCGCCGCGCGTGCTCTTCACGCTAGCCAGCCCGTTCCGCGCGTCGGACCATGATCCGGTGCTAGTCGGCTTGTTCGCTGTATCGGATATGAGCATCACCAAGACCGACTCGCCCGATCCGGTCACGGCGGGCACCAACCTCACGTGGACCATCACCGTGGCCAACGCTGGTCCCGATGTCGCCACCAACGCCGCTTGGAGTGACACGCTACCTGTTGGCACTACGTTCGTGTCGTTGTCTGCGGCGGGTGGCTGGACCTGCACCACGCCGGCCGTTGGCGCGGCGGGCACCGTCTCGTGCAGCAACGCCTCGCTCGCAGTGGGCAGTGCGGTGTTCACCCTGACTGCTGCCGTCAGCCCAACCGTGGTTGCTGGCACCGTATTGAGCAACACCGCGACGACCACGTCAGGAAGCGCCGATTCCAACGCTGGCAACAACAGCGCCACCGCGACCACCACGGTCAGCGCCAGCGCCGATTTGCAAATCACCAAAACCGCCTCGCCAAATCCGGTGGTTGCGGGTGCTAACCTGACTTACGCCATCGCCGTAAACAATGCGGGTCCAAGCAACGCCGCCGCTGTGGCGATGTCCGACACGTTGCCTGTCGGAACCACATTTGTTTCGCTCTCCGCTCCCGGCGGTTGGACCTGCAGCGCGCCTGCCGTTGGCGCGAATGGCACGGTCTCGTGCAACATCGCGAGCCTCGCGCTTGGAAATGCGCCGTTTACGCTCGTGGTCAAGGTTGAGGCTTCGGTTGCCTCGGGCACCGTGCTTTCCAACACCGCAACGGCAACCTCTACGACGCCAGACCCGACGACGCCGGTGACAGCCACGGCCACGGCCACGGTGCTCGCGCCGGGCCTTGCGCCGGTCTTCACTGTGTTGCCTACTGTCGTCGCGCCCGGTCAAAGCTTCACCGGCCTCACGCTCGAATGCCGCAATACCGGTGATGCCGACGCAACGGCGGTCACCTGTGTACCGTCGGCTAACGTCGGCACCGTCAGCGCAATTGCCTGCTCGCCAACTGTGCCCGCAGCCACCGTAGCGGCATCGGCGCTGGTGAGTTGCACGTTTGACTACCTCGCCCCCGGCGTGAGCGGTGGCGGCGACGAGGGCGCGACCGCCGTCGTGTTCACAGGCTCCACAAGCGCCGCCAACGTTGCAGCAGGCGTGCCGGTCACCGCGTCGGTCACGGCGTCCGTCATCGATGCCGTCAACGACGCGCCAGTTGCGGTGCTCAACCACACCGCGCAAACGGTGAATCTGCTGGGCAACGATTTCGTTGGCGACACCAACGCAGTGAGCGCCGGTATGGGTAACGTCACCGTTAGCGGAAATGGCTCGGTCACCTGCGTAGGCTGCACGGCTACGCCCACCGCGCTCGTCGTTGCTGCTGATGGCACCGTGAGCGTGCCTGCGCTTGCCGTCGCCGGAACCTACAGCGTGCCGTACCGCATCTGCGCCACGCCAGCTAACGCGTCGCCGCTCGCTGCCGCTTGCGACACCGCCACCGCCACGATCATCGTGCAAGGCGCAGACATGGTCAGCACAATCTCGTGCACGCCAACGCAAGCCGCCGCAGGCACGCCGATCACCTGTACGGCCACCTGCACCAACAATGGCCCAGCGACTGCGGTTAATGCGGTGTGCAGCATCCTCAATGCAGCCTCGTTGCCTGCTGGCGCGGGTGCACCGGTTTGCCCCGGTTCGCCTGCCGCCACGCTTGCCGCAGGCAGCTCGCTGACCTGCACGGTCGGGTTCCAAATGCCTTCGGCCGGTTCAGTCACCGTCGCAGCGGGCGGCGCAGCGGACAACGACCCCGTCGGCGGCAACAGCCCAAGCGCAGTCGGCAACAGCGTCAGCGCAACACTGCTGCTGCTCTCCAGCGTGCCGATCCCAACGCTCGGCGCGTTGGCGTTGATGCTCCTCGCGCTGATGCTCGCAGCGTTTGGCTTCGCGGCTCGCGGCCGCAGTGGTCGCGCGAAACTAGGCGCGTAACGCAGGCGCGGATCGCGCTCGCCCGAACGCGCGCCGCCCACTCTCCCACGCGGGGGAGTGGGCGGTCTTCGGTTTACAGCTTTTACGCACTAGCGACCGCCAGGCGGCGGTTTCAGCGTGTTTTTATCAATTGTTGATAATTAGAATAAATACGTGCTAACGACCACCCGGCGGTCGCTTAGCGCATAAAGCTGTTGCATTTTGCTCTGATCTTCCACCGCGGCGCGCGGCGGCTAACTCAAAGCGACGCGTCTGCGGAGCTGGCGATTTTGAAGTGCAATTAACCTCGCCCCGGTTGATTTATCGCAAATCCAATTCCGCAAACAAGCAATATTCTGCGTGTTGACCGTTCGTGTAAGTGCATTATGTTGCATGCGCTACGCCACGGAATTCCCACCGAACTTTGCGGAGCAGACATGAGCCAACCCGACATCCTCACCGAAGACGACGCAGCGATCCACGATGATCGCTTCGTGCAAGTCAAATACGACGCGTCGATCCCGAACAACGTGAACCTTGAGAGTGACCGACAGCTCCAGCGCGCGCTCGAAGAATGGCACCCGGCGTATCTCGAATGGTGGAAAGACATGGGGCCCGACGGCTTCCAGAACGCGGACGTGTACCTGCGCACGGCAGTCGGCGTCGATCCGGCGGGCTGGGCGAAATTCGGCCACGTCAAAATGCCCGATTACCGCTGGGGCATTTTGCTCGCGCCGAAAGTCGAAGGCCGCACGATTCCTTGCGGTCGTCACAAAGGCCAACCCGCATGGCAAGAAGTGCCGGGCGAATATCGCTCGCTGTTGCGCCGCCTGATCGTTGTGCAGGGCGACACTGAACCCGCCTCCGTCGAGCAACAGCGTTACTTGGGCCGCTCTGCGCCAAGCCTCTACGACATGCGCAACTTGTTTCAGGTGAACGTCGAAGAGGGCCGTCACTTGTGGGCGATGGTGTATCTGCTCGTGAAACATTTCGGTCGCGACGGACGCGAAGAAGCGCAAGCGCTTTTGGAGCGACGCAGCGGTCAGGTCGACAACCCGCGCATCCTCGGCGCGTTCAACGAACGCACGCCGGACTGGCTCTCGTTCTTCATGTTTACCTACTTCACGGATCGCGACGGCAAGATGCAACTCGCCGCGCTCGCCGAGAGTGGGTTCGATCCGCTGTCGCGCAGCTGCCGCTTCATGCTCACCGAAGAGGCGCACCACCTCTTCGTCGGCGAAACCGGAGTGGGTCGCACCATCGAGGCCACTTGTGCAGCGATGAATAAAGCGGGCATCACCGACCCGTTTGATGTCGAGCGGATTCGCGCGCTGGGCGTGGTCGATTTGCCGCTCTTGCAGCGCAAAGCGAACTTCCACATGTCCGTCACGCGCGACCTGTTCGGCAGCGAAATTTCCAGCAACGGCGCGGAGGCGTTTTCGTCGGGACTCAAAGGCCGCTTCAACGAAGCCAAGCTCACCGACGACCACGAATTGCAGAACGAAACGTACAAAGTCACGCGCGTCATCGACGGCAAACTCGTCGACGAAGACACGCCCGCGCTACGCTCGATCAACTGCCGTTTGCTCGACGACTACATGAACGATTGCCAAGGCGGCATTGATCGTTGGAACACCATCATCCGCAAGGCCGGCATCGTGTTCGAATTCAAGCAGCCGTACAAAGGCTTCAACCGCAAAATCGGCGAATTCGCCCGCACCCGCATCAGCCCCGACGGCAAGATACTCACCGAAGCCGAATGGCAAGCCAGCTACCCGCTATGGCTCCCGAACGACGCCGACATGGCCTTCATCAACTCGCTAATGAAGCCGTGCCACGAACCAGGCAAATACGCCAGCTGGATCGCCCCGCCACGCGTAGGTATCAACAACCAGCCTGCGGAATTTGAGTATGTGAAGATCGAATAGCGAAGCAACAGAGGCGCGGCATCGGCTGCGCCACCAACCGCATAGCCACGTAGCCTTGAGAAGCGACGCGCGTAAAGGCCGATCACTAGAAATACCCGCGAAGAAACGCAACCGTCTCAGCGGATATGCCGACAATTTTGTTCGTCGCTTGACGATAGAACTTAAAGTTCAACTCCGTCTCGGGCCGACCATCGGATCAGCACTTGAACGCTTTCAATTCGTCGCGACCAAGGCGACGTTTCTCTAGCCTAGTCCGCTTCACCGTCACGCTCACACGCAGGGCCTGGAGTTCGATGCAGGAACCTTCAGCGATTCCACGACGCGTTCCGGCGGCGGGAAACCTGTCGGGCTCGCCCTGCACGATCATACGGTCGAAACTCTCGATGTTCGCTCGCATATCGTTGCGGTCTTTCGCGGCGAAGTGTTTGATTAGGCCATTGACGTTGGGTTTCATCTCCATCCGCTGACGCGACACTCAGTTGCGCCGCCTAACGTTTGAGCTAAAAAATGTACCAAGTAACGCTGGCAGCGCCGCGGTGGCCTGGCGTTGGCGCTTCGCTTGAGCGCGAGTAGGCCCGGGGCCACTTCCATTACTGCCGTCGTAGCGCCGACTTTCGGTGCATGCCTTAGCGGAATTGGCGTTGAACAACGGGTGGGCCTCACTGCGCGATCCTAGCGCTCAGGCGCCACGCGTAGCGGCTTACCAACTGATCGGCCCCTTGAAACCGCACGGCTGAGTCCGCCACATGAGAAAATCTGGCGCGGTCAAGTGTCCGACGCGAGGGCGCGTTGGCAGATTCTGTGAGAGCCAATGGACCGGAGAGACCGAACCTGCTTGCAGCCCACTGGCATGCGAACGAGAGCCTCAGCGCCGTACCCGCGTTGTCGGTGAGTCTCGGCGATGGCGTACGAGACCTCTACGGCACCAAACTAGATGATCAACAGCCAAGACGTAAGAGCCACCGCGCGGATCGCCGGGCTCCACGTAGCAGGAGATCACGAACTTCATGCCGGCGATAGCTTCTTCCTCGTTCCGGTATACATGTGACGCAAGCCAGCGCCGTGTTAACGGCTCAGCGATTAGCTCCATCATGCGAACGGCTTCCCCAACTACGATGTGACGCAGGCCGAGAGACGGGGCAATGATTGGAAGTGAAGTCACGGGCATCGACACTTGCGATGGTTTCCCCGTGAGGCCAAACTTACAGATAACTCGACGGCGATTGAAAACCGCCAGTAGCCGACTCAATGACCGTACAGCAATCAAGCAACGCCTCATCCCGCCAACGCTTTCCTACCACCTGAACACCAACTGGCAAACCACGTACAACCCCGATGGGTAGCGTCACAACGGGGCTGCCGGTCAGAGAAAATGGAGCAACCATGCTCATCGTCCCGTCCAAATATGACAACGGCTGGTCATCGACCATAATCGTTGGCGGTTGCCCAAACTTTCTCGGATTTTGATGTGGAAAAGCAACACCCGGTGTAGCTGGACACAACCAAACATCCCATGAATCAAGAAACTGTTCTAGCTGAAAGATGAGCCGCTCGCGGATGTTGAGTGCCTCGTTGTACCGCCGCCAATTGAACGACAAACCACTGGCGAAGGCGCGGACGAGTCGTTGGGATTTTGGCAGGTGTCGCCCAACCAAAGATAGGGGTAAGCGTTCCATCACAGGCATATGCAAACCGACTTCGGTGCCCATGATGATGCCAAAGGCGTGCCACGCCCCTTCAAAATCAAAATTTTTAGGACAACAGCGCTCGACAGTTAACCCTGCATGGCTCAATCGCTGCACTGCACGATCGAACCCAACTCTCGTGCGGCTACAGATCGGCACACCCGCAAAATCGTCCCACCATGCCACACGCAAAGGGCGCGTTTTCGTTGGGTTGGCTGCACTTACTGGAAGAGGTGGAACTTCAGTGTCGATGCCATCAGCTCCCGCAATACATTCAAAACCCAAGCGAAGGTCATCGACGCATCGAGCCAATACGCCAAAAGACAGTAAGTGCCGAACTGAACGTTCTGTGTCGGGGAGATGGGGAATGTGGCCTGTGCGAGGTACACGATTTTCAGTCGCCTTGAGTCCTGCCACGCCGCAATAAGCCGCCGGAATGCGAATTGAGCCTGCGAGGTCGCTGCCAACGTCCACGTACGAAAAATTCATCGCCACTGCGGCGGCGCTACCACCTGAACTTCCGCCGCTGGTGAGCCATGGATTCCATGGGTTATTCGTTCGTCCAAACAGTGGACTCCAACACTGAATATCCCCCGCGAGTTCCGGCAGATTGGTTTTACCAAGCACGATGGCTCCGGCATTTTTCAGCCGGGTAACGACCGTTGCATCTGTTGTTGGAATGTAATCTTTCAGCGGTGAATGGCTGCTGGTTGTCCTGATGCCTTGCGTTTCGAACGCATCTTTAACAGTAACTGGGACACCGAAAAGTGGCGGTATATCTCCACCGTGCTTGAGATGAGCATCCGCCGTCTTTGCAGCGTTCAGTGCAGCTTCTTTGTTCAGGGTAACGACCGCATTAATCACGGGATTATGGCGTTCAATCCGCGCAAAACAGGTTTGCGTCGCCTCGGTAACGGTAACGGTCCCTTCGCGAATGGCTTGAGCTAATACTTTTGCTGAATTGAGCATACAAAATTCAAGAGCTAACGGTTAAGCGCAAAGTCACGCTCAATGGTCTGGTTCTTCGGAGTTAAAGTACCGCGAAAGTGGAATCAGTTACCCTGCACGTCTCGTAGTCGAGTGCTGCGAAAAGCACCAAAAAAAATAGCGCCTGAACAAAGACCCAACCACGCAACAACAAGTGGCCATTCAAGGATTTGTGCGATTTGCAGAGGGCTAATGGCAATGCTAATGACACAAAACAACCAAGACAATAAGCCAGCGGTAACTGCTCCCCGCCAAACGACGTGCGCCGCAACAGGCAGCAGAAACAGGATAAGTAACACTGCTCCTGTAAAAGGCGCGGCTCCGAGTATCGCCACAACCAAGGAAAGTGAGGCCGTTATTTGACCGAGAATGTGGGCCGTACGGTTATTCATGGAGCGTCTAACGAAGCTGTGCAAAAACCCGACTTGAGAGCGCGTTCGCGAATCCGACTATTGCTCAGCCACATGGTACCTAAAATCACAATAGTCACCCCCTTCCGCGATGACTTGGGTACGCTTGAAAACGATGCCTTTGGGCAAATACTTTTGGATATGAATATCTCCCCGACAGATATAGGGAGTTAGCTCTGCCGCTCCCATTTTTGTGAGGAATTTGACCATGCCACACCTCACAACATTCACCCCATAAAACAAACTTCCTGATGGCGGAAGGAATTCAAACTTTTGCCCATCTGGCTCGTCGGCGCGGTTGACATCATCAAACCATCTGCGACGATAAAGGAGATGAATCGTGCGGTTCGAATATCCAAAGCGTGCAATCCAGCGGTCAAATTGCCCGTCCATCCAATTGTTAACAAAAGGCTGTATCAACTCCAGCGCTTCTGATCTGGGTAGTTCTGTCCGCAATGCCCGAAAAAATGCCAGAACATCAACGGCGATTTTCAGTGTCATTTGATTGAAAGCTGACCTAAATTCAGGAGCTTCCAAGGCTATTTCTTTATAGGCTTCCTTCATCGCCAACATGACTATCTCTGCCTTTTGCTTGTCAAAACGTGAGGCAACAATAGGTGTGGCAAATCGAATTGCCCTTTGAATTTGTGTACTTGTGATCAGACGACTTCCTTTCTTTGTCCAACTCTGAGGCTAAGCCAGCTGGCGTTTGAGTTCCGACCCACCGCTTTTGGATACTCCTCTAGAAACAGAGACAGTGCGACGTAGAGTCTCATGACGCCCAGCGTAATGAATTCCGCAGCGTCTGCGGAATAATCCGGGTGTTGCGTATCAACCTGGAAACTTAATTCCCCTAAGCCAGTGCGGGCCGCGCGTTTCGCGCGGCAAAACCATACGTAAATGCTGTCATGTTCTACGCATAAACCCGGCAGCGTACCGCTTAAGTCTAGTCGGCTGCTCGATCAGATGCGCGAGCGCATTCGATCCCTTGACCATAGTCTGACCACCGAGCAGGGTTACCTGTATCGGGTGAAATACTTCGTTTGCAGGCATACCCGCAGCACAGTCATGCAGCATTCGCGCAACAAGGACGGTGCGCGATATTCGCCACCGCCTTCTCGGATTGCGGCGCGCGCGATACGGGTTCATTGTGCGCAGCGGTTCGATGCGCGCCTAATCCAAGCTACGTGCTAGCGGCAACTTTTCACTTTCAAAAACCTGCCTCGTGAGGACCATATAAACGGCGGGGCCATCGGGTGTGGTGACGATTTTTTCCTGCACAAATCCCGCCTTTTCGTAACAGCGGATGGCGCGATGGTTGTCCGGTGCTGGATCGGTTTGTATTTTCGTGACGGCGGGATCGGCGAACAGCCGTTCGGCGAGCGCGCGAACGAGTTTTGTTCCCAGTCCTTTGTTCAGTTGCATCGGGTTGGCGAGCGACTGGTCAATGCCGCGAACGCCGGGGTCGGTTTCGTCTTCCCACCAGCCGTCGCCGCTTCCGAGTGCGACGTAGGACTGGGCATATCCGATCGGCTCTTCGCCCAACGTCGCGATATAAGGCGTGACGGCCTCTTCGGCTTGAATTCGCGGCGTGTAATGTTGCACCACGTCCGCAAAGGTCGGGCGCTCGGCTTCACCGCCCCACCACTCTACGATGTGAGGTCGATTGAGCCAATCGTGGAGCATCGGCAAGTCCTCGGTGGTCATCAGGCGCAGCGTGACTGTGCTCTCGATTGTGGTCATTGAATGCTCTTGTTCAAAACCCGTCGATAACGCAAAAAACGGCTCGTTTAGACGACCGATCCACTCGAACTCGACTTGGCGAGTTGGATCGACGGTCGCGTTAAATTTCCGACGCGGTGAGCGAGTAACCAACGCGATACATCGCGCGAGTAGCTTCGCCCGCACCGCGCGCAGGCAAGCCTTCGTCCGCACAAAGCTGCGCCGCACATTCACGCACCGCGTTGCTGTCGTACCCAGTGACAATCAACGCCGAATCGACGCCACGATCCGCGCCGCGAATGCCCTGTTCGTTGGTCATCGCGGCGGCTTGCGCGCCTTGCAGAAAATGCGCGCTGCCTAAGCCCGCCATCGACTGAACCTGTGGCAGTTTTTCATCCATCAACCACCGCGTGAGTGCCTCCGCCCGCGCCACATCCGGCGTGAAGCGTATGAGCGCAGCGCTGCCGCCTTGCCCGAAGCCAAAACTGCCCACCGCCGTGCAAAGCCCTCGGTTCATGCCGCGGTAATGGGGCATCATCTTCTGCGTCCACGGCGACGGGTTGTTCAGTCGTGCCAAGTACGCGTCTGACGCCAAGGTTTCAAGGCTTTCGACTTCGTAGAGCACCATGTAGCGAGGGCCGTCGCCATCGGCAATCCACCGCGTGCCGCGGTTAAAACCGGGAATCGACAAGCGCTCGGGCAGGTGCTCATGCGTGTGCCAACGATCATGCTCCTCGATAGCATCGGCTTCGATATCAAACGACAAGAGCATGGCAGCGGAGCCTAGAAGGGGCATGGCGTTCTTCTCAGTTGGGTTGCGTGGCGATTCACGAAGCACCAAGCTTAACGTCACCGTGGGCCGGCGTTTGCGCGACGGTTCACCAACGCGTCAGTCGCGTTTGGCTCGTCTGAGGTAGCGCAGCCAATGCGCGCGCCAGAGAAACAGTGCAATCGCGGTAGACAGCAGGACGGCGCCGACGTTGATCGCTCGCGCGCCTCGATAAATCCGGTTTTGCAACTCGGTCGTTACCAGCGGCGTGCTCTGTTCGTTTGCGGCAACGAGCCAGGTTCCATAGAACCATCCCGGCTCGACAACCCAAACAGTCAATGGCTTCCTCTCGGCGCGTTGCAGGCTCTCGCAGAGCCTTGCCGTCTTACTGCAAGCGATTTGCGTTTCATCGCCGCTAGCCGTCACGAGGGACGCGTAGGCCTGTCTTCGCCTGGGCTCGATCAGTTTTGCCGCCACTTCTAGGCGCGTTGCGCCATCGACATTGAGTGTGGACGGTGCGACGAACCAGTCGATGACGAAAAGGATCGCGAGCAGTGGTACGAGAAAACGAATGGCGGCGCGAAACAAAACCTGCGACCTAACCGTTCAGTTCAACCGGGTGTCGGCACGCAATACATGGCAAATTCTGCGCACGCCATTGGCCACACGACAATAGTTTTCCGCGCGCGCCGCCTGCATCAAAAAAATTCGTCACGCATTGTGAGAACGCGGCACGCACAGCACATCACGCCAAATTGATCTTGCTAACGCGCGCAGCGTGCCGACCGCCTTCGAACGAAGCCGCCAAAAACGCGTCGACTATGTCAATCGCGGTGCCCGCGCCTACAACGCGCGCGCCGATGCACAACACATTGGCGTCGTTGTGCTGGCGAGCCATGCGCGCGCTCAAAGGCTCGCTGCACACGACAGCGCGCACAGCCGCGTGCCGATTGGCCGCGATGGACATCCCGACGCCGGTGCCGCACACCAAGATCGCCTGCTCGATTTCCGCGCCCTCGATGGCGCGCCCCACCGCGTGCGCAAAGTCCGGGTAGTCGCACGAATCACCCGTCGTCGTCCCAAAGTCGCGCACGGCGACGCCGCGTTTCTCAAGCTCCGTCACCAAGGCACGCTTCAAATCCAAGCCCGCGTGATCGGAGGCTATTCCCAGTGGCTTTGTCATGTTCCGTTCCTGTAAATATTTAGCGCTGGATGATATGCGAACGCTCACAACGGTCGAAATCGGAGAAGGATTTCTGTAGGCGTTGAGTTGGCCGCGCTTGGTGCACAGAGCGACGCCAAGTCGTCGCCTACATTCGTCACATATAGCTTTTCCGTTCCAGCGACTGGCCAGCGGTCGTTTACGTGATATTTCTCTGTATCTTGACTTAAAGAAAAAACGGCCTATAACGACCGCCCGCTGGTCGCGGGAGCACAAAAGCTGTACCGGTGAACCACGTTGCCGCGAGCGGAGATTTTCGTAGGGTGCGTTTCAACGCACCTTGTGTCGTCGCGCGCGAAGCGCTGTTCTTCAATCCGCCTCGCCTCGTAAAAATTTGGGTGCAATGAGATTGCACCCTACTCGGCTATCCGGCAACGCGCCATGTCCGCTGCGTTTCGAAAAAACGACCGACAACCTCGCGGTCACGTGTGAACGGCATTGGCGGCAAGCTCGCGCGCAGGATGCGGCCGTAGCCTTTTGTGACTAAGCGGTCGTCGCAGATGGCGAGCACGCCGCGGTCGGTCTCCGAGCGGATCAAGCGGCCCGCGCCTTGTTTAAGCGAGATGGCGGCTTGTGGGATTTGCCAGTCCATGAACGGGCTGCCGCCTTGCTCTTCGAGATGCTTCATGCGCGCGGCGAGCACCGGGTCGTCGGGCGGCGCGAACGGGAGTTTGTCGATGACCACGAGCGAGAGCGCGTCGCCCGCCACGTCCACGCCTTCCCAAAAACTTTGAGAACCAATGAGCACCGCGTTGCCCAACTCGCGGAAGCGCCGCAACAGTTCGCCTTTCGGCGCATCGTTTTGCGTGAGCACCGGAAAGTCCAAGTCGCGCGCCTTGAGCATCGCGGGCAAGGCCTCGGCGCATTGGCGCAGCGCGCGCAAACTGGTGAACAGCAAGAACGCGCGACCGCCTGAGAGCGTGACCAGCTCCAGCGCTTCGTTGATGACGGCCTTCGTGTGTTCCGGCGAATTCGGCGCGGGTAAGTTGCGCGGCACATAGATGCAGCCGGCGTTGGCGTAATCGAACGGGCTGGCCCAGCTCTGTGCTTTCGCGCTCTCAAGCCCGAGCTGGCGCGCGAAGAGCGAAAAATCGCCGCCCGCCGAGAGCGTAGCGCTCGTGAAAATCCAGCTGCGCGCGCTTGATTCCGTTTCTTTCTTGAAAATTTCTGCAACGGACAGCGGCGTGGCGTGCAGCTGCCAGCCGTTGGCGGATACGTCGGCCCACCGAATCAAATCGGCGCGCGAATCGTCGCGCCAATCCGAGAGACGCCCGGCAATACCGTTGGCACGCGCCAAGAGGCCTGGCATTTCTTCGCTGCGCGATTCGTGCTTCTCGATTTCGTCGGCGAGCGTGCTTACTTCTTCAATGAGTTTGTCGAGCGCATCGACAAACTCGCGGCGCGACAATGCATCAACGCGCACATGCTTCGCGCTGCCGGGCTCAAAGCCAAGCCGGACGGCGCGCGCAGCCATTCCAGCGGCCTGCGCAGCCTCAAGAAAATCGGGCGAATCGCTCGCTTTGCGCCGCTGTTCAAGCTCTGCGTCACGCGCGAGCTCGGTCACTTGCAACATGCTGGTCGATTCGCCAAAGAACACGGTGGCCACGTCCGGTGCGCGATGCGCCTCGTCGATGATGACGGTGTTGCACGCGGGCAGCAGCTCGCCGAGCCCGTCGTCTTTCAGCGAAATATCGGCGAACAACAAATGATGATTCACCACCACGATGTCGGCGGAAAGCGCCTCGCGCCGCGCCTTCATCACGAAGCATTCTTTATACGAACCACATTCGCTGCCGAGACAGTTCTCGCGGGTGGACGTGACTAGCGGCCATACGGGCGAGCCTTCGGGCACGGTTTCACAATCGGCGCGGTCGCCGGTCAAGCTGCGCTCGGCAAAAGCCGCTATGCGTTGCACATGTTGAATGTGTTCACGCGCCGTAAATCGCCCCTCGGCACGCGTGCGCTCAAGGTGGTAGTGGCAAACGTAATTGCCGCGGCCCTTGAGCAGCGCCGTTTCAACCGGCAATTTCAGCGCATCGCGAACGCGCGGCAAATCGCGATCAAAAAGCTGGTCTTGCAGCGTTTTGGTGCCCGTGGCGATGATGACCTTGCCGCCCGAGAGCAGCGCCGGCACGAGATACGCAAAGGTTTTTCCGGTGCCGGTGCCCGCTTCGGCGAGCAATTGGCTGTTGTCGGCAATGGCCTCTGCGATGGCGGTGGCCAGCTCGATTTGCTGCGGTCGCGCACGGAAATTGGGATGAGCCTGCGCCAGCGCGCCTTCAGGGCCAAAAATTCGTTCTAAATCAGGTTTCACTCGATGATTCTATGGGGCGAAGCTCAAACAGCCCGCGATTGAGCGTTATTCATGGCGCGGCAAACGCCGGGGCGCATAAAATCGAGGGTTCCACTCCAAAGACGAAAACACTTCCGTGCTGAAATCGCTTTTCTCGAGTACGCCTAAATGGCAAAGCTCGAACGCCGACGAACGGCTGACCGCTGTAGCAGACCTTGCCGCAGACGACCCCGCCCTCCACACCCTCGCCACGACCGACGCTGACGCGCGCGTGCGCATTGCCGCCATCGGCCGCACAATCACCGTGAAGACGCTCAGCGCCACGGTGGCTGACGCCGACGCTGCGGTAAGCGCTGCTGCTGCCGCACGCTGGGGCGTGCTCGCGGCGGGCGACGCGCCGACTGCCGATTTGCCGTTGGCTGTTGTCGCAGCTGCCGTGCGCGACGATTCGTCCGCCGAATGGAAGGCTGCCGCTGCGCGATGTGCGACGCGTGATTTGGGCGCATGGTTGGAAAGCCACGCGATTGTTAGCGCGAAGCTTGAAGCAATTGCGTCGTCCATCGACGTCGCGCTTTTGGAAAAACTGCATTTGCATTGGCGCGATCACGACAAACGTATTGGCAAAGCTTGCCACGACCGCGTCGTTGATTTGCAGTCGCGTGACAAAGCGGCGCAAGAGGCCGACGTGTTGATGGCACAGATGCAAAGCTGGGCCGAGGCCGATGAAGTGCCGTTGACCAAGCTCGTCGACACGCAGCGCGCGTGGGCCAAGCTCACGGTTGACGCGGATCACAAAGCGCGTTTCGAGGCGCTACTCATTAGCCTGCAACGCAAGATGCAAAACGAAGCCGCGTCGCGTCGTCTGCACGAAGCGCTCGCAATGCAAGTCGCGGGCTTGTCGCTCAAGAGCAAAAAAGCAAGCGAACTCAACACTGAGGAATTGAATGCACTGGCGCATGACGCCACCGTCGCACAAAGCTCGCCCGTGCTCGACGCAGGCCTCGCGCAACAGTTGCAACAAGTGCATTCGACGATTGCCGGTGAACAGCAATCGCGTGAACGTAATGCCGCTGGTGAGGCGCTATTGGCGTCGATTCCGCAGGCACCGCAATCGCTCAAGCGCCAGGAGCGCGAGCGCGCGCCGAAGAAACCGCGCGAGCCAAAGTCTGCCGCGGCTGCGGCTGACGCTGCGCCGTTGACGCAAGTTGAGACGTTGCCGGCTGCGGAAGCGGGCGTTCCTGCGCCGGAAGCGGTTGTGGTCGAACCTGCGTCGGCCGAGTCCGTCGCTGTCGTGACCACCGCGCCTGAGCAGGTAGTTGCCGAAGCAACCGCGGTTGCAGAGATTCCTGCACCTGCAGAAGCTGTGGTCGCTGCAGTTGTCGAAGCCGCTCCGGGGGGCGTAGCCGAAACAGCAGACGCTGCTATTGCAGTCGACACGGTTGTAGCTGACAGCGTCGCCGTAACGGAAAGCGCGGCTGCGCCAGATGCGCCCGCCGCAACTGTTGCTCCCGTGCAATCCGAAGCCGAGATTGCGGCTGCTGAGAAAGCCATTGCTGACCATGCCAAAGCAGTGGCCGATTACGAAACGGCAAACGCCGAATGGAAAGCCAAATGGAGCGCATGGCTCGCTGGGGCTGACGCTCCGACGCGAGAGCGCTTCGAGCGCCGTCTGGCTGCGCTGCAAAAACCGGCCGCTGCACCCAAGCCCGAACGTCCCATGGCGGCTCGCGCGGATGACGCCGATTTAGCTGCCGCGAACGATGCGCTCACCAAGCTCGCTGAAATCATCGCGGCGGGCGACGTGCGCGGTTCGCGCAATGCCGCGACCAAGTTGTTCCAACAATTTACGGCAAAGCGTTTCCCGAAACTCGAAGAGCAACGACTGAACGAGCTTGACGGCGAAGTAAAGCGCTTGGAGAGTTGGCTCAAATGGAGCGACGGTCAGGCGCGCGACGGCTTGATGGCGAAAGCCGAAGCGCTGAAAAACTTGCCACAAGCACCGGATGTGCTGGCCAAAGAAATTCGCGCCATTCAAGAAGAGTGGAAGGCGCTCGACAAGAAAAACGGCGGCGCACCGAAGCCCAAGTGGGACAAATTCAACGCCGTCTGTAAAGAAGCCTACGCACCCGCGAAGGCACATTTCGACTCATTGCGCAAGCAGCGCAATGAAAACGCGTCGGGCCGCGAAAAAATCATCGAATCGTTGCACGCTCTAGCCGACGAGGCCGCAGCTCCGCTCGCTGAAGGCCAAGTCCGAGACTGGGTCGATATTGAAAAGCGCAAATCCGCGCTGTTCGATCAGTGGAAAAAAGGCGGCGGCGTAGCTAATGCTGCGTGGGAATCGCTCGACAAGAAATTCGACGTTGCGCTGCATAAGCTTGACGCTGGATTAGACGCTGCGCGCGAGCCAGAAATTGCGCGCCGCAAGCGCCTGATCACCGAAGCCGAAGAGCTGGCAAACGCCACGCCGTCGCGCGAAGTCACCGACCGCGCGATCACCGTTCAGCGTCGGTGGGCTGCCGAACGTCCGCAAGGTTTGCCGCATTTGCGTCGCAAAGACGAGCAAAAGCTGTGGGACGAATTCAAGAAGCACACGGACGCCGTATTCAAGGCGCGCGACACACAGCGCGATCAGATGAAGGCGCAGTTCTCCGAAGCAACTAAAGCGCGCTTCGCCGTGATTGATGAAGTAAAAGCGTTGGCTAACAGCGACGATCCCAAAGCGATTGACGCAGGCATTGGCCTCGCACGCACGCAGTGGCGCAACTTGCCGTTTGTTGATCGCGACAAAGCACGCGATCTTGACCGCAAGTTTGATGATGCACTCGCCGCCGCGAAGAAACGCGCCATCGTGTTGTCGCGCGGCTCAGTGATCGAAGCCATGAAGAATGCGCTCGCTGCTGTTCCCGCCACGGATGCTGCCGACAAAACAGCTGCCGCTTTGGTAATCGACGCAGAGCTGATTTCTGGCATCGATTCTCCTGCCGAAATCGCGACCGCACGCCGCATGCAACAGTTGCGTTGGTTGTCGGAACGCCGTCAATTGCCGACTGCGCCCGATGCCAAGATCACCGCAGTGCGTACGCTCCTCGGCGCGTTCAACGCCACCGGCGCGAAGATCACGCTAGGCGAGCGCGAGCGCTTGACGCGCGCGATTGAGGCCGTTGGCGCGGCCTGATCACGACGCAATTTCGGTGCGCGAAACCATGCCGGGGACGCTGTTGCTCGCCGGTTCATTGCCGTCCGATGTAGCGACACTAAAGGCGCTTTGTGTGGGTTTGCCGCTCCTTACTGAGGTGGCCGCACTCCTGAGTGGCGCGAGCTCGAATGAATGTGTGGGGTCGTGGAGCGATGCTGAGCGCGACGCACTGCAATGCGTAGGTGATTTGGACGACGGCGCACGTCTCGCGCTTCGGCATCCGGAGTCGTTGAGCGCCGTGCCACAGCAGCGGTGGGCAGTCGCAACTCCGCTTCACGCTGCACTGGGTTTGACCGATTTGACGGTTGTTGATTCGGCGATGCTCTCGCTTACCGAGGAAGAATCACGCGCGCTGTGCGCCGCTGCCGACGTGCATTTGCGCGAGGACGGTGTGCAGCTGCATTTTGTGGACACCCTTCGATGGCTTGTGAGTTTCGAGCGCGTGGTTGATGTGCTCATCGAACGCCCTGAGTACTTGATCGGTGAGGCGCTGCGCCCGAATCTGCCACGCGGCAAAGACGGCCGCGTGGTTGAGCGTTGGATGAACGAACTGCAAATGCTGCTTTACACGCATCCGGTAAACCTCGCCCGCGAAGATCGCGGTTTGCCGCCGATTAATGTGGTGTGGTTGTGGGGATTTGGCGGCGGCAATTCATCCACCTCGCGCCACCTCGCAGGCGCTAGCTGTGCCGAATTTGCGTTCGCGGAAGCACTTCGCAACGGCGATCTCCCCGCGTGGCAAGCCGCATGGACAACGCTTGCGCCGCACGTCCTTGCGGCGGACACAATCATTCTCGGTGATACGCAACCCTGCGTCCGACTACAACGCAAGCAGCCATCGACGCTCGCGCGCCTCGTTGCAAACTTCAAGGCAAAGGCGACGTTGGCGAGCGCATTAACCGCGTTACACACGAAGTCAACGTCATGAAAAACGCATCTGTAGGGCGGGCACTGCCCGCCATTTCCAACGTTGCGCGCGCAAGTGCTGATGATCGTTTTGCCTTCGGCGACGAGCACAAGGCGGGCAGTTCCCGCCCTACAGTTAAAGGTTCGCTGTGAACGTCATCACGCAGGCAAAAGCAGTTGCGCTGCATCGCCGCCCGTTTGACGCTGCCGCTGCACAAACGCTGCAAGCCAACGGCACGTCGCCGCTGTTCGCTCGCTTGTACGCCGCACGCGGGATCACGCAGCCAGCAGACATCGAATGGAAGCTCTCGCAGCTACCGTCGCCCGCTTCGCTGAAAGGTATTGACGCAGTATGTGAACGCCTAATGACGGCGATTGAAAAGCGTGAACGCATCCTGATCGTTGCCGACTACGACGCCGATGGTGCGACGGCCTGCGCAGTGGGCTTGCGCGGACTGCGCTTGATGGGCGCGGACATCAGTTACATCGTGCCCAATCGCTTCGAATTTGGCTACGGTCTCACGCCTGAAATCGTTGCGCTCGCAGCAAAAGAATCACCGAAAGTGATCGTCACCGTCGACAACGGTATCGCAAGCGTTGACGGCGTCGCGGCCGCGCGAAAGCTCGGCATTGATGTGGTGGTAACCGACCATCATTTGCCCGGCGCAACGCTGCCGGACACGCCGACCATCGTCAACCCGAATCAACCGGGCTGCACATTTCCGAGCAAGGCCATTGCAGGCGTAGGCGTGATGTTTTATGTTTTGCTCGCGCTGCGCTCGCGCTTGCGCGAACAAGGGGTTTACAGCGCTGGTACGCAACCCGACTTGAACACGCTGCTTGATCTCGTGTCGCTCGGCACGGTGGCGGATGTAGTGCCGCTCGATGGCGTGAATCGCCGTCTAGTTGAAGCGGGGCTGCGACGTATGCGCGATGGGCGCGCGAACGCCGGCGTGAACGCGTTGTTCGAAATCGCAAAACGAGACGTAAAAAAAGCGACGGCATACGACCTCGGTTTTATGCTCGGTCCACGCGTGAACGCCGCCGGCCGACTAGACGATATTTCTCTCGGCATCGAGTGCTTGATCACCGACGACACTGCACGTGCCGCCGAAATCGCTGGAGAGTTAGATCGCCTCAATCGCGAACGCAAGAGTATCGAATCTGGCATGCGCGAAGAAGCCGATCAGCTGATCACAGCATCGATCACGCCCGAGCAAAAGAGCATCGTGGTGACTGATCCGACATGGCATCAGGGTGTCGTCGGCATCGTCGCTGGGCGGCTGCGCGAGGCGCATCATCGACCAACGATTGTTTTCGCACCAGGCGACGATGGCGAACTCAAAGGCTCAGGCCGTTCGATTCCTGGATTTCACATGCGCGACGCGCTCGACTTGGTGTCCAAACGCGGCCCGACGCTAATGCGCAAATTCGGCGGTCACGCGATGGCCGCGGGCCTGACGATTGATGAGGCGAACTTCACGGCGTTCGCGGCAATGTTCGAGCAAGTCGCTGACGAATGGCTCACGCCCGATCAACTCGAGCAGCGCGTTGAAAGTGACGGTTCTTTCTCCCTCGCGGAGTTCGATTTCGATACCGCCGAAGCACTGCATCGCCACGTGTGGGGCCAAGCGTTTCCAGCGCCGTTGTTCGACGATGAATTCACGGTGATGGATTCACGCATCGTGGGCTTCAAGCACACCAAGCTGCGCCTCAAACGCGACGGCCGCATCTTCGAGGCCATTCGTTTCGGGTGCACCGATGCGCCACCGCAGCCGATGCGCGCGGCGTATCGCGTATCGCTATCAGAATATCAAGGCGCGCAACGGCTTGAGCTGATTGTGGAGCGTTGGTGGCCGGTGGGCGAATAAAGCGCTGTGACTTGTAAACAGACTCGGGAAGTTATGTCTATGAAAAAAATGCAAGGAAAAATTGCGCTCATCACTGGTGCGTCGCGTGGCATCGGCGAGTCGATTGCTCGACGCTTTATCGCAGAGGGAGCGATTGTTTATTTGACCGATATCGAAGATGAGTTGGGTTCGCGGGTAGCGGAGGAATTAGGTTCCAACGCGATCTACTTACGTCTTGACGTGCGAGAAGAAAGCAACTGGGCCACGGCGATGGCAAAGGTCGCGTCGAAGCACAACGCGTTGCACGTCGTCGTAAACAACGCCGGAATCACAGGTTTTGAGCGGGGCACAACTGCACATGACCCTGAGAATGCGGCGCTTACCGATTGGCACGACGTACACCGCACCAATCTTGACGGTGTCTTCCTCGGCTGCAAGCACGCGATTCGCACGATGAGAGCAACCGCCAGCCGAGGATCAATCATCAACATTTCGTCGCGATCCGGCTTGGTCGGTATTCCCGCCGCTGCTGCATATGCGTCATCCAAGGCGGCAGTGCGCAACCACACCAAGAGTGTCGCGCTTTACTGCGCACAACAACGGTTGAATATTCGCTGCAACTCTATCCACCCTGCGGCGATCCTGACGCCAATGTGGGAACCAATGCTAGGGAATGGTGACGACCGCGAAGCGCGTATGGCTGCGTTCGTACAAGATTGTCCAATGCGCCGATTTGGCACGCCCGAAGAAGTTGCCGCAGTGGCACTTCTGCTTGCAGGAGACGACGCGTGCTACATGAATGGCAGCGAACTCAATATTGACGGAGGTCTGCTCGCAGGCGCTACCGGTGCCCCAAACGCAAAAGAATAATAGTTTCGCGTCATCCTAGGCGTAAGACGGGGATCCTGCGACCGCCGCAGGTGAAGCCTATGCAGCACAGGGAAGCGCGGCGTTTCCCCAAGCATGTCGCACAGGCACCGTTCTGGATTCCCACCTGCGGCGAGAATGACGCCATAAGAGCAGCGGCGGATGAGTTCCCTAAGCCGTCGCCGCCAACGCATGTCCAAGCGCATTGACCAACCGATCAATCTCGGCTTTCTCGGAAATAAACGGCGGCGCAAGCGCGATGGTGTCGCCGCTGTAGCGCACATAAAAACCGTTCTTCCAACAATTCATCGCGACTTCGTACGGGCGACGCGCTGGTTCGCCGGGTACTGCCGCGAGCGTGAAGCCCGCTGCGAGGCCGTAGTTGCGAATGTCGGTAATGTGCTTCGTGCCCTTTAAGCTGTGCACCGCATTTTCGAAATACGGCGTGAGCGTTTTCACACGACCAATCATGTCTTCGCGCTGCAAAACATCAAGCGCCGCGATGCCTGCTGCGCAGGTCACAGGGTGCGCGGAGTAGGTGTAGCCGTGCGGAAATTCGAGCATGTATTCCGGGCCGCCGATGGACATGAAGGTGTCGTAAATTTCTTTGGTCGCGATAACGGTGCCGAGCGGCTGTGCGCCGTTGGTGATTTGCTTGGCGGCGGTCATGATGTCCGGTATGACGCCAAACGCCTCCGCGCCGGTGTACGCACCTGAGCGACCAAAGCCGGTGATGACTTCGTCGAAAATCAGCAGGATGTTGTTCGTAGTACAAATCTCTCGAAGGCGCTGCAAATAGCCCTTCGGCGGAATGATGACACCGGCCGAACCGGCGAACGGCTCCACGATAACTGCCGCGATATTTGACGCGTCGTGCAACGTAATCATGTCAAGCAATCGATCCGCAAGCTCCGCGCCAGCCTCCGGCATTCCACGCGTGAAGGCGTTGCTCGCGAGCATGGTGTGCGGCAAATGATCGGCCTCGATCGTTTGCCCAAACATCTTTCGGTTCGCAGGTAACCCGCCCACGGAAATGCCGCCGAAGTTCACACCGTGATAGCCCTTCTCACGACCGATCAAGCGCGTCTTTCCGGCCTGGCCTTTTGCGCGCCAGTATGCGCGCGCCATCTTGAGCGCGGTGTCCGCCGCTTCCGAGCCAGAGCTCGTGAAGAACACGTAATCAAGCCCAGCAGGCGTTAATTCTTTAATCTTGTTCGCCAGCTCAAACGAGAGCGGATGCCCAAACTGGAACCCCGGCGAATAGTCGAGCGTCGCCATTTGCTTGGTCACCGCCTCCGTGATTTCGCGGCGGCAATGTCCTAAGCCCGCGCACCACAGCCCGGACAGCCCGTCGAAAATCTTTCGGCCTTCAGAGTCGGTGAAGTAAGCGCCCTTCGCCTCCACGATCATGCGCGGATTGGCCTTGAAATTGCGGTTGCCGGTAAACGGCATCCAGTGCGCTTCAAGCCATGCGGCATCGGTGCGCACGGTGGTGCCAATTTCGTGGCTGACAGGGGTATCGATGGCGGCGAAATTCATAGTAGGGTTCCGGTGGAGTCTGTGAGCATATTTTCCGCCTCTACTGCGTTGCGGGCAAGCGTGCGGGTCGGAATCACAGTGTTGCGAGAGCCGGAAAAGCTGCGGAACTGGCGAGGTGCGCTCGCTTCATCTAGGGTAAAGCATGAAGCACCGTTGAATGTGTTTCCTCGGCTCAAATCCAAACCGAGGCCTGTAGGGCAAGCCCAAGCGTTGCCGGAGCGCACACGACGTCTATCAGTGCAGTAGAAAGAAGTTCGTTACCCGCAGGGACATTGTTTCGTTGAAGCAGAGGCGTTCGCCAGCAACAAGCGAGAGGCGTCGTTAAACCGCAGCAGGATTGGCCAAGCCAAACCGAGTCAAATCCACAGCTGACTTGGGTTTCCAGCCGTCGGCTTGGTGTTCGGCAACGACGTTTGTGTAAATTCCGCCGCGTACGTTCCAGCGCGCCGTGACTCGAGCGAAGCGCGGCTGGATGGTAGCGACGATTTTGTCTAGCACGTCGTTGGTGACTTTTTCGTGGAATGCGCCGATATCTCGGAAGCTCCACATGAACATTTTGAGCGCCTTAAGCTCAATGCAGGTCTGGTCCGCGATGTACTCGATCGTGAAGTGCGCGAAGTCCGGCTGGCCCGTGAGCGGACAGTGGCAAGTGAACTCTGGAATCTGAATGTGGATCAGATAATCCCTAGTCGCGTGCGGATTGGGGAACGAGTCGAGCTCGGTTTGCGGTTTTGAAGGCGTGCTGGCTTGGCGTTCGGACATGATTTTCTTGCAATTTCAATGAGTTAGCTCGGTGCTGGCAGCACCTATAATCGACACTGATTTTATCGGGTCGTCACGGGGCGCTGCGAATGTTTGTTTCGTGGTCCGTAGCCCACCATTGACCCACCCAAACCGTCTGCATGCGTCTAACTTCGATCAAACTCGCCGGGTTCAAGTCTTTCGTTGACCCCACCACCATCGCGCTCCCCGGCCAATTGGTTGGCATCGTTGGCCCCAATGGCTGCGGCAAATCCAATGTGATCGATGCTGTGCGTTGGGTGCTGGGCGAGAGCAAAGCCTCGGCGCTGCGCGGCGAATCGATGGACGACGTCATCTTCAACGGTGGCGGTGATCGCAAGCCCGTAGCGCGTGCCAGCGTTGAGCTGGTGTTTGATAACAGCAGCGGCCGCGCCGCCGGTCAGTGGAGCCAATACGCCGAGCTTTCCGTCAAACGCGTTGTCCAGCGCGATGTCGGCTCCAGCTACTACCTGAACAACCAAGCCGTACGCCGTCGCGACATTCTCGACGTATTCCTTGGCACCGGCTTGGGCCCACGCGCGTACGCGGTGATTGAGCAAGGCATGATCTCTCGGATCATCGAGGCCAAGCCCGAAGAGTTGCGTGTCTTTCTGGAAGAGGCCGCTGGCGTGTCGCGCTACAAAGAGCGGCGCAAAGACACCGAAGGTCGCCTCTCCGACACCAAAGAAAATCTGGCGCGTGTTCACGACATTCAAACCGAGTTGACTTCGCAAGTCGATCGCCTCGAAGGTCAGGCCAAAATCGCGGCGCGTTATCGCGAGTTGGAAAAAGAGAAACTCGACAGCCAAGCGTTGTTGTTCGCGCAGCGCCGCGACGAAGCTGCAAAGGCGCGCGAAAGCGCGGTTAAAGTGCTCGGCGAGTCCGAAACCGCACTGCTCTCAAAAGAAACCGAGTTGCAATCGTTGGTGACGCAGCTTGAGGGCTTGCGTCAAGACGTGTTCACCAAGAACGACGCGCAGCACACGGCGCAAGGCGCGTTCTACGAAATCAATTCTGAGGTCACGCGCACCGAGCAGCAGCTCGCGTTCGAGCGCGAGCGCGCCGCGCGCGTGGCAACCGAAGCCGAGCAACGGCACACGCGTTTGCTGTCTGCCCAAGAGCAGGCGGTGCAGTTGACCGAGGCGTTGGCGGAGGCCGATGATGCGGTCGCCGTGGCGTCCGCGAAACATGCGGATCAAAAAGGATTTGTTGAGGTCGCGAGCGTTGCGTTGCCGATCGCAGAGACCGCGCTGCGCGCTGCCGCAACCGCGCTGACAGATGTGCAGCAAGCGATCAACGCCATCGACAGTGAAGCGCAGTTGTCGCAGCTCAAAAAGGTCAACACCGAAAAGAGCATTGCGCAGTTTCAGGCGCGCCGGATGCGCTTGGAACAAGAGCGTGATCGCCTCGTCGCGCCGGAAGACGCGGAGCTTATCGAGATTGACGAGCAGCTCGACGGCGAGCGAGCAGAGTTAGAAGTAGCCGAACAAACGGCGCAAGAATCGGAAGCATCAGCCACCGCAGCTGACGAAGATCGCGGCGCAAAGCGCGCGGAGCACGAGCGTGCCACGCGAACGCTGGGCGAACTGAAAGCGCGCGAAAACGTGATTGCGGGCGTGCAAGCCAAATTCGACAATCGTGGTGCAGGCCAACTGCAACAATGGCTTGAACGCAACGCCATCCGTGGCGACAAATTTTGGTCCAAGCTTTCAGTGGATGCCGGCTGGGAAGATGCCGTTGAAGCCGTGCTGCGTGATCGCCTCAATGCGCTGTCGGTTGATTCGCTAGAAGCCGCTGCCGCACTGCAAGTGCCGCCAGCGCGCGTCACGGTTTTCGCGAGTGGGCACACGGGCGCACAGGTTGACGCGCATGGAGCACAAGGCTCGCTGCTGGCGCACGTGAAAACGCAGGATGCAGCCGTTGGCGCGGCGATTACGCATTGGTTGCACGGCGTGCGTGTTGCTGCATCGTTAAACGATGCGTTGTCACATCGCGCAAGTCTCGCCGTTGGCGAGGTCATTGTCACGCGTGACGGTCACTTGGTAGGCATCAACAGCCTCACGTATTTTGCGCCGGATGAAGCGGTGCACGGCGCGATTGCGCGTCAACGTGAGTTGACCGAAATTGCCGCTGCTTTGGCTGATGCGCAGACTGCCGCAGCGCGCGCCGAAACCGCATTTCACGCGGCTGATAAAAAATACCAAGAGTTGCGCGTCTTGGCCACGCAGCAGCGCGGCGCGATTGTCTCGGTGCAGCGCCGTGTGCATTCCCTTGAAGTCGAGCGTTTGCAGATAGAGCAGGCGCGGGCCAAAGCGTCCGAGCGGACGCAGCAAATCAGCAACGAATTGGCCGAGATCGCCGAGCTTGCTGCTGTCGAAGCCGAAAACGTGCAGTCGCATGTGGAGTCGCTGGCGATTAGCGAAGAAAAGCGCACATCGGCACATGCAGATCGCGAGATAAAGCGTGGGATTCGCAACGAAGCCGATGTAGCGCTCGTGAAGGCACGCGAGGCGTTGCGTGCAGCAGAAATTACGTTGCGCGACGCGATGTACGGGGAGCGTGCAGCGCAAGATCGGGTGCAAGAACTTACGCGTCGCATCTCGACCAATTCGCAATCGATCAAAGAACTCGAAGCCGACGTGGCGCGTTTGCAAGGCGAGCAAAAAAGCATTTTGCTGGAGCCGCTTGAGCAAAATTTGCAATCGCAACTAAACGTGCGCCTTGAGCGCGAAGCGTTATTGAAAGCGGCTCGCGAAGCGGTGGACGGCGCTAACGCTGCTCTGCGCGCATCCGACGAAGCGCGGTTGGTGATTGAGCGCGATCTCGAACCGATTCGCAAGAAAATCGAGGATGCGCGTCTCAAGCAAAACTCTGCCGAGGTCAATCTCGCGCAGTTTGACGAACAGCTTGCCGCATTGAAAGTAGATGCGGAATGGCTCGCCAGCGCGTTAGAAAAAGCGCCACGCGCAGCCGAGTTGCAACGTACCGTTGTGCGAGTGGACGCCGAGATCGCGCAATTGGGCGCAGTGAACTTGGCCGCGCTCGACGAATTGAAGCAAGCGTCAGAGAGGAAGACGTATCTCGACGCGCAGGCGGGCGACTTGCTCGAAGCCGTGCAAACGCTCGAAGACGCGATTCGTCGCATCGACCGCGAAACGCGAAGCTTGCTGCAAGAGACGTACAACAAAGTGAACGAGCAATTCGGGCGCTTGTTCCCGACGTTGTTTGGTGGCGGTCAAGCCAAGCTTGTGTTGACCGGCGAAGAAATTCTCGATGCGGGCATTCAAGTCGTCGCGCAGCCACCAGGAAAGCGCAATGCCTCGATTCATCTGCTCTCCGGCGGCGAAAAAGCGTTGACTGCAACCGCGCTTGTGTTCGCGTTGTTCCAATTGAACCCTGCACCGTTTTGCTTGCTAGACGAGGTGGACGCGCCGCTCGATGACCCGAACACCGAGCGCTTCTGCCGCCTCGTGCGCGAAATGTCAGTGGCAACGCAGTTCCTCTTTATTTCGCACAATAAGATTGCGATGGAAATGGCAGAGCAATTGATAGGCGTCACCATGAACGAGCCTGGCGTTTCGCGCATCGTCGGCGTGGACGTTTCGCAGGCGCTGCAAATGGCGGCTGCGGCGTAACATGCGAGGTGCAACGATGAAGATTTGTCGACACCATGGTCGCACCGGGGACAACGATGCCCAACGAGGAGTCCACGCATGAACTCTATACAAATCGGCTTGATCGGAATTGGCGCTGCCGTCATCGCGATTCTGTTTGCCGTGTTGTGGTGGCAAATTCGACGCGCGTCGAGGCCCTCGAAGTCTGAACGGCCAGAGCACACGGCAACAGAAGGCTTCTCAGCAGCGCCGTCGCACGACCTGCGCACAACGCTTCCTTCAGCGAATGATCGTGAATTACAGCAGGCCGCACCGACGATGCGCGTCGAGCCGACACTAGGCGTTCCGTCGCAGGATTACGCATCAGTTTTAATCGAACCCGCGCAAGTTGTGGAACCACCCGTCGAGCAAATCGCGCCAGCGACGCACTACGAAATCGAAGAGCCGTTGCTCCCTGAAACTGTCGCGTCTGAAGCAACGCCAGCACCGGCGCCTGCCCAACCAACTGTCGCAGAACGCGCAAAGTTGGTGTCGGAATGGCCATTCGACGAGCGCTTGCATGTGCATGCGTCTATCGTGAGTTTGAGCGGCGGCGCGTTCGATGCTGCGCCGTTTGTGGCGACGGCGGGCCGCGCGGCAGCGTGGGTGCGATTGTTCCGCCAAAGTCCGTGGGAGTCTTTTGACCCGTCGCATGTTGGGTCTGCACAGCATTTGGTGCTCGCGCTTCCGCTGGCCTCACGTGCGGGACCTATTGAGACGCAAGACATTGACGCTTGGCGTTTCTTGCTCACCGAGCAAGCTACCCAACTAGGCTGCGAAGCCCATTTTTATGGCTTTCGCGACGGCCCGGTGCGCGCGGCAGAACTCGACAGTTTCCTCGCGGCGGTAGACATCATTCCCGTCGTCTACCTCGTCAAGAAGGACGGCGGCCATTGGACCGGGACGCGTTTGCGCGGCACGCTTGAAGCCAACGGTTTTCGCTTGCAGTCCGACGGTCGTTTCGCGTATCACGAGATTGAATCGGACGCGGTGATTTTTTATGCGGTTGACGGTTTTGAGCGCCCGTTCACGCCCGAGCGTTTGCGTACAGAAAATATCACCGCACTGCGCTGCATGCTTGAGCCGGTGCGACTTACGCAACCGATGGCGCGCTTCGATATGTTCCGGCAAAGCCTACGTGCGCTTTCAAAGCTGCTCGACGCCGAACTCAAGACCAGCGAAGGCGATCCGCTTGGTGAACCGCAATTTGCCTCGATGCGCGACGAAGTAAAGACCGCGATGGACGCGTTGTCCGGCGCGGGTATTGAACCCGGTTCGGAGACCGCGCGTTCGCTGTTTTCGTAGGTCGCGCCCGTGTTCGCCACTGAGGCCGAATACCAGCGCGCGCAGTCTCTACGAACGCAAATTGCCGAGGCAAACCATCGCTATTACGGCCTCGATGATCCTTCAATTCCTGATGCGGAATATGACCGGCTGTTCCGCGAATTGCAGGCACTTGAAGCCGCGTTTCCAGAACTCTTTACGAACGATTCGCCCACGCAGCGCGTAGGCGGCAAAGCGCTCGACGCGTTTGCGCAGGTGCGCCATGCGGTGCCCATGCTGTCGATCCGCACTGAAACAGACGTGACCGTCGCAGGCGCGCGAGCGTTCGACGCACGCGTAAGGCGCGAGCTCAAACTCGCCGAAGACGCGCCACCGATTGAATACCTCGCGGAACTGAAATTCGACGGCCTCGCGCTGTCACTTCGCTACGAAGACGGCGTGCTCGTTCGGGCTGCGACGCGTGGCGATGGCGAAGTCGGTGAAGAGGTCACTGAAAACGCCCGCACTATTCGCAACGTGCCACTGCGTCTACGCACCGACGCACCGCCAAAGGTGCTCGAAGTGCGTGGTGAAGCGCTAATGACCCGCGCCGATTTTGAGCGTTTCAACGACAAGCAGCGTGCTGCTGGTTCGGCCCCTCTGGTGAATCCCCGCAACGGCGCGGCGGGCAGTATTCGGCAGCTTGATCCAAAGCTTGCTGCGCAACGACCGCTCACGTTCTTTGCCTACGGATTAGGCGAAGTGGCCGGTTGGCCGTTGCCCGAAACTCACGCTGCGACGCTTGATGCGCTCGCAGCGTTTGGCTTGCCGGTGAACGACGCTCGGAAGGTGGTGCAAGGCGCGGACGCGTTAGCTGCGTTCCACGCCGACATCGCCACGCGGCGCGACGGTTTAGGCTTTGACATCGACGGCGTGGTCTACAAAGTCAACAACCGCGCGTTGCAAGAGACGCTCGGCTTCGTCACGCGCGAGCCGCGTTGGGCCGTCGCACATAAATTCCCGGCGCAAGAAGAATTAACGCGTGTGCTCGCGATTGAAGTGCAAGTTGGCCGCACCGGAGCTATCACGCCCGTCGCGCGGCTGGAGCCGGTGTTCGTTGGTGGCGTCACGGTATCGAATGCAACGTTGCACAACCTCGATGAAGTCCGTCGCAAAGACGTACGTGTCGGCGACACGGTGATCGTGCGTCGTGCGGGCGATGTGATCCCAGAAGTGGTGCGCGCTGTGATCGAGCGACGTCCTGCGGATACGGTTGAATTTGAGTTGCCAACGCATTGTCCAGAGTGCAATTCCGATGTGGAACGGCCCGAAGGCGAGGCAATCGCGCGCTGCACCGGCGGCATGGTGTGCCCAGCCCAGCGCAAAGGCATGTTGCTGCATTTCGGTCAACGGCGCGCGCTCGACATCGAAGGCCTAGGCGACAAGCTCGTTGAGCAACTCGTCGATAGCAATCTTGTGCACGAAGCCGCGGATTTGTTTTCGCTTACGCTGGCGCAGCTCTCGGGGCTGGAGCGCATGGGCGAAAAATCCGCTGCGGCGGTTATCACCGAGCTTGAGAAAACACGCAAGGCCGAGCTGCATCGCTTTATTTTTGCGTTGGGTATTCGTCATGTCGGCGAGACGACTGCGAAAGATCTGGCGAAGCATTTCGGCAGTATCGAAGCGGTCATGGCAGCCGATGAAACCGCGTTGCTTCAGGTGCACGACGTCGGCCCAATCGTCGCGGCGAGCATCGTTCACTTTTTCAGCAATGCAAATAATCGCGCAGCGGTCGAGCGCTTGTTGGCCTGCGGGTTTGAATTCGCACCGATTGTGGTTGCTCCGCGCGACGCGGCTGGGCCGTTTACCGGCAAGACCGTGGTGCTCACCGGAACGCTGCCCACGCTCAAGCGTGAGGACGCGAAAGCGATGATTGAGGCCGCAGCCGGCAAAGTTTCCGGGTCTGTATCAAAGAAAACGCACTTTGTTTTGGCCGGCGCTGAAGCGGGCAGTAAGCTCGACGATGCGCAGCGCCTTGGCGTGACGGTGCTCGATGAAGCGCAATTTTTGTCGATGATCGGCGCGGAACCTTAGGGTGCGATCTCATTGCACCGCCCGTTTATGACAAGGTCAGTTTGCGTGCTTCGGACGACGCGGTTCACAATGTGCAATGAGATTGCACCCTACAAAATTCTCGACGGCTCACACAAAGTTTGACTGGCACCATGACCCAAATTCGCAAAGCAGTTTTCCCCGTCGCGGGCCTCGGCACTCGATTCCTACCCGCCACCAAGGCGATGCCCAAAGAAATGTTGACGGTGGTCGATAAGCCATTGATTCAATACGCGGTGGAAGAGGCCGCCGCAGCTGGCATCACCGACATGATCTTCGTTACTGGCCGCAACAAGCGCGCGATTGAAGATCACTTCGACCGCGCGTACGAACTTGAAAACGAATTGCATTTGCAAGGAAAGCAAGAACTGCTCGACGCGCTGCAAGCGGCGGTTCCGTCGAACATCAATTGCATCTTCCTGCGCCAAGGCGACGCGTTGGGCTTAGGCCACGCTGTGCTCTGCGCGCAACCCGTGGTTGGCAACGATCCATTTGCCGTGATCCTCGCCGACGAGCTCATTCGCCCCACTGCAACTGGCCCCGGCGCGAACGGATCGACGGCGCAGCTCGCCGACGTGTTCACGCGGCTATGCGGCAAAAGTGGCGCGGTCATCGGCGTGAACTACATGCCTGGCGATTCGATTTCGCGCTACGGCGCGATCAAGATTGCCGAGACGATTGCCCACGCCGACGGCGACGCCATGAAACTCTCCGGCTTCGTAGAGAAACCCAAGCCCGCCGACGCGCCGTCACAATTTGGCGCAATCGGTCGCTACGTCCTCCCAGCCTCGATCTTCGAGCACCTCAAACACATCAAACGCGGCAGCGGCGGCGAGATCCAACTCACCGACGCCATCGCATCGCTGATCTCAAACGAGCCGGTCTACGCCGTCGAAACGGTCGGCCGACGCTACGACTGCGGCACCAAGCTCGGCTACCTCGAAGCGACGGTCAAGCTCGGGCTTGAACATCCGGAATTGGCGGAAGAGTTCGCGGCGTTTTTGCGGCAGCAGGGGTAGCGCGCTCGCGTGCACGGAGCGTACCGCGAGCGTGTCGGCTAACGGCTTTTTGCCTTGAGCGACCGGCGGACGGTCGTTTAAGCGCGAAAATTTCACTAGTCGAATACATCACTTTTAGGCCTGAAACGACCGCAGGGCGGTCGTTAGCGCGCAAAAGCCGTTAACCATATTTTGATTGGTGAGAATGCCTCCGGTGCTTGTCGTCCCCGCGAAGGCGGGGACCCAGACCGAATCGCATTCGCCTCGTCGGGTTGCCCTATGTTTTGCGCGCGACACGGTCTGGATTCCCGCCTTCGCGGGAATGACAGCATCTCAACCTCGCTTGAGGCGTCGCGATTACCGTGCGAGAAGCCCCAATCGCAAGTGAATCTCCGAAGGCTTCGTAGGAATTCGTAGGGTGCGTTTCAACGCACCCAAATTGATACGAGCCACGGTGGATGGTGCGGTGAACCGCACCCTACCTCGGAAAATTCTCTAGCCCGTCCCAGGAATTGCTCGCAGGCGCTCGATGGCGCGGGTCGGCGAGCCCTACGTCTTCAAGCGTATATCCCCCGCGGCCAAAATTGCATGCGGCGCACGTGAGTACGAGATTGTCCAAGTCGTTCGTTCCGCCGTACGCGTGCGGCACGACGTGGTCATATTGAGCCCACATGGCTTGAAAACCGCAGTGTTGATCGACCTCTTTTCTTCCCCATCGCAACGCGTTTGGGTAAACCAAACGGATTCTGGTTCTAGTCTCTTTGCGAACGACAGGCATTCCGCAAAAACGGCAAACGTAACCGTCGCGTTGGTGTATTTGACCGATCAGTGCCGCGCTCGGCATCCGCACCTTTGTGCGCTGCTCAATCGGTAAATACGGGCGAGTTTGCGAGTTACCGAATCGAAGGTGGACCGCACTGTTGGCCCAGATCGGCTTTAGCCATTTGTAAATTTCTGGCGCGTCGGCGCGCCGGATTAACATTTCGGCTGAGGCTGCATCGTTGACCACGTGCGCCGCGACCGCTCGCACCAAGTACCGCGCGGCTTCGGCAATTTGCGGAATTGGCTCGCTCAGGCAGTTGCGCAAAACTTTACTATCCAAAACTACCCCCGCCGCGCCGCCTCAATCAACTCCGCCAACTTAGCATGCGCCTCACGCGGACTCAAGTCATCCGCATCCAGCGCAGCGAGCGCTTCGAGAATCGGCGACGGTGCGGTCGCAACAGGCTCCGGCGCTGACGAAGCAGAGGCAAACATATCCGCCTGCGGCGCGTGATGCGTGCGTTCTTTTTCTAGGCGTTCCAGTTCGCGTCGTGCGTCGCGGATGACTTCGGCGGGCATCCCTGCGAGTTTGGCTACGTCGATTCCGTAGCTGCGACTGGCGGGGCCGGCTTTTACTTCGTGCAGGAAGACGACTTTGTCGCCGTGCTCGACGACGGACACGTGCTGGTTGATGCAGGTGGCGAAATCGTTGGCGAGTTCAGTGAGCTCGAAGTAGTGCGTGGCGAACAGCGTGAGGCTTTGCGCTTTGTTGATGAGGCGGCGCGCGATGGCGGTGGCGAGCGCTAGGCCGTCAAAGGTGGACGTGCCGCGGCCAATTTCGTCGACGATCACGAGCGAGTTCGGCGTGGCGCGTTGCAAGATCGCGGCGGCTTCGGTCATCTCGACCATGAACGTTGATCGGCCCGAAGCGAGGTCGTCGCTCGCGCCGATGCGTGTGAGCACGCGATCAATCGGGCCAATCGTGGCTTGCGTGGCGGCGACGAAGCATCCGGCGTACGCCATGATCACAGCGAGCGCGGCTTGGCGCATGTAGGTACTCTTACCGCCCATGTTTGGGCCGGTGAGGATCACGCAACTGCGCTTACTGTCGAGGCGCGTGTCGTTGGGAATGAATTGATCGACGAGCGATTCGATCACCGGGTGGCGGGCGGCGCTCAGTTCCAAGCACGGCAGCGTGGTGAAGGTCGGTCGTGCGAGGTTGAGCGTCTCGGCGCGCTCGGCGAAATTGGCGAGCACGTCAAGTTCCGCGAGCGCAGCGCCCGCGCGGCGGAACGCGTCGAGCGCGGGCGCGAGGTGTTGCAGCAATTCTTCGAACAAACGCTTCTCAAGCGCGAGCGCACGGTCGTTCGCGGCGAGCGCTTTGTCTTCGAACGTTTTGAGTTCCGGCGTGATGTAGCGCTCGACGTTTTTGAGCGTTTGTCGGCGCTTGTATTCGACCGGCACCTGCGCGAGATAGCTCTGCGTGATTTCGATGTAGAAACCGCTGACTTTGTTGTACTCGACGCGCAGGTTTGGGATGCCGCTACGCTCGCGTTCGCGCACTTCCATCGCGGCGAGGAAGCTCCCGCTGTCGTGCTGAATCGCGCGCAGTTCGTCGAGGTCCGCGTCATAGCCACCGGCGATGACGCCGCCGTCGCGCACAGCGAGCGCGGGCTCATCCATCACGGCGCGTTGCAGAAGCGCGAGCCAATCCGGCGGCACGTTGATGCCATCGCTCAAGCGCGCGAGCGTCGGGTC
>JBEBJR010000091.1:0-2266 GCA_040079845.1 Casimicrobium sp. | reverse complement strand
ATCGGCATCATCGGGCACGCCTTCACCGCGCGGAGACGTATCAGGCGCAACAAAGATCAGCCCGAGTTCGGCACAAGCGCGACGATATTCGCCCTTTTCGGTCACATTGGCGTGCGTGCAGGTCAGGCCAGATAGATACCAAACCACGGGCAGCTTTGCGCCGGGCGCATGTTCGGGGACAAACACTGAAAAGGTCATACCCGTGCCAGTGGAGGTTGATGCGTGTTTGTGGACGCTTTGCGTTCCGCCAAAACTATGGTTGCTGCTGATGGTTTCGATACTCATGTCACCGCGCTAGCAAGCTAGATCAAATCCCGCCATAATATTCATAATCCGATACATCCTCCCAATAGCCGCCATTGCCCTGATGGATATCGGCAAAGGACGTGACGGCCTCAATCCGGTTCACATATTTCGCATGTTTATAGCCAAGCAGCCGCTCAACCCGAAGGCGCAAGGGCGCACCATGCGCTACGGGTAACATTTGCCCGTTCATGCTCCACGCCAAAATCGTTTGCGGGTGAAACGCATCGACCAGATCGATGGACTCATAATATGGCAAGCCGTCGAGCGTGTCCGCACAGTGAAACACCAAAAAGCGCGCGCGTGACGATAGCCCCGCCGCCTTTAGGATCAACGCCAGCGGCGTGCCGCGCCATTGGCCGATTGCACTCCATCCCTCGACACAATCATGCCGCGTAATCTGTTCGCGCGCGGGCATTTGCAGCAACTGACGCATATTAAAGCTCTGCGGCCTCGCTACCAGCCCGCCGATTTTCAGCTGCCAATTGGCGAATTTCTCGCGCGCATGTTGCTGATATTCTGTCGTCTTCACCGTGGTTGAACCATTGGCGCGAAAGATTGGCGACAGGTCGGCTTTGCTAAACTCCTGCGCCAATGCCTGCCGGTCGACCAAAGTGCGCTGCGCATGATAGGTCAGTCGGTCCGCTTTTCTGATCGTCGCAACCAATGCGTCGTTTTCGACAATCGCATCGCAGCCACTAAGCGCCAGTCCGCCAGCGCCAAGGGCAAGACCGCCCAAAAAACGGCGGCGGGGGAGGATGAGTTTGTTCATTCGGCGGCCTCCTTTGCCACAGGAACGCGATACCAGCCGGTGATAATCGAGCGCACCTCGTTCAACGGGCCCGCGAGCAGCACCATCATCATATGAACAAAGAAAAAGCCCAGCAGCAGGAACGAGGCAATAAAATGCACCGACCGCGCCGATTGCCGTCCGCCGAACAATTCGGGCAACCAAGGCATGGCCGCATTCATCCCCGGTGACATGCTCAACCCCGTTGCGATCATCAGCGGCAGCAGAACAAAGATCACGCCAATGTAACTCAGCTTTTGCAGGATGTTATAGTCCAATGCAGCGGCCCCTGTGGGAAACCGCAGCCGTGCATGGTCCTTAATATCACGCCAGATATGACCCGGTGACCATTCGGCGCGGCGGATGTGTAGGTCTTTGCGGACATGGCCGTTGAACAGCGAGCGCAGCATATACAGCATCAAACCAATCGAGAGCACCCAAGCAAAGGCCAGATGCCAGTTGCGCGCCAAAGGCAACGAAAACCGCGACGGGATTGTGGCCCATGACGGGAAAGCGCGGTTTTTCACGTCACCCTCTGCATTGCGCCAATGGCCGAGAACGCCCGTTGTCGGAATCTCGCTGTCGCCCAGTTTCAAATAACCGCGCTTATCATCACCGCCGATTTCCAGCCAAGCCGGATCGTGAACCGAACCGATATCGCCCCAATGCAGGCGCGGATAGGCGTTGAAGATCATCAGCCCGCTCATAAACAACACCAGCAGTGCCAAAGCATTGGTCCAATGCCAAATCCGCGTTGAAAGCCGGTGCCGCTTGACCAGCGCACCGCCAACGGGGATGGGCGCTTCAGGGGTGGCAATCATTTCGTTATCGTCCACGCCAACCTCCCTTGCACCGCGCGCTTATCCTACTTGGGAAGTTCGCAGCGTAACACAGGATTGTTACCGTTTGCCGGAAACTTTCGACGCGTCCCCCTCGGCAATACGCGGCGCATCGCGCACGACCACTTGGCCAAGATCAGCAGTCGCCCGCTTGGAGTTCAGCTCCGCGCGCACATTAATCTCGGGATTCACGCGCACGACATTGGCGGCCAATGCACCGACGCGTAGCTCATACTCGCCATAAGGCACGCTTTCGAACAGGAAGAAGCCGTCATATTCGCTGCGGGTCGTTTTCACCACACGGCCATTTTTATCGATCAGCTCGATATCCACG
>JBEBJR010000090.1:0-2270 GCA_040079845.1 Casimicrobium sp. | reverse complement strand
CAACGACACCCGCTCCATCGCGCGCGACAGCGTTGTTGATTGAGCAGTATTTGCAGGGTTTGACGCCCTGAACGGCGGCCGCAAAACATCGCTTCGATGGAGTGCGGCGACCTCTGCAAAGGCTTTGACCCTCCGCCTTCCGTCGCACTCACCACTTCGATCGGTCAAGTCTTCCTGACTAGTGAAACTTATGAACAACCCCAATAAATCAACTGCGTACAAAAACCTTCACCGATTCAGACCGCGAAATCAAGTCTCAAAACTCGTTCTCCTCTCAAAGAGCTTGGGACACTACCGACGAAATTCACAAGATTGATGCCCATGACCACGTCGTTTTTTTTCTGTGATCGGTTCTTCGGTCGCACTCAAGTTTCGCTCGCTCGGTCAGACCAAGCGCAACGAAGTGCGACGCGTGCTGAAGCTGTCTGCAGTGTGACCGCCGATAGCAACGAAGTGCGCAAAGTAAAATATCACTCAGGCGGTTGGCTCAAAGCGCACTGCGCTGCGCTCACGGCGCTACTGGCTGCGACACCACTGTTCGCCGCCAACTGTTGGGATGCCACCCACCCCGACAGTCGCTACATCGTCAACAGCGCCGACGGCACGGTGGTTGACACCAACACCGGCCTCGCGGGCAACACCAAGCTCATGTGGAAGCAATGCCACGAGGGCTTGAGCGGTAGCAGTTGCAGCACCGGTGTCGCCAGCGAAATGAACTTCGACAACGCCGTACTCGCTGGCACCAACAGCACTTACTTGGGCTACAACGATTGGCGCGCGCCAACTATCGACGAGCTAAAAACCTTGGTGCCGACGGCATGTACGAGCATAGTCATTGCTCCCACCATCAACGGCACCATCAACGGCACCGTCTTTCCAGCAACTACATGGTCGCAAGTGTGGTCGAGTTCGCCCAATGTTGACCTTCCGAGGGATGCGTGGGGCGTTTGGTTCAAGTACGGCGAGGCCAGCTCATTCAACCGAATCCCTGAGATCCAAGTGCGTCTGGTGCGCGGCGGACAATCTGTTGACCCTGTCGTGACAACAGCGCAAACCCTCGCCTTCGGCACAGCTCCCACACTCATCAAGGGCGGCGGCGGCTCCTCCGTCAGCGCCAGCAGCAACTCCGGTATCCCTATCGACTTCTTCAGCGCTACCCCAAGCGTGTGCGAGGTAGGTCAACGTTCCGGCGAAGTCCTCGTAATTGGTACCGCTGCGGTTGGCGACACCTGCACCATCTTGGCCAACCAATGGGGCGGCATTAACAACGGCGTGAACTACGCCCCCTCCGGGCAGGCTAGCCAATCCACGCTGATCGGCTGCTGGGACACCCACCCTGACAGCCGCTACGTCGTCAATAACGGCACCGTGCTCGACACTGCTACGGGTCTGAACGGAAACAACAACCTGATGTGGAAGCAATGCGTCGAAGGCTTGAGCGGCGCTAGCTGCGGTAGCGGTACTCTAACTGTGATGACCTTTGACGACGCGGGGCTAGCAGGCGGCAGCAGTACCCATGCGGGCTACAACGATTGGCGCGCACCAACGCTCGCGGAATTACAAACCCTAGTACCCAGCGCGTGTGCGTCGGGACCCTATTCGCCGACAATCAATCGAACGGTGTTTCCCGCCACGCCAAGTACGGCCACGTGGACGACGACGTCCACTACAACCTTCTTTTGGTTGGGCGCGGCCGTCGATTTCATGAGCGGCAGCGACAGCAATTTACAAGTAACGAATGCCAACCCAGTTCGTCTGGTGCGCGGCGGCCTGTCTTTACCCTCGACACCACAAACGCTCGCCTTCGGCCCCGCACCCAGCTTGCTGCTAGGCACCAGCCCCACCGTCAGCGCGACCAACATCGCCGCCATCAATTCCGGCAACCCCATTCGTTACAGTAGCGCGACTCCACTGGTCTGCGCGGTAGACGGCATATCCGGGCAAATTACGCTCACAAATGCCGCAGCGGCGGGCAACACGTGCACCATCAACGCTGACCAATACGGCCGCGTCTACAACGGTGTGAACTACGCCCCAGCGCAGGTTACGCTAAGTATGATCGTCATCGCCGTGGTCAATGGCACCTGCGCCGTTCTCGCTCCGTCCATCACTGCGCCCTCGAACGCTAACCTGTGCAGCGCTGGCACCGCCATGAACTTTGCCAGTGGCATTAACGCCTTCACCTGGGGCTGCAATGGCGCGAACGGTGGCAGCAACGTCACCACCTGTTCCTCCATTCGGCAATACACCATCACCACCAACGCAGGCGC
>JBEBJR010000089.1:0-2271 GCA_040079845.1 Casimicrobium sp. | reverse complement strand
GGCAGCGGGCAATCTTCTTTCAACGTGACCAGTACTTTTGAAAGCCGCGCCATATCGGCATGCTCGATCAAATTGTCGCGCATCTTTGAAGGCTTCATATCCGCAGCCGCCGCCAACACGTTGGTTAGGTTGCCAAATTCAACAATCAGCTTTGTCGCGGTTTTCGGACCAATTCCCGGCACACCGGGCACATTGTCTGAAGTATCACCCATAAGGGCTAAGACATCACCGACCAACTCCGGACCAACGCCAAATTTTTCGATCACTTCCTCGGTACGGATGCGTTTGTCCTTCATCGTGTCGAACATATCGACGTCCGGCCCGACGAGCTGCATCAGATCTTTATCCGACGAAATGATTGTAACATGCCAGCCTAGCGCCTGCGCCGCACGGGTGTAGGCAGCAATCATATCGTCAGCCTCGACATTTTCTTCCTCAACCATTGGCAAAGAAAACGCGCGGGTCGCATCGCGGATCAGCGGGAATTGCGGGACCAAATCTTCCGGCGCGGGCGGGCGGTTGGCTTTATATTTGTCGTAGATATCATTGCGGAAACTGGTGCCCGATTTATCGAGGATCACTGCCAAATGGGTGGGACCATCGGCGGCATGAAGGTCATTCGCCAGCTTCCACAACATGCTGGAATAGCCAGCAACTGCACCCACCGGCACACCCGCAGGATTGGTCAGCGGCGGCAGGCTGTAATACGCGCGAAAGATATAGGCAGAGCCATCGACGAGGTAGAGATGCTTTTGATCAGACATGCCAAGCGGATAGCATCGGCCTCCCGCTGTGTCTTGCGCAAATCACGATGGGATAAGCGCAACATTCATCTCGGCGGGCGCGCCGCCTGTAACCCTCACCATTCGGGGTCGTCCCTCTGCCATCCATTGCCAGCGGAAAAATCGTAATGCGGTAACATGCCCGACGATGACGCCGCCCATGCGTTTATGCGAGAGGATCGACGGCAAGTTATAGTCAGCGATCCGGCTCATCGACCAAGCACAACCCTGCCCGCGTAACCACTCGGCAGTGCCTGCCCAAAGCGCAGCAAAGCCTCGCCCCAGCCGGTGTTCGGGCCGCACCCAAAGGCCCGTGTCCCAACCGGCATCATTGGGTACCGAAAAGCGGACATGGACCTCGTCCTCAACAAACGGGCCGCGGCCGATCCAGTTCACACCGACGAGTACGCTTTTGCTGTTAAACGCGCCAAGACAGATCAGGCCCTGCGCAAAGCGTGTGGCCTGCACTTCGATGGGAACATCAATCTGATGCTGTGCCAATGCGTCGGCGTCCAGCAATTGCACCCGAAAGCCGCGCGGCATTTTCGGCATTCCCTCAACAGGGACGGCCAGTAACGAATAGCGGTTATATCCCAACATCCCCGCACGCGCCGCAAATCGCGCTGCCGCATAGGAAAGCAGCCCTGCGACGCCGAGCATCTGGATCGTTGAAACTGAAGGCAATTTGGGCTCCGTCGGAAAGTGTTTTGGCTATAGCGACGATTTTCCAAATATTCTCTGAATATCAGCGCGCCACCCCCTCGCCGATTTCGAAATACGGCTTGTCGCTGCCTGTGTATTATGACAGCAACACGCACAGATGACCAGTTTCCAGCAAATCGACCTGATGGCACGCGGTGCTGCAATTGCATTGTTCCTTTTGTGGAGCTGGATATTGCTGCGCGATCACCGCGACGTGCTGGCCGCGCGCTTGGCGATTGCGATGAACGCCGGGATTATCGGCTATGTGCTGGCGACATTGTCATTGGGTTTTGACCCCAGCCCGTATCGAATAATCTGTGTGATTTTCGCAGGGTCCACGCCCGGCCTGTTTTGGCTGTTTGCACGAACATGGTTCAACGACCGGCGGCATCTGGAACGCTGGGCAGTCCTGCTCGTGGTCCTTTCGGCCCTTAACATCATCGCGATGCAATGGACGTTTCGGCGCTATGACAACGCCAATATGGCCGCGGGAACGATGTTCAGGGTCGGCATGCTCGCCTTTGCCGGCGCTGGATTGTGGGAGGCTTGGCGCGGGCGCGAGGGTGATCTTGTCGAAGTTCGGCGGCGGATGCGTCCGCGGATTGCGGCCGCTGTTGGCATCTCGGTTATCCTGATCGCGATTGTCGAGATTGCGGTTTATAATTTGCATGCTCCTGAATGGATGGCACGCGCGGTCGGCGTCGAAATTGCAATCCTCACCTTGCTGTTCTGCACGGCGATGTTTGGGATGCGCGAAAGCGACCTGTTCGGCGCTCCGCCCAAGGTG
>JBEBJR010000088.1:0-2301 GCA_040079845.1 Casimicrobium sp. | reverse complement strand
GCGGACATGGCCGAAATTGTCAGCATATCCGACCACATCATTTTCAATTCTCCCGGCCAGCATAAGCGTTTTACCGAATATTTGAACGATAGCGTCGATGTCGGCCTGCGCATCAATCCCGAGCATGCCGAGGGGGAGGTTGCCAAATATGATCCCTGCTCCCCGCATTCGCGGTTGGGCTTTCCGGTCAGCCAGTTGATGCCGGAGCATTTAGAAGGCGTATCAGGCTTGCATTTTCATAGCCTGTGCGAACAGAATTTCGAGCCGCTCAAACGCACATGGGATAGCCTGGAACCAAAGCTGGCCCCATATTTCGGCCAGTTGAAATGGCTCAATTTCGGTGGCGGTCACCACATCACCCGTTCCGATTATCAGCGCGATGATCTGGTCGCGTTCATCAAATCGGTGCGCGCCGAAACCGGCGTTGATATCTATCTCGAGCCCGGCGAAGCCATCGCGCTTGACGCAGGTATATTGATTGGCGAAATCCTTGACGTGTTCGACAACGGCATGCCCATCGGCATCACCGACATCAGCGCGACGTGCCACATGCCCGACGTGATCGAAGCCCCCTATCGCCCTGCCATGCTCGGCGAGCTAACGGACGGCCCAGCCATGCGTCTGGGCGGCCCCAGCTGCCTAGCGGGCGACATCATCGGCGATTACCGCCTGCCCGTCACCGCAGAACCCGGAGCGCGTTTCGCGTTCCTAGACCAAGCGCATTATTCGATGGTCAAAACCAACACATTCAACGGGGTTCCTCTCCCGTCAATCTGGCTTTGGAACAGCGAGACTGACGAATTGAGTTGTGTGCGGGAATTTGGGTGGGAAGAGTTTCGGGACCGGTTGAGTTGAGAAAGCCTCTGATTTAACTCTGTTTTCATAAAGGCCATATAGTGGAAGCGCTTGGATGGGGAGCGTTGGACAAGTGGCAAACAGGCTAATTTCAGCAGCACGATCTATATTGTGTTTTGCAACGAACATCATTGCATTCATATTTTCCCTGTTTTCCATGGCGTTTGCCGGCACTCCGGGATTTGTATCGTTGTATGGCTACATGGTGTTTGTGGGCATCAGCACCGTTCTGAATTTGGCGGCGTGGTGGTTGAACAGCAAGCGCACAAAATCGGCCTTGGCCGTCCGGATGCTAGTATTGTTTGGTTTCGCCGCGCTAATGGGTTGTTTGTCATTTCCAATGCTTTGGTCGACGCCTTACCCTCACGGCTGGATAGCCTTCACATCCGCTTGTGCCATGCTATGTTTTGTATTCTGGCGGTGGAAACGGGATTTGACCCAGTTTCTGGAAAAGAAACCGGAACCTGAAAGCTGGCGAACGGCTAAAAACGTAATTTATCAATATGGCATTCCGTTCACGCCGATCTACGTCGTGCTGTTCGGAATTTTCATTCTGGTAATGAGCAAATTCATGCTTTTGACTTTGCCTTGGCTTGAAAAGGCATCAGGATTTTATGTGCTGCCCTATTGCCTGACCATATTGGCTTTTGGTGGCGCAATTGTTGTAGGTGGATTGAAATTGATCCGATCCGTCTGCCGCCCCTATTTCCCTGACAAACCTTATGTGTGGGCCACGAGCCGGGGCTTGAACGTCGCGGGTCGGTTTTTCGTCAAATGGAAAGATATCGTCCAGATCAGCGAGGATTTTGGAAGACGCCGTGCTGTAACTGGAGCGCAGATACACACTCATGAAGCTGGTGAAAACGGACCATTGGTCGTGCCTTTTGGCAACACAACGGTCGACAGCCGTGAGGCATTAAAAATTGTTCGTGCCATGGCAGCAGAAAATGGTCTTGACCTGACAGATTCGCTTTCTCCTGTTGCGACCAAAATATCAAAATGGGCAATGACTAGAGCATATCGCAAGAACTCGCAGCTTCGGCAAATTACACTTGATGCACTTGAAAGACTGCCCAAACAAATCGCCGATGCCGAAAATGACCTAGCAGATCTACCTGCGCAGATTGCTCGGTACGAAAACGGCATCGGCAATGCCAAGGAGCTTAAGGCTCTCAGCCTTTCCAACCTTCAAAAAATGAAAAAAGTTGGAGGGTTGAAGCAGTATCCGGACTTCCCGCAAACCGTTCAGCAGAGCCTTGATAGCAACGATGCATCCATTCGCCACTATGAGCAGATGATACAGGACATACCGCGCAGAAAGGCAGAACTGGAAAAGCACATTGCCTTCCTGTCCAATTCGCTAGCCGATTGGGAGGATAAGAAGCGACGCTATATGTCGTAAGCAACCGGGTCGAGGAAACAGGCGAGCCTGGCCCGCATTTCCCC
>JBEBJR010000087.1:0-2343 GCA_040079845.1 Casimicrobium sp. | reverse complement strand
CAGACGTTTCGTGGAGACAGGTTTGATCTGGTTGCAACCTTTAAGCCTGAGGGGCGCTGATACTCAATGCCTCTCGAATTTGCGGACCTTAATTCGCGCTTTGCATCCATCCCAAAAACGATACTTATCCAATAATGCAGTCATCCATCGACGTAATCGCCGCCAAAACTCGCTCGCAAGCGGAAAAGCTTCCGTCGCTCTAAACGCATTTTGATTTTGATACGCCGCCTGAGCGTTTTGCCGACAAACCCGATGATGTGAGTGAGCTGAGCTTTTCCGGGCACATGGACCGAAGCGCCTTGCCCGGCGCCCCGGACATGGTCGCGCGATTTCGCGAATACACGATGCTCGGAGACATGACCGGTGACGCTTATGCGGCGCTAATGCCGCAATATGGGTTTCGTCCGCTCGTCGATATGCTGATACTTGCGTGCGACAAAGGGCTCGACGAGGTTCCCAATGCGTCACCCGACTTGATTGCTTTGATCCGCGAATTGGAACGTATTCCAGATTGGTTCGATATTGCGTTGGTTGAAGAAGGCGCGCGGGCAGACCGCAATGCAGCGGCCAACATTTCTCCCTTTACAATTAGGGGGCGTTTATTGCGACTTTCCTCAACAAATATAGCGCACTCCCGATGGAGCTAACGGATACCCTTTCGCAGGCCACTGCGGCACGACGCGTGAAGGAAACCTCCTTCCCCAAACACGCTGCTCTACGCGACTCTCCGAGCAATCTTGATTACGTAGCTCTCGGCACGATCCTCAAAAGGGCTTATGATCGTCGCTAAGTCTTTGAGAAGTATGGTGCCGGCTACAAAATTCGAACTCGTGACCCCCTGATTACAAACTGCCTCTAGCAACCTTTCTGATGCTACGCCAGAGTGCTCCATACTATGCTTAAGATCTTGAAACGGTTGGAATAAATTAGCCGTGGATTACCTTTACCTACGCCACGGTTTTCCGACAAAAGATTACGTGGCGATTACGTGGGCGTATGAAGCATGGCCAGTCAGTCGATCACTATCCGCACTATCGAGGCATCAAAACCATGTCCCGGACGCGACGTCTATCCTGGGATAGCGGCCTCCGGGGGTTTGGCCTCCGGGTCACCCCCAAGGGTGTCAAATCCTATGTGCTGCAATACCGGGTCAATGGCGGACCAGCGCGCCGCAAGACAATCGGTATTCATGGCAGTCCTTGGACGTCGCAGACAGCACGCAAGGAGGCCGAGCGCCTGCTCATGCTAGTGCGGCAGGGTGTCGATCCGGTAGAAGAGGCGCGGGAGAAGAAGCGTCGGGATAAGGCGCTCAACTTTTCGGCTTACTGCGACCAGTTCGCCGAGCTCTACCTGCAATCCAACTGGGTCGATTCATGGCCCGAGGACATGCGGATGGTTGAAACTGAGTTCAAACCACGCTGGGGTAAGAAGTCGCTCACGGCTCTCAAGCGCGCGGACATGGTCAAGCTGATGGATGACTATGCTGACCGTCCGGGCATGCGGAAGCACATCCACTCGATCCTGCGCAAACCGCTCAACTGGGCCGTCGACCGCGAAGGTATCGCGGTATCGCCCCTTGCTGGAATGAAGGCCCCAAAGGCCTGTGCTTCGCGCTGCCGGGTCCTGGGGCAAGATGAACTGATCTGCTTGTGGCAAGCAACCGAGCAAGCTGGTTGGCCGTGGGGACCGTTTGTCCGCCTGCTCGTGCTCACCATGCAGCGGCGACAGGAAGTGGCCGAGATGGACTGGTCGGAGATCGATCTGGAAGCCAGGATCTGGACGCTCCCTGCCGAGCGCGCAAAGAATGACGAAGCGCATATCATTCCGCTGACCGACATGGCGATTGCCGAACTCAAGGCGCTCTATCCCAAGGATAAGGGTTTCGTGTTCAGCACGACCGGGGCCACTCCCGTTTCGGGATATTCCACGGCAAAGCGCTTGCTTGATGAGCGCATGCTCAAGATCATGACCGAGCGCCTGAGGCTCTTGGGAAGAGCCAGTGACAACGTCCAGATCTCCGACTGGCGATTGCACGACCTGCGCCGGACCGGCGCGACCAATCTGCAGGCGTTCGGCATCCCCATCGAAGTGACCGAAGCCGTTCTGAACCACATCAGTGGAACGCGTGCCGGTGTTGCGGGGATCTACAATCGTTACAAATACGAACAGGAAAAGAGGATGGCGCTCGAGGCGTGGGACGCGCGGCTGATGGAATTGCTCAATCTCGGCGAGCGTCCCGCGGTGATGTGATCCGCGAGGCCAAAGATTTGGCAGCGAGAAGCGATCAAATTTGAACTTGGTTGGAAGCATTACCGTCTTCGCAACCTGCCCCATGTTGCCCTT
>JBEBJR010000086.1:0-2430 GCA_040079845.1 Casimicrobium sp. | reverse complement strand
ACAAATGGATAAGCAGATGGAACTTCAAATCAACGGAAAAGCCATGATGGCAGAAATCGACCCGACCATGCCGCTTTTGTGGGCGCTGCGGGACGTGTTTAACCTGACGGGGACCAAGTACAGCTGCGGTGTCGCGGCTTGCGGGGCGTGCACGGTGCGGGTGGACGGGCAGGCAGTGCGGTCGTGTGTGACGCCTGTGTCTACCGTGGTGGGTAAGAAAATCCAAACGATTGAGTTGCTGGGCACGGCGGACAAACCGCATGCGCTGCAACAAGCCTGGATTGCCGAACAAGTGCCGCAATGCGGTTATTGCCAAAGTGGGATGTTGATGGCGGCAGCGGCGCTGTTGGAGAAAACACCGAAACCGACCGATGCGCAGATTGACGAAGCGATGAGTAATATTTGCCGTTGTGGGACGTATCAGCGGGTGCGGGCAGCGATTCATCGCGCTGCAGGTACACCAAAGGGAGGATTGAGCGACGCCGGGCCACCCCAAGGCGCGAAGGCCCCCTCGGGGGGCAGCGCAGCACACGCAGTGGCAAGTGTGGGGGTAAAGTCTAAATGAAGCGCCGCACGCTGATTTTGAGCGCTTTGGGTGCTACCAGTGCGCTTATTGTGGGCTGGGGTGTGATGCCGGCACGGTCACGTTTGGGCTCTAAAACATTGATGTTGCCCAAAGAGGGCGATATCGCACTGAACGGCTGGATCAAAATCGCTGCTGACGGCACGGTGGTGCTGGCCATGCCGCGCAGCGAGATGGGGCAGGGGATTCACACGGCACTGGCCATGCTGGTTGCCGAAGAGCTGGATGTGCCGTTGACTGCGATGCGGCTGGAGCAAGCAGGCTCGGACAGTATTTATGGCAATGTGGCCATGTTGGTCGCGTCTTTGCCGTTTCATCCGACTGAAACGGAAGATGGCCACAAGGCTACCAAGGTTAAGGTGGGCGAATGGGTGATTGGTAAAGTGGCACGTGAATTGGGCGTTAATGCCACGGGCGGCTCCTCCAGTGTGGCAGATGCTTGGGAGCCGTTGCGTTTGGCTGCAGCCACGGCTCGTGGCTCTCTATTAGGTGCGGCTTCGCTTCAGTGGAAGCTGCCGGTGGATGAGTTGACTGTGAAAGACGGTGTGGTATCGCACGCGTCGGGCAAATCAGCGCCTTACAAGACGTTTGCCAAGTTTGCAGCGGCGACACCGCCAGGCGAGGTGAAGCTGAAACCCCGTGCGGACTGGAAATTGATTGGTAAAAATGCACCGCGTACGGATATTCCGTCCAAAGTGGATGGCTCTGCCCAGTTTGGTATGGATGTGCGCTTGCCCGACATGCTGTTTGCCAGTATTCGCATGTGCCCGATGCTGGGTGGTGGCACGGGATCTGTGCAATCCAACGCTGCTTTGGCAATGCCTGGGGTGGAACGGCTGGTTTTATTACCGCCTTATGCGGGGTCGACCGCTGGCTTTGCCGTGGTGGGTAAAACGTCTTGGCACGCTAGGCAAGGCGCTTTGGCGGTTGATGCGACGTGGCAGCAGCGGCCTTTGGGTGGGTTGGATTCTGCTGAGATCCAAAACAAGCTTTTGGCTGCTGTGAATGACTCGGCGCAAGCTGGTTTTGCGTTCTATAAACGAGGCGATGCACAGGCAGAGTTGACAGCAGCGGTGTCTGAAGCTGGTAAATCTACTGGCAAGAAGGTGATTGAGAGCACCTACACCGCGCCATATCTAGCGCACGCCACTATGGAACCCATGAACTGTACGGCGCAGGTCAAGGCTGGCAAGGTGACAGTTTGGGTGCCGACGCAGGTGCCGCAGTTTGCGCGTATGGTAGCGGCCAGGGTGGCTGGCGTTGCGACTGAGGACGTGACGATACATGTCACCTTGTTGGGGGGCGGCTTTGGACGCCGGTTGGAGTCAGACTTCGTCGCCCAGGCCGTGCGCGTTGCGATGGATTGTGCAGGCCGGCCGGTGCAACTGGTTTGGCCGCGTGAAGAAGATATGACGCATGACTTTTATAGGCCTATGCACGTCGCGAAGTTGAGCGCGGTCATGGATGCTAAAGGTGTTGTCAGCTCCTTGCAAATCAAATCAGCGGGTGATGCTATCAGCCCTCGTGTCATGGCTCGGGTCGGCTTTGCTGCACCTATTGATACACCTGATAAAACCACCAATGAAGGCTTGTTTGATCTGCCTTATAGCGTTGCAAATCAACATATGGCGCATGTGGCAACCCGCATGGATGTGCCGGTTGGTTTTTGGCGCTCGGTGGGGCATTCGCATAATGCATTTTTTTCAGAGAGCTTTATGGACGAATTGGCTGTGAATGCCAAGCAAGATCCGATTGAGTTCCGGCGCCAGCTGCTCAAAGAAGCACCCCGTTATCTGGCTGTGCTTGATTTAGCTGCTTTAAAAGCCAATTGGGGTAGTACCTTGACT
>JBEBJR010000050.1:0-13760 GCA_040079845.1 Casimicrobium sp. | reverse complement strand
CAACTCAAGCCCGCTTTACTCAGTGCGCTAATAGCGGACAATTGGTCGGGCTGGAGGTGTGTGTAACGCTTCATCGGTCGGCTCTTTCAGTCTTCGAATAACCGAAAGACTATCCGCCGAAGCTCACACGCCTCTAGCCCTTCCTAAAACTCCAGTTTCGTTGCACTTCGTTTGGGATTCCGCGAAATATTGCCTAGTCAACTTGTGCAATAAATTGGCTGCAAATCCCGTGTGGTCGTCGCTAGCGCCACAAAGCCATTACCTATGCAAACGTGCTTTCGGTGCAACGGCGATCACGAGTTTGGCCAATCGGCGTGGCATGGTGTCCACGTCCAAAGCCGCGAGCCGCAGTCCATCGATCACGCCGTCGAGCATTAAGTTCGCCAGCCCATGCGACAAACTCCAGCCCGTCAACGCAATCGCCGGACCTTGCGCTGCATCATGCGCACACAACGGCCCGAACATCACCCCGGAACAGGCCGCGCTCGCCATATTCGGGCACAGCCCAGCGTGGGTCGGCGCGCTCATGAAAGCGCGCGGCGTATTCGCCAAAGCCGTCGACCTCAAACAGTCCGGGATGAAATCGGGGGAGCAACAAGTCGGCATTTTCAAAGTGCAACAACGCCACGCAAACGAAATCATCATCGGCGAAGACGATTCACATCTGAACTTTCGCATATCAGTGCTCCGCGCGGGCGAAACCAGTAGAAAAAGGCGCACAAACGGTCAAAGTCTCCACCGCAGTCGAAACGTACAACGCGCTAGGGCAAGCATATAAGTTCGTTGTCAAACCATTTCACCGCATCATCGCGCGCACGATGGTGCAACTTGCAGCGGATGCGAGCATGCCGTCAGCGCGCCACATGACCAACGCAATCTACAAATCACGATCAAAGGCTGCAACGCCAGAGCTCAGGGTTTTGATCGCCGAGATTCGCGCTTGCCGCACGTCCTCCGCGATTCGGCCGCTCTTGCCCTCTTTCGCCAGCGCAGCTGCGATGGCGCCGGCATCCACTGAGCGCATCGCAGCAAGCGCTGCAAGCGCGACGTCGCGCGGCGGAAACGGCCCTGCCATGCCGGGGCGTGAGCACTTGTCCGCTTCGCACGCGTCGAGCATCTGCGCGAAGCGCTCTGGGCGACGAATCGCATCAACGCTCATCAGCAAATCATGCACCGTCGACGCGCGCAGCGTTGCGATATTGGCGAGCATGCCATGCTCGGCTGCGACGTGCGTCGCCAAGTCAGCACATTCACGCGGCACGCGCCACCGCTCCGACAAGCCTGCGACCAACCGCACACTGCGTTCTTCGTGTCCATGATGCGCCGGCAGAATTTCTACTGGCGTTAAGCCCTTGCCTAAATCGTGTGTCAGCGCTGCGTATCTCGTGGCTAATGGCCAGCCGCGATCCGCCGTGTAATCGACGACCTGCATCACGTGAATGCCGGTGTCGATTTCGGGGTGCCACTTCGGCGCTTGTGGCACACCCCACAAGCGGTCAATTTCCGGCGCAAGCTCCGCAAGCGCGCCACATTCGCGCAACACCTCAAACATACGCGACGGCTGCGCCTCCATCAGTCCGCGCGAAATTTCTTGCCACACGCGTTCCGCGACCAGCTCGCGAATTTCGCCTTCATCAACGAGACGACGGCACAACGCCATCGTTTCAGGCGCGACCGAAAACTCCGTAAATCGCGCCGCAAACCGTGCGAGCCTCAACACCCGGAGCGGATCTTCCGCGAACGCGTCGCTGACATGCCGCAACACTTTCGCGGTTAAGTCACGCGCGCCACCATACGGATCAATGAGTGCGCCGTCCGCGTCACGAGCCATCGCGTTAATCGTCAAATCTCGACGACATAAATCGTCTTCGAGCGACACATCGCTCGCCGCATGAAACGTAAACCCGGTGTAGCCGCGCCCGCTTTTCCGCTCAGTGCGCGCCAACGCATATTCTTCTTTCGTGCGCGGATGCAAAAACACCGGAAAGTCTTTGCCCACGGGCTGATACCCCAACGCCAACATGTCGTCCACACTCGCGCCGACCACGACGTAATCGTGATCGTGCGAGGGCAAGCCCAAAAGCGCGTCGCGAACACTGCCGCCGACTTGGTAGATTTTCATGACGTAATTATCTATTGGCCGCGCCCATGCGTCACAGCGCGCATCATTACGTCCGAAAACGGCGAATGTAAGCGCGCGTTGGCCGCTAAACTCGTCGCATGCAATTCAATCACCTCACGCCCAACGCCTGTTATCAAGCGATGAAATCGCATGATGCGCGCTTTGACGGGCGTTTTTTTGTGGGCGTTTCGTCTACGCATATTTACTGCCGCCCGATTTGTCGGGTGCGTTTGCCCATGCAGAAAAATTGCGGCTTTTATCCGAGCGCTGCAGCGGCGGAGGCGGCGGGTTTTCGGCCGTGCTTAAAGTGTCGGCCGGAACTCGCGCCGGGGTTTGCGGCGACCGAGGCGAGCGCGAAGCTTGCGCGCGCGGCGGCGCGGATGATTGAGGACGGCGTGGCAAGTAGCGTGGATCTCGCGCACGTGGCGGAGCGTGTGGGCGTGACCGATCGTCATCTGCGGCGCATTTTTGCCGATGAATTTGGTGTGTCGCCCGTGCAGTACGCGCAGACGCATCGCTTGCTGCTGGCGAAACGCTTGTTGACGGATACCGCGCTGCCGGTTTCGGAGGTTGCATTTGCGGCGGGTTTTTCGAGTGTGCGGCGCATGAACGCGTTGTTTAGTGAGCGCTACGGTTTCGCGCCAACGCGGCTGCGAAAGACCGATGCGGGTGACGAAGCGTCGCAAGCTGGAGACGCGCTCACGTTCGTGTTGCCGTATCGCCCGCCCTACGATTGGTCTCGCGTGTTGACATTTTTCGCGCAGCGCGCGGTGCCGGGTGTGGAGGGGGTGACCGAGGGCGCGTATCGCCGCGTAATTCGTGCGGATGGTGCGCATGCCGGCGGATGGCTGGAAGTGAGTCATCTGCCCGCGAAAAACGCATTGCAGCTTCGCTTCGCGGCCTCACTCGCGCCGGCGACGCAAGCGGTGTTGTCGCGCACGAAACAAGTGTTTGACGTGGCTGCTGATCCGCAAGAAATTTCGGCCGCGCTCGGCGAATTGGCCGCCGGTGCACCGGGGTTGCGGCTGCCCGGTGCGTTCGATGGCTTTGAGTTGGCGTTGCGCGCAATTCTTGGACAGCAAGTGACGGTCAAGGCCGCGCGCACCTTGGCAACGCGCTTCGTTGATGCGTTCGGCGAGGCAGCAAAAACGCCGTTTGCGGAACTCACGCGTGCGTTCCCGTTGCCCACTAAAGTCGCGACATTGACGCGGGACGATATTGGGCGGTTGGGCATTGTGGGGCAGCGGGCGGAAGCGATGATTGCGATTGCGCATGCCGTCGTTGAAGGCCGATTGATGCTCGCGGGCAATTCGGAGCCGACGCAAACGATTGACGCGCTACGCGAGATCAAAGGCATCGGCCCGTGGACGGCGCATTACATCGCGATGCGAGCCCTCGCGTGGCCCGACGCGTGGCCGCCGCAGGATGTCGCGCTTTTGAACGCAATGAATCTGCCCAATACGGTCAAGGGGCAGCGTGAAGCGGACGCTATCGCCGAAGCGTGGCGGCCGTGGCGAAGTTATGCCGTGCTGCATACGTGGCGGAACTTAGAAGTAGCGATCAAGAAATAAGGGCGTAGAGATGAGTACTTACTACGAATTACATGACACCGCCGTTGGTGAATTGCTTCTGTTGTCCGAGGGCAACGCACTCACCGATTTGCATATGACGGCTGGCAAATACGTGCCTGCCGCTGCGAAAGACTGGCGGAGAAATTCGGCGCTGTCCGTGTTCGAGCAAACAAAACGCGAACTCGACGCGTACTTTGCGGGCAAGCTGCGCGAGTTCACCGTGCCTCTCGCGCCACGCGGCACTGAATTTCAAAAGCGCGCATGGGTTGCGCTCACAAAAATCCCGTTTGGCGAAACGCGCACCTACGGCCAACAGGCACACGCGATGGGGCAGCCCACAGCGGTGCGAGCGGTAGGCGCAGCTAACGGCAAAAACCCCATCGGTATCATCGTGCCGTGCCATCGTGTAATCGGCGCAAACGGTACGCTGACCGGATACGCGGGCGGCCTCCACAACAAGGCCTTTCTACTCAAACTTGAAGGCATCCTTTGACCCGGCGCGACATCGTTGATTTTGTTTTACTCGCGGCTATCTGGGGCGCATCGTTCCTGTTCATGCGAATCGGCGCGCCGGAATTTGGCCCGTTCGCCTTGATTGGACTTCGTTCAGGCATTGCGGCGCTGTGTTTGTTGCCGTTGGTCTTCATACGCGATGGCTTCGCGCCATCGCTCGCGGCGGCGCGTCCACTCGCGATTGTTGGGATCACGAATGCGGCGATTCCGTTTACCCTGTTGGCGTACGCCGCACTGTCATTGACGGCTGGATTTTCGTCGTTGATTAACGCTGGAACGCCGCTGTGGGCCGCGGTTATCGGACTGATTTGGCTCAACACGACTTTGACGAAGCCGCAATGGTTGGGCCTCGCGCTGGGTGTGCTCGGTATGGTTGCGCTGACGTGGGGAAAGGTCGATTTCAAATCGGGCGGCTCTGGGTTGGCCGTGGTCGCGGGCATCGTGGCTACAGCAGCTTATGGCTTTTCAACGCATTACGCCAAGAAAAACCTCGTTGGCGTATCGCCGATGACGGTCGCGGCGGGCAGCCAGACGGCTTCTGCGCTCGCGCTTTTGCCGCTAATGGTGATTTTTTGGCCGGAAAAAGCGCCATCGCTAACGGCATGGCTAGCTGCGGCGGCGCTTGCGGCGTTAGCGACCGCCTTCGCGCTCATCCTTTATTTCCGGTTGATCGCACGTTTGGGCGGGCAAAAAGCGTCAACCGTAACCTTCCTCATTCCAGTGTTCGCAGTCGGCTGGGGCGCACTATTTTTGGGCGAAACCGCGACCTGGCCCATGTTGCTTGGCGGCGCGATTGTGTTGGTCGGCACGGGGCTGACCCTGGGCTTTGGCGCTAAACCAAGCAAATTACCCAAAGCAGCGGTTCAAAAGCTATAATTCAAGGCTTTTTCGCAATTTCATGCGAGCCAGCAGCCATTCGCATCCGTACGGGCGGCTTCCTGAATACACACCACAATAAGCGTAGAACATCATGAAACGTACCTATCAGCCTTCAGTCATCCGTCGCAAGCGTAACCACGGCTTCCGCGCCCGCATGGCCACCAAAGGCGGTCGCGGTGTTATCCGTAACCGTCGCGCCAAAGGCCGCGCGGTCCTCTCGGCGTAATCGCCACCGCTGCGCCTCATCACGCACGTTGCGCCTCCACCTTCTGCCGTGCCGGTTGTGCCCGCTGATTGTGCGGGAGAGAGTTTCCCGCGCGCTGCCCGGCTGTTAGAGCCGGATGATTTCGTGCGCGCGCTGAAAACGCGTGCGCAGCGTGGGCAGTACTTGTGGGTGTATCGACGAGCTGATGAAGTAGTTGCCATCAATGGCGACGCTCCGCGCCACGCGCGGCCTCGGTTGGGCATGATGATCGGCAAAAAAAATGCGCGCACCTCCGTGCTGCGCAACGCCGTCAAGCGCCGTATTCGCGAACAATTTCGTCTGCGTCAGGCCGCATTGCCTGACACGCAGTACGTCGTACGCTTGAGTACCGCGATAAAGCCCAAAGATGTGCCAGCAGTGATTGCTGAATGGATGGGCGCGCTTGATCGTGAAGTGTCTAAATTTGCCACGTCTCGCGGCCCGAATGCAGCAAGCGTCAAAGGCAAAATTTCGCCTGCTCCGCCAACGCCCCCACAGGTGAACGCGTGAACTCTCAAGGTGCACGCATTGAAAACGACTGCGCCAACCCTGCCGCCTTTGCAGCGCTTGGTTTGATCAAGGCTTATCAGTACGGCATTCGTCCGATGCTGGGCCAGCGCTGCCGATTCTTTCCGAGCTGCTCCGAGTACACCGCTGAGGCCATCGGCTCGTACGGCGTGATTCGCGGCGCAGCTATGGGCGCGAAGCGCCTCGCCAAATGCCACCCTTGGCATGCTGGCGGCTACGATCCTGTTCCAGAAAAAAGCGCCGCGCAGAACGCTCGGTCTGCTGCCGCGCACCCCGTTTCTTCCAACCTCTAACTGAAAGCCCACCATGGACTTCCAGCGTCTCGTTCTATTCGTTATTTTTTCAATGTCTGGCGTGTTCCTGTTTCAGGCCTGGCAAAAAGAAAACGCCCCGCCACCTAAACCGGCAGCGCCCATCACCGCACCGGCCGAGAAAAAAGGCGATGTACCTGCCGCACCAGTCGCTGCTGGTGCCGGCGTACCGACTCCGGCCGCGGCGGCGGTTCCCGGTACGCCGGCCGCGCCGGCGCCTGCGCCAGTCGGCGAGTTGCTGACGGTCAAAACCGATCTCTTCACCGCGAAGATAAACACCGTCGGTGGTGTGATTGAAGAAGTCGCGTTGAACGAGCACAAGGACGCGGCGGACAAATCGAAGCCGTACTACGTGCTGATGAAAAACAAGGACCGCACGCACATCGCGCAGTCGGGTCTGATCGGCGCGGGTTTGCCGAACCACACCACGACCTACAGCAAAGTATCGACCAACACCGAGATGGGCAGCGCCGCTGCGCTAGAGGTGCGGCTGTCTGCGCCGAACGCGTCGGGCGGCAAGTCGGATTTGATCTACACCTTCAAGCGTGGCAGCTACATGGTGGATGTGGCGTACGACATCACGAACGGCGGCACTGCGGCGTTAAGCCCCTCGGCCTATTTCCACTTGCACCGCGATTCAAAAGTGACGGGTACGGAAAACGGCATGGTTGGCATCTTCCACGGCCCCATCGTTTACAGCGAGCAAGAAAAATACAAGAAGATCGACTACAAAGATATCGAAAAGAGCAAAAAGAATTTGTTCGTAGCGAACACCAGCGATGGTTGGGTTGGCATGGTTGAACACTATTTCGTGAACGCGTGGCTACCGAAGGCAGGCGCGAAGCGTGAGAACTACATGACCAAAGAGGACGGTGATATTTATCGCGCCGGTCTGAAAACAGCTGTCGGCGAGATCACGCCGGGTGCCACGGCGAAGGTGAACGTTCCGCTGTACATGGGGCCGCAAGAACAAGACAGTTTGAAAACTGCTGCACCGGGATTGGAGCTTGTCGTCGACTACGGCATGTTCAATTTTGTCGCCGCGCCGATGTTCTGGTTGCTCAAGTGGTTCCACAGTTTTGTGGGCAACTGGGGTTGGGCGATTATTCTGCTCACGATTCTTATCAAGGCCGTGTTTTACCCACTCAATGCTACGGCTGGGCGCAGCATGGGCAAGATGAAGCTCGTTGGGCCGAAGCTCAAAGAGATTCAGGCGAAGTACGCCGACGACCGCGTCAAGCTTAATCAGGCGATGATGGAGCTGTACAAGAAAGAGAAGATCAATCCGCTCGGCGGCTGTTTGCCGATCCTGATTCAAATGCCGGTATTCATCGCTCTGTACTGGGTTCTGATGGCCGCCGTCGAATTGCGTCATGCGCCGTGGATTGGTTGGATTCAAGACTTGTCGGCTCCAGATCCATGGTTCATCCTGCCGGTGCTTTACGGCTTGACTGCGTTTGCTCAGGCCAAGATTCAGCCGCCAGCACCGGGCATGGACCCGATGCAGCAAAAGATCATGCAGTACATGCCGGTCGCATTCGCTGCAATGTTCTTCTTTTTTCCGGCGGGCCTCGTGCTTTACTGGACGGTGTCAAACATTTTGCAAATCGCGCAGCAATGGCAGATCAACAAAATGTTGGAGCGCGAGCAAGCCGCCGTGGTCGCCGCGGGAAAGCGCTAGCGCACCCGCACCCAACCGCAACCTCGATTCAGCGAAGCGAAATCGAGGTTGCACGACTGCTCACTTGGGAATGACGTGACATGACTCATCCCGACACCATCGTTGCTATCGCCACGCCACCCGGACGCGGCGGCGTGGGTATTGCGCGCGTGTCGGGCAAAACTTTGTCCGAATTTGCCCGAACGCTTTGTGGCCGAGCATTAACACCGCGACTCGCGCAACACACGCGCTTTCTTGATGCAGTCAATCGCCCGATTGACGACGGCATTGCACTCTACTTTGTGTCGCCCGCATCATTCACTGGTGAAGACGTGTTGGAGCTTCACGCGCACGGCTCGCCGATGGTGCTTCAAGCGTTGGTGCGTCGCTGCATTGAACTCGGCGCGCGCCACGCTGAACCCGGCGAATTCACGAAGCGCGCTTATCTCAATGGCAAGTTAGACCTAGCCCAAGCAGAAGCCGTCGCCGACGTCATCGACGCCGCGACTGAGAGCGCAGCGCGCGCGGCAGTGCGTTCGCTGACCGGAGAATTTTCGGCGCGAATTAAAACGCTGCAAGACACGATCATTCGCTTGCGTATGTTCGTTGAAGCAACGCTTGATTTCCCGGAGGAAGACGTTGAATTTATCGAGGCGGAACGCGCTCGCGAGCAGCTCGCCGAAACGCGCGTAGCGCTGCAACATGTCATTGCCGAAGCTGGGCGCGGACAATTGCTCCACGACGGCATTCGTGTGGTGCTCGCGGGTGAGCCCAACGTCGGTAAGTCCAGTTTGCTCAACGCGCTCGCGGGCGATGACGTCGCTATCGTGACACCCATTGCAGGCACCACACGCGACACGGTGAAGAGCCGCATAAGCATTAAAGGACTTCCCGTAGAAATCGTTGATACGGCGGGACTTCGCGAAACGACCGACGCGGTTGAGGCCATCGGTATCGAGCGCACGCGCGCCGCGATTCTTGACGCTGATCTGGCGTTGGTGATTGTTGAATCAATGCAAGAGGTGCCGAGTGAGCTGCTGGCGGAGTTACCGGATGCGTTGCCGCGCATCATCGTGCGCAACAAAATTGACCTTGCGCTGCAACGCGCACGAGTGGACGACAAAGGCGTGTGGCTGTCTGCCAAAACAGCCGACGGCGTTGAGTTGCTCACCGATGCCATCGCCGATGCTGTCGGGTTCAATTACCGCGAAGAAGGCGGTTTCATGGCCCGTGAGCGCCATGTGACGGCCCTTCGCGCGGCGCTTACTCGCATCGATGCCGCCGCCGCGCATCTAGATCACGTTGCGCTGGAATTATTCGCTGAGGAGTTGCGGCTTGCGCATGACGCGCTCGGCGAGATTACGGGTGAATTCACGGCGGATGATTTGCTGGGCGAAATATTCAGTCGCTTTTGCATCGGCAAATGACGCCGCGCGTCACACGTCTTTTGCACTCGCCCTCTAAAATCACGGTTTACTCTTTTTGCGCGCAACAGTGAAAGACATCGTCACGCTTTCGGGAGACATTGGTGGTGGCAAGTCCTCGGTAGGACGCATCCTCGCCGCCGCACTCTCGTTCAAACTCATCTCCGCGGGCGGCATTCAGCGCGAAATCGCCGCGAGCATGGGACTGACGACGCTACAGCTCAATGAGCTTTCGGCTAAAGATCGAAGTGTGGACGACCGCATAGATTCGCACACCAAAATGCTCGGTGAAACGACGGAGCACATCATCGTCGATTCGCGCCTCGCGTGGCATTTCATTCCGGCCGCGTACAAGGTGTTTTTGTCGGTTGATGCGCGCGTTGGTGCGTCTCGTGTGTTTGATGCATCGCGTGCGGACGAGCACCACAGCTCGCTGCAAAACGCGCTAGAAAACAACCTTACGCGCGCCAAACTCGAAGTGGCGCGGTTTCGAACGCTGTACGGCATCGAGATGCGTGACTACCGCAATTACGATTTGGTCGTCGACACGTCGTATGCCGCGCCGGAAATCGTTGCACAAACTATTGAGCGCGCTTTCCACGCCAAGCGTGCAGGGCAACCCACTGCGCAATGCTGGATGAGCCCAAAGCGCTTGCTTGATGCGCCGATTGCTGATGTTTCGAACACATCAAACGAAGGCGTAGTCACGATTAGAACAATAGACGGCGTGTTTGTGATCGCCTCTGGTCGCGCGAAGGTTGAAGCGGCTCTACGTGAGGGTGCCGCATTGATTCCTGCGGCGCTCATCTCTTAAGCACGCCGTTAGAAAACGCCTTGTTGTCGCAGCGCACGCACCAGCGCGCGCGTGTGCCGATCAATGTCGCCGATGTCGATGTGTGACGTGTCTGGCGTGTCAATTCGCAACGTTGGATGGTCGCGAAAATCGATCATCGTTGCTGGCATGATGGCAGCGAGTTTGTCCCAATACGTTGGCCGCGGAAAGTTCTGCTCATCAAGATCGAAGTGTTCGTCCGATACGGGCTCGCGGTAGAACACGACCTTACCGCCACGCGCATTGATGCGTTCTACCCAGCGAACGACTTCGCGCATTTCGGTGAGCCACACTTCGGATGACGGCGGCGGATTGGCGGGGTAGTAGGTGCGGTGCTCGTTAATGCGCGCGGCGCGAATGAGCGCTAAATTGCTCTTCTTGTAGTCGGTGCCGCCAGAACGGTCACGCTCCAACGTGACGTATTCTTTGTGCGGCGAACCATAGCCGTCGAGCGCGCGTTTGACCAAAGTGACGAGCGCAAAATCGGGACGCTCCGCAATCGATACCGTCTGTATTTGAGTGAGCAAGCGCCGGTGCAGCTCGCGAGATGGGCTCCAATTGTGGTGATAGTGCTGCACATATTCACGCTGCATTTCCCAAACACGCCGATCCATGCCACGCGCATCAATACCGACGATGGCAATGCCCACAAATTTTTCGTCTTCTGACAAATCACGCAACGCAGCCAGCGGGTAGTGCCCGTTCACCGCCAGCATCACCGGGTCTACGCTCAAACCCAACGCATGTGTTTCGTCGCGAAACACAGCGGGCGAAATGCCGTATTGAATGCGCGATGCACCGAGTAAGGCAACGCGCTGCGGCGGCGCGGATTTCACGGCGCGCGCGCGATGCTGCGCCCACAAATCAAAGCTATCCATCACGGTTGGCGCATAGCCTTGGCCGCGCCAATACCACTCGAATGTGGCCCAACCACTGAGTGTGATGGCGGCAGCGAGAAACCACGTCAGGAGCCAGTGCGTGCGCATGTCCACTCGCTCTTAAAACTGAAAGTAAATGAACGCTTGCGTCTTGCCCGGAGACAAGATGATGGCGAGCGACATGCTCGCCAGCAACGCAACACGCCACGGCCAAGCGATGGCGGGCACCCAGTCCCAGCCCTTGCGCGATTTGAGCCACGCCTGAGCAACGAGACCGAGCACAAGACCGGCGGCGAACACTTTGGCGTCACCATTCCACGCGAGCGTCGCCGCGCTTTTTGAAGCGAATCCAAACATAGCGACTGTGCGCTCCCACGCCAACGCAAGCGTCGGCGCGCGAAAGTAAACGACCGCCCACGAAAACAGTGCGAAGGTGAGCAGTGCGAACATCCAACGAACAGGTTTGACGTCCCAAACTTTCCAGTCGCCTATGCTGTCTTTCAGCAATCGCTCCACAACCAGAAACGCGCCGTGCATCGCACCCCAAGCGACAAAGTGCCACGCCGCGCCATGCCAAAAGCCGCATGCGGTGAACGTGATCATCACGTTGAGATAACCGCGCAGTCGCCCTTTGCGGTAATGCCCTAGCGGATTGAACACATAGTCGCGCAACCAGTTCGACAACGAAATGTGCCAGCGCGTCCATAGCTCTGCGATTCCGACGGATGCAAACGGTGCTTCGAAGTTCGGCGGCAAGTGGAAACCAAACATTTTTGCGATGCCCAGCGCAGCCAGCGAGTAGCCCGCGAAGTCGCAATACACCTGCATAGAGAACGAAAATGCACCAGCCCACGAGGCAACGAATCCCGCTTGAAAGGTCGGCGCGAAAACAATGTCAGATATCGGCGCGAACACATGATCTGCACCGACGATTTTCAGAAACAAGCCGCCGACCAACATAAACGCGCCGAGCGAAACTGCGTCGCCGGTGACGTGTCGCGGTGTTGTCGTCTGCGCGTTGAAATCCGCAAACCGCATGATCGGGCCCGCCACCAAATGCGGAAAAAACGTCATGAACAGGCCGTAATCGCGCAGACTTTTTGTCGGTGCGAGGCGCTTCTTGTACACGTCTGTGATGTATGAAATTGACTCAAACGTATAGAACGAAATGCCGAGCGGCAATACGATGCCTAGGTCTATCGGCTGGTACTTAACGCCGACCATGCCAAACCAGTCAATCGCCGTGTTGGCGAAGAACTGTGCGTACTTAAAGTAACCCAACAGGCTCAGGCTCGCGGCTATGGACGCCCAAAACCAGATACGTCGTTGCCGTTCGTTTTGGCTCGTATGAATGCGCTGCGCGGCCCACCAATCGAATACGGTGGTGAACGCCAGCAGCAGTAAAAAAAATGGATTCCACGAGCCATAAAAAACGCAGCTCGCAACGAGCAATACATTTTTGCGCGCAGGCCACGAGCGCAGCAGCGCGTACAAGGGAAAAACGATCGCAAGAAAGACTGCGAACGTGAGCGAATCAAAGGTCATAGCGCTCGAATGCTATCGTGCAGTTCGCTCGCAGCGCTTACGCGCAATTTGCAGATTCAATCGACTTTCGCGCCGCTCTCTTTGACGATCCGCGCGTACTTTGGCAGTTCTTTGTCGATGAAGGCTTTGAACTCTTCCGGGGTGCTGGCGGCTGGCTCTGCGCCCGTCGCCAGCCACTTCTGGCGCAGGTCTGGCGCGGCGAGCGCCTTGCCAATCTCAACCGACAGGCGTTTTACCAACTCTGGCGGTGTGCCCGCAGGCGCAAATACGCCCCACCATGTGAACACGTCAAAATCCTTGATGCCCGCTTCGGCCATCGTCGGCAAATCGGGCGCGAGTGCGCTGCGCTTTGGCGTCGTCACGGCGAAGGCTTTGAGTTTGCCGGCTTTAATCTGCGGCATGGCGGAGGCCATGTTGTCGAACATCATTTGTACTTGTCCGCCGAGCAGGTCGGTCATGGCGGGGCCGCCGCCTTTGTACGGCACATGCGTGATCGGCGCACCCGTGGCAAGCTTAAAGAGTTCACAGGCCAAGTGGCCCGCGCTGCCGTTGCTGCCGCTGGCGCAGTTCACGCGGCCGTTGGACTTGGCGAAGGCGACGATGCCGGATAAATCAGTCGCGGGGAGCACAACGGGATTGGTGACGAGCACGTTGGGCGTGACGACCACCAACGATACAGGCGCAAAATCTTTCACTGCGTCAAACGGCATCTTCGCGTAGAGCGACGGGTTGACCGCGTGCGTCGAGAGCGCGCCCATGCCCAACGTGTAGCCGTCGGGCGTAGATTTAGCGACGGCGTCCATTCCGATATTGCCGCCTGCACCGGGTCGGTTGTCGACGACGACTTGTTGGCCCAACTGCTCGGAGAGCTTCTGTGCCAACGCGCGCGAGGTTACGTCAACCGAGCCACCGGCTGGGAACGGCACCACGAGCCGAATCGGCTTGCTGGGGTAAGCGCTTTGCGCCAGGCTGGGCATTGATGTCGCAAGCAACCCTACCGTTGTCAGGGCGGCGCAGAGCATCGGACGGGACATCGCAATAAACGGGAGGGAGAGACGCATGATGAGGTGTAACGCTTTGAAAACGAAGCCAATGATACGGAACCTAATCAAACGGCGCTAGCCAACGCATAATTGGGCATATTTTGCGGTTCGGCTTAGATTATGAAAAAGACTATTTACGGCGTTGTGGTTGCGTTACTTGGGGCCGTGCTTGGCGCAGGGGCGATGTTCTTTTTTGGTTTATTGAAACCA
>JBEBJR010000027.1:0-66541 GCA_040079845.1 Casimicrobium sp. | reverse complement strand
GTCGCTAATCGCGGCCAAGGCCGCTCCCACAAAAGCCACTTCAAGGTTCCGGCCAAACCACGCTTAATGTTTAGCGCTGCTCTTCGCCAAAGCCGCGCGCGCCATCGCATCCACGCGCGCTGGCGCAATGAGCTTTAACCAGCGCCCAAGCTTGCCCTTCGCGCTCATCACTTCATCGCGCTTGCGAGACCGCATCGCCGCCACGATCAAGCTCGCGCATTCCTCAACACTCATCGCGCCTTCTTCCGCGAGGCCCGACACACCGGCCCGCTCGCCTTGCGCGTTCCAACCATTCCGTCGAATTTCGGTGGCAACTACGCCGGGATAAACAATGGTCACGTCAACGCCGTCCGGTTGCAACTCGTTGCGCAGCGCTTCAAAAAAACCCACCTGCGCAAACTTTGTCGCGCAATAGGTCGTGCGTCCCGGCACACCAATCAACCCAGCAAGACTCGCCACGGCAACGATCAAGCCTTTGTTCGCTTTCAAATGAGGTAGCGCCGCGTGCGTCGGCCAAATGCTGCCCATGAGATTCACACGCATCAAGCGTTCGTAAACGTCGGTGTCGGGAATTTGATCGAGTGTGGCGTGCATCGACACGCCCGCGTTGTTCACCAGCGCATCAATGCGGCCAAATTTTGCGACGGTTGCGGCGATCAGCGCGCGGCAATCGGCCTCAACCGAAACATCGGTGGGCACGCGTAAAGTTTGCGCGCCAGCCGCTTCGCATTGCGCAGCAACGGTCGCGAGCGCATCGGGCCGTCGCGCCGCGAGCACTAGCGTCGGTTTGTCCTTCGCAAGTTGACGCGCAAGCTCAGCGCCAATGCCGTCCGACGCGCCGGTGATGATGATGACTTTGCCTGCAAATGACATGATTGTCTCGCCAATGAATGAGTGGCGCGATCATAGCAAGCGGACGACGCGACTACTTCGCCGCCGTAGCCATCTTGTAGAGCTCATCCTTCAGATGCAGGCGCTGCTTCTTCAGCGTTTCAACTGCCGTGTCGCTCATCGGTGCCACGCCGGTTTCGCTCTTGGTGATGTCCAAATCAAGCGCATCGTGTTGCGACAGCAAATGGGCGAAATGTGCGTTGCTCAGTTTGAGCTTGCCGATCACTTCGCTGAGTTCGGGGAATTCGCGGTTGAGCGCGTGAGGAAGCAGGTCAGAACGCATAGGGTCTCCTTAGATAAATGCGGTTGCCGCGCGTATTTTTCGCGGCAGATTCATCATCGTATCAGTCGAAATTTCGCATGTGTTGATGCGTCGCAAATGATGATGAAGTGCGAGGCCGATTTAGTCGGGCACGCCAGTATCCTTAGCCACAGCCCAATCCAGCGGCAACGTACCATCGCGCACGAAACGGTGAAACGACGAATGCGGCCAATCATTTGGCATTGTGCAATGGCCATGTTTCACCGGGTTGTAATGGATGTATGTGATGTGATTTTCAAGATCGCGTTCGTCGCGAATGGTGTGTTCCCAGAAGCGGCGTTGCCAGACGCCACGTTCGCCACGATTCAAACGTGCGATTGGCGTGTGTTCGGTCGCAGCAAGTCCGCGCGAAAAGATGGATTTGATCGCCCGCCAACGTAGCGCGTAGTCCGCGTCATCGGGTGGCAACGACCAGATGGCGTGCATATGATCAGGCAACACCACCCACGCCACGATGTCAAACGGATGCGCAGTTTTTGTGACGCGCACCGCATGTCGTAACAGGTCAACGTGCCGCGTCAATAAATCCGTGTCACGCCGTTGCGCCAAGTTCACCGTAAAGAAATACGTGCCGCCCGGCAGCCAATTGCGGCGATAGTTCGCCATCGGTTTATCCCGTGAAAAGCGTAGGGTGCAATCTTATTGCACCCATTTGTTCATCGAGCCACGGTGGAGGAAGTGCGCGCGTTGCGCGCGGGGTTACGAGGTGCAATGAGATTGCACCCTACGATCCAGTGATCTAAACCGGGTACTTCTCAATATCGTTAAGAAATACGCTAAGAATGTCGCGCCTACTCATTTGGTCAACGTTATGGCCAAGATCTGCTCGCATCGCTAGGAACAGGTCAGCAATAAGGCGTGCGTTGTTTCGGCCGTCGTCGCTTGCGCTGCGCCGATATTCGGACCACGAGCGAATCACTTCATCGGACGCCCAAACAATCGCGCCGCGATTGAATTCAAATCCACGCTTCATGGCTTCTTTTGCGTTGATGGACTTCTGCGTCTTTTCGGCAATCATGTAATCCATGACGAGACCGACCAATTTATCGTAAAACTCGGCCTTTCTCTCTCGATGCGCCTTAAGCGTTGCGGCTCTCTGCTCCAGCACTTTTGCGTACGTGGTTCCTCCAAACGCGATTAGTGCAGTGAGAATTGCGGCAGCCAGCGTTAGCACGCTGACCATCGCCGTTGAATTTTGTCCTCGATACATTTCGGCTACCGCTGAACCGCCAAGTACAGCGACGCCAAATATCCATCCGGATAGTGGAAACAACCAGGCACTAAGTCCGCGAATTTTCATTTTGGCTCCAAAAAAACTTCGGGCTCCCGCAGGAGCCCGAATCTGTATTGCAGTTGCTTGGCTGCTCTCGCGCCTGTCTATCTAGCCTATAGTCGCGCAACAGTTGGCGACGAGTACGTCGGTTGGGATTGAAGACGGAGGCGCGGTACTCAGCGCAACAGCAGAACGTCAGGATTCACACGCGATACAAACGAAACCGCATTTGGTTTGACGAACTTCAAGCCTTCAACCTCAACGACATCAACGCCCATTACGTTCACTCCGCAAGCGTGTAACAACCCGCTTGGTTCACGGCCTTTGTGCAATTCTCCATTCTCGTCCGGAAGATCTTGTACGCCCCGTCCCCTTGAGCGAAAGAGCGTCGCTACGGTTCCGGCGTTTACCCAAGAGATTGCCGCAACAAGCGCCAATATGAAAATAGCAACAAATGCGACTAGACCCAAAAATAAAATTGGCATTGCAAATATTCCGTTCATTGTTTTACTCCGCTACTGCGCCTGAATCAAAGTCGTTGGCGCAGAAAATAGTTTGTGAATAATTTGTAAACGCGATCAAGCAATCGTTTGGTGACGATGAAACTGGGCGTAGCATTTGTGTTGACTACAAAGCGTTTCGAGATTGCTGTCGCACCAGTAACCAGCAGAACAACTCCTACCGTCCATAGCAACAGTAGTGACGTCGTCGGCGACAAAAAACCGGTCGCGTTCGCCACCTCGGTGACGATGGCATGAGTCGCGTCGTTAAGATGGTTGTTGATCTGACTTGAGCCGCCGTAGGCAAAAATCTGTAAAGCACCCGCCACGATGGCGAGCACGGCTAGCGCCACAGTGACAACGGTAATCCGATTCGTCGTCTCCGTTTCAACTCGGAATTGCATGGCAGCACCAGCTTTCGCAAGCGCATCTAGGCTGGCAGCGTCAAAACCGGTCGCACATTCCGGTGCAGTCCCGCCAAATTGAAATCGACAAGCAGCAGCCAGACCAGCTAAATAGGCATTGAAACCATGAATTTTCTCCACGGTCTCCTTGTTGATCGACGACAAGCCCAAGTACGTAGTTATGGCTCTCGCCAGACGCATCCGCACGCGCTCGAATTGATGGCTGGTCGGGTTCTCGTTCGGCGACGCGTCAGCGTAGACTTTAATTAACCCATCGGCTTTCTCGTCATGAAATTTGTGACGGTGAAACACTTGTTTTAACGAGTAGTACAGTTGACCGGCATATTTTTCGGCGACGGAATCTGCTGACCCTTGCCGTTGAGAGTGCACAAAATACTCGACGGCAATCTTTACAAAAGCAGACCGGTAAATGGTTACTGTTCCTTCCGCGACCGATAGGCCAGTGCCTCGCGTTGTCGCCGCCAATACTCTTTCGAACCGCCCTGCATCCATCCCAGCCACGACGCTTGGTGTAGCTTGAGCTAGCGACAAAAGCCGCCAAGTGCCCTTAACAGGACTCAAATGATTGATGTCGCCCTGAGGGAAGTTGAATGTCATGGCAAAGCATGAGACCCTGCTACGCAGCTCCCCCGTGTTGGTGGCGCCAGTCATCAAAGCTCTATCCTTGCGTTTACGCACGAGCCAACTTTCATCCTCATGTGCATTTAGACAAAACACTGAGATCGTGCGGGCAGTTCCGCTCGTACTACTTTGCGACGAATCATGCACCCAACAATCTGGACGCGACGCTGCCGCATGCGCGTCCGTAAATCGCAACCGTCCTGAGAGAGCGGGAATCCACGAGTAAAAATGATGTGATGAATGGGTGACCATGGCACAAATGAAAACGGGGACTTCCCCAACATGGGGAGGATCCCCGCTACTCCACGCAACCATACTAAGAATATGCAGTGCATGGACGTACGATTGTACGCAAAGTCTCTGCGTCTTGGCTCACGACGATGTCGCAGAAGTCATGATGGTGGCATATGTTGCCATTTCGCAACACTTCGCTAGAGAGTGTGCGCTAACAACGGTCTGCGATTGAGTAAGTGTTGAACAGCAGCAAATGAGTGCGTCGCGAGAGCGATCATCTCGTATGCCGCCAGACAATGCAGCGCGCCCCGAATCTACATCACCGTTCGCTTATTTCTTTTCGTCTTTGACTTCCTTGAAGTCTGCGTCAACGACGTTGGCGTCATCTGGCTTGCTGCTTCCAGCGCCACCCGCTGGGCCGGCGCCGGCTCCGCCTGCCGCGGCACCTGCTGCGGCTTGTTCAGCTTGGGCTGCGGCGTACATCTTCTCGCCTAGCTTTTGCGAGACGGTCGACAGCGATTCGAGTTTGGCGTCTAGCGCTTCCTTCGTGGCGTTTTGGTCTTTGAGCAGTTCTTCGGCTTCTTTGAGTGCCGATTCGATGCTGGTCTTTTCTGCGGCGTCGATCTTGTCGCCGTATTCGGTGAGGCTCTTCTTCACGCTGTGCGCGAGCGTGTCGAGGTTGTTGCGGGACTGCACTTGTTCTAGGCGCTTTTTGTCTTCGACTTCGTTGGCTTTGGCGTCGTTCACCATGCGTTGAATTTCGTCTTCGCTCAAGCCAGAGTTGGCCTTGATGGTGATCTTGTTTTCTTTGCCCGTGCCTTTGTCTTTCGCGCTGACATGCAGGATGCCGTTGGCGTCGATGTCGAATTGCACTTCGATTTGCGGCATACCGCGTGGTGCAGTAGGAATGCCTTCGAGGTTGAACTGGCCCAAGCTCTTGTTGCCCGACGAGACTTCGCGCTCGCCTTGCAACACATGAATGGTCACCGCGCTTTGGTTGTCGTCGGCCGTTGAAAACACTTGCGATGCCTTGGTTGGAATCGTGGTGTTTTTCTGAATGAGCTTCGTCATCACGCCGCCGAGCGTCTCGATGCCGAGGGACAGTGGCGTTACGTCCAAGAGCAACACGTCTGTGCGGTCACCGGCGAGCACGCTGCCTTGAATCGCGGCACCGACGGCCACGGCTTCGTCCGGGTTCACGTCTTTGCGTGGTTCTTTACCGAAGAAGTTTTTCACTGCTTCGATCACTTTTGGCATGCGCGTTTGGCCGCCGACGAGAATGACGTCGTCGATTTTGTCGATGGTCAGGCCCGCGTCTTTCAACGCCACACGGCAAGGCTCAATCGTTTTGTTGATGAGGCTTTCGACCAACGATTCAAGCTTGGCACGCGTGACTTTGAGCGCGAGATGTTTCGGGCCGGTCGCGTCCATCGCGATGTACGGCTCGTTGATCTCTGATTGTTGGCTCGACGAGAGTTCGATCTTGGCGCGCTCGGCAGCGGCCTTGATACGTTGCAACGCGATCGGATCTTTGGTGAGATCAATGCCGCTTTGCTTTTTGAATTCTTCGCAGAGGTAATCAACGAGCAATTGGTCGAAATCTTCGCCGCCCAAGAACGTGTCGCCGTTGGTCGCGAGTACTTCGAATTGCTTTTCGCCGTCAACGTCGGCGATCTCGATGATCGACACGTCGAATGTGCCGCCGCCGAGGTCGTACACGACGAACTTGCCGTCTTTTTTCACTTTGTCGATACCGAACGCGAGCGCAGCAGCGGTCGGTTCGTTGATGATGCGCTTGACTTCAAGGCCAGCGATGCGGCCCGCGTCTTTCGTGGCTTGACGTTGCGAGTCGTTGAAGTAGGCCGGCACCGTGATTACGGCTTCGGTGACTTCGTGGCCGAGGTAATCCTCAGCGGTTTTTTTCATTTTGCGCAGAATTTCGGCGCTGACAGCCGGCGGCGAAAGCTTTTTGCCACGCACTTCAACCCATGCGTCGCCGTTGTCGTTTTTGACGATGGCGTAAGGCATCAGCGAGATGTCTTTCTGTACTTCTTTTTCTTCGAAGCGGCGACCGATCAAGCGCTTCACGGCGTAGATCGTGGCTTTCGGGTTGGTCACGGCTTGGCGCTTCGCGGGTGCGCCGACGGTGATTTCGCCGTCTTCCATGTAGGCGACGATGGACGGCGTGGTGCGCGCGCCTTCGGCGTTTTCGATGACTTTAGGCTGGCCGCCTTCGATGATGGCGACGCACGAGTTGGTGGTGCCAAGGTCAATACCGATGATCTTGCTCATGATGGGTTTCCTTTATTTTTTTGGTGACGCGACCACAAGGTGCCGCTCTACGATGACTAATATGTTTGGGGGCTAGGCTTTGGGTTCAATGGGCGGCGCACTCGAATCGTCTGAATTTTGCGCGGCGTCAATGTTTGCGGCTTTGGGTGCCTCGGGCGCCTTCGCGACCGCCACCATCGCCGGGCGCAACACGCGCTCCGCAATCGTGTAGCCCTTCTGAAACACTTGCAACACGGTGCCAGGCGCGTCGGTGGTCGATTCGATTTGCGTCATCGCCTGATGCAGGTTCGGATCGAACTTCGCCTTCTCGGCCTTGACTTCCTTGACCTTCGCGCGCTCGAACGCGTTGGCGAGGTTCTTGAGCGTCATATCCACGCCCATCTTGATTTGATCGGTCGTGCTCTGCTCGTCTTTGAGCACCATCTCCAGCGTGTCCTTCACCGACAACAACGAGAACGCAAAGTCCTTCGCCGCGAATTCGCGCGCGGATTGCACATCCTGTGCGTTGCGTTTGCGCAGGTTGTCTTGCTCCGCGAGCGAGCGCAATTGCTGATCTTTGAGCTGCGTTTTCAGCTCGGCGATTTCGTTTTGCGCAGCGGCGAATTGTTCTTCGAGGCTCGCGGGCGCGGCGTTGTCGGCGGCTGGCGCGTCGAGGTTCGGATCGGTGTTTGGGGTGTCTTCGGGCGTGGCCATATTTTTCTTAAAAGCGAACTTAAACAAGGACGGATTCCATTGCTAAATCAATAGTGCCGTGAAGCGGAGCCGAAGACTGTGCGGCAGCGCGCCAAGAAAACGCGGCAAAAGCACTATGGATTTCGTCTGGGATGCACGGTATCTAGGGGCCAGTTCCCCTGATTCAAGCAAGGGCTTCAAAATTTATATGGCTTTTGTGCTCTAGCGACCAGCGGGCGGTCGTTTGAGGCCATTTACTTAAGAAGTCGATAACAAACAAAAAGCCATGAAAGCCCCGTCTGGCAGTCGATGGAGCTTAAAAGCCGTACTTCGCGGAATTCGCGTTCGCGGCGCGAGTCGTCGACAATGCAGCCATGAAGCCCCCCAAGAGACTGCAATCCCTGATCGACGAAGGTTTGATCGACACCGTTGTGCGCCAGCTGATGAGCGGCAAAGAGGCGATGGTGTTCGTCGTGCGCTGTGGCGACGAGACGCGCTGCGCCAAGGTTTACAAAGAAGCCACCAACCGCAGCTTTCGCCAAGCCGTCGATTACACCGAGAACCGCAAGGTGAAAAACACCCGCGACGCCCGCGCGATGGCCAAAGGCAGCCGCTTTGGTCGCAAAGAAACCGAAGCCGCGTGGCAGAGCGCCGAAGTTGACGCGCTCTATCGCCTCGCCGGCGCGGGCGTTCGCGTGCCGAAGCCGTACAACTTCTGCGACGGCGTGTTGCTCATGGAGCTTGTCGCGGACGATCACGGCGACGCCGCGCCGCGCTTGAACGATGTGGTGTTTTCACCGGAAGATGCGCTCGAGCACCACGCGACCCTCATCAAAGAAGTCGTGCGCATGCTCGGCGCGGGCGTGGTGCACGGCGATCTCTCGGAGTTCAACATCCTGCTCGCCGCCGACGGCCCGGTCATCATCGATCTGCCGCAAGCGGTGGACGCGGCGGGCAACAACCACGCCAAACGCATGCTGCTGCGCGACGTGCAAAACCTAAAAAACTTCTTCGGCCGTTTCGCGCCGGAGCTGCTCGTCACTGATTACGGTCACGAGATTTGGGACGCGTATGTGCGCGGCGAGCTCAACGTTGACGCGCCGCTCACCGGCAAATTCATCCACGAGACTGGCCCGGTGAATTTGGAAAGCGTGATGGACGAGATCGAAGACGCGCGCTTCGAGGAAGAAGCGCGGCGGATGCGCATGGCGGAGGATTGATTCGACGTTCAAATCAATCCGAAACGTCGATGTTCCTCGCGGGGCTGATTACGCGGCCGGATGCAAGTACCGTGCGCTGATCGCCTCGATCTCGGGCAACATTTCGACCGGCAACGGCCGCGCGTAGGCGTTGTAAATCTGCTGCAAATGTTCGATCTTCGTCGCGCCGATCAGTGCGCTGCCGACGAACCATCGGTTCACGACGAAGGACAGCGCCAATTCGAGAATCGTCATGTCGTATTTCTTGGCGAGCTTGGCGTATTCCTCGGTCGCGATCATCGCGAGCGGACGAATGTAGCGTGCGCCCATTTTGGTGCCGAACTTCTGAAAACGCGAACCCGCAGGCATCGCGCCGTTCAAGTATTTGCCCGTGAGCATGCCCATACCGAGCGGGCTGTACGCCAAAAGCGGCACTTGCTCGCGGTAGCTCACCTCGGCGAGATCGCCTTCGAACGAGCGGTTCAGCATGCAATACGGATTTTGAATCGACGCTGGCTTCGGCGCGCCGAGTTGCTCCGCGGCGCGGCAGAACATAGTGGTGCCCCACGCCATTTCGTTGGAGAGCCCGTAGCCGCGAATCTTGCCCGCTTTGATGAGCGTGTTCATCGCGTCGACCTGCTCGATGATCGGCACAGTATCGCGCTCTTTGCCGCTGTCGAATTGCCATGAGCCGAACGCCGCAACGTTACGATCCGGCCAGTGAATTTGGTAGAGGTCGATGTGATCCGTTTGCAGGCGACGGAGCGAGCCTTCGCAGGCGTCAATGATGTTGGCTTTGGAAACGGACGTTGCGCCGTTGCGAATCCAATCGCGGCGGCCGGGCCCAGCGATCTTGGTGGCAAGCACAATCTTGTCGCGATTGCCCGGTTTGCCGACCCAGTTGCCGAGGATTGTCTCGGTGCGCAGCGCCGTTTCTGGCCCTGGCGGCACCGGATACATCTCGGCGGTATCGACGAAATTGATGCCGTGTTGCATCGCCCATTCGAGCTGCGCATGCGCTTCGGCTTCGGTGTTTTGCTCGCCCCACGTCATGGTGCCCAGACCGATGACAGAGACTTTGAGATTGGCGTGAAAAAGCGGACGGCGTTCCATGAGATGTTCCGGGAGTGATGTTTGTGGAAGTCTAGCGCGGGCGGTGGCCTACGCTGTGTTTGAGAACCGAAGATTCATGTAGGCGCGGACTTAGCTGCGCTCAACGGGCAGGGCAAGCGCAGCCAAGTCCGCGCCTACAAGCTCCCTGTCTGGTTCCGGCTTTGCTGCCTCTAGGCGTTAGACGTTCAAGCGCGTCGCCGACACATATTGCTGTCGATAAATTTCGAATGGCATGGTGTCGTTTGCTTCGATTTCTTTTTGCTCTGCGACGGACGCGGCGGTCATCTGTTCAAAGCGCGCTTGCTGCTCGCCGCTGAACGGCAGTGCGAGCAGCGCATCGCGCGTCTTCGCGGATTGTGCGCGGATGAAGCCGACGAACGATTTGTCGAAGTCGTTGGTCACCGATGCGAGCACGCGCGCGGACGGGAGCGTGTCCGGATGTTGCAGCGAAAACTTCGCAGCGGAAACGGCGTCGGCATAAAACGTACCGCCATTTGCCGCATCCATCGCCGCGGCGATAGGAGCGCATTGGTCGACCAACTCTTGCGCCCAATCCATCAATGCAATCTGTTCGCCGTTGCGCTCAAGCATCAGGTCCGGCTCGCGTCCGCTGGCCGCTGTGCGGTGTTGATTGCGCCCGAGCGCCGCAATTTCTGCGGGCGTGTCGGACGGGCTGTCCGCGAGCAAACAATGCAATAAGAAAACGTCGATGAAGCGCATCGTCGCCGCCGTAATTCCGACAGGCACAAACGGATCGAGATCCATCAGCCGCACTTCAACGTATTCAACGCCACGTTCGCGCAGCGCATGCAGCGGCCGCTCGCCGGGCATGATCACGCGCTTGGGGCGAATCGTGCCGTAAAACTCGTTCTCAATTTGCAGCAGCGTGGTGCCGAGTTGGTTGTAATCACCGCCGGGGTTCTTGATGCCAATCGCTTCGTAGGCGGGGTAGGGACGCGTGAGGGCGTCTTGCAGCGACGCACCGTAGCCCTCGAGGCTGTTGTAGCTGACCGCGAGCGACGCCTGCGCATCACTTTGATAACCCAAACGCCCCATGCGCAGCGACGTGCCGTACGGCATGTACATCGTGTTTTTGGTGAGCGATTGCAGCTCATGCTGCCGGCCCGCGACAAAGGTAGAACACACGGCAGGCGACGCGCCAAAAAGCGTCATCAACAAGAAGGCGTGGCGACGGAAATTTCGAATCAGCGAAAAATATTCCTCGTTCGAAACGCCGGGCAGCGACCAGTTGTAGTGAATGCCAGAAATCGTCTGCATGCGCCGCCCATAGCGGTGCCCGAGGCCCATGCGGTACACGCTTTTTGCGCGCCCGACGTTCGACGATCCGTAGCGTCCGAGCGGAATGGTTTCGTCCGTTGGCAAGCCGCACGGCATGGACGACACCCACAGCATTTCGTCGCCCGCGTCGCGCATCGTGCGATAGGTGAACTGGTGAATTTCCGTTAGCTCGGCGAGGCACGCCTCAACGTCTGCATGTACGCCCGTGATGAGTTCAACCTGCGATTCGCTGAAGTCGGTCGTAATGCGCGGGTGGGTGAGCGCGGAGCCCAACGCTTTCGGATGCGGCGTCAGCGCAAGGCCGCCCGTGGGCAGCGCGCGCAAACTTTCTTTCTCGATCCCGCGACGAATGCCCTGAAGGCGAGTGGGCGGAAGCGCGTTAATGCGTTGTTGCAAAGTGCTCATATCAAATTCCGTGGAGGCCAGTACTGCGTCACGCGAAACTGAAAGTTAGCACGTCGCTGTGTGCATTTGGAGGCACTTGGCAGAATATCAATGTGCGAAATTGGCGGGTTTGGGCGTCATTCCTACTGGTCACTAGGTAGGCGCGGACTTGGCCGCGCTTCCCCGTCGCACCGAGCGACGCCAAGTCGTCGCCTACCCTTTGCGCAAACAGTCCCTCGATTGCGCTACGCTGCATCGAGGCTACGGCTCAATGCAGCGGCGTACGTGCGTTACCCGCCCAAATACGCCGCCTTAACGCGCGGATCGGCCAACAACGTTTTTGCGTCATCAGTGAGCGTTATCTCACCCGACTCCAGCACGTACCCGCGGGTCGCGTGTTCGAGCGCGAGCTGCGCGTTTTGCTCAATGAGCAAAATCGTAGTGCCGCGCGACGCGATCAAGCGAATGATCTCGAAGATCTTCTCAACCATCAACGGTGCGAGACCCATCGAAGGCTCGTCGAGCATTAAAAGCTTCGGCTGCGCGAGCATGGCGCGACCGATGGCGAGCATTTGTTGTTCGCCGCCCGACAGCGTGCCGGCCATTTGCTTGGTGCGCTCTTTGAGGCGCGGAATCATTCCGTAAATTTCATCAACTTCGCGCAAGATTTGCTCTTTGTCGCTGCGCGCAAACGCGCCCATGAGCAAATTTTCATGCACCGACAACCGCGCGAACACGCCGCGTCCCTCGGGGCACAGCGCGATGCCGAGGCCCACCAACGCATGCGACGGAATGCCTGTGATGTCTTGGCCTTTGTACGTCACCTTGCCGCCTGCGGGCTTGATGAGCCCGGAGAGCGCACGCAAGGTGCTCGATTTGCCCGCGCCGTTTGCGCCAATCAGCGTGACCAGTTCGCCTTCGTTGACGTGAAAACTGATGCCCTTGATCGCCTTGATGCCGCCATAGGCAACCTCTAGGTTTTTGATGTCTAACATGGCGCTCATTTGGCGGCTCCTTCGACGTGCGCGCCACCGAGGTAGGCTTTAATCACTGCGGCGTCTTTCTGAATTTCCGAGGGCGAGCCGTCGGCAATTTTGCGGCCGTAATCAAGCACAGCGATGTGGTGGCAAACGTTCATGACGAGGCGCATATCGTGCTCGATCAGCATCACCGTCGTGCCGTCGCTTGCGATACGTTCAATCAACTGGCGCAGCACCACCGTCTCGGTCGCGTTCATGCCCGCCGCCGGTTCGTCGAGCGCGATCATCTTCGGATCGGTCGCCAGCGCACGCGCGATTTCTAGGCGGCGCTGTTCGCCGTACGCCAGTGTGCGGCTCTTGTCGCCCGCTCGCTTCGAGAGCCCGATGTATTCGAGCAGCTCATGCGCGCGTTGCGTGATTTCCGCCTCTTCGCGACGCGCGGCCGGTGTGCGGAATATCGCGCCAAACGCACCGGCTTTGGTGCGAACATGGCGACCGACCATCACGTTTTCGAGTACCGACATTTCGCCGAACAGGCGAATGTTTTGGAAGGTGCGCGCAATGCCGACTTCTGCGACCTCATGTGGCGCTTTCACGTTGAGCGGCTTATCGTCGAACGTGAACTTACCTTCGTCGACTTGATAAAGGCCGGTGAGCGTGTTGAAGAACGTCGTTTTGCCGGCTCCATTCGGGCCGATCAGGCCGAAGATGGAGCTGCGGCGAATCGACATCGACACGTTGTCCAGCGCCGTCACGCCGCCGAAACGTTTGGTCACGCCTTCGGCCACAAAAAGCATGTCAGCCATTATTTCTTCTCCGGTGACGGCCACAGGCCCGCGGGTTTGAGCAGCATGATCAAAATCATCGCAAGTGAGAAGATCAAATTCCGAAGCACTTCCGGCGCCACGAGCACCATGCCGAACACGGCTTCCTGCTTGTTTTCGTCGGCCATATAGCGAATCACTTCCGGCATCGCGGAGAGGAGCACCGCACCAAGAATCACACCGGGAATGTGGCCCATACCACCGAGCACTACCATCGCGAGAATCATCACCGACTCAAGCAAACCGAACGACTCGGGGCTCACAAAGCCCTGCATCGAAGCGAACAATCCGCCGGCCAAACCGCCGGTGAGCGCGCCAAACGCAAACGCAGCGAGCTTGATGTTTCGCGTATTGATGCCCATCGCTTTCGCAGCGATCTCATCTTCGCGCAGCGCCTGCCATGCGCGACCCAAGCGCGAATGTTGCAAACGAGAAACGCCGATCACAGAGAGCACGGTGAGCGCTAGGAACACAAAGTAATAAAGCTGCAAACCGCTGACGGGTAATCCGAAAATATTTAAACCATCGGTGAGCTTAAAGCCGAAGAACGTCAGCGGATCAATGCCGGTCAAACCGCGCGGGCCGTTGGTGATGTTGTACGTTTCGTCGGACCATGGCAGCCCCACTTTGTCGAAGTTGTTCATCAAGATACGAACAATTTCACCGAAACCCAGCGTCACAATCGCGAGGTAATCACCGCGAAGTTTGAGCACCGGTGTACCGAGCATCAAACCCGCGAGCGCCGCCAAAAACGCCCCCAGCGGCAACAAAATCCAGAACGGCAAATGGATATTGAAGTGTGGTGACGCCAACAGCGACCACGTATACGCGCCGACCGCATAGAACGCGACGTAGCCCAAGTCCAACAGCCCGGCCACGCCAACCACTACGTTCAGGCCCAACGCCAGCATCACATAGAGCAGCGTGACGTTCAGGATACGCACCCAAGCTTGGCCCAGCGCGCCCGCCGCGAAAGGCAGGATCACGAGAAACACGCCCAGCACGGCGAGCGCGATGATTTGTTTTTTCTTGTCTTGCATCAGGTTCGCCATGATTACGCCCTCTCCGCGACACGCTCGCCGATCAGTCCTTGCGGACGGAAAATCAGCACCAGCACCAGCACCACAAACGCGAAGATGTCTTTGTAATCACCGCGCACGAAAATCAGGCCCACGTTTTCAACAAGGCCAAGAATCAAGCCGCCCACCATCGCGCCCCACAAGTTGCCGATGCCGCCCATCACCGCAGCGGTGAACGCTTTAAGACCGAGCATGAAGCCCATGTAATAATGCGCCTGACCGTAGTTCGAGGCGACCATCACGCCGGCAATCGCGCCAAGACCCGAGCCAATCGCGAAGGTGATCGCGATGATTTTGTTGATGTCGATGCCCATGAGCCCCGCCACTTTTTGGTTCTCAGCCGTGGCGCGCATCGCGGTGCCGATTTTGGTGTTGTGCACCAACCACAGGAGGCCACTCATCAGGGCGACCGACGCGATCAGGATGACGATTTCGTTCATCGTGACCGTGATCGGACCGAGCGTGATCGGCGTCTTGTCGATCAGTTCTGGGAACGAGAAATAGTTGCGGCCAAACACCAAAATCGCGACCTGTTGCAACAAGATCGACACGCCGATGGCGGTGATCAGCGGCGCTAATCGCGGCGCGTTTCGCAGCGGTCGATACGCGATTCGCTCCACCAGCACCCCGACAATGGCGCAAACCACCATCGCCACCAAAATAGAAATCAGCAGCGCCAGCACCGACGGCACGCCCGCCGCCAGCAGCCATTTCGCCACGACCAGCGCCGTGAGGCCGCCAATCATCACGATCTCGCCGTGCGCAAAGTTAATCAGTTGCAAGATGCCGTAGACCATCGTGTAGCCCAGCGCAACCAGCGCGTATACGCTGCCTACGACCAGACCATTGACGATTTGCTGTAGCCATACGTCTATTGACATGAAGAAATTCCCCGCTTGAAGTGTCATCGTTGAGTGTGGCGCGGCTCCCTCCCAGAAATCCGCGCAGCACGAATGGGCTCAATTCTGCCCTGATTCAGTGCCGCAGGTCATGCCGATTCGGTTCCGGCCTAGGCCTGCCCTGCAAGATGCAGGAGTTGTGCCATTGGGCGACGCAGTATCAGTCGAGTCTGATCCCCAGCACCCGCTGCGCATCTTCAAGTAGCGTTGCAACGACGCGAGTCAACTCGGTCACTTGCGACAACTCAACTTCCATAAACCCCTCGTACTCCGCCAAGTTTCGGGCGCGATGCGCAGCGTCGAGGAGCCGCCAACGCTCTGCGGGCCACCCGAGCGTATGTGTAAGCGACTGAAACACGATGTAGCGGTTTTCGCTGCGATAGCCGTGGTGCCGCAGCGCTGCGAGCCCAGCCGAATGTCCCGCCGCATAAGCCGACAGATAGCGGCCTTCAACCGACACTGACGTTTGCTGCGCATCCGCTAGATGCGTTTGCGCCATGCGAAGTAAACGCCGGATTTCAGTCTCATTGCGCGGCTCTGCGGCAAGCTGCCGAATCTTGACCAGGTTATCCAGTGCCGCAATGCTCACGACAACCGCCCCGCCACCACGTCATAAGGCTGCGCAAGCACGCGATTCACAAACGAGTCGGGCTGCGCACGGCGCGTAGCAAACTCAGCCGACGTGTAAATCGTAGGATTGATGACGCGCGACAAACGATCTTGCGCCGCCGCGAGCGCCGCCATCACCTCAGCAAACGAAAGCGAGTCCGACACGATCATCACATCAACATCGCTACCTGCGTGCTCGCTTCGTTTCGCTACCGAGCCGTAAACCGCTGCAAACTCGATTCGGTCGGCCAGCGGCAGCAGCGCCTCCGCAATCGCAGGCACCACGCCCAGTGTCTTTTGAACCAGCGACGTCAATTCCGCAAACACAGGGCTCGATGGATTCGCCTGCACGCGCCGCACATTTCCGATGCGCTCATCCGTCACCAAACCCGCGTCAAACAATCGTCCGATTTCGCGCTGCACCGAAGCGCTGCCCAACCCCGTCAAACGCATCAATTCGTTCACATGAAACGCCCGCGCAGGTATCCCAAAAATCCATTCGATGATTTTTGATTGAGCGGGAGCGAACAGAGCGTTGGCTAGCGACATGTGCTAAATATTAGCATGATCATGCTAAAAAATTACCTTGCGACTGCGCGACAATTCGATTCGCCTCGATGCCAACCGTAAATGTTTATAAAACCACGCAACACGAAAGTTTTTAATGTAATATTCTCTTTACTCGAAATAAATTAACCAAAGTAGGTTGTCCGCATGAGCATCTTACCAACCGTCGGTAAACCAGAGCTTGAACAGCTCATCATCAAAAACATCCCTCGCGATGCCCTTATGGCATGCGAGGACGCTTATTACGGCGGAGACATTAAAGGCCGTATGCACGCAGCGGCTTTTGCGCGCTGACACAGGCCGTCCGCCGCGGGGCAAAGCAAGCACTTTCTCATCAATGAGTCTTTCCACGAAGCTCTACTCGCTCACGGTGCCGCGCCTACCGCACTTTGCGGCACACGTTTGGTTGTTGGTCGGCTGGGTATCTTCAACATTGTGCGATTAAACGTGCCCGGGCATAAGTGGGTGAATCTGCGGCGAAGCGCCACGCGCAAGAAGTTGGCTGAGCTCAACGAAGATATCAAGCGTAAGTACGTTCAAAGTGATCTGTTTGCCGCGGTGAACGCGGTGGCAGAGGGCACAATCTTTGTTCTTGGCGTAATGGACGGCAAGGACGCGAACGGTATCGCCGAATTGACTCAAGTTATGGTGGCTCTGCCTGCACCTGACATGAAATCGTGGCTCTACATTTCCTCTATGGTCGACTTTCTCAAGCTATACGATCAAGGCAAAAGCAGTGTTCAACTTGACAACGCTGTTCCCAAGCTCAAGACAAAATCCGCGAAGAAAACCGACAATGACAAAGGGAATTAACGACCTCCAACCTGCACGACTTGAACAAGCACGTGCAGCTCGTGGCCTTACCAAAGACCAACTCGCGAACCTCGTAGGCGTGGCGGCATCCACTATAGGTAAATGGTGCAAGGGCGATCAAGCGCCCGAAGCAGAGACCTTTGAGCGTCTTGCTTCTGTACTCAATGTGCAACCCGAATGGCTCGCACGCCCATTACTTCAGCCGGTCTCCACACCGCTGTATCGCAGCAATGCGTCGACCCTAAAGTCTGCTTACGCAAAGCTGGAGGCACGCACAGAATGGGCACAGGAGGCTGCTGTTCTCCTCGGTGATTATGTTGACTACCCGAACCTCAACTTACCTGAGCGGATCTTCCAAGATCCAGAACAAATCAGCGACGCCGATATTGAAGCTGCCGCCGAAGAATGCCGCGCGCTCTGGCAGTTGGGACGCGGCCCGATCCAGAATCTTGCATTGGCTGCGGAAAGCGCTGGCATCATTGTGGTCCGTGAGGAAACAGATGTCTCGGCTATTGAAGGACTCTCTAGCTGGAGCGCGTTACTGGGTCGCCCCATCATCTTTCTTTCGGCTGATAAAGCTAATGCTTTCCGCAGCCGTTTTGACTTGGCCCACGAAATAGGTCATCTCATCCTGCACAAACACGTGCCTAGAGCAGACGAACGCGACCGTTATAACCAGATGGAAAAACAAGCGCACCGATTTGCTGGCGCATTGTTGCTTCCTGCCGAAACTTTCGCTAGCGAGGTTCGAGTACCCCCGAATTTGGACAATTTGCTAATCCTAAAGCAACGTTGGGGCTCTTCCGTGGCTGCCATGATGATGCGCTTGCACGCGCTCGGCTTGCTCAGCGACGACGATAAGTTAGCGCTTTTTAAGCGTCGATCCGCACGCTGGGGTTCTAAAGCAGAACCAGGCGACGACAAGTGGGAACCCGAAGTGCCACGCCTACTACGACGCGCGGTGGAGCTTCTCGTAGGCGAAGGTATCTTTCCTTCAGAAGGTATCCCACGCCACCTAGGCTTTTCCGCGCGTGACGTAGAAAAACTCTGCAATCTGCGCGATAACTACTTCGCCACCCCGGCTGAAGTTGTGGAGCTGGCGACCTTACGCGCAACCAGATCGGAAGAACAAACGGTGCGCAGACCAAACACTGGTCAGCCAAGCGTTGTGTCGTTTTTGAATTTCAGGAAGTGAACCGCGGGCAGTGGGCACGGGGTGCCCACCTTACGGCTTTTTCGCGCTATCGACCGCCTGGCGGCGGTTACAGCACAATAAACCTACAAGTCAACAATAGACAAAATATCTCGCTAACGACGGCCTGGCAGCCGCTGGCGCTTAAAAGCCATTAAACAGCGACCACGAATTTAATCCCGTACGTACCCACGCACCAACGCGCCACCACCTACCCACCCGCAACACGCCCGCGCAAATCTCGCAGCAGTTCATCCGCAACCACCGCCGGGTCGTACACGCGGGTTGCTTGCGCTCGGGCGCGTTGCGCTATGGCTTCGCATTCGCTGTCGTTGTCGCGGCACCATTGCAGCTTTTCCGCTAAGTCGGCGCAATCATTTTCGACCGGGACGAAGTGCTCCCACGGCTGAAACGCGCGTGAGAAAAAGCTCTCCCACGGCGAGGCGACGGAGAGGACTGTGGAGCCGCTCATCATTTTCCAGGCCCACGCGTCCCACGTTCGCGCGAAGCCGTCGACGTCGGCGATGTACTTGTGCGCCATTTGATTTGCGCGCGAGAACTGCTTGCCGAGGTACACGTCTACATCGAGCGTTTGCTCGGCGACTACATTGCGAAACTGTCGTCGTGGGTGCAGCGTCGTGTCTGCTGGCATCGAGAAAAAATTGGCGCGCTCGCCGTGATCGCCGCATGCGAGCACCGCGCGTGCGACGCGCTCGCTCCACGGCCGTGAGGCGCGCGAAACTTCTGCGAAGAGCGGTTGATAGAAGTTCTGCATGAAGTAGTGCGCGTCCGGGAAGAGCAACGCGCTCGGGTCGCCGTGGTGCGCACCGTAACAGGCGATCCAGTCGCGCGCCGGGCTCAGGCGGGGCAGCGCGCCGGGCTCGCCGCGCCACTCTGGCCACGCCGTCATGTCTGGCGCATCGACCCAGCGATAGTCCGCCGAATACGGCACGCGCTCGCGCCAGCCGTCGTAAAAACAGAAGAAAAACCACACGCTTTCGCCGTCTAGTCGCGACAAAACATTGGCCGAGAGAAAGTCCAAATGTTGTCTTGTGATGCGCGCGTGGAATGCCGCCGCGTGCGATGACGCTTGCGCCGAACGCAGCGCATCGGGCGCGCAGTACCACTGGCTTCCGGTGCGTGACCAACCAAGCACACACACGTTTTGCGGAACGCTGTTCACCGCACATGAGAACTTTTTCTGGAAGTCCACAATGCTGATGAACTCAACAAAGTTCGGGCGCTTTGGCGGCGCGCCGATGGTGAGCGTTGTCTTCTGTGCCCACCCAAACTGATAGCCGCTCACCGCTATTGCCTCGACTCGGCGCGCTGTGCGTTCGCGAGTTCCGTCTTGAAGTAGTCCACTGTCGCGGTCAGGCCGGTCACGAGATCAACGCGCGGGTTCCACCCGATGAGCGACCGGGCGAGGGTGATGTCCGGCTGACGTTGGCGCGGATCGTCCATCGGCAGCGGTTTCATAGACAGACTGCTGCCCGCGCCGACGATGCTGACGATGGCTTCCGCGAGTTCGAGCATGGTCATCTCGCGCGTGTTGCCGAGGTTCATCGGGCCGGTGTGTGCGTCTTGCTCCATGAAGTCGACCAAGCCGCGCACCAGATCACCCACGTAACAAAACGAGCGCGTCTGCTGCCCGTCGCCAAAGACGGTCATCGGTTCGCCGCGAAGCGCTTGCAGGATGAACGCGGGCACGACGCGACCGTCGTCGGACTGCATGCGCGGGCCGTACGTGTTGAAAATTCGCACAACACGAATCGCGGTTTTGTGCTGCCGGTGGTAATCAAAAAAGAGCGTCTCGGCGCAGCGCTTGCCTTCGTCGTAACACGCACGCGGCCCGATTGGGTTGGTGTTGCCCCAGTAGCTTTCCGGCTGCGGATGCACCAGCGGATCGCCGTACACCTCGGACGTGGACGCCTGCAGGATGCGCGCGCCGACGCGCGTTGCGAGGTCGAGCATATTGATCGCGCCGTGCACGTTGCTGCGAATCGTTTCCACGGGATAGCGTTGGTAGTGCACAGGCGAGGCCGGACAGGCGAGGTTGTAAATCCGATCCACTTCGACCGACAGCGGCAACGTAATGTCGTGCCGCATCGCCTCGAAACGCGGGTGCGATAGCAGATGCTGAATGTTGCTGCGCCGACCCGTGAAGTAGTTGTCGACGCAGAGCACTTCGTGACCCTGCGCAATCAGGTAATCGCACAGGTGCGAACCAATGAATCCGGCGCCACCCGTGACGAGGACGCGCCGCCGGACGAATTGGCTGGGTTGCGCGGTGTGGGCGACGATGGCGGGCGATTGGTTATTCATGGGGGCTGCATTTTGTCGGTGCGTGAAACCCTTGAATAGTAGGCGACGATTGATTCCCAGTGATAGGTAGGCGACGACTTGGCGTCGCTCAGTGCAAAGCAGAGCGCGGCCGAGTCGGCGCCTACAAATCTGCATTAACGCAAAAGGGTTTTGGGAGGTCCGATTGAGCCTCTCGTTCGTGCTACGACGTCAACAGCGTCACATTCCCACCCGCCGCCACCGTATTGATCGTGATGGTTTGTTCGCCGATGAAGCGTGGCAAATAAAACGGCCCGCCTGCCTTGGGGCCGGTGCCGCTCAAACCCTCGCCGCCGAAGGGTTGCACGCCCACGACAGCGCCAATGATGTTGCGATTGATGTAGACGTTGCCGACATGGCTTTGCTGCGCGAGCGCTTCGGCGCGGCTGTCGATGCGGGTTTGAATGCCGAGCGTGAGCCCGAAGCCGAGCGCGTTGATTTGATCGATCACCGCACTCGGGTCGCCGGACCAGCGCACGACTTGTAGCACCGGGCCGAAAATTTCCTGCTTCGCGTCGGCAATCGAATCGACTTCAAATACGTGCGGTCCGATGGTGTGGTTAGCTTCGTCGACAACAGAGCGTTTGGCAGACGCCTCCATCGCGGGCGAGCCCGCTCCCACAGTTTGTTCGCGACGAACGGTTAATCGCTCGACGTGCGCTTTGATGCCCGCGAACGCCTCGCCGTCGATCAGCGGTCCTACATCGGTGGCGAGGAGCGCCGTGTCGCCCACCGTTAATTCCTTCATCGCGCCGTGCAACATGTCGATGATGTGATCTGCGATTTCTTCGTGCACACACAGCAGTCGCAGCGCCGAGCAGCGCTGGCCGGCCGAGCGAAACGCCGACTGCACGACAGCGTCGACGACGTGCTCCGGCAGCGCCGTGCTGTCGACGAGCATGGCGTTGATGCCGCCCGTTTCGGCGATCAGCGGCACGATGGGGCCGTCTTTGTTGGCGAGGCTGCGCTGGATGATCTTCGCGACCTGCGTGGAACCGGTGAACACCACGCCCGCGACGCGAGGATGCGCCACGAGCGCCGCGCCGACGGTTTCGCCGAGACCAACCACGCCGTGTAGCGCGTCGCGCGGAATGCCCGCTGCGTGCAGCAACTTGATGGCTTCAAGTGCGACGACGGGCGTTTGCTCGGCGGGCTTTGCGACCACCGTGTTGCCCGTGAAGAGCGCCGCTGCCACTTGGCCCATAAAGATCGCTAACGGAAAATTCCACGGACTGATGCACACCCACACGCCACGTCCGCGCGGGTAGAGCGTGTTGCGCTCGCCCGTGGGGCCGGGCAGTGCGATGGGCGCGCACACACGCTCAGCCTCGTCTGCGTAGTAGCGCAAAAAATCAATCGCTTCGCGAACTTCAGAGACGGCGTCGCCCCAGGTTTTGAAGGCTTCTTTTACGAGCAACGCGCAGAAGCGCGGTAATTCCGTTTGCAACGCATCGGCGGCACGGCGAAGCGCGGCGGCGCGCTCATGGACGGGCACGTCGCGCCATGTGGTGAAAGCGACGTGTGCGGCTTGCATGACGGCATTGGCCTGGTCGATGCTTGCGTCGGCCGGACGCGATGCGACTACGCCGTTCAACGCGGCAAGCAGCGGCGCGCGCATGCTCTCCACCGTCAAGTCCACGCCCGCGCTGTTCAGGCGCGGCGCGAGGATGTCTTGCGGCAGCGGGAACTGGCGCGCCTCGGTTGCGTAGAGCGGCGAGGCGAGCAAAGTTTCAACGGGCACGTCGTCATCCGCGAGTTGATGTACGAACGAAGAATTCGCGCCGTTCTCCAGCAGGCGGCGCACAAGGTAAGCGAGCAAATCACTGTGCGAACCGACCGGCGCGTAAACGCGCAAGGTTTGCTGCGGCGACGTAGTGAGTAGTTCGCGGTACACGCCGCCGCCCATGCCGTGAAGTCTCTGGAGTTCAAACGGCGCATCGAAGCGCTTGCCCATCTGCATGATCGCGGCGATGGTGCCCGCGTTGTGTGTGGCAAATTGCGGGAAGAACACGTCCTTCTGTTGGAGCAGCGACGCGGCGCACGCCAGGTAGCTCGAATCCGAGTGATGTTTGTGCGTGAACACGGGGTAGGCGGGCATGCCCATTTCTTGCGCACGCTTGATTTCGCTATCCCAATACGCACCTTTCACGAGGCGACACATGAGGCGCACGCCGTTTTGCCGTGCGAGAGCGCCGACGTGTTCGATAAGCTCAAGCGATCGCGTTTGGTAGGCCTGCAACGCGAGGCCGAAGCCCGTCCAGTTTGGCGTTTTCGCTTTCACGATTTGCAGCAGCGCATCGAACACATCGAGCGAGAGTTCGAGACGATCTACCTCTTCCGCGTCAATCGTGAGATTAATTTTGGCTGCCGCAGCGCGCTCGCAGAGCTGCCAAACGCGTGGCACGAGCTCCGTCATCACGCGTTGGTGTTGCGCGTCTTCGTAGCGCGGATGTAGCGCCGAGAGCTTGATCGAAATGCCGTCTGAGGCTTCGGGGCCGGCGTTCGGCGACGCGCTTTTTGCGACGGCGATTTGCTCGATGGCGTGCATATAACTGGCGAAATACCGATCCGCGTCGGCCATCGTGCGCGCGCCTTCGCCGAGCATGTCGAAGCTAAAACGCAGGTTGTTCGCGCTGCGGCGTTGCGATTTTGATTCAGCGAGTGCTTCTTCGATCGTCTGTCCGAGCACGAATTGTTTGGCGAGCAACTGCACCGCGCGCAGCGTGCCGGCGACGACCGTTTTTGCGCCGAGCTTGCCAAGCAGTCCGGGCGGATGCGCGGCGTCGGGCAGCGTTTTTTTCGAGAGCGCGATCACCGAATTTGAGAGCCGCGCCATGGCACCGTCGCCGGTGCCGTCGAAGCTTGCTCGGCCCAGTTGATCAGCCGTCAGCGCAATCGCGGTCGCCGAATCGGGCACGCGTAGCAACGCTTCCGCAAGCCGCATCAGCGCGAGGCCTTCGGGTTTGCTGATCGGATATTCCTTGAGCAAACTTTCCATCGCCCAGAACGGCGGCGGGCTCTCGCGAACAGCGTTCACCCACGGGCGCGCGGCGTCGATCACGCGCGGCCAGTCGAGCGCGGCGGACGCGGCGGCAACGTTGCGGCGGACGATGGCGAGTTCTTCGCGGTAAGGGTTGGGCAGGCGCATGTTTGGTTGCTTTGCGTGAAAACTTTACAAGCCGCTATGTTATTTTTCGTTTCGTAATGTTATTCACTAAACTTTCGTGCATTCGCCGGATTTTTATTGGTTTTTATGCCTGAAATAGATCAAATCGACGCCATCGACCGAAAAATTCTCGCGGCCTTGCAGCAAGATGGTCGCATGAGTAATTTGAAGCTCGCCGAAGCGGTGTCGCTCAGTCCGACCGCAGTACTCGCACGTACACAGCGCTTGATCCGCGACGGTTTCATCATGGGCTTTGAGGCGCGCCTTAGTCCGATCAAACTTGGCTGTGGCATGACGGTGTTTGTCGAGGTGTTGCTGGATCGCACGACGCCGAACATCTTCGACGCGTTCAAGGCTGCCGTGCTCACGCACCCCGAAATCAGCGAATGCCACATGGTCGCGGGCGGCTTCGATTACCTCATCAAGCTACGCGTGCGCGACATGGAGGCGTATCGCGAATTCGCCAGTCGCCGGCTGTGGCAATTCCCCGGCGTACGCGAAACGCGAACGTACGCGGTGATCGAAGAGGTGAAGGACGGCGGGCCGTTACCCGTGTAGCGAAAACTGGATATAGCTTTTATGACGGATCGACAGCTGGATGGCGGTTACAGCCTTAAAAATCAATACATCGACTTCTTTATAAAATAGCCTGAAACGACCACATAGCGGTCGTTTGCGCTATAAAGTCGTAATCACGCTCACAGGGTGTTTTGCGGCGAGAATGCGGCGCGCTACTTCGGAATTCCCTGATTCGACAGCGCGTCGGCGCGGTCGTTGCCGGGGTCGCCCGAGTGGCCCTTCACCCAGCGCCATTCGACCTTTTGCGTCGCGGCCAACGCGTCGAGCGTTTGCCAGAGATCGGCGTTTTTCACCGGCTTCTTGTCCGACGTGCGCCAACCGTTGCGCTTCCAGCCGTGAATCCATGTTTCGATCCCTTGCTTGACGTAGCTCGAATCGGTGAACAGGCGCGCGTTGGTTGGGCGTTTGAGCGCGCGCAGCGCCTCAATCGCGGCGGTTAATTCCATTCGGTTATTCGTGGTCAGCGACTCGCCGCCGCAGAGTTCACGACGATGCTCGCCGGAGATCATGAGGACGCCCCATCCACCGGGGCCAGGATTGCCTTTGCAAGCGCCGTCGGTGTAGATGATGACTTCGGGGTCGGACATAGCGCTATTTCTGTTTCAAGTTTGTAGGGATATCGGTGTCGCGCATGGCGCGGGTTGGCACCACGGCCGCACGTTTGCGACGAGGCGTGCGCGCCCAATCGGGTTTCAAAAGACGCACACCCGCGACGCGTTTCACCGCATGTAAAAAATAAACGCCGCCCGCGAAGGGCCACCATCGGTCGCCCGCAGATTCCAAACGGGTGAGTCGCTGCAAATTGCGCTCGGTCTGTGCGGGCAGCGCGTAACAATCAAGCTGGCCGCCCACGATGTCGAAGCCCAAGAGCGTTAGCCAATCTTTCGCACGCGAAAGCGAGATAAATTCCGCGTTCCACGGCGTGCTTCGTTCACGGCCAAAGTAGCGTTTGATACCAAACGCAGAATACGGATTGAACCCCGTGATCAGCAAACGCCCTTCGGGACGCAACACGCGAAACACTTCGCGCAACACTTCATGCGGCAACGCCTGAAATTCCAATGTGTGTGGCAACACAATCACATCAAATTGGTTGTCAGAAAATGGCAATTGATCGGGCTCAGCCAACAGCGCCGCATCGGTGTCCCACGCCATCGTGAACTGATGCGTGACGCGACTCGACTGCATCAGCGGCACGCCAGCGCAGCCGATCTGCAAGGCATAAAATCCAAAGAGATCAGGCAGCGCGCGATCAAAAATCGCCTGTTCACGCCCGACAACATACCGCCCGAGTGGCGTTTCAAGCCAATCGTCAAACGTGTCGCAATCTTCTGGGTGAGTGTGTGAATTCAAATCAATCTTTGGTGCAGGGCACGGGTCGCAACGGCGGCAACTTGGAAATTATTCCAATCCCGGCGTTTGCCGATAACTATATCTGGGCACTGGTGCGCGATGGCAAGTGTGTCGTGGTTGATCCGGGCGATAGCGCGCCCGTTATCGAATTTCTTGGAGCAAGAAAACTTTCGCTCGCGGCCATTTTGATTACGCATCATCACGCCGATCACACCGGCGGTGTCGATGCGTTGACCGCGCGTTGGGCCGTTCCTGTTTACGGGCCGGCCGCAGAAAATATTGCGTGCGTGACCCACGCGCTCGTCGAAGGCGACACCGTTTCGTTGCCGTCGTTTGTCAAAACGGCATTCACGATTATCGAGGTGCCCGGACACACGCGCGGACACATCGCGTACGTAAGCGACGATATTTTGTTTTGCGGCGACACGCTTTTCGCGGCCGGGTGCGGGCGTATTTTCGAAGGCACCGCCGCGCAGCTGCATCATTCGCTCGCTCGCTTTGCCGCGCTGCCAGACACGACGCGTGTGTTCTGCACGCACGAATACACGCTGTCGAATTTGCGTTTCGCGTTGGCGGCGGACGCAGACAATGAGGCGCTCGTCGAGCGCAGCTTCGAGGCGCAAGAACGGCGCGCTCGCGGTGAACCGACATTGCCATCGACTATCGGTTTGGAGCGCAAAACGAATCCGTTCTTGCGGTGCGATACCGACCCTGTGATTCGCTCAGCGCGTGCATCGGCGAACTTGCCCGCCGCAACGCAGTCCAACGAAGTTGATGTGTTTGCGCTGTTGCGACAATGGAAAAACACCTTCCGCGGATAGCGCACAACGCACGATTTTGATTGACCGCAGCGATGCTAATGAGTAGCATCGCGCGAACTTTTGTCCTAGTGTATTTTCAGGAGAATGCGTGCAGCGCTTCCAACCTAGCTTTTTGTCCCGTTCAATCTGTTCGCAGGTTGAGTGCAATTCCCGCCGCTCCGCTCTGAGCGATTTCCCCGCCGCGTTTTCTAAAAAGACACTCGCCAAACCAACGTTTGCCGCGCTGATTTTTGGCGTGCTGCTTTCCAGCGCCTTTGCGCAATCTACGCTTGAGCCGAGCGCCGCCCCGGCGTCAATTGCTAACGGCGCTATCGCATCATCTTCGGCGGCAGCCATCCCTGCGCCAGTCGCGTCGAGCGTTGCGCCACTGCAAAACGTGGCGCCATCCGCAAGCAGTACATCAGCCGCACCCTCAGCGGTCGCAGCGACAGCATTAGCGACCACCCCTGACGTATCACCAGCTACTCCAGGCGCAGCCGCAGTACCGAACGCTGCCACGCCGTCGCCCGCGTCATCTTCCCTCGCGCCCGCCGTCCCAGCCAATCCATCGCTCGCGTCTGAGAAGCCGTTAGTGGGTGTGGTCGGCGAGGCCATTGTCGAAACGCCGCCCACCGACTTGTGGGATCGCATTCGCGCGGGCTACTCGATGCCGGATCTCGACGACCCGCTCGTTGCGAAATGGGAAAAGTTTTACGCTGATCGACCAGACTATCTTGCGCGCATCGTAGATCGATCCGGCAAATACATGTTCTACATCGTCACCGAGCTTGAGCGGCGCAACATGCCACTCGAAATCGCGCTGCTGCCGATGATCGAAAGTGCGTTTAATCCAATCGCACATTCGAGCGCAAAAGCCGCCGGAATTTGGCAGTTCATACCATCGACTGGTACGCACTTCGGAATGAAACAAGACTGGTGGGCCGATTCACGTCGCGACATCGTGGCGGCGACCAACGGCGCGCTCGAATATTTGAGCAAACTCAACGGCATGTTTGGCGGAGACTGGCAACTCGCGCTCGCGTCCTATAACTGGGGTGAAGGCTCCGTGGGACGCGCCGTACAAAAATCAAAAGCACGTGGTCTAGACGGCAGTTATCTGTCGCTAGATATGCCGACGGAAACGCGGAACTACTTGCCGAAACTGCAAGCAGTGAAAAACATCATCCGCAATCCCGCCGCATTCGGCCTCACGATTGCGAGCGTTCCGAACGAGCCGTACTTCAAGACCATCACGCTCGCGCATGCGATGGACTTGAAGCGTGCCGCTCAGCTCGCAGAGATGACCGAGGCCGATTTCGTAGCACTCAACCCCGCGCACAACCGCCCCGTGATCGGTGGCCGCAAAGAGTTTCAGGTGTTGTTGCCGGCAGCGAAGGCTGATGCCTTTATCGCGCACCTCGAAAGCAACGAGAAGCCGCGTGTTTCATGGATGGCTTATCGCACCCGCTCAGGGGATCGCATTGAAGCGCTGGCGCAGCGCTTTGGCACGACTGTGGCCGCGATTAAAGCTGTGAACGGTATGCGCTCAGTCGCGCCATCGTTGCCTGCGGGCTATAACTTGTTGGTGCCTTCAGATGGCCCGTCAGAAGACGCGCTAGGCAGCATTCAAAACGCGGTATTCACCAAGTTTCCGGAATACGTTCCACCGCGAATTCACAAAGTACGTCGCGGCGAAACCTTTGCAGGCATCGCCAAGCGTTACGGCGTCAAACCCGCCACGCTCGCGCAGTGGAACCGAATGGGCAAACCGTCCGCGCGCGCCGGACAGGTGCTCTATATCAGCGGCCCGGCTCCTGTTCGTCAAGTGACCGCGAAGCGTGGCAAAGGTGGCAAGGTGGTCTACGTGAAAGCCAAGGCCGGCGGTAAGAATGCGCGACACGCAGCACCTGCTAAACGAGGGGGCGCGAAAAAAGTAGTGAAGCGACGTCGTTAGCGTGAGTTCGCCGAACAAAAAAGCGCGCCGTTGGCGCGCTTTTTTTATGCACTATCGAACGCGGTGCGTACCGCTTCTTCAAACGTGTGAGCGGACACGAAGCTCAGCTAAGCGGAGGCAAACTAGTCCTCTTGGCGTCGGTTGAGGGCGTCCTCATCAACCCCAGAGAGATCCTTGGCAGTTTGCGCTTTGCTGCTTTTCGAGACCGATTCGTGTGCGGCGCAGGTTGGGGGTGCTGTGGGTTTCTCGCCGCGCGGGTACGCGGGGGCACTGCGGGCAGCAGGAGCGCCGTTGGCGCGTCTCGACGGCATCCCGCTTACTCTGCCTATCGGTGAAGGGCGGCGGCGTTAGCGGCGCTTGTTGGCGCGACGTGATGCGAACATTCAACGCGATCACGAACTGATCGGAAATAAAAAACGGCGCGTTGCCGCGCCGTTTTTATCGAGAAGAAAATCTCTTGCGAGAAATTACTTCTTCTTAGCTGCTGCTTTTTTAGCGGCTGGCTTCTTAGCTGCTGGCTTTTTGGCTGCTGCTTTTTTGGCGGCTGGCTTTTTAGCTGCTGGCTTCTTAGCTGCTGGCTTTTTGGCCGCTGGCTTTTTAGCTGCTGGTTTCTTTGCTGCTGGCTTTTTGGCTGCTGCTTTTTTGGCGGCTGGCTTCTTAGCTGCTGGTTTCTTTGCGGCTGGCTTTTTGGCTGCTGCTTTCTTTGCGGCTGGCTTTTTGGCTGCTGCTTTTTTAGCGGCTGGCTTTTTAGCAGCAGGCTTCTTTGCGGCTGGCTTTTTGGCAGCTGCTTTCTTCGCTGGAGCTTTTTTGGCAGCTGGCTTTTTAGCAGCAGGTTTCTTTTTCGCAGCTGGCTTTTTCTTGGCCGGTGCAGGTGCAGCAGCAGCAGGGGCTGCCATAGTCATCATGTCGCTCATAGTGGTCTCCTAAGGGTTGACTCTCTCACAGTTTGAACATCACTTGAGGTGATCCTTTGAGCGATTCCGCGCGTTGTTAATCACTTGAAAAAAATGAAAACCAACGGGCAAATCTACGCAACACACCTCAGTGTCAGGCACTGTTGAAACGCGTTCAAGGCACACGAACTTGTTTACAACACACTCACCTGATGACGCGAATTCTAGCTTGATTTTTTTCGCAAACACGCTTATTCGCGCGCGCGTTTTGCGCGTGCGAATCGCTCTGTTGTTTTGTTGCACACACTTTGTTGTGCGCTCACGTTCGATGCGCGCGCGCGTCACATGATTTGACGCGCATCGTTCGCGAAATATCAGATCACGATGCGCTCGTGTGCGACCAAATCTTCGAAGCGCTCGCGCTCGCGAATGAGGTGCGCCTCTTCACCATCGACCATCACTTCTGCAGGTCGTGCACGCGTGTTGTAGTTCGACGCCATTGTCATACCGTATGCGCCAGCGCACAGCACAGCGAGTAAATCGCCTTGCTCCAAAACAAGGTCGCGTTTCTTCGCAAGCCAGTCTCCGCTCTCGCACACAGGACCAACGATGTCATATGTCGTCGTCGCTCCAGGCCGCGCCAGCACTGGTTCTACGGGGTGCCATGCATCGTAGAGTGTGGGCCGAATGAGGTCATTCATTGCCGCATCCACCAACGCAAAATTTTTCGTCTCGCCGGGTTTTAGATACTCAATTTTTGTGAGCAACAAACCTGCATCACCGACGATGGAGCGACCGGGCTCCAACAAAAGTTGAAGATGGCGGCCCGCGATTTCGCGCTCAACGGCTTGTGCGAATTCAGACATCGAGACGATGTCATCGCCTTGATAGTTGATCGCACGACCGCCGCCGAGATCGATGTGATGCAGTTGAATTCCGCGCGTCGACAAGTCGTCAACCAGCGACAACAATCGGCGCAGCGCATCAACGTATGGCGAGAGCTCAGTGATCTGCGAACCGATATGACATTCGATGCCGTGAACCTCAATACCCTTCATGCTCGCCGCGAGTGTGTAGAGCCGCACGGCGTCCGCGTGCGCCACACCAAACTTGTTCGATTTGAGTCCCGTCGAAATGTACGGATGCGTTTTTGCGTCGACATCAGGATTGATCCTAAACGTAATGCGCGCGCGTTTGCCGTCTGCGACAGCAATCTCATTTACACGGTGCAGCTCAGCCTCAGATTCAACGTTAAAGCAAAAAATACCGTGCGCCAGCGCTAGCGAAATCTCATCGTGACGCTTACCCACGCCAGAGAAAATCACTTTATCTGGATCGCCCCCGGCCGCGATTACACGCTGTAATTCACCGCCGGACACAATGTCGAATCCCGCACCTTCGGACGCCAACAGCGCCAGCACACTTAATGTCGAGTTGGCCTTTACCGCGTAGCAAATCATCGGTTTGGAGGCCGCGAACGCCACTTGATAAGCGCGGAAATTCTCAACGATAGTGGCGCGCGAATACACGTAGCACGGTGTGCCGAAGTGACGTGCGACATCAGCGAGGCGAATGTTTTCGTAAACGAGTTCGCCGTCGGGCGAGCGGTGGAGATGAGTCGTGAGCATGATGGTGCGTGTTAGCGAATCGTAGAAGGAGTAGTCGAGGTCAGCGGTTTCGCCGGCACGAGCGGGCCTTTTTGTCCGCAGGCGGTGAGCGTAAATACGAACGTAGCGATTGTGATTGAGGTGAAGAGCAGGCGGTTGATACGCATAGACTTAAGGCCGTAAAAAGTTCGACGGATAGTAGCAAATGATTTCTGCCACCGAGTTCAGCGCCTTAGCCGACGCCATGTTTGACCGCATTGTTGAGATTGTTGATGCCGCAGATGCGGTAGACGACATAGAACTCAACCAAGGCGTTCTAGAAATTACCTGTGATGACGATTCAAAAATCATCATTAACCGCCACGCGCCCACGCAAGAAATATGGGTCGCAGCGAAAAGCGGTGGCTATCACTTCAAACGAATCGACGCCGGTTGGGTAGATACGCGTAGCGGAGAGGCGCTCTCTGCGGCACTTTCACGTGTATTGCACGAGCAGACGCGGCAGGCCGTGAATTTTCCGGAGCCGCTGTAGACGACGACTTGGCGTCGCTCGGTGCCACGGGCAAGCGCGGCCAAGTCCGCGCCTACAACTCAGTTAAACGGGGAATTTGCAGCTTCCACCGAGCCCACGCACGTTCACAGCTCTAGCAAGACCGAATAGCCCTTCATCGCGCGCTTGTGCTTTGGCGTATTCGGATCGAGTTGCTGCACGATGGCCCAGAATCGCTTCGAGTGATTGAACTCCACCAGATGCGCCAATTCGTGCGCCACGACGTGACACATAAGCTCTGGTGGCAAGTGCAGGAGCCGGAAATTGAGGCGTACGCGCCCGTCCGACGTGCAGCTTCCCCACATGGTGCGCGCACTGCTGATCGTTACTGTCTTCAACGGCAAGCCCGCTGCGACCGCCATTTCATGGGCGATGGCGGGCAATTCTGCTTTTGCAAATCGCATCAATTCTTCGTCGAGCGCATCAGCGTCGAAGTCGCCGTCCGCCGTAGTCAACACGCAATGCGCCGGCGTTAAATCCACGCTTTGGAACAATCCGGCGCGCACATCCACTTTCAGCTTGTTGCCGCGAAACAAGACGTGGCCGCCGTTCTTGTGTTCGGCAAGCTGCGCGCGGCGTTTCGTTTGCCGTTCTATCGCCTTGGCAATCCACGCGGCTCGTTCGGTGATCGCAGCGTCGATTTCGTAGAGCGGTGTCCAGCGCGGTGCGCGAATAAGTAAACCATCGGTCGTGATGATGAGGCCGATAGATTTTCTGCGCGCGCGCTCCAAGCGAAACTCGATGCCCGAGGTGCTTCGTCGACGTGGTTCAATTGCCGTGGCCACGTCTGCGACATCGGCATTCGCTAGCGCTACGGGCTTGCGCGGCGACCTCGGTATTCGCGGTGAACGAGGCGTTTTCGGACGTGCTTGCGGCGCAGTGGGCGGCGAAAACAGCGCAGACCAAAAGCCCATAACTAAGCGCGTCGCGGTGACCGGGAATCGCCCAGTCGCTCCACTTCCGTCTCGATCACGCGCTCAACTTCCGCGTTGAGTTCAGTGAGCGATAGGCCGCCGGGCAGAATCGGCGGCAGGATAGAGAGGGTCACTTTGCCCGGATATTTTTTCCAAGGATGACGTGGCCAGCAATAGCCTGCGTTGTGCGCAATCGGCAGGATCGGAACGTTGCAGCCCTGCGCCAAACGCGCACCGCCCGTCTTGTATTTGCCTTTTGTTCCCGCCGGAATTCGCGTGCCTTCGGGAAAAATAACGATGGTGAAACCGCGCTTATTGAGCCGCTCGTTACCCTGCTCAATCATGTGTTCCATTGATTTGGAGCCCGCCTTCCGATCAATCGTAATCGGCGAAGAAAGCGCAAAGCCCCAACCGAAAAACGGCACCCACAGCAGCTCTTTTTTCGCCACGAAACTGCCAGGTGTGAACCAGCTCTCGAGCGCCAATGTTTCCCACGTCGACGAGTGTTTCGACAGCACAATAAACGGCGTCTTGGGAACATTTTCCCAGCCGATGATTTCGTAATCGATGCGGCACAAATACTTCGCGAGCCAAATAAAAAGCCGCGTATACCAAGCACACAATTCGTTACGCACCTTCGGCGGAGCCCAAAATGCGCCGCAAATGAGCGCCGCAAACAATGGCGTGATCGCGAGCTGCAACAGGACGTAGAGGATGTTCCGAAGGGTTTGCATGGTTCGAATTACGGTGCGGAAAGAATGGCGTCGACCGCAGCGTTCAACGTGTCGAAAACTTGCGTTTCGGGCGGCACCTCGCCGCTGGCGAGTGTTGCCGCGCCTTTGCCGGTTAAGACGAGCATTGGTTTTGCGCCCGCCGCAACGGCCGCTTGCAAATCGCGCAACCCGTCGCCGATACATGGAACGCCAGCGAGCGGCACGTTCAAACGTTCGCCGATGTCGATAAACATGCCGGGCGACGGTTTGCGGCAACGGCAATCCGCGTCGCCCGAATGCGGGCAGTAATAAATTACGTCAATACGGCCGCCGACTTGTTGGACGGCCTTGAGCATCTTCGCGTGAATCGCGTTAAGCGTCACCATATCCAGCAGGCCGCGCTCGATGCCAGACTGATTCGTAGCAACCGCAACGTGATACCCCGCGCCATTGAGTCGCGCGATCGCCTCGAGCGCGCCGGGCAGCGGACGCCACTCGTCCGGCGATTTGACGAAATGATCGCTATCGAAATTGAGCGTGCCGTCGCGGTCGAGGATGACGAGTTTCATAGAGCGCTCCGAAAGTCACGACCTGCTGTGCCGGTCTCAACCCACGCTGTCGTCCCCGCGAAGGCGGGGACCCAGGCCGCCTGAGACAGCGAAGAAAACGTTGCCGTTGAACGCGTCGCTAAGCTTCGGTCTGGATTCCCGCCTTCGCGGGAATGACAGAGCAAAATTTGATCGACGCGTCGTGCGCGCATCAGTTCGCCAACCTCGAAAGATCGGCCACTTTATTCATCGCGTCGCGCAAGTCGCGCAGCAAGGCCAAACGGTTATTGCGCACTGCTTTGTCTTCGGCCATCACCATTACTTTGTCGAAAAACTCGTCGACTGGCGCTTTTAGTGCAGCGAACGACTTGAGATAGCCTGAGAAATCGCCTTTTGCGAACAGCGTGTCGGCTTGCGGGGCAATGCTTGCAAGCGCAGCGTGCAGCGCTTGCTCGGCAGGCTCTTGCGCGATGGCGCTGCTGACCGCACCAATCGCCTCACCGCTTTCGGCGGCTTTCTTCAGGATGTTGGCCACGCGCTTGTTGGCTGCGTTGAGGCTTGCTGCCTCGGGCAATTCAGAGAATGCCTGCACCGCAGCGAGCTGCGCGGGTACGGTCGCCAACTGCGACGGTGTGTGTGCCAAAACCGACTCAATTTCGTTCGTGCTTGCCCCAGTGTCTTTCAAGTAGCCACGCAGGCGGTCATAGATGAACTCCGAGAGCGCTGCGCTCGCATCGGCCACTTTGCCATCGAAGCACGCAAACGAGGCTCTGACCAACGCGGGCAACGAAACAGGGAGTTTTTGTTCAACCAAAATTCGAATCACGCCAAGCGCATGCCGCCGCAGCGCGAACGGATCCTTGTCGCCCGTTGGCGTCTGGCCGATGCCGAACAACCCCGCAAGCGTTTCCAACTTGTCAGCCAGCGCAACCGCTGTCGGTACGCCCGCTGACGGCAACGCGTCGCCCGCAAAGCGCGGCTGGTAATGCTCTGCACAAGCAGCAGCGACATCGGCCGGTTCGCCGTCGTGCAGGGCGTAATAACGCCCCATCGTGCCTTGCAGCTCGGGGAATTCGCCGACCATCAGCGTCATCAAGTCTGCCTTGGCGAGCGTTGCGCCGCGCTCAGCGCGTGCTTTGTCGGCACCGATCAGTGTGGCGATTTCGCCCGCGAGCTTCGCGACACGCGCGACACGCTCGCCCTGAGTGCCGAGTTTGTTGTGATACACAACCTTCGCCAATTCTGGAACACGTTTATAGAGCTCTGACTTCTTGTCGGTTTCGAAGAAGAAGCGTGCGTCGGCCAGGCGCGGGCGAACCACGCGCTCGTTGCCTTCGATGATCTTCTTCGGATCGTCGAGCTGCATATTCGAGACGATCAGGAACTGATTCTTGAGTTTGCCCGCAGCATCAAACAACGGAAAGTACTTCTGATTCGTTTTCATGGTCAGAATCAAACATTCCTGCGGTACCGCAAGGAACTCCGGCTCGAACTCGCAGACGTACACCGTCGGCCACTCGACCAACGAATTCACTTCGTCTAGCAAATCGGCGTAGCTCGCGGGCGTGCCAAGCGTGGCATTGAGCGATTTTGCTTTCGCTTCCAGTTGCGTAAGGATCATGTCGCGGCGGGTGGCGAACACTGGCTCAACTTTTCCGTACTGGCGCAACAGTTCTTCGTAACGGCTTGCCGTATCCAACTCAATGTTGTTCGCACCTTGGAAACGATGGCCGTGTGCAATACGTCCGGCTTCGAGGCCGAGCGTCGTCGCGGGAATCACATCATCACCATGCAACACAATCAGGCCGTGTGCGGGACGTACAAAGTTCACGTCTGTTTGCCCATCGGCGAGTTGATACGTCATGACCTTCGGAATCGGCAACTTCGCGAGCGTCGCGTCAATTGCGTTTTGTACGCCCGCAACGAGCGTTGTGCCCGTGGCAAGCGCGACCAAATAGACGTACTCCGCCTTGCCATCGCTCTCAACCACCAAGCGGTCCGCGCCGTCGCCCGCGCTTGGAAACCCAGTCGCTAACGCTTCACGCCCCGACGCGGCCAACTTCTTCTTGAGCGCAACCGAAGCGCCGCCCGCGGCGTCTTTCGCCACGGCCAACGGCATCAATTTTTCTTTGATTGCTTTCGCGGGCGCTACCGTCAGCACGGCATCAACGCGCGCACCCAGCCGTCGCGGCGTAGCGAACGACGTAACCGTGGCGCCATCACCCAGCAACCCATCGGCACGCAAGCTCGCTTCAATGCCCGCTGCAAATGCTTCGCCCAATTTCTTAAGCGCTTTCGGTGGCAGCTCCTCGGTGAAAAGCTCAATCAACAGGGGTTTATAAATCACGGCATTCATGCGGCCACCTTCGCGTCACCCGCAGTCGGACGGTTCAACATCGGAAAGCCCAATCGTTCTCGGCTCTCAAAATAACTTTGCGCTACAGCGCGTGCAAGGTTTCGGATGCGGCCAATGTAGGCCGCGCGCTCGGTCACGCTGATCGCGCCGCGCGCGTCGAGCAGGTTAAACGTGTGCGCCGCTTTGAGGACTTGCTCGTAAGCGGGCAGCGCGAGTTGCTTCTCCATCAAGAGTTTCGCCTCGGCTTCGTAATCGTTGAAATGTCTAAACAACGCATCGGCGTCGCTGTACTCAAAGTTGTACGTCGACTGCTCCACTTCGTTTTGGTGGAACACATCGCGGTAGTAGAGCGTGCGTGTTTCGCCGTTCTCTTCCCATTGCGTCCACACAAGGTCGTACACATTGTCTACGCCCTGCAAATACATGATCAAGCGCTCAAGCCCGAACGTGATCTCGCCGGTGATCGGCTTGCACGGCAGGCCGCCTACTTGTTGGAAGTACGTGAATTGCGTCACCTCCATGCCGTTCATCCACACTTCCCAACCCAAGCCCCACGCGCCCAGCGTTGGGTTTTCCCAATCGTCTTCGACGAAGCGAACGTCGTTCTCTTGCAGATCAAAACCGAGCGCCGTGAGCGAACCAAGATACAGCTCAAGAATGTTTGGCGGTGACGGTTTGAGCACGACTTGGTACTGGTAGTAGTGCTGCAAGCGATTTGGATTTTCGCCGTAGCGGCCATCTTTGGGGCGGCGCGAAGGCTGCACGTACGCCGCACGCCACGGCTCGGGACCGAGCGCGCGCAAGAACGTGGCCGTGTGCGACGTACCCGCACCGACCTCCATGTCGTAGGGCTGAATGATGGCGCAGCCCTGTTTATTCCAGTAGGCCTGTAAGCGCAGGATAGCTTCTTGAAAAGTAATCATTGATTCTGTGAGCGATGAGCAGTGAGCGGCGAGCATTGCACGCCTCTCGTTGGATGCTGCAATTTTACGGGGCTTCCGGCGCTTTGCCGCGCTGCAAGCGACGCGCCACGCCGACGCCGAGGCCTGCGAGACACATCAGCAACACCGGCAGGTCGCCCCACATCATGTACGGCGTTGCGCCTTTTCGGCCTTGGACTGTCGTCTCCAAAATGCCCTCGGTGAACGGCTCTAGGCGTTGCGTCACACGGCCTTTCTCGTCGATGACCGCCGTGATGCCGGTGTTGTTCGCTCGCAGCATGGGGCGCGCTTGTTCGATAGCGCGCATCTGCGAGAGCTGCAAATGCTGTTCGGCGGCGGCGCTTTTGCCGAACCATGCGTCGTTACTCATGTTCACTAGAAGCGTAGCGTCGGGCAAAGTGCGGTGCACGTCGCGCGCGAAGGTGTCTTCGTAGCAAATCGAAATGCCAAGCGTTTGGCCGTTGATCTTGATCGGCGGTTGCGCCGCGTCACCCGGCGAAAAATCACTCATCGGAATCGTCAGGTTCGCGTAGAACCACGCGAGTAGCCCACGCAGCGGCATGTATTCGCCGAACGGCACGAGATGCACTTTGCGATATTGCTGCGAATCTTCTACGCCGAGAGAGACCGCCGCGTTGTAGAACTTGCCTTGCTCCTGCACGGGAACGCCGATCAACAAATTGGCACCTTTGCTGAACGCGATGCCACGCAGCCGCTCAATGTAATCCGACGGAATTCGCGAGAGCGGCGCGGGCAAGGCGGTCTCCGGTAGGATGATGAATTCGCCTTTGGCTTGCGTGATCAGGCGCTCATACATCTGCAACGTCTGGGCAAACCTTTCGGGCTCCCACTTCATGGATTGGGGGACGTTGCCTTGGAGGAGGGAGACGCGGAGGGGCTTTGTGACCGCAGTGGACAATTCCAAGGCACCCATGGCGACCAGCGCGATCATCGGGACGATTCCCAGCGCAAAGCGAGTACCGCCAACCTTGATGGTTGTTTGGTCGTGCGCATTGTCGTTCTTCAACAAAAATGGCACCAAGCTTGCGATCAAACCGGCAGTCAGCGTTACGACAAATGTTGCGCCGAATGTTCCGAGCAATTGCGCGACGACGACGATTCCGCCGGGCGCTTGCGACGTTCCCACACTCAACCACTCAAAGCCCGTGAACACATGCGCTCGCAGGTACTCGGCAAACGTCCATGCAGCGGCGAATACGAACGCGAAGAACCAACCGTTTTTCGGTTTCACCCACGCGGTAAACGCCCCCGCCAACAACGGAAACGCCGCCAACACCGAGCAAAACAAGAAAGCCGCGAACCATGCCATTGGCAGAGGCATGCCGCCAAAATCGCCCAAACTCACCCGTACCCACGACACGCCGGCGAGAAAGTAGCCAAGCCCAAACACGAATCCGATTACCGCACCAAACTTCACCGACGGCGCGCGTTGCAGCAGCGCTGCGAGCACCGCAAAGCCCAAGTACGGCACCCACCACCAGCCGACCGGCGCGAAGCCGAGCCACGCGGTGAGTGCGCCCGAAGTCGCGGCCAGAAACAGCGCAATAAAGTTCGACCTCAAACCCGCTCCACCGTCATGAGCCACACGCGTCGCCCGTCGGCGCGCAGCACCGTGAACTTAAATCCGCTGAGCGTGATTGATTCGCCGCGATGCGGCACACGGGCAAACTCTTGCATGAGCAATCCGCCAACGGTGTCGGCTTCGGCGTCGCTGAATTCGGTGCCGAATTTTTCGTTGAACGCTTCGATTTCGGTGGACGCCTTCACGCGCCATTTGGTGGCGGACTCGGCAATGATGTTGTCGGCCTCTTCGTCGTAGTCGTACTCGTCGATGATTTCGCCGACGATTTGTTCGAGCACGTCTTCGATAGTGACCACGCCCGCGACCGAGCCGTGTTCGTCGATCACAATCGCCATGTGGTTGCGCTGCGAGCGGAATTCGCGCAAGAGCACGTTCAAGCGCTTCGTTTCCGGCACGAACACCGGCGCGCGCAGCACCGCTTTGAGCGAAAAGGCGTCGGCGTTCACAAGGTACGCGAGCAAATCTTTCGCCAGCAATATGCCCACGACCTCATCACGGCTCTCGCCGATCACCGGATAGCGCGAGTGGCGCGTCTCGACCATCTCGGCGATGATTTCGGCCGGCGCGTCGTCAAGCTCGATTACGTCCATCTGCGAGCGCGGCACCATCACGTCGGAGACGGTCATCTCCGCGACTTCGAGCGCGCCCTCGAAGATCGAGAGCGCATCGGCGTCTAGGAGCTTTCGCTCATGCGCGTCGCGCAACATGTCGAGCAAATCATCGCGATCTTCCGGCGCGCCGGAGAGCATCGTCGACAGGCGCTCGAAAAACGAGGGTTTTGGGCGAACGGGTTCAGCCTCACTCATAGCAGTGAACGAGAAATTGGGGATATACAGCTTTTAGGCGCTAACGACATACAGGCGGTCGTTAGCGGGCGAATGACCACTAAGTCGACAATCATACTAATTCTCTGCAAACGACCGCCCGGCTGTCGCTGAAGGCGAAAAGCCATAGCAAATATTTCACGGAAACTTCAAGCGGTTTCATAGGGATTGTCAATGCGAAACCTGTGCAGGAGCGCGATCTCAATGGCTTCCATCGCTTCGGCTTCCACGCTGTCTTCATGATCGAAACCCTGAGCATGCAGCATGCCATGCAGCACCATGTGACCATGATGGGAGGCGACGGGCTTCTTCTGCTCACGCGCTTCGCGTGCAATGACTGGCGCGCAGATGACGATGTCGGCGCTGTACGAATGCTCGTCCTGAAACGGCGCGGCCTCATGCACAAACGTAAGCACGTTGGTCGCGTAATCCTTCCCGCGAAATTGCAGATTGAGCGCGCGGCCTTCCTTCTCGTCGACGTAACGAATCGTGACCATTGCATCGGCGCCGGCACCCGCACCCTGATGTGCGGCGAGCGCCCAACGGCGCACCTGTGCGCGCGAAGGCAAGTGCCTAGCCTTGCTCACGAATTGAACGGCGAGCGACAGACTCACGCGTTGTCCCGCGCGCTTTGGCGCTCGTAGGCGTTCACAATTTTTTGCACCAGTGGATGACGCACCACGTCCACGCTCGTGAACTGCGTAAACGCAATCCCCTGCACTCCGCGCAAAACATGCTGCGCGTCATGTAAACCGCTCTTCTGGTTCTTGTTCAAATCGTTCTGCGTCGGGTCGCCCGTGACCACCGTTTTGGTGCCGAAGCCGATGCGCGTGAGGAACATTTTCATCTGCTCAGGCGTCGTGTTCTGCGCCTCGTCGAGGATGATGAATGCGCCGTTCAATGTGCGACCGCGCATGAATGCGAGTGGTGCCACTTCAATGGTGCCGCGCTCCATGAGTTTGGTCGTTTTTTCCAAGCCCATCAATTCAAAGAGCGCGTCATACAACGGCCGTAAATACGGGTCTACTTTCTGAATCAAATCGCCCGGCAAAAACCCCAGTCGTTCGCCCGCTTCCACGGCGGGGCGCACCAGCACGATGCGCTTGATCAGGTCGCGTTCGAACGCGTCGACAGCGCACGCGACCGCGAGAAACGTTTTGCCGGTTCCGGCCGGGCCGATGCCGAACGTGATGTCGTGATCGCGAATGTTTTGCAGATATTCGAGCTGCATCGGGGTGCGCGCCGCGAGGTCGTTGCGCTTGACCTTGAGTGTGATGCTGCTTGCGGCTTCGGCGAGTGCCGCCATCGCGGCGCGGTCGTTTTCCGTCTGCGCGACCGGCAATTTCAGCTCAGCGAGCGTGAGCTCAATATCGTCGTCGGTCAGATCGCGTTTGCCTTGTTTCGCGAGGTAACGAAAACGCTCCATCGCACGCTTGGCGGCCTGTGCGGGCGCGGCATCGCCTTCGATGCGAAGCACGCTGTTGCGGCGTTTAATGGAAACGGAGAAAGCGGTAGCAACGCGACGAATGTTGTCGTCCATCGCGCCACAGACGGTGGCGAGCGTTGCGTTGTCGATGGGCTCAAGGGAAAGCTCGAGCGAGGTGGTACTCAAATGTTCAGGCAAAGAAGTCGCAGAGCCGCTATTTTCGGGCTTTTGCGCGTGCGCCGCAAATAAAGTTGCATTCAGCGCGGAAAAAACAGTAGAGCGCTACATGCAAGCCCGATAAACCTCGGCAATCGAAACATGCCCGGTACGCGCCTGCTCGACGCCGTTGACCGGCAGCGCGATCATGCCGCTTTCAATCGCGAGCTTACGAAATTCGTCGCTCGCGACGCCTTCGGCCACGCGCGTCCGAATCGCGTCGGTCATAACCATCAGCTCGTAAATCGCCATGCGCCCGGAAAAGCCGGTGAAATGACACTGCTCGCAGCCCGCACCGCGAAAGAATTTTTCGCCCGCTTTGAGTCCAAGGTTCTGCGCGAGGAGCGCATCAATCGTTTCCGGCACACGGCAGTGTGGGCAGTTCTTGCGCACTAAGCGCTGTGCCAGCACGCCGATTACCGCTGAGCGAATCATGTACGGCGCGATGCCGATTTCCAATAGACGCACCAGCGTGCTCGCGGCGTCGTTGGTATGCAAGGTGCTGAACACCAAATGCCCCGTGAGTGCGCTCTCTACCGCGATCCGGCACGTTTCCAGATCGCGCATTTCGCCGATCATGATCACATCGGGGTCGTGCCGCAGGATGTGACGAAGCGCTTGCGGGAAACCGAAATCGACTTGTGGAAGCAGTTGAATTTGACGGGTGTTGGCGAGCTCGTATTCAATCGGGTCTTCGACCGTGACGATATTGATGTTTTCCTTCTTCACGGCCTGCAACGCGGCGTAAAGCGTCGTCGTTTTGCCGGAACCGGTAGGCCCAGTGACCAAAATAATGCCGTAGCTGCGGCGGATCAAGTCGAGAAAGCGCGCTTTGTCCGAGGCCTTGAAACCAATGTCTTCAATCGAGCGCAGCCCCGCACCTTTGTCGAGCACGCGAATCACGACGCTCTCGCCGTGTTGCACCGGGATGATCGACACCCGCAAATCGACCACTTTTTCCGCGATCTCCAAACGAATACGACCGTCCTGCGGCAAGCGTCGCTCCGTGATGTCGAGTGACGACAAAATCTTAATGCGGCTCACGACCGCCGGCAGCAGCGCCGCGCGCAGACTTCGCATCGGCACCAGCGTGCCGTCAATGCGAAACAGCACTTCAAATTCGTCTTTTCCGGGGCGCAGGTGCAAGTCGGACGCTCGCATGCGCACCGCGTCGTCGAGCAACGAATCGACGAGATTCACAATCGGCGCGCGCTTAGCTACATGCTCCGCGTCGCGCCAAATGCGTTGATCGTCGCTTTCCGCGTGGCGCTCTTGCTCCACGGCCAACTCGTCTAACGAGCGCAGCTCCTCCGCCTCTTGCGCCGAGCGATAGAGACGATTAATGGTTTCATCAATCTGCACGCCAGTGGCGCGCACCAACACAAAATGTCGCTGCAGTGCGAAGCGCAACACGCCAAACGCGTCCTCTTCGAGCAAATCGGCAACGGCCAAAACGACCGCATCGCGCCACATCATGATCGGCACCACGCGGTAGCGCTCTACGACCGCCGACGCCAAGAGATTCGAAATCGCCGGTGTGCTCTCAAAATGCGTGAGATCCACCTTCGGAATGTCGCGCACCGCGTGCAGCGTGTGACGCGCAAGCGCGAGCGTTTCGGGCAACGTGTCTGCTGGCGCAGTCGCTATCAGCAGCCGTGCGCGCTCGAAATCCTGCTTTGTGGGTGGATCGGCTGACTTGAGAATTTGTCCGTATGACGAACTTGATGCGGTGTGCGCATCAAGCAACGCTTCAAGCTCGTCCGGGTGTTGAACGATACGTTCGTGGGGTGTGTCACGCTGCATGGGCGGCTCCGATTATTGTGCGCGTCGACGGTCCGAACCCTCATTCAGACGCGCCAGCTTTCACCCTTTGTAGCGCATGCTCGTGAGCATCGAAGTGATGCAGGTCAACGCAGTTTTCATCAGTGTCGCAGCGCTTGCGCTGTGGAAAAAACGGGAACATCGCAGGCTACTTGTCGTTCGCGTGCGTGGGGCTCGCCAAGTCCTCCAAAATCGGGCAGTCTGGCCGTTGGTCGCCATGACAGCAATGGATCAAGTGCGCAAGCGTATTGCGCATTTCTTGCATCGCTTCGATGCGTTTGCTCAGCCCATCTGCGTGCGCCTGGGCGATGCGCTTCACACTCGCACTGGTGCGCCGACGATTGCGCCACAGGCTCACGAGTTCGGCGATTTCCAACATGGAAAATCCTAAGTCGCGTGATCGCTTGATGAATTGCAGCGTGTGAATATCGCGTTCGCAGTATTGGCGATAGCCGTTGAGTCGCCGCGCGACCGTCGGAAGCAACCCGAGCGATTCGTAGTGGCGAATCATTTTCGCGCTCACGCCGGAGCGCTTCGCGGCTTCTCCAATTGTTAACGCCTCCGCTGCACCAGACGTATCAGCCACAAGAGCACTTCCCGCCGCAGCCACCCCCTGCCTTCTTGACGGCATAGCCTTCTTCGGCGATCGCTGCGGAGAATGCATCGACTGGCATTTCGCTTTGCACGTCGACGCGTTCGTTGGCGCGGTCAATCACGACAGTTGCACTGGGATCGATATTTTTGATTGCATTCGTGACGGCGGCTTCGCAGTGGCCGCAGGTCATGCCTTGAACGGTGAGGACGTGTTGCATTGAGTTTCCTTCTTCATTCCTGAAAGAACGTCGGATGACGTTGACATCAGGAGTAATTCTGAACCTTACCATGATGGCAAGGTCAAGTGTCGCGAGGCACTGATTGCTTGACGTCGATCAATAGAATTGCGCGGAAACACTTGACCTTGCCATGAGGTAAAGGTTTAGGCTGCACACCCATGAACACTCAAGTTGCAAATACGGCCGTTGTTGGACAGTCCAGCACGGTAACCGATGACATCTCCATCGGCGGAATGACCTGCGCGTCGTGCGTCATGCGTGTGGAACGTGCATTAAAGAAGCAACCGGGCGTGCAGACCGCCACGATCAATCTCGCCACGGAATCGGCGCGCGTCACGTTCGATCCCACGTTGATGAACGACGGGCGCTTGCGCCGTGCGGTGCGCGATGCGGGCTATGAGCCGCGCACGGCTGCACAAGCGGACGACGCCGATTCGGCCTCACCGTCGACCGGGTTCATGCCGGTTGCGATTGGACTCTTGCTGTCTGCGCCGCTGGTGCTGCCGATGGTCGGAGACTTGTTCGGTAAACCCTGGATGTTGCCCGCGTGGATACAGTTTTTGCTCGCCACACCGGTGCAATTCATTCTCGGTGCGCGGTTCTACAAAGCGGGTTGGGGCGCGCTCAAAGCGATGTCGGGCAACATGGATTTGCTCGTTGCGATTGGCACCAGCGCGGGTTGGGGTTTGTCGATGTGGTTGTGGCTGACGGCTGAACCTGACGTCATGGTGCATCTCTATTTCGAAGGCTCGGCAGTGGTGGTGACGCTCGTGTTGCTGGGCAAGTGGCTTGAGGCGCGCGCCAAACGACAAACGACGACCGCGATTCGCGCGCTGCACGCGCTGCGGCCCGAAGTTGCACATGTGATCGCAAAATCGGGCACGGAGTCCGACGTCCCCGTGGCCGAATTGATCGTGGGTGACACGTTGGCCGTGCGTCCAGGCGAGCGTTTTGCAGCCGACGGTGTGCTGCAAGAAGGCCGTACGCAGGTGGACGAATCGATGCTGACGGGCGAGCCGTTGCCGGTCGAGAAAAACACCGGCGACAAGCTCAAGGCGGGCAGTATTAACGGTGACGGGCGTGTGCTGATGCGGGTCACTGCCACCGGCAGCGAAACGGTACTCGCGCACATCATCCGTTTGGTCGAAGACGCGCAGGTGGCCAAGGCGCCGATTCAGCGCTTAGTCGATCAAGTGGCTGCGGTGTTTGTGCCGGTGGTGTTGGTATTGGCGTTGATCACGCTGCTCGGTTGGTGGTGGGCGCGCGGCAGCGGTGAGCTGGCGTTGATTCACGCGGTGGCGGTTCTGGTGATCGCTTGCCCCTGCGCGCTGGGCCTCGCCACGCCTGCTGCGATCATGGCCGGAACGGGCGTCGCAGCGAAACAGGGCATCTTGATTAAGGACGTGCAAGCGTTGGAGCTGGCGCACAAAGTGGACGTGGTCGCGTTTGATAAGACCGGCACGCTCACTGTCGGGCAGCCGCGCTTGACCGCGATAGTGGCCGCGCCTTGCGTCGATGAAGACGTGTTGCTGAGCCACGCGGCGGCCGTACAGCGTGGCAGCGAGCATCCGCTTGCGCGGGCCGTGGTGGCGGCGGTGATCACTCGTGCCGTTCGCCCTGAGCCGGTAGGCGAAGGGTCTGATGGGCTCGCGGGGAAATCAAACCCTTCGCTACGCTCAGGGCGAACGGAAACTTCTGCACCAACACTCGTGGCGTCCAATATTCACGCCGTTCCGGGTCGCGGCACCGAGGGCACGATCGGCGAAGCAGACTGGCTAATCGGCAGTTTGCGCTGGATGCAAGAGCTTGGTGTTTCTCTCGGAACGCTCACCGACCGAGCCGCGCAATTGCAGGCGGGCGGCGCAACGGTATCGGCTGTGGCAAAGCGAAGTGGCGGCGTATTGCAGTTGTGCGGATTGCTGGCGTTTGGGGACGAGCCGAAGGCGGGCGCGAAGGAAGCGCTGCGAGCGTTGCGCGAACGTGGCCTTCGCATAGTGATGATCTCCGGCGACAACCGTGGCGCAGCGCTCGCGATGGCGCGGCGATTGGGGTTGCGCGATAATGAAGTGATGGCCGACGTGTTGCCCGGTGACAAAGCGGCGGCGGTGAATGCGCTGAAGCGCGACGCCGACGGCAAGACGCACACGGTGGCGATGGTGGGCGACGGCGTGAACGATGCACCGGCGCTCGCGGCGGCGGACGTCGGCATCGCAATGGGCACGGGAACGGATGTTGCCATGCACGCCGCCGCGATTACGCTGATGCGCGGTGACGTTGCGTTGGTCGCGGGTGCGCTCGAAATATCCAAACGCACCGTCGCAAAAATTCGGCAAAACTTGTTCTGGGCGTTTGCGTACAACGCGGCGGGCATTCCGCTTGCAGCGTTTGGTTACTTAAGCCCAGTGGTTGCGGGCGCGGCGATGGCGATGAGCTCGGTGAGCGTAATGACCAACGCGCTGCTGTTGAAGCGCTGGTCGCCGGTCACAAAGTCGTAACGTCGAGCGCATGACATTTTTTACGGAAGGACAAGCGCCATGGGTGACGCAGATTCGCGCGAACGAGGGATTCTGGGTTCGCGTCAATGAACGGACTTGGGTGTGGAAACGGTATTGCCGCCAAACCCGAGTTCGCGTGGCGCACCTAAATCGTACTGTTCCGTGTGTTGATAGCTTTTAAGCGTAAACGACAGCGCTGCATGGCTTTCAGCTCCATTATTTGCATTATCAATAATATAAAAAACAAGGCTACAACGACCGCCGGTCGGTCGTTGCAAGCTAAAAGCTGTTGAGTCGAAAACGCTGCGATTACCAGTAACGCATCGCGCCTTTGAACAATTCGGCGAGCGAGGCTTTGGTCACGTCGCGTGGCGCGTTTTTGATAACGCGCTGTTGCGGAAAGGCGCGTTCTGCGAGCGTCTCGGCGTCTGCATCGGTGTAGCCCACCGCGTTGAGACCGTTCGGGAAGTTCACGGCGCGCATCATTTCGATGAGTTTGCTGGCGACGACTTCGCCGGCGTCGCTCGCGCTCGCTCTGACCGTGTTGGCACCGAGAAATTGCGCCGCTTCGAGGTGGCGTTCTGGCGCGGCCTCGCCTGTGAATCGATACACGCTCGGCGCATTCAGCACAACGCTCATGCCGTGCGGCACCATCGGCTCATCTTGTGGATAACCGGCGGGCGCTTTGAAGTCCCGCACGAGGCCGGAGACTGCGTAGCTCATGCCGTGCGGCAGGTGGCACCCGGCGTTAGAAAACGTCATGCCCGCAATCAGTGCCGAGTACATGATCGCGCCCTTGGCTTGAGCGTCGCTCGGGTCGTTCACCGCGCTCACGAGGTTTTGGCCGATCACGCGCAGCGCCTCACGCGCGCCCATGTCGCTCCACAAATTCGCGCCTTGGTTCATCGGGCGCTTCGAGCCGTCGAAGCCTTCGTAGGCTTTGGCTTTCGCCGAATGCGGACGTGCGGTGTAGCTCTCCAACGCGTGCGAGAGCGCGTCGAATCCGTTGGCGGCAATCACCGCAGGCGTCAAGGTGTGTGTGACGTCGGGGTCAACCAGCGCCCGCGACGGCAACAAGTGGCGCGACAAAATCCCCGTTTTGCACTGATGCCCCAGCAAATCAAAAATCGCGATGCCCGTCACCTCAGAGCCCGTGCCACAGGTCGTAGGACAAGCGATGTGCGGCTTCAACGGACCGGGCACGGCCTTGCCTTGTCCAATCGGCGCGTTCACGTAGGCCAGAAAATCGTCGGGGTAGGTCGCATAAAGGTTGGCCGCTTTCGCGGTGTCCATGACCGAGCCGCCGCCGACGGACACGAAGCCATCGAAGTTACCTTCTTGTGCAAATTGGGCCGCCGCTTTGAACGAGCGATCCGTCGGCTCGACTTCGCATTCCCAATAAATCGCGACGCTGCAACCCGCCGCTTCGAGCGATCGCTTGACCGTCGCGACGTACGGCAAATCGCGCACCGTTTTGTCGGTGTAGAGCGCGATGCGCTTCATGCCCAGCGCACGCGCATGCGAGCCCGCTTCGCGCAAGCTTCCGGGGCCGAACGTGAAGTGATTGACTTCAACGGTGAACGAAGCATCGCCTTCGTGTCCGGCAACGCCTTCAAGTCCGTAATAGCGACAGCAGCGATACATGGTTAGACCTTCGGGTAAGCGCGTTCAACCCTCGCCACGCGGGTTTCGAAATGCTCGTACCAACGCTCGTTTCCGGCTTCGCGGGCGAGCGTGTGTTCGGCGTTCTTCTTCCAGTTTGCGATGCTCGCCTCGTCACGCCAGTACGACACTGTGATGCCGAAACCGTTGGCGTCGCGCGTGCTTTCGACGCCAAGATAACCCGGCTGTTGTGCCGCGAGTTCCGCCATTCGGTCAGCCATCTCTCCGTAGCCATCATCGCCCGAATCAGCGACGCGTTGATTGGTGAAAATCACGGCGTAATACGGTGGCTCTGGTGTCTTCGCGAACGCGCTCATCGTGAATCCGCCTTAATCATGTCCGCCGCTTTTTCGGCCATCATCACGACCGGCGAATTGGTGTTTCCTGAAATCAGGGTCGGCATCACCGAGCAGTCAATCACGCGCAATCCCGTCACGCCGCGCACACGAAGCCGCGTGTCGACAACGCCCATCGGATCGGTGTCGGGTGCCATTTTGCAGGTGCCGCTTGGATGAAAGATCGTTGCGCCGTATTGCCGCGCGAACTGCAAAATTTCATCGTCGCTTTGTGCACTGTCGCCTGGACGATATTCTTCACCGATCAAGTGGCTCATCGCGTTTGTGTGCGCCAGCTTTCGTGCGAAACGGATCGACGCAACCGCGCAGCGCACATCGGTTTCATGCGACAAATAATTGGAATACATGGCCGGTGCGGCAAGCGGATCGGCCGATTTCAAGCGAATCTCGCCGCGTGATTCTGGGCGCAACTGGCATACCGAGAATGTGCAGCCGCTCCACGGATGCGTCGGCGCGCCCGCCATCTCGGCAGAGAGCGCCGCGAAATGAAATTGAATATCTGGTGTGGTCGATTCGGGCAACACGCGCGTGAACATACCGCCGTGATTGATGCCGATGGCGAGCGGCCCAGCGCGGCGCGTCAGCCAGTCCCAGCCCATAATGAACTTGCGCCAATTGCTCTTCAAATCATCGTTGGTCGTGATCGGTTGTTTCACCTTGTACATGAGGCGAAGCTGCAAATGGTCTTGCATGTTTTGTCCGACACCCGGCAGATCGTTCTTCACTTCGATGCCGTGCTCGCGCAGATGTGCGGCGGGGCCAATGCCAGAGAGCATCAGAAGCTGTGGGCTTTGTAGCGCGCCCGCCGTGAGTAGCACTTCCTTGTTTGCACGTAAGGTAACGCGCTGGCCGTATTGCATGTATTCCACGCCCACCGCGCGCGTACCCTCAAACAATACGCGGGTGACTTGCGCATTCACTTCCGTACGCAGATTTTTTCGTTTTTGCGCGGGCCGCAAATACGCGACTGCCGTGGAACAGCGCCAGCCATTTTTCGTGAAAAGCTGGTAGTAGCCCACGCCTTCTTGATCGCCGCTGTTGAAGTCTTCGGTGCGTGGCACACCCAGCTCTTCGCCGCCCGCGATGATCACGTCCATCAATGGATGCGCTTTCGGAATCGAGGTACCCCAGAGCGGCCCGCCTTGGCCGTGGGTGCCGTTTTCGAGTAGACGTTTATCGCTGTTGTGCTCGCTCTTGATGAAGTACGGCAGCACTTCTTTCCAGCTCCAACCGTTGTTGCCTGCCGCGCTCCAGCGGTCGTAGTCGGCGGCTTGGCCGCGAATGTAGATCAAGCCATTGATCGACGATGAACCGCCCAGTCCACGCCCGCGCGGCCAGTAGATGTTGCGGTTATTCATGTTCGGATCGGGCTCGGTCTTGTAGCCGTAGTTGTAGACCGGATGAAACATCGTTTTGGCGTAGCCAATCGGAATATGAATCCACAAATAATTGTCGGTGGGCCCCGCTTCGAGCACCCACACGGAGTTACGCCCATCTTCCGACAAACGGTTCGCCAACACGCACCCGGCGGTGCCCGCGCCTACGACGATGTAATCAACACTCATGCGAGTTCCAATTTCAAATTGAGGGACATGTAGAGCACGTCAGGCTCCGGGTTATGCGTGTACGCCGCGCACTCCACAAACCCGAGCGAGCGATAGAGCGCGATGGCCGACGGCATGCGACCCTTTAGCGTGTCGAGCTTCATTTCGGCGAAGCCCGCAGCACGCGCCGCCGCAATCACGGTGTTAGCCAACGCACGGCCACAGCCTAAGCCCTGCGCGGTCGGCTCGACCCACAAGCGTTTCATTTCACACACGGTCTCCGAGATCGGCCGTAGCGCGATCACGCCAATGGGGGCGGCGCGCACAGGCTCCCGCGCCAGCCACAAACCGCCGAGTGGCGCGACGTATTTTCCGGGCAACGCGGCGAGCTCTGCTTCGAAATTTTGGAAACACAAGTCAACGCCGGTCCACGCTGCATAGCGGCGCATCAACTCGCGTGCGTGTTCGACATCATCAGAGGAAAGTGCAGGCGAAATGACAACCATTTGCGAACTGTGTTTTGCTGAAAAAACTACCTAGCCTCTGGGCACGCGCCCGTGGCAACAGTGGTGCCCGCGATTTGTGCGCGCAGCGTTTCGAGCTGTGTGATCGTCGATTGTGCGGGTTCGCGTAAGACCAAATTGGTCATCGCGACAGTTTGTGCGCGCGTAGCGTAAGCAGCCGTTTTCACGCCGAGCTTTTTTACTTCGGCGAGGCGCGCATCGGCACCGTCTTTATTGCGAAACACGCCGAGTGAAATCGCGAAATTCCATTGACCTGGATCTTGAATCAGCGCCACGTCTTTCACGTTCAAACGCTTCAAATCGGCGAGCGCGCGATCAGCAGCATTTTTGTTCGGCTTCGGCGGAATGTAGACCCAATGTTCGGCTGGCACATCAACGCGCCGCGTGGACAACGTACGCGCCAGTCCGAGCGGTTCGAGCAATTTGATCGCGCGGGCACGATCTGCTTCTGACAAAGGCCCCCACTCGGCGCACGCGAGCGTGAGCTGCGCCACTTTCGCCGGGCCGAGCTTAGAAATTTGCTGCGTGGTGAGCACGCGCACTTGTTCTGCGTTGACGGGTTTGTAGCGATCCGACGCCGCCTGCGCCTCGCTGTTGTGGCGTTCATAGTATGCGTAGCCAAACACGGCGGCATTCGCTAACAACAAAAATATGAACAGTTTTTTCATCAAATAGGAACGCGCGACGCGGCCAGTAACAGGAAGGGGCGCTGCTAGAAATTCGTTTTTCGGGGTGAAGTGCTAGGCGCGTGGCGCGGAGCAACCGCAATGTACGCCTTGGTACATGAGGATTGCGAGCACCGCGCAACGACGGAATATCGCCCGAACAACGAATTTATAGGAGTGCCCCTAGGATTGTGCCAGTAAATACACGCCTTCAAGCACCAACGAATCCACCACCGAATTCCCCGCCGGCAAATGCGCGAGCAAACGGTACGCGCTGCCGCCGGTGAGCACGATTCGCGGCGTCGCGTTTATGCCGCGCGCTTTGAGCCGTTGCGCCAGTCGCACTTGCCCTCGCTCAATTGCACCGACCATCGCGTCGACCGCGCCAGTAGCCAGCGCGTCGCGCGTGTTGCTGGGCTGTGCGGCCCAGTCGCCCGCGTCAACTGATAGCGCGGCAGTGTTGCCCGCGAGACCACCGAGCATCGCGTGATAGCCCGCGACAATCGCGCCGCCGATGAAATGTCCGCGCTCGTCTAATTGATCGACTGTGAGCGCGGTGCCGGCGCACGCAACGATGCATGGAGCCATGCCGCGCTTCCACGCGGCCACCATCGCGGCCCAGCGGTCGCTGCCGAGGCGTGTGGGGTCGTCGTAGCCGTTGGTCACACCGCCAAACTGTGCGCTGGACGCAACCCACGTCACGGGCACGCCAAGCGCTGCGAAATCGCGGTCGATACGCTCTTTTGAGGCGATGCCCGCCACATGGCTGCCGATCACGCGCTTGGGCGGATGTCGATCAAAGCCGGCGCGCTCGGCGAAATGCGCGAGTTCGGCCAAAAATATGGCCCCGCGCGACACAATGTGCCCGCCTTCGACGCGCGCCCATTTGAGCCGCGTATTTCCAATATCAAGCACCAAATCCACGAACTGATACCTCCCCTGAGAGGAGTGTATGCAATCCGCGCTCGCTCTGGAGCACCAACGCACCACGTTCGGTCACGGCAGCAATTCTGCCCATGAGTTGCGAGCCATCGGGAAGCCGCGCCACGACTGCGTCTTCGGCAAACGCACGGCGCTGCCACCAGCGGGATTGGAATGCTGCAAAACCATCCATCGCAAACTGCGCCAGGCCCGTTTCTAGTGCGCGAAGCAATTCGTTAAGTACGACGTCGCGGGCTGCTGCGGACTGCGTCACGTCGGCGAGACACGTGGCCGCAATAGCGCCCGGCGCAAGCGCATCGGACGGCGGCGCGCTCCGCACATTGATGCCGAAACCCATCACTGCGGTGCGAGTGGCGTCGGGGCTTGCCACCGTTTCGATCAATATTCCGCCGATTTTTCGCAGGCCAACGCCCGGCATATCAACCAGCAAATCGTTGGGCCATTTAAGCAACGCGGGCGTGGGAAGCCACGTGTCCAGTGCGTCAGCAAGCATCACACCGACCGCCAAACTCAGGCCGTCCAGCGGCTTGGTCTTGGCGAACTGCCACGCCACACTACACAAAATCGCGTCACCCGGCGCGGCATGCCAGCGCCGCCCACGTTGCCCACGCCCCGCGCTTTGTTCGTCCGCAAGCAACACATGGAAGTGGCACGCAGATTTCGCGGCACGGTTCATCAACACGGTATTGGTCGAATCAACCTCGTTGACGCGTTCGATGGAGAAAACTGTCATTAGGAATTGCGGTTAAGCGCCGGCAACGCGGAAAACTTCGCCGATGGAATGTGAACAATTAGCGGGAAGTGTAGGCGGCAACCGTAGTGCGCACTTCGGCTGCGCGTCCGCCAAAGGCGCGTGGGCCGTGCTCACGGGCTGGGCAAGGTTCACGCTCGTTCGTGCGAGGAAAGCGAAATCGACGCATACGCAACTAGATGCGTTGTCGGCCTCGCCGGTCGGCCACGTCTCGTGGGTCGCTCACGCCAGCGTAGGCGTCGCGCTCGACAGGACGCAACACTGGCAGACGCAGACGTGTGCCGCAGTGACGCCATGCAATATGGCTTTTCGGCTGCAACGACAGCTAGGTGGTCGTTGCAGCCGAATTACTGCGTATGTCGATAGAGGTACAAATACGCTTCAAACGACCGTCTGGCGGTCGCTAGCGCATAAAAGCTGTATCAGAACTTAATTTGCGCGCCGAGTTCGAGCACTCGGTTGGTTGGAATTTGGAAATACGCGGTCGCCGATTGTGCATTGCGCGACATCACGCTAAACAAACGCTGTCGCCACACGGAAATTCGTCTGCACGCTGTCGGGACCAGTACTTCGCGCGAAACGAAGAACGACGTGTCCATCATTTCTACGTCTAGCTGGTGTGACTTGGCGGCGATGGTGAGCGCCTTAGGAATGTCCGGCGCGTTCATGAATCCGTAATTCACGACCATTTTGTAAAAGCCGTGGCCCATCTCTTCGACGCGCACGCGGTTGGCGCGGGTGACCAACGGTACGTCCTCAAAGTGCACATGCAGGATGATGTTTTTTTCGTGCAGCACTTTGTTGTGTTTCAGGTTGTGCAGCATCGCGGCCGGCATTTCGTCCGGGTTGGAGGTCATGAAGACCGCCGTGCCTTGCACGCGCGCCGCGTCACGCGCCAGCGCCTCGATCATCGGTGCCAACGGCAACGCGGACTGTCGGCGCTGCTCACCCATCAAACTGCGGCCGCGTTTCCAGGTCGTCATCAACAGCAAAATGATGCTCGCCACCATCAACGGGAACCAGCCGCCGTCAGGAATTTTGATCGCTGTGGAGGCCAAGAGCGCGATGTCCACTGCCGCGAACACAACGACGGCCAGCGTCGCGAGCACCTTGTTCCACTTCCACAAGCTAAACGCGACGACCGCAAACAAAATGGTGTCAATGAACATTGCGCCGGTCACGGCGAGGCCGTACGCCGCCGCCAAGTTCTCGGTGCTGCGAAACGAAATCACGACCAGCAGCACGAGCACGAACAACGCCCAATTTACGGCCGGCAGATAAATTTGACCTTCCGAACGATGCGAGGTGTGCACCACCTGCATGCGTGGCAAAAAGCCCAACTGAATACCCTGACGCGCGATCGAGAACGCGCCGGAAATCACCGCCTGCGACGCAATCACTGAGGCAAATCCCGCCAAAATCACCATTGGGATGAGAAACGAATGCGGCACTTGATCGTAAAACGGATGCATTTCACACGCCGTTTTTCCGGCGCAGGTCTTGAGAATCAAGGCGCCTTGACCGAAATAGTTGATGACCAGCAACGGCATCACAAACGCGAACCACGCGACGCGAATCGGCTTGCGTCCAAAGTGACCCATGTCCGCATACAACGCTTCCGCGCCAGTCACCGCGAGCACCGCGGAGCCCAATACCACCAAAAATAAACCTGGGTTGTGCACAAGGAAGTCAATGGCGTACAGCGGACTCAGCGCTTTGAAAACACCGGGGTTCGACGCGCTATGAAAAATCCCCAACCCGCCCAAGACCAAGAACCACAGCGCCATGATCGGGCCGAAAAACGCGCTCACTTTGCCGGTTCCCGTTCGCTGCACGTAAAACAGGCCGATCAAAATCACCACTGTCACCGGCACGACCGCCGGTTGCAACGCCGGATTGATGGCTTTCAGCCCTTCCATCGCGCCGAGCACCGACACTGCGGGCGTGACAATCGAATCGCCAAAAAAAAGCGAGACACCGAAGATGCCCAGTAGCGTGAGCCAGCGGCGTCGCGTAGCGTGGTCCGGACCAATCGCGGTGCGCAGCGCCATCGCCAAGAGCACCATCGTGCCGCCTTCGCCCTGATTGTCCGCCCGCAAAATCACCATCGCGTATTTCACTGATACGACAATGGTGAGCACCCAAAAGATCAGCGAGAGCAAACCGAGCACGTTGGCTTCGGTCAACGCAATGCTGTGTGCCTTGTTAAAAAACACCTCCTTGAGCGTGTAAAGCGGGGAGGTGCCAATGTCGCCATACACGACGCCAACGGCGCCGAGGGCCAGGGCTGCGAGTCGCCCCCCGGTCAAATGTTTGTCGGGATGGCTGCCTGCGGCATGTGAACTCATGAATGGTTCATTCTTGACAATAAGAGCGCGGATTGTATGCCTGTTTATGGGCTTTTGTGCGCCGCAGCAAATTCTGGAGCGTTGCCCCTAGACGCGGTGCGTTTGCCTTTGAAAACAACAGTTCAAGCGCGGTTTAGTGGCAAATTCAACAGAAGGTTCTGAGGTTTCAGTTTTAGCTTTCCGTCACTATCCATCGCCATCGCGAGATAAACCGAACGCCCGGCAATGTTCGGGCGCATGTCAGCGGCGTTCGCAAAACGCAGCTCAAACAAGCAGAGCAGGCGGCTCATGCGCGCCTCGTCCACCGTCTCGTTGTTATAGAGATCGTTCAATACGCCAGACGCGGTGGCGTCCAGCCCGACATGCCACACCCATTGCTTGTCGTCAATCTCTCGGCGATGCGCGATGGTCACCTCTACCCCTAAAAAGTGCTTCACCCACTTCTCCAAGACGCGCATCAACGCATCGAGTGCGGGCTGTCCGCGATTGAGGCTCACCGCCAAATCGTGGCGCTCGTCGCGCTCCCAATAAACCGCCGCGTTGTCGGTGGATAGCACATCAAGGTCAATCGAGCGCGTTGGCGTGTTTTGCTTTTTGAGCAGTTCGCCCAGCGAGCCGAAGCCACCGGTGTCGGCGAATACTTCAACCGTTTCATCATCGGCGGCCATCACCGCACCGTCTTCAAGCACTGAAATTTTCTGCACGCGGAACAAGCATTCCGCCATACGTGCCTCAAGCGCATCGCCATCCGTGCCCAAAATGTGGCGCAGAAAAATTTGCGTGAGCTGAAATACAAAAAGTGGTGGCACATCCACGCCGTCACCCCTGAAAAGACCGGTGTAAGCGGCCTCCAGCGTAGGTGCTGCGAGCATTCGATCTCGAAATTTCAACAGGATTCGATAGTTCGCCTGTGCGTCGGGATCAGCGATTTGCAGAATTTCCACATTTGCCACGGTGCGCCGCGGGCTGTCCAGTAACGCCTCGTGGAGCTTTACTTCCGCCGCGCAAGACTCCGCAATCGGCGCAATTTCTGGGCGCAAAAAGAACGAACGCAAAAAGTCGTCAGTAACGATCAATGCGCCGTCGCGTTGTGTAAGCAGGTCGAAACCGCAAGAAGACCAGAAATTAGGCATGGGATGCACTCGTGAATGAGGGCGCAAGCGTAAACGAATGCCGCGTGGCGATAGCTCGACAGGTTCGCCAGCACGCCACGCACCGCGTTGACCAACGGCCGCAGCGTGTGGCCTGAGCCAGTACCGGCCGGAACAAGGGAATGAAATAGGCTATCGTCGCATCGTTTCCCTTGGCTTCACGTTGCGCACACGACTTGAAAAGTTGCGTTGCGCCGGCCCGCTTCACTGCACGCACAGAAAGTCTTAAATCAGGACCACGATGAACTCAAACACATCAAACGACCATTCCATCGAGATTGCGCTACCCATGGGGCGACTGCGTGGTCGGCGCGTCGGGGCCGATGAAGGCGTGAGCGGTGAGGCCGTGCACTTTTTCGGCAATATTCCCTACGCACAGCCTCCGTTTGGCGGCAATCGGTTTAAAGCGCCGCAACCGCCGCTGCCATGGGCCGGTGTGCGCGACGCGACGTGCTTTGGCCCTGCCGCCCCGCAGGCGCCGCGGGTGCCCGATACCGAGGAAACGATTGTGGGCGGAGAAGACTGCCTCACGCTAAACATTTGGCGGCCCGCGCGGGCCGCGTTGGCCACCACTCCGCTGCCGGTGTTTATTTATGTGCCCGGCGGGGGCTTTATGCGCGGGCAATCGGGCGACCCGATGTACGACGGCGCTTCGTTTGCGCGGCAGGGCGTGGTGTTTGTGTCGTTTAACTATCGCATCGGCATGGATGGCTTTATGGCCTTCGACGATGCAGCTGCGGGTGAGGTGGCGCTAAACCGGGGCCTGCTCGATCAGTGCGCTGCCATTGAGTGGGTGCGCCAGCACATTGCGCTGTTTGGTGGAGATCCGGCGCGGTTAACGCTGGGCGGTGTGTCGGCGGGCGCGGGCGCGATTGTGCATTTGCTCGGCATGCCCGCGCTACGCCATGCGATTAGCCGCGTGATCTTGCAAAGCCCGAGCATCACCTGCCACTCGCTTGAGGACGCGCAGCGCTCGCGCATGGCCATCGCTTCGATTTTGGGCACCGCGGCAACGCGAGATGCGCTGGCGGCGCTGCCCTTGCATCTGGTGGTGCGCGTGGTGGCGCGGCTCCTTGCCGAATACGAGTTGCGCGCTTCGCATGCGATGAGCCCCAAACACTTTTTCCCGCTTCGCCCGGTGGCCGATAGTGCGATGGTGCACGCCGATCCGCTCGCGCATTTAGAGCGTCTGTGGCGAGACGGCACCGGCACCCCGCTGCAAATTTTGGTGGGGGCCAACGCGCAGGAGATGAATTTTTATCTGGTGCCCGGTGGCGAAATAGATCGTGTGGATTGGCCGCGTGTGCGCGCGTTCGCGCAGGCCGTTGGCCTAGACGCGGCGGCTATTCCGGAAACAGGTCACCCCGGTGAAGTGCTCGCGGCGTTGCAGGGCGCGCACTACTACCAAAAGCCCGCGCAGGCGCTGTCCGCGCTCGCGCGGCGCGTGGGCGCGAGCGCGTGGCATTATCAGTTCGCGTGGCAGTCGCCGCAGTTTGGCGGGCGCATGGGCGCGGCCCATGCGATGGAGGTGCCGTTTGCCTTCAATCGGCTCGGCATCGAGCGTGCGCTTGAGATGACTGGGGCCAACGCCCCGCAGCGCTTGGCCGACGAGATGCACCACGCGTGGGCCGCGTTCGCGCGCGGCGAGTCGCCCGCGCGCTGGTCGCCGAGCGAAACGAAAGTGTTTTCCTAGGGAATCACTCCACCGGAATGCCCGCGCGCTGTACGAACGATTTGAGCACTGCGGTTTCTTTGACCACTGCCGGTTCGTAGGCCGCGCCAGGTTTGAAATCTACGTCTAAGCCCGTTTTCTCTAGTTCAGCGCGCGAGATTGGGTCGCGCGTTACCTCAGCAAGCGCCTTCTCAAGCTTGGCGCGCACCGCCTCGGGTAGGCCTTTGGGGGCAACCAGCGCAATCCAAATCGATAAATCAAATTCCGGATAGCCCGACTCTGCGAAGGTGGGCACCGTAGGTAGCGAGCGTGAACGCGCTTTGGTGGTGACCGCGATGGCCTTCACTTTGCTCGCCGCAAGTTGCGGCCCTGCGGCGATAGTTGTGTCGAAGGTGAACGGAATTTGGCCGCCCAGCAAATCGGCCATGGCGGGCGCGCTGCCTTTGTAGGGCACATGGTTAAGCTTGGTGTTGGACAGCGTCTGAAACATTTCGCCAGCGAAATGCGTGCTCGTGCCCAAGCCAAAGGTGCCAAAGCCGTGCTTGCCCGGATCTTTGGCCGCCATCGCCACTACCTCTTTCACGTTGCTGGCCGGTACCGCGAGGTTCGCCAGCATCACCAGTGAATTACCGCCAATCGTGGCGAGCGGCGTGAAGCTTTTGAGCGGGTCGTAAGGCAGCTTTGACTTCAACGCTGCGTTGATGGTGAAGGTGGTGTTGCCGGTGATGAGAATGGTGTAGCCATCGGGGGCGGCGTTGGCCACGTATTGCGCGCCGATAATGGTGCCAGCGCCGGCCTTGTTTTCGACCACCACGGCTTGGCCAAACTGCGCTGTAAGCGATTTGCTCACGATGCGCGCAAGCGTATCGGTGGCCCCACCCGGTGGATACGGCACCACCATGGTGATGGGACGGGTAGGAAATTCTTGCGCCGAAACGGTGACCGCGAATAACGCGCACACGCCGAATGCAATGGAACGAAAATGGTGTTTCATGTGTTCTCCTTGTGACCGGATGGTAATTTGTCGCGGCATAGCCAAAACCTCGACGCAGTGTACGTGCGCCGCAAGCCTCTAAACTGTCAGCCTCAATGCGCGAGCCAAGTCTCGGCACACCCCGAGGTGGCCGAGACTCGGGTCGCGCACCGATTGTCTTTGCGTTAAAATCTCTCTCGTTCGAGGAGCGTTGCAACCAGTTTTCGTAAATTTGTGAATTTGCGAAGTTCTGGCTAGGCTCGAACACGATTTTTCCAACCGCGCTCGCAGTTTTGGTGACGAACTCGTCACGAACCTCGCGGGCTCACGCTGGCTTTCCGGCCGGTTGGCTTTCCCTAGATTCGTGCCTTTTCGTCGCCTTTAATCAGGAGTGACGAATGAACGCTGTTGCCGACAAAGGCCAATTTAAGACCACCGCTGACTACGTAATCGCGGACATTTCATTGGCGGCCTGGGGCCACAAAGAAATCAAGATTGCCGAAACCGAAATGCCCGGCCTCATGGCCATTCGCGAAGAGTTCGCGAAAGCGCAGCCGTTGGCTGGCGCGCGCATTACCGGTTCGCTGCACATGACGATCCAAACCGCTGTGTTGATCGAAACGCTTGAATCGCTGGGTGCCAAAGTGCGCTGGGCTTCATGCAATATTTATTCGACGCAAGATCACGCGGCCGCTGCGATTGCAGACAACGGCACGCCCGTGTTCGCAGTCAAGGGCGAGTCGCTCGCCGACTACTGGGACTACACGCATCGCATTTTCGACTTTGGCGCCAAAGGCACCGATGGCGAAGGCCCGAACATGATTCTTGACGACGGCGGCGATGCAACGCTCCTGATGCACCTTGGTCAAAAAGCGGAAAAAGACGCTTCGTTGATCGCATCACCCACGAGCGAAGAAGAGCGCTGTCTGTTCGCGTCGATCCGCGCCAAGCTCGCCGAAGATCCAACGTGGTACACCCGTAAAGCCGCGCAGATTATTGGCGTAACGGAAGAGACAACGACCGGCGTGCATCGCTTAAACGAAATGTCGGCAAAGGGCACTTTGTTGTTCCGCGCGATCAATGTGAACGATTCGGTGACCAAGAGCAAATTCGACAACCTGTACGGCTGCCGCGAATCGTTGGTCGACAGCATCAAGCGCGCAACCGACGTGATGATCGCCGGCAAAGTGGCCTGCGTAGCCGGTTATGGTGACGTGGGCAAAGGCTCGGCACAAGCACTACGCGCACTGTCAGCTCAAGTGTGGGTCACCGAGATCGATCCGATCAACGCGTTGCAAGCCGCGATGGAGGGCTTCAAAGTCGTCACGATGGAATACGCCGCTGACAAGTGCGATATTTTCGTGTCGGCGACCGGCAACAAGAGCGTGATTCGCTACGAGCATATGGCAGCGATGAAAGACGAAGCGATTGTGTGCAACATCGGTCACTTCGACAACGAAATCGACGTTGCGGCGCTCGAAAAATGTGAATGGGACGAGATCAAGCCGCAAGTTGATCACGTCATTTTCCCGGACGGAAAAAAGATTACGCTGCTAGCGAAGGGTCGCCTCGTGAACCTCGGTTGCGCTACGGGTCACCCAAGCTTTGTGATGAGCTCATCGTTCGCGAACCAGACCATCGCGCAGATGGAGCTTTTCACCAAGCCCGATCAATACGAATCCGGCAAGGTTTACGTGTTGCCAAAGCATCTCGACGAAAAAGTAGCGCGCCTGCATCTGAAAAAAGTTGGCGCGATGCTGACCGAGCTCACCACCGAGCAAGCGGACTATATCGGCGTGAACAAAGCGGGGCCTTACAAGGCCGATACTTACCGCTACTAGCCTTTTAAGCCACCGAACCTGCGTGGGCCATCAGTTGCCCACGCTTCTGGAGAACAACATGACTCGCTTACTGATCGTTTGGCTCCTCAACGCCGCGGCGCTCATGGCCGTGGCGTATTTGCTGCCGTCCATCACAGTCACCAACTTCTTATCCGCATTGATCGCGGCGTTTGCTTTGGGCTTTGTCAATAGCGTGATTCGTCCGATCTTGGCGATTCTCACATTGCCGATCTCGGTGCTCACGCTGGGATTTTTCTATCTTGTCTTGAACGGTTTGCTGTTCTGGATGGTGGGGAAACTTCTCGGAGGATTTGAGGTGCATGGCTTCTGGGCAGCGGTACTCGGTGGTTTGCTGTACGGGTTGATTTCGTGGCTCTTGGCGGTCATCATTCCGTTCGGAAAAAAGCCGAAAATCTGACGCAGACCCATGCGCGCTGACCTGCTTCTCGTCGAACGCGGCCTCGCGCCATCGCGTACGGCCGCACAACGGCTGATCGCGGCGGGGCATGTGTTCACGCTTGTTGGGCGCAAGCTTACGCGCGTGGCGCTCACCAAGGCCGGTGTGACGTTGGACGACGACGTTGCGCTTGAGGTTGAAGCGAGTGATCTGGAAAAATTCGTCTCGCGTGGTGGCTTGAAGCTTGACGGTGCGCTGGCGCGCACCGCGCTGGACGTGACTGGGTTTTGCTGTCTCGACGTGGGGCAGTCAACAGGTGGTTTTACTGATTGCCTGCTGCAACGAGGCGCTGCGAGCGTGGTCGGCGTTGATGTGGGGCATAGTCAATTGCATGCGCGACTGCGTGACGATCCACGTGTGACTTGCATTGAGGGTGTGAATGCGCGGAGCATGGTGCTGTCGGACGTAGGGCGGGCATTGCCCGCCGTGGTGCACGAGGCGGGCAATGCCCGCCCTACGAACTTCAAGAGCACGACGTTCGATCTAATCGTCGCCGACGTATCGTTCATTTCGCTCACCAAAGTCTTGCCGCAGTGGCCCTCGTTGCTGCGCGAAGGCGGGCGTGTGTTGTCCCTCGTGAAGCCGCAGTTCGAGGTGGGTGCCGATAAAGTGGGGCGTGGTGGCATCGTGCGCGATGCGTCGCTGTTTGCAAGTGTTGAGCAAACTATTCGTGCCGCATGCGCGGACGCGAAGCTCAATGTGCTCGACTACTTCGCGAGCAGCATCACCGGTAGTGATGGCAATCACGAATTTTTCGTTTACGCGGAGCGAACATGAAAAAGACTGCGGAAGCCACGCGCGCCGCGAAAGAGGAATTTCGCGATTACTGCATCGAGCTTTTCTCGAGCCTCGCGCCGCAAGCCGGCGCGGCCGGTATCGCCGCTAAGCGCATGTTTGGTGGCATTAGTTTCTCTATTGATGGAAGAACCTTTTCGATCATCGCGTTCGATCAACTATGGTTGAAGGCAGACGATGTCACACGAGACGTTTTTCTCGATGCGAAGTGCCGTATCTTTTCGTACACATTTAAGGACGGTATCGAGCGCACGATGGGTTACTACACGGTGCCACCGGACGCGATGGAGTCGGCCGCCGCTATGCGCCCGTGGGCGGCGCTCGCGTGGGACGCGGCATTGCGCGCTGCCGCGCCGAAGCCCAAAGCCACCAAGAAATCTAAAAAGAAACCGACCTAATGAACAACATTTCCTTTGAATTTTTCCCGCCGAATACGCCCGAAGGCGACGTAAAACTTCGTGCAGTTACGCAGCAACTCATGCTGCTCAAACCCAAGTATTTCAGCGTGACGTACGGCGCGGGTGGTGCCACGCGCGAGAAAACGCTGTCCACCGTGAAAGCCGTGGCCGAGGCGGGCAACGATGTTGCGCCGCACCTCTCCTGCGTTGGCGCAACCAAAGCCAGCGTGATGGAGCTTCTGAATACGTATCGTTCGCAAGGCATCAATCGCCTTGTCGCGCTCGGTGGTGATGTGCCCTCAGGTATGGTGGCTGCGGGCGATTTTCGCTATGCGACGGATCTTGTGAAATTCGTGCGCGAAGAGACCGGCGATCACTTCAACCTCGCCGTCGCCGCGTACCCCGAAGTGCATCCGCGCGCACTCACCGCGAAGGCCGATTTGTCTGCGCTAAAGCTCAAGCAAGATCTTGGCGCGAACGTCGCGGTCACGCAGTTTTTCTACAACGCCGATGCGTACTTCGCGTTCGCCGACGCAGCGCAAAAGGCGGGCATCACTCTTCCGATTATGGTCGGCGTGATGCCGTTGCACAGCTACAGCCGCGTCGCGCGCTTCGCTGAATCCTGCGGCACCGAAATGCCGCGTTGGCTCAATAAGCGCATGGCGGACTTTGGCGACGACGCCGAGAGCGTCCGCGCACTGGGCCTCGATGTGGTGACGCAATTGTGCGAGCGTCTCATCAAAGGCGGCGCACCGGGGCTGCACTTCTACACCATGAACCAAGCCAAACTTACCACCGAAATCGTGCAGCGTTTGCGCGGATAATTTTCAAGGAATCGTTATGTCAAACCAAGTCATCCACACCGATAAAGCCCCGGCCGCCATTGGCCCGTATTCGCAAGCGATCAGCGTCACGCTCACGAGCATCAGCAAGGTCGTTTACTGCTCAGGCCAAATTGGCCTCGACCCAGCAACGGGCAATTTGCGCGACGGTTTCGATGCGCAGGTCGATCAGGCGCTGGCCAACATGCAAGCCGTGCTCACCGCTGCGGGCGCGACCACGAACAACGTCGTGAAGCTCACGCTGTTCCTCACCGACCTCGGCAACTTCGCCGCGGCGAACGCCAAGATGGAAGCGTTGTTTCAAAAGCCCTATCCCGCGCGTTCGACGGTCGGCGTGGCGTCACTGCCAAAAGGCGCGCAGTTTGAGATTGAGGCAATTGCCACGATTTAAGGGGGTACGACTTTTTAGCTTAAGCGACCGCCAGGCGGTCGTTTGCGCTAATTTTTACGTATAGTCGACTAAGCTAAAAAACATGCTTTAACCGCCGCCTGGCGGTCGCTTGAGCAATAAAGCTTATAAGGCCTAAATCGTCGAAGGCGCAGTCACGCCGAGCTTTGCTGCCCACTCCGCTAGCCCGGGCATGATCGACGCGTGCAGCGCAACGCCGTCCGCCAGATGCGCGCGTTTTCGGGCCAAGCCACCTTCACCCGGTAACCGAACTTTCGTGACACCGGGTTGCGGTTTTGACGCGCGGCTGATCTCGCGCAGATGATCGGTTTGCCGCTCCAGCGCAGCGCGGCCGCCGAACGCCTCGGGGTCGATTACTTGCACAAATACGCTCGCGCCCCAGCCCTCCGGCGGATCGGCGCGGCCAAAACCGGCGAGCCCGCCAGTCATCGATTCAATCATCAGTCCCAGCCCAAAACCTTTGTGCCCTGCGTCGAGCCCGCCGAGCGGCAGCAGCGCGCCTTTGGGCTCGTTGTAGGCCACGGACGGGTCATCGCTGCCACGCCCTTCATGATCGACGAACCAAACGCCCGGCGCGCGCTTGCCTTCTTTCATCAACCGCATCGACGGGCCGTTCGCGGTGATCGAGCTGGAAATATCGATCATGATCGGATCGCTGCTGGTCGGAATGCCAATCGCGATGGGGTTCGGCGTCATGATCGGCGTGATGCCGCCGTGCGGCGCGACACTCGCGCTGCATGGGTCCGAGCTTTGAATGATGACCATCAAACCGTCACGCGCTGGCGCTTCGAGGTACGCCGCGAGGCACGCGATGTGATGCGAATGTTTGATCGAAATCGTTCCGGTGCCGTGCGCCTTCGCCATCGCTGACGCGACACTCACCGCGCGCTCCACCAGCCAAAGGCCCGACAACCGCTGCCCGTGCCACACCTGCGCGACGGTACGCTGGTTTTCAACGACGGGCTCGCCGCTGGCGCGCAGTGCGCCATCGGCGAGCGCCTTGAGATAGCCTGGCAACAGCGCCAGGCCGTGTGTGCTGTGGCCCAACACGTCGCCTTCAACGAGAATGCGCGCGGAGGTCGCCGCAATGTCTGCGCGCATGCCTGCTTTGACGTAGAGCGCTTCGCAGAATGCGACTAGATCGAGCGCGCGGTAGCGAGTGGCGGGCGCATCGGTGCTGATTGAATTCATTGGCCTAAACTTAATGACATGATTCGCCCAATGCTACGTCGCCGCTGATGTCTATGCCCATGCCCGGTTCTCTTTCGGTCAGCATCGTCGTGTATCGACTCAACGCGCCAGAGCTTGCGCGCAATTTGCAGACATTACGCGCGGCGTCCGATCAGCTCGAGAACACCAAAGTGACGCTCACGCTCATCGACAACAGCGAAACGAGCGAGCTCGCCGCGCCTCTACGCACGATTGCAATGGAGGCACGTTGGCCCGCCGTTGAAATCATCTCCGGCCACGGCAACGTGGGCTACGGCGCCGGGCACAACCTCGCGATTCGTGCGACGACGTGTGAGGCGCATCTCGTGTTGAACCCCGATGTGGAAATGGACGCGGGCACGTTGGCAAGCGGATTGGCGACGCTTGCGCAGGATCGTGTAGTGCTCGTCGGTTCGGTCGGGCGCGATGCGCAGGGCGCGCCTGGCTATTTGTCGAAGCGAAGGCCCAGCGTTTGGATATTTTTCTTACGCGGCTTTGCCCCGACGTGGCTCAAACGGCAATTCGATGCAACGCTCGCGCACTACGAATATCGTGACTTGCCGCCGGATCGTGTCAGCGATGTCACGCTCGTCTCTGGCGCGTTCATGCTCTGCCGCAGCGACGCGTTGCGTGCGGTGAACGGATTCGACGAGCGCTACTTTTTGCACTTCGAAGACTTGGATCTTTCGGTGCGCATGCACGCGCAAGGCCGCGTCGTGAGCGACCCCGGCGTCACCATTGTTCATCACGGTGGGCACTCGGCCAAACGTGGTCTCGCGCACTTGAAACTATTCTTCCGAAGCGCGTTCAGATTTTTCAACACGCACGGTTGGCGGATTTTCTAGCGATTTGTGGGAGCGGCCCTTCGTCGCGCTCAGGACTAAAGGCGAGCCCGCGATAAGTGGTGGCGTGCCACGTCTGTTTGCGACGACCCATCGCGGGCGAGCCCGCTCCCACAAAGAACCGCATCAAACAGATCGCCGCCTACAATCTCCCCAACTCTTTCTAGGTACTTCCATGCGCCCGTCCAATCGCCTTCCTAACGCGCTTCGTGCCGTAAAAATCACACCGCACTTCACTCACCACGCAGAGGGTTCGGTATTGGTCGAATGCGGCCACACGCGTGTGCTCTGCAACGCGAGCGTTGAAAACGGCGTGCCCGGCCACAAAAAAGGTTCGGGCGAAGGTTGGGTGACGGCCGAATACGGCATGCTGCCGCGCTCCACGCATACGCGTTCGCGTCGCGAAGCCGCGAGCGGGAAACAAAGCGGCCGCACGCAAGAAATTCAGCGTTTGATTGGGCGTTCGTTGCGTGCGGTGGTGGATCTAAAAAAACTCGGCGAGCGGCAAATCACGCTCGACTGCGATGTGTTGCAAGCCGACGGTGGAACGCGTTGCGCGTCGATTACGGGCGCGTACGTCGCGCTCGCCATCGCGATCAACAAAATGATCGCGGCTGGCACATTGAAAGAATCGCCGCTCAACGATTCCGTAGCGGCCGTATCTGTCGGAATTTTTGAAGGCACAGCGGTGCTCGACCTAGATTACGACGAAGATTCCAACTGCGAAACCGACATGAACGTGGTGATGACCGGCAGCGGCGGCTTCGTTGAAGTGCAAGGCACGGCAGAGGGCAAGCCGTTTAGCCGCGCCGAAATGGACGCGCTGCTTGCGCTTGCAAGCGACGGAATCAAGCAGCTCGGTGATGCGCAGCGCGCCGCGATTGCGGCGGCTTAGCGTGCTGTAGGTGCCACAGTGAACGCCTTGAACCCGTCTGTTGCCGCAATCGTCCCACCGGGTTGGCCGGAGATGCGACGCGAGATACTGCGTTGGTTCGTGCGCGTGTTCACCGTAAATTCATTTATCGCCATCGCGTTGT
>JBEBJR010000049.1:0-14275 GCA_040079845.1 Casimicrobium sp. | reverse complement strand
GAAACACGTTTGAACCTTCAGCCCATTTCGAACTTGTCCACTCACAGCCCGATCACTCTCGTGATCTAGCTGTTGACTTTCAAGACGGTATCTACGGCTACGAAGGCTACAACTCGATTTTTCGCGCGGAAGCGCGGCGCTCTTGTAGCACTTTGATTGCAATCGGCAATACTGAGACGATAACGATTCCGACGACAATTAGGCTCAAGTTATTCTTGACCCAATCGATATTCCCGAAGAGATATCCCGCGTAGGTGAGCGTGGTGATCCAGGCGACACCACCGATCACGTTATAGAGAAAAAACGTGCGGTACGGCATCTGCGCGACGCCCGCAAGGAACGGCACGAAGGTCCGCACAATCGGCACGAAGCGCCCCATCACAATCGAGAAGTTGCCGTATTTGGCGTAGAACTGTTGTGTTTGCAGCAAATACTCGGGCTTGAAAACGCGCGACTCTTTGTTCTCAAACGCCTTCATCCCTAGCTTGCTGCCGACGTAATAGTTCACCGCGTCCCCTGCAACCGCCGCGACGATGAGCACAGCAATCAGCAGGTGAACGTTTAAGCCAGAGATCGCGGTTACCGCACCCGCGACGAATAGCAGCGAATCGCCCGGCAGCAGCGGCATGACAACCAGTCCCGTCTCCGCAAAAATAATCGCAGCGACAATCGTGAAAAACATCACGGGCGAGCCCTGCGCGAGTGCGGCGAGGCGATCGTCGAGGGTAGTAAAGAAATGAAGCAGGTCGCTAAGCATTTGCGCCTTTAGTTAAATCCGCAACGGAGGAAGGTGCATGCTTTGCTGCCCGGCGTCCGCAAGACGATCGGGCAAATCACGCGGCAAAGCTAGTGCACGTTAGGGTGGTAGAAGCCGCGAAATACCGCGTTCGCGAGTTGCACCGCACCCTCACCAGCGCGCCGAAATACTCTACGGCACACGCTGGAACGTACGCCGTTACGGCAGAATTTTTTCTGCTTCGAGGGCGTCTTTTGGCTTGCCTTCGGCTTTCACCAAATTTTCGCGCGACACACCCAGCCAACGAACCAGCGGCGCCATCACCAGCACCGACGAGTAGATACCGAAGCAAATACCGATGGTGAGGGCAAGCGCAAAGTAGTGCAACGTTTCGCCACCAAAGAAGAGCATCGAGAGCACCATGATCTGCGTCGAACCGTGGGTGATGATCGTGCGGCTGATGGTGCTGGTAATGGCGTTGTCGATCACGTCATCCACGCTCGCCTTGCGCATCTTGCGGAAGTTTTCCCGAACTCGGTCGGCGACTACTACAGATTCGTTCACTGAATAACCAAGAATCGCCAAGATGCCCGCAAGCACCGGCAGATTGAATTCCCAGCCGAAGATGGCGAACAAGCCAAGGATGATGATGATGTCGTGCAAGTTGGCGATGATGGCAGCGACCGCAAAGCGCCATTCAAAGCGAATCGCCAGATAAATCATGATGCCTGCAATGACGAGCAGCATCGCGAGCGCGCCGCTTTCGAAGAGTTCTTTCCCGACTTGCGGGCCGACGAATTCGACGCGTTTCAGCTCAATTTTTTCAGCGCCATCACCGCAGGCGGTTTTGGTGTCCGACATGGTGCGTGCGCCGCAGACCGCTTTGAACAGATTTTCGCTCATCTGCGCATTGGTGACATTCGGCACCAGCGGCAAACGCACCAACACGTCTTGTACTGACCCAAAGTTTTGAACTGTTGCTTCGCCTGTTTTCAAGGTCTCAATGGCGGTGCGCGCTTGCGCAATATCGGCAGGTTTTGCATAGCGAAGCTCAGCCACCGTGCCACCGGTGAAATCGATACCGAAGTGCAGGCCTTTGTAGCCCAGCGCGCCAACGGCAACGAGGAAGGTGAAGAGTGAAATTGCGTTGAAGATCAACGCATATTTCATGAACGGGATGTCGCGCTTGAAGCGGAAAAATTCCATGAGTGTCTCCTGTGCTTCTTTCGCTTATTTCGCGTCTGGGTTGGCGGTAGCGACGGTGCTGACTGCTGTCGCCGCGCCATCGGCGGCGTCAACGACTTCCGCTGTGCGAGTGTTCTGGCCACCGCGCCAGATGGTGCCAATCGAGATTTTTTCGAGTTTCTTTTTCGCGCCGTAAACGAGGTTCACGATACCGCGTGAGAAGAACACCGCAGAGAACATCGAGGTCAAAATACCCAGGCAATGCACGACGGCAAAGCCCTTCACGGGGCCGGAGCCGAACATCAACAGCGCAAGACCGGCGATGAGCGTGGTGATGTTCGAGTCAAGAATCGTGGCCCACGCGAGTTCAAATCCGCTTGAAATTGCTTCTTGCGGTTTTGCGCCGGCACGCAGCTCTTCGCGAATACGCTCGTTAATCAGCACGTTGGCGTCGATGGCCATACCGAGCGTGAGCGCGATAGCGGCGATACCCGGCAGCGTTAACGTCGCTTGCAGCATCGAAAGAATCGCGATGAGCAACAACAAGTTCACCGACAGCGCGAGCGTGGAGATCAGCCCCATCACAGCGTAGTACACGCAGATGAACGCGGCCAGTGCGACGAAGCCCCAGGTCACCGAGTTAAAACCGCGTTCGATGTTCTCTGCGCCCAAGCTTGGGCCGACGGTGCGTTCTTCGATGATTTCCATCGGAGCGGCAATCGAGCCTGAACGAATCAGCAGCGCAACGTCGCTGGTTTCACGCGTGGACATGCGGCCAGAAATCTGGAAGTTAGAACCCAGTTCGCTTTGAATTGTCGGCGCTGTGATGACCTCGGGCTTGCCCTTTTCGATCAACACGATGGCCATCCGATTGCCCACGTTTTGGCCGGTGATTTCGCGCAAGATGCGTGCGCCTTGGCTGTCGGTGCTCACACGCACAATCGGCTGATTGCTTTGGCCGTCGAACGCGGGCTCAGCGCCGTTGATGCGCTCGCCGGTGATGACGTATTGTTTCTTCACGAGAATCTGACCGCCGTCGCGGTCGTTCATCAGCTCGGTGCCAAACGGCACGTTGCCGTTTTGTGCGGCCGCGAGCGCAGCACTATTTTTCGAGTTATCGGCTTCGACCATACGCAGCTCGAGCGTGCCGGTACGACCGATCACGTCTTTCAAACGCGCAGGATCCGATGCGCCCGGCACTTGAATCACGATGCGATCTGCGCCTTGCTTTTGGATGATCGGTTCGGTCAGGCCGAGCGCGTTAATCCGGTTGCCGAGCACTTTTTGGTTTTGCTCGATAGCAGCGTCGGCGAGCTTGCGTTTGGCGTCTTCTTTGAGCGTGACGATGAGGCTCAGGTCTTGCGCCGCGCCGGATTCTTTAATCAACAAATCCGCGTTGCTCGTCGAAATAGCCGCTGAGGCTTTTTCACGTTCAGCTGGGTCGCTGAATTTCAAAACGATGGTGTCGGCTGCTTTATCGAGTCCGTTGTACTGAATCCGCTTTTCGCGAAGCAGCGCGCGCACGTCTGACGCGTTGCGATCAGCCGCACGGTCGAGCGCGCCCTTCATGTCCACCTGCATCAGGAAGTGCACGCCGCCACGAAGGTCAAGGCCGAGCGCCATCGGTTTCGCGTTGAGGGCCTGCATCCAGTGCGGCGTCGTTGACTCGTTGGTCAGCGCGATGATGTAGTTACCGGTGCCGTCCGCGTTGCCTTGATTCAGGTCTTTAATCAGAAGCTCTTTGGCCTTCGACTGCGCGTCGAAATCACCCTTGGCAAAGCGAACGTGAACGCCGTTGGCCACGTCAAGCTCGGAGGACGCCACGGCCAGTCCCGCGCCTTTGAGCGTTTTCTCAACGCGATCCAAGAGCGAAGCATCGAGCTTCACGGCGGTCTTGTTGGTGGACACCTGCACCGCGGGAACCTGCGGGAAGATATTAGGAACGGTATAGAAGAGCCCAATCAAGACCGCAGCGATCATGACGAGGTATTTCCACAGGGGATAGCGATTCATAGGCTTGGGCTCTATGCGGATGATGGGACGCAGATGGGGATGAATTTAGACATCCCAACCCGACGGAGAAAAGCGAACGCGCACGCCGACCAACGGTGTCGGGCGGCGCGCAGACGCGCTAGATTTGCTTGATCGAGCCCTTGGGCAGCAGCGCGGTGACGGCGTTGCGCTGGAACGCGATCTCGGTGCCAACGGCGACTTGGATGGTGACGTAGTTGTCGTCAAGCTTCGTGACCTTACCGACCATGCCGCCAGCGGTGACGACTTCGTCGCCCTTTTGGATCGCGTCGATCATGGCTTTTTGCTCTTTCGCGCGCTTTTGCTGCGGACGAATCAAGAGGAAATAGAAGACAACAAAAATGCCGATCATCGGCAGGAGGGACAACAGCTGATTCCCTTCCGCGCCACCACCAAAAATAGATTGCGCGTGTGCAGTGCCAAACATGAGAAACCCTCAGTAAATCAAAAAGTTAACCGTGAATTGTAGCGGGGCATTGTGGCGGCAAACGGCGGCGGAACCTGGGGGCACGCTCCCATACAGCTTTTCAGCGTGAGCGACTGTCGGGTGGTCGCTCGCGCTTGTTTTTAGCGAGTATCGACTTATTGAAACATATAGCCGTAACGACCGCCAGGCGGTCGATGGAGCTAAAAAGGTGTTACCGCCCTTAACTGGATCAAGCCGCAGGCACCGCCAACGCGGCGACGGCGCGCACGTCCGTCGCGTCACTCAACGCCCACAGCGATGCCATGAGTGGCGCGAGCAAGCGCTCACCTATCACCGGCGCGGCGAGCGACGTGAACTTGCGCTCAAGGTCGGCGTCGGTCAGCGGCCGTTGCAACGAGCCTATCGCGTGCTCCACGTGCACCGCTTTTTGGGTGCCGTCGCGCAATACGGCCACGGCGCGCACTTCGGCTTCGTCAATCGTTGGGTCAACGGTCGCGATGACTTTGCGGCGAATGGCGACCACATCGGCGCGGTTCACCAGCGCGTCGTCAAACTCACCCTCGCCCGCTTCACCAAACAACAAACCCGCAGCGCAGCCGTGATACACGCTGAACTTGGCTTCTAGGCCGTCCTTCGGTTCTTTCTTGCCGGTGAGTTCGAGCACCAATGAATGCACGGAAAGCTCGATGCGCTCCACGTCGTCCGCCTTCACGCCCGCCGCTCGCAACTGCGCGCAAGCGTCAATCGCCGGATGAATCACGATGCCGCAGGCGAACGGTTTGTAGGTGTTGAACGAAATTTCAAAGCGCGAGCCCAGCTCGTCGGTGATTTCGTTCCAATCGCATTTGGTTGACGCGACTTGCATGAAGCCGCGCGGCGCTTCGAGCGCGCGCTTGCTCGCGGTGAAGCCTTCGCGCGCCATGAGCGCCGCGAGCATGCCCGCGCGCGCCGCCGCGCCCGGATGAAACGGTTTGGTCATGGTGCCAAATTGTTCGCGCAGACCCACCGGCGTGGACGCCGCAATGCCGAGCGCCATTTGCGTTTTGTCGGCATCGAGGCCGAGCAATCGTGAACACGCCGCGGCCGCGCCGAGCATGCCGGTCGAACCTGTGATGTGCCAACCACGGTCGTAATGATCGGGGTACATCGCGTTTCCCACGCGGCACGCAACATCAATGCCGAGCACCAGCGCATCGATCACCGAGCGGCCACTCGCGCCCGTGACTTCTGCGAGCGCAAGCACGGCTGACGCAACCGGCCCGGCTGGGTGGATGATGGTCTTGAGATGCGTGTCGTCGAAGTCAAACGTGTGTGACGTGATGCCATTCACCAATGCCGCGCCTGCGATGTCAATACGCTCGCGACGCCCAAGTACGGTGGCTTGCGGCGCGGGCTGCATCACGGCAAGCGCACGCAGGGCGGCGTCGGCCGCCTCGTGATGCGCGGCACCTACAGCACAGCCAAACCAATTGAAAAACGTGCGGTGCGCCTCGTGATCCACCGCATCGCTCCAGCCACGAGACGCGTGGTTCGCGACAAACTCAGCGAGCGTGCGAGTAACGGGAGGCGGGTTGTGATCAGCTGAGACTTGGGTGTTGCGGGCCATGTTTGAAAAGTGAGGAGTGAATGGTGAATAGTGAGCGGGGCCGGCGATGTGGCGCGCGAGTTCCTACCCCTTCAAGGGGCTAATCTCTCGTGGCTAAGCATTCACCTCAATATTGCGTTCGCGCACGAGCTTGGTCCAGCGCGCGACTTCGGCTTCGATGAATGCACCGAACGCCGCGGAGGTCATCGGCATGGGTTCCAGCGCTTCGCCAGACAGTCGCTCGCGCAGCTCGGGCGTATTGATGGCTTTGTTGATTTCTTCGTTGAGTTTCGCCACGATAGGCGCGGGCAATTTCGCGGGGCCGACGATGCCGTACCACTGCACGGCAGTGAATCCGGAGAAGCCCAATTCCTCAAACGTGGGCACGTCGGGCAGCGCGGCGTGGCGCTTGCTCCCGGTAACCGCGAGCGGCCGAAGTTTGCCGCTCTTAATGTGTTGCAACGCTGCGGCGAGGCCCGGCATCATGAATTGTGTTTGTCCGCCGAGCACGTCAGTGATGGCGGGTGTGATACCGCGATAAGGCGCGTGCGTGGCTTGAATGTCAACGGCGAGTTTGAATTGTTCGACCAGCAAATGCGTCAGCGAGCCTTGCCCTGCCGTTCCGAAATTGAGCGGCGTTTTCTTCGCGAGCGCGACGAGTTCCTTCACATTGTTCGCAGCCACACCTGCGCCAACGACCAACACGTTTGGCGTGCCGGCCACCATCGCAATCGGCGTGAAATCTTTCACCGCGTTGTAGGGAATATTGCGCATCGCGGGGTTGGTGCCGTGCGTAGCCACGTAGCCAAGCATCAGCGTGTAGCCATCCGGTGCGGCGCGCATTGTGGCTTGCGACGCGATAACGCCACCGCCGCCACTCATGTTCTCCACGATGTACGTCTGACCCAGCGCGCGCTGCAACCGTTCGGCCACTGTACGCGCCACCAAATCCACGCCGCCGCCTGGAGCGACAGGGGCGATGATTTTTACGGTGCGGTTGGGATAGGGGCCGGATTGGGCGAGGGCATTGCCAGACAATGCAACGGCCAATGCCGTCACTGCGGATTGTGAAAACTGCCGACGGTTCATATGCGCTTTGGTCACAGTGAAGAATTGCGACCGATTGTAGGAGTGGCGCCACTACGATCAGGCTCGCAAATTCGATTCTGGTTACGTGAGCGCCGTCCATGCAGTGCGCCGGGCTGTTGCACTACGCAAGCGTTAACACCGCTCTGTTTAACCTATCCGCCGCCCGGCTTCGGGCGTTGTGCAAGCCGTGACGAGCCGCTTAAGCGTAGGGTGGGCACTCAGCGTCCACCCGACATGTTTATGGATACGCCGTGCCGCAGTTGCGGTTCATGAAATCGCGGAGCGCCGTGTAAGTCGTGCGCGTGGCGCATGCGCCCAGCGCGTTTGCGGTCAGTGCGCTGCCGCTCATCCCTGACGCCAGCCGTATGGCAAGCAGGCCATCCGTGAGCGGACTCACCACGCCGTTGCCATCCAAGTCACCGTTGCAGGCTTCGGAGATTGCGGCGGGCGTGCCCACAGTCGGTGGAACGGCGCACGCTTGCGCCGCCGCTACTGCGCTCGCAGCGTTGACGATGCCGTCGCCGCAACGCTGAATTTGGCAGTCGATGTCACGCGTGGCGTTGCTCGGGAACGCAGTAGCAGTGCCGCGGATCATGGCAGCTAAGTGATGCGGCAAGAGCGTTGGACGTACGGAAAGCATCAGCGACGCAACGCCTGCGACGTGAGGCGCAGCCATCGAGGTGCCTTGGTAGTTCACGTAGGTGTCCCCGACGGGGACGGTTGTGCCGGTATTAAGCGTCGAAAGAATCGACGAGCCCGGTCCGGAAATCGTGGTGGGAGCGCCGTAGTTGCTTGACCCGGTGGAGCTAAAAACGCTACGTGCGCCCGATTGCGCGGTCGCGCCAACAGCCATGACGCCGGGGCAATTGGCCGGCCGCGAACCGGCGGCACCGACACCGCTATTGCCCGCCGAAACGACCACCAAGGTGCCATTGGCCACGGCAGTGTTGACTGCGTTCACATAGGAAAGCGGACACGGGCCGGTTCCGCCGAGCGACATGTTGATGACTTTGGCGGGCGTGGCATTGGCGGCAACACCGGCGACCGTGCCGCCCGAAGCCCAGGTGATAGCGTCGGCAATGTCGGACGTCCATCCACCGCATTTACCAAGAACGCGCACAGGCTGTACTTTTGAAACCCAATTGATGCCCGCCACGCCGAGGCTGTTGTTGGCAATCGCCCCGATAGTGCCTGAGACGTGGGTGCCGTGCCAACTGCTGTTAGTTGCCCTGCACCCCTCATAATCGCCGCCGACCGTTGTCGATTCGACCGATGTAATCCAGTCGCCCGGGTCCGACGGATCGCCATCGCGAGCGGTCGTGTCGTTAGCGGTCGGAATATCAGCGATGAAGTCGTAGCCGGCTACTGTTCGTCCGGCGAGATCGACGTGATTGGTAATTCCGGTGTCGATCACCGCCACCACGATGCTTGCAGAACCGGTCGTTGTGTCCCAGGCGGTTTGCGCGTTGATCCCGTAGTTGCCCACCGTGGGGGGCTTCAACGCCCAAAGGCTGGGGTAGTTCGTATCGTTCGGCACAAGCATCGTAAACATGCGACTGTCGGGCTCGGCGTATTCAACGCCGGGCTGTGCAGCGATCTGCGCGGCAAGTGACGCAGCCTCCGGCAGCGTCATTCTTGACGTGGTCTTCAAAATTGCTGCGCCGAAGCCAGTTTGGTGTGAAAAACTGAGCGTACGTCCAGAGGCAGAGCTCATGGCTACCGCAATCTGCGCGCCGTCCGTCGCAGAGAGGGATGGACCTTTTACCGATGACTGCGCCATTTTTACGATCAGGCGATTCGTGAAATTTGCCGCGTCCGGCAACGCCTCGGGGCTGACGCCGCCCGCACTTACGCTGGTGAGGGGCAAACAAAACAGAAACGTCGCGGCGACGGGTGCGCTTACGTGTCGAGCAAGCGCGCGCAAAGAGAAATTCGGATACATACGGGCTCCGGGAGGATATTGAAATAACGCAAGTTTTCTGTTTCGCAGCGAAAACGGCACCGCACTCGGAGGCGCAGCAATTCACACAAAGCAGAAAAATCCTATGCAGGTGGCAGTAGAAACGAAATCCAACAAAAAAGCACGCCAAATCGCATCAAAATTGTTGGCACCGACCTAGCCTTAGCGACACAGCGTCAATCCGTTCCTCGCGCCCGATCGCGATGAAATTGTTCGCGCCACGCGACGAATCGTTGTTGCTCAATCGCTTCGCGCATCTCTTTGGCGAGGTTTAGGTAGTAATGCAGGTTGTGAATCGTGTTCAGCATCGCGCCGAGGATTTCGCCGGTTTTGTTGAGGTGATGCAGGTACGCGCGACTGAAGTTTTTACAGGTGTAGCAGCTGCAACTCTCATCAAGCGGACGATGATCGTCGCGCATCTTGGCGTTCTTCAATTTGATGTCGCCGAAGCGGGTGAAGAGCCAACCATTGCGAGCGTTCCGCGTCGGCATCACACAGTCGAACATGTCGATGCCGCGCTCCACCGCGTACGCCAAATCTTCCGGCGTGCCGACCCCCATCAAGTAGTGCGGTTTGTCAGCAGGCAAGCGCGGCCCGATAAAGTCGAGGATGCGGTGCATGTCCTCTTTCGACTCACCAACCGAAAGACCGCCGACCGCGATGCCATCAAATCCAATGTCGTTCAAGCCCGCGAGCGATTCTGCACGTAGCGACTCGAACAACGTGCCCTGCACGATGCCAAACAGCGCGTTGGCATTCTCTAAGCGATTGTGTTCGTCCTTCGAGCGCTGCGCCCAGCGCAGGCTGCGCTGCAAGGACGTGCGTGCTTCATCGACCGTGGCTTCAGCCGGCGTGCATTCATCGAGCTGCATCACGATGTCGGAATTGAGCGAGCGCTGAATCTGCATCGACACTTCGGGCGATAGGAACAGTTTGTCACCATTAATCGGCGAGGAAAAGTGCACGCCCTCTTCCACAATTTTTCGCAATTGGCCGAGTGACCACACCTGAAATCCGCCGGAGTCGGTAAGAATCGGGCCGCGCCAGCCCATGAAATCGTGCAGGCCTTTGAACTGATCGATGATCGAGGTGCCGGGTCGCAGCCAGAGGTGAAACGTGTTGCCGAGAATGATCTGCGAACCAATGTCGGTGAGCATTTGCGGCGTCATCGCTTTGACCGTGCCGTAGGTGCCTACGGGCATGAAGATCGGCGTTTCGACCACGCCGTGGTTCAGGTGCACGCGACCGCGTCGCGCGTGGCCATCGGTGTTTAGGAGTTCAAATTTCATATTCGGTTATCTAGGCGCTCGGGCGAGAAGCATCGCATCGCCGTAGCTAAAAAAACGGTAACGCTCTTTGATCGCGTGAGCGTAGAGCGCGCGGATGTGCTCGTAACCAGAGAACGCGGAAACGAGCATCAGTAGCGTTGATTTGGGCAAATGAAAATTGGTGAGCAGCATGTCCACCACTTTGAATTCGTAACCCGGCGTGATGAAAATATCGGTTTCGCTTTCGTGCGCACGCAGCTCGCCACATTCGCGAACGCATCCTTCGAGTGTGCGCACGCTCGTGGTGCCCACGGCCACCACGCGACCGCCGCGCGCTTTGCACACCTTGATTGCGTCAACAGTCGCTTGCGGCAACACATAACGTTCGCGATGCATCTTGTGTTCGGCGATAGTGTCGGTTTTCACTGGAAGGAAAGTGCCTGCGCCGACGTGCAGCGTGACTTCCGCCATCTCAATACCGCGCGCTCGACATGCGTCGAGTGTGGCTTCATCGAAGTGCAGCCCCGCCGTTGGCGCTGCGACCGCGCCTGCGTGTTGCGCGTAGACCGTTTGGTAGCGCGAGGTGTCGCTCTCGCCCGCCGCGCGCTGCATGTAGGGCGGTAACGGCAGCTCACCCGCATCACGCATTAGCGATTCAAAATCGTCGTCTGCGTCAAGCAGTTGCACTTGAAAAAATCGCTCGTCGCGACCGATAATTTCAGCGTTGTGCTTACCCGCGATGATGAGGCGCGTGCCGGCTTTGGGGGCGTGGCTAGCGCGCAGTTGGGTAAGCGCGAGTGTGGGCGTCAGCAAGCGCTCGACCAACACTTCGACCACGCCGCCGCTCGCCTTTATGGCACGCAGCCGTGCGTTGAGCACTTTGGTGTTGTTGAACACCAGCAAATCGCCGGGTTGCAACAACGACGGCAAATCCGAGAATGTCCGATCAACGGGTGCGTCGCTGCGACCATCGAGCAAGCGGCTCGCGGAGCGCACCGGCAACGGGTATTGCGCGATCAGCTCAGGCGGCAGCGCGTAATCAAAATCGGCGAGGGAATAAACAACGGGTTGGGGCACTGGACCGGCGCTCCGAATGAGAAATGAAAAGACGCGTCGCTCACCACGTTGGCGGCGAGCAACAGCGTCATTCTATTCGGGCGTTCGGTGCCAACGTTGGTGCGGCTATTTTTTGCTGTCGGTCTTCGCGGGTTCTGGCATCGTGCGAACCGTGCCGATTTCTACGGAACTGCTTTGACTGGTGACCGAGCGCAGCGCCGAGGTTTCGACGAAACGTTGAATGTGTGACGCGAGTTGCTCCGGTGTGAACGCGGCTTCGACATCCAACGCAGTGGATTCTTTGTTCACGATTTTGCGAAAGTCGAAGCGTGATTCCGACTTGATGACCTTGAGCGTTTTGGCGTCGAGCCAAGTGACTTGAACGTAGAAAAACGGCGCGACGAAACGGCGCGATGTGGTGCTTTCACGATCAATGGTTTCGGCCGCATCCGGCAACAGTCCTTCGTCGAACGCTTCGGTCATCGCGCCCAACGGCTGAACATAGAGCCCAAGCCCCGAAAGCTTCGCGCCCATACCTTCGCGCTCCGACATCAACCATTTCGGCGTGACCACGATGATCTCGTCCCACTTGTTACGGTCGACGCTGCCTTCCAACATTTTCATTACACCGGCCATCGCGATGGCTTCACGATCCTGCGGTAGCGCGAGTTGCACGGCAGGGTGAGGTCGCATAGCCATCAGTACACGTTCGGAGTTTGGATGCTCCAGCGCGACGGCGCGATCCAGCCCACGCAACACCGCGTAGTTCAGCACTTGATCGGGAATGGTCAGTGTGCGGCGCGAATAGGGCTCAAGGTGTGAACCCACCGATTCCTTTTGGCGCACATGCTGAAACTGATCGCCGACCGCGGCCACGAGCGCGAAGGTGCGCGACGCGATAGCCGGTGTCGCAGCAGCAGCGCTCGCAGCCGGAACGGCCGCGCTTGCGGCAGCTTGCGCGGATGGCGCAGTCTGCGCGGCGGCGGGGCCGTGCCACGCGATCAGTCCGGCAATGAGGATCGGCGCTATTGCGACGAGTGCTGTAGCGAGTGGGCGCGGCGTGTGAGCTGAAAGTGGGGCTTGCATGGAAATCTCCGTCGTCTGGTATCGGCGTGCGCAAAGGCGTTTGAGCCGTCGCAATGGATGAAGTTTCAGCGAAAGCGCCTATGCGCTGCATGTTGCATGCGACGAACTGCGAGTTTTCGACGGTGAAACGCACGATACCCGGGCGAGCGAACGCGTCACGCGCGCCAAACTCACCGGATCCATCACAATGCATTGATAGCTTTTTGCATTGAGCGACGGCTGTATATGGTTTATAAGGCCATATTTCACATTCTCGACTATACGATTTTTATATGTCTAACGACCGCCCGTCAGTCGCTATAGCGAGAAAGCTGTATATCTCACTGATAAAAAAAGGCGCTCATCGAGCGCCTTTTAGTTCACCTGAATTGAGTCAAACTCAACGCAGTGAAACACCTCGGCGACGAACCGTGATGAACGCGGCAAACGCGACAAACGCAGCAAGGAACCATGCCCACCAGCCGGTCAGCACTGGAATGACAGCCGTTGGTACGAAGAGCACCGTCACCGTACAAGCCGCCGAGAGCGGAGCCGTCACGTACGTCGTCGAGCCCGTCTGAACGCCACCGCAGCCACTAAACGCAGACACAACGTAGCCTGGGCTAGCTGTTGCGGTGCATGTCGACGTGCCGCCGATGGCCGCTTGCGGTGTGCAGCTCAACGATCCACCGGCCACCGGTGACGGAGAGACGCTCGGGGTGATTTGCGCCGTGAAGCTCGCAATCACGGTGCAGTCGGCCGTTACCGGCGAGGTCGTGAACGTTCCGCCGGCGAGTGTGCCGCCACACGTTCCGCCGATCGGCGTCGTCGTGAAGAAGCCTGCGTTCGGCGTGATGGTCACGCTGCCCGTCGTGTTGTAGACCACTGCGCCGCCACCCGTTGCCGTGCCGTTACCGCCGGACACGCTTGGCGTCACCATGTACTGGCGAGGCGCAGCGCAACTGGCGTTGGTACCGCCGTTGACACCATCACAGGTCCACGTGAATTGACCGACTGCTGCGGTCAAGACGCTTGGCGTGCCCGTCGTGCACAGATTCACCGGTCCGACGCCTGTAGGGACGCCGTTGGCTGCGCCGCATACGCCGTTGACGATCGCCCCGAAGGTTGCCGTCACCGTACACGCAGCCGTGATGGCACCCGTTGCGTAAGGACTCGTGGTTCCCGCTGTGCCACCGCAGCCGCTGATGTTGGTCACAACGTAGCCCGCGTTCGGCGTTACGCTGCACGAGGTGGTGGCAGCATGATTAACCGGACTGGTGCAGTTGACGCTTCCGCCCGCGACTGGGGACGCCGCTCCAGTCACGACGTAGGTGAGCGGGACAATGGTGTCGGTGTCGGTTGCGCTGTTATTGCCCGGTGCCGGATCCGTAACGCCGCTGTTTACCGTCGCTGTGTTGGTCAGAGTGCCGGTGGCCGTTGGCGCGACGCCGCACGTGGCGGTATAGAGCACAGTCCCGCCTGCTGGCAGATTCACGGTGTCGTTGATGTTGCCACTACCCGACGCCGTGCAGGTGCCACCGCCAGAGCCGACGCAAGTCCAAGCGCACGTAAGGCTTGCAGGGAAGGTGTCCGCGACGGTCGCGCCTACGACACCGGCCGGTCCTGCGTTACTTGCGGTAATGTAGTAAGTCGTGCTACCGCCCGCATTGACGGAGGTTACACCGTCGGTCTTAGTGATGCCGAGGTCGGCACTGTCGGGGATGTAGCAAAGCTCTACCGAGCCGTTACCCAGATTCACGCCCTGCGTCATGGTCACCGAAGTAAGCGTGGCCGCGTCGCTCGTTCCGCCCGCGCCGCCACCACCTCCGCCTTTGTCGTTTCCGCTGCATCCGACCGTGCCGGCAGATCCACC
>JBEBJR010000048.1:0-14331 GCA_040079845.1 Casimicrobium sp. | reverse complement strand
TGGAAACACGTTTGAACCTTCAGCCCATTTCGAACTTGTCCACTCACAGCCCGATCACTCTCGTGATCTAGCTGTTGACTTTCAAGACGGTATCTACGGAGCGCGTGCATGGCACATCCAAAGTTACCGCCTGTCGTGGCCTGTCGAACGATGTACAGTTGCCTAGCCGCCAGCGACCAGCCAATGCTCCAACCGCATCGCCTCTCGCAGTCCACACCGCTCCGCCAACGCAATCGACGGCGTATTCGTAGCGTCCACCACATAGCGCACCGCGAGCCCGCGACTATTCAAATCAGCCAGTGCGGCATGCACTAATGTCGTCGCATGTCCGCCCCGTCGCGCATCTGGTGCAACGTAGAGCGAACCGATCTCGTACAGCGACGGTGAATTTGCAAAACTTAGCGCGACCGCGACGGCACGGTCAAGGTGATAGCTCACAAAGCAACGTCCGTTGCCGTCCGCGAACATCGTCCCCAACTCTCCAGCGCTGTAATTGTTGTGCGCGTCAAGGAGCGGGCGCGCTTCGTCGGTGATAGTTGCCGTCGTGCGAATGTGATGCGCTGCGTCAGTTACAGCTAGTGCAGACGAATGTATCGCCGCATCTCCAGTTACAGAAAACGTACAGAGCGCACGTTCATAACTAACGCGCGCCGATGGCGCGGCGGCACGCAACGCGTTCACCAATCTCGGCTCAATCGTCTTCACGACAAATACACGCCCACGCGCCTCATCCAAAATCGCCTCAGCGCATGCGTCCAACATTGCCGCAGTCGACGGCTCGTTCAATGCGGGATAAAAAACAACATGTGCCGTCGGATACTTCGCGCTGTCGTAATGACTCGCGTCACGCATCGACCAAAGCAAATACGCCGTCTCGTCCATAACGCGCAAATAAACGGACCCCAATCGCGAACCAAGCATACGAACGGCTTTGAGCGGCGTGATGTGGCGAAATTCATTTCGCAGAAGGAACGTTTCCAGTGCTGTCATCGGCGGTTGCATCAACTAAGTGTAGCGGCACAGATTTAGCGATTGGTGCAGGTATCGTTGCGCGCTCTTGAACGAAGCGCTTGCAACCTCAACTGGAAGTCATGTTGAAACGAAAGCTCACATGGAAGCGGCCGCTTTTCTATCTCATCTTGCCGATCTTCATCGTCATGGTGTTTTTGGGCTTTCCGATGCCGGTGCCCCCGCCACCCGAAACCAAAGCAGGACAGGCGCAGTCCACGCCCGGTGAGAAAAAGAAGCGCATCCAGTTGTAGCACCTTATTCGCGTTTTCGACGACCATTTCTCGCTTGCGTTTCTTCGTTGCAGCCAACAAAATTGTGCTGTTGCGCATGCGATGCGCGACCCAATTTGAGAGGGAGAGAGCGATGATTGAAGGCTCCTGCCACTGCGGCTCGGCCAAGTGGACGTTTCGCGGCATGCCGGAATCGGCCACCGCGTGCAACTGCACCGTGTGTCGTCGCTACGGCGTGTTGTGGGCGTACGACTACGAGGACGAAGGGATTCACGTCTTGGGTCTCACGAAGGCGTACGTGCGCGGCAAGCATGTTGAGTTTCACTTCTGCCCCAATTGCGGATGTGTCACACATTGGCGCGGACAGCAAGTCGACGAAAACGGGCGACGACGCATCGCGGTCAACCTGCGCATGACCGAACCTGAACCGATTGCAAAACTACCCATCGATCACTTCGACGGCCTCGACAAGTTTGACGATTTGCCGCGCGATGGTCGGTGCGTTGGTGACTATTGGTTTTAGATCGGTCTTGTAGAAACGTTACTCGGTATGAGCACTAAAGTCGCGATCCGTCCGGTCAACACTGACGATCAAGTTGCCTTCATCGCTGCCGCCCGCGCCAGTCGCACGCTGCACGCGCCGTGGGTGATTGCGCCAACGGACGCGGCGTCGTTCAAGCGCTACGTGGCACGCTTTGACGGCGTGGCTTACTTCGGCTTCGTTGTTTACCGGCCGAGCACCGGCGAACTGATCGGCGCGATCAACCTGACGAACGTGATCTTTGGCACGTTTCGCAGTGGCTATTTGGGTTACTTCGCGTTCACCGGTTTTGACGGCAAGGGCTACATGGCGCAGGGCTTGCGTGCAGTGGTTCGGCATGCGTTTAAGCAACTGAAACTGCATCGTGTCGAGGCCAATATCCAGCCGACGAATCTGTCTTCGATCACGCTGGTGCGTGCCTGCGGTTTCGAGCGAGAAGGTTATTCTCAGAAATACCTAAAAATCGGCGGCCGTTGGCGTGACCATGAGCGCTGGGCGTTGATTTCGAAACGCGCGCCATGACCTCCGCCCTAAATCAACGATGCGACACCGAGAAACCCATGCACAACACCGTTCTTAACTTCTGGTTCCATGAAATTACGCCTGCGCAGTGGTGGAAAGTTGACCCGGCATTTGATCGGTTGGTCGCGGCGCGCTTTGCGGCGCTGCATGGACAAGCGATGCGTGGCGAATTGTTTGCTTGGCGCACGGATCCGCGCGGCAGGCTTGCAGAAATCATCGTGCTGGATCAGTTTTCGCGCAATATGTTTCGCGGTGAGCGCGGAGCCTTCGCGTCGGATCTGATTGCACTCACGCTTGCGCAGGAGGCTGTCGCAGCGGGGGCCGATCTTTTGCTGCCGATTGAGGAGCGCGTGTTTCTCTACATGCCGTTCATGCACAGCGAATCGAAATTGATTCACGAAGTCGCCGAGACAATTTTTCGAGATAACGCGCCGGGCAGCAATTACCAATTCGAGTTGCGGCACAAAGCGATCATTGATCGTTTCGGACGTTACCCGCATCGCAACGCCATACTCGGCCGCGAATCAACGCCGGAAGAGCTGGCGTTTCTCACGGAACCCGGATCCAGCTTCTAGCCTAAAGTGTCGTTGGGTTGCGGTCGTGAGCTACGCACCGCTACGCACCGCTACGCACCGCTACGCTGAATCATGTGTAGCATGAAATGAATACAGCTTTTCCGCCTAAACGACTAGCCAGCGGTCGATTGAGCAATATTTTTCGTCGAGTCGACTAACGTAAAAAATTACGTATAAGCCATGTGTAGATGTCGTTCGAGCGGAAAAGCTGCTTATAGTGAATACGAGCTAGATTGTGCGTTTTTTGCTTTCCGAGGAACATCAACAAGACCCCACAAGCGATCATAATCATCGCCATGAGCACTAAAAATCTTCTCCTCTCCCAATTCAAATACAAAGCCTGGACGAACGCGGCGTTGTTCGCTGAGATGCAAAAACTCAACGACGCAACGCATCCCACCGAGCGTCTCGCGGCCCTGCGTTTGTTGAATCACATTTATGTCGTCGACCGAATTTTTGCGGCACATTTGACCGGGGTCGCACACGGCTACGCCGCCACCAACACGGACGAAACCCCCACGCTCGAAGCGCTGCATTTCGCCGCCAGCGAAACCGATCAATGGTACGTGGACTACGTCGCCAATGTGTCCGACGCCGCGCTCACCGAAGTGGTGGAATTCACCTTCACGGACGGTCTCACCGGGCGCATGTCGCGCGAGGAAATGCTCGCGCACGTCGCCGCGCATGGCGCGTATCACCGTGGCGGTGTGGGCCGGTACATGGCCGCCGCAGGCGTTCCGCCACCGCGCGATCTCTACACAATTTTTCTGCACACCAGCGAACCAGAGCGTCGTGAACGCGCGTAGCGTTGCGCCGACCGCACACGCATGGCATTGATCACACCAGATCCGTTTGAGACCGCGCGTTTTCGCGTGCGCTTGGTCACGCGTGAAGACTTGTCCGCGTTGCTCGTCGTCAATAGTGATGAGGCCGTCACGCAGTTTTTACCGTACGAAACGTGGCGCTCGATGAGCGACGCCGAAGCATGGCTGCAACGCGTTGAGAAAAGTCAGGCAACGGGCACGGCATTGCAGTTTGTCATCGCGGAAAAAGCGACCGATCAAGCCATCGGCACCGTGCTAATTTTTCGGCACGACGAGGGCAGCGCTCGCGCTGAGTTGGGCTATGTGTTGGGCCGTTCGCATTGGGGCACGGGCGCAATGTTTGAGGCGTTGCAAGCGCTGATCGAGCACGCGTTTGGCGCGATGGCGCTGCGACGACTCGAAGCTGAGGTGAATCCGCAAAATGCCGCGTCGATTGCACTGTTGGAGCGCTTGCGCTTTAAGCGAGAGGGGCTGGCGCGCGAGCGTTGGGTCAACAAGGGCGTGCCGATCGATGTTGTGACGTTTGGACTGCTCAAACGCGAATGGCCTTTGGCGGCATCGTAAACGTCGCATCTTCCTAAATCGGGCTGCCACCCGTACCCTCGCAGCCACGTCGGCCAAAATGCGGAATCACCAAGGAGGGCGACATGAACTTCAACACCGCAATTTCCGGCGCACTATGCAGCGCTGTCATCGCATTGGGCAGCATGCCTTCCACGACTCACGCACAAGCGGCTGCGCCGGCCACAGCGGCGCCCGCAGCGAAATCTGGCTCATGGGTCGTACGCGATTTTCGCTTTCACACAGGCGAAGTGCTTCCCGAGTTGCGCCTGAACTACATCACGATCGGCGCACCCACGGGTGAGCCCGTGCTCGTGTTGCACGGCACGACGGGCTCCGGCACAGGTATGGTGAGCCCTGCATTTGCAGGCGAGCTATTCGGTCCCGGCCAACCGTTGGACGCGAGCCGCTACTTCATCATCCTGCCTGATGCGATTGGTACTGGAAAATCAAGCAAACCGTCGGACGGATTGCGCGCGAATTTCCCGAAATACAACTACGACGACATGGTCGACGCGCAGTACCGACTCGTCAGTGAGCACTTGGGCGTAAAGCATTTGCGCATGGTTATCGGTAACTCGATGGGCGGTATGCAAACGTGGATTTGGGCGCACAAATATCCTGACATGATGGACATCGCGGTGCCAATGGCATCCATGCCCTCCGAGATGTCGAGCCGCAACTGGATGATGCGCCGCTTGATCGTTGATTCCATTCGCAACGACCCGGAATGGATGAACGGCAATTACACGAAGCAACCGCGTAGCCTGCAATTCGCCTCCGCGTTTTACGCAACGGCGACTAACGGCGGTAATCAAGCGTTGTATCGCATCGCGCCGACACGCGAGAAAGCGGATCAATTGTTGAATCGGCGGCTTAACGGGCCGTTCGCAGGCGACGCCAACGATCATCTCTATCAATGGGATTCGTCGCGCGACTACAACCCGTCGCCGTTTATTGATCGCATCAAAGCGACGCTACTCGCCATCAATTCGGCAGACGACGAGCGTAATCCGCCGGAGTTGGGTGTGATGGAGCGCGAAATGAAACGCGTGAAGAACGGACGAATTCTGTTGATTCCCGCTAGCGAGAACACGGCGGGCCATGGCACCACCGGCCAAGCAAAATTTTGGAAAAAAGACGTCGCAGAATTGCTGGCGACTGCGCCGAAACTGACGAAGTAATGCGCATCATAATGACAGTCGCCACCATGCAAACATTCAATCGCGCGGCCTCGGCAGCGCTAACTGCGCTTGTCATAGCCACACTCGTGAGCGCGTCCGCCCAGGCGCAAACGCAAACGCAAACGCAAACGCAAACGCAAACGCAAACGCCAGCGTCTGCGGCTGCGTCGTCTGCACCTAAGGGTGCGATAAAGTCGGGCGCGATGCAACACACCGAGCACTCGCTCACAGCAGCAGTTACGCAAGCCGCAGTGGTCTTGCCCGCCGCCGCAACAGGCGGCGCGGTGTTCGTGGGCAAATGGGCGGACGCGCCGGCGACCAAAGCGCGTGTGCCCGTGGTTGTGTTTCTGCATGGGTCTTCGGGTTTGCGACTGAAAGCCATTGCGGATTGGCAGGTATGGCTCGCGAGTTTGGGCGTAGCCAGTGTTGCGCCAGATTCTTTTGCGCTCGCTGATCGCGCGACTTATTCGTCACCCGTCGACAAGGATTTTTACGAAAAACTTCATGCATTGCGCGGTGCAGAGATCACTGCGGCGCTTGCGGCGGTTAAGCAGGCGACGTGGGCCGATGCTTCGCGCATAGTCCTCGCGGGCACCAGCGAGGGCGCGGTGGCCGTGGCGCGCTACAGCGGCAAGGAATTCGCGGGCCGGATCATTTATTCATGGAGCTGCGAAGACAATTATTTCGTCGAAAGCCCAAAGAACGCCATCGACCCAGACAAACCCGTGCTTAACGTGATGAGCACCGTTGATCCCTATTTTTCGCAATCGAATAGCTGGGTCAGCAATGCGAGTGCAAAGGGGCATTGCGGCGAAGCGCTGAGAGATCACAAGCGCGCAACCATAGTCTTGATTCCCGGTGCACCACATACGTTGATCACGCTGCCAGCGGCTCGCAGCGCGACCGCAGCGTTCTTGCAGGACTTAGCGCCGCGTTGATGCTTGCGCTAGCCGCACGTAATACAGCGCGTTAAATCCGGCTGCGGGTCATAATGCCGGGTTGCCCTTCGCGGGCGTTGTTGGCATTACTGGATTAAGCGTGGGCATGGATTTTCTTCGGGTGCGTGGAGCGCGCACGCACAATCTCAAAAATATCAACATCGACATCCCCAAGCACAAGCTGGTGGTGATCACCGGGTTGTCTGGTTCTGGCAAAAGCTCGTTAGCGTTCGACACTTTGTATGCAGAAGGGCAGCGTCGCTATGTCGAGTCACTGTCGGCGTATGCGCGGCAGTTCTTGCAGATGATGGATAAGCCGGATGTTGACCTCATCGAAGGTCTAGCCCCGGCCATCGCCATCGAACAAAAAGCGACGAGCCATAACCCGCGCTCGACCGTCGGCACGGTGACGGAGATTCACGATTACTTGCGCTTGCTGTATGCGCGTGTCGGCGATCCGTATTGCCCGAATCATCCTGAAATCATGCTCTCGTCGCAGACGATTTCGCAGATGGTCGATTCGGTATTGGCGTACCCGGCAGAGACGCGAGTCATGCTGCTCGCGCCGGTGTTGACGGATCGCAAAGGCGAACACATTGAGCTCTTTATCGAATTGAAGGCCAAGGGCTTTACGCGGGTTCGGATCAACGGCGAGGTGACCGAGCTTGAACCTACGCCCAAGCTACATAAAAATCACAAACACACGATTGAAGTAGTGGTAGATCGCATTAAAGTGCGGCCGGATGCTAAGCAGCGATTGGCCGAATCGTTCGAGACGGCGTGCCGTTTGGGCAACGGTCGCGCGTTGGTCGTGAAGATGGATGCGCCGGAAGACAAACCGGAATCGAATTTGTTTTCGACCAAGTTCGCGTGTCCGATTTGCGACTATTCGTTGTCGGAGCTTGAGCCACGCTTGTTTTCGTTTAACTCGCCGATGGGTGCTTGCCCGAGCTGCGACGGCTTGGGAGAAATCGACGAATTCGAGCCCACGCGCATCGTTGCGCATCCAGAGCTTTCTCTAGCGAGCGGTGCAATCAAAGGTTGGGATCGCCGCACCATCTTTTATTTTCAAATGCTGCAAGGGCTGGCCGCGCACTACGGTTTCAATATCGAGCAACCCTTTGGCGAACTGTCCGAAGAGGCGCGCAACGCGGTCGTTTTCGGAAGTGGCGAAGACGTGATCGAGTTTGATTACGTCAGCGAAAAAGGCGTCATCCAAAAGCGCAAACATCCATTCGAGGGCGTGCTTCCGAATTTTCGTCGCCGCTATCACGAGACAGAATCGAGCGCGGTCCGCGAGGAATTGTCGAAATACATGAGCCGTCGGCCATGCCCCGATTGCGAAGGCGCGCGCCTGCGTCGCGAAGCGCGATTTGTAATGGTGGGCGGCGTGCCGATTTACGCCGTGAGTGCGTTAGCGCTATTCGATACGGCCAAGTTTTTTGAGAACTTAAAACTCACAGGCGCGAAGCAAAAAATTGCCGAGCGCATCGTCTGGGAAATTCGTAATCGCGTGGGTTTTTTGAACAACGTGGGCTTGGACTATTTGTCGCTCGATCGCAGCGCCGAAACGCTCTCAGGCGGTGAAGCGCAGCGCATTCGCCTCGCTTCGCAGATCGGCTCGGGCCTCACCGGTGTGATGTACGTGCTTGATGAACCGTCGATCGGTTTGCATCAACGCGACAATGATCGATTGCTCGAAACCCTCAAGCATTTGCGCGATTTAGGCAACACCGTAATCGTGGTTGAACACGACGAAGATGCGATCATGAGCGCCGATTACGTGATTGATCTCGGGCCTGCCGCTGGCATTCACGGCGGTGAAATCATCGCGCACGGTAAGCCAGCAGACATCAAAAAGTCGAAGACATCGCTGACGGGTTTGTATCTGTCCGGTGCGATGCAAATCGCATTGCCAAAGAAACGTATTGCGCCAGACGCGGACAAGCAGATCACTATTCGTGGCGCGCGTGGCAACAATCTGAAGAACGTTGACGTATCGATTCCTGTCGGACTACTCACCTGCGTTACAGGTGTGTCGGGGTCGGGGAAGTCAACGCTCGTCAACGACACGTTGTATTGTGCCGCCGCCAAGAAAATCTACGGAAGTTTGCAAGAGCCAGCGCCGCACGCGGGCATTGACGGCCTAAACGCGTTCGATAAAGTGATCAACGTAGACCAAAGCCCGATTGGTCGCACACCACGCTCCAATCCTGCGACGTATACAGGTCTGTTCACGCCAATCCGCGACCTCTTCGCACAAACGCCGCAGGCGCGCGAGCGAGGCTACGAGCCGGGCCGCTTCTCGTTCAACGTGAAAGGCGGGCGCTGCGAGGCATGCGAAGGCGACGGCATGATCAAGGTGGAAATGCACTTTTTGCCGGACGTTTACGTGGAGTGCGACGTCTGTCACGGTAAGCGCTATAACCGCGAAACGCTCGACGTTCAGTATCGCGGCAAGAACATTTCCGAAGTGCTGCAAATGACAGTCGAAGTCGCACGCGATTTCTTCCAGCCGGTGCCCGCGATTGCCGCGAAAGTAAATTTGTTGTTCGAAGTCGGCCTGGGCTACATCCGTCTCGGCCAGTCCGCCACCACGCTATCAGGCGGCGAAGCGCAACGCGTCAAGCTCGCGTTGGAGCTTTCAAAACGCGACACTGGAAACACGCTCTACATTCTTGACGAACCGACCACGGGCCTGCACTTCGCGGACATTGATTTGTTACTCAAAGTGCTTTATCGCCTGCGCGATCATGGCAACACGGTCGTTGTGATCGAACACAATTTGGATGTGATTAAAACCGCCGATTGGATGATTGACATGGGCCCAGAGGGCGGCGGTGGCGGCGGCATGGTGGTCGCGCAAGGCACGCCAGAAGCCGTCGCAACCGTCGCGGCGTCACACACCGCAAAATTCCTTGCGCCACTGCTCAAACGCAGCAAGCGCAAGGAGGTCAGCGCTTAACTTTTCTTAGTTAATCGCCAGCCGCTTTTGTGCTGCCGCGTTTTTCTTTGGCAGCGTTAGCGTCAATACGCCGTGCTCATGGCGAGCCGTTGCCGCGTCCGCATCGACGGCTTGCGGCAGACGGAACGCACGCGTTGCGGCTCCGCTGGTGCGCTCGCTCAGCACTTGCGTTTCACCTTCGACGGTTTCACGTTTGAACGCGACTTCGACGCGCAGTGATTTCTCATCAACGTCGACGGTAATGTCTTCTTTGCTAACGCCTGGCACATCAATCTGTACGACGTAGGCCGCCGCAGTTTCACGCACGTCGGCGCGCAGTTCGGCGGCTGCCGTTGCTTCATTGCCGCACACTTGTGCAGCGAGCGAGCCCAGAGCGCGCTCAATCTCAGCAGCGTTACGAACGTGAGAAGCGAAAGGTGCCCAACGCGCGGTGGGAACGCCATTCAATCGAATAAAGCCAGTCATAGTCAGTTTCCTTTCAGGGGTGATTGCGCTGAAAAGTATGCAGCGCTCATACCACCGAAAGTGAGTGCCTGTGGCTAGGTTTCAAGCGAGTTGTAGCATCTATTTTTTTGATCGTCCGCACTTGAAAAACAGCACAACCACCCTAGGCATCGCGGTTCAAACTGCGTTCCGATCGACGGTATTGACAGGCTGAATTTGACGTTGAATGTTGCGCCAGATCACCAGATCAAGTGCTTGACGACGCGTCTCAACGACGCGCTCAACGCCAAAGAATTCATCAAGCCCCGTGCGGTTAAACAACGAGCGTGGCTGCGTGCCGAGGCCGAAAATAATTACTTCAATGTTGCGCGTGCGGCATGTTTCTCCGAAGCGCCGAATCGATTCCAATGCCGTTGAGTCGAGGTAAATCACCTCAAGAAAATCGAGCACCACGATGGACGATTTCGGCAGTGCGTCGAAACCCGCTTCAAGACGATCCACTACGCCAAAAAACAGTGCGCCACGCAGCCGAAGCGCGGTGGTGCCTGGTGGCAAAGGCATCGGCGGCGCGTCGGCATCTTTGGCGAGGTTGTCGATGGTCTGCACCGTTGCGGCTTCGGTGAGGCGTTTAATCAACAGCAACGTTGCCAGCACCATGCCGACTTCTACGGCGATGGTGAGGTCGAACAAAACGGTGAGCAAAAAGGTGCTGACGAGCGTGGCGTTTCGGAGCGGTGTGTATCTCCGCATCGCTGCGAATTCGTGCCAATCGCCCATGTTGAACGCTACCCACATCAAAATGGCCGCAAGCGCCGGAAGCGGCACGTGTTTCGCGAGCGGACTCGCTACTAAAAGCACAAGCAATACGGTCAACGCGTGAATGCAGCCAGACACGGGCGTTGCAGCGCCGTTTTTGATATTGGCGCTGGTGCGCGCCATCGCACTGGTTGCGGCTAATCCACCGAACAGTGGCGACACAATATTCGCCAAACCTTGCGCGACGAGTTCTTGGTTCGGGTCTGCGCGGTCATTTGTTTGTTTGTCCGCTACGACCGCGCAGAGCAGCGATTCGATTGCAGCGAGCAGGGCGATGGTGAGTGCGGGCGGAATGAGGCTGCCCAGTTGTTCCAGTGTGATGGTGGGCATTTGGGGCATCGGCACCGTTGCCTTGATTTCTCCGAATTTGGATCCGATGGTGGCGATGCCGGTATCAAACACCAGCGCAATCAATGTCGAGAAAATAAGTACCAAAAAAGGCGATGGAACGTAGCGTGAGAGCCGCGCGGGCCAAACTTTCAGGAACGTAAAACATGCGAGCGCAAGGAGCAACGACGGCCAATGCATTTCCGGCAACGCAGCGGCTAACGCCTTGATGATGCCGAAGAATTCTCCCGGCATTTTTAGGATGGGCAGCCCGAAAAAATCCTTAATCTGCGAAAGTGCGATGAGCACCGCAATGCCGTTGGTGAAGCCGATGATGACCGAGTTGGGCACAAAGCGAATCAACACGCCGAGTTTTGCCATGCCCATGACGACCAGGATGACGCCCGCCATCATCGTGCAAATCATCAAGTTCGCCCAGCCGTATTTGCTGAGAATTGAATAGAGCACGACGATGAATGCGCCCGTGGGGCCGCCGACACAAAGCCGTGTGCCACCCAGCGCGGAAATGATGAGCCCGGCGATGACGGCGGTGATTAGCCCCTGTTCAGGTGATACGCCGCTTGCAATGGCAAACGCCATCGCCAAAGGCACCGCCACAATGCCGACAGTAAGCCCCGCGAGGGCGTCGGCGCGAAACTTATCGACGGAATACTGCGCGAGTTCCGTGGCGAGCCGGGGGCGAAACGCCAGACTGAGCATCGCGTTTCGAGACTTTACTTACGCGACCAGTTTGCGCATCAGGATGGGTTGCATCGCCGCTGCGAATACGGTGGAAAAGGTGCGATCTGCCTCCACGCTAAAGCCAATTTTTTCGAAATAGGCTTTGTATTGCGGCGCATAGGTGTCGACAGGAATTCGAATCGAGCGAACCTCGGCCTTTCTCGCGAGGCTCTCAAGCGTGCTAACGAGTAAGGTCGTGAAGCCGCGACCCGAAAACGTGCGAGTCACTCCGAGGCGACGCAGCTCCCAGCTACCGTCGCGCGCCGGCACGTAGGACAGCGCCGCAACGGGCAAGCTACCGCGATAGAGCACCAATCCACCGCCGGCGCGTAGGTCGTCGGCAATCTGCGTCGGGTTGTCGTTTCGGCGGCGCTGCGAGATCGCAACGCGCTCGGACCAATCACCTTTGGTCAACGCGGACACGACGGGCGCGTCGCGCGAACTGGCCCTTCTGACTTTGTATTTATCTTGCTCGAAGACCGTGCGAGTTCCAAACATAAAGCTACGTTACTTTCATTCCCGCTCGGGCACCGCTATGCGGGTTGAGAATATAGAGCCCGGTGTCATTCTTATCATCTTTAGCAGATGCAGCAAGTACCATGCCTTCGGAAACACCAAACTTCATTTTGCGTGGAGCCAGATTGGCAACAAGCACGGTGTGTTGGCCGATGAGCGTTTCCGGCGCGTAAGCCGACTTGATGCCTGAGAACACATTGCGTAGTTTCGGCTGGCCGGCTTCATCCGTCTCGCCAACGTCTAGCGTAAGGCGAAGCAATTTATCGCTGCCTTCAACGTGTTCGGCGTTGACGATTTTTGCGATGCGCAGATCCACTCTCGTGAAATCGTCGATGCTGATGCAATCCTCGGGCGTGGGATCGGGGGCTTTGGATTTTGCTGCTGCTTTGGCGGGGGCGGTCGCTGCGGGCTGCGCTGCTGTTGTAGTTTTGCTAGAGGCGTCGGGCAGCAGACCGAAGAGTTCGTCTAGTTGCTTTTCTTCTACGCGGGTCATGAGGTGTTTGTACGGACGAATCTTGTGATTAGACGGCAAATTCACGCTAATTGCGTCCCAACGATCCAACGGAATGTTGAGCATTTCACTCGCCTGCTTGGCGAGTGCTGGTAGCACTGGCGCGAGCATCACAGTCAGGTTGCGGAACAGTCCAAGCGCAGTCGTACACACGATGTGCAATTCGCGCGACTTAGTTTCATCTTTGGCAAGTGCCCACGGCGCGTGACGATCAACGTATTGGTTGGCCTCGTCGGCCAATTCCATAATTTTGCGAATAGCCTTACCGAACTCGCGCGCTGAGTACAAGTCAGCAATTTCGGTGAGCGCGCCATATGTTGAGTTTTTCAACGCCATGCTCTCGTCGTCTTCCTCGACGCTGAGCACACCATCAAATTTCTTGGCGATAAACCCGGCGCACCGACTCGCAATATTGACGTACTTACCAATCAAATCAGAATTCACGCGCGCCATGAAATCTTCGGCGGTGAAGTCCAGATCTTCTACGTTGGCGTTGAGCTTGGCGGCGATGTAGTAGCGCAGCCATTCGGGGTTCATGCCGATTTGTAGATATTTGAGCGGGTCAATGCCGGTGCCGCGGCTCTTGCTCATCTTCTCGCCGCCGACCATGATGAAGCCGTGCACGTTCACGCTGTCCGGCACTTTGTAGCCCGCGAATTTCAGCATCGCGGGCCAGAAGAGCACGTGGAAGTAGACGATGTCTTTGCCGATGAAATGAATCTGCTCGGTGTCGTCCGCCGCCATAAATTCGGCGAAGCTTCGTTTCTCGCCGTTGGCCGCCGCTTTGCCGCTCGCGAAGTAATTTTTCAGCGACGCGAGGTAGCCGACCGGAGCATCAAGCCATACGTAAAAGAACTTGCCCGGCTCATCAGGAATCGGGATGCCGAAATAGGGCGCGTCGCGCGAAATATCCCAGTCGCCCATCTTGCCGTCTTCGCCGAGCCATTCTTTGGTCTTGGCGATGATTTCTGATTGCAGGCGCTTCTTGCCGTGGCGATCCAAACCCTCGGTCCATTCGCGCAAAAATTCCACGCACTTCGCATCTGAAAGTTTGAAGAAAAAGTGCTCGCTGGAGCGCATTTCCGGCGTGGCGCCTGAAAGGGTTGAGTACGGATTTTTTAAGTCCGTCGGCGCGTACACCGCGCCGCATTTCTCGCACGAATCGCCGTACTGGTCTTTCTCGCCACACTTCGGGCATTCGCCTTTGATGTAGCGATCTGGCAAGAACATGCCTTTGACTGGATCGTAAAACTGGTCGATGGTTTTGGTCGCGATAAACCCCGACGCCTTAAGCTTGCGATAAATATCTTGCGCAAGTTCCACGTTGTCAGGCGAATCGGTGGAGTGCCAGTTATCGAGCGAAAGGTTGAATCCGTCGAGATATTCTTTGCGCGTGGCCGCGATTTCGGCCACGAAATCTTGTGGCGTTTTGCCTGCTTTTTCTGCGGCAATCATGATCGGCGCGCCGTGCGTGTCGTCGGCGCAGACCCAATGCACTTCGTGGCCGCGCATTCGTTGGAATCGCACCCAAATGTCGGCCTGGATGTACTCCATCATGTGGCCGAGGTGAAACTTGCCGTTGGCGTAGGGCAGTGCGGTGGTGACGAAGATGCGGCGCGGGGCCG
>JBEBJR010000085.1:0-2568 GCA_040079845.1 Casimicrobium sp. | reverse complement strand
TCTGCGCGGGGGAGCAGCTGTGGTCATGGGCGCGCTGTCGCCGCGCACCCGTAATGCACAGGTGGCGATGTTTCAATCGGGCGAGGTGGACTATTTGGTCGCCACCGATGCAATTGGAATGGGTCTTAATCTTGATGTGCATCATATTGCATTTGCAGGGCTTTCGAAATTTGACGGCAACCGAACCCGCCGGTTGAGTTTCGCCGAAATGGCGCAGATTGCAGGGCGCGCGGGTCGACATCAACGCGACGGCACCTTCGGCACGCTGGCGGGGCAGGGCAGCGAAATGGATCCCGAAGAAGTCCGCGCGATTGAGGAGCACCACTTCCCCGATCTCGACTGGATGTACTGGCGCGAAAGCCGCCCGCGCTTTGATAATTTAGCGACGTTGATACAGGATATGGAAGCCAAACCCAAAGGTCCGCCTTTGCGCGCTGCGCCAGAGGCAGTCGATTTGGCGGTGCTCAAACGCCTAGCGGATATGGACGAAGTGCGCCGGATGCTGGGCGGACCAAAATCGGTCGCGCGGTTGTGGGAAGTCGCCAGCCTGCCTGATTTTCGGCAGATGGGGGCGGAGCATCACAGCCGTTTTGTCGCGGCGCTTTGGCAGCATTTGGGGACCGGCGCGGTTCTGCCGCACCAATATGTCGCGGGCGAAATCAGCAGGCTCGATACCATTCAAGGCGATATCGCCACTTTATCGGCGCGTATTTCGGCGGTGCGGACATGGACCTATATCGCCAACCGCGCCGATTGGGTTGCCGATCCAGCGGCAATGGCGGAACGTACGCGCGCGCTGGAGGAGAAACTATCCGACGCGCTGCACAATGCCTTGCGGCAACGCTTTGTTGATCGCCGCACCTCGATGCTGCTGCGCAAAGGCGCAAAGGATAGCGACTTGGTGCCGGTTGAAGTGGATGGCGACAATCAGGTTTTTGTCGATGGCGAACATATCGGCGAACTCGATGGTTTCACCTTTCGCGTTGACCCGGCGGCGCGGGTAGGCGAACGGAAACTATTACTTGCAGCAGCCGAGAGGCATCTGGCAGCATATTTGAAAGAAAAGGCAAAGGCAGTGGCAATGGCCGACAACGAAGAATTCGCACTGGAAAAGGATAATGAGGGGCGGCCAGCGTTGTTCTGGAACGGCGCGTTGTTGGGGCATTTGGCCAAGGGGCGCACGTTGATGCAGCCTTTGTTTAAGCCTGCGCGCGCCGTCGCGGGCCTTGAAGGCGAAGCGTTGCGCGCCATTGCGGACCGCGCCGAGGCGTGGATTCAGGTGCAGCTTGCTAAGAATATGGGTGGCCTGATGGCGTTGAACCAGCTGGCGTCCGATGCTGCGACCGATGGGATTGTGCGCGCATTGGCGGCGCGGCTGGCCGATTCTGGCGGGATCGCCGGACGACAATTTTTGGCGGATACGTTGCAAGCTTTGCCGAAAGAAGCACGCGGCGCGGCGCGTAAGGCGGGAATCGTCTTTGGTGCGCTGGACGTCTATCACCACGCAATCTTGAAACCGGCGGCGACGCGCTGGCGCGCGGCTTTGTTTGCTGCGGTCAACGAAACGCCAATGGCCAATCTGCCACCCGAAAGCGCGGTTCACCTGAAAGAGTGGAGTTTTGCCTCGGCGGCGGATTGCCGCAATGCGGGCTACCGGAAAATCGGCAATGAATATGTCCGCATCGATTTGGCCGAGCGGGTGATAAAAAAAGCGCATGAAGCGCGTGGCGTGCAAACCGAATTTGCCATGGATATGGCGTTTGCAACGTCATTGGGGCTTAGCGAAGAGGGGCTGAATGCTTTGATGCGCGATGCAGGGTTTAAGCATGCGGTGGCTAAGGTTGATGAAGCGGTTGAAGTGACTGACGCGCCGGTAGCGGCAGAAGTCGCAGTCGAAGCCAACGCAGAGCCTGCAGTGGAACCCGGTGAGCTGGCCGAACCGGACGTTGTCGTCGAACCAGTCGCCATCGAACCCATCAAACTAACCCACTGGCGCTGGGTCGGCATTCGCAATGCAAAGCCGCAGCATGCCCGCAACGACAAACCCCGAACGGACGCAAAGCCCCGAGGTGACCGCAAGCCAAATGGCGCACGCAAGCCCTCGGCGCAGTCCGCTCCTCCACAACGCAAAGCCGAACCACCGGCGGCTCCATCCGCACTGGCGCTGCAACTGGCGGCGCTTCGGGATAAATTGGGCGGCTAGGCTTGGCGCTGACTTCGCTGCGTATTGATAAGCTGCTCTGGCATCTGCGCCTGACAAAGTCGCGCAGCCTGGCGCAAGCTTTGATCGCTGCGGGCCATGTCCGGCTGAACGGTAGGCGCGTTGAAAAATCGAGTGTCGAGGCGAAGATGGGCGACAGCGTGACCATTCCGGCAGGCGAGGGCGCGTTTGTGTTTCAACTAACCGCCATCCCCCCACGTCGCGGGCCGCCCGCCGAAGCACGTGCCTGTTATAGAGAAATTTGAAGCCTTAGGAGATTTCCCCCGTTGACTTAACGGTGCTAGGCACAATAGGCGTAGCGCAACAAAACACGCCACGCTGGGGAGAACTCGACCAATGACTTATGT
>JBEBJR010000084.1:0-2577 GCA_040079845.1 Casimicrobium sp. | reverse complement strand
GATCGTTCTGCCGTTGATCGGCGCCATCAGCTATGTTTCGCGGTTTGGTGACCGCTTTGCTTGCGGCCTGATAGATGATGCCGGGCAAACTGTCGTGGTTGGCGCAGGCCTTGGCACGAGTATATTGCCGCTGCGCTATGGCGCGATGCCGGATGCGTGGCTGGTAACGCTCAAGCCATGAGTTGGACCAGTTTGCTCGGCGGATTTGACCTCGCGACTTTCGTCGTCGCGCTCGCACTCGTATTCGGCGCATCGGTTGTGCGTGGTCTGACTGGTTTTGGTTTGGCCATCATCCTTGTGCCGTTGCTCGGGCTTATCGTGGAGCCGGTGCAAGCGGTGGTGATCTCCATCTTGCTCCAATTGCTCGCAGGACCAATTGGCTTGAAGCGGATATTGGCCGATGGGGAGCGGGAGACGGCGATTCCGATTGCAATTGCGGCCGTGCTCGCGACGCCCTTTGGGGTGTGGTTGCTTTCGGTCACTCCCGCCGATGTGGCGCGGGTGTCGATTGCCTTGCTGGCGATTGCGGCGTTCGGGCTGATGTTTATTCCCGCCAAGGAAGCGGCGGTTCCCGGACGCAAGGAAACATGGGCCACGGGGCTTGCCGCTGGTGTGCTGACCGGCTTTGCCTCGATGCCCGGGCCGCCGGTGGTGCCTTATTATATGCGTAGGAAACTGCCGCCTGCGGTGGCGCGCGGATCGATGCTGATGGTGTTTTTTGCCACCGCCATTGCGGGCAGCATTGCCTCGTTTGCCATTGGCACGGCCAATCTGCATCTGTTGTGGCTGTCAGCATTGTTCTATCCGGCTTTGTATATCGGCACGCGATTGGGCGAGTTGGCGTTTGGTAAAGTCAGCGAGCCGGTGTGGCGGACGTTGGTGGGGATCATCCTTGGGATAGCGGGGATAGCAGCGGTGGTGCGGTTGATCTCTTAGGCCAACCCCGTGGCAGCAATGCAACGCCCGTGGACAAAAACGGTGCGGCAACACCCACACCCTAGCATTGTTAACAGAATCGCGCTAAGCGCCGCGCAACATCAATTTAGGAGTATTTGCTATCGCTGTTCCATCGTCACGCCGCAGTCTGACGCCCCCAGTAAAAAGTGGCCCACGCTTTAATGAATATATCACCAGTGAAAAAGTGCGGGTGATCGATCAAGATGGCGAAAACATCGGCGTTTTATACACCCGCGAAGCAATAGCACAGGCCGCCGAAGTTGGGCTGGACCTAGTTGAAGTCTCTCCCAATGCTGATCCACCGGTCTGCAAATATCTGGACGTCGGAAAATTCAAATTCGAGGCACAGAAAAAGGCCAATCTCGCCCGTAAGAGCCAGAAGACGCAAGAGATCAAAGAGATCAAAATGCGCCCGAATATCGACGATCACGATTACAAAACCAAAATGAAAAAGATCACCGAATTCATCGGTGAGGGCGACAAGGTGAAAGTCACTTTGCGTTTCCGTGGCCGCGAAATGTCGCACCAGCAGTTGGGCATGATCCTGTTGCAACGCGTGGCAGAGGATATGAACGAGACAGCCAAGGTCGAGGCCTATCCCCGGCTTGAAGGCCGCCAAATGCTGATGGTGCTTTCACCGAAATAGTGAAAATTCAGGTCCGGTCATAGGCGCTGGGGAGCAACCACTATGACCGGCCCCCGGTGCCTTTACAGCACTGGCTTTAGTCCGCGTGTTCGGTCCAAGTGAACACAGCCTCTAACGGCTTATCAAACACACGCGCGATGCGGAACGCGACCTCCAGCGACGGCGAGTATTTGCCCTGCTCGATCGCGGCAATCGTCTGGCGCGTTACCCCGACACGATCACCCAGATCGCCCTGGGTCATTTCGCCCGACAAGAAACGCAATGTCCGGATTTCGTTGCTGAATGGCAGGCTTGGCATCGCTCAATACCCCCGGCGATAATAATATAGCTGCGCGCCAACGCGGATCAATTCTGCCAGAACCAGCGTCGCCATCAATATGTTTACCGACCAGCCAAAGCTGAGCCCGTTGACCAGCGCGAAGACATTGGCCCAGATACCGAGCACCAGCGGATAATAGGCGGCATGGGTGCCTTTCAGGTGAATGACCTTTTCCCGCTCATCCTCTTTCAGATTGGCTTCTTTGGGTGTGCGGATTGCGAAATAGGCGGTCCCGGCGATCATCGGGATCAAGAAAATGATCGTGACCGGGATCAACATCCCGACCGCCGCCCAAACGCCAGCCTGGGTGTTGGCTATGGCCCAAGGATAGGACAGGAAATACCAGCCAAAGCCAAGAACCAGCCCGACCAGTGCAACCCAATGAATTTTTTCGCGGAATGACATTTTGAGACTCCATGTTATATGATTCGGACTTGATGTTAGCTATATTTAACATTGAGTCAAATATTATCGACTTACGGCCGGTTCCTGCTTTTGCACGGCTCGTTTAGTCGCTAGGCGTCAGCCCATGTCCACGACGCCAAAAACGCTCACGATGCCGGTTTCCACCAGCCGCGCCAACCCCACGCCATCGCCGATGAAGCGCTTAACTGTACCGCGCATCCGACAGCGCAAGGGCGGCGAACCGCTTGTC
>JBEBJR010000005.1:0-194042 GCA_040079845.1 Casimicrobium sp. | reverse complement strand
ACCCATACCACCGCCGCCGCCCATGCCGCCGCCAGCCGATTCGTCTTTCGGCGCTTCAGCGATCATGGCTTCAGTCGTGAGCAGCAAGCCTGCGACTGACGCTGCGTTTTGCAGTGCCATGCGCGTGACTTTGGTTGGGTCGAGGATGCCGAGTTCGAGCATGTCGCCGTAGGTGTCGTTGCTTGCGTTGAAGCCGAAGTTGCCTTTGCCTGCCAACACTGCGTTAACGACAACGCTTGGCTCGCCACCGGCGTTAGCCACGATTTCGCGCAGGGGCGCTTCGATCGCTTTGAGCACGAGTTTGATGCCGGCTTCTTGATCGGCGTTGTCGCCTTTGATCGCACCTGCGTTTTGACGTGCGCGAAGCAGGGCTACGCCGCCGCCGGCCACAACGCCTTCTTCAACGGCTGCGCGGGTTGCGTGCAGCGCGTCTTCAACGCGGGCTTTTTTCTCTTTCATTTCGACTTCAGTTGCAGCGCCAACTTTGATCAGTGCAACACCGCCGGCCAATTTGGCAACGCGCTCTTGCAGTTTTTCTTTGTCGTAGTCGCTGGTCGCTTCTTCGATTTGTTTGCGGATTTGAGCAACGCGACCTTTGATCAGGTCTTCTTTGCCAGCGCCGTCGATGATCGTGGTGTTCTCTTTGCCAACTTCGATCTTCTTAGCGGAGCCCAAGTCAGCCAGCGTGACGCCTTCGAGCTTGAGGCCAACTTCGTCGGAGATCACGGTGCCGCCGGTCAGGATGGCGATGTCTTCGAGCATAGCTTTACGACGATCACCGAAGCCTGGGGCTTTAACAGCGACAGTTTTCAGGATGCCGCGGATGTTGTTCACAACCAAGGTTGCGAGCGCTTCGCCATCAACTTCTTCAGCGATGATGAGGAGCGGACGGCCGGCTTTGGCGACTTGCTCGAGGGCTGGCAGCAGATCGCGAATGTTCGAGATTTTTTTGTCGTGCAGGAGAACGTACGGGTTGTCCATCAACGCCAGTTGTTTGTCTGGGTTGTTGATGAAGTACGGGCTGATGTAGCCACGGTCGAACTGCATGCCTTCAACGACGTCGAGTTCGTTTTCGAGGGACTTGCCGTCTTCAACGGTGATCACGCCTTCTTTGCCGACTTTTTCCATCGCGTCAGCAATGATCTTGCCGATCGACTCGTCGCTGTTGGCCGAGATCGAGCCGACTTGCGAAATTTCTTTGTTGGTCGTGGTGGCTTTGGAGGCTTTTTTCAGCTCGGCGACGATAGCGACAACCGCTTTGTCGATACCGCGCTTCAGGTCCATTGGGTTCATGCCGGCGGCTACGTATTTGAAGCCTTCGCGTGCAATCGCCTGAGCCAGAACCGTAGCGGTCGTGGTGCCGTCACCGGCGTTGTCGGACGTCTTCGACGCAACTTCTTTCACGAGCTGAGCGCCCATGTTTTGCAGTTTGTCTTTGAGTTCGATTTCTTTCGCAACCGATACGCCGTCTTTGGTGACGGTTGGGGCACCGAACGAGCGCTCGAGCACTACGTTACGCCCCTTAGGGCCGAGGGTGACTTTAACTGCGTTGGCGAGAATGTTCACGCCTTCGAGCATGCGAGCGCGGGCTTCGCCGCCAAATACTACGTCTTTTGCTGCCATGATGAATTACTCCGTAAATGTTTGAAATCTTGTGAGTGCGCTACGCGTGGGTGACGCACTGGATCCCCGCATTCGCGAGGATGACGCAACCGTTTCCAATCGCGCGTCGCGATGCGACGACGCGGTTGGACGTTTGCGTCACTTTTGCACGACGGCCATGATGTCTTCTTCGCGCATGACGAGCAGTTCGTCGCCGTCAACTTTGACGGTTTGACCCGCGTATTTGCCGAAGAGAACTTTGTCGCCGACTTTGACGTCTGGCGCGTTTTGCTTGCCGCTGTCGTCGCGCTTGCCTGGGCCCACCGCCAACACTTCGCCTTGATCAGGCTTTTCGGTGGCGGTGTCAGGGATCACGATGCCGGAGGCGGTCTTACGCTCTTCTTCAAGACGCTTAACGATTACACGGTCGTGCAGGGGGCGAAGTTTCAATGACATGAATAGTTCTCCTTGAACTGGTTCTGAGTTTGAAATCGAAGGGCCCGCGTTTCGCATTGAGTCGAGTCGGCGGGAAGGCTTCGCAGCCAAATTTGGCGGTGGAGCGTAGCAAGCGCTAACCAACGAAAATCCGATTGTTAGCACTCGCCCCTGATGAGTGCTAATTATAGGTACGAACTGTGACGATTCAAGTGCATGAGCATAAAGCGGCGTAACAGCTTTAATGCTCAAACGACAGCTATACGGTCATTTCGAGTAATTTTCTCTACATATCGACTATTTACCTAAATTAGCTTAAACGACCGCCTGGCGGTCGTTTAAGCAAAAAAGCCATTAAGGCTAAAACACCAATATGCGAGCCGCCGTCTCCCTCGCCCGCCCGCCGCGTCGCCCCGCAAATTTCTCGCCGTGGTACAAACGCGGCCTTGCTTTGTGGGAGTGGGTTGTGCAGCTAAAGATGTCGGAAAAATCGTTGTTCGCGGTGCTGCTGCGTTCGCCGTGGTGGATCAGTTTCGCGTTGGCCGTGGCCGTTGGCGCCGTTTGCTACAACTTTTTCCCAGTGCGCTTCGCGGTGGTCGGCGCGCTCTCCGGCCTGCCGTTTGCAGTGATCGGCTCGATAGCCCTGTGGCGGCAAATGCGTGCGCCGAACCCCGCGAAGATCGAGGCGACGCTCGAATCCGTGGCAGCCATGTCCGGCCGCGATTTCACAACCGCCATTGAATCGGCGTATCGCAACGCAGGCTTCACGACTACCGTGTACGCCAAAGACGGCGCGGAACTTCGGATCCAAAAGGAAGGTCGCGTGAGCCTCGTCTGCTGCAAGCGCTGGAAAGCCGCCGCACACGGCGTGGAGGCGCTGCGCGAGCTCGCCACTGCGATGACCCGCGAAGACGCGAATCTCGGCATCTACGTCGCGCTCAATCCGCTCAGTGCTCCCGCGCAACAATTCGCCTCGAAGAACAGCATTCGCGTATTGCAAGGCACCGAGTTGGCGTTGCTGATGAGCGGTGCAATCGCCACGAAAAAGTAGCCTGTTGGGGGCTCAACACGGGCTGCGCGATAAGATGCGCCCATGAAACAACATCTGTACATCCTCACCGGCGCATCTCGCGGCATGGGCCTCGCGATGGCCAAACAATTGCTGCAACCGGGCCACACGCTCCTGTGCATTTCGCGGCACAGCCAGCCAGAATTAAATGACCTCGTCGATACCGTAGACGACGCAACGCTCGCCCAGTGGTCGCTCGATCTCGTCGACGGCGCGGCAGCAGGCGCGCAGCTTTCACGGTGGTCGAGCTTGTTTCTCGGCGACGAATTCGACAGCGCCACACTCATCAACAACGCCGCGCTGTTGCCGCGAATCAGTTCGTTAGCGGATGCGAGTTCGACAGACATTGCAAACGTGCTTCGCGTCGGGCTTGAGGCGCCGATGCAACTCACCGCGGCGTTTTTGCGTGCCACGGCAAATTGGTCCGGCGCGAGAAGAGTACTCAACATTTCGTCGGGCAACGGCCGCCGCGCCATGGCATCACAATCGATTTACAGCGCCGTGAAAGCGGGAATGGATCACTACACGCGCTGCGTGGCGCTTGAAGAATCAGCGCGCAGCAACGGCGCGAAAGTCTGCTCGCTCGCGCCGGGAATCATCGACACAGATATGCAGGCGCACATCCGCGCGACCAACCCCGCCGATTTTCCGAGCCACGCGACGTTTGTTGAATACAAGAACAATGGTGATTTGCTCACGCCAGAGGCCGGTGCGGCGCGCGTGTTGACGTATTTGGCGCGTGCGGATTTCGGTGCTAATCCGGTTGCCGATGTGCGCGATTGAGTGCGCGTGCCGACTGACACGACACGCATGAGCATTATCGACAAGCTTCGGCAATTTGTGCCGTTTCTAGGACGAAAAAATGGTGCGCACCAAGCTGCGCTCGTGGCGACGGCACACGCGCCAGAACCGCTACTGCCGCAGCGCCGAACCCGTTCGGCGCGGCCACTCGTTCCCACAAAAGAGCAAATCGACGCGCTGCCCGCGTTCGTTGGTTTACGGCTAGATCAAATTGAAGTGCCGGTCACTGCGGCGCAAGCCGCCGCCGCCGCCGAACATTTGCTTTCGCGCCGCTTCGTCGGTTTTGACACCGAATCCAAGCCCACATTTGCCGTGGGAGAAACGTCCACTGGCCCGCACGTCGTTCAGTTTTCAACGCTGGAGCGTGCGTTTATTTTTCAAGTGCATCGCACGGAATGTCGCGAAGCTCTGATGTCGTTGTTGCAATCGAAGCAGATGGTGAAAGTAGGCTTCGGGCTGCGCTCGGATCGCGGGCACATTCAAAAAAAATTCGGCGTGCAACCCGGTGCGCTGCTCGACATGACGCATTACTTCAAGCAGGTGGGCCATCGCAACGAAGTGGGCGTAAAGAGCGCGGTCGCGATGGTGTTGCAACAGCGCTTTCAAAAATCAAAACGCATCAGCACCACCAACTGGTCAAACGCGGAACTCACGTCAAGCCAATTGCTCTACGCCGCGAATGATGCGTACGGCGCTATTGCTGTGTTACACGCACTGCATTTGCCGGAAAAAGAATTGCCGATTACGAAGTAGTACGTCGCGGGTTTGGCTCTGTAGGAGCGGGCTTGCCCGCGAATTACCCGCTGCGAAAGGCCTCTGCACAACTACTACGAGCCCGTGATGCGTCGTTAAAAATTACCGAAAAATCCTCACGTACCTACGTACGTTCCGGTGTTTTCAGTAATTTTTGCCTAGCCTGACGGGCTCTCGCTACGTTGTGCAGAGGTCTTTGCGATCCAATCTGTTCTGTTGCGGCGCGCCAATCGCGGGCAAGCCCGCTCCCACTAGCGGTTTGCTATGACGCTTGCGGCATTAACGCCCCGCAACTCCAACACTGCTCAAATCCGCCCTCGATCAATTCGCCGCACACACAAAACCAGCGCCGTTGCGGCACGTTTTGAAGATCGTTCATGATCTCGCGCGCCCGCTCGATCTGCGCGTCATCCTCAATCCAGATTTCAGGCGCGCATTGATCCGGCGGCAATTCACCCGCTGCGCCCGCAAGAAACAGGCGTTGCACAGTCGCGCGAATGCCCGCGCGCGTGAGCGTGTCCGCCCACAGCGTGGCCATCGCGAGGTTGGGGGCTCTGGTGAGTCGAATCATGGGTTGAGCATAGCGTGTAAGCGCCGCGTGCCGCCGAACGACTGACGGTCTGAACCTCTGATCCAAACCTGAAAGTAGTGGTCGCCATGAAGTTTTCTCTCCCGTTGTTTCGCACTATGCTGCTAGCAGCAACGTTGACGCTGGTGTCGCACACCGCCACCGCACAAACTAGTGCCGCAAAGCCTGCGCTGGCGAAAGCCATCTTCGCCGGCGGCTGCTTCTGGTGCGTCGAATCGGATTTCGACAAAGTGCCTGGCGTCGTGTCCACCACGTCGGGCTACATCGGCGGCACGGTGGCCAACCCAACGTACCAGCAAGTCTCGTCAAATAACACAGGGCACGCGGAGGCCGTAGAAATCGCATTTGACCCGGCCAAAGTCACCTACCGCGCGTTGGTCGATCACTACTGGCGCACGATTGACCCGACGGTAAAAAATCAGCAATTCTGCGACGTGGGTTCACCGTATCGCACAGCGATTTTTGCGCTCGACCAAGATCAGTTGAAGGCGGCGCAATCGTCGTTGGCCGATGTACAAAAAACCAAGCCCTTCCCGCAACCCATCGTCACCGAAATCCTGCTGGCGACCAAGTTCTATCCGGCCGAGGACTACCACCAGGATTACTACTTAAAGAACCCCGTGCGCTACAAGTATTACCGCACGAGCTGCGGCCGCGACGCGCGCCTTGTCCAGCTTTGGGGTGCGCATGTTGGACAGTAGGGTCCGATTGCTCCAAACGCGCGTTTCTCCAATTAACGCTAACTAGCGTCGCGAGAATATTGGTTTGTGCATTACTCTTTTGAATCAGGCTTCTGAATTCCGGTTGCGGAGGGGCAGCCGAGTCCACAGCATTCGGATGCTCGACGAATTACGCCGCTCGCGGACTATCCAGTAGTGGGCGAACAGAAGGCGATGCCTTCATCAGTCCACTTTGACAACGCAGAAGAGGGACCAATCGATTCGTTCATGGTCAGGTAAAAAGTCAACATCGTTGTGATAGCTGCGGAAGATGCGGTGTATCGGTGATTCGAGCGCATTGAGTCAAACAGCCGGTTCACAGGTTGAGTCCCTAAGTTGCAACGCGACGCATAAGGCCGCAATGCGCGAAATGCGATGCCTTCGTAAACGAATTCGGCGGCGGACTTAAGCGTGGCACAGTCTTGTTCATTCGCGTAGAAGTGAGTCAGCTTCCCGGGGTGGAAGAATCGACACACGGGCTTCGCGGCATCCGGCGCGGGGCCGTCCGCTGGCCATGCACGAAATCCCATGTCGGCAGCAACCCAACCGAGAGCGAGTAGAGAGTCACGCTCGGTGGTCTTCGCCGTAATAAAGTACGTTGCTGTTTTAGCCTCGAAGAGCGCGAATATTGGGATGGAAGGCGGAGACGGTTCAACCGCTAGCGTTCCTTTGCTGTTCGTACGAACATTGGAGTCAGTTGGCAGACCGTCTGCCAACTGCGTTTCAATGGAGTAAATCCCAGCTGGAAGTGGGGGAACGAATAAACGCATGGACTGGCAGGGCGGCGGACGACTTGCGCTGACCGTGAAAGTCACCGATGTTGCATCGATGCTGGTGTCAAGCGGGCGAAAATGACCAGCCTCACTGCACCCCGGTACCGCCCCCTCTGCGAATCCAAGCGAGTAAGGTCCGCTAAATGCCGGGATTGAATACGTGACCTGAGCGAACGCAATCTCTGAATGCACCGAGCCAGCGGTTACAAGAGCAGTCAGTACCGCACACACGAGCATTCGGCGGAGACGCTGCAAGGTTCTGGCCGACATATCGCTACTACTACTGAACCGTGGGCTGATAGCCGTAGTTAGGATAAACATATCTCCAATCCAAGCGTTTCCAGAGCTCTGGGTATAGCCCCGTGCGGCCATGTCACTTGTGATCGACGGTATGTCCGGGAAAATCGCATGGTCGTCACGTGCGGGGTTGTATTTGCGGTACAAGCGCACTGTGCCGTACGGCTTCGGTGCGAACTTTGAATAAGTGTATCCTTCGACGCCATCAAGCACATAACCCACGTTCGCGTAATTCGCCACATCGCTCGGATTTGTCGCGTAAGCAGTATCGACGTGCGCAGGGTTCGACGAACAAACCGTTGGGGACGAATATGAATCGCCACACTTCCAGCTCATACGAAACAACGGCACCAGCGGCACTGAAGGCGTCAATGGGTTTACAGGCGTGGAGAACACCCAAACCTGAGCCTTTGGTTGGTTGCCCCACCACCATACCACAGGAAACGAACCCGGAGCACTCGTGCCCACAGGTTTATAGCCGGAACCACTGCCCATTCAGCTCTCGTTGCCGGGCCGCAGCGTGCCGAGAATAGCAGCGCTCCCCATTTGGGGCACGACCGAGTAAAAATAATCGCTCCGAGACGCGCTATAAAACGAATAAAACGGAGTTAGACGTGAAGGATTGGTCGCAATAGCGGCGGCCGCGGCAGAGTACGCGTTCGGCACGCCATATCCCAGCGCCGACGTTCGCCCCCCCCATAGCCCAGATTGCCGCTATTTCGTACGATTGCGTTCGCGTCCGAATAAGTCAGTAAGGGGTTGGCTGAATGCACCAAACCGAGCAAGCCAGTGATGTGAGGTGCGGCCATCGAGGTTCCAGTGCACGTACCGAATTTGTCATTGAAAATACCGCTTGCATCGTATCCGGATGCGTCGCCACACATTCCCCACGCCTCGTTGCTATAGGCCGCGCCGACCCAAGGAAACGTCGAAACAACGTGTTTTCCCGCGGCTGCGACGCCATCCAGTACTGAGTGTGCGCTGCTCGACCAAGATCAGTTGAAGGCGGCGCAATCGTCGTTGGCCGATGTACAAAAAACCAAGCCCTTCCCGCAACCCATCGTCACCGAAATCCTGCTGGCGACCAAGTTCTATCCGGCCGAGGACTACCACCAGGATTACTACTTAAAGAATCCCGTGCGCTACAAGTATTACCGCACGAGCTGCGGCCGCGACGCGAGGTTGGCGCAGCTTTGGGGAGCGAAGGCGGGCAAATAGCGCTGTCGTTTCGGTTCGCGGCACTTCTCCGCGCAAAAAAAGACCGCCGCTACAACAGTTTGTCGAGCGAATTTGCGCCTTCGACAGACCCCGGGCGAGTAACGCTTGATCGGAATGTTCCGATCAAAGAAAATGACAAAGTTGTAAAAGCTCGGCCGACCAGTAGTGTCGGACGGTTTGCAAGCCACTTTCACAAGGATTAGTCATGTTTTTTCGCACTATCGCCACCTTCTTGGCGCTTCTCGCGACCAGCGCATTTGCGCAGGTCACGCTTTACGGTACAGTCAACGCATCTGGCAACAGCACCCTCGTTCGCCTCGACCCCGCAACTGGCGCGTTGCTGCAGACGATAGGCCCCGTGGGCTACATCATCAACGGTCTCGCTGTCGACCCAACTACCGGTACGTTGTACGGTTCCACAAACTCCCAAACTGAGTCGTGCTCAAGCTGCCTGAGCAGAATCGTTACCATCAATACGAGCACTGGCGCGGGAACTGTTGTCGGGCCTACGGGACAATCACAAGTCGCAACGATCACGTTTACACCGAGCGGCGCTATGTACGGTTGGTCCGACATTGTGACCACCCCTAGTGAATCCGATGACCTCGTATCGATCAACAAAGCCACTGGCGCCGCAACGTGGGTTGCCGATTCAGGCGTCAGCACTGGCGCGCAAAGTTTTGCGATTAACGCCGCAGGAGTCGCATATCTGTTCCAAAGCGAGAGCACGTACACAATTAACCTTGGCACAGGTTTGCCCACCGCAGCGGGCAGTTTCACCTTGCCACAGGTGTCCGATGAGTTTCATCACGGGACGTTTCACCCGTCGACGGGTTTGATGTACGGCATTGACCAAATTGGATCGAGCAACCCGCGAAATATGTTGGTGCTAAATCCTGCGACGAATGCATTCGTTGGCGCGCCAATCGCTATCCCGAACAACATTCACACGCTCGCATTCGCTGGCGCAGCCACGACCGTCGGCGTGCCGGTTGATGCTTCATGGGCTCTCGCGTTGCTCATGCTCGCTATCGTCGGCTTTGTGGCTTTTGGTATGCGACGCAACAGCGCCAACTTGGCGTAACCGCGTCACCATTCGCGCGATGGTGCAATGCCATCGCGCTGTTAGCGCCCGACAGCTCCGCAGTTACGTCGCGTTCAAATCCAACTGCGTCAAATACAAACGCACATCAAACTCGAGCTGCGCATAGTCCGGCTCGATGTGGCGGCAGAGTTGGTAGAACGCTTTGTTGTGTTCCTGCTCTTTCAGGTGCGCCAACTCGTGCGCGACGATCATCTTTAGGAACGCTGCGGGCGCATCGATGAACACGCTCGCGATGCGAATTTCGCGTTTGGCGACGAGCTTGCTTCCATGCACGCGTGAAATCTGTGTGTGCGTGCCTAGCGCGTGTTTCATCACCTGCAAGCGATTGTCAAAAACCACCTTCGACGGCGTGATCGCGCTCTTCATGTATTGCGTCTTCAACGCGAGCGTGTAGTCCTGTAGCGCCCGATCCGTGCGCACCGTGTTCGCGTCGGGGTAACGCTTTTGCAGGACTTCAGCCACGCGGTTCTGCGCGATAAGTTCACGCACTTGGGCGAGCAGCGGCTCCGGGTAGCCACCGAGGTATTTGAGTTCTTTCGCGCTTTCATTGACCATGCGCAATGGTAACGTTCAGGCCCTGCGATTGGCACGCGGCGCCGCAAAGCGCCGCTCATAGCGTATCGCGCACTTCCATTCAAAGAATTTTTATGACCACCGAACACTTCATCCCCGGCAAAGACGCATCGCTCGAATCGACCATCGAGACGATGAAAGCCAAGCTCGCCCAGCGCGGCTTTGTGCTCAACGAATCGTCGCTCCTGCATGAAGTTGACGGTATTTGGTCAACGCACATGAAGGACAACGAGTGTCCGATGTTGTTCTCGAACGGCAAAGGCGCAACCGAGCTTGCTGCGCGCGCGAGCGCCTACGGTGAATTCTTCGAGCGGCTCGGCACGCATTATTTCTGGACGCACTTTCATCTCGGCGAAACGCGCGCCAATCGGCCGTTTGTGCACTACCCGCAAGAACGTTGGTTCGCGCCGCAGAAGGGCAAAGCCAAAGGCAAATGGCCGAAGGAAATGCTCAACCCGGAACTGCATAAGTTCTACAACCCGGAAGGCACCATCGACGCTGAAGTGCTCGTTGATCTGAATTCGGGCAACGTCGCGCGCGGCATTTGCACGCTGCCGTACAAGCGCCTCAAAGACGGCGCGGAGACGTTCATTCCCGTCAACATCATTGGCAACCTTTACGTCAGCAACGGTATGGCCGCGGGTAACACGATGATGGAAGCGCGCAGCCAAGCGCTCTCCGAAATTTTCGAGCGAGCAATTAAGTACCGCATTATCAGCGAAGGGCTGTGTCTGCCGGAAGTGCCGGACGACGTCATTTCGCGCTTCCCGAATATCCGCGCAGGTATTGATGGGTTGCGCAAAGCGGGTTTCGGCATTTTGGTGAAAGACGCATCGCTCGGTGGCAAATATCCGGTGATGAACGTCACGCTTGTTCATCCGAAAGATCAAGGCATTTTTTCAAGCTACGGCGCGCATCCGCGTTTTGAGATCGCGTTGGAACGCGCGATGACTGAGCTCTTGCAGGGCCGCGCGCTCGATTCGCTGGAAGGCTTCCCGGAGCCCGGCTTTGACATGGACGAGATCAACGCCGTCAACAATCTCGAAATTCATTTCGTGGATTCGAGCGGTGTAATCAGCTGGAATTTTATGGGCGATACGCCGGACTTCGAGTTTGCCGATTGGAATTTCAGCACGACCACGCAAGAAGATTACGACTGGCTCGTGAACGCGATTCACGCCGAAGGCAAAGACATTTACGTCGCCGATTTCAGCGAACAAGGTGCGTACAGCTGCCGCATTCTGGTGCCCGGCATGAGCGAAATTTATCCGGTCGAAGACTTGGAATGGGAGAACAACAGCGTCGGCAATCTGTTGCGCCCATTGCTTGTGCGTCTCCACGATTTGACCGAGGAAGAATGCGCCGGTTTGCTCGAAGAACTGCAAACCATGAACCTCGCCGATGAGCGTCCGCTGTGGGAAATACTCGGCCTGGCGATTCCCGACGGCACACCGTGGAAACAACTGCGAATTGGCGAACTCAAAACGCTGCTCGCGCTTGCGATCGGAGACGAAGACGAAGTGCTCGAAGGCTGCGATTGGATTCATCACTTCGCCGATCTCGCACCTGCGCGTCGTCTCGTGTATCGCTGCATCGAAAGCATGTTGGAGCTTGAAGACGACGTTGACAACTATCGGCGTTCGCTCACTCTGCTGTACGGCGAAGCAACGCTACGCCAAGCCGAAGCGCTGCTCAATCGCACAGAGCGCTTCTTCGGGCTCGAAACGCTCGGCACCGACATGCAAGGGAGCAAGATGCACCAAACGCTGCTCGCGGCTTACGACAAGTTGTTTGCGGCGTAACGCCCTGCTCGCCGCTTCCGGTAGGGTGGGCAACTTGTTGCCCACGCCGACGACATTGCGCCCCGTTCGTACCGTCGAGATGAGGGAATCGTGGCTACGCGTGGGCAACAAGTTGCCCACCCTACGTCGCGGCCGCGTAACTAAATCCCCTTCACCGCCCGAGCCGCTTGCACCATCTCGTGCACGTCGTGCGTCATCACAGCGAGGAAGGCGAGCAGCACGATGTAATACGTCGCGTACTCCAGCTTGGTCGAGCCTGACACGGCGTAATAGGTTTGCGCCTCTTCGCTGTCGCTGCGGTATTTCCACGCCTTCATTAGCTGTGGCGCGGCCAAGATTGCGATGAGAATCAGCATCGGGCTGGGCCGATAGAAAAACAACGCAATCAACACCGGCACGCCCGCAAACCAGATGCGTGGCGACAGCACGGCGGTGATCCGCCCGCCGTCAAATGGTGACAGCGGAATCAAGTTAAAGAGATTGAGAAAGAAGCCGGAATACGACACTGCGAGCAGCAACGTGCTGTCGTAACTGCGCGCGAGGAAGTAGCAAACCAAGGCACCGATGGTGCCCAAGAGCGGCCCGCCCAAGCCCACGAACGCCTCCGTCTCGGCGCTGTGCGGTTGGTCTTTCAACTCCACCCATGCGCCGATGAATGGAATGAACGTCGGCGCGCCGACGTTGAGCCCGCGATGCTTCGCTGCGAAGTAATGCCCCATCTCGTGCACGAACATCAGCGCGACAAACCCCACGGCGTAGCCCCAACCAAAAATCCACGCGTACGCCACGACCGAAATGAGCATCGTGCCGCCCGTGGTGAGGAGCTTGCCGAGCTTCGCGCCCGAGAACAGCAGAAGCAATAGCTTCGTCATGTCGCGCTACTTCTTGTCAGTCGGTGCGTCGGTAGCGTTCGCGGTGGGCGGCGGCGCTTCAGCGGGTTTCGCGAACGGGTTCACATCGGCCACCTGCGCGCGCAGCGGCTCAGCGGGCGGTGCCGCCTCAAACGCATTACCCATGTCAACGACGGGTTCCGCGTCTTTCTTTTTCTTACCGAGAAACTTGAACAATCCGGCACCAATTGCGGCCGCTGCGAGTATTCCCACTTTGGCGAATTTCGCGATGAACGCAAACGCCAGCGCAAAGAAACCAAGCTTCTTCGCGGCTGCGCCCGCGACCAATGCGGCGAGGCCGTACTCGGCCACGCGATCAGTGGACGCGTTGAAATCTGCGTAGCGCTTTCCGTCGTCGAAATTGAGCGCCGTGAGCATCGCGGCGGCGTGCGTTTTGTGTTTTGGCAGGTCTGAGAGTTCGGTCACGAGATTAAGGCTGAAATAGCCTTCGCGACCCAGCGCGTAGGTGTTGTAGTTCACGCCCTGACCGTTCGCGGCATCAGCGCCGCGCTCTTTCGACGACATCGCCCACACCAAACGATGCGTGTTTGAATCGTACGCGGGCTTCTCGGCCCAGCCCAAAATTTCCAGCTCGGGCACGCCCATAGTCTTGCGCTCTTTGTTCGCCGCCTCGGTGCCTTCGCGATAACTCTTGAGCAAATCGTCGGCGTTCCAATCTTTCGCGTCGTCGTCCTTCACGTACCCAGCCGCCTCAAAGCGCACGGTCATGAACCAACTGTCTTGGTTCAGAGGAAACACCAAGCCTTGTAAGCGCGGGTCGGAGCCCGGATTCCCCATCGTCTTCAAAACCTGCGTCGCGTTCGGCTGCGGAATAAAAATGTAGTTCGCGGGCAACTTGAGCGTGCCTTGCGAAGCGATCGGCACATCGACCGGCCCCGTTTTCGCCACCGCCATAGCAGCGGCATAAGTCTTACGCGCCTCCTCGCGACGAACCTCGTCCATCGCCGATTGCGCCTGTGCCGGAAGCACGAACGTGAAAGACAGCGCCAACGCGGCGAGAAGCGACAAAACAGACTGATGCGTCATCCGCATACGAATTCTCCAAGGTCAAATCGGTTGAGGGGCAATTCATGCGAGAGATTGCAGGAGCCCGCACTCGTAGTTCGTGAAAACGCGCCCATGGTATCTATTTAAGTTGACCACTCCGAATTGGTCAACCAAAAACGTGCAACCTATTTTCCCCAGTAATTCATCAAGCAAGTTGCCGCGAGCAACTCCATATCGTCCTCAGGTTCACTATCAAAGTGATCACGGTACCGTTCGTACTCACTCCATTCTGAAACTGATGGCGCCCCACCGTGCACCAGTTCCGACCTTAGCTTAAATAGTCGCTCGCATCGCGCATCCCACTCGTGACCAGCGCTTCCAACCACGCCTCTACGAATGGTTTCCAACACATAGTGTCGCTCGCCAAAGAGCGCATCTATTGCGAAAAACAGGAACAGAAACCGCGTAGTTCCGCTCGAAACCACAGCGTGGTTCACCCACCGTGCCGCAGCGAGCGCCCGTTGCCCCAAATCGGTGGCGGCCGCTTTCATTTTCTGAAGCCACCTCTCGCACGCGAGAAGGAGCGTGTCATCAAATTTGCAAATGCCAACGGTAGCGTGCAGCAACGGCCCGCAGTTTTGCCCACGCACACTGTACGCCGCGCGCCCGCCGGAGAATTGGGTGGCAGTATCAATCACATGGCCCATGCTATGTACGAACGCATTCGGGTGCGATTTGATCCGGTAAGCGGACATTAACAGCCCGAGAAGCATGGACGCACGTCGACTGGAATCAGAAAAAGTAACAGTAGCGGTGCCGTTTGACTGCAGGAAAAGCCAAGTTGTCGTCTGCTGCTCACAAACTCTCTTGTCCCTACCAACGTTGCCCGTTTGCAATGAAAGCGACTTCAGCCCAGGAAACTTATCGCAAAACGATGCGTATGTTTCGACATCACTTGACGCAACAACGCTGGCGCCGACAGTTGAAAAGAACATCGTGTTCGCTTGAACACCTTGAAGCGGATAGACGACCAACCACGAGTCAATTTCGGACCAAAGCAATTTCAGAATGCGTTCCCAGATCGTATCGGCGACCACGTTCGCGCTGTAAACCGAATAAATCTCGAAAAGACAGCCGGTGCTAGGTTGCGCATACAAGTGCTGAATAACAGACTGTTGAGTCGGTTGTCTTCCAGAGCGTTTTCAACGGCCGCTAACACTTCTGCATGCGAGACGACCGCAACATCTCTCAATTGGCGGCAAATTGCGGTTGCGAGAGCTCGAGCAAGTCGCTGATAACGGTCGGAGTACCACCAACGGCATCCAACCCTCGTCCGATATGCGTCGGAGCCGTCGTCCATTCCGACGAAGAAGCTGGAGTTGGCTTCGCTTGAATCTGGTTGATTGAGCGTTACTTCGCGAATTGTGCCGAGCAACAAATTCGCGATACGTGGCGATATCGGTGAGTCAATGACAGCAATGTTCACGCGGGCGCGCGTGGGTGCAACCCGCGCTTTGGCCAATATCGATCACGAACGATACAGTCCACAATTAGCGGGGACGAGGCAGCACACAAAGATTAACCATACGCTGCTCCGTGATCTCCGACATTCACAGGAATAATTTGTCGGTCACGAATGACGAGTTCAAGCGTGATTCGGTACGACATGTTGATCGAAACTGAGTGCAAACCGTCCATTCGACCCGCAAGTGCATGGAGTCGCAAACTAGGATGATGTGGATTGATCGCTAGTAGTTGCAGCGTCTTTAGGTATTGCTTCTCAGTATCGGGATGGCGCTTAAGAAACCGCTCAGCGCGCTTGTTGTACTGCTCGGTGAATACGAGTTGATAGGTCACGCGGCACGCGTGACCTTTTTTGTTGCTGGCCCCGCAATATTCGCGGGGGAACGGCCTGTGATCCGAGCAACGTGCGCCTCGGCTGACTCTTCAACGAAACGTCCCGCTGCAAGATCAGCGTGACTTTGAGCGAGCGCAGCCTCTAGCTCGCACTCGCGCAGATAGTTGTAGTGATTCACGTCCATGACCACGAAGCGTTCTTTGCCACGCACCGAGATCATCGCTTCCGTTTGCTCCGCGAGCATCGTTTCGATGGCTGCGACGCCTTTGGTTTTGAGATCGTTAGCAGTGATGGGCAACATGAGAAATCCGAAAGAATGGCGCGTTCACGACGCGTCGACCACCCGATTATCCGCATCATTAACCGCGCTGTCAACCGTACGATTGATGCGCCATCGATCTTGATCAACGGAAGCCCTACAACGCCCGCCCCAGCCGCCCAATCCCCTCTTCAATCTTCGCCACATCCGCAGTAGCGAACGATAGGCGCAGCGTGGAGACGTCGGGGTCGCGCGCGAAGAACGGTGCGCCGGGAACAAACGCGACTAGCTTTTCGATCGCGCGTTGTGCGAATTCGTTAGCGTTGCGGCCTTCAGTAAGTTTCGCCCAGAAGAACATGCCGCCTTGCGGTTGGTTGAATTCGATGGCGTTGCCGAGTTCTTTGCGTAGGCATGCGGCCATGACGCGGGCGCGTTCGGCGTAGGTTTTGCGCACTGCGTCGAGCGCGGCGTCCATGCGGCCGAGCGTGAGGTAGTGAGCGGCGGTGGCTTGCGTGAGGTTGCTGGTGTGGGCGTCGGAAAATTGCTTGCACATCGTGGCGTTGGCAAGCAACGCGGGTTGCGCAATCATCCAACCGACGCGCAGGCCCGGCGAAAGAATTTTGCTGAAGCTGCCGCAGTGCGCGATCCATTCGCGGCTGCCTGGCACTTGATCCGAGAGAGCGAGCATCGACGGCGGCGGCGCTTTGTCGAAGAAGAGTTCGCAGTAAGGGTCGTCTTCGACGATGAGCGTTTTGGTGCGCGCAGCGATTTCGAGAATCCGTTTGCGGCGTTCGAGCGAGAGCATGGCACCGCTCGGGTTGCCGAAGCTTGGCACGAGGTAGACGAGCTTGGGTTTGAGCTCGTCGATCATCTTTTCGAGCTTGTCGACCTGCACGCCGTCGGCGTCAATCGGCGCGCCGTAAATGTCGGCACCGTAGAGGCGGAAGCATTGGATCGTGGCGAGGAAGGTGGGTGCTTCGACGATGACTTTGTCGCCCGGCGAGATCATGGTTTTGCCGATGAGGTCGAGCGCTTGTTGGCTGCCGGTGGTGACGATGAGGCCGTCGGGCGCGACGGTGACGCCTTTGTTTTTCATGAAGCCGGAGAGCCCTTCGCGCAGCGGCCCCCAGCCTTCGGTCGCTCCGTATTGCAGCACCGGGCCGGGGTTGTTCGTGAGCACCGCGTCGGTGGCGATGCGGATGCCTTCGGCGTCGAACAGCGCGGGGTCGGGGAAGCCGCCGGCGAAGCTGATGATGCCGGGCTTGCCGAGGAGCTTGAAGAGCTCGCGGATGGCGGAAGTTTCTACGTTTTTGAGGCGGTCGGCGAATTGCAGCATGGCGAGGGTTCGGTGGACGAATCGTTGACGGGAAGCTCTGATGCTAGCCAATGCGCGCGTGGTGCGCTCTCACGCTGGCGCGTGGAAATACACGTAACAGCTTTTCGAGATAATTCGCTCCATAGACTAGCGGGCGGTCGTTACGGTAAATTTTTTCCCTAAGTCGACTGAGCACATTTTTTGTGCGCGAATAGCCGCTTTTCATACTATAGAGCCGAAAAGCTGTACTAACGAAGTACGCTATCGTGACGCGCTGCCAAAGATCAGTAGTAACTGATAAAGCTCATCAATAAATGCGAGATTTCAGCGCGAAGTACCCGGACACTGATGGCAACGTCTAACCAACCTCGGCGCCCGAGACATGGATTGCGCGCGGAGCGCCCTTCAACTCGCCAACTGTTTCATCAGCCATTGTTGAGATTCATCACTTACTAATTTCTGAACAATGTGGTCCCCAAAGACACCGGATTTATCAATTACTACTGGTTGCTCACAGTTGGAACGCGACTCGGGTGTTTGCGCTTTTGCGTCGCGTACCCGACCACGGCAAGGTTGACGCCGTGTCGCATCGAGCTTAAAAGCTACGTCTATTTGAACAGGTGAGCGAAGAATCCCGCTGGCCCCGAATAACCCCTCTGACTCATGGAGTTCCCGTGACTTTCGCTCATCTATCTGTACCTTCGCGTCAATGGTTCGTTTCCAGCTACGGTGATCTGGCAGAGGTGCCGGGCGTTGGCGGTGGATTTTGGCATTTTCGCTTTCGCAATGGCACCACACGTACCGAGCAGCATTACGTGCTTGCGGCAGGAGGCGTGGGTGGCGCAGCAGAGTTGCCAGCAGCTTTGGTCTCGACCGCTTTGCAGCGCGCTTTCAATGCCAGTGTCGGGCGCGCGGCGGCGTTGACCACCGCCACCTTCAGCCCCTGCCGTACAAGTCGTCCGGTGTGTTTCAACGACATTGACGCCGCGCGCGGTATGATTTCTGTGGCGCAAATCGGCGTTGGTGTTGCCGGTTACAGCGCGTTTGGGCTGAATGTGTGCTCATGGAGCCTGGGCCCCACCCCCTGTCTTGAGGCCGATCTGACAGGGCCCTCGAACACCATGGGAATCGGAGTTTTCGCGGCGGGAGGGGTGCTGGTGCCACTGGGGTTACGCATACAGCTACCCAGGGGTGAGGATTGCCGATTCACCGGCGTGCGAGGGGTGGAGTAGGCGGTGGCCAGATTGCTAGTGATAAAAATGTTGCTGCTTCTTATTTGCGTCGGTCCGCCGCGCTCGCCTATTCCGTGACTGTCTTTCAACACTTGATGCCCATCTTCACCGAGTACGGTTATTGGGCGGTATTTGGAATGTTGCTCATCTGTGGGTTCGGCGTGCCGATCCCGGAGGACGTGACCCTTGTCACCGGCGGCGTGATCGCGGGGTTGGGTCACGCCGACGTGAACACGATGTTCGCCGTCGGCATGGCCGGCGTGATGATCGGCGACGGGATGATTTTTTTCCTCGGTCGCTACAGCGGCGAACGCGTCATGCGATTGCGAATGTTCAAGAAAGTGCTCACGCCGGAGCGGTTCGAGCAGGCGCAAGGCGCGTTCAAAAAGTATGGCCATTGGGTGATGTTCGTTGCGCGCTTTTTGCCGGGGCTGCGCACGCCGGTGTTTTTCACGGCGGGCATGAGCCGACGCGTGAGCCCGATCACATGGTTTTTGATGGACGGCTTCGCTGCGCTCATCAGCGTGCCGGTGTGGGTGTATCTCGGCTACTACGGCGCGTCGAATTGGGATTGGCTCTTCGCGACCGTGAAGAAATTTCAGTACGGCGTGTTTGCGCTTCTGGCGCTTGGGTTGGTGACGCTCGTTGCGTGGTGGTGGAAGCGTCGTAAGCGCTCGCAAGCGTAAGCAATCCGGCGCGCACACCCCAGCCACTAAAATCGGGGGATGAACTCCCCTGCCACCGACGCCCCCGAAATCACGCGCAAGCCGCGCTCGCTGCACTTTTCGCTCTCGCGCGAGGGCAAGCGCTTGCGCAACATCGTCGGCGCAGCGGTGACTGATTTCGGAATGATCTCCGAGGGCGACAAGATCATGGTCTGCCTCTCGGGCGGCAAAGACAGCTACACGATGCTCGATTTGTTGCAAGCGCTGCAAGTGGTCGCGCCCGTGAACTTCGAGTTGATCGCGGTGAATCTCGATCAGAAGCAGCCGGACTTTCCAGCGCACATCCTGCCCGAGTATTTGAAATCGACGGGCGTGAATTACAAAATCGTTGAGGCCGATACGTACAGCATCGTCAAGCGCGTGCTCGAAGAAGGCAAGACGATGTGCTCGCTGTGTTCGCGGCTACGGCGCGGCATTTTGTACCGCACGGCGAAAGAGCTGGGGTGTACGAAGATCGCACTCGGACATCACCGCGAAGACATTTTGGAGACGTTTTTTCTGAATATGTTTTACGGCGGCAAGCTCAAGGCCATGCCGCCGAAACTGGTGTCTGACAACGGCGAACACGTCGTCATTCGCCCGATGGCGTACGTGCGCGAAAAGGACATCGTGAAGTACGCCAAAGAGCGCGACTTCCCAATCATCCCGTGCAACCTCTGCGGCTCGCAACCGAACCTGCAACGCGCCGTCGTGGGCCGCATGATTGAAGATTGGGACAAAAAATTTCCCGGTCGCGTCGAGACCATGTTCCGCAGTCTTCAAAACATCGTGCCCTCGCATTTGGCCGATACGAAGCTCTTTGATTTTCAGGGGCTGGACGCAGTGCGGGGCGCGCCGATTGAACCGCAACGGCTTGCCGCGTTCGACGGTGGCGATACGGCGTTTGACGTTGACCCCGAAATCGAAGCGGCGATGCAACGCGATCAGTTGGCGGCGAGCGCGCCCAGTGGACGACCACTCGTTGCTAGGCTCGCGACCAGCACCGCTTAGCCGCGTTTTTTTCGCCGCACAACACTCATTTTCTATGCCGTTGGAATGGACGCGAACGCATGTCAAGAAAATGCGAAACAAGTACTTGCCATTGACAAAAGTAAGCACATAATCGCGCTACAAACACATAAGACGTCGAGGGCAGTCCGCCGAATCGCACCCACTCGAAGGTGAGACGGCGGCAACACACAATGACTTGGGACACCCAAACCACCACTGCGCGCTCGCGCGTTCTGCGCTCGGCCTCGCGCTGGCTATTTGTTGGCGCAGCGTTGATCGGAATGACAACCTCACAGGTCATCGCCGCACCCGCTTTCACTGACCCGCTGGAAGCACGTTGTTGGGCGAAATACTCGAAAGAGCGCACCGTGAGCGACCGTAGCGACGGTACGCGAAGTGTGGGATTTGCCAATATCCGCGATGGCATGCGCGTCTACTCGCCGTTTCGTGCTGAGTTTGCGATTCGCGGCATGGGCGTCGTGCCTGCGGGTAAGCAACGCGAAGGCACGGGTCATCACCATATCTTGATTGACACGAAGCTTCCGGTCGACGTGCAAGCATCGATGCCGTTTAGCGACAAGTACCAGCACTACGGCAAAGGCCAAACCAACGCCACATTGACCTTGGCGCCGGGGAAGCACACGCTACGCCTGTTGTTCGCTGACTTCGAACACAAACCCTACTACGTTTTTTCCCGTGAAATGCGTATTGAGGTGATCGCTCCGCGAAGCTCACTTGCGACAACGGGCGCACCGCGCGTCAACGCCGCACGATTCGATGAAACATGCAAAGCTTGGTACGAAAACATCATCACCGAGCCTAGCCCCGCTGGCACGCCGGCATACTTCCAAAACGTGCGCGACGAAGACCGAGTGCAGTCGCCCTTCGTGCTGCGATTCGGCGCCGAAGGCTTAGGTGTGTGCGCCGCCAACGTCGAGGTCGAGAAGACGGGGCACTTCGTATTGGAAGTGCTCAAACGCGACACCGTACAACGCAGGATCGCGCTGGCGGACGGGCAGACGCAGTTTGAATTTGAGGCAGAACCAGGGACGTACAACTATCGCTTGCAAATCGTCGACGGGAAAGGCAAAGCCTTGGGGCCCGCTTCGCGAATTTCTCTGACCGTCGCGGAGCGAAACTAACGCCCCTGCCGTACTATGTCGATGCATCCACTCGTCGCACATTCGCGTTTTGAATACACCCACCCGAATCATCCACGGTGCCTGTCCGCACGACTGTCCGGACACCTGCGCGCTTGAATATCACGTTGCCGATGGCAAGCTCATTGACGTCAAAGGTTCGGCAACGCACAGCGTAACCGCGGGCGTTCTCTGCACGAAAGTCGCGAAGTACCCGCTGCGCACTTATCACCCCACTCGCGTCAAAACGCCGATGAAGCGCGTCGGTGCAAAGGGCGACGGGAAGTTTGTACCCATTTCTTGGGATGAGGCGCTCACGACCATTGCGTCGAATCTTAAAGACATTTCGGCGAAGCACGGCGCGGAATCGATCTTGCCGTACAGCTACGCGGGCAACATGGGCATGTTGCAATATGGCTCGATGGACCGACGCTTTTTTCATGTGCTCGGCGCGTCGCAATTAGATCGTACGATCTGCGCGAGCGCAGGTGCGGCGGGCCTGACCGCGACGCTCGGGGCGAGACTCGGCACCGACATGGAGGCGTTTGCACACAGCGAGTTGATCATCCTCTGGGGCACGAACCCGATCACATCGAACCTGCATCTATGGAGCCGCTGCCAAGAGGCGAAGCGGCGTGGCGCGAAGCTCATTGCGATTGATCCTTATCGTTCGCTGTCTGCGGACAAATGTCATCAGTGGTTGCCGATCAAACCCGGCACCGACGCGGCGCTTGCGTTGGCGATGATGCATGTGTTGGTGCGCGACGATTTGCTTGATCACGAATACATCGCGAAATACACGCTGGGGTTTGCGGAACTCAAAACACGTGTGGCCGAATGGACGCCGGCGCGCGCCGCTGAAATTTGCGGCTTAAGTGTTGACGACATCGAAGCACTCGCCACCGCATACGGACGTACAAAGAAAGCCGCGATTCGCTTGAACTACGGCATGCAGCGTCACGGTGGTGGTGGGATGGCAACGCGCACCATCGCGTGCCTGCCTGCGCTCACGGGCGCGTGGCGCGAGGCGAGCGGCGGTTTGTTGCTTTCGACCTCCGGCGCGTATCCGATGAATTTGGCGTACCTTGAGCGGCCAGATTTGATGCCGCGCGTGGATGGCAAACCGCCGCGCATGGTGAACATGAACCGATTGGGGGAGGCGCTGGCGGCGGAATCGGCTCCGATCAAGGCCCTCTTCGTTTACAACTCCAATCCCGCTGCAGTCGCGCCGGATGGCAATGAAGTGTTGCGTGGCCTTGCGCGCGAAGATTTGTTCACTGTCGTGCACGACGTTTTTGTGACCGACACCGCGCGTTACGCCGACATCGTCTTGCCCGCCACGACGTCGCCTGAGCACGACGACGTCAACCGCAGCTACGGGCACTATGACATCGTGCTCAACCGTCGTGCGATCGATCCGGTGGGCGAGAGTCTGCCGAACACCGAGCTTTTTCGGCGGCTCGCGAAGGCGATGGGACTTACTGATCCGTGCTTTGATGAATCGGACGAATCGATGATTCGCCACGCGTTTGACTGGTCGCACCCGTCGCTTGCTGGGGCGAGCTTTGAGGCATTGGAGCGCGATGGTGTGCTGCGCTTGAACTATCCGAAACGCGACGGATTCATCACGCCGTTTGCTGAGGGCGGTTTCGGCACGCCTTCGGGTAAGTGCGAGTTTTACTCGGCGACACTTGCCGCGCGTGGGCTAGATCCGCTACCCGCTTACACGCCGCCGCACGAAGGCGAAGAAAGCGCACTGATGCGCGAGTTTCCGCTTTCACTCAACACACCGCCCGCGCGCAATTTCATGAACTCGACGTTCGCGAACATCGCCGAGCTTGCCGCGCCGCACGGCGCGCCAACGGTGCAATTGAACCCCGTTGACGCCGCCGCGCGTGGCGTCACCGACGGACAGCGTGTGCGTGTGTTCAACCAGCGCGGTGTAATGAAACTCTCGGCGCGAGTGACAGACGATACGCGAGCAGGCGTGGCAACGATTTTGTGGGGCCATTGGCGCAATCATCCCGGTGCGGAGGGGTTTGTGAATGACTTGACGTCGCAAGCGCTGGCCGACATGGGCGGTGGCGCGACGTTTTACGATTGCCGCGTGGAAGTGGCCGCGATGTAGGCTTGTGTTTGTGGGAGCAACCCGCAGCATCGCGTCTCACGCCGAATTTTTGAAAGAAATCACAATGGAAAAAATCACCAAAACCGAAGCCGAATGGCGCGCACAGCTCACACCGGAGCAGTACCGCGTAACGCGTCAGCACGGCACCGAGCCTGCGTTTTGTGGCGGGCTGTGGGACCATCATTTGAATGGGGTGTATCACTGCGTTTGCTGCGATTTGCCGCTCTTTGCGAGCGACAGCAAATTCGATTCGGGCACTGGCTGGCCGAGCTACTTTCAGCCGGTCGCCGCGGAGAACGTTGCGTCGCGCGAGGACAACAGTTTTTTCATGCGCCGCGTGGAAGTGCTCTGCGGCCGCTGCGACGCGCATCTCGGGCACGTCTTTCCCGACGGGCCGAAGCCCACCGGCCAGCGCTACTGCATCAATTCCGCCGCGCTGCAATTTGTGCAGTCTTGACCGCAATACGCCTGTTATCAGTGCGTATAGCTTTGAATGTGGATCGACCGACCGGTGGTCGTTTCAAGGCATTTATTTGATAAGTCAACAATGCAGATAAATCGGCTGCAACGACCAGCTGGCGGTCGGTAATTCACAAAAGCTGTTGAGAAAACACTGGCAGCAGAGATAAAAAAAGCGGGCATTGCCCGCTTTTTTTCAAACCCGATCCGTTTATCGCGGCAGCGAATTCACTTCTTTTTCCCAACGCTCAAGAATGCGCTTGCGCTCCGCTGATGCGCCATACTTCTTGAAGTCGTAATTGACGAGTTTCACACCGTCCATCGTCGGGATTTTCGGATCTTGCTTGAACGATTTGTTCGCAGGATTTTGCAGTGAGTTGGCCTTCGCGCCGATGCCTTGACCGACAGGGCTCATGAGCCAGTCGTAGTATTTCTTGGCGTTGTCGCCGTTGCGTCCGCCCTTAATCAGCGCGATGCCGCCAATCTCGTAGCCCGTTCCTTCGCACGGCGCAATCCCGCGCACTTCCTTGAAGCCCGCTTGACGCTCTTCGTCGAAACCGAAGAGGAAAGAGATGCCGATGGTGGCCTCGCCGCGTGCGACGTTCTTGGCCTGCGCCTGCGAGCTCTTGGTGTACTGCGTGATGTTTTTGTGCATCTTCTTCATGTAGTCGAAGGCCTTGTCTTCGCCCATCAACTGAATGAGACCCGCGACAATGGTGTACGCGCCGCCAGACGAACCGGGGTTCGCCATTTCGATGTGGCCTTTGTATTTCGGGTCTGCCAAATCGGCCCAGCATTTTGGCGCAGGCAATTTTGATTTAACGAGGCGATCCTCGTTCCAACCGATACCGATGAAGCTGGTGTAGAAGCCGCCGACCATGCCGTTGCTGGCGTCGTATTGACGCACGCTCCAATCGTGCAAGTCCTTCATGTTTGGCGGACGATAGGTATCCAACAATTTTTCTTCAGCCGCCGCGAGAAACGGGTCACCCGTGCCGCCCCACCAAATATCGGTCTTTGGATTTGCCGCTTCGGCTTTCAGTCGCGCGAGCGCCTCGCCTGTGCCCAGGTGCGTTTGCACGACCTTAATGCCGGTTGATTTGCTGAACTCAGACGCAGCCATTTCGCACCACGACTGATTGGTGGAGCAATAGGCGTTGACCTGTTGCGCGAACGACGGGGCGGCGCTAAGCGCGGCGACCGTGGCGGCCGTGGCAACGAGAGCGAATTTTTTCATGATGTGTTCCGGTTGAAGTTGGCTGCCCGAACGAGCCGAGCAGAAAGAGAAACTAGAGTTTATTTCACGGCGTTCTTTACGTCGCGATCCCACTTTTCGATGAGTCGTTTGCGTTCGACGCTTGCCCCGTATTTGGCGAAATCGTAATTCACAAGTTTCGCATTTTCAAGCGCCTTTACCCGCGCTGGCGCAAACGCCGTGCGGTTGGAGGGAATCGCGATGACTTTGGTTTGATCGCGAATCGTTTGCGCGTCCGCCGTGAGGGCCCAATCATAAAACCGCTTTGCCTCGGGCAGATTGCGTGCGCCTTTAACAATACTCATCGCGCCCACGCTGTAGCCCGTACCCTCGCACGGTAAGACCGTTTCAATCGGTGCGTTTACGTACTGCTCGGGAATAAATTCATCGAGAAATGTGATTCCAACCATCGACTCGCCGCGCGACACGCTTTGGCGTTGCGCGGTTCCGCTGGTCGTGTAGCGCGTGACGTTTTTGTTGAGCGCGCGCAGGTACTCAAACGCCTTGTCTTCGCCCATCATCTGCACCAACGTGGCGAGAATCGTGTACGCGGTGCCGCTGGTCGCGGGGTTTGACGTTTCGATGTCGCCTTTAAATTCGGGCTTGATCAAATCACTCCAGCACGCTGGCGCTTTGAGGTTCTTCTTCGTGAGCAGATCGCGGTTGTAACCAAAGCCCAGCGTAATGCGGTAGATGCCTGCCACCTGATTGCCGCTCTTGGCGAGCAAATCAGCAGACCACGGATATTGATCCTTCATGTTCACGCTGACGTAGGGTTGCAGGAGGCCTTCGAACGCCGCTTGCAGGTGCGGATCATGGGTGCCGCCGTACCAAAGGTCTGACTTGGGGTTGTTGGCTTCGGCTTTGAGCTGTGCGAACACTTCGCCGGTGGCTTTGCGCACCATGTTGACCTTGATACCGGTCTGCACCGAAAACTCGCGCGCTTTGCTCTCGCACCAATCGGCGTCAGTTGAGCACACAATATTCAAATCGGCCCACGCTGCGGCCGCCCAACAAACAGAGATCATCGCAGCGGCAAATGGTTTTTTCAATGCAATCTCCACAGATTCCACAGATGGTCCACAAATAGATCGTGTCTCGCAAGCATAACGCCGCAAGATTGACAGACGATGACGGCGAACAAGGCACATCAAGCGCAAACAACCTCGGCGTAGAGCGGCGTACCGTGTGCGCAGAGACCTCTGCGCAATCTTAAAACGTACTAGTGCTTAGGAACGCAAAAAAAATGCCCGCGCAAGGCGGGCATTTTCGTTGCTGTGAAGAATTACTTCTTCTTTGCAGGCGGTTTCGCGGGTGCGGCAGCAGCAGCGGCAGGCGCTTTTTGCTTCGACGCAGCCACTTCGGCCGGAGCGGCACCTTCAGCAGGCGCGGCTTCTTCAGCAACGACGGACGCCGTGGCGAACACAGCGTCTTTCTTGCCGCGACCATGGAACACGAGGCTCACACCTTCTGGCAATTTGATCGTCGACGCGTGGATCGATTCGCCAGCTTTCAGTTCGATCAGATCCACTTCAATGAAGCGGGGCAGATCTTTAGGCAAACAGCTGATTTCAACTTCGTTCAACACGTGGCTGACCACGGCGGCGGAGAGTTTCACAGCAGGCGATACGTCTTGATTCACGAAGTGCACAGGCACTTTCATGTGAATCTTTTTGTTCGCTTCAACACGTTGGAAATCGATGTGTTGAATGAGCTGCTTGAACGGGTGGTATTGCACGTCGCGCAGGAGAACCTGGCTTTTCGTGGTGCCAACCGTCATGGTCAGAATCGAGCTGTGGAAGTCCTCTTTCTTGAGGCCGTGCCACAGTGAATTGTGATCGAGCTCGATCAGCTCAGGTTTCGCTTCGCCACCGTAGACGATGCCCGGTACTTTTGCCGTAAGACGCAGGCGGCGGCTCGCACTACTGCCCAGCGCTGACCGCGGAAATGCGGTGAATTCGGTTGCCATTTCTGTAACTCCAGTTTGGTTAAAAGTTTTAACGAAGCGCCGCGACCAGCGTCATCATCAAAAGCCGCCTCGCAACTAGCAGGGCAGAAAAATCAAGCCCTCGCTGCAAGGCGAGGGCGCAGCCCTGGCGGGGGCCAGGGCCAGTATTCTTACTCGGTAAACAGCGACGAAACGCTGTCTTCGTTGCTGATGCGCTGCATCGTTTCTGCGATGAGCTGTGCGCTCGAAATCTGGCGAATTTTGCCGCCGGTTTTGGTGAGCGCTTCGGCCTCTTTCGAGAGCGGAATAGTATCGGTCACGACCAACGAATCAAGCGCTGTTCCAGCGATGCGATTGACCGCTTCACCCGACAACACGGCATGCGTGCAATACGCCACGACTTTCACCGCGCCGTTGTCCTTAAGGGCCTGAGCCGCCTTGCACAACGTGTTTGCCGTGTCGACGATATCGTCCATGATGAGGCAGGTACGACCGGCGACGTCGCCGATGATGTTCATCACTTCCGACACGTTGGCTTTGGGCCGACGCTTGTCGATGATCGCGAGATCAGTGTCGAGGCGTTTCGCCACGGCACGCGCGCGAACCACGCCGCCAACGTCCGGCGACACCACGAGCAGGTTCTCGTACTTCTGCTTCCAAATGTCAGCCAGAAGAATCGGCGTGGCGTAAATGTTGTCTACGGGGATGTTGAAAAACCCCTGAATTTGGTCGGCGTGCAGGTCCATCGTCAACACGCGATCTACGCCAACAGCGCCCAGCATATCGGCCACCACTTTGGCCGAAATTGCCACACGCGCGGAGCGAGGGCGGCGATCTTGGCGGGCGTAGCCGAAATACGGCATGGCCGCAGTAATGCGACCAGCGGACGCGCGTTTGAGCGCGTCAACCATGATGACCAATTCCATCAGATTGTCGTTGGTCGGTGCGCAGGTCGATTGCAGCACGAACACATCGCGGCCGCGCACATTTTCGAGAATTTCAACGTTCACCTCGCCATCGGAGAACTGGCTAACCTGAGCTTTGCCCAGTCGCATACCCAGATGCTCGACCACGGAAGCTGCGAGCTTCGGGTTGGCGTTACCAGTAAAGACCATCATGTCGTTAAAACTCATGGCGGGCTCGTTTGTCAGGTGAAAGAAACATCGAAAAAAAAGCGGCCTTGGAGGTGTGCTCTAAGACCGCTTTCCAGTGTAGGTGGCAGGGGAGGAAGGGATCGAACCTACGTATACCGGAATCAAAATCCGGTGCCTTACCACTTGGCGACTCCCCTACACTTTTGTCCGTGATGTTTGCGCAGATTTTTGATCTGCTAACAGCACCACAGGAAGCCCGAAATTATAGCAATATTTTTTGCGGCATCGCACAACTTAAGCCAAATCAAACAGGGGGTGTCGCGCCATAGCGCGCACAGCCCATACCTGCCAACCGCGCGCCATCAATTGCGCTGTGGCACGTTTTGCGGCGGCCGTGGAGGTAGTGGGCGCAAACACACAAGCTCCCGATCCGGTCATCCGCGGGGTCAAACCGGCCGCAGTGAAATCGGAGCAAAGCTGTGAAATTTTTGGTTCGATGCGCTCCGCGACGGGTTGCAAGTCGTTGTGACCAAAATTCGTACCGAAAACGGGTTGCGCGATGGGCTGCGTATCGCGCCGCAGCGACGGTGAGCCAAACACCGGGCCGGTCGCCACGCCAACGCTGGGAAACGCCACCACGTAATCGCAGATAGGAATTGACACTGCAAGTAGGCGCTCACCAATGCCGGTCGCAAGCGCCGGTTGTCCGAACACAAAAAAGGGAACATCCGCGCCGAGGGTAGCTCCGATTGCTAGTAGGACAGACCTTGGCTGCTCAAGCTTCCACAACCGGTTCAACCCCAACAGCACCGTCGCCGCGTCCGAACTTCCACCGCCCAGGCCACCGCCTTGCGGAATCCGTTTTGTCAGCCGAATGTCTACGCCGCGGGGCGAACCGGTGGCCGATTGCAGCGCACGTGCGGCACGACAAGCGAGGTCGTTTTCGGTGGTCAATCCATCGGGTGGCTCGACCAAACGGATTTCACCATCGTCGCGGAGCGTGAGCGTTACGGTGTCCGCCAACGTGATCGGCACGAATACGCTCTCCAACAAGTGATAACCGTCGTCACGACGCCCCGTGACGTGCAGAAAAAGATTGAGCTTGGCAGGCGCGGGCAGCACAAGCGTCTCACCACCGCTCACGGTGTTTTCCATTCGTCCACGATCCAACGCACCTCGGTGTCGGGATCACCGGTGAACATCCAGCGCATGCGGCGCGGCGCATCGGCGACATTTCCATTCGCATCATCTGCGGTGAACCGATCCGACACCGAAATGTCCCAACCAGATTCGTTGAATCGAGAGATACGGGCCAGTGAGTCGCGCTCGCGTACCGCATTTGCGCCAACGCTGGTCTCGGAGGGACGTCCTTGTAGCCACAGACTCAACTGAGAGTCTGTCACTGGCAAATCAATGACGTTTCGAAGGAGGTGAACTATGGATTCGGCGCGCTGCGTCGCGCCATTGGCTGCCACAAGCGCCGCACCCGTCGCGTCGGCAGTGATTTCAGCCAGTGGCGTCCCGAGTGGCGAGTAAATGCTCAGATGGCGTTGTGCAGCTGATTGCGAATAACGAAACTGACCACTGGCTTGTTCCTTGCCGTTTTTCGCGCTGAAGCGGCCGACGATAGTGAAAGCAATGATCGCTGGACGGGTCGGCGCGACTGCGACATTCGGCGGCGCAACCGCCGCCGGAGTCGCGCAACCGACCACAATCAACGAAGCAAAGGTCAACAGAACAAACCGGATGCCCTCGAACGATACCCCGACGTTCACTTGTCAAACTTCGCCATCGTTTTCTTGAGAATATCGCTGTCAGGCTGCAATTTGAGTTGCGCTCGCCAAACCATGCGCGCTTCGTCGTAGCGCCCCTGAGCCCAAAGCACTTCACCCAAATGCGCGGCGATCTCGCCGTCGGCAAATTTTTCTAGCGCTTGCCGAAGATATCGTTCCGCATCTGAAAAACGGCCTTGTCGGAAAGAAACCCAGCCCATGCTGTCAAGAATCGCGGCGTCATCGGGCGCGAGTTGGTGCGCTTTTTCAATCAACGTTCTTGCTTCGTCGAGGTTAATGTTTCGATCTGCGAAACTGTAGCCCAGCGCGTTGTACGCATGCGCGCGATCCGGTTGCAACACGATCACGCGGCGCAATCGCTTCTCAGCTTCCTCGGCGCGATCAATGCGCTCAGCGAGCATGGCACTCTCGTAAATCAAATCTGCATCAGTGCTGTCAGCGCTAATCGCCGTATCAAGCGCCTCAAATGCCTTGACGTTATCGCCCGCCTCACGCCACAGTGACGACTCTGCTTGCGCACGGCTAGAGCGCTCAAGTGCATTCGTGGGCTTTAGTGCGCGCAAAAGGCTTACCGCTTGCAGCATGCGCTTATCTTGCGCCAAGGCGTTGGCGACACGCAGCTGCGATTCCCAGTAGCGCTCGCCGCGCGGCACTTGCGCAAAACGCTCTGCGGCTTCTGACCAGCGTTTGCGATTTTCAGAAATGCGGCCGAGGTAGTAGCGCACCGCGCCGGGATCGCCGCGCTCACGCGCAATCGCATCCAAAAATTCGCCTTCGGCCACGTCGAAATCCTTAGCGTGATAGGCCGAGAGTGTCGCTGCCAGCCTCATTTCTTCGGTGTCATCTTTGCCATCCTCGGCCAATGCGGTGAACAACACTCGTGCCTGCTTAAACTGCTCAAGATCAAAGTGCGTTCGCGCCAGCAAGACGCGTAGTTCTCTTGCCTCTGGATTTGCAGTTAACGCCTCGCTCAAGCTCGCAAGTGACGCGTCACGATCTGTAGTGTTTACACCTTTGCTCGCAGCGAACTTAGCCAGCAACAAGCGCGATTTGACCGCGACGGCTTGTGCCCAATGTGGACGTAGCGTGAGCGCGCGATCAATCGCCAGCATCGCTTCGTTGATGCGTGAATTCGTGGTGCCGGTGCTCGCTGCGGACAAAGCGTAAAACGACTCCGGTGCTGTGGGCAATTGCTCGGTGAACACGGTGGCGACTTTTACCGCGCCATCACGATCTCTATGCTGCGCCAACTGACGCGCCACGTCCATCATCGCGCCGGCGCGCGTGGCGTCGGGCAACTTGGCAATTCGATTCGCTGCGGCAAGGGTGCCGGACTCGTCTTGCGCAGTCAGCGCGAGCGCCATCATGATCTGCAAAGGACGTACGGCAGCGCTGTCAGCTTCGAGCCACAGTGACGAAATTTCGCGCGCATCGTCGAGGCGTCGCGCCCGCAACAACAACTCCACGGCACGCTCGCTCACCTTGGCATCTTTACTGCGCTTGGCCACTTCGTAATAAGTGGAGGCGGCGGTCGGCACATCGCCGTTTTGCAACGAAAATTCAGCCGCCAAAATACCAAGCACGATGACACGATTGTTGGGCTCGGGGACGGCCTGTGGGTTTTGTGCGTGTACAGCAGGCAAGAAAGCCAAAGTCAGCACAGCTAGCGGAGCGCGGGCGAGAGAGGGAACAACGTTCATATTCATGAGCATACACCGCAGCCAGGTGCCATAAACTCGTGGAATGCCTGAACTCCCCGAAGTCGAAACAGTTCGTCGTGGCCTTGAATCCACGCTGCTCGGTGCCACGATCACCAGCGTATCGGTGCGCGATCGACGCCTGCGTTGGCCAATTCCCGACGACTTCGAATCGCAGGTGGCGAATCGAAAGATTGTTCGCATCGAACGACGAAGCAAATATTTGTTGTTTCGTCTGGAGGATTTGGCAGGTGACGTAGCGATTCGAGCACCGGGCACCCTGCTCGGGCACTTGGGCATGACGGGTAGCTTCATCGCGCATGACGCTACGGTCACGCCCGACTATCGAACGCATGACCACGTTGAATTTCAAGTTGCGCGGCCCGGAAGCAGTCAGCCACTCACCGTGCTGCGCTACAACGATCCGCGCCGTTTTGGCTCAATGCATTTCTTTCAGGGTAATGACGCCGACCAGCCGCTGCTCAAGCATCTCGGTCCCGAGCCGCTTACGGACGCGCTAACAGGCCGCCACCTCTACGAGCAAACTCGCCGCCGCACCGGCCCGATCAAACAAGCGTTGATGGACAACACATTAGTTGTGGGTGTAGGAAACATCTACGCGAACGAATCGCTGTTTCGCGCAGGTATTCATCCCGCTCGCGCCGCGAATCGCATTTCGCTGGCGCGCTATGAACGCTTGGCGCAGGAGGTGAAAACCATTCTCACCGAAGCGATTGCTGCAGGCGGTTCAACACTTAAGGACTTCGTGAATGCCGCAGGCGAGCCCGGTTACTTTCAGCTTGACTACTTCGTCTATGGGCGTGACGGCGAGGCATGTAAAGTATGCGGGAGCGCACTCAAACCATTGCGACAAGGGGGACGCGCGACGGTGTTTTGTGGGGTTTGTCAGCGCTGAGCTGCGCAAGCCAGATTTAGTGCGACGAAAAAAAGGGGCCGAAGCCCCTTTTTCTTATTTCCTTCGCACTGGCGGCACGTCGGTACATGTGCCATGCGCGATTTCCGCTGCCATGCCAACACTTTCGCCGAGCGTTGGATGCGGGTGAATCGTTTTGCCAATATCGACTGAGTCTGCGCCCATTTCGATGGCCAAACACACCTCGCCGATCAGGTCGCCTGCGTGGGTGCCGACGATTGCGCCGCCGATGATGCGATGCGTTTCTTCGTCGAAGATGAGCTTGGTAAAACCCTCGTCACGTCCGTTGGCAATCGCACGACCGCTCGCGGCCCACGGGAATTTGCCGACGGTGTATTTCAGGCCTTGCTTCTTCGCTTCGTCTTCGGTGACGCCAGCCCATGCCACTTCTGGGTCGGTGTAGGCCACGCTTGGGATTTGGCGTGCATCGAAGTACGCCTTTTCCCCGTGCGCGGCTTCTGCCGCCACGTGGCCTTCGTGCACCGCTTTGTGCGCGAGCATCGGTTGGCCCACGATGTCACCAATCGCAAAAATATGTGGCACGGTGGTACGCATCTGTTTGTCAACGTTGATAAATCCGCGATCCGTCACCGCAACGCCCGCCGCTTCCGCGCTGAGCTTTTTGCCATTGGGTGTACGCCCAACAGCGACCAGCACCAGGTCGTAACGCTGCGCATCGGTCGGAGCCTTTTCGCCCTCAAACTTCACGTAAATGCCGTCGGCTTTCGCTTCGGCACCGACCGTTTTTGTTTTGAGCATCATGTTGTCAAAGCGCGGCGCGTTGACTTTTTCCCAAACTTTGACGAGGTCTTTGTCCGCGCCGGCCATCACGCCGTCCATCATCTCGACCACATCAATGCGCGCACCGAGTGTCGAATACACCGTGGCCATTTCGAGCCCGATGATTCCGCCGCCGATCACGAGCATGCGCTCAGGCGTTGATTTGAGCAGCAACGCGCCGGTGGAATCCACTACGCGCGGGTCAACCGGCATGAACGGAAGGCTTACCGCTTGCGAGCCCGCCGCGATAATGCACTTCTGGAATTTGATGACTTTTTTCTCGCCGGTCATGTCCCACGAGGTGCCGCTGGTCACTTCAACTTCGATGTGATGTGCGTCGAGGAACTTGCCAACGCCGCGATGAATGTCCACTTTGCGTGCTTTGGCCATTCCGGCCAAACCGCCTGTGAGCTTCTTGATCACGCCGTCTTTAAATTCACGCAGCTTGTCGATGTCGACTGTAGGTTCGCCGTACGACACGCCATGTTTCGCCAACGCTTTCACTTCGTCCATGACGGCAGCGGTATGGAGCAACGCCTTCGACGGAATGCAGCCGACGTTCAGGCATACACCACCGAGTGTCGCGTAGCGCTCGACCAATACGGTTTTCATGCCCAAGTCCGCCGCCCGGAAAGCCGCGCTGTAGCCGCCGGGGCCGGCGCCGAGCACGAGCATCTCGCATTCGACATCGGCCTTGCCGGCATATGCGCCTGCTGCGGCTGGCGCAGCAACGGCGGGCGCGGCCGCCGGAGCAACAACGGGCGCAGGAGCGGCCGAAGGTGCGGCTGGCGCTGCGCCAACCGAAGCTTCAATCACGGCTACGACCGTGCCCATGCTCACCTTGTCGCCGACCTTGACGCGAATCTCTTTGACTACGCCCGCCGCATCGGCAGGTACTTCCATCGTGGCTTTGTCGGACTCGAGCGTGACGAGCGATTGCTCCTTCGCGACGGTATCTCCCACCTTCACTAAAACTTCGATGACGGGAATGTCGGAGTAGTCGCCGATGTCGGGGACTTTGAGTTCTTGCGTTGCCATGGTTTTCTCTTTTGATGCAAGAGTCAAAATAATTTTCCGTCATTCCGGCGAAGGCCGGAATCCAGCGACTTTCGGCGTGACTCGTACGCGGTCAAAAGTCTCTGGGCCCCGGCCTTCGCCGGGGCGACGAAATAAAGAATTACAACGCGATGCGCCGGAAATCGGCGAGCAGCGCGCCCAGATACGCATTGAATCTCGCGGCCGAAGCACCATCGATCACACGATGATCGTACGAGAGCGATAGCGGCAACATCAGCTTCGGCGTGAACTCCTTGCCATTCCACTTCGGTTTAATTTCGCCGCGTGAAAGACCAAGAATCGCAACTTCCGGCGCATTGATGATTGGCGAAAACGCCGTGCCACCGATGCCGCCCAATGAGCTGATCGAGAAGCAGCCACCTTGCATGTCGGACGGGCCGAGTTTGCCTTCCCGCGCTTTGAGCGACAGCTCGGTCATCTCTTTGGCGATCTGCATGATGCCTTTTTGATCGGCATTTTTCAGCACTGGAACGACGAGACCGTTTGGTGTATCCGCCGCAAAGCCGATGTTGAAGTATTTTTTGTAGACGAGGTTGTCACCGTCGAGCGATGCGTTGAAGTCCGGGAACTTCTTCAATGCTGCGACGCTCGCCTTAATCACAAACGCGAGCATCGTCATCTTGGTGCCGCTCTTCTCGTTTTCCTTGTTCAACTGAACACGGAAAGCTTCAAGCTCAGTAATGTCGCATTCGTCATGGTTGGTAACGTGCGGAATCATCACCCAGTTGCGATGCAAGTTCGCACCAGAGATTTTCTTGATGCGCGACAGCGGTTTGGCCTCAATCTCGCCGAACTTGGTGAAATCCACTTTCGGCCACGGCAACAAGCCGAGCGCTGCGCCGGAATCACCGCCGCTAGCAGCAACAGCCGCCGGAGGCGCGGACATGACGCCCTTCACGAACGCCTGCACGTCTTCGAGCATCACGCGATTTTTCGGCCCCGTCGCTTTGACTCGACCTAGATCAACGCCCAACTCGCGCGCGAATTTGCGGATCGACGGCGACGCGTGCGCCTTGCTGAAACTGGCCTCGTTGATTGCGCCCGTTGCAGCAACCGGCGCTGCCGCAGGCGCGGCCACCGCAGTCGGTGCGGCGACAGGAGCGGGGACGGCAGCAGGTGCGGGAGCAGGCGCAGCGGGCGCGCTGGCACTAGCAGACGCAACTACCACCACCACAGCACCTTCGGACACTTTGTCGCCCAGCTTTACTTTGATTTCTTTGACGACGCCCGCCACGGTCGACGGTACTTCCATCGTGGCTTTGTCGGATTCGAGCGTGACGAGCGATTGCTCAACCTTAACGGTGTCACCAACCTTAACCAGAATTTCGATGACGGGAATGTCGCTGAAATCGCCAATGTCTGGCACTTTCACGTCGACAACTCCACCGCTAGCGGCTGGCGCAGCTGCAGCTGCCGGTGCCGCTGGTGTCGGTGCGGCGACCGGCGCTGGGGCCGCAGCAGATGGTGCTGCCGAAGCCGACGCTGACGCGCCAGCCTCAATCACCGCCACGACCGTGCCCATGCTCACTTTGTCGCCGAGTTTGACGCGCAGCTCGACGATAGTGCCTGCTGATTCAGCGGGCACTTCCATAGTGGCCTTATCGGATTCGAGCGTGACCAGCGATTGCTCTTTGGTCACTACGTCGCCCACTTTCACCAAAATTTCGATGACGGGGATGTCTGTGTAGTCGCCGATGTCCGGGACTTTGAGTTCTTGAGTTGCCATCATTTTTCTTTCGTGCAACAGGAGTCAATGTTTTTCGTCATCCCTGCGAAGGCAGGGATCCAGTGGCTTTCGGCGAGACTCGGAGCGCAGGCGAAAGTCGCTGGGCCCCCGCCTTCGCCGGGGCGACGACAAGAGTATTAAACCGTCGTTGGATTGGGTTTGTTTGGATCAATGCCGTATTTCTTGATGGCATCGGCGAGCACTTTGCGCTCGATCACGCCGTCGTCCGCCAGCGCGGAAAGCGCGGCGAGCGTCACGTAGAAGCGATTGACCTCGAAGAAGCGACGCAAGTTGTCGCGGCTGTCCGAGCGACCGAAGCCGTCGGTGCCGAGCACCTTGAATGTTTTCTTGATGTACGGACGCACGCTATCTGCGTAAATGCGCATGTAATCGGTCGCTGCGATCACTGGGCCGGGCTTTGAGCCGACACAGGCGGCGACGTGCGGCACGCGCGGCTCGTCCATCGGGTGCAGAAGATTCCAGCGTTCGCAATCGATACCGTCACGGCGCAACTCGTTGAAGCTTGGCGCGCTCCAAATGTCGGATTCAACGCCCCAGTCGTCGCGCAGCAAATCGGCCGCAGCGATCACCTCGCGCAGGATGGTGCCCGAGCCCGTGAGCTGAACGCGCATGCCTTTTTTCTTGTCTTTGCCGCCTTCTTTGAGCAGATACATCCCTTTAATGATGTTCGCCTCTGCGCCTGCGGGCATTTCCGGATGCGTGTAGTTCTCGTTCATCACCGTGAGGTAGTAGTACTCATCCTTTTGATCGGTGAGCATGCCCTTCACGGCGTGTTGCGTGATGATCGCCACTTCGTATTGGAACGTTGGGTCGTAGGTGCGCACGTTCGGGATCGCGCTGAACCAGACGTGTGAGTGACCGTCTTCGTGTTGCAAGCCTTCGCCGTTCAACGTCGTGCGTCCAGCTGTGCCACCGACCAAGAGGCCGCGTGCGCGCATGTCGCCCGCCGCCCAGCACAAATCGCCGATCCGCTGCACGCCAAACATCGAATAGAAAATGTAGACGGGCAGCATCGGCACATTGCTGTTGCTGTAGCTCGTCGCGGCGGCGATCCAGTCCGCCATACCACCGGCTTCGTTGATGCCTTCTTGCAGAATTTGGCCGTCTTTGGCTTCTTTGTAGAACATCAGCTGATCGGCATCGACCGGCGCGTAGTTCTGGCCCTGCTGGTTCCAAATACCGAGTTGGCGGAACATGCCTTCCATACCAAATGTGCGCGATTCATCAGGCACGATCGGGACCACATTTCGGCCAATGTTTTTGTCTTTGACCAGCGTGTTGAGGATGCGCACAAACGCCATCGTCGTTGAGATTTCACGCTCTCCCGTGCTCTTAAGTTGCGCCTCAAATGCGGAGAGTTCTGGCGTTGGCAAGGACACGCTTTTCATGCGGCGTTGCGGCAGATAGCCACCGAGCGCCGAGCGGCGTTCGCGCATGTACTTGCCTTCGGGCGAATCGGCCGCTGGTTTGAAGTACGGGTAGTTCGGCAGGTCTTCGTCTTTGATCGGAATGCCGAAACGATCGCGCATTTGCTTGAGTGATTCCAAGTCCATTTTCTTGGCTTGGTGGGCGATGTTGAGGCCTTCGCCGCTATGGCCCATGCCGTAGCCCTTCACCGTTTTGGCGAGGATCACGGTCGGTTGGCCTTTGTGCTTTACGGCGCTGTCGTACGCGGCGTAAATCTTGTGCGGGTCATGGCCGCCACGGTTCAAACGCCACACGTCGTCGTCCGACATGTTGGCAACCATTTCACGTAGCTGCGGATACTTGCCGAAGAACTGCTCGCGAACATACGCGCCGTCGCGCGCTTTCATCACTTGGTATTCGCCGTCAACGACTTCTTCCATGCGTTTGACGAGCGTGCCGTCTTTGTCGCGTGCAAGCAGTTGGTCCCAATAGCCGCCCCAAATGAGCTTCAACACGTTCCAACCGGAGCCGCGGAAATCGCCTTCGAGTTCCTGAATGATCTTGCCGTTACCGCGCACTGGGCCGTCGAGGCGTTGCAGGTTGCAGTTGATGACGAACACTAGGTTGTCGAGCTTTTCGCGGCCCGCCATGCTGATCGCGCCGAGCGATTCTGGCTCGTCCATTTCGCCGTCGCCGCAGAACACCCAGACTTTGCGGCCTTCGGTGTTCGCCAGACCACGCGCATGCAAGTACTTCAGGAAGCGTGCCTGATAGATACCCATCAGCGGCCCGAGGCCCATCGACACGGTTGGCAACTGCCAGAAGTCCGGCATCAACCACGGATGTGGGTAGCTCGAAATGCCCTTGCCGTCGACTTCTTGACGGAAGTTGTCCATTTGATCTTGTGACAAACGGTCGAGCATGAATGCGCGGGCATAGACGCCCGGCGCGCTGTGGCCCTGCACGTACACAAGGTCGCCACCGTGATCGGCAGACGGTGCGTGCCAGAAGTGATTGAAGCCGACGTCGTACAGCGTCGCAGCCGACGCAAACGACGAAATGTGACCGCCGAGTTCCAAATCCTTTTTGCCGCCGCGCAGCACCATCATCGCTGCGTTCCAACGCACGTAGCTGCGCAGTCGATGCTCGATCTCATGGTCGCCGGGGCTCTTGGCCTCAAGGTGCGACGGGATGGTGTTCAGGTAGGCCGTGTTTGGCGAGAACGGTGCGTTGCCACCGGTGCGGCGCGCCTTGTCGAAGAGCGCTTCGAGCAGGTAATGCGCGCGCTCGTAGCCCTCGTTGGCGATCACGCTATCTAGCGAGTCCAGCCAATCGCTCGTCTCTTTGGGATCTAAATCTTTGGGCATGTCCATGCCGGCCTCCTTGAGTGAGCTGTCGCGCGGTTCGCAACGGCTCGATTTATCAGTCCACCTAATTGTGGCGTTACTGCACTGCACAACGCTGTCAAAGAATGAGCACGGGTTGAGCATTGCCTCCAAACGAGATGTTATCGGAAATTTCACCAGATGGAAAGCGCTTCCAAATCATGCATAAGACTTACGGACATACATCTTTTATGCGCTAACGACCGCCAGGCTGTCGTTGCAGCAGAAAAATTGGTAGTGGGTCAGTTTGAAATATATTTGGTTACAAGTTGGCGACAGGCGTAAACCGTATCGTGCAGTAAGCGTTGCATCCTATGGCGGCACGCAATTAAAGCAGTTATGCTCTCGCAAAGAACAGGGGCAAACGTGGCCGCAAGAAACAATTCAGATAAAGTGCATTCGGTTATTGTTATAGCCAAGGCGCTGGACAGCCTGAATCTATTGATAAGAACCGCCGGAGTAGTCGCATGTGCCTACTTTGCTCATCTTGCTATAGGAGAGTTGGCAGGAAAGACGACCGAAGCGAACTTGCTATTTCAAGCCCTCTTTAGTTCCGAGAATGACCATGGAGCGCCGTGGGTGATAGCAGCTGTGATGACGTTTTATGCGCTTGCAGAGCGTGGCTTGCGTCAACGCAAAACGACGTATTTGCAGCAACGGATCATCATTCTCGAAAACTCTATTGATCCTAGCCGTACTAGCAGCAACCTTTTGCCGAACGGCATGTCGAACCCTAAGGACAAAATATGAGCGCCGCGATTAAAGCTGTGAACAACATCGAGATATTGCTCGCTGTTGTATCGCTAATTTGGTTTTTATATGGGCCGTGGTCTAAGTTTGTGCTCGACGCGGCACGACAGTATTTGTTCGAGTTGCGTGATCAAGTGTTTGACATGGCAAAAGATGGGAAGATACCGTTTGATTCTGCGGGCTACAGGTTGTATCGCGATTTTATGAACATGAGAATACGAGTCTTGGACGCAATGACTTTGAATGGCTTCACATTGACCCCTGCTCCCATGGGTAAAGCCGTGTCTCCCCTTAAGGAGGCGCTTCGGGATTCTTGTGCGTTAGACGTGGCGCTGGAAATCGAGTTGAATTACTTGCGTAGCGCGACTGTTGTGATGTGCGTTATGGTGCTGCGCGCGCCAGTTGTACTGTTTTCCATAATGGTGTTTTTGCCGTTTATCTCTGTAGTCAAATTGGCAGGAGGGCCTAAAGCGACAGAAAAGTTTATGCGTCGCTTCTCCCCGCAAGTCGAGAGAGAGCAAGCTGAAAACTTTTCATTGGTTACTGTAGCGCGTTAGTCTCAAGCGAATCATCTATCCATCGTTTCGACCATCATCAACACATCTTCCATTGACCAGATGTAATCGCAGATTCCTGCTTGCATCGCTGGAGTGACGCGAAGCGTTTTGTGTTGACGGCAGAAGTTGTAGTACATGAAGTGAAGCGCTACGGCGGCTTCGTGGTTCGCAAGCTTCTTGCTGAACGCGTTTGTCAGACGCGTGAAGCGACGCATTGACATACGCATCGTGAGATTCTGGCGCTCAACGTAGGACGTTGAAACGTGCGCCAAGTCTGGATTGCCTACAACCTTACCAATCGAAGTGCCGCTGCACTCTGCGGGGCTGTAGCGACGGCGATCAGTGCTGTCTGCTGGTTGTCCGTAATGCTTGATAAGTTGGGCGAAATCAATGTTGTTGCCGAATGCCGAAGCGACCGCTTGCAAGTAGGGGCGATGGCCGTCAACGGTGAGCTGTACACGGGTCGCCAAGCGCGCGGCTACGTCTTGCATGAAGTCATGCGCGTAACCAGCATCGCGACCGCCTACAAGCCACGAAACGATGAGCTTTGAATCAGCGTCAATCGCTGTCCAAGTCCACGCATCGCCCATGCCGTCTTTCTTCGCGGCTTTCGTTGTGTTCTTTTCCTTCGAGCCAACGAACGACCAGATTTCGTCGCACTGAACGCGCTGGCAATTCAGGTTACGCAACACGCGATCTTGATATTGGTCGCAAGCTTCGCCCACTTCAAGCAACAGCTTGATAACTGTGTTCTTCGCTGTGCCCGTGATACGGCACGTACTGGCAATGCTATTGCCCTCGCACAGGAGGGAGAGGATTGCTGCTTTGCGTTTGATGTCCAGTACGTTCATTTCTATACTCAAGCATTCAGTTCAGATTGAATGCTATCAAAGAAATTGATTATGCGCAAGCGCTATTTGATATAATTATCAAATACGCAAATCGGAGAACGTTAATGAGCGCAGCAGATGTAGTTAAGAAGTTCGGCGGTCAAACCGCACTTGCGCAACTGATTGGAGTCAATCAGAGCGCTATCGCGTACTGGGTAAAGCGGGGCACGATTCCCGCAAAGTGGCACGAGAAGTTGTTGACTCTTGCCGCGAGCGGTGACGTTCCGCTTAGCCCAATTGAGCTAATTTCTTCGCGGCATCTGGGAGATGATGCTTCAATAATAGCGCCCAGCGATCAGGTCGAGCGCTCTTCCATAGCCCCCCCAGCGCTAGCGGAGCCATCTCCAGAGCTGTCCGCAACGTCTCAGTTTCTGTTCTATGGCGCACCCGACGGAACAATGAAAGTTCAGGTGTTAGTAAAGAGCGATACGGTCTGGACTACTCAACGGGGAATGGCCGAAATTTTTGATGTTGACGTATCAACTATCAACTATCACCTCAAGAATGTTTATCAAAGCGGAGAGCTTGATCCGGGAGCAACTATTGGAAAATTTCCAATAGTTCAAGAGGAAGGGGAACGAACGGTTCACCGATCAGGAATCGAGTTTTATAACTTAGATGTAATCATTTCAATAGGTTACAGAGTCAACTCGTACCACGCGACACAGTTTCGCAAGTGGGCAACCACTATTTTGCGAGAGTTCCTTATTAAGGGATTCGCCCTTGATGACAAGCGCCTCAAGCAAGGAAATCAACTATTCGATAAAGACTATTTTGATGAGCTGCTCGAACGAATCCGCGACATTCGAGCGTCGGAAAAGCTTTTTAGCCGAAAAATCAACGATCTTTATGCGCAGTGCAGTGTTGACTATGACAAGAACGCGCCAATAACTCAGCACTTCTATGCGCACGCGCAAGACAAGCTGCACTTTGCGATACACGGTCACACATCAGCGCAGCTCGTCAAGCTTCGCGCGAATGCCAATCTTCCAAATATGGGCGTTCAAACGTTCGAAGGAAACCAAGTTACCAAGCAAGAGGCGAAGATAGGGAAGAACTACCTATATCCCGAAGAATTGAGCGATCTTAACCGCCTAGTAACGATGTATCTTGATTTCGCGGAAACCCTAGTTCGCCGAAATAGTCGGACTAAAACGCCAATTCGAATGCAGGATTGGATTCAAAAGCTTGATAGTTTTCTGGAATTTAACGGATATGCCGTGCTCAACAATTTAGGCACGGTGCGCCGTGATGACGCCGACCATCACGCAATAGTAGAGTTCGAGAAGTACCGCGCAATGCAAAAAACGACCAAAGGACAGGACTTTGAGGAGGTCGCAGACGATATTCGGAACAAGCGGAAACTACCCTCCGAGACGCTCTAGTCTTTAGCCCAACGCTTCGCCGCTGCCTTCTTAGCGATCTCTGAGCGCTGCTCAGGCGTCAAGGTAGCGGCGCGAGCCGTGCCGCCTTTCAAACCACCACGCCGCCCCGATTCTTGGGCGGCTTTTTTCTTCTCGTCGATTGGCTCGGGCACAACTTCACCCGTTGCTTGCTGAACAATGGAAAACGCGGTCTGGTTTAAGTCTTTTCTAGGCATAGCGATAGGGTAGCACGATGCAAAATCAGTTGCTACCGACTTGTAACAAAGTCGCCGCCAAACTGACCCACTACCGAAAAATTAATAAAGTCGAATAATCAATAAATGGCGATTAAAGCGCCGCTCAGCAGTCGTTTCACGGAAAAGCTGTTACGTCGGGACAATCCCGTAGCGAAAGCGCGCCTGCTTCCTACAATGTCGGCACTGCATTGTTCCGACATCCTCACACTCCGCAAGGTCTAACACCATGTTGCTCCGTTCCGTCACTCGCGCGCTCGTGTGCGCCGCCATCGCGCTCACGACCACCGCCGCTAGCGCACAAGCGTTCCCCACAAAAACCATCAAATTCATCGTGCCGTTCCCTGCCGGTAGCGCGACCGACGTCGTTGGTCGCCACCTCGCCGACGCGATGGGCAAAGACCTCGGTCAATCGATCGTCGTCGACAACAAAGCGGGCGCGCAAGGCACCATCGGCGCGGGCGAAGTGAAAAACGCCGCGCCGGACGGCTACACGCTCATGGTCACGACTAGCACCACGCAAGCGGCCGTCGTGAGTTTGCTCAAAAAAGTACCTTACGATCCCGCGAAAGATTTCACGCCCATCGGCAAAATCGCCACCACGCCGTTCGTGCTCATTACCAACGACAAAGTCCCGGCGACGGACCTAAAAAGCTTCATCGCCTACGTGAAAGCCAATCCGGGCAAAGTGCGCTTCGGCCAAGGCTCGTCGGGCTCGTGGGTGTCTGGCTCGCTGTTCGCCTCGATGATCGGCGGCGACATGCAAATGATTCCGTACAAAGGCATTCCACCCGCGATCACCGACATGCTCGGCGGCAATATCGAAGTGGTGTTCGCTGACCTCGGCAACGCCAACGCGCAAATCAAAGGTGGCAAGGTCAAAGCCTTTGGCGTCACCAGCCTTAAACGCTCGGCTTCGCTGCCCGATTTGCCCGCGATCACCGAACAGGTCAAAGGCTATGAGCTCGTGCCGTGGTTTGCCTTGGTTGGCCCAGCGAATCTGCCAAAAGACGTGACCGCGAAACTCAGCGCAAGCATGCTCAAAGCGCTCAACTCGCCCGAGCTGAAACAAAAGCTGAACGCGGGCGGATTTGATATTGATGCGACGGACGCCGCGGGCCTTGCCAAGCTCATCGACAGCGAAGTCAAGCGCTGGGGCCAGCTCACCAAAGCGGCCAAGATCGAAGCGGAATAAGCCTTTGATGTGCTGCTGCGTAAATCGCAGCAGCGGTTGGCGCGAACCGGCGCCGACCAACTGACGGTTAATCTACACGTTGAACAAAAAGTTCAACACATCGCCGTCATGCACGACGTATTCCTTGCCCTCAGCGCGCATCTTGCCCGCTTCCTTCGCGCCCTGTTCACCTTTGAATTTGATGAAGTCATCAAACGCAATCGTCTGCGCGCGGATGAAGCCCTTTTCGAAATCGGTGTGGATCACGCCGGCGGCTTGTGGCGCGGTGTCGCCTTTGTGAATCGTCCAGGCGCGCACTTCTTTCACGCCTGCCGTGAAATACGTTTGCAAGCCGAGCAATTCATAGCCCGCACGAATCACGCGGTTCAGGCCCGGCTCTTCCAAGCCCAAGTCTTTCAAGAATTCCATTTTGTCGGCGTCGTCCATGTCGCCGATTTCGGCTTCCATGTTGGCGCAAACGGCCACGACAGGCGCCTTCTCTTTTGCGGCGTACGCGACTACCGCTTGGTAGTGTGCGTTGTGCTCCAAATCGTTGGCGTCCGCCACGTTAGCCACGTACATCGTGGGCTTTGACGTGATGAGGAACAGCTGTTTCACCAACGCTTTTTCTTCGTCGTCAAGGTCGAGCGAACGCACGGCTTGCCCGAGGTTCAACACCTTCTGGCATTTCTCCAAGAGCGGCAACATCTTCATCGCTTCTTTGTCACCACCCGTGGATCGCGACAGTTTGGTGAAGCGATGCACCGCTTTTTCAACGCTGCTCAAGTCGGCCAGCGCCAGCTCAGTGTTGATGACTTCGATGTCATCAATCGGCGAAACTTTGCCCGACACGTGAATTACGTTGTCGTCATCGAAGCAGCGCACGACGTGCGCGGTGGCGTCGCATTCGCGGATATTGGCGAGAAATTGGTTGCCCAGCCCTTCGCCCTGCGACGCGCCTTTGACCAAGCCTGCAATGTCCACAAACTCCACCGAAGCTGGCACCACGCGCTGCGGGATGACGATGGCCGAGAGCGCTGCTAAGCGCGTGTCGGGCACTTCCACGATGCCGCTGTTGGGCTCGATGGTGCAGAAAGGATAGTTTTCCGCCGCGATGCCCGCTTTGGTGAGCGCGTTAAAAAGCGTGGATTTGCCGACGTTCGGGAGACCGACGATGCCGCATTGGACTGCCATGATGGTGCTGTTTTCGAGTGACTTAACCCATAATTATCGCCGACCTCGTCGCCCCGCATGCGCGGGCGAGGCGCGACTGTTCGCTGTTCACCATTCACTGCTCACTGTACAGCCGCTCCTACAATCGCCTATCGAAAGCAGCGCGAAAGGACAACGCTGGCCATGAACATCCTCTACCTGCACGGTTTTCGCTCGAGCCCGCAATCGATGAAGGCGCGGCTGATGGCGGCGCATTTTGCGCTCACTGAACATCGTTTCGTGTGTCCGCAACTCCCCGCGAGCCCCGCGCTCGCCATCGAAATCGCGCGCGACTTCATCGAAGATCGCGGTGACGCGACGAAAGATTGGGCGGTGATTGGCTCGTCGCTCGGCGGCTATTACGCCACGTTTCTCGCCGAACAATACGGCTGTCGCGCAGCGGTGTTGAACCCCGCCGTGCTGCCCGCCGACGATTTGTCGTCGTACGTCGGCGAACTCACGAGCTTTCACACCGGCGAACCGTTCGAGTGGCGCGCAGAATATTTGCACGAACTCGCCGATATACGTATCGAAAAAATCACCCGCCCGGAGCGCTATTTGCTACTCGCCGCAACCGGCGACGAAGTGCTCGACTGGCGGCAAATGTATGTGCACTACGCAGGCGCAAAGCAAAAAATCATCCAAGGCTCGGATCACGCGATTAGCGAGTTTGCGGAGTATGTGGAGGCAGTGGCGGGGTTTTGCGTGGAGTCGCAGTGATCGCGTAGTGCGACGTTCTAAGATTTTTCCTGAAGTTAAGTGCAATTGACAAATGTACATGACGATGAAATGTGAACATCGTCTGGTGAGCTAGCATCAAGACACTACAAACCACGGGGTCAACAGATCATGAGAATTCTTTCCGCGCTAGCGATAGTCGCCCTCACAGCTGCTTTCGGCGGATGCGCCACTTACACGCCAAGCCTTGCGAAAATTGACGCGACGGGCGCAGGTACTAGCAAGCAGGTCACCAATGGAATCACCGCCTTTGCAGACGATTACGCGTCGAAAGCCAAGTCCGAAAAAGTGTTCGACATGGACCTTCGCGACGACGGCGTTCTGCCCGTGCTGGTTACGCTTCAAAACGGCAACAAATTCGCTGTTGATATGAAAACCATGGATATCGTCATGCGTGATGCGACTGGCACGTTGAAGCTTTTGTCGCCTGAAGAAGCCGCGACTAAAGCTAAGAAAAACTCTGTCGGACGTGCCATTGGATGGAGTCTGATCGTACCGATCATCGGCATCCCGATCGCGGCGACCGCATCTGTGATGCACACGAACAAAGTGAACCGTCAAATGCTTGAGGACTTCACTGCAAAGGCTTTGACAAGTGGCACGATTGCTGCCGGCAAAGAGGTTTCGGGTTTCCTCTACTTCGAAGTAGACAAAGTTCGCACCGAATTTCCAAGCCTCGCACTTGACGTAAAACTTAGCGGGGAAGCAAACGCTGCACCGTTCACGGTTTCCGTGCCGCTCTCCGCAATAAACCTAGGCGCGCCGGTCACTACGGCACCCGCCCCAGCAGTCAAGTAACGCTTCTTCGCCGCGCCTCTGGCAATTGTCCGGTGCGCGGCGCGTCAGTTGCGGAGCGCGGTGGTCACCCGCGCGTCACCGCTAAATCCCGTGAGATTTCAATTGGTGCGATGCAAATTCGGTCGCGGCCATTTTGCTTGGCCGCGTACAGTGCGTCATCGGCGGCACGTAAGAGCGTTGCCAGAGGCGCGGCCGCCGAACCTGTTGCGATGCCTGCGCTAAGTGTGAGTTGCAAAGCTTGGTTCGCGCTCGACCAGTCGATGTGAGCGACCGCGCTTCGGAGTCGCTCCGCGATAACTTTCGCTTCTTCGCCAGTCGCATCGACGAGTAACACGACGAATTCTTCGCCGCCCCAGCGCGCCAGATGATCTCCACCGCGGCAAGCACCGCGCAACGCCCCGGCGACAGCGCGAAGCGCCTCATCGCCGACGAGGTGGCCGTACACATCGTTGACGCGTTTGAAGTGATCGACGTCGGCGACGATGACTGAAAGCGTTTTTGCGCCAGCTTCCACTGCGCGTTCGACCGCTAGCTCGAATCCCCGGCGGTTTGGCAGCCCGGTGAGCGTGTCGGTCTGTGCCAATTCGCGCAATCCCTCGGCCCGTTCTTGTAGTTGCCGCTGAATTTCACCGCTTTGCGCGATGGCGCTACTGTGATCCAGTTGGTCGATGCGCCGCAGCGCTTCGCCATCCTGTATTTCGCGGTCGATGCGGCGCACGGCTTTTAGGTGCGCGAACGCGCTCTGGATATCGCCGGTTCGCTCGTGGCACTCGACCAAGAGGTTGCGTGCGTCTCGTTCTGATGGCAGGTGTCCATACTTCACCGCGAGCGACAAACTACTTTGCGCAAATTCGCTCGCTTTGAGGGTGTCATTCGCGTCGAGCCATGCGCCGGCCATGTGCAGCAGCGCCTCGCATTCATCTTTTGGTGCGGGCAATTGATGAAATATGTCGATCGCGCGCCCGCAGTATGCAATCACGGCGGGCGTGTCGCCCAAGAGGCGATGTGCGCGCCCCAGCTCGTTCAGGCACATGCCTTCGAGACGCCTGCGCCCCGTTTTCTCTGCGAGCACCTTTGATGCTTCGAGGAGGATGATCGCGTCACGCACAAGGTCGTCGCGGCGAGCGCCTGCCTCGGCCGACAAACTGTTGACGATGCGAAGTTCGAGTACGCCTTGGCAGTGCAGGGTGTTGGCGGCGGCTGCGTCGTCACCGAGTTCGTTTTGAAGATTCAGCGCCTCTGCGTAGTTTCGGCGCGCACGCTCGTAATTTCCAACGCGCGCGCTGGCGATGCCGAGTCCAGTCAGACATCGGCTTTGTAGGAGCGTTGCGTTCGCGCGACTCGCGAGCGCTGCAGCTTCGGCGAGCGCATCAATTGCGCTCACGTAGTCGCCGGTGTCGAGCGCCATTTGGCCGCGCTGCATGGCGACTTCCGATAAACCGAGATCGTTGCCGATCGATTTGAACTGCGCATGCGCCAACGCAAACGCGTCGGCGGCGCGCAGATGCTGCGACCCCATGCGGTACAGCGAACCGAGGCGCATCGATGCATGCGCGACCGCGTTGCTGTCTCCCGAGGCTTGAGCCAAAGCCATTGCCTGCTGCGCGACGGCGATGCCCGCCTCGGACTCGCCAGCGAGCACATGGCGTTCCGCGCTTTCAAGCAATTGTGCGACAGTGGTCGGGAGGGTCATGCGCGTTGATAGAAAGCGGGTTTAGACGTTCGCTGGATTATTTCAGAGCGGACGCGGAGCCTATCGCCATTTTCCAATCGTCACTCGCGGCAGGTCGGCCAGGTCTCGCAGCATGTCTACTTGGGCAAAGCCAGCGGCGCGAAAGAGCGCAGGTACGCTGTCGCCTTGATCGTAGCCGTGCTCTACGACCAGCCAACCGCCGCTGCGCAGATGCTTGACGGCGCCTTGCACGAGCTGGCGATAGCTCTCTAATCCATCGACTTCGTCCGCGAGTGCGATGGCGGGCTCAAAGCGAAGGTCACCTTGTGTGAGGTGCGCGTCGCCGGGCACGATGTACGGCGGGTTGCTGACGATGAGATCAAACTGCGCGGTGTCACTGAGCGCCGCGAACCAATCACTTTGGATGAATTCGATGTTTGTCGCGCCCATGCGTTGCGCGTTTTCGCGAGCGAGCGCGAGCGCGTCGGGCGACACGTCAATCGCCGTGACTTGCGCGTGCGGCCGTTCGAGTGCGAGCGTGATGGCGATGCAGCCGGTGCCGGTCCCGATGTCGATGATGCACATGGGCTCGTTGGGAGCGATTCGCATTAAGGCGATTTCGACGAGCAATTCCGTCTCCGGCCGCGGAATGAGCGCGGCGGGCGTGCAGCGGAAATTACGGCCATAAAACTCGCGTTCGCCGAGCAAATAGGCGATGGGCTCGCCTGCTGCGCGGCGAGCGACGAGCGATTCAAATTGAGCGCTGGCGTCGTCGTCCAACACATCAAGATCATGCGCAATAAGCCACGCGTATTCGCGCTGCAAAACGTGGCCCAGCAGCATCCGCAACTCAAGGCGCGGCAAACGACGGTCAGCGAGGGCGGTGCGGATGTTCATTCGGCACCACAAGACGATGTGTATGGCTTTTCCGCTTGAACGACAGCCGCGTGGCGGTTTGAGGCTAAAAAAGCATCTAGTCGACTAAAAGATAAATACAGCTCCAACGACCGCCCGCCAGTCGTTTCATGCAAAAAGCTGTATTGTCCATTCCGATCTGTCATTCCCGCGACGACGGGAATCCAGACCGACCGCGTTGGAGTTTCTTTGCGACGCATGAAACGGTGACGCGTCGGCGCTAAACCGCCGCACCATCCGCAATCATTTGTTCCACGACGCCCCGTGCAGCCCGCGCAAAATCGTCGCCGTTGCTGGCGTACAGCACCGAGCGCGACGCGCTAATCATGAGCCCTGCGCCGCGACTGTCTCGCCCCGCAGCAACCGCGTCGGCAACGTCGCCACCTTGCGCGCCCACACCGGGCACGAGCAGCGGCATATCGCCGACGGCTTTGCGCACATTGGCAATCACGGAGGGGGCGGTTGCGCCCACGACGAGGCTCAAATTTTTGTTGCTATTCCAGCGCTCGGCAGCGAGCTTCGCCACTCGCATGTAGAGTGGTTCGCCGTCCACCAAAAGCTCCTGCAGATCAGCCGCGCCAGGGTTCGAAGTGCGACAGAGCAACACAGTGCCCCGATCAGCATATCGAGTGAATGGCTCGATGGAATCGGTGCCCAAATACGGATTCACAGTGACCGCGTCAGCCTTGAAATGCTCGAACGCTTCCTGCGCGAGATACATCGCCGTGTTGCCCATATCGCCGCGTTTGGCGTCGAGGATGACCGGCACGGTCGGGTAGCGATCATGGATGTAATCGATGATGGCCGCGAGCTGGTCGTAGGCCCCAAGTGCGGCATGGTGCGCGAACTGCGGTTTGTACGCGCAGACCACATCATGCGTGGCGTCCACGATAGCTTTGTGAAACGCGAACACTCCATCGGGGCGATCCTGAAAACGCTGCGGAAGTTTGGGCAACTCCGGGTCAAGGCCAACGCAAACAAGAGAACGGGATGAGGCCCAAGCGGCGGTGAGTTTTTGCTGAAAAGTCATGGGTCAATCCTCGTGGTTGTGAAAATTCTTGTGAGCTGCGCGCGGCTAGTTCGCGCCCTCCATCGCCGACATTTGCTCTGCCTGGTGCTCAGAAATAAGCGCATCCACCATGTCGCCAATCTCGCCATCCATAATGAAATCGAGCTTGTAGAGCGTGAGGTTGATGCGATGGTCCGTCATGCGGCCCTGTGGGTAGTTATAGGTGCGGATGCGCTCGCTTCGGTCGCCCGAGCCGACGAGCGATTTGCGCAAGCCCGCTTCTTTCGCGTGCGCGGCTTCGCGTTCGCGCTCCAAAAGACGTGACGCGAGCACTTCGAATGCGCGGGCTTTGTTTTGATGCTGCGAGCGACCGTCTTGGCACTCAACAACGACGCCGGTCGGAATGTGCACGATGCGCACGGCAGAGTCCGTCTTATTGATGTGCTGACCACCGGCACCCGACGCACGGAACGTGTCAATCCGCAGGTCTGCCGGGTTGATCGTGATGTCCTTGATCGGATCAGCCTCGGGCAGGATCGCCACGGTGCAGGCGCTCGTGTGGATGCGGCCCTGCGCTTCGGTTGCGGGCACGCGCTGCACGCGATGCGTGCCCGATTCAAACTTTAATTTCGAATACGCGCCCTGCCCCGCCACGCGCGCAATGACCTCGCGATAACCGCCCAGCTCGCTCTCGTTCGACGAAACGATCTCGACCTGCCAGCGCTGCCGCTCGGCAAAGCGCGTGTACATGCGCAGTAAATCCCCCGCGAACAACGCCGATTCATCGCCGCCCGTGCCCGCGCGAATCTCGAGGAAGATGTTTCGCTCATCCGCCGGATCTTTGGGAAGGAGCGCGAGTGTCAGTTCTTTCTCGATGCGCTCGATATCGGCCTTCGCGGTATCGATTTCTTCCTGCGCCATGTCGCGCATTTCGGGGTCAGCGAGCATCTCTTGTGCGCCCACAGCGTCCGCTTCGCGCGCCTGAAACTGCGCAAACAACGCCGAAATCGGCTCGATATCGCTGCGCTCACGCGACAGCGCACGATAGCGATTCATGTCGTTGGTCACCGAAGGATCAGACAACAAGCTCTCCACCTCCACCAACCGGCGCGAGAGTTGTTCAAGCTTGATGCGAAAAGTGTCTTTCATGGGTCTCTACAAATAGAAAAGCCACGCGCAACGCTGCTACATCCAAAAAAGGACGAGGTAAGCAGGTGGACGTGGCTAAAGGTGCATTTGCCTTTATTTTAGGCGATCAGGGCGAGTACACAGCAGCGGGCATCGGTTAGACGCGATACCCGCGGTGCCCGTAGCCTCGATGCAGCGAAGCGAAATCGAGGACACGTATAACCACCATCCGTCACAACCATACGTCGCATCAAAACGATGTTATGATGCCCCTCAACCGAAATATCCCCAGCTATGCGCACCACATTAAATCTCACCGAAGACGCATTCCACGTCGCGAAACATTTGGCCGACCGCGAGCATTTGTCGCTCGGCGATGCGGTGTCGCAGCTCATACGTGCAGGCGCACAGTCGCGGGCGACGGCTCCTGTTGCGGGCGCGCCTTTGCGCGGGCGCTTCGCGCTGTTGCCAGCCCGCGACGAAGCCATTACCGTTGCGCACGTTCGCGAACTGATGGAACGCGAAGGCATTTAGCGTGGCCTATTCCCGCGCTCGTAAAACCGTGTTGGCGGCGCGCGAGCCTGACGCGCGCTACCTCGTGCCAACGCGTTGCCTGCTCGACGTAAATGTGTGGGTCGCGTTATTTGATGATGCGCATGTCGCATCAACACGCGCCAACGAATTCATCGATTTACCGGACACTCGAATTGCCACCTGCCCGCTCGTAGAAAACGGTGTGATTCGCGTGCTCAATTTACCCAGCTACGGACGACGCGGCGCGCTCGGTTTGCAGAAAGTACGCGACCAACTCAAGCTCGCTTGCACCACACTCGACCACGAATTTTGGCCCGATGACGTGTCGCTGCGAGATGACTCCGCTGTCGATTTTTCGCGCGTCCATGGACACAATCAAATCACTGATTTGTACTTGCTCGCGCTTGCCGTCAAACGCGGTGGCGCGTTGGTGACTTTTGATCAAAACATACCGCTAGATGCAGTACGTGGCGCAACGGCGGTGCATTTGCGGGTGCTTTAGCGAAGTTGCCGACTATTGCAGCAGGGTGGCGATGGTCAACTCAATAGCGGAGCTCGTAGTGCGACGCGTGTTAGGACTCACCAAGCCGGAGACGAGCGGGTCGCCACGAAACCCCATGGAATATCGAATGAGTAGCAGACCGTCATTGACGTCCGCCACGCCGTTTGCATCAATGTCGAATGCGGGACGATGCGCCGAAAGGTAATCTTCGATGGCGCGTGGGTCGCGGCGGGTGGCCAAACCGTGCAAAGCATTGTTGATGAGCGCGCTGTCGTGCATAAAGCTCAAAAATCTGTGTATCAAAAAAACATCCGTCAACGAACCTTTGGCTCCCGATCCATCGACGTCTAACGATATCGGCACGTCGGAGTTACGCGCAAACGTTGCCGACACATCTATTACTCCTTGTGGCGGTACAGTGACAATGCAATCTTGCTGATCCCCTACACAGGCACCAAGCCAGCCCGTAAATGCGCTGCCGCTGTTCGCCGCAGCACGCAAGGTGAGTACTGTGCCAGGCACCAAAGTCGACCAGCATCCGACAACTGGAAACGGGCCCAGATTAACTCCTGGACAACGCACATTCGCTTCTGTAAACGACAACGGCGTTCCGTTGACGGAGCCGTCGCCAGGCCCGCGGCGGGAAATCCTTAGTGTGCTTGGCGGCGCGGTCAACATAGTGCCACTGCTTGGTAGGTTCGTAGCGTCGCCAACGTACGACGCGGTCAGCGTGCGCTGTCCGGACGTGACCACTGTTAATTCGCAACGTTGCGCGGGTAGTTGAAACGAGCAAGATGACCCACCATCCGAAATTACGACACTGCCGGTGACCTGCGGCAGCGGCATTGACGGCGCTAACGAGCGAACCGCAGCACTTACATAGAACCGTTCGCCGGCGGTGGCGACATATGGGACGCGTCCCTCGCCCCCCCAAATTGTGGTTTCTGTCGCCTCCCGCCCACTGACGTTGCCAATCAATGTCGCCTGCGCGGTTTCGACCGCAACGTAAATCGGCGGCATGTAGTTACCAACTTGCTGGTACCCAGAAACACCGCCAACGACAAGCACCCGCCCATCCGCCAGCCGAGTCGCCGAATGATCGCTTCTTTGAGGTGGAAACCAGGACGACGTGACGTCAGTCGACGGATAGTAGCGTCTCGATTGTGAGATGTTGTAAGTGGCTAGGCCGTCCTCATTGGTGCCGCCTATTTGAAGAACAGAATTGTCAGCACCATATTGTGCGAGCGAGAAGCGTTGCGACGCCGAGCTGAACTCAAGCAGCGACGTGTTTCGCCATGTGCCACGGCCAATACCCGGCTGATAGATCGCGGCGTATTGAGGAACCGCTCCGTCGAGCCGGTTCCATAGGCCACCCACCACGATAACCGAGCCGTCGACAAGCGCAAGCATCTTGTGAGAAGTTCGCCGGAAGGACAGGCTGGCACAATTCGTCCAGCTGTTCTCCATTGGAGAATATTCCCAGCACGAATCACTGGGCAACGACCAATGAGACGACTTGCCTCCCGTAACTAGCAAACTGCCATTTGGCAGGAGCGCAGCAGCGTGCTGGATGCGGGTTTCAGGCAGCGGCGCCAATAAACTCCATACATTCGTGGCTGGGTCATACCGCTCCACCGAGCTAAGCGAAAGACTGGACCAAGCAGGTTTAGCATCCCCGCCCACTACGATTACTGAACCATCAGTAAGGCGTGTCGCCGTATGCCCAGAACGTGCAAAATTTAGACGCCCGGCCATGCTCCAAGTACTCGAACCGCGATCGAAGAGATACGTTTCATCAGTTGAAAGCGCGGGTTGGGGCGACACACCTCTGTCGCCGCCTACGATTAGGACGCGCCCATCAAGCAACTTGGTCACTGTGTGAGCACGACTCCCTGCTGGGTGCGACTGCTCAACGATCCACGAATTGGACGAGGGCGAGTAGCGTTCGGTTCGCCCAGTAACCGCGACTACCAATACTGTTCCATCATCAAGCAAAGTTGCGGTGTGTCCTGATGTAGGTTGAGACAAAGAGGCCGCCTGGAAAACCGGCTGCCCGATACACCCCCATGGTACGAACGCAAAAGCGCCAGCGAGCAACGTATGGAAGAGCCGTATTTTGAGTGTACGCATGCTATTGACAAGAACCGTATGGTTGAAGAGATTATCACGGTCAGAGAATGGAGCATGCGCGGAACAATAAGCCCGTCTCACGCCTTCGCAAACTCCACCCGATGCTTGATCCAGCGCGATAAAAACTCCATTTTGTTAAACGTTGCATCTGCCTCCAACCGCGTCGCGGCGTTGCGTGCGGCTTCGACTAAATCGATGTCTTCTTCGATGTTGGCGTAGCGTAGCGACGGTAGGCCAGACTGCCTTGGGCCAAGGAGTTCACCGGGGCCTCGGATGCGTAGGTCTTCTCTTGCGATGACGAAACCGTCGGTGTTTTCATAGATGACTTTTAGCCGCTCTTTTGCCGTTTGCGAGAGCTTGTCGGTGAAGAGCAAAATGCAAGTGGACGCCGCCGCGCCCCGCCCGACGCGACCACGCAGTTGATGTAATTGCGCGAGGCCAAAGCGTTCCGAATGTTCGATCACCATCCAACTGGCGTTGGGTACGTCCACGCCTACTTCGATCACCGTCGTGGCGACGAGCACTTGAATTTGGTTGGCCGCGAAGTCCTGCATGACGGCCGCCTTTTCGTCTGACTTCATGCGCCCGTGCAACAGCGCGATGCGCGCGTTTGGCATAGCGGCGACCAGTTCTGCATGCAGTGCCGTGGCGTTTTGCAACTCAATGTCTTGCGACATTAGCTTTTCGCTCTCGTCGATCAGCGGACACACCCAATACGCTTGCGCGCCCGTCTGCACCGCGCTGTAGATGCGCGCGGCGACCTCGCTGCGGCGCGCTTCGCCGACGAGTTTGGTCGTGATCGGCTGTCGGCCACCGGGCAATTCGTCGATCACCGAAACATCGAGATCGGCGTAGTAACTCATGGCCAGCGAGCGCGGAATCGGCGTCGCGCTCATCATGAGCTGATGCGGCGCAAGCGTGCGCTCGGTGTCTTGCTGTCCGCGGTGCCGCAATTGCAATCGCTGCTCGACACCGAAACGATGTTGCTCGTCGACTACAACAAGGCCCAGCCGCGCGAACGACACTTTCTTTTGAAACAGCGCGTGCGTGCCAATCACGATGTGCGATTCGCCGCGCGCGCAGGCCGCTTGCGCGGCGCGTAGTTCGGCGGCGGGCAATGAGCCGGTGAGCCAAGTTATTGTGATTGGCAAATCAGCGAGCCAATGTGTGAGTTTGTTGCGGTGTTGTTCAGCGAGGAGTTCGGTCGGGGCCATGAACGCCACCTGCCAACCCGCCTCCACCGCAGCCAATGCAGCGAGCGCCGCAACCACGGTCTTTCCGCTGCCCACATCGCCCTGCAACAAGCGCGTCATCGGAATTTCGCGCGACATGTCGACTAGTGCTTCGGCCAGCGCTCGCTCTTGCGGGGCTGTCAACTTAAATGGCAAGCGCTGCCGCAACAAAGTGGAAATCAAACCCGTTGGTCGTAGCGCAGGCGCGTGCTCGTGTGAGAGCAGCGACTTAGCGTCGCGCAGCGCCAGTTGCTGCGCTAATAGTTCATCAAACTTCACGCGCTGCCACGCGGGATGCGAGCGGGTTTCGAGCGGTACTATCGGCTCATAGTTTGATGGCGCGTGCAGCACATCTAGCGCCGCGCGCCACACCGGAAGCCCCGCCGCTTCGGTCAGGGAACGCGGCAGCAGATCACGCTGCCAATCGGCGACTTTGCGCGCCTTGCCGACCAGCGTGCGAATGGCGGCCTGCGCTACGCCCGCAGCGCTCGGGTAGACAGGCGTTAGCTTGGCGGCGGGCGCGGCTTCGTTGTCAAGCGCAATGTCCGGGGCGGAAACAGCTTCGGCGTCCGCTTTTTTGAAGATCGGGTGCACCATTTCTAGGCCATAACGGCCTTCACGAATTTCGCCAAAAACGCGTGCCGTCGCACCGACTTTGAGCGCCTGCGTGATGCTCGGATAGAAATTGAAATAGCGGAGCGTGAGCCGTGGCGAAAAATTGTTGCTACCGTCGTCGCCCGTTGCGCGCAGTAGCGCTACGAACTGGCGGCGCGGTCGAAACACAGTTTCTGAATGCTCCACCACGCCTTCGACAACGACCGATTCGCCGACGACCAGCTCGCCAATGGCCCGCACTCGCGTCTGGTCCTCATAGCGCATCGGCAAGTGCAGCAGCAGGTCGCGCAAATGATGAATGCCCAATTTTGCGAATTTGGGTCGCAAAGCGGGCGGCAAATACGTCTTATCGGCTGGTTCGGTGCTCACTTTTGACAGTGTATCGGCAGCGGGCGCGAGCCTCGATATATGTCGAATGGACAATTGCGTCATGTCGACGAACACTGTAGAACATCTCTCTAAATTCCAACCGTTCCTTTTCTGAGAATCCTATGTCTCGTAAGCTCTTTGCTTCACTGGTGTCCGCCCTTTCATTGTTTGCTGCGCAGGCTGCGGACTTGCCTGTCCTCGCCGAAACTAGGCCCGCGCACAAAGCCGTGGACATCGACGAGCAGCAGTCGTTTTTGTTCAGAGCCAAAGGCGCGGTGGACGCCAAGACGTTTATCGCTCATGTTTTCTGCGAAGTTGAAGGCGTGCGCTCTGTCGACACAGTTCGAGTGATCGGCGGCAATCGCAAGACTGAGCTGCTTCGCGCGGCGGGCATCAGCAACGCGGAAAATTGGATCGCTTTCCGCTGCACGCAAAATTTCCCGAGCGGCGCGGACGTCACAATCCGCTGGGACTCGGCGACGGCGGCGACGAAGCAAGCCGTCGAGACGTTGCGTTTTAAGGTGCGCTCCGGCGATTGGCTAAAGCTCTCGTGCTCGCGCGAAAACAAAGCCGCGAATTGCAACCCGTTGTCTAGTGTCTATTTGTCGTACGAACGCGCCATTTCGCCGAAAGACGCTGCGCGGTTTCGCCTGCGGGATGATGCGGGAAAACTTTACTCGCCGAAGCCGACAGAAGACGAAGGTGACGGCGTTAGCTTCCACAAACTGCCGCCGGAAACGCGATTTACGCTCGTGCTGCCTGCCAATCTAAAAGAAGACGGCACCGGAACGCCGCTGACACTCGCGAAGCCGCTCACGTTGCGTACCGCCGCGTATCCGCCGCTGGTGAAATTTGCGCGTAGCTTCGGTATTTTGGAGCGTCAAGCTGACCCGGCGTTGCCGATTACAGTGCGCAACCTTGAGGCGGGTGCGGGCGGCGGTACTGCGGCTACGATTCGCAAGGTGCGCGTGACGGGCGATCAAGAGATGATTCGTTGGTATGCGCGCACGTTGGGCATGCAGCAAAGCGATCAATCGGTGAACGAGGATGAGTCGGATTACACCGACTTTGGCGAGCGTCCGAAAGGCGAAGGCGATGCGCGCGGTAAATCGTTGCTGAGAGGCGAGACGAAAGCGCAATCGCTGCCGCTGCCGAAACCGGGCGGGCCGAAAGAATTTGAAGTCGTGGGCCTTCCGTTGCCCGAACCGGGTTTGCATGTAGTCGAGGCTGAGTCGACGGCGCTGGGCGCATCGCTCTTGGAGAAAAGAGGATCAATGTTCGTGCGCACGTTGGCGCTCGTGACCAATTTGTCGGTGCATTCGAAGATGGGTGCTGGCGGTGCGTTTGTGTGGGTGACGAGGCTCGATGACGCAAGCGTGGTGGCTGATGCCGCTGTGCGTATCCGCGATTGCAAAGGTGTTGAACTTGCGGCTGGCAAAACGGATAGAGATGGCGCGGTTCGCCTCACGCCTAGGCGTGTGAAAAACAACGGTTCTTGCCCGACATTTGTATTTGCGCAGAGCGGCGATGATCTTGCGTTCACGCGCACCGATTGGACCAAAGGTATCGAGCAGTGGCGCTTCAATTTGCCGTGGGATTACGAATACGACAGCGACAACACGGGCGCTGCCAAGCAAGCGTTTCACACGATCCTCGCACGCAACTTGCTGCGGCCCGGCGAGACGGTGCACATGAAGCACTTTGCGCGGGAACTCAAACGTTTCGGCACCGGTGCGCCAGACGCCGCAAAGCTTCCGAAGACGCTCTCGGTCGTCAACGAAGGCAGCAACCAGCGCAGCACGCTAAACCTTGAATGGAGCACGCGCGGAAATGCGATCACAGAGCTTCGCTTGCCCGCAAACGCCAAGCGCGGACAGTATCGACTTGAAATTAACGGTCGCGCGACAGGGCGTTTCACGGTGGCGGATTTCCGTTTGCCTGTTTACAAATCCGAAGTAAGTATTGCCGAGGCAAATATCGTTGGCGGCGACAAAGCGAACGTGGATGTGCGCCTGAGTTTCTTGTCTGGCGGCCCAGCCAGCGGTGATCTAGTGACGGTGCGCTCGCGCTTCGATGCGCGCACATGGCCCGGCTTTGAGGCGTGGTCTGACTACAGTTTCAATCGGCCTTCGGACGATGACGAGAGTGGTAATCGCAAGAAGCGTGACGGAAAACAACCAGAAGGCGAAGATCAGTCGCTCGCGCTCTCAACCGCAGGTGCCGCGCGTGTGGCATTGCCAACACCTAAAGTAGATCGCCCACATTCGCTGGTGGCGGACGTGGAATACAAAGACCCAAACGGCGAGATTTACACCTCGCAAGCGCGCACGACCGTGTGGCCCGCCGCGGTACTCGTGGGCATCAAAACGGCCGATTGGGCGATGGCGCGTGAGAAGCTTGCCTACGACATCATCACGACCGACGTCACCGGCAAAGCCGTCGGCGGTGTGAAGTTCAAAGTGCGCGGCAAAAACCGCACATGGGACGCGTATCGCAAACGCAATATCGGCGGTTTTTACAGCTACGAATCCACAGAAAAGAAAAGCGATCTAGGCGTGTTGTGCGAAGGCACGTCGGACCGCAATGGAAAATTTAGCTGCACGAGCAGTGTGTCCGCTTCTGGCGAAATTCAATTGAACGCTGAAGTCGCCGACAACGGCGGCCGCACTGCGAGCGCAGGCACGTCGATGTGGGCGTCCAACGGCGACGACTGGATGTTCCGTTCGGAGAGCTCGGATCGTATTGATTTGTTGCCAGAAAAGAAGCGCTATGAGCCGGGCGAGAAAGCGCGGTTCCAAGTGCGCATGCCGTTCCGCGAAGCCACTGTTTTGGTAACCGTGGAGCGCGATGGCGCGGTGTTGTCGAGTTTCGTGACGAAACTCTCGGGCAAGTCCGCGGTGGTCGAAGTGCCAGTGAAAGAAGAATGGGCGCCGAACGCGTATGTGTCGGCGCTGTTGGTGCGTGGTCGCGTCGGGGCTCCCGCGCCCACCGCGATGGTGGATCTGGCGAAGCCAGCGTTCAAACTCGGCATCGCAAACATTGACGTGAACTGGCAGCGCTACGGCCTCAACGTGGCGGTGACCGCCGACAAGCCCGAGTACCAAACACGCGAAAAATCGCAAGTGAAGGTGAAGGTCACGCGCGCGAACAACAATCGCGCGGGCGATAACGCGGAACTCGTTGTGTTCGCCATAGACGAAGCTTTGCTCGAGCTACAAGGCAACAACACTTGGAAATTGCTGGAAGCGATGATGAAGCGCCGCGATTACGGCATCACTACCGCGACGGCGCAGATGCAAGTGATTGGCAAGCGCCACTTTGGCCGCAAGGCACTGCCACCGGGCGGCTCCGGCGGTCGCGGTGCGGGTACGCGCGAATTGTTCGACACGTTGATCCTGTGGCAAGGCAATGTGATGACCGACGCCAACGGCGAGGCGACCGTGGAAGTGCCGCTGAACGATTCGCTCACGCGTTTCCGCATCGTCGCGATTGCTGATGCGTATGGCGAACGCTTTGGCACAGGCGAGACCAGCATCCGTACGACGCGCGATTTGCAGCTGTTCTCCGGCCTTCCAGCGGTGACGCGCCACGGTGACGATTACCGCGCGGGTGTAACGCTGCGCAATTCAACGCAACGCGCGATCACAGCGGATGTGACAGCCGACATGAACGGCGCGGCATTGCCCAAGCGCGAACAACGCGTCGGCTCAGGCGAGAGCGTGGTGGTAACTTGGGACGTAAAAGCCCCAGCAGACGGTAAAGAAGCAGTGTGGAATTTTGCTGCTATTGAAAAGGGCAAACCGCGCGGCGACGCGCTGCGCATCAAGCAGCAGCTGCAAACGCCGTTGCCGGTGCGCACTGTGGCCGACGCGTCGGCAGAAATCAAAGGCAAAGCCGCGATCACGTTGAAGCCGGACACCGCCACCAACAAAGGCGAAGTGACGGTTTCGCTTGCGCGCACCTATGGCGCGGACACGAGCGGCATTCGCCATTACTTCGCCCGCTATCCGTTCGCCTGCCTTGAGCAACGTATGACCAAGGCGATGGGGATGAAAGACGACGGTCTATGGGAAATCATCGCGGGTTCGCTGCCGAACTATTTGTCGGGCTCGGGACTCGCCAATTACTACCCCGGCGACACCAACGAAGGCAATCCGATTCTCACGGCGTTCGTGCTCGCGGGCGCGCATGAAGCGAAGTGGGAAATTCCGGAAGAGGCCCGAAACAGCATGCTCCGCGCGTTGGAACGCTACGTGGCGGGCGAGCTCAAAACGCAGCGGTCGTGGCTGCCAAACGACAGCTATTACTTGCTGTCCGAAAAGCTCATTGCGCTTGAAGCGCTCTCGCGTTACGACCGCGCTTCGAAGCGTTTGCTTGACACGGTGCGTATCGATCCGTCGAAGCTCACGGCGGCCTCGCTCGCGGATTGGTTGGATATTTTGAATCGCGCGAAAGACGTGCCGAATCGTGACGTGCAGCGCGCTGCCGCGATCAAGGAAATGCGCGACAACGTGCGCGTATCGGGCAGTGTGGCGACGATCACGCGTAGCGATGACCGCTGGTATTTCATGCGCAGCGACGACTACACGATGGCGCGCATGTTCCGCGCGAGTCTAGATACGCGTGAGCTATCCGAATACAAATTGCCGCTCTTGAAAGGGCTCAACAATCGCATGCAGCGCGGCGGTTATTTTTGGAGCACACAAGCGAACCTGTGGGCGGCTTTCGCGTTGGAGCGCTACAGCAAGCAAGCTGCCGCCGACGGCCGCACACGCATCACCTACAACGACGAAACGAAGGAAGTGGTGTGGGGCGCGAACGTGACCGAAGGTGAAGTGGCCTTCGCGTGGAACGGCAAAACCACCAATGTCGCGGTGGAGCATTTGGGCAAAGGCGAACCGTGGGCGCATGCACAGTTGCGCGCCGCCGTGCCGCTCTCGGGCAAATCGGATAACGGCATCACGGTCAGCAAATTCATCAAGCCGGTTCAGCAAAAGCGAGCCGGTAAATACAGCGTTGGCGACATCATGCAAGTCACTGTGACTGCGGAAAACAAGGCAGGTCTTGGCTGGCTCGTCATTGAGGACCCGGTGCCGGCAGGCAGCACCGTGCTCGGTGGATTCGCAAAGCTCGCGAACTCAGCAGAAATGGCGCAAACGTGGCAAGGCTATCGCTACATCGAGCGAAGCTTCACGTCGGTACGTTCGTCGTTCGAGTGGGCGCGCAAAGGTACACACAGCTTCACCTACGAAATTCGCCTCACTACGCCGGGCAAATACGCGCTGCCGCCAACGCACGCCGAAGCGATGTATTCGCCGGAAGTGAACGGGCAACTGGGTAACGCGATGTTTGAGATTGAGCCGTGATTGCGGCGGATATGGGCGAAAAAGTGATCGCGCCAATTCGTTACAGCTTTATTCGCTTAGCGACCGCCCGGCGGTCGTTACGGCAGATATTTTACGTATGTCGATAATATATAAAAACAATCGCAAAACGCCACCAGCTGGTCGCTGGAGCATAAAAGCTGTATCCGCGCCTATCGTAAGGTGGGCACACCGTGCCCACCAAAACGCTGCCGCCGCGCAACCGCTTGGTGGGCAGAGGGCTGCCCACCCTACGACGATGGTTTGGCGTTGCTTGGCGACGTGCATCGGTGCCGTTTCGTTGTCTGCGTTCGCCGCCCCCACAACCTATGAGGCCGTCCGCGCCGCCTACGGCCCGAGCGATCGAATCATCGTCGACCGCAACGGCGCGCCGATTCAGCGTATTCGTGTGGACGACAAAGTGCGGCGCACCGCGTGGACGTCGCTTGATGAGATTTCTCCCGCGCTGATCGACGCGGTTTTGGCTTCCGAGGACAAACGTTTTTTCGAGCACGGCGGCGTGGATTTGCGCGCTGCTGCGGCGGCAGCGCTCGGGAATCTTCGCGCGGGCACGGCGCAGCGCGGCGCGAGCAGTATTTCGATGCAGGTCGCGGCGATGCTCGATGCAACGCTGACGCGCGCAAGCGACGGTCGCACCGTGCAGCAAAAAATCGATCAAGCGCAGGCCGCGTGGGCGTTGGAGCGTGTTTGGACGAAGCAACAGATTTTCGAGACTTATCTCAACACCGTATTTTTTCGCGGAGAGATACAAGGCATTGGCTCCGCCGCCGAGCAACTTTTCGGCAAAGCGCCACATGGCTTAAATGCAGTCGAATCGGCGTTGCTCGCTTCGCTCATTCGCGCACCACAAGCGCCGCGCGCGACCGTTGAGCGGCGTGCGTGTGAAGTGTTGAAAGGACAAGACACGAAGGCTGATTGTGCGGCGCTGGCGTACGCAATTGATCGCTGGGGCAGCGCAGCGAAGCTTCGCGACGAAGGCGAATTCATCGCGCCGCACGTTGCAAAATATTTACCCAAAGCAGTCACGACCACGGCGCCCGCAGCGCGAACGCAAGCCAGCACGCTCGACCGCGACTTACAGCTCGCTGCGCGCGACGCTATCGCAAAACATTTGCAGCAGCTCGGTGGACGCAATGCGCACGACGCTGCGGTCGTTGCCATCGACAACGCCACCGGCGAAGTGCTCGCCTACGTCGGCTCGTCCGGGCGCTTGTCAGCTGCCGGTGAAGTAGATGCCGCGCGTGCGCCGCGCCAGGCGGGTTCCACGTTGAAGCCGTTTATTTACGGCCTCGGCATCGAGAGAAATTTGTTTACTGCGGCGACGCTACTAGACGATTCGCCGTTCTCCGTCGACGCCGGTGGTGGCGCATACACGCCGCAAAACTATGCGCACGATTACGTGGGCCCAGTGAGTGTGCGCACTGCACTCGCCTCTTCGCTCAACGTGCCCGCCATCCGCGCGCTCACGCTCGTAGGCGTCGCGCCCTCGCATGCGCTGCTGAGGCGCGCGGGGCTCACCACGCTCAACGACGACCCGGAGCACTACGGTTTTTCGCTTGCATTGGGCAGCGCGGATGTGTCGCTGCTTGAGCTGACCAATGCGTATCGAGCGATTGCGAACGGAGGCGTTGTAACAGCCCCGAAATTCAATGCATCAATTTCCACTGCCACGCCTAGCGCGAAACTTTTCTCCAACGCCACCGCTTGGATCGTGACCGACATGCTCGCTGATCGCGGTGCGCGCTACGTGACTTTCGGCTTCGACAATCCGCTCTCGTTATCGCATTGGGCCGCCGTAAAAACCGGCACCAGCAAAGACATGCGCGACAACTGGACGATCGGATTCAATGCACGCATAACGGTCGGCGTGTGGGTGGGAAACGCCAGCGGTGAATCGATGCACAACGTCACCGGGATCTCCGGCGCGGGCCCGATTTGGGCGGACGTTATGGAAGCCGCCGCTGTGCGTTTTGGCGCGGGCCGCGAGCGCGTTGCGCCGAGCAACGTGATCAAACGCCGCGTGCAATTTGCGAATGAAAGCGGACGCGTGGAGGCCTCGCGTGAAGAGTGGTTCGTACGTGGCACTGAACCGTCCACCGCAACGCAAACGTGGATCGCCGCGCGCGAGGGCAACGCGGCGGGCGCGCGCATCGTCTCGCCCGCTGACGGCACCATCATCGCGCTCGACCCTGATATTCCCGCCGCGCGTCAGCGCATCGCATTGACCAGCGGCGACACCGCGCAGGCGGCGTGTTGGCAGGTGAACGACGAGGCGCTTGGATGTAATTTGGAGGCAGCGTCGTGGCAGCCCGTTGCCGGAAATTTCGTCGTGCGTTTGCTCGATGCAAAAGGCGAAGAGCGGGACCGCGTGACGCTTGTTGTGCGCGGAAAGTTGAAGTCCTAGGGAGTGACGACTCTATTTGTGGGAGTGGCGTTGGCCGTGATTAGTATTTTCCACGGAGCAATTGCGGCCAAGGCCGCTCCTACAAGAACAATCGCCAGTCGCTCAGCGAAGCGCCCGCGAAACCTCCGCCCACACTGGCTCCCAGCGTCGCGCTGAATCTTGCCGGAAGAGCTGCATCGTGGGCGACCATGCGCACGTATCGCCGTCAATTCCATAGCGCCAATCGCCCGCGTGGCGTAGTAACACCCACGTTTGCGCGCCGAGCGCGGCGGCGAGATGCGCAGCCCCTGTGTCGATAGAAATCACGATGTCGAGCGCGTCAATCAGCGCCGCCATCTGCGTAAATTCGAACGTCTCCGCGCTCCAATCAATGAGGTTCGCCGCACCAAGCGCAGGTGCGCCGTGCTGCAACGACACCCACGTGTGCTGCGGGTTCGCCTCAACAAATCGACGCATCAAGCGTGGCGAAACGGAGCGATCCGCCATTTGGTTATCTTGCCCCGCGAACTGGCCCTGCCAGACGATGCCGATGCGCTTCTTCTGCGCGTTGTCGACGGCGAGCAACCGCGTTCGCCACTTCGCCACGTCCTCTTCGCGCGTTTGCAAAAAGCGCTTCGGTGCAGGCAAGTTTTCTAGTGTTACGCCCAGCGCCGGCGGCAGTGACCAGAGCGCCGCCCAGTAATCAAACGTCTTCGATTCGTGTTCACTGACGGATATCACGCGAATGTCGGGGAACGACAACTGCATGAGCAAGACTTGCGAACGTTGCACCGCGAGCGTGACGTTCAACCCGCGCGCCGCGACCATCGGCACAAAACGCGCGAACATGAACGTGTCGCCTAGGCCCTGTTCGCACAACAGCAAAATCGACTTGCCGCTCGCCACTTCGCCACGCCACATCGGGGCGCTCGGAATCTTGCCACTCGGCTGCGTCTGCGGAAATTGCAATCGGAGTTCGTAGTCTGCGAAGCCGCGCGTGTAGTCGCCTGCCGCGAGTAACGAGAACGTGCGATTCCAGCGCGCATAGGCAAAGTCCGGCGCGAGTTCGAGCGCCTTGTCGAACGCCGCAATCGAACCCGTGATGTCGTTCATCGAGCGCAGGTTGAAACCCAAATTGTTGAGTGCGCCGATGTGCTCGCTATTGAGCGTCAGCGCTCTTTCTGCGGCCCATTTGCCTTCATCGTAGCGTCCGGCGGTCCACGCGGCGGCGCTGATATTGCTAAAGAATTCTGGCTCGTGATCGGCGAGTTTCACCGAGCGCCACATGAGTTCCAACGCAGTCGACGGCTGTCCCGCTTGGTATTGCGACAACCCGGCGTAATGCAGCGCAGTGGGGTTCTCGGGTTGTTGCTGCAACACGCGGGCATAGCGCTCGACAGCGGCTTGAATGTTGCCTTGTTCGTGCAGCGCGAGCGCTTCGCTAATGACACCTTCGATGTTGAGCGGCGCGTTGGCGGCAGGAGCCGCAGCACCGAGCAGGCCGTGACAGGCTTTATAGCGCTTCCCGCTGCCGCACGGGCAGAGGTCGTTGCGCGAGGCGGGCGGCGCGAAGCTTGGCGCGGGTGATGCCGAAGTTGGTTCCGAGGGCATGGCGAGCGCTTCGATATTTTTGCGCAGATCAAGCGTGGCGGAGTCCTGCGGCAACGAAGCCAAGCGTCGCGCCACGAACTCTCGCGCGGTTTCAATGCGCTTCAGGTCAACCAAGTTTTTCGTTAGCGCGGCGAAGCCCAAGCCCTGCACGATTTGCTCTGGCGCGGTGCGCGCGAAGGCGACGAGTTCGTCTGCCGTGAGCATCTGCCAAAAATTGAACACGCCATGAAACCCGAGCGTCGGCCCGATAGGTCGACTCACGTCAAACGCGAACCGATCTGCGACGCGCTCGTCTGCGAAGACGATGCCGTACTTTTGTTCGAGCAGCGCGCGGTGACGAATGCAAATCGCGATATCTTCGTTCTCGCCGTTAAGCGCGATGGCATCGTCCGCAAGCGCGTCGAGGAGTCGTTTCGAGCGTAGCGAAAATCCGCCGTTACCCACCCGAAAATCACCCGTTTCATGCGGCCACTTGGCACCGATGTAGTCGTAATTCCAGAACTCGCCGGCCCATGCACTTCCGTCAATGACGAAACCGTCCCACTGCACGACTAGCGCGTAATCCGTGTCGATATAGCGCTTCAAGTCTTTGAGAACGAACTGCGAATACGCATCGCGCGAGCGAATCGGGTCGATGCGAACTACCTCTACGCCGTCGTGCGCAACATTCGCATCCGTTAACAACAACGTCCGTGCACACGGCAGCGCTGCGGCGGAACGCGCCAACGCCACTAACGCAAGTTCGGGATACGCGCAGTCAATGGCAACGAGTGTGACTGCGGTCTTCGTGTCTAGCGCAGTGACCATCACTTTAAGCCTTCGAATAACAAACGGCACCCGAGAATAAACATGAGTCCCAGCGTGAACCGACGAAACACCACATCGCTGATCCAACGATTTACGCGCACGCCTAGCCACACGCCAAGCGGAGCCAGTGGCATGAGCACAAGCGCGGTGCCGAGGTTGGTGAAATTGAGCTGTCCGAGCATCGCAAACGGAACGAGCTTCACCGCATTCACCACCGTGAAAAAGAACACAGTCGTCGCAACGAATTGCGTACGATCGAGCTTTTTCGGCCACAAATAAATCGTCACCGGTGGGCCGCCAGCGTGTGCGAGCGTTGACGTAAAACCGGAGAGGCCGCACCACAGCCACGGCCGAATACTCGTCGGCAACCATGATTTCAACTCGCGCAACGTTGGCACTGCTTGATAGATCGCGAATGTCACTGCAATCGCGCCGAGCAGCGCCTTCGTCGTCTTCACGGAAAGCACGCCAAAGAGTAGCGCGCCGAGGCCGATGCCGAGCACCGCGGGCACCATCATTTTTTTCAGTTCTGGCGTTGACCATTTACCGCGATACGCGCGCAATCCGAGTACGTCCATGACACACAGAATCGGCAACATGATGCCCGCCGCCGCGCTCGGCGCGATCACTTGGCTCATCATCGGCACGGCGATGCCACCCGCGCCCGCGCCCAAGCCGGTTTTGGAAATGCCAGTAATCAGCACGGCGGGAATCGCCCATGCGTAGAACCAAGGGTCGGTGATGAAGGTCATTGAGTAATTCAGCTACTTTTTTCGTAGGGTGGGCAACTTGTTGCCCAAGCGTTTAGGCGTTGCGCAGCGCTTGGATGTTGTTGTGAAATTTGTGACATGAAGGGAACAAAATTGAGTTCACGTGTGTTCGACGCGTGGGCAACAAGTTGCCCACCCTACACCGTGCAATATTGGCAACAGGTCACGCTTATGTCCGCGCCACGCGCAGCAGTTGCCCGATGCGCGTATTGATCTGAGTGATCGCCGCGTCGGTGGCGGCACTGTATTTCGCCATTCGCAGAAATCCGTGCGGCAACGTCGCGTGTTCGTCGTGCGTGACTTCGATGGTGGCAGCGCGGAGTTGTTGCACGTAGTTTGCGCCTTCGTCGCGCAGCGGATCGCGGCCTGCGGTGATGACGTATGCGGGCGGCAAACCGGCGTGCGAAGCCGCACGCGACGGAGCGACACGGTAGTCATTCACCGCATGTTCGTCGCCAACGAATTGCGTCCAGTACCACTGCATATCAGCGCGCGTGAGTCCGGGGCCAGCGGCGAACGTTTCGTAGCTTTCGGTGCCGTACGTCGGTTCAATCGTCGGATAGATCAGCGCCTGCAGCGCGACGTGAAAATTACCTTCGTCGCGCGCACGAATGGCGGTGACGGCCGCGAGGTGTGCGCCCGCGCTGTCGCCAACGAGTGCGATTGGCACGCTGGGTACGCCGGGCGCGCCCGTTTCTTGCGCGTTGCGGTCAGCGGCGATGGCGCTCGCCGCTTGGAAGCAGGCGTCGGTGATCGTGCGCCAATTCGCCTCGGGCGCGAGCGGGTAATCCACGCTGACGACGAGCGCGTTGGCCTCGTGCGCGAGCCGTGCGCACGTGGGCGTGTGCGTGTCGGCGTCGCCGACGACCCAACCGCCGCCGTGAAAATAAATGATCGTGGGCACCGGTTCGTCGCTGCCATCGTGGCCGTAGAACAGACGCACCGGCACGTGACCGACTTCGAGGTCGAGTTGCACGTCGTTCATGGTGACGGAACTTGGCAGCGCCGTTTTGCCGAGTGCGCAGAGGGTCCAATAGCGTGCGCGGCGCTCCAGCGGCGTTGGGTCGGCGGGCAGCGGCGCGAACTTGGTGCCGAGGTCAGCGAAGTAGCGGGCGAGGTCGGGATCGAGTGTGGACATGGTTACAGCTCCGGTGCTATGGCGGCTATCTGGCGGCACTTTACGTGCAAACGCGAGCAGCTGATTTTGCTAATTTTACTTAGTGTTGACTTTTACATTTTTGAGGCTGCAGCGACCGCCAGACGGTCGTTTAACGCTAAAAGCTGTAAGTCGTATAGACATAGTCGAATGCGCTGCACACATTGAACGACTTTTACGCAATGTATAACGCTTCGTGCAACGTAGCGACCGTCTGCGGTGGGTTGTCGCGCAGCGGTCCTTTTTTGGCACAATCAACGCTTAAAGTTTTTGGGCTCGCGTATTCATGTTTCCCTACGATCGCTTCGTCAAGTTTGAAGAGATGACCAGCCTGCTGCGCAAAGCAGTGGACGCACATCCATCGCTCGCGCGCATGGCCGCCATCGGCACGAGCTATGAAGGCCGCTCTATTTGGGCGGTGACGGTGACCAACTACGGCACCGGCGAACCGCTGACCAAGCCTGCGTTTTATGTGGACGCAAACATTCACGCGACCGAACTTTCGGGTTCAGTCGCGGCCCTGAAACTCATAGACACGCTGCTCTCCGGCTACGGCAAGCGAGACGACATCACGCGTCTGTTGGACACACGCACGATTTACGTGGTGCCGCGCGTGAACCCAGACGGCGCGGAATGGGCGATGGCGGACAAGCCAAAATACATTCGTTCGTCAACGCGTCCGTATCCGTACAAAGAAGACGCGATTGAGGGCTTAGAAGCCGAGGACATCGACGGCGACGGACGCATTTTGATGATGCGCATTCCGGACCCGCATGGCCCGTGGAAAAAGCACGCCACCGAGCCGCGCTTGATGGTGCGCCGCGATCCGATTGAAGCCGGCGGCGAGTATTACCGCATTGTCAGCGAAGGCCGCGTGAAAAATTATGATGGCTTTAGTTTGCCAGTGTCAAAGCACAAAGAAGGCCTTGATCTCAACCGCAACTTTCCGGAGGAATGGCGGCCAGAAGGAGAGCAACTCGGTGCGGGCGATTTCCCAACCAGCGAGCCCGAAGTTCGTGCGTGCGTGGAGTTCATCAACGCGCACCGAAACATTTGCGGCGGCGTGTTTTTTCACACGTGGAGCGGCGTGTTGTTGCGCCCGTTCGGCACCAAGGCCGACACCGAAATGGCACCCGAAGATTTGTGGGTGTTCCAGACACAGGGCAAGAAGGGCGAAGAGCTCACGGGCTATCCCGCGATAAGCGTATTCCACGATTTCAAATACCACCCGAAAGAAGTCATCACCGGCACTCAAGATTGGCTCTACACGGTGCTCGGATCGTATGCGTGGGTGGTGGAGATTTGGTGCCCGATGCGCGAAGCTGGCATCAAAGATTACAAGTACATCGATTGGTTCCGCGATCATCCGGTGGAAGACGATCTGAAACTCCTGAAATGGACCGACGAAACACACAAGGGCAAGGGCTACGTTGACTGGTATGCCTACGATCATCCAGAGCTGGGCAAGGTCGAACTTGGCGGCTGGAATCGCATCTACACATTCAGCAATCCGCCGTCGCACCTCATGGAAAAAGAGGTCAACAAATTTCCGGAGTGGATTATTTTTCAGGCGCTGATGTCGCCGAAACTTGAGCACCACTCGACCAAAGTGACTGCGCTGGGCAACGATTTGTGGCGCATCGATTTCGGCGTGCACAACACGGGTTATTTGCCAAGCGACGTAAGCAAACTCACGCGCAAACAAAAGCTTGTGCGTGGTGTGATCGGCGAGATTTCGTTGCCGGAGGGCGCAACACTCGTCGAAGGCAAATCGCGCATTGAAGGCGTGCAACTGGAAGGCCGCAACAACAATCACACGCTGGTCAGCTTCTTCCCCGGTGCAAACGCCACGCAGGATCGCCAGCGCTTCACTTGGATTGTGCGCGCCCAAGCGGGCACAACGGTGAGCTTGAAGGCACGCCATGATCGCGCGGGCAGCGTCGCTCACACCGCCACATTGAATTAATCACAAAAACTTTTAGGGGACACACTATGTCAGGCGGCGGATTTCACGTACACGGCCCACACGATCACGAACTGGAGCATGCCGGCGCGCATGGCGATACGCATGCAGGCGCAATTGCGGTTGTCACGGCCATCATCGCAACGGTAGGTGCACTCTTCGCCTACATGGGCGGTGCGACTCAAGCCAATGCCGGGCTTTACAAAAACGATGCTGCAATCAAGAAAACTGAGGCGTCCAATCAGTGGAATTACTACCAGTCAAAAAGTAGCAAACAAAACCTGAGCGAGCTGGCCATCGAGCTCGCGCCCGAAGGAAAAAAGGCGTTCTACCAAGAAGAAATTGCACGCTACAAAAAGGAAAAAGCGGACATCAAGAAAGATGCCGAAAAGTTAGAACTCGAATCGAAAGAGTGGGACAAGAAGAGCGCTGACCAGATGCATCAGCATCACCGGTGGGCACAAGCTACGACAGCATTGCAGATCGCCATCGCGCTCGCCGCTATTGCGTTGCTTACCAAGAAGCGTTGGGTGGAATACGGCATGTATGGCGTGGCTGGGCTGGGCTTGGTGGTTGGTGCTGCGGCGGTGATGCACGTCTAGTCGTCACGCCTAACTCGCGCTCGTGCAGACGCGTCCGCTGGTTTCCCCGTGCGCATAAGCGGGCGTGCGACGCTCCTGCTGTGTGCGTGCGCCGCCGCGCTTCAAATCGCGGCGTTCTATCCGGGCTACGTGACGCACGACTCTGCCTATCAATGGTGGCAAGGTCGCCACGACGAAATAACCACCCTATGGCCACCAGGTATGGCGTTGTTTTTGGGGTTTTTTGATCCCAAGGCTGGCCATGCTCCCGCCGCTTTTTTTGTACTGCACTGTGCGTTGTTTTGGTGTTGTGCTGCGTACCTTTCGATGCGACAGCCCACCTCAATTCGTCGCGTGGCCGTCGCATCGGTGTTCTGCGTTTTGCCGATAACGACGATTTGTTTACCGCACGTTTGGAGCGATGTCGCATTGGCGATCTGGTTGCTCGTCGCAGCGCTCGGATTGGATTTGGCCGCGCGCATGAAGGGGTCGACTTTCGCCCAAACCGTGCTCATCGTGCTCTGCAGTGCAATACTTGTTTTGTCTGTGCTGTTGCGGCATAACGCATTGCTCTCGCTACCGCCGCTGTTGTGGCTTGCAGCGTGTCGTTGGCGAGCGGTGCTCACAACGCGGCGGATCATCTGCTTCGCGCCGCTCGATGTGCGGAGAATACTTGCAATAACTGCGCTCGCCACGAGCATCCTTCTCGCATTGACGTTGGCGACGTACGCGCTTGTTCCCCGATGGGTATCGAAGACCAGAGCCGACACTTGGGCCATCACGCTGATCTGGGACTTGCAGGCGCTCTCTGTTGCCTCTGGCCAGGTATTGATGCCAAGTTCTATCAGCGGCAATGCAACGATTGAAGACCTCCGAGCGAGCTTCGATCCGATCAACGCCGTGACCATGTACGTAAAGAGCACATCGAGTTGGGCCAACGCTACGGTAGGATTGAGTTCAGACCAGAAAAGTGATCTTGCGACCGCATGGATGCAAGCGATTGCCAGCGACCCCGTGACGTATGCGCGACATCGAATTTTTGTCTTCACCAAAATGCTCGGGCCTAAACGCGATGCGGCCATAGACGGTAGTGCCGATGATCCGATTCACGTTCAGTTCCGCGATAACCCGACGCTCGCATTCGCCAACCCGGACGTATTGCGCAGAGCACAAATGTGGGTGAGCTGGTTGAGGCCGCAATGGTGGGCCTCGCCGCTTGCTTGGATAGTCGCAACAAGCGCGTTTGTAGGCTGCGCACTGTGGCGCTCGCGGCGTCGGGCACTCAACTACCTGCGATCTGACCTTCCCCCATCACGGTGGAGTTGGATGCTCGGCGATTCCCGTTTTTTCTCGGTTACTTGCGTGTGGCTTAGTGGCCTGCTGTACCTGGTGCCGCTACTGGTGATCGCGCCTACAGCAGATTTGCGCTATTTGCTGTGGCCAGTCCTAGCGAGTGTGGCTGCGGCGTGTCTTGCGTTTTCGGACGACGGCGCTAGCACTCACCCGTCGCTACGATGACGCGCAGGAGCGCATCACAGGAATGCGCCAAGCTCGAAAATTGGGATAGTTGAAGTCGGGCGCGCGCGACGGGGCTGCCGCCAAGGCGGGTGGTGTGTTGACGGGCAGGATGAATAGCGTGACGCCGCGCGCAGCTAACCACGGTTCGAGTGGCGTCGCCCGATGCGTCCAGTCATTGATGCGCTCCGTAACTTCCTCGCGATGCTTTGGGTTGAATGCGTAATCTGTGACCCAAACCGGCCGTTCAAGCGCAGCCTGCCACGCCATAAATCGATCGCCGTCGGCGACGAAAATCACGTCGCATTGTTTGAGCGATGCGCGGAACGTGGTGATTGCGGCGACATCGGGCGCGAGTTGCAACGTTGGCGTCTTGATGGGTGTATTTCGTTGAATCGGCTGTGTCCATGCTGATGCCCACACAAAACCGGCCGCAGCGAGCACGACACTAGCCACGGTCGCTGCGTTGCCCCAGCGCCCCGACAGTCGCTCGGTGACCGCCAACGCTACCCACAACGCGAAGCATGTATGCGCAAATATTTGCGTTTGTAGGTGCACTTCCAGTGGCCCGCCTGTGGCATTACGATTGTCCGCCGCCAGCCCCATCACTATCGCAACACACGCGGCGGTGATTCCCAGCAGGATTCGGGCGTCCGTCGGCTTCTGTGGCCCGCGAGCAATGACCCAAACGACCAGCCACACGAGCACCCAGCCGGAAAACATCCACACCAACATGAGCGAGAGGTTTACGACTAATTGCGGCAATGCTGGCCATGCGGCCGCGAAAATCATCAACACTTTCGCCCATTCGGGCGCGTTTGGCGTCACGGCCGCTAACCACTGCGCGCCGGAAGAAAAGTCGATGCGTACCAGTGGAAGATTCGCGGAAAAGCTTGCGAGCCAAGTGACCAACCCAACCAACGCCAATTGCACGCCAACGGTAAGCACGCGGCGCATTCCGCTCAGTCCCGGTAAAAGCAACGCAGGAAGAACGAACAGTGGCACCGCGATCAGGATGAACAGTTGCGCCTTGAAGACGACGACCGTCAGCGTGATGCACCACGCCAACAGAATGAGCTGCCAGCTACGTACCCGGCACGCCTGCACCATCGTTGCGACCGCCACAAGCGCAACAGCCAATCCCGCGCTGCTAGCGCTCGCGACGTGCAGCAGCCAATGTGTGCCGAACAGCGCATGTCCGCCGGGCAATTGGCCTGAATCGGGTAGCGAGAATGCCAGCAGCGCTGCCGCAGCGGCGATTACGGGGCGAGAAGCGAAGCATGCAGCTACGGCGTACATCGCGATCACCAGCCAGTAGCCCCCCCATGCAGTGAAGACCTGTGTGAGTGCGAGCGAGTCCGCGCCGGTAAGCACCTTGAGAAGTGCTGGAATCGCATAAACGCCCAAGTGGTACAACTGTGTTGGCAGCCCGTGCCCATGGACATCGACATAGACGCCGTCAGTCAACGCGCCCGCGAGTGCTGCGACGTAGCTTGCGTGAAACGGAGCGTCAATCCAAATCGCTTGGTCATAGGCGCTGTAGCCAACGCTTGCAGCTCGCAAAGCAGGGTACGCGGCGTACAGCACCAACGCGGCACCACATACGGCAACCATCCACGCCCCTTGATTCCAAGCCGCGTAGCGTTCCTCAGTGACCTGACTACGTGCGCCGCGAGTTCGTAACGCCCACCATACGAGACCCAATGTCAGTAGCGCGGCGACAGTGCGTGAGATCAGCGCTGCAACGATGATCAACAATGAAATCGTCACCCACGCGAGAATCGCCGCGACAGGTGCGCTGCCGGGCCAAACATCCCGCGATACGCGAGACGCGCGCGATAGATGTGTCTGGATGCCTTCGGCGATCAATGATTGCACTGCCCCGATGGTGACCAATGCGATGGCAGTTCGTTGCGCATCTAAGCCCGCCAGTAGCCCTGCGATCCAGATAGTGAGTACCCATATCGCGCTAAAGAAAATTTGGGGGTGATTTGGCACGCGCTGAACGTTACCTAATTTTTGCGTGTTGCAAAGTATGGTTTCTCAAACAGCCGGTATGAAACCTGCGAAACAATTACCGACGCAAACCCACACGCAACAAACAATAGGAACCACCTCGCACCCCACGGCAAGGTGCGTAGGTAAGGTAAGAAATCCAGTTTGTCGATGAGCCGATACGCACCGATCAGCACGAGCAAATGCCATAGATAGAACGAGTACGAGACCCGACCGAGACTTAGTATCACCGGTGTAATCAGGCGGTGCGGTGGGTGAAAGGTGATTTTTATGAATATCGCTCCACCTATTGCCAGAAAAAGTAGTGCGAACAGGTCGAAATGACCGACGGCCCAGGGTTGTTTCGCAGCCCCAACGGCGGCTACGGTTGCATATCCAAAGTGGAGCACTAATAGTGCCGCGACGAGTGGTGTCAGTTTGAGTTTCTGTGAGGCTAGGGTTCCCCAATGTGGACGCAACGCGACGCTAATGCCGATGGAGAAGTAGGAGGGGTAGGCGAAGTAGCGTTCGCCCAGCGCTTTCAGCGCCACGGTGAGTGCAAGCGTAAGGCACCAGAGCACTAGTAGCCTTTGCTGCGAAGGTACGGCACGCAGAACGAGGGCTATCAGCGGCATGGCTAGATAGAAAATCCACTCAATCTGAAGTGACCAACTTACTATCAACCACGGTGGCGAAGCGTGCGGCGCGAACCAGTTGAGAAGTGTCGCGTTCGCTGCGATGTCGATGAGCCCAAAAGAGAGCTGCGCTGGTTGCATGGTGGCCAATAGCGCAGCGACAGCCAATGCCATCCAGAATGTTGGGAAAATGCGCACCGCTCGATCGCGGAGATATTCGCCAAGAAATGGCGCATCTTCAGTTAGCCATTTGCGGCCAATGAGCAGGCCGCTGATCATGAAGAAAAGGTAAACGCCGTAGAGACTGTAATACTGCACAGTTACCCATTGCTGCTCGAACGACTGCTTAGCGGTGGCGCGCTGAGTCTCGAGGTCAATCGCCAGGAAAGTTGCCGCGTAGAGCCACGAGAAATGCATGATGTACGTGAGCAACACGGCTATTGCTCGCAGCGCGTCAAGCCCCGGCAACCGGGCCCTCGCCGACGCTTCAGAGTCAGGCGCTAGTTCGATCAGCGGCGCGATAGGCGTCATGCGCACCCGCGATCGATTACGCAGCGTGCGATGTTATTGCCTTGCAACTTTAGTGCAGATTGCAGAAGCGAGGAGCATCGTAAGGAATCGGACTCGGGGCGCATGCTGGATTATCGCCATTTAGCTCGTGGCGCGGCTGAAGTGTCGCGAGTGACCACTGAACAACGTAGCGGGAGTCGGTCAGGCTAGGCGAATATTCTCGAAAATGCCGAAACGTACTTCAGTACGTGCGGATTTTCGGGATTTTTTAACGACGCACTACGGACTCGCTACATTGTGGAGCGGTCTGTGCAAGTCGGCCGCGAGTGCGCTTAGCGTAGATGCCGTCCGCACAAGCGGGCACCAACGTTCAAAGCAGTTTAATTAAAGGCCCATCAGCGCGAAATTGGTCGCTTGCTGGTGGGGTGATCATGCGTGACGCATCAGCCTTCACGTCGTTGCTAATTGCACTCTGATGCGACCTCGTTACAAGCACGCGAGCTTCGCGTGCTTGTATGTACCGCGCGCTATTTACTCTCTGTTTTTGGCTGGTCGCTTGATTTGTTGCCAACACCAAGAAGTTTTAATGCGGTTTCGATTTTTTCTCGATCACCGGCCGTCGCCGGGGCGACAAGTTTCTGAATTTCCTCTTCGTTGAAGACGACCTTGGCGACAGCCTCGCTGAATTGCTGCGACCATTTTCTACGTTCGAGGACTTTCTGCTGCGCTATGAGCGCGAGTTTGATGGATGGTGCTGCATCCTTTAAGGATGCTCGTGTCGATGGTGTATCCGATAGGATTTTGACGATATGGATTCCAGCGCGTCCGAGCACGGGGTCAGCGATATTGTTTTCTCGCTTCGTCCAAAATGCAGCGATCTCGATAGGGTGGTCACCCTTTTTGGAGTCCGCATATTCACCAAGCAGTCCGCCTTGGTCTTTAGATCGTTCGTCGTCGGAGTACTGTTTCGCGAGTGCCTCAAAACTTTCGCCGCCGCGCGCACGCGTAACGAGTTGATCCGCCAAGGCAGCGGCCTCGGCGACCGTTCGCTTTTCCGTGCGAAGCAAGATGTGGGCTGCCTTCGCTTTTTTGGGGGCAATGAACTGCTGAGTGGCAGTCTCGTAAACCTCTTTGATGCGCTGATCGTAGAGCGTTGGATTTGTGCGTGCCGCCTCCTCCACACGTTGATCGGATATTTCGAGGAGACTTTCGAGCTTCGCTTTTGCGCTCACGATTTTTAGTCGTGAGCGTTCTTCGGCTGTAAGGGCCAATGTTTCGGCACCTGAAGCCTCAGCACGAAAGACCACCAGCAGCGCCGTTAGCAACTCTTTGCCTTGCGCGACGTCGTTAAAACGCGCTGTGCCAATGGTCCTCTGGCCTGTTCTAGCGAACAAACCATCAACGTCGGCGCTAGACACGGTCGTATCACCGACCGTGGCCAGCGTATTTGCCGGAGCAACCACCGCATGAGCAGCGATAGTTAGCGCTACAAGTAACGGGCGCAAGGCCCGTATTTGGACTATTTGATTAGCGAAATGCGTGTGTTGCATTGTCCTGAACATTGGCCTTCGACGTTCCGTACGTTGATGTACCAGCGGCCGGTGGTCAGACGCGGGTAGGTTGCAGCGCGGGTGTCATTGAATAGAATGAATTTCCAACCACCTTGGTTGAAGGCACTTGCAGCAGAAACCACAAACTCCGGATTGTTCGTAAAGTTGCACGGACTCGTGGAGATGGTCACTTCTTTGATTGACTCAGGATAGCTTGGGCTCTCGAAATACCACAGTTTTGGCAAGTTCGTTACGCCAGTTGTGGTCGTAGTATTTGCTACGTCCATCGTAATGGACACCGGCGTTGAACCAAACTGTCCGTTCGTGTCGATGTAGCTGGAGTTTGCGGAGCTCATCACGTACTGCAACGTACCGCTTGGGCACGACGTCGTCTGGTTTGCGGTCACCGTAATCTGTGTTCCAGGAGATACCGTCCCTGCAGAATTGGTTACGTTCACCGCGTACTGTGTTGTGCTTGCGGCAGCAGTGTCAGCTGTCGCGCTAAGCGTGTAGCTTTGGCCCGTTGCGTTGGAGATCGCATTGCCTGCTTTTGTCCATTGGTATGTGAATGGCGATGTTCCGCCGGTGCACGATACTGAGAGTGTTGGTGTCGCGCCAACAGAAACGGTAGTTGCCGACGCACTGACTGAGCAGCCAGACGGTGGCGTCGCGGCTTGAACGAGCACGTTCGTTGAAGCGCCACTAGATCCTGCTGTATTGGTAACGGTTACTCCGTAAGTCGTACTGCCGGCCGTCGCTGTGTCACCCGTAGTGCTGAGCGCATATGACGCGGCAGTTGCGTTACTGATAGTGTTGCCTGCTTTTGTCCAGACGAAGGTGTAGCTGCCGCTACCAACCTGACACGACACGGATAGCGTTACGGAGCCGCCGATTGCGACCGTTGGACTCGCAGGAGTGATGCTGCACGAAGCTGGAGCGACTGGGCCGGAGGTGGTTCCGTTTAGCGTAAATCCGCTACCAGAAGTTTGCGCCACCAAATTTACGCCGGACGGTAGTGTGAAGACCACTGGCTGTTGTGTGCACGTCATTGAAACGCCTGATTGCACACAGTTTATGTTTGTACTAGCGGTCGCATTTTGTGCATTGGCCGTCGAGTAGATTGCCGCATTTGCAATGACTAAGCATGTAAGCGCCGCGCGAAGTAATATTTTCATAGCGTTGGTTCCTTTAAGCCGGCCCCCGGTTTGGCGTTATTGTATGCCAGATTTTTTATTAATTTGCTTGTTAGATGCTTTTGTAGACGCTGCATTCGTTTAATGAGTTCCGTCATGCATTTTCTAGTCGCCGATAGTCGACAGTCGACAAGTGCAATGGTGACTCATGATTAGCTGACTGCACAATCGAGCCAATTGTTCATTGGTGTGCTGCCTTTTTTTGCATTCGACCGAAGCCGAATTACATCGTGATTAGTTGCCAACAACTTGAACACGTGGGTCGGTGATGCTCTTCGTGTAACGGTGATTGAACGCTGCTGCGAAGCTGGTCGAAGCAGACGATGTTTTCACTTGCGATACCGAGAAGCCTACTACTGGCAGACCGTAGTACGTTACGCTTTGCGCCGTTGCTGGTGCATTCGTAGACGTCAGATCAACAATAGTCGTTTCGCCAGCATTTGGCAGCATGTGGTAGGACTGGCTACCGGCTGCGCCGCCTGGTGGGAACGTAAGCGTTGCCCAACCGCCTTCAGTGTTGGTGCCGCCGGTGATGGCTTTACCTTGGTTCTGAACTGCGGTTACGAGGTTGAAGAAGTTCTTAGAAGCAAGAACGTTCGACTGGCTCGCTGGGGTAGCAACGATTTTGCCGAAGCCCAATACGTTGGCTTCGTAGCAGAGCGATGCTTGTACGGACAGGAGGCTGTTGCCTTGGTTGCTTGGCTGAGCCGTGCAATCCGCAGCTTCGCCGACTGGACGCGGTGAGAAGTCATCGTTCGTGGTCGACGTTGCCGAGTACTCTTCACGATCGAAGTCAGCTACGTTGAAGTCGTCACGCGACGTTTGCTTGTTCCAAATGTTTTGGAATGGGCGGATAGCCGTCGTAACGCCGTTCACGAAGAAGCGCTTGGTTGGCATCGTCATAACCCAATCGGTACCGACAGTGCCGGTATCGAGGTAGGAGTATTCGTTCATGACTTTGTCGTGCATGATGCTGGCCGTAACCGCATCACGGCCCGAGGCCCAGTTCGAAACGTACACGTTGCTACCGATGGTAACAACAGACGTCGTGCTCGAACCGTCGATCAAACGTGGCGATGTGTCGCCCGATTGGGTGAACGATACTGAGTTATTCCAGTCAGCGAACGCAACTGCATCGTAACCGCTGTTGGTACCAGCAGCTGGGTTGATGATGCTGCCCGAACCGAACAAACCACCCGTTGGGTTCGTCAAGTAGGTGTTGACGTTAGCAAGAACGTTCGAACCACCAACCAACTTACATGCTGGCGTGAAGCTGTTAGCCGATGTGTGCTTAACGTCTGCGTAGAGAGCCGAGCTGGTGATGATGTCAGCCATCTCGAGGACTTCAACGTAGCCTTCGTTCGTGCGATCAAGACCGGTGTTGTCGAAACCCGCGCCCTTGTCAGCGAGGAACTGGTTGTTACGGAAAGCAACACCAGATGCGCCACGGCTATAAACCGATGGGTTAGTACAGCTACGATCAAACGTCGACAAAGCCGAACCGCCGAGCGCTGGGGTCACGAGACCGAAGTCTGCAGCCAACGTTGCTGGAGCGATACCGCCGGTCCATACGTCTTTTGGCGACAGGAACAAGTTGAAGTCAAGTACCTCTTGCGAGTTTTTGCCCTCAAGGAAACGCACTTTAACAACTTTAGCTACGTTTGCCGTGTTAACTACGGAAACCAGCGTGACATTGCCACCGCGCGTTGTGTAGTACGGATAAACCAGAGCATTGCCCAGGCCATCAGGGTTTACATACACCGCATTAGCGGCACCAGCGACGAGCATGGTGCTCGCGACAACTGCACTTGCAAGCGCTTTTTGCTTGAATGCTTTCATATTAGTGTGACTCCTCTTGGAAATTTCACGGGGATTATAGAACCAACAGCAATACTTAATTTTATTACTAAACAAATGCTAGCAAATGAAAAACGTCAAGTCCAGTGAAACAACCACAAAAAAACGACGATCTACGATTTGTTGAAATTTTGCACATTTGACGCTTGGTCTCGCTGCGAACAGCGATCAAAGCGACTTTGCATCTAGTATGTCTATTACTTAATAGTACCGGAAGTCGTCGTCAGCCGCAGCAACAATCAGAATAAATTACCTGCTGCTTGGCGCGCGCGCAACAGTGGCGACTCGACTTATTTCTGTACAAACCAGATTTCGCCGTCGGCGACAACCCAGCTTTCTTTGTGTGCTACCTGAAAGAGGCGGGCACCGATGCGCGCAACGCGTGCAGCGATACTGACGTTTAATTGCACCTCGCAGATCGTTTGCTCGCAAGAGGCTTTCGCCTCTGCCGCACCGCGGGCGTTGAGGTTCTTCATCGTACGCTCGAACGATTCCAAATTCATCTGCGCACGGGAAGCGGCACTATGAAAGGCGTACGCCTTCGCGTACTCGCCAGCCGAGATGTGCTGCCAACGTTGCAGCGCACGAGCGGCGGCGCGCTGCTGCCAGTCAACGGCGCTCGTTGTGGTGGCCGTCTGCGTAGTCGCGCAGGCGGACAGAAGGCCACCCGCAACAAGCGCGACCAACGAAAGGACCGCTCGATTTCTACCGACGCGTACGTTACTCGGTGCGCTTTTATCAGCAGGTTTTGTGGCGACTGAAGCGGTCAATTGTGTGTTGTAGAAAAACGACATGTACTGGGAATCCTCTTACCTATTTCGATTCTTTGGTGTCAATGGGCTCTACGCGAAGGGATTTGCCGAATTCTCCGAGCAACGATGATTGCGCGCTAGGAGCTTGACCCACGCGTTTGCGATCTTCGCCGGACGTAGGCAGCCTCACGGTCGACGCCGAGGGGGCGAAGGCTTCGATGGCGCTCAGTCCTCGCCGCAAATCATTTACCACCTCGCGGGTTTGATCGGGAGACGCCATGACGCGCGGAGTCACGAGCATTACCAGTTCCGAACGATTCGACGTCCATTTTTGGTTTCCAAACAACCCGCCAAGCACAGGAATAGTAGATACCAGCGGAAGGCCGCTACTGCCGACCGTACTAGTGTCAACGAAAAGCCCACCTAACAGCATCGTGTCGCCGTTGCCAACCATAACGGTGGTTTGTTGTGAGTTTTGCAGAATATCCGGATTCGGGTTGCCGGCAGACGCGCTCGGACGGTAGTCGCTGTTCTGTTGTTGTATCTCCAAGAATACATTTTGTCCGCTCACACGTGGTGTAATGTTGATCGTCAACCCCGTATTGATGTACTGATAGGAATTCGCAGCGCCTGATGACCCGTTCGCAGCGATGGTCTGCGTCTGCACCGAAATCTGCGTACCGTTCGTAAAGCTAACTTTCTGGTTGTCCAGCGTCATTAAAGTGGGCGCTGCTATGGTTGTGGACTGCCCCTTCGATTGGAGCGTGTCCAGCATAGCTTTCGCTGCCGCGCCCTGCCACGTATAGTTGAAACCTGATGCGACAGTTTTAGTCACTGGGTTTTCGTGGAACAGACTTCCAACACCGTCGGCGCTAGTGAGTCGATTTATGGGGGAGTTTGGCTTCCCGGTGAAATAGCCCGCTATGCCAAATTGCAACGCACCCGTCAACGCAACCTGCGCAATCTGCACCTCAATCGCGATCATCTTCGGCGGCGTGTCCAATTTTTTGATCGCCGCCTCAATGGCGTTGTATTCAGACTGAGTGGCCACAATCAACAAAGCATTGCGATCTTTGTCGGCAATCACGGTCGCATTTCGCGCGAGTCCCATGCCCTGACCTGCAGCACCGGCTGCACCGACAGGTCCGGTCGCACGAACTGGCGTTGGGGGAGCGGCAAAGGTATTGCCCGGAGTAGTGAGGCCCTGCCCCGCAATCGGCGAAACCGGGGAACTCAATGTGTTGGCTGTTTGGCCTGGGGCAACCGTCGCGGTGCTCGCAGGATTAGCGCGACCGCTTAGTGCCTGCTGCAAGGTAGCCTGAAGTTTTTCGGCCTGCGTGTACTGCACGTCGTACACGTAGAGGCGTGTGCCGCCACCTGCATCCATGCCGCTGTCTAATCGCTCTAGCAGGCGCTTAGCTTCTTTGACCACGTCGGGGTTCGGGGAAATTACCATCAACGCATTCATGCGCTCGATTGGAATCAGGCGAACCAAACCCGCCAACGGATTCGCGGCGGCAGGGAAAATTCGGTCCCAGTCGGCCACGACTGTTTTTACGTCAGCACTGACCAGCGGGTAGATGATGAACGACATGCCCGAGAGCAAGTCCACGTCAAACATGTCGGCAATCTCAAGGAGGTGACGGACTTCGGTTTCGGTGCCGAACAAGAACATCAGATTGCGAACTTCGTCCACACGGATTGAGGCTTCAGGGGCCTTGGTAAATGGCACCATCAGGCGCTGCAGTTCCTTCGCGCCGATGTATTTAACCGGGAGGATGATCGCGTTTTGCCCAGGCACCACCGCGCGCGCGTTTAGGCGCGGCGTCGTGGTGCCTTGGAGTGCCTCAGCCTGTGGCAGCACACGCCAGAATTCGCCGTCTTTGACCAGCGAAAAACCTAGGCCGCGAAGCAAGGTTTGGAGCGCCGGAATGAGGTCATTGCGCGCAAGTGGTTTGGGCGTTCGTACGGTAATCGTTCCGGTCACGCTGGGGTGAACGATTACGTTTTCTTTAAGCGTATCGACGATGACGTTTTTGACTAGCTCGCGAATGTCGCCATTCTCTAGGTTAAAGCTTACGGGCGTGCCCTCGCTCGCCTTTGGCGGGCGCGGTGGGCCGGGCGGATTGACGAATTGACCGGTGCCAATCGAGACGAACGGTTCACGTTTTGCAGCCGCAGTATCTTCAGTGCGGGCGTATGCGTCTGTTGTACTTTTGTCACCACCGATCAACATCGTGGGCTGACTGGCGGCCGCACGCGGGGTGAGCGCCGCTTGGGTTTCTGTCGCCTTCTGGTTGGTCGTGCACGCGACTAAAAGCAACGACGAGGCCATCAACGCCAAAGTCGCTGCTCTCGACGAACGCGTGGTGCTTCTCAAAGCAAAAATTGTTGTTGTCATCATAGTCATTGGCATACCACGGCGTTGAATGCGGAGTGTTTTGCGAGCGTTCATTGGTTGAACCTTGCGCGGCGCCGAGCTTCAATAAAAGCCTCGGCATTGGCGGATGTGTACGGCTGCCCATTTGGCAGCGGCGATGCAGACAAAATCGCATTGCGATCGGGGATCGGTTGCGCGCCGGGGAGCACCGGCGCTTGCGCGGCGTTAGGCGCCCCTGGTGCCATCGCGACGGGCGGCGGGGTGCCCGCCGGAAGGTTGGGTTTCGCCGCGGCCACGGGTTGAGCCGGTTGAACCGGGGCCGCTACCGCGACCGGTTGGGGCACGCGACCCGAGGCCGTGAACTTCGCCATACTGATCACGTCGGATTCGCCCATAAACGCGAGCGTTACTCGATCGCCATCGATCTTTGTGACTTTCATTTCTTGAAGCGCGTCGCCTTCTTGCACACTCTTGATACGCCCCGTTGCAGCCTCCCTGAGCTGAGCGATTTTTACGCTACCGAGGTCGGTAACACCTACCACCGTGTAAAGGCCGCGGCGAATTTGCGGCTTGGGCGGTTCAGTGGCGGCAGCGACCGGCGCTTGAGTGGGCGCGGGTTTACGGCTCGGGTTGAGTAACGGACGTTCGGTGATTTGCGAGTACGCATTGGCTTCCGAGCTCAGGCGGAAGTCGGGCAACACAGCCGCCGAATCCTGTCTCGCGGCAGTTTGGCGTAAAGCGACTGGCGACGCGGAAAACGCATCGCCCCAATCAGTTTCGTATGCAAACGCTGCGGCCAAACCTATAGCCGTAACGACGAGCACATTACGCAGGGTGAACAGTTGCATCATAGTTTGCCCGCCCCTGGTGTTGTCGAAGGCGCGTTTGCACCCGTCGTTGGCTTGGCTGCTGCGCGTGGCAACTCTTTCGGGCCGTACGCCTGAATTTCGAGTTGCACGGTGACTTCGGGTTCCTGATTGGGCGGCGGCTTATAGCCACGCGGCACTGTAGCGCGAAGCGTAGCGGTATCAATAAACAAATACGGGATCGATGTTTCAAGCGCGAATAGCGTTTTCTGCAACGCCGCAGGCGTTCCATTGAAGCCCATCGGAAGTGAATATTGCCGGAAACCGCTGTCGTCCTTGACGGTGATCTGACCGACTGAGGTCAACCGCGCACCATTGCTCTCAATCATCGGGCGCACCATATCCGTTAACTCCGCACCACCGAGATTGGTTGCCGAGTTTTTAAGGAAGAAGCGTCCGCTTTCGCGAGACTTCAATACGTCGAGTGCTTTTTGGTGTTCAACGCGTTGCGACGCGACACGTTGGTAGCGATCAATTTTTTCTGTCGCAGCGCTGATCGCGGCCGTATAGCGAGCGTGCAGGACATAAGCCGGGATTGCGACGCTAGCGACGACAGCGCAGATCGCGAGCAGCACAAATCCTATCGCCAAGAGTCGCCCTTTCGGACCTACTGGAAGGTTCATGGCTTCTTCTCCGTAGGCGGCGCGGCTAACGTTGGTGCTGGCATCGGTGCGGATTGAATGCCCCCACCTTGTTGCAGCGGCGCTTTGCGCGGATCGTTGGTTGGCGCGGTGCTGGGCGCAACCGGCATCGGCGGCGCGCTAGCTGGTGAGGCACCGGGCGTTGCAACGGGCCGCTTCGGGTCGGTGGCGGGCGACGCCGTAGGCGCGACGCTGGCGGTGCTCGCTGGGGCGGTCACGGTAGGCGCCTGCGGCTGCGATGGCGCGGCAATCTTAGGCGCAGCAGCCACTGGTGCCCCGGCGACGGGCGAAGGCGAGACGGTGACGACGCCCGACGCATCTGATAAGAGCATCGCTTTCGGCATTTGTGCGGCGACCAACTCGGCGGCGATGTGGAAGCGTTCAGCGCTGGGCGAGACGCGCGTCATAGTCGACTTAAATGTGGGGTCCTTGAGAAGCGCGGACTCTTGCAATATTTGCATGATCTTGCCACCGCTTCCCGTTTCGCCCTGGAGCACCACTTCGCGCGCCGTTTTTTGATTTGGTACCGCGTGGATTTCTAGCGTTTGCACCCAAGTGTCGTCGGGCAGGCGTTTGCTTAATTCTTCGAGGACCTGAATCGCTAACGGCGACGCGTGCTTGCGACTCAGCGGAAGGTTGTACTCGCCAATTTGCTTTTCGAGCTGTCGCTGCAAAATACTGGCCGCTTCGGCATCGATTTTGGCCTTCGCTTCGATCGGCTGCAAATCGATGACCTGTTGGCGCATTTGCCAAAGCGGGAAAATAACCAACGCGAGCGCGAGCGCTGCGCAAAGACCGGCTAGCGCCCAATTGATCCAATTGCGATTTGTGGCCACTTCGCCTGCTTGCGCGCGTGATGGCGACAACAGGTCGAGCGGCGTATCTGCATCTGCAGAAGACAACAGCAACCGGCTGACAGTGATATTGCGCTTCGCGGCGGCGTCCATTAGCGGTGCCACGCGAGTTTTCGGCGCGGCTACCAGTTCGACACGGCAAGTCCCTGCACTGTTGTTTCGTTCGACGACGTGGAAGTCGTAGTAAAGCTCGCTCGGACGCAGTGGCGTCAAGCGGTCGAGTTCAAAGCCGAGCACTTGCTGTAGACGGCCTTCGACCGACATCGGCAAATCCACGGTACGGCGGAAGCCATTGTTCTCGCCAACGACCAGCGCGACCTCACCGCCGCGCTGCGCGAGCGCGGATTGCGTAAACGACTTTGATGCGTCTAGTGATGTGCCAGCGACCCATACGCGATCTTCACTGGGCGACCAGATCGCGGGACGACGTGACTGAACGATACGGCGGCGCATCGACGCGGGTACACATTCCCACAGGTGCTGTTTCCACCAGCGCAAAAATTCGCTGGCGCTACGGCCGGCGGCGGATTGGGGCGACTGGATATCAGCCATTTAGCGTTCCTGAAACGGCGGACGTAGTGCTTGCGGGGGCGGTCATGGGAAGCGCATCCGATGGTAAGCCTTTTTGCCAGAGATAAAACTGCGGACGCCCGCGTTGCACGCCACCCATGCGCACGCTGGCCTCGCGCGAAGCACGCACGCCTGTCGGGCCCACCGCGTCTGCGCGGATGCGCACTGAATTTTGTCCGGCAGCGAAATACGGGCTACTGAACGGAATGGGCGGCACCTGTGTGCCGTCGCGCAATGCCTGATCGCGTTGCTCGATCCATGCTTGTACCGTCCCCAAATCGAGTCCCGGTACGAGCGAAAGAATCGCGAGCGACGCCACCTGCGGGTCAACGCCCGGTGAGCGAGCGTTAACTGTGAGCAAGGGCGCAACCGCGTTGTAGAGTTTCGGGCTGACGCCGATCACGTTTTGTAATTCCTCGATTGCGATGAAAAAGTCGTTGGCTGGTAGTACTTTTTTTCCAGCGGTCCGATAGTCGTCTGCTTCAGCACCGTTGGGCCGCTTGTTATTGTCGGCGTCCGTCCAATCTTTGACGGCCGCAACAATCGCATCAGCTTCCTCGTCGCTTGCCCCCACCGACGTGAACACCTTTTTGAGTAAGGGCTCTGCGGCAAAGTTCAAATCAATTTTAGCAGCCTCACTTTTGGCCGAAACCGCCACCTGTACGCCATTGTCGGCCCATTCGTGGGCCAAGCCATTGGATTTCCACTGTTCGAGCGCCGCTTGTGCGTCAATCGGGCGTGGACGCGACAGCTCAAACACCATCCGATGCACTGCGCCGTCAGCCGCAGCCTGAGCCGAGGCTGAGGCCAGCGTGTTGGCCGTCACCTGCGTGGAAACGCGCTGGTTGTCGCTGAAATTGAGTGCGATGATCGAGAGAAAAATCACGAGACCGAGCACCATGATGAGTGCGAGGCCACGTTGGGTTTGCGGGTGGTAGCGGTGCGTCATCGCGTCACCACGCCCGGCAGAATGCAGCGCTGCTTCTGGAAATCAAAGTTGCAACCCAGCGCTTGGGTGAGCCGCAGCGGCACTAAAAGCTCCGGCCATTCGCGACCGCCCTGCTCGGTCACGCGAATGCTGACCATCGACGGCATGCGCGAGTTCTCGCTCCAACTATCGACCCACGTGCCGGTGTCCGGTTCGGTCAACGGATCGGGGCCTACGTCGAAATACGCGAGCTTCAATGCGTCAATGCCGTCGGCTAGAACAATCGCGTCCGCCGCCGAAACCTCCGGCACCGCTTTGTCCTCCGGGTCTTGGGCGACGCGCTTCAGTACGAGCTGGTTGCGCGGCACCGCGCCATTGCTGCGCGCTACGGTGAGCTGCCACCACATGACGCCGCCCTCAGCGATCTGCGAAGTCACGGGCGCAAGGTAGGTGATGCTGTCGGCCTTGCCGTCGAATTTCAGCGGTTGGCCCGGTTCTTTTCGCCACCGCAAAGGCAACGCGCCCGCGATATGTTCGCGAAGAAAGTTCTGCGAGCGCGCGTATTGCTCGGTGCGCTCAACCAAATCAGTGGCCGCCGAGACGGAGCGTTCCGCGCCGCGCACCGTGCCCATGAGAATCGTCGCGAGCAGCGCCAAGAGCGTGATCGCGGCGAGGAGTTCGATTAGGGTGAAGCCGTGCGCGGAGTTGCGGCTACGTAGGGTGGGCAGCCCTCTGCCGACCAAAGTTTGGCGAAGTGCAACGGATCGGTGGGCACGGGGTGCCCACCCTACGAAACGATGTCCGCTCATGGCAGCGCCCTCGGCACGGCCATTAACGTCGTGAGTTCGACCGCGCGGCTGCGGCCTGCGCGCGCGTCGTCTGCGTCCAACACATTGACGCGAACCACCAACCGTTTGAGTTCCATGGGTGGGCGCACGGGGTTGCCGTCTTCCGTGGTGGATTCGTTGCTGACCGTCAGCGTCCAGCCGTAACGAGCGTCGCTAGAGGTGCCGGTTTCTACGCCTTCGACCAGCGCCTTCTCAACGCCTGCTTTGCCGAGAAGCGACTGGGCGAGTGTCACTGCCCGGGTGTAATCGCTCGAAGAGCCCGCAGCGCGGGAGCCGCCGGCGAAGGCCTGCGCCAGCGCACCTAAGCACAACGCCGCGATCACGATCGCGACGATCACTTCGAGCAGCGTGAAGCCGCGCTGACGTAGCTGAGGTAGCTGACGAGCACCGCGAATCATGACTCGTCAATCGCGATGCGGCCCGTGAGCCAACCAATGTCGATGCGGTATTCGCGCTCTTTGTACTTCAACGTGACGCGACCACCCGTCGAGCCGCCGTCGGCGTAGAAGCGAACGTTTGCGTGCTGTTCATCCACGGTTTCAGCGACGGTGGTGGTGAGCTGCAATTCGATCGTCTCCGGCCACTTGCCACTGCGTTTGCCGCCCTGAATTTGGTACGTGCGCTGAGCGAGATCAAACTCGACCGCGATGTCTTTGCGCTGTGCAATCGCCTCGCTGCGTGCGAGGCGCATGATTTGCGCGACCGAACGAGCCGTAGCGCGTTGCTCAGCCGACGCGACGCTACTGGAAAACATCGGCGGCGAGAGCACGGCGATCATGCCGATGATCGCGATGACGACGAGAAGCTCCAGCATGGTGAAGCCGCGAGTGTGCGCCGTCAACGCGCGTGGCGATGCACGACCGGAACAGGCCGCATCGCGCGGAGTCCGGGCGGCGCTCATTGGTGTGTGGCGTTAGCGACTAGCTCTTAGAGATGTCAGCGTTCGGGCCTTCGCCGCCTTCGCGACCATCAGCGCCGAGCGATTTGATTTCGAAGGGTGCGTTATTCGGGCCGGGGCTTGAGTATTTGTAGTCGTTGCCCCACGGGTCTTTGATGTTTTCTTTGCGGAAGTACGGGCCGTTCCAGTTCGGCACGTTGCCTGGATTTTTGATGAGTCCTTCGAGGCCTTCGCCAGCGGCCGGATAGCGTCCAATTTCGAGCTTGAACAGATCGAGCGCTTGCACCAGTTGGCCCATTTCCGTTTTGGCCGCGCCCGCGCGAGCGGCCTCACCTTGACCGATGAAGCGCGAACCAATCGTCGCCGCCAGCACGCCAATAATGACGATCACGGCCAAGAGCTCCATCAGCGTGAAGCCGCTTTGCTGTTTCTTTGGTTTACTTGTTTTTTGTTTCATGTGTCTCTCCGGTGTCGGCAGCGGTAAATCGTCCGCTGCAAAATTTAGTAACTTTTCCTATTGAGCCGCATTCTAGCGGCGCTTTCGGGCATTATTTCTGTAAGTCGACTTCATACAAAAACGTCCGCTATAGACCACCCGCTGGTCGCTGGCGCTAAAAAGCTGTTTGGTTGGGATACACGTTCATGGTTCGACAGGCTCACCACGAACGGTTTACGGGCTCGCGCTGAACGAAAGCATCTCGCGCCGCGCTCTGTCCAAAGTGTGACCGCGATCTAACCATTAAATTCCGTCATCCCCAGCAAAGCGCTCATCAACGCGAACACAATGCCGCCGACAACGACCGCTAACGTCAAAATCAAAATCGGTTCCATCAGCCCCAGCGCACGTTTGAGCGCGGTGTTGACCTCGCTGTCGTAGACCTCGGCAACCTTCAAAAGCATTTTGTCCAAACGCCCGGTTTCTTCGCCGACGGCGACCATGTGAACCGCGAGTTTGGGGTACAAACCGGTTTCCATGAGCGGTCGCGCGAAGCCCTGACCGGCCTTGAGGCGAACCAACACGCCGTCGAGCGAACTGGCGAGCGCTCTATTGTCCACGGTGTCTTTGACGATAGTGAGCGCTGGCAGCAGGCTCACGCCGTTGCCCAAAAGCGTGCCCAACGTGCGCGCCAGACGCGCGACTTCGATTTTGCTGAACAGGTCGCCCAACACCGGCAGCGTGAGCTTGCGGCGGTGCCAATTGAGCTGCCCCTGCGGCGTGCGCAGGCGACCGCGCACGAGGATGAAGATTGCGGCGGCCGCGACGAGCAAAATCCAGCCGTCGCTTCGGAGCCAATGCGAAATCGCCAGCAGGTTTTCGGTAGCGGGCGGCAGCGCTTTGCCAAACTGCTTGAACGTGGTCTCGAACTTCGGCACCACGAAAAAGATCATGGTGAACACCGCGCCGATAGCGACGCAGACGAGCACGACGGGGTAAATCAGCGCGGATTGGACGCTGGAACGAAGCTCCGCGCTGCGTTCCTGAAACTCGGAAATGCGCTCAAGTACGGGCCCGAGCGTGCCGCTGGCTTCACCGGCCCGCACCATGTTGATGAACAGGCGATCAAAGGTTTTCGGGTGCTCGGCGAGCGCTTGCGACAGCGCTTTGCCGCTGCGAACACGATCGCGAAGCTCTTGCAAGAGCGCGGCCATCGGACCGGTATCAGCCAAGCCCACCAACAGTTCAAACGCACGATCAAGCGGCAAGCCGGCAGAAATTAGGTTCGATAAATCGCGGGTGAAGGCGATTATTTGGTCGCGTTTAACCTTCTTCGAAGCGAACAAGCGCCCGAACAAACTGCCGCTCCGGCGCGCTTCATGCGAGGCCATCGCAGCGGACGCGGCCGTCTGCATGCGAAGCAAGATGAGACCTTGATCGCGAACACGCTCAATGGCTTCGGCTTCGTTCGCGGCCTCAACCTGCGCCGAGACGGGCTCGCCGGACGGACGGACGGCTTCAAATGCGTAGAGCGCCACCGCTTAGCCTTCCCGCGTCGCGCGAAGCACTTCTTCGATGGTCGTGGTGCCAGCAGCGACTTTCCGGAGGCCGTCGTCGTACATCGGCAGCATGCCCTCGCCGAGCGCGGCGCGGCGCAGTTCGCTGGCGTTGGCTTTCTGCATGATGAGGCGACGAATCGGCTCGGTGAGCGGCATCATCTCGGCGATACATTGACGACCCGTGAAGCCGGTGTTGCCGCACTGTGTGCAGCCCACGGCTTTGTAGACCACCGGACGCGGCTCGTCCGTGATGCGGTTCATGCCGATTTCTTTGGCAACGGCGGCGTCCATCGTGTGCGGCTCGCGGCAGTGCGGACAGAGCGTGCGCACGAGGCGCTGCGCGAGCACGCCGACGAGCGTACTCGTTAGCAGGTAGTCGTCAACGCCCATGTCCATGAGACGGTTCACCGTGGCGGGCGCGTCGTTGGTGTGCAGCGTCGAGAGCACGAGGTGGCCCGTGAGCGCGGCTTGCACGGCGATTTCGGCGGTTTCGAGATCGCGAATTTCGCCGATCATGATGATGTCCGGATCTTGTCGGACAATCGAGCGCAGCGCGTTGGCGAAGGTCAGATCGATTTGCGGTTTGACCTGAATCTGATTGATCCCGGCCATTTGGTATTCGACTGGGTCTTCGACCGTGAGAATTTTGACGTCGGGCTGATTGAGTTCATCCAGCGCGGTGTAAAGCGTGGTCGTCTTACCGCTACCGGTCGGGCCCGTGACGAGCAAAATGCCGTTGGGCTGCGCCAGCGCTTCTTTGAATTTCGCGAGGATGTCCGGAGCGAAACCGAGCTTTTCAAAGTTCAGTTGCACGCCGCTCTTGTCGAGAATACGCATCACCACGCTCTCGCCGTGCATCGTCGGCACCGTGGAGACGCGAAGGTCGATGTCTTTGCCTTGCAGGCGCAAACGAATACGGCCGTCTTGCGGCAGGCGGCGCTCGGCGATGTCAAGGTTCGCCATGATTTTGATGCGCGAAATCACAGCCGCCGCGAGGCGCTTGGGCGGCGATTCGATTTCGTGCAACACGCCATCGATGCGGTAGCGAACGATGAGACGATTCTCAAACGGCTCGATGTGAATGTCGGAGGCGCGACCGTCAAGCGCGTTGGTGATGATGAGGCTCACGAGCCGAATCACTGGCGCTTCGGAGGCCAAGTCTTTGAGCTGTTGAACGTCGTCACCGAGCGCGTCGGCGTCAAGGCGCGTTTCTAAGTCGCCATCGGTGAGCTGGCCCACGGCGGTGCGGCCGCTACCGTACAGGCGTTCAATCGCGGCGTCAATATCGGTGCCGACGGCGACCACGCGGTGCACCGTGCGATTGGTTACGAGCTCGAACGAGTGGCGCACAAATTCGTCCGACGGATCGGCGACCGCGAGCGTCAGCGAATCTTCGTCTTCTTCAATCGGCAACGCGCGCGCGTCGCGCAGGAAGCGCGCGGAGATGCGCTCTTCCAAAATGGGCATCTCGGGGAAGGCGGAAGTTTCGACGTACGGCAGGTTGGATTGGTCGGCGAGCGCTTGCGCGATGTCGCGCGCGGCGACGATGCCGAGCGTGGAGAGCAAATTACCGAGTTTGTCGGGGCGGGCGGACGCGGCTTGCAGGCGAAGCGCGCGATCAAGCTCGGCTTCGTCGATCTTGCCTTTGGCGAGCAGGATGGCGCCGAGTTTGCGATGCGCTGCTGGAACTTTGGCGGCGGTCGGTGTCGCCGACGCGGGTTGCGCCGTCGCTACGTGCTCTTCTGCAATCTCCACCAAGGCCACCCCATCTTTGTTCGTCGTCAACCTATGATTCTAGTTTGCCCAAGAGGTTCAGTGCGCGTAACCTACAATCGCGCGGTTTGTCAGATTCTGCTCACAACGAGTGTCGAAAGCGATATGAAAAAGTACATGTGCCTGATTTGCGGTTGGATTTACGACGAAGAGACGGGTTGGCCCGAAGACGGCATCGCCGCCGGCACCAAGTGGGACGACGTGCCCATGAACTGGACCTGCCCGGAGTGTGGCGCACGCAAAGACGATTTCGAGATGGTGGAAATTTAGGGCGATTCGCTGGGTGCTGGCCGCGCGTGGATCGTAGCGTGGGCAACTTGTTGCCCACGCGTTCGCGGTGGCGCATCTTCAAAATTCGCATCTCGGCCAGCACCGACGCGTGGGCAACGAGTTGCTCACACTACGGCTTTGGGCCTGCATCGACAGCTGCGTATGGCTTTCAGGCCAATTTTCGGCGGTATCGACTATTAGAAAAAAATAGCTAAAACGACCACTAGGCAGTCGCTAGCGCTATAAAGCTGTATCTACTACTTGAGGTAGTGATCCACCAGCAGTGCCGCGAAGAGCACAGCGAGATACGTCAGCGAGAAGCGAAACACGGCGCGCGACTTTTGGTCGGTGTAGTTTTTGCGCAGCTGCCAGACTAGTTGAATAAAACGCAAGCCAAGCACCAGCGCGGCGACGCCGTAGATCGCGCCGCTCATGCGAATCGCTACGGGCAGCAGCGACACCGCGAGCAGCAGCAACGTGTAGAGAAGCATGTGCAGCAACGTGAAATCGCGGCCGTGCGTGACCGGCAACATCGGCAGGCCGGACTTTTCGTAATCTTCTTGCCGATACAACGCGAGCGCCCAAAAGTGCGGCGGCGTCCACGCAAAGATGATCAGAAACAGCAACAACGGCGCAGCTGAAACGTCGTTGGCGACGGCGGTCCAACCCAAAATCGGCGGCATCGCACCCGCGGCACCGCCGATGACGATGTTTTGCGGCGTGTTGGGCTTCAGGTAGAGCGTGTAAACAAATGCGTACCCGAAGAAGGTGCCCAGCGTCAGGCCCCACGTGAGTACGTTGGTCGTCACGATGAGTACAGCGCTGCCAATCGCACCGAGCACCAGCGCGAAGGCAACGATTTGCACGGTGGACAACGTGCCCTGTGCGGAGGGTCGCCAGTTGGTGCGCTTCATGCGCGCGTCCACCGCCGCTTCGAGCAGGCAGTTCATCGCGAAGCTCGCGCCTGCGAGAAGCGCAATGCCGACACAGCCACCGATCACCACCACCGCAGACGGGAATTGTTTGTCCACCAGCAACATGCCGATGAATGAGGTGAACACTGCGAGCAACGTGACGCGCGGCTTGGTGACAACCCAATAATCGCGCCAGCGCGAAGATGGTGGAGGCGGCGTGGGCGGGGGCGAATTTGGTGTGGCAGCTTCCACGTGTTTCGCCTTAACCAATTCGCGACGCACGCAGCAATCGCGCGAGGTCCGTGTGTAGTTTTTTGATATCCGGATTGCGCGGCCAGAGCATGACCTGATTGCCCAGCGGATCAATCAACAACACGCCGCGATCAAGCTGCGCGCGCCAGTCAGCGGGCATTTGCGGAGGCGTGCTTGGGAGCACGATGACGTCGGGGTGCGCCGTAGCGATCTCCGTTGTCGGTTTTACGTTCGCGACAATAATGCGTTGCAGACGATCTTTGTCGCGGCCCAGCATGGTGCGCGCTTGACGCGTTGAATACAGCAATTCTTCGCAAGGCTTGTCGCACGCATCGGGCAGCGTGAGAACCAGCCGCCACTTGGCTTTGGGCGATTCTGGCGTGGTCTCGCCGGGCACCGCGACCGGCGTGAGCGGGCGAGTGGGTAGGAGTTCGCCGTAGCTATTGCCGCCCGTCGGTTTGACGAAGTAGTAGGCAACCCATGCCGACACAAAAGGCGCGGCGCAAACTAGCGCGACGAGCAGGATCATTTTGTTTGGGGATTTCAAGCTGCGTCCTGTTTACGAAAACTGAGTACAAAAAAGATGATGACGGCGAGCGCCGCGAAGGCGTACCACTGCACCTGATAGGCGAGATTTTTTTGATAGTTTGCTCCGGGTGCAGCGCGTGCCGCCCCGGTGAATCCGGGCCCGCCGATTTGCTCGAGGATGTAGGGCTCAAGTTTGACGCCCACCTGCTTCGAGAGTTCGTCGATCTGAACGTAGTTCAAACGATTGCCGGCGGTGGCATTAGTGACGGTGCCGGGATTGCGCGACGGTGGAAGGTTTACCTGAGCGTCAATGCGAATCTCACCCGCGGGCGTTTGCACCTGCGGAAGCTTCGCGTGATCCGCGGGTGCAAGCACCCAGCCGCGATCCACGAGCACATTGCGCGAAGGCGCCCCATCAACGGAAGTGCGAAGCACTTGCAGCAAAGCGTAACCAGCCTTGCCGTCATGAATTCGGTTATCAACGAAGAAGAGCGCGTTATCGTCAAAGCGGCCAGACAGGCTGATTTTTCGATAGCGCAGCGCAGTGCCGGGTTCGTTGCTGCCGAACAATTGCTGCGAAGTAATTGGCGCGCCGTTCACGGCCGCGTCAAGCTGAGCCTGCTGGGTTTGCTTGTAGGTCGCGCGCTCACCTTGCCAATTGCCCAAGCGAATCGTGATGGCCGCGAATACGATGGCGAGGATCGCCGCCCACCATTTGGGGCGGAAGCGTCGTCGCTGCGGAGATGCGGCGGATGTCGTGCTTGACGTACTTGGCAACGGAAGGCTCACTACAATGGACGGATGCGCTGGTTAGTCATTTTGTGTTTGGTCGCGATTGTCGTTTCGATGGCATCTGCGTTGGTCTATCTTTTTCGCGATGGCGGGCAGGGCGGCAATCGCATGCTACGCGCGTTGACAATTCGCGTTGCGATCTCGGTTGGCCTGTTTGTTTTCTTGATGGTCAGTTACAAATTCGGACTGATTGGCCCTGGCGGCGTCGGCAAGTAGCACGGGAAATTACCGCTCCCATAAACGCAAAGGCGGCCATTGGCCGCCTTTTATTTTGGGCGTACTTCGTGAGCGATTACATCATGTAAACGATAACGAACAAGCCGAGCCATACGACGTCAACGAAGTGCCAGTACCAAGCGGCCGCTTCAAAGGCGAAGTGATGCTGAGCATCAAAGTGCCCACGCATCGCTCGGAACAAAATAACAGAAAGCATGATGGCACCCACTGTCACATGGAAGCCGTGAAAGCCGGTCAACATATAGAACGTCGAACCGAAAATGCCAGAGGTCATCTTCAAGTTGAAGTCGCTGTAAGCGTGCATGTATTCGTAAACCTGCAAGCCTAAGAACAGGAAACCCAGCGCGATCGTGGCGGCGAGCCACACAATGAGTTTGCTACGCTTGTTTTCAAGTAGCGCGTGGTGCGCGATGGTGAGCGTGACGCCAGAAGTCAGCAGCAGCGCTGTGTTGATCGCAGGAATTCCCCACGCCGCCATCGGTGAAAATACTTCCTTGATGAAGGGGCCAGCTGTTGGCCATGTACCGGCGAAATCTGGCCACAACATTTTCGATTCGATGCTGCTCAGGTCGGGCACAGAATGCATCCGCGCGTAGCCAAGAGCGCCAAAGAACGCAGCGAAAAACATCACTTCCGAGAAGATGAACCAGCTCATGCTCCAGCGGAACGACAGATCCACATTTTTTCCGTAGAGGCGGCCTTCGCTCTCCTTAATTACCGCGCCAAACCAACCGAACAGCATGAAAAACAGAATTGCGAAGCCGACCGCCAACACTGGAAGCCCCCACGACAATTGATTCATGCTTCCAACCGCACCAAACGCTAAGGTCAGGAGCGCAGCGCTGCCAACGATAGGCCAGTGCGATGGCGATGGAACGAAATATTTGCCGGGTGTGGCGGTGTGTGGGGCGCTCATGGGATAGGGCTCGCTAAATAAATCTCAAATACGGGTTGTGATCAGCCGGGAAGCTTTGCGGGTTGTAGCGCATCCAGCTTGCCGGCTGGTGCCTGAACCGCAGCTGGCCCGGATCCGGGCATTTCAAAAAAAGTGTAAGACAGCGTAATCGTATTGACGTCGGCTGGCAGTTTGCGGTCCACCACGAACACGACTGGCATTTGCCGCACCTCGTCTGCGGCGAAAGTCTGCTTCGCAAAACAAAAACATTCCAATTTCTTGAAATATTCTGCTGCTAGCGTCGGTCCGTAGCTAGGGATCGCTTGACCTGTCATTTCACGTCGCTGTGTATTCCGAACTTCGTAGTTAACGGTGGTCAGCTCGCCAGGGTGAACATTCATCGAAGTTACTTCGGGCTTAAAACTCCAAGGCAGATTTTGGGTGTTGGCATCAAATTCCACTCGAACAGTGCGTGAAGCGTCAACTTGAGAGTTCTTAAGTTGTTCTGGCCGCATGAAATCATTCACGCCCGTTACTTCGCAAATTTTCTTGTAGATCGGCACTAACGCAAAACCAAACGCAAACATCACCGCCACAAAGACGGCGAGCTTCTTGAGCATGGTTTGGTTTTCGCGAAAAAACATCTTTGATCTGCTCCGATCAACCGAAACGGGCGTACCAAACGGACACGGCAATGAATAGCGCAACTCCACCCAGAAACCAGCCTGTACGGAGGTTGCGCCGACGCATCGCGTCGGATGTTTTGCTGCGCACGTCGCTCATCGACTATTTGACGATGGGCGGGGTTTCGAACGTGTGATACGGAGCCGGTGAGGGGACAGTCCACTCAAGCCCCTCTGCGCCATCCCAAGGTTTCGCTGCAGCACGAATCCCGCTCTTACCCGAGATCATACGCAGCACGATGATGATGAAGAAGATTTGTGCGGTGCCGAATGCTAGCGCGCCGATTGACGACACTTGGTTCCATTCCGTGAACTGCATGTTGTAGTCAGGAATACGACGTGGCATACCGGCCAAGCCGAGGAAATGCTGCGGGAAGAACGTGACGTTGAATGCAATCAACGACCACCAGAAGTGAATCTTGCCGAGGTTTTCTTCGTACATCCAACCGGTCCACTTTGGGCCCCAGTAATAAACAGCAGCAAACGCAGAGAACAACGCGCCAGCCACCATCACGTAATGGAAGTGAGCCACCACGTAGTAGGTGTCGTGCAATTGAATGTCAACCGGCGTCAGCGACAATACCAAGCCGGTGAAACCACCGAGCGTGAACAGGAACAAGAAGCCGAGACAAAACAGCATCGGCGTTTCGAGAGTAATCGAACCACGCCACATTGTCGCGAGCCAATTGAAAATTTTGCAAGCAGTCGGCACAGCAATCAGCATGGTGGCGTACATGAAATACAGCTGGCCCGCCATTGGCAGTCCAGTCGTGTACATGTGATGCGCCCACACGATGAATGACAGGATTGCGATGGACGCGGTGGCGTAGACCATTGACGCGTAGCCGAACAAAGGCTTGCGCGAAAACGCCGGGATGATTTGCGACACGACGCCGAATGCTGGCAACGCAATGATGTACACCTCGGGATGTCCGAAGAACCAGAAGATGTGTTGGAACATGACGGGATCACCGCCACCAGCGGCGTTGAAGAACGTCGTGCCAAAGTGGCGATCAGTCAGAAGCATCGTAACTGCCCCGGCCAGCACAGGCATCGTCGCAATCAACAAGAATGCTGTGATCAACCACGTCCAAGCAAACATGGGCATCTTCATCATCGTCATGCCGGGTGCGCGAAGATTCAAAATTGTCGTGATGATATTGATCGAACCCATGATCGAAGAGGCACCCATGATGTGCACCGCGAAGATCATCATGTCCATTCCCATGCCAGCTTGAACCGACAACGGTGGGTAAAGCGTCCATCCGCCAGCGGCGGCACCGCCCGGAACAAAAAAGGAACCGATTAGTAAGATCGCCGCAGGTGGCAGCAACCAGAACGACCAATTGTTCATACGGGCGAAGGCCATGTCCGGCGCGCCCAATTGCAGCGGTAGCATCCAGTTAGCAAAGCCGACGAAGGCCGGCATGATCGCGCCAAAAATCATCACAATGCCGTGTAACGTGGTGAGCTGATTAAAGCGCTCGGGCTCGAGGATTTGTAAACCGGGTTGAAACAGTTCGGCGCGGATGAGCAACGCCATGATGCCGCCGGAGATAAACATAGCAAAGCTGAACCACATGTACATCGAGCCGATGTCTTTGTGGTTCGTGGTCGTTACGTAACGCATCAACCCAGTCGGTTGGTGATGGTCATGGTGATCGTCGTGCCCGTGCTCGGTGCCGTGTGGAATGCTTGCCATGCTGGATTGCTCCTGAATTTCTCTACTGCTGATCTGTGTCGAGTGCGCGTTGAAAGCGCGTTCTGAAAACTACGCGCCCGCGTTAATTTCTACGCGACGAGCCGCCTTGTTGTCACTGCTACCGGTGACTTCGCTAGGGGGCTTCATGTTGATGCGGTCGCGATTGATGCCGGCGGTTTCGAGAGCCGCACGAACCGCCTTCGCGCGCTCTTTTGCCAACTCCAAGTTGGCCGCCTGATCGCCCGTCTTGTCAGTAAATCCGGTGATGTCAACTTTAGCTGCGTCCTTAGACTTCAAAAACGCAAGCGCGGCAGCTATCGATTCCTTGGCTTCTGCCGGAAGCTCTTTCTTGCCCACTGCGAAATAGATTTTCTCTGCGAGTGCGCCGCTCGCGGCCGCCGGTGCACTGGCGGTCTCTGTCGCAGCCACTGGCGCGGCTGCGGTTGCGGCAGGCAACACGCCGCCATTACGCGCCTTCGCGAAATCGAGAGGCTGCGCAAATTCGCTCGCCTTGTTCGACCAAGCGCTGCGCGTGTAAGCCATTACGCCCGCGAGATCCTTATCGCTCAGGTGCTTGAACGCAGCCATTGCAGTGCCTGCTTTACCGTTAAGCAGCAAAGCCACTTGTGCGTCCTTGGGACCGTTGACTAGCTTCGAGCCATCAAGTGCAGCGAACTGTCCCGGAACGCCTTTGCCAGTTGGCTGGTGACAACCTTGGCATCCGCCCACACCTTCGTACACGGTCTTTCCGTGTGCAACGAGTTCGTCGCGGGTGTAAATCTTAGTATCGACGGCCACAGCCGCAGGAGCAGCTTTGCCGACGCCATATTTTTCTTTCTGCGCCACCACCCATTTGTCGTAGTCAGCTTGTGTTTTGACTTCAACTACGATTGGCATATAGCCGTGCTCTTTGCCGCAAAGCTCCGCACAATTGCCGCGATACACGCCGGGGCGTTCCGCGCGGAACCATGCGTCGCGAATAAAGCCCGGGACAGCATCTTGTTTGACACCTAATGCTGGCACCCACCATGCGTGAAGCACGTCGTTAGCTGTGAGCAAAACGCGAATTTTTTTGCCGACGGGCACGACGAGCGGATTGTCAACTTCCAACAAGTAGTTTTCGCCCTTGGTCTCGGCGTTCTTGATCTGCGCCAACGGCGTGGCGAGATTTGAAACAAAACCGAAACCCTCATTAAGGTAGTCGTAACCCCATTTCCACTGATACCCCGTCACCTTAACGGTCATCTCCGGAGCCGAACTGTCGCGCATGTTCAGCACAGCTTTAGTCGCGGGGAACGCCATTGCCAACAGGATAAAGAACGGGACGATTGTCCATATTACTTCAACGGTTGCGCTCTCGTGGAATTGAGCAGCCTTATGCCCTTTGCTCTTGCGGTGTGCGTACAGCGAATAGAACATCACCCCAAACACACCCACGAAGATGATCACACATATCCACGTGATCAAAGTGTGCAGATCAAACATTTCGGCGGCAACGGCCGAGTTCGGCGCTTGCAGGTTCATCTTCCAGTCGGCGGAGACCATAATTGGCAACACCAGTGAGGAAGCGGCTGCGACGCGCGCTGCCATTGACCCCAGAGAAGCGGACACGCTTGCGCGCATGTTATTTATCGCAGTATTCACCGATTCAATCCTGTTTCGCACGACTTCGACCCCAAATTCATAAACGTGTTGCCAGCGCAGCACGCAAATCCCGCAATGCTCGATGCTGCTCCCGCACCGGCAAAAATTCCAACAACTCTACGCTTTGTCCGGCTTGACGAAGTCTGACGCTCCGCTTCCCCTCGGCCAAATCACTGCTCAAGTCCGTTGTTAACCAATCTCGTTTCAATACGACTTGACTCGACTTGCGTCGACGGCAACTCACCACCGTTACGTTTGCGTCAGCTATCTTCACGCAATCAAAGTCATCCGCCGATCGCTCAATCCACCAGAAAGCGATCGCTACGCAACCTATTTCGATGCCTGTGAATGGCAAAACTAGCCACGCGCCAACAAACCACCCCAGAAACAAAGCAAAGCAGAAAGCAAGTCCGCTAACCGCCGCCAGAAAGATCATTCTCACTGCACGACTGCTTGCAAACTGTCGATGCCATTCAAGTTTTATCGTTTCCATACAGCTACGACTCCACCCGAATCAGGACATGAAAGCTCCATAAAACTGCATAAGTTTAGCAAATTTTGTGCGGTTGGACTTGCCACTGCGACGCGAGCAATACTGGTGCCTGCCCGTCAGTCATATGATTAACGGGCAAAATTGGAAGCGGCAGGTGTCGATGGGCGCGGTGCGCAAACGACTCGCGTCGAGCAGCTACCAGTCGAGTGTCTGACTAATTTGCTCGGCCGCCTCTTTCAATGTTGGCAGAAACTCTTCGGCCTGAGCCACACTCATACGTGCAACAGGGCCATGCACTGCTACTGCCGCAACAACTCGCTCTTGGTCGTTGACAACAGGCACTGCGAGGCAACAAATTCCCGCCAAATATTCCTCGTTATCGACCGCATAGCCGCCGCGTCGAATCTTCGTAAATTCAAGCTCCAACTGGCGTAGCGAGGTGAGCGTATTTTTGGTGTGCCCGATAAGCGGCGCGCTCGTCAATAACCGATCACGCATGCGCTTAGCAGAATGCGCCAGAAAGAGCTTACCGCTAGCACTGGCGTACAGCGGCACTTTTGAGCCCGCATGCAAATTTATACGCAGCGGCCACGACGATTCAACGCGATCCAAGTACATCACATGATGGCCATTCGGAATCGTCAAATTACAGGTCTCGCCGACCTTTTCTACGAGTTCCTCGAGAATCGCCCGCCGCGCAGAGCGATGCGGCGAGTGCAGCAACACATTAGCCGCAAGATTCGCCAAGCGTTCGCCGGGCACATAGCGTTTCGCATCTGGCTCTCGCAAGAGCATGCCTGCCTCTTCCAGCGTCGTCAAGATGCGAAAAACGGTCGGCTTAGGCAAGCTCACGGCCTGCATGATTTCGGTCAGGCTTACCGAGCGCTCACTATTTGCCACGAATTCCATGACGGAAAGCGAGCGTAGCGCGGCGGATCCAGCCTCACGACTATCCTTTTGATCTTGATCTTGCGCAAGAGACATCTTATGTTCCTAAGTTAATTTCGTTTGCATTATGCATGCAATTACCAGGAACCACTAAAAATGAAACGCGGCGATTCGATTTTGAACTTCAAGACGATAAGGCTCGTCCCGCCCCGGCACACTTGCGCCATCTCGGCTCCTGAAGAAAAAGGTCAATCATGGCAACTCGGTCTACCCCAAACAAAAAAGCTCCCGCGGCTCGCGTTACCGCACCAGCTAAAGTAAAAGTTGATCGACGCGTCACCAAAGGCAAGACGCGCATGACGCCCTCCGAAGCGTTTGTGGAGACGATGATCGCGCAAGGCGTGACCGACATTTTTGGAATAGTCGGTTCCGCCTACATGGACGCGTTGGATTTATTCCAGACCGCGGGTATACGCTTCATTTCTGTCGCGCATGAACAAGGCGCAGGCCACATGGCCGATGGCTTCTCGCGGGTGTCCGGTCGACACGGCGTATGCATCGCGCAGAACGGCCCTGGCATCACTAATTTTGTAACGCCCACAGCGGCGGCCTACTGGGCGCACTCGCCTGTGGTGGTTATTACGCCTGAAACGGGCTCCATGACGCTAGGTCTTGGTGGCTTTCAGGAAACGGATCAGCTGCCGATCTTTTCCAAAATCACCAAGTTTCAAGCGCACGTCAACAACAAGGCGCGCATGGCCGAGCTGACCGCGCGAGCCTTCGACCGTGCGCATATCGAACTTGGACCTTCGCAGCTCAACATTCCACGTGACTACTTTTACGGAGAAGCTGAATACGAAATTCCTGCGCCGATGACGATAGAGCGTGGTGCAGGCGGAGAGGTAGCGCTCGACGAAGCGGCGGCGCTTTTGTCTAAAGCAAAATTCCCGGTCGTTCTTTCAGGGGGTGGCGTGATCATGAGCAACGGGATGGACGCCGCTGTCAAGCTCGCAGAATTGCTCGACGCGCCCGTTTGCAATAGCTATTTGCACAATGACAGCTTCCCAGCCAACCATCCCCTCTGGTGCGGGCCTTTGGGCTATCAAGGCTCGAAAGCCGCGATGAAACTCATTAGCAAAGCCGATGTCGTGGTCGCATTAGGCACACGTTTGGGGCCGTTCGGAACGCTGCCGCAACATGGCATTGATTACTGGCCGAAAAACGCCAAGATTATTCAGATTGATGCAGACGCAAAGATGCTCGGTTTGGTCAAGAAAATTTCTGTGGGCATTTGTGGCGACGCACGTGCAGCAGCACTCGCGTTGGTATCGCGACTCAAAGGAAAAACACTCGCTTGCCATGCCAATCGCAGAGCGCGGCTCGCGACGGTCGCTAAAGAACGTAAGGTGTGGGAAAAGGAACTCGACGGCTGGACGCACGAGCGCGACGCGTACTCTCTCGAAGTCGCGAAGGAATCGAAATACATGCACCCGCGGCAGGTGTTGCGCGAGCTTGAAAAGGCCATGCCGGCGCGCGCGATGGTGTCAACCGACATTGGCAACATATGCTCCATCTCCAATAGCTACCTGCGTTTTAACGAGCCGCGCTCAATGTTTGCTGCGATGAGTTTTGGCAACTGCGGCTACGCGTTCCCCACCATCATCGGAGCCAAACTTGCCGCGCCTGATCGTCCAGCCATCGCTTATGTGGGCGACGGAGCGTGGGGTATCAGCTTCAACGAAGTGCAAACCTGTGTTCGCGAGAACATTCCGGTCACCGCGATCGTGTTTAACAACGGTCAATGGGGTGCCGAAAAGAAAAATCACGTCGATTTCTACAACCGTCGCTATCTTGGTGTCGCGCTCGACAATCAGCCGCACTGGGCTAACGTAGCGATCGCCATGGGCGCAGAAGGATTACGTATTGATCGCCTTGAAGATGTCGGGCCGGCGCTCTCGGCCGCCTGTGAAGCACAGAAGCGCGGCAAGACAACAATCATCGAAGTCATGGTCACGAAGGAACTTGGCGACCCGTTCCGCCGCGACGCCCTGGCACTGCCGACGCGCTTTCTGCCTAAGTACAAACATACAGAAATAAAGCGCTGAATTTATTTACTATTGCGTATTGGATTCGTCGAGTTCACCGCGAGCTTGTGATTTAGCTGCGGCCGCGCCATTTCTATTGTTTAAGGGAAAAATATGAAGCACTTCGTCCGTTGGGCTACGTATGCCGTTATGGGCATACTCTTCGGTGTTGCGCAGGTCGCAGCGGCGCAAAGTTGGCCGGCAAAGCCAGTTCGCTTGGTCAATCCGTTCCCGGCCGGCGGTGGTACGGACACGTTTGCTCGCCCCCTGGCGGCGCAACTCAGCAAGCAATTGGGCCAACAGTTCATCGTTGAGAACATCGGCGGTGCGGGTGGCACAATCGGCGCGGCACAAGCGGCCCGTGCTGTGGGCGATGGGTATACATTTCTTATAGGTGCGGTGCACCATACAATCGCTCCGTCCATCTATCCAAAGCTCTCGTACGACATCGAGAAAGACTTTGTTCCCGTTACGTTGCTCGCGATCGTCCCGAACGTTATCGTAGTACAGCCCAATAAACTGCCGCAAATAAAGACAGTAAAAGATTTAGCGGAATACGCTCGCGCAAATCCAGGAAAACTAAATTTTGGTTCGCCGGGATCGGGAACATCGCAACATTTGGCCGGCGAACTGTTCAAGGTAAATAACCAAGTTAGTATGGTGCACGTACCTTACAAAGGCATGGGGCCAGCGATGCAGGATTTCTTGGCTGGTTCACTCGATTTAGTCATGGATGGCATGGGCGCATCCGCAGCGCAGATAAAAGCAGGGAAGGCGCGTGCGATTGGCCTCATGGCCGCACAGCGCTCACAACACTTCCCGGATATCCCAACGCTCACTGAGCAAGGATTTCAAAATTCGGAAGTGTCAACGTGGTACGCGCTTTGGGCTGTCCGGGGAACCCCGCCCGAGGTCATCGACGCGATGTATCGTGAAACAATTAAAGCGCTTGAGGAGCCGACGCTGAAAACTGGTTGGGCTAACGCCGCAGCAGAACCCGGCGGCATGCCCCCTGCGGATTTCGGAAAATTTGTTCGCAGTGAAATTGAGCGCTGGGCTAAAGTCACCAAAGCATCTGGTGCGAAGCTTGACAACTGACTCAAAGCCCACCGAGCGAATCTTGATTTCGAACTTGGTCGCGCGGGCACGCGCCGCGCAGGCGATTGCCGAAAACTACGATCAAGTACAGGCTGATTTGCTCTGTGCGGCCGCTGGCTGGGCCATTATGGAGCCGTCGCGAAATCGCTCCCTAGCCGAACTCGCAGTTGGCGCGACCGGACTAGGCAACGTTACCGACAAATTTCAAAAGAATCACCGTAAAACACTCGGATTGCTTCGTGACTTGCGAGGCGTTAAGTCGGTTGGCGTTATTGCCGAAGATCGTGCGCGCGGCATAACTGAAATTGCGCGTGCAGCTGGTGTGGTCGGCGCGATAACCCCGTCGACAAATCCTGGTGCCACACCCGCCAATATGATTATCAATGCGCTAAAGGGGCGGAACGCGATCATCCTCGCGCCCTCACCTAAGGGCTATTCGACGGCGGTATTGCTTTTGCAGTACGTTCACGCCGAGTTTGATCGCGTCGGGGCGCCGCACGATTTGGTACAGCTATTGCCGTCTCCCGTCAGCAAAGCGCTAACACATGAGTTGCTCGCGCAGGTTGACCTTGTCGTGGCGACTGGATCTCAAGCGAACATTCGCGCCGCTTATTCGAGTGGCACGCCAGCATTTGGCGTCGGTGCCGGTAACGTAGCTGTCGTCATTGACGCCAGCGCAAACGTGGTTGCAACAGCCGACCGAATTGTTCGCTCCAAAATTTTCGATAACGCGACAAGCTGCTCCAGCGAGAACAGCATGATCGTCGTCGATTCAATCTACGCCGCACTGATCGCAGCCATGCAAGTTAAGGGCTGCATCATGCTCTCCGCAGACGAAAAGGCGCGATTGCAGGCTGTGATGTTTCCAGATAACAAGCTCTCGCCATCCGTAACCGCAAAGAGCGCGTCTGAAATTGCAAAATTGGCCGGAATTAATCGCGCGCGAGACGCGCAAGTGCTGATGGTCGAGGAATCAGGGTGTGGTGAAAATTTTCCTTTTTCAGGAGAAAAACTCTCGCCCGTGCTGGCGGTTTATCGCGCGACGGATTTTGAGGCCGCGGCAACCCGTGTGGGAGAAATTTATGCCTTTCAAGGGGCAGGACATTCCGTCGGATTACACGCATCCTCAGAACATGTCGAGTCGCTTGCGCTTGCGATGGCAACGCGACTTCCCGTGGCACGCGTGATTGTTAATCAAGCGCACTGCATTGCGACGGGCGGAAGCTTCGATAACGGTTTGCCTTTTTCGCTATCGATGGGCTGCGGAACTTGGGGTGGAAATAGCTTTAGCGATAACTTGACGTACAAAAATTTTTTGAACATCACACGAATCGCACGGCCAATTCCGGCGTCGTTACCTGACGAATCAGCCATCTTTGCAGACTATTTCACGCGCGTAAATCAATGCCAATAGGATCAACCGCGGACTCAATACGAAGCGTCTTGTTGGCGCATGAGCGAAAACAACCGGACGCGATCTTACTCATCGCACCTGAAACAGAGAATGTGCTGACTTACCGTGGGTTAGCCGACGAGGCTCGACAACTGGCAAGTCGCTACTCAACGCTGGGACTCGTGGCAGGAGATCATGTAGGATTTTTGCTGCACAACGGGTATCAAACGACTTCGATCTTCTTGGGCACAATGGCCGCAGGGCTAGTAATCGTGCCTCTCAACTTGCTGTCGGTTGGACAGCAATTGGCGTACGTGCTGCGACACAGTCTGGTAAAGCTGGTGTTCACTTCGCAGCATTACGAGTCGCAGTTGCGTGGTGCGATTGATCTGTTACCTGCGGAGGTTGCGCAGTCCATTCGCGTAGCGGTCATTGACTCTGATGTCCCGCATATTCACGCGAGTTACGGCCGAAGCGAGCTTGCGACGCAGGTGAATGCCGATGCGCCGGCAATGTTGATGTACACCTCTGGCACGACTGGACAACCCAAGGGCGCGTTGTTGACCCACGGGAATTTGTTGCACGCTGCGGCGTCGGTCTCGAACTGGCACGCCTTCAGTGCGCGAGACCGAGTGCTATCGTCTCTGCCGCTCTATCACATCAATGGGCAATGCATCGCCACGGTCACTCCGTTCCTCAGTGGCGGCAGCATCGTCGCGCCACATAAATTTTCAGCGAGCGCGTGGTGGACTTGGGTGGATCGCTACCAACCAACGTGGCTCAATCTTGTGCCAACGATCATCGCCTATCTGCTCAATGCTGCTGACGTAAACACCAAACAGTGGCCAAGCATTCGCTTCGCGCGCTCGGCTTCAGCGCCACTGCCGCCGGATCAACATCGAGCCTTTGAGCAGTTGTTCGGTATCGAGGTCATCGAAGCCATGGGGATGACGGAGTGCGCTTCCGTGGTGTTCTGCAACCCACAAGCGGCCAACAAACGCAAGTACGGGACGCCGGGGATGCCATGCGGTGTGGAGGCTCGTGTTGTTTCCACAGAAAATAGCGGCGTGCTCGCAGACGGCCAGACGGGCGAGCTGCAACTTCGCGGCGCAAATGTCATGCGCGGATACTTCAACGCCGCAGACAAGACCGCTGAGGCAATCACGGAGGGCGGCTGGCTGCGCACGGGAGACTTAGGGTATCGTGACTCAGATGGCTTTTACTTCGTCACGGGTCGCATTAAGGAGCTCATTATTAAGGGTGGCGAGAACATCGCTCCGCGAGAAATCGATGAAGCTTTGCTTGCACATCCAGCCGTGCTTGAAGCTGCGGCCGTCGGCATTCCTGACGCAAATTATGGTCAAGACATTCTCGCCGCCGTGGTGTTAAAGCCCGGCTACGCCTGCAACGAGACGTCATTGCGCGAACACTGCGTGAGTCTGCTTGGCCGCTACAAAACGCCAAAAATCTTTCGAATGCTAGAAGAGTTACCCAAAGGCCCGTCCGGTAAGGTTCAACGATTGAAATTACTCGACTAGGCTATGTGTATCGCAGTACTGCGCTGGTCACCGACGGATGTGTCTCCGTTGCTGCTCGCGGCAAATCGTGACGAGTTTTTCGAGCGCCCCACACGAGAAATGCACTGGTGGGACAATGGCGACGTGCTCGCGGGCCGGGATCTTCGAGCAAACGGCGCGTGGATGGGATTGACGCGACGCGGCCGATTTGCGCTGGTAACCAACATACGAAACCCTGCCTTGCGTCGCAGCGGCGCACCATCGCGTGGACAGATCGTTCAACGTTATCTCGAAGGCTTCGCGACACCAGCGGATTTCGCACACGAGTTAAGTCAGCGCGCGCATGAGTTTGAAGGCTTTAATCTGATTTGCGGCTCGCTCTCGCCGCGCATGGAAAGCCGGGCGATGTGGTTCTTAAACTCTGTTGAAGCACAACCACGACGCTTAGACGCAGGGATGTACGCAGTGTCCAACGCATCGCTTGATACCGCGTGGCCTAAAGTTGAGCGCATTAAGCAGGGAATGCGACACGCACTCGCAAGTACAGGGGCGAATTCCCGCGAGGAGCGATTACTTCGATTGCTTAGCAACACGACCAAGGCGTCGTTGCGAGACTTGCCAAGCACAGGTATCGCCACCGACATTGAACATGACCTGAGTTCGATTTTTATTCGTCGAAGCGGCTATGGCACCCGCGCGTCCAGCGTCATTCAGGTACAGCAAAACGCGGCGTCCGTCGTCGAAATTTCATACGGCGGGGATGAGCCTAACCGTCTTGGTAAACAACAGCGGTTTGAATTCTCGCTGGAATACTAAGCGCCATTAGTAAACCAACGCGGCCGCATTGAGCATTCCCACCGCGATGGACGCCGCAGCGAGAAACGATGCAGGTGCGACCTCGCCCTCATGAATCGCGTCCGACAGGCCAGGCATCAACATTCGAACAAAAACGAAAACGATGAGCTGAACGACGGTGGCGAGCACTGCGAAGACCAATAAGTCAACAAGATTGACTGCGTTGGCCACGGAGCTTGCAAGCGGCAACGCAAAGCCAAGCATCGCGCCTGAGAGCGAAATTGCGGCGGCGTGATTGCCTTCGCGGATCAACGTTATTTCTTTGTAAGGGGTGATCTTTACGTATACCCACGTGAACGCGAATAAAAGCGCGATCGCAACCGCAAAGAAAATCAAAAAGTCGTCAAAGTAGCGAATTGAATCGTTAAGCGTGTAGGTCATAACCTAGCCCTATTCAAAGTAATGCGGCGCGAACCGCGAAGTATTCATGGTGATTTCGGTGGCATCTTCGCGAAGGCTGATGCCCGCAGGCGAGTCGCCCACAATCCAACTGCCGATAGTCACAAAATTGCCCTCAAAGCTGGGAATCGGTGTGTATTGCTGATACACAAAACCCTCTTCGCCATAGGTGCCGTCGGCACGGATGATTTCTCCGCCCTTATAAATTTCGACATTGGCACCCTCACGGGACAGCAAAGGCTTCTTCACGTAGTCACCCAAAACTTTATGTCGCTCAAAAGACGCAGGCAATAACAAGGGGTGGTTCGGGTAAAGCTCCCAAAGAATAGGCAACAAGCCTTTGTTCGCCAACACCATTTTCCATGCGGGCTCAATGACGCGCATATTGGTTTTGCGCAAATTGTTGCCAAACTCGTCTGCGAGCAACCACTCCCATGGATAGAGCTTAAAGAGCGTATTGATGCGTTCATCGTCCATGTCGACAAACGCAAGATCGCCCTCACTCCAACCGATCTCTTCCACGGCAACCCACGGCGCGGTGAGACCCGCCTGCATCGCGGTGTCGCGCAAGTAATCGAGATTGCCGCCGTCCTCTTCATTGTCTGCAACACAGGTGAAGTGCACGTTGTCGTATCCGTGTTCAGCCTTGAGCCACTTCCATTGCGCGATTAAATCTTCGTGCAGGCTGTTGAATTGATCGGCATGCGGTTTCACGTCTTCGAGCCAATGCCACTGCGCGACGCTGGCCTCAATCAACGAGGTTGGTGTATCGGCGTTGAACTCCAGAAGTTTGGGCGGGCCGCTGCCGTCGTAGGCCAAGTCAAATCGTCCGAAAAGCGATGGATGATCGTTGTTCCAGCTTTCGCGAATCAACGCCCACGCGGCCTCCGGTATCGCCAACTCCTTAAAACGCTCTTTCTCAATGATGTGTTCGGCAGCGGCCATACACATCGTGTAGAGCTCTTTTGTGGCGTGTTCAAGGTCAGCTATTTCGCCCGGCGTGAAGTGGTAACAAACGCCCTCCTCCCAGTACAGGCCATCAATCGAATGAAAGCTAAACCCGGCGTCTTCGCAGCGCTTCTCCCAGTTTTCGCGCTTCGGAACATGTTCTCTACGCACGATTAACCGCCCGACGAGTGTGACGAGCCACCGCTGTGGCGCGATGACGATGCACCAAACCCGCCGCGGGACGGAGCAGACGAAACCGTTCCCTTAGCGCGCGATCCCGGCCGAGAATACGAACTGTACCCTGACGATCCAATCGAGCCAGAACGGGAGTAGTAACGCGGGCCATAAAAGCTGCGCGATCCTGTTGCAGATCGTGTGGACTCAATTTCTTCGCAGTCGCCAGGCGTGCCCCAATCGGCTTTGCATTCTTCTATGTTGGCATAGACGTCGCGGTTGAGGTTGTCGCCGTTCTCCATGTTGCTGCAACCTGCGGCTCCGCCCAGCGCTGCGGCGCTTATCAGGACGAGGGAAAGGTGAACGCTTCGCTTGCGTTGAACCTTGCTGCGAAACACAGGACCCGAGGTGGGCGTCGACACCGAGGCCACTGCCGCGCTCGGGCGTGACTCAATGTGAGCGGACGTGGTGCCGGAAGTCTCAGGCCGTTCTAGTAGCGTAATGTTGTCGTCGTCCACTGCGAATTCTTCCTGTGAGAGGGTATCTTCGCGGTGTTTTACGCGGCCAGTGCGATTGTGTCAACGCGTGCGTGCAGCACGCGCGAGTTAGTGCACGGCGCTTGGGCGTAAAAAACGAATCAGAGTGCCGTCACGCAGATAAATTTCGCCGTCGCCAGCAAGCTTTGCGCCGTCAAAATCGCGTTGAATCAGGAGCAATTCTTGATCTTCGCGAGTGCCTTCGACCAAAACGTCGTCCGGACGGGTGAATTCGTCGGGTGCGTGGAGGTAATCGGCGGTGAACACTGCGTCGTCAACCTGCACGAATGCGGCTTCGCTCATCGCTGCGGTGAGCGAGTCGAACATAGGCGTGGCGGGTGTGGCGATTACGGTAGTGGCAGTGTGCATGATGGTCTCCAGCTGGTAAACGTTGGGCAGAACATTTGCTTTTCAAGTATCTAAGCAATTAACGCGCCGATAGCGTCTCGCGATGACCTTTGAGTGACTGCGTGCATTGCGTCACTCATGAGCGAATGTTGACACAAGAAACAGCGCTATCGACCGCTTCGATAGAAAATCTGCAAAACACTCTCGCCGCACCGTGGCAAACAGGATACTCGCTGTGATTGATCTGTATTACTGGACCACGCCCAATGGCCACAAAATCACGATGATGCTGGAGGAAGCGAAGCTCAAATACCGGGTGATTCCGGTCAACATCGGTAAGGGCGAGCAATTTGATCCGACGTTTTTGAAGGTCTCGCCAAACAACCGCATTCCGGCGATGGTGGATCACAAGCCGATGCAACCGATGCCTGACGGCGAACCGCTGGCATTGTTTGAGAGCGGCGCGATGCTGCTCTATCTCGCGGATAAGTCGAAAAAATTTCTAGATCGGAAATCAGCGTTCTGGCGCAAAGAGGCGATTCAATGGTTGTTTTGGCAAATGGGCGGCCTCGGCCCGATGGCCGGGCAAAACCACCATTTCGGCACCTACGCGCCAGAGAAAATTCCGTACGCCGTCAATCGCTACGTAAACGAAACGGCGCGGCTTTACGGCGTGATGGATAAGCGCCTCGCGGATCGCGAATTTTTGGCGGGTGCGTATTCGATTGCCGATATGGCGTGCTATCCGTGGGTCGTGCCGTATGCGCGCCAAGGCATGAATCTCGATGACTTTCCGAACCTCAAGCGTTGGTTCGAGACCATCGCAGCGCGCCCGGCCACGATTCGCGCGTATCAAATCGCGAAGGACATGAGCGCACCGACTACGCCGAGCCATGACGAAGAGGCACGGCGATTGTTGTTTGGCCTTGCCAAGAAGTAGCGCCTACACTTTGAGCATGAAACTCGTTCGCCTCATCTACGCCAGCCACCTCGTAGCGCCGCTCGCCAAGACCGACACCCAGCAAATCCTCGCCGCAAGCCTGCGCCGCAACAACGCGCTTGGTGTCAGCGGCTACCTGTGCGTGTCGGCCACAAACGCGCTGCAATGCCTTGAAGGCCCGCGCGACGCGGTGAATACCGTCTACAACCTCGTCGCCACGGACCCGCGCCACGCCAACGTGACACTGCTGCGCTATGTCGAAGCGTGGCGACGATTGTTTCCCGTGTGGGACATGGGTTTCACGAGCGATCTGGCCACTGCCGCGCCCGAGTCGGCGCGCTGGCACGACGAGGCCGGATTTAACCCGTACCTCGTCGACAGCGATCTCATTGAGAACGTCATCGAGGCACTGTGTGAAAGCGCGGAGAAGGTCGAACTGCGGGCGTGACCTCAGCATCGACTTAATTAAAAAACAGCCTGTAACGACCGCCAGGCGGTCGCTGGAGCACAAAAGCTGTTAGTCCGCAGGTGTGTGCTTACGCAAAAACGGCAGCATCCGCTCGACGAGTAGCGCTTGTGCGCCCAGATCGTGGCCCATACCGTCGAAACTCACGAATTCGCTGCCACTGATTTTTCGAGCGGTGTCTTCGCCGTGTTGCACCGGCACCAGCGGATCGTCTTTTCCGTGGAGCACGAGCGTGGGGACTTTGATATTTCGGACTTCTTCGCTGCGATCACCCGACGCCACAATCGCGGCTAGCTGCTTGGCCACGCCTGCCGGGTAAAACGAGCGGTCAAACGACGCGGCGCTGCGCGAGCGCACGTCGTCAGCGCTCATCGGAAATTTCGGGCTGCCAATGACGGCGAACACTTTGCTGAAATGCGCAATCACGTCGTCGCGTGCGCCGCTTCTAGGCCGCGCGAGGAGCGCCATTGTCGCTTTGGACGTGGCCTGCGGCAAACCGCGCGCGGCCGTCGTGCTCATGATGCTGGTGAGCGAGAGCACGCGCTGTGGGTGCCAACTCGCGAGTCCTTGAGCAATCATGCCGCCCATCGACGCGCCCACCACATGACAGCGCTCAATCCCGAGCGCATCGAGCACGCCACGCGTGTCTTCCACCATGTCCCGCAAGGAATACGCTGCGCGCACCGGCAAATGTAGCCAATATTTGAGCGCCATCCACGGCAGATTCGGCCGCTTGCCCGTGCTCTTGTGCGAAAGGCCGATGTCGCGGTTGTCCAGCCGCACGACACGGTATCCGGCATCGGTAAATGCCTTAACGAAATCCGGCGGCCACGCGATGAGCTGCATGCCCAAGCCCATAATCAACAGCACCGCTGGCGCGCCATCCGGGCGCAATGGTTCGTTGATTTCGACTTCGAAGTCTAGGCCGTTCGACTTGACCTTCATCGACCCGTCGCTCCGAACAAAAATCGCACGGTCATCGGCGGCGCGAAAGGTTGCCAAGTGCCGTGCGGTTGCGCAAGGCGATCAGCGATGGCGAACCACGCAGCGGGGTTTGCGCCGATGCCCAGATGGCTCGCAAAAACTTCAATGTTTTCGATATTGTCGTTGCCTGCATCTGGCTTTTGAATGCTTGCGGGCCACGCCACTACACCGTCGGTTTTTGAATACACGCTGGTGAACGGCACTGGCGGCGCTTCGGAAATTTGCCGCAGCATCATTTCGTCGGGCAACGATTCGCCGGACAGCGCCGAATACACGCGCCACGCGTTGGTCGAGCGCGGGCCGTGCGAAAACGGTGTACCCAACGTGATGACATTGCGCACGGATTTCGGCGCCACCTTTGCCATCTCACGCGCATACACGCCGCCCAAGCTCCAACCAATCAACGACACCGGTTCTTTCGCGTCGCGGTGAACGGCAGCGAGCTGCTCCTGCATGCGCGTGAGCACACCCTTGCGCGGCCCGCGATTCATACCCTGATACCAGCCGTGCACCTCGTAGCCTAAATCGCTCAGAAACGCACGCAGGGGTTGCGTGGAGGTGTCGCCCGCCGCCAACCCCGGATACACGATCACATGATGCACACGCCCCGGTTCCGGCTTCGGCCATGCACCCATCATCTTGAGCATCGGCCACGCCGCGAGCGCCACGCCCCACTCCCAAGGCGCACGCGCCTCAAGCGCAATCAAAAACGGATTCGGAGCTTTGGCGTTAGAGGTCTGTTGTTGCACGAGAGGGCGGCGTAAAAAGGTAGATCGGATAGTAGCGGGGGGAGTTGAGTGTTTACTCAAAGTGGCAGCGAATTTGGGCAAGCCCGCGTAGGGCGGGTACGGCCCGTCTTAGGTACGCGCCGCCGCAGGTAAACGGCCTTGGCGCTTCGCGCGGGAGCGACGAGGCAGACCGTACCCGACCTATGCCTTCACGCCGCTTTTTTCGTTGTTCGCTTTGCTGGCTTCGTTGTGGCGACAGGTTTCGCTTTCGGCTTTGCCTTGGCCAACGGCGCATTCGCGGCGATCGCGCTCACGTCGCCGCGTTCTTTATCGAGCGCGACTTTCGCTTCGGCCAACGCGGCCAATTCATCAAATCCTCCCTGAATCGCGTCCGCAAAATCTGGCAAATCGGGCACCGCTTCTTTGCAAGCGATGATGCCGAAATCGATGCGGCCGCAATAGGTTTGCACGGTGATATTGAGCGCCAGACCGTGCGTGATGATCGACACCGGGAAGAACGTTTTCATCTGCGCGCCGGCAAGGTAGAGCGGCACCTGCGGCCCAGGCACGTTGCTGATGACCACGTTGGCCACGGGGGGCAAGCGCTCCATCAATTTCGCGCGGCCGACCATCGCGTTTACGCGCGAGACCAAGAGCGGCGCGAGCAGGCCGGGATAATCCGTTGGCAACACGCTCTTCAAGCTCTTGAGCGATTCCTTCACCTTGTTGGTCGACACCAAAATCGCTTTCCAGCGCTTCGCCGCGTCGCCGTGGTTCGTGCCCAGTTCCGCGAGCACCATCGAGGCTTGGTTGTTAAGTTCTTTGTTGCTCTCTTCGCGCAAGCTCACGGGCATCGCGGCGACTAGTGTTTTCTTCGGCAACGCGTTGTGCGATTTCAGATAGTTGCGCAGTGCTGAGGCGCACACAAACAATACGCCATCGTTCACCGATCCGCCCAACACTTTTGCCGCGGTGCGCACATCTGCGAACGACAACGTCGCCGTCGAAAAACTACGTTTCGCTGAAATGTTCACGTTAAATGGCGTGCGCGGCGCAAGGTTGAACGGCACTTTACGGTTAGACACCGCTTGCTTCAACACCGGCGCGGCAGCCGATGCGACGGCTCCGGCCACACCTGGTAGCGAACGCGCGATCTTGGCGTATTGCGCGAGCGAATTGGAAAACGCTGCGCCGATCATGTCGCCGATTCTCATATCGGTTTTGGGAGGCTTTGCGGTTGCGCTAGCGGGCGGCGGCACGTCACGTGGCGTTGCCGATAAATCGAGAATTGAATTGGCTAACACCGTGCCGCCCTTGCCGTCGAGCGCAGCGTGGTGTACCTTGCCGTAGAAGCCCACCTCGCCAGATTTCAGGCCGGTGAACACCGTAAATTGCCAGAGCGGTTGCGTGCGATCCAGTAGCTGCGCATGCGCTTTCGCCACTGCTACTTCGAGTTGGCGTATCGTGCCCGGCTTAGGCAAAACAACGTGCTGAACGTGATACTTGAAATCAATCGCGTCGGCGCGTTCCCAATGCGGATGCCCCAGCCCGAACGGCGCGTAAGCCAACACGTTGGTGAAAATCGGCGCAAGGTGCGTGCGCCGCTTCAAGTGCGCGACGACTTCATTCGGAAAATTGCGTTTCAGCGCAGGCGGCACCTCGTAAACGCACAAACTCGAAACGTGCATCGGTTGCTCTGCCGTTTCGAGATACAGAAACGACGCGTCGAGCCCCGACAAAGAATGCTTGGCCATGCTGTTTTCCTCCTGTTCGGAGGATAGACGATTTCACAGCGTTCGAGCGAGTTCGGTGAATGGCGCCAGGACTCGCAGCGGCGGCGAAAGCCGGCTAGACCGTTGGCTCCTGTGGGTGCTGCCTTTCGCGGCAATAGCCGCGACTACGAACCGTCGCTACACGCAGCGCCCACCGTCCACTTCGAGGCACGCGCCGGTGATGAATTCTGCTTCGTCACTGGCCAAAAACAATGCTGCATTAGCGATGTCTTTCGGAGTCGACAAGCGCCCCAGAGGAATCGAGGCCTTGAACAGCGCACGTTTTTCCGGCGTGTCTTCGCCCATGAAGGTGGCCAAGAGCGGCGTTTCGCCCGCCACGGGGTTAATGCAATTTACGCGGATGTTGTCTTTCGCCAGCTCGACGGCCATCGATTTGCTGGTGAGAATTACCGCGCCTTTCGAACCGTTGTACCAAGTCAATCCGGGGCGTGGGCGCACACCCGCCGTTGATGCGATCTGCACAAAACAGCCGCTGCCTTGCGAACGAAATACCGGCACGCAATGCTTAGCCGAGAGATAAATTGACTTCACGTTGGTTGCGTACACGCGGTCGAACTCGGCTTCGTCCACTTCCAACATCGGCTGGTTCTTATGTGACACGCCGGCGTTGTTGACCACAATATCAAGTCGCCCAAACGCTACGAGCGTGGCGTTCACCAGTTCATCCCAATCTGCGCTTTTTGACACATCTGCCTGCTGTGCGACGGCCTGTGCGCCATGCGCCAGCAGCGACGCGACGGCCTTTTCAGCGGCCTCGCCCTGCACGTCGGCAATCACCAAGGAGCAGCCCTCTTGCGCGAAGCGCTCGGCAATGCCTAGTCCGAACCCTTGCGCGCCACCGGTAATGATGGCTACTTTTCCTTTTAATCGCATCGCTCAACTCCTAGAGATTTATCACTGCGATAGTAGTCGCGAGCGGCCGCGCCGTGAAGCTAGCGCGTCGAAATCAACACAGCTATGTTTACAGTCCAGCGGCCGCGCGCAACGCTTGGGCTTTATCCGTGGCTTCCCATGTGAATTCCGGTTCGTCACGACCGAAATGTCCGTACGCTGCCGTTTTTTCATAGATCGGGCGCAAGAGATTGAGCATGTTGATAATGCCCTTCGGACGCAGGTCGAAGTGCTCGTTGATGAGTTCCGCCAGTTTCTCGTCGGAGACCACGCCGGTGCCTTCGGTGTAGACCGTGATGTTCATCGGTTTCGCCACGCCGATGGCGTACGCCACTTGAATTTGGCATTGTTTGGCGAGGCCGGCCGCGACGATGTTTTTCGCCACGTAGCGCGCTGCATAGGCAGCGGAACGATCCACTTTGCTCGGGTCTTTGCCCGAGAACGCGCCGCCGCCGTGTGGGCAGGCACCGCCGTAGGTGTCCACAATGATTTTGCGCCCCGTGAGGCCGCAATCGCCTTGTGGTCCACCGATTACGAAGCGTCCGGTGGGGTTAATCAAGTATTTTGTGTTTTGCAGCCATTCTTTCGGCAGCACGGGCTTGATGATTTCTTCGATGATCGCTTCGTTAAACGAGGCTTTCATTTTGGTCGGCGTTTCGCTTTGATTCGGATCGTGCTGCGTTGAGAGCACCACCGTGTCAATCGAATGCGGCTTGCCGTCAACATAGCGCATAGTCACTTGCGATTTCGCATCGGGACGCAGAAACGGCAGACGACCATCTTTGCGCAACATCGCTTGGCGCTCAACTAGACGATGGGCGTAGTAAATCGGTGCCGGCATCATCGACGGCGTCTCGTCGCAGGCGTAGCCGAACATCAAGCCTTGGTCGCCCGCACCGGTGTTCAAGTGGTCGTCGCTTGCGTGATCGACGCCTTGTGCGATGTCGTTGCTCTGCTTGTCGTAGCAGACCATCACCGCGCAGCCTTTGTAATCGATGCCGTATTCGGTATTGTCGTAGCCGATGCGCTTAATCGTGTCGCGTGCGACTTGGATGTAGTCGACGTTGGCGTCAGTCGTGATTTCGCCCGCGAGCACGACGAGGCCAGTGTTGCAGAGCGTTTCAGCGGCCACGCGCGAGCGCGGGTCTTGTTTGAAGATCGCGTCGAGAATGGCGTCGGAGATTTGATCCGCGACTTTGTCGGGATGACCTTCGGAAACAGATTCGGAAGTAAAGAGGTAATCGCTCATGAGGGAACCTTGTCTAAAAACGGTTTGACTCAAGCGAGCCGGTGACCAGAAATAATTAGGTTCACGAGCGGCGACGCTTTAGCGGAAACGTAACGATGACCGCGAAAAGTCGCAAAATCAACAGCGCCGCCCCGCAAGTAGTCGAATAACTCAGCGAGCGCCGCCTAGAATTGTAAAGCGACAATGGGTCGGCGCAACTGAGTAGGGCGGGCACCGTGTACCCACCGGCTCTGCGGCCGGACAAGTCACGTGGGCACGGGGTGCCCACCCTACATGCAGATTTCATAGAAAAATTCTTTGTCCTCACTTCTCCCCCGCATCGCTCTTGGCCTCGCCACATGGCTTGCTCGCCGCTCACTTGCCACTCAGGCGCGTCTCGGCGCAAGCTTGGGCCGCTTGATGCTGCTCTCAGGCGGCATGCGTAACCGTCTGCGTGGGTACTTGGCGCAGGCGGGCTACACCGACCGCGTCTCGTTGTCGCAAGCCGCGGTGGGCATTGGACAGATGGCCATCGAGACGGCTGGACTGTGGCGTTCGCCGGATGCGCTTATCTTGAGCCGCGTGAAAATCGTTGAAGGCTGGGACGAAGTCGTCAACGCGCGCGACGCTGGACGCGGCGTGATTTTTTTGTCAGCACATATGGGGACGTTCGAAATCGCGTCCTTGTTCATTGGTTCGCAAATGCCACTTTCGGCCATGTTTCGTCCGCCGCGAGTGAAATGGGCTGAGCCGATGATGCGGGCGGGGCGGGATCGCATGCAGATTCGGTCTGAGCCCGCTGAAATGAGCGGCATCCGCGCCATGCTCAAAGCCTTGCGACGCGGCGAAACAATCGGATTGTTGCCCGATCAAGTTCCAGATCCGAATCGAGGCGGTGAGGGCGTGTGGGCAGACTTTTTCGGCAGACCCGCGTACACGATGACGCTCGCCCAAAAATTTGCGAAAACCACTGGTGCGTTGGTCGTGATGATTGCCTGCGTGCGCCTGCCCAATGGCGCAGGCTATCGATTGGTGTTCACACCGTTGGTCCCATTCTCGGAGCACGCAGAAACCTCTGCGCGCGAGCTAAACGCCGCCGTCGAGGCGGCGATTGCGCTTGCGCCCGATCAGTTTTTATGGAGCTACAACCGCTACAAAGTGCCGGCAGGCGTGTCGATTCCGACGGAGGAGCACGTATGACCGCCGCGGGATTTATCACACTCGTCGGAAGCAAATTGCTCGCGCTCGTGCCGCTGCGATTCATTGCCACTGTGAGCGCACCGCTGGCGTGGCTTGGCTGGACGTTCGCGAAATCACGCCGCCGCATCACGTTGACCAATCTGCGTTTGTGCTTTCCCGAAAAGACAGACGCAGAACGCGAAACCATTGCGCGTGCACATTTTCGTGCGTACATGCAAGCCGCGTTAGAGCATGGTTTTTTGTGGAACGCGAGCGGCGAGCGTATTCGTCAATACGTGACCTTGCACGACGAAGACCAGTGGAAACGCTTTCGCGATGTGGATGTCGCGAGAGGTGAAGCAGCGCGGCCGGTGATTTGGTTGTGTCCGCATTTCATCGGGCTCGACGCAGGCGCGATTCGTGTTTCGGTCGATACATCAGGCTGCTCGCTGTACAGCGAACAGAGCAACCCAGACATCGACGCGATGATGCTCGCGGGGCGCACCCGTTTTAGCGAATCAAAGATCATTGCGCGCACCGAAGGCGTGAAGCCGATTCTTCGCGCAATGAAATCGGGTTTGCCGTTCTATTACTTACCGGACATGGATTTTGGTGCGCGCGACTCGGTGTTCGTGCCGTTCTTCGGCGTGCAAGCGGCGACGATTACAGGCGTGTCACGCCTCGCGAAGCTCACCGGCGCGGCCGTTGTACCGGTGATTGCAACACAGCGAAAAGCAGGTGCGGGCTACGACGTGCGCTTCTATCCAGCTTGGGAAAACTTCCCGTCGGGCGATGACGTGGCGGACGCCCGCCGAGTGAACGCTTTCATTGAATCGCGCGTCCGTGAGAACATCGCGCAATATCTTTGGACTCACAGGCGCTTTAAAACGCGCCCTGACGGTGAAGCGAGCCTATATCCATGACCGCACTGACCGCAATGACGCTGACGACGACCTCCGCGCCTTCTTCTGAAGCACATCCGCATGTCCTGGCAGCGGACGTGGCCGGTATCGAAAAGGCGCGCGAGCGGCTCGCCCAAGGTGAGTTGATAGGCCTGCCCACGGAGACGGTGTACGGACTCGCCGCCGATGCGAACAACCCAAGTGCGATAGAAAAAATATTTGCAGCAAAAGGGCGGCCTGCCGACCATCCGTTGATCGTGCATCTGGCCTCAGCCGCCGCTGCACGCGCATGGGCGATGGAGTGGCCGGAGAGCGCAGAAAAATTGGCGGTGGCGTTTTGGCCGGGCCCGATGACGCTCATCGTTAAGCGCGCCGGGCATGTGCTTGACGCGGTCACCGGCGGGCAGGACACGGTGGGTTTACGTGTGCCGTCGCACCCAGCGGCGTTGGCATTGCTGAAGAATTTCACCGAACACAGCGCGAGTGCGCATCCGGGAATTGCTGCGCCATCGGCCAATCAATTTGGTCACGTCAGCCCCACCACTGCACAACACGTATGCGAAGAATTTCCGGACATTGCGCTCCTAGTGCTTGATGGTGGCGCGTGCGAAGTTGGCATTGAATCGACGATTGTGGATGTGAGCGGCGACACGGTTCGCGTGCTGCGCCCCGGTCGTGTTCGGGTATCGGATATTGAGCGGGTCCTAGGTGTGGTGCTGGCAACCGATGCGGCCGACGCAGCGGACGCGCCGCGCGTATCCGGTGCGCTGGCTTCGCACTACGCGCCGCGCACGTCCACGCAAATGATCGACGAGCGCCGCCTAAAGATGCAGCTTCGTGCGTTTCGCGCGGCGCATGATCGCGGGCCCACGCGCTGCATCATCACGCATTCATTCGACGTTGAAACGACCGAGCGCCTACATTCGGTGCGCCTCGCAGCGGACGCGCAAACGTGGGAATTCGAACTCTACGCGCTGCTCAGAAAACTCGATAGCCAACGCTACGGCGAGCTCATCATTGAAGCTCCGCCGCAAGGTGCCGAATGGGACGCAGTGAATGATCGAGTCAAACGGGCGACGCAGCGAGACAGTGAGCAGTGAGCGGTTCGGGCTAGGTAACCCTCTGCCCGCCAAACCAGTGCGTTACTTTGACTCCTGGTGGGCACGGGGTGCCCACCCTACAAATGAAAAACGTTTGCGAACTTTGCCATGAAAATAGTCCTCGCGCCTGATTCGTTCAAAGGCTCGCTGTCCGCTGATGGCGTGTGTACCGCGTTAGAACTGGGCTTGCGTCGTGTGTTTCCAAACGCCACTGACGCCGAAATCGTCAAGCGTCCGATGGCTGACGGTGGCGAAGGAACGCTGGACGCTATCGTCGCAGCGCTCGCAGGCACCGGCGCACGGCGCAAACAGGCGCTTGTACGCAACGCCGCCGGGCAGTCGGCCGAAGCCGGCTATGCGCTCATTCGCAGTGGGATTTACGAAGCGGCGGTGATCGAAGTCGCGCAGATCGTTGGCATCGAGGACGCGCAAAACATGGCGGTGCCCGTGGGCGATCGTTCCACGTATGGTGTAGGCGAACTCATTCGGCTGCTGCTCGCGGAAGGCATCCGTCATTTCTTCGTCGGCCTCGGCGGCACCAGTACCAACGACGGCGGCGCAGGCTTACTCGCCGCGCTCGGCGTGAAGTTCACCGGCACGTTCCGTCGAGAAATCGAGCCCACGCCGAACGGTCTCGCAAAACTTATCTCGGTAGATGTCACCGCGCTTGATCCGCGTCTCGCGGAATGCGAAATTACGCTCCTCTCCGACGTGAACAACGGGCTCCTAGGCGAGCACGGGGCGACTGCGATTTTCGGCCCGCAGAAGGGCATCGCCGCTGCGGACGTGGCACGCGTTGACGGCGTGATCGAAGCCTACGCAGAACGATTAGAGGCCGCGTTGCAACGCTCTGCGAAATCCAAGCCCGGCGCCGGTGCGGCTGGCGGATTGGGCTATGCGCTGCAATTGGTCGGCGCGAAATTTGAATCTGGTGCGCAAACCGTCGCGCGGCTCATCGGCCTTGCAGATGCGTGCAAAGGCGCCGACTGGCTCATCACCGGCGAGGGTCGTAGCGACGCGCAAACGCTACTCGGTAAAACCCCCTTCGCCGCCGCACACATCGCCCGCGAGCACGGCAACAAAACGCTCAAAGCCACGCTTATCAGCGGCGGCGTTGACGCCACGGCGCACGCCGAACTCAACGCTACATTCAACGGCGGCTGTTTCTCCATCGTGCCCGGCCCGATGACGCTAGACCAGGCCGTCATCCGCGCGCCAGAACTCGTCGCTAACGCCGCCGAGCAAATCGCCCACATCGCTTCCGTTAAAAAATAACAGCTTTTTCAGTAAAACGACAGCCCAGCGGTCGTTTGCGCCGTATTTTTACTATTCTCGACTAACGACTATTCTTCGCTGAAACAACCGCGGGCTAGTCGTTAGCGTGCAAAAGCTGTATGGCTATTTATCTGCGATTAGCAGGAGCAGATGCAGCGCAACCATGCCAACGAGTAGCGGAATGAACATGCCGCGTCGCCACCAAGCGTAGGTGCCGGCAATGATCGTAGCGACGATGTGTGGCCAACGTGCGTGAAGATCAAATTCGCCCGCTTGCAACAAAATCAGCGGCAGCACCAACGCGGCAAAAATCGCAGGCACCGCGAGTTGCAATGCACGCTCGAAACGCGGCGACAAACGCTTTCCGGCAAGCAAACCGATGAACGAATAGCGAATCAGGAAGGTGCCGACGGCGAGCCCCACAATCGCGAGCCAACCATCCACCGAACCGAAGCCACCCCAGTTCATTTCGCGGCCTCGATGCGGTTCTGTCGCGACGTCATGAATGCGTCAACAAGCATGCCGACGCAAGTGCCAAAAACGCACGCCGCGATGAGCCCAGTCTTTAACGGCATCGCGTAAAGCAATACGCCGGCCGCGCCACCTGCAATCGCTGCAGCCGCTTGCCCGCGCGACTTCAACAGCGGAACCACCATCACCACGAACGACAGAGGAATGGTGAATTCGAGCTGCCAACTCGCAGGCAACTTCGCGCCCGCAAACGCGCCGATGGCGTTCATCAACACCCACCACGGCCACAACATCGTCGCGCAGCCCAAATAAAACGCCAGCGCGTGCGCTTCATGTTCACCACGGTCGCGCCGCGCCTCGTTGGAAATAAACGTTTGGTCCACAAGAAACGCAGCCCACAACAAGCGCTCTTTGCGTGATGCGCCCGAAATGCGCGGCGAAATTGCAGCGCTGTACACCGCCATACGCAAATTCACCACGAGGCCGGACAACACAGCAACAAGAAGCGGCGCACCACTAGATAAAAACTGCGTCAACACTGCTTGCGACGAACCCGCAAACGCAAACGCTGCTAGCGCCACCGCGCCCCATTCGCCCAAGCCCGCCTGCACGCCGGCGACACCACAGACCAGCCCGAACGGCACGTACGATGGAATCAGTACGAACGTTTCGCGAATGCCGGCGAGGTAAGCGATACGCGCAGCGCCTGAATCTGCGTCCGCGTTGTGCGCGCCCGGACTCATTGGCGCACGTAATGCACGAACGAAAACACAACGTCCGGGCCATCCGCAACCAGTGGTGCCGCATGCGTCTCGCGTGATGCTTCAAGATAATTCGCACGATCCCAGGCAGGAAAAACGGTATCGCCGTCAACACTCTGCGCAATTTCGGTCAGGTACAAATCGTCGGCCAATGGCAAAGCTTCGCGATACATCGCGTTGCCGCCGATCACAAATACTGGGCTTTCGGTAAACGCCGCATTGACCGGCAACGCCAGCGCCGTCGCGAGCGAAGGCACTTGAATCACCCCCTCGGGCAAGACCAATTGCGAAGATGAGACGACAATGTGTTCACGATTCGGCAACGGACGTGGGAACGCTTGCCACGTCCGCCGCCCCATGACGATGCGCTTGCCAGTCGTAAGTGCTTTGAAATGTTTGAGATCAGCGGAGAGATGCCAAGGCATCGTGCCATTGCGACCGATCACGCCATTGGCGGCCACTGCTGCAATGAGGGCCAGACGCGGCCGAAGAGATAAATTCATACGATGATTGTATTGATGGCTTCCGATAAAAACGCCTTAACCCACCGTATAGTTCAGCGCTAGCCGCCCGCCATCCGGATAAATCGTTTGCCCTGTCAGGTAACTCGATTCGTCGCTCGCGAGGAACAGCGCAACATTCGCTACTTCTTCCGGCTCGCCTAGTCGGCCCATTGGCGTGCGGCTCATCACCTTTGCTTTGGCCGCTTCGCTGCCGAGCACGGCTTTCTTCGCAAGCTCGGTCGCGATGGTGCCAGGGCCGATGCCATTGACGCGGATGCCGTGCGGCGCGAGGCCCATTGCCATCACTTTGGTGAGCTGGTTCACGCCGCCTTTGCTAACCACATACGGCACTTGATTCGGAATCGCCAGCACGGCGTTGACCGACGACATATTGATGATCGCACCGCGTGTCTGAGCGTTCACCATTTCGCGCGCCACGGCCTGGCCGCAGAGGAACATGCCTTTGAGATTCACGCGCAGCACGCGGTCGAAATCTGCTTCCGCGAGGTCAAGAAAATTAGCAGCATGCGTGATGCCTGCGTTGTTCAGGAGCACGTCGATACGGCCGTGTCGCTTGAGTGTGGTGCTAACCAGTCGCTCTGCGCCCGCTTTTGTCGAAACATCGGCTTCGACGTAGAGCGCGTCGACGGTTTCAGTCGGCGTGTGAATATCGGCCACCACGACCTTCGCGCCTTCGCGCGCGAACACATGCGCACAGGCGGCGCCAATGCCACTTGCGCCGCCGGTGATGATGCAGATTTTGTCTTTGAGTCGCATGGGTTTCTCCTTGTCGTTGTTAGTTGCCTACCGCGGCCAAATGCCAGCGCAGCACATGCAGCAAATTTGCTTCGGACGCGATGCCGCGACCAGCGATGTCGAACGCGGTGCCATGATCCACGCTGGAGCGCAGAAATGGCAGGCCGATGGTCACGTTCACTGCACTGTCCAAACCCAAGAGCTTCACTGGAATTAAGCCTTGGTCGTGATACATCGCGAGCACCACATCAAATTCGCCGGTGCGCGCGCGCATAAAGACAGTGTCTGGCGGCAGCGGATCAGTCACGTTCATGCCCAGCGCACGCGCCGCCGCAATCGCTGGCACCAACACGCGCGTCTCGTCGGAGCCGAGCATGCCGCTCTCGCCGGCGTGTGGGTTGATGCCTGCGACGGCAATGCGCGGCGCGCTCTTTCCGAGCCAGCGACCCGCAGCGTGCGTGAGTTGCAGCTTCTGCAAAACAAGCTCCGGCGTTAACGCTTTGAGCGCATCAGCGAGCGGCAAGTGAATAGTGGCGAGCACCACTTGCAAATGCTCGCTCGCGAACATCATCGCGAAACGCTCGGTGCCCGCGAGTCCGGCAAGGCGCGCGAGAATTTCGGTATGGCCCGGCTCAGCGACGCCTGCTGCGCGCAGCGCGAGCTTGCTCACAGGCGCGGTCGCCATGCCGCAGGTGTGGCCCTCAAGGCACAGCATCGCGGCTTCGACGATGGCGGCGTTGGCGGCGATACCCGCTTCGGCGGAGACTTCGCCGAGGCTTGGCAATGCGGACAATGAGCGCACCGCGTGTAGCGCGATCTGCTGCTCGTGCCAATTCGGCAAAGGTGCGCGCAGATCCACGTCAACCACGCTAAACGTCGGTGCGTATCGCGTCAACGCGTCGCGCAATGCCACCGGATCACCCACGACAACCACGCGATCACGCAGCACGGCGTCATGCGCCAAGGCTTTGGCGACTATCTCCGGGCCGATACCCGCAGGGTCGCCAAGCGTCAGCGCGAGCGGTTTTTGTACGTTGTTGTTCATGCGGGCGCAACAAACGTAGGGCGGGCATTGCCCGCCGCCGTAAACGAGGCGGGCAGTGCTCGCCCTACTAGCGACGTACTCATCGCGCGCCTTCGTGGCATTGCGCCAAATACGCCTTCGTCGCGCCTTCAAGTCCCATCGACAACGCGTCCGCGATGAGCGCGTGGCCGATGGAAACCTCCGCCGGCTGCACAGCAGCGAGAAAATCGGGCAGGTTGTGCAGATTCAAATCGTGACCCGCGTTCACGCCGAGACCGAGCGCACGAGCGCGCGCCGCAGCGACACGGAAGCGTTCTAGCGCAGCGCTTGCGCCCGCTATGCCGCCGCGCGTGAAAGCTTCGGCGTAGGGCTCGGTATAAAGCTCAATGCGGTCAGCGCCCGCGGCGTGGGCGGCCTCAACAGCAGCAATGTCCGCATCGACGAACACACTCACGCGAACGCCCATTGATTTCAATCGCGCGATAAGTGGCTGCACCGCCTCCATTTCCGCGCCCGCTGCGAAGCCGCGGTTGGAGGTATTCACGTCCATGGCGTCGGGGACAAAGGTAGCTTGGTGCGGCAGAGCGGCCTCTACAATCGCCATAAGATTGTGGTGCGGATTACCCTCGATATTGAACTCGCGTCCGGGGTAGTTCGCAACCAACGCCGAGAGTGGCGCGATGTCGCTGCCGCGAATGTGTCGCTCATCGGGGCGCGGATGAACCGTAATGCCGTCAGCGCCTGCGTCGAGAATGGTTTTGGCGGCGTGCAACAAATTCGGCAGGCCGTTGTCGCGGCTATTTCGTAAGAGCGCGATGCGATTAACGTTGGCAGAAAAATGAGTCACAGAAAGGTCCGTTTTGAAAACTGTTGAATCCGTAGCCGCCATTGTGCAAGAAATACGCGAGAAGGGCTTTTGTCTCGTTGCGCCGCAGGACGTGTCCGCGTGTTTTGGGGTGTCGGCTGAGGCGTTGACCGCACTCAATTCAACATGGAACGACCTGCCGCGTGATGCGTATTTAAAAGACGGCGGCAAATACCGTTCGCGCCGTCACAGTAGCTACGTGCAGTCGCTCGCTGACACATCGCTCAGGCTGGTGCCGCATCGCGCGCATTGGCAGCCTGTGGATTACAACGCATTGCACGGCGGCATTGAGCGCATGTTTGAGCCAGTCTCGAGCGCGGTGAACGATAGCGCTGCGTGGCAGGCGTTGATATCAGGCGTTGGCGACGTGCTGTCGCAGATCGGCAAGCAGCGCGAATGGTTTATCGAAGCGCACCAATTTCGTATCGACACTGCGGAAGGAATTGGCCGCCCCACGCCGGAGGGTGCACATCGCGACGGCGTAGATTTTGTGGCGGTGGTGTTGGTGAATCGGCAGAACGTGAAAGGCGGCGAATCACGCGTGTTCGATGCGCATGGCACAAGCGGTGTGCGCTTTACGTTGTCCGCGCCGTGGTCCGTATTACTACTCGATGACACTCACGTGATTCACGAAACCACGCCGATTCAGCCGGGCGACACGCCAGGCGTACCGGGTGTGCGCGACACGTTGGTAATCACCTATCGTTCAGGTGGATTTCAAGACCCCACCTAAACCAAGGCCTCGGCGAATTCCCGCGCCACGAACGGACGCAAGTCTTCAATGCCTTCGCCCACGCCGATGAAGCGCAGCGCGATCGGGCGCTCTTTGGCGATGGCGCAGATCACGCCGCCCTTGGCGCTACCGTCGAGTTTGGTCATGATGAGGCCGGTGAGCCCCAATGCGTCGTCGAAGGCCTTCACTTGTGCAATGGCGTTTTGGCCGGTGGTGCCGTCGAGCACCAAAAGCACTTCATGCGGAGCGCCATCCATCGCTTTGCCGATCACACGTTTGACTTTTTTCAGCTCGTCCATGAGGTTGAGCTGCGTCGGCAAGCGGCCCGCTGTATCGCACATCACGACATCCGTGCCGCGCGCTTTGCCGGCGGTAACCGCATCGAACATCACCGCCGCCGGGTCGCCGCTGGCTTGTTGAATCACGGAGACGTTGTTTCGTTCGCCCCAGATCGCGAGCTGTTCGCGTGCGGCGGCGCGGAAAGTGTCGCCCGCCGCGAGGAGCACGCTTGCGCCACGGCCTTGCAGATATTTCGCGAGCTTGCCGATGCTGGTGGTTTTGCCGGCGCCGTTGACGCCCGCGATCATCATGACGTAAGGGCCCTGCTCCGCAACCGTAAAAGGTTGTTCGAGCGGCGCGAGTAAGTCTGCGAGGGCGTCGATAAGCATGGCGCGCGGGTCGCCGGTGCCGCCCGCTTGCTTCCAGCGTTTGCGCAAATCACTGAGCAAATGCTGCGTGGCAGGCATGCCGCAATCGGCCATTAGAAGCTGTGCTTCAAGTTGCTCCAGTGTCTCTTCGTCGAGTTTGCCCGCGAAGAGAACATTGAGGCCGAGTTTGTTGCGCGTGGCCGAGAGGCCAGACTTGAGCTTGTCGAGCCAGCCCTTTTTTTCGGGCTGTGCAGCAGGCGCGCTCAAGATGTCCGCGCTAACGGTCGGCTCCGCGACTAAGTTGCCAGCCGATTCAGCGACGGGTGCGGCGGGCGTTGTGGGTAAGGCAGGAACAGTGTCGCCCGGCGGATTCGCCGAGACGGGCGTAGCCGGTGGCGTTTTTTTCTTAAACAAGCCCCACATGGAGCGCTTTCTACATGGATTCGAGACAAGCGCGATTTTAGGCGTGTGGCGCGTTGTGGCCGGATTTGAGCTTCGTAGCCTCGATGGAGCGCAGCGAAATCGAGGATAGATGGCCGCGCGTTCTCTCGATTGCGCTGCGCTCCATCGAGGCTACGGAGAACGAGACGCCGGTGTAGGAAACTTGTCAGCCCAATGGGCGATACTCTCGCGCCATGACCGTCTATAGAAATCAAGTTCGCATCATTGGCGGCACGCACAAGCGCCGCCTGATTCGCTTTCCCGACCTCCAAAATGTGTCCGGCTTTCGCCCGACGCCGGATCGGGTGCGGGAAACGCTGTTCAATTGGCTTGGTCAGGATTTGCTCGGCAAACGCTGCCTAGATGTATTCGCAGGCTCGGGCGCGCTGGCGTTTGAAGCCGCATCACGCCACGCGACGCAAGTCATCGCGCTGGAAACCTCTCGTGCCGCCGCGCAGGCAATGGTGCAAAACGAGCGTCAGCTTGATTTGCCCAATTTGAAGATCATGAACATGGACGCGTTCGCGTTTTTGGCGTCAACGCCAGAAAAATTCGACGTGATTTTTCTTGATCCGCCGTTTGCTGAAGACTGGTGGCCGCGCTTGACGCCGCTACTCAAGCGAGTTGCTGCGTCGGAGGCGATGATTTATTGCGAGTACGCCAAAGAAATGAAGTCTCTGCCGGGTTTCGTGCGCACGCGCGCAGGTCGCGCCGGTGTGGTGCACTATCATCTGTTCACGCCGGAATCTGTCTCGGCGACTGAACAAAATTTATAAAACACGTCTGTTGCGCCAAGTGAGGAAAACCCATCATGCTGCGATGCATTTATCCGGGCACCTTTGACCCGCTCACCAAGGGCCACGAAGATTTGATTCGACGCGCTTCGAAGCTCTTCGGCGAAGTGGTCGTGGGTGTAGCCGATTCGAAGCGCAAAGGGCCATGGTTTACGGCTGACGAGCGCGTGGCGCTAGCGCGCGAAGTCACCAAAGAATTACCCAACGTTCGGGTTGAGCGCTTTTCGTGTTTACTGCTCGATTTCGCGCGAGCGCAAAACGCAAGCATCATCATGCGTGGCTTGCGCGCTGTGAGCGATTTTGAATACGAATTTCAGATGGCTGGCATGAACCGCGGCATGGACCCGAGCGTGGAGGTGGTGTTTTTAACGCCTTCGGAAAAGTATCTGTTTATCTCGGCGACGATCGTACGTGAAGTGGCGTTTTTCGGGGGCGATTTCAGCAAGTTTGTGCACCCGATTGTGGCTGAGGCGTTGATCAAAAAAGTGGCTGAGCGCAAGGCCGCTAACGAGTAATCGCTTCCCGCTCATTCCGGAATTCCGCATTTCGTCGCATCTGCGTTGGCGTTTTGAGCCGTCGTTTGTAATCTTGTATCTGAGCACGAGTTTCGTCCCGCGTTGACGCCGTCGTTTGCGTTGTCGCATGAAAAGTTCGGGACGACTTGTAGCTGGGGGATTTGCTTTGAATTTCAGTGTTCGCCAAATAGGCGTTTGTGCGGCGTTTTGCTTGTTTTTTGTTCACGGAAGCGGTTGGGCGCTGCAAGCCGTTCCGACTACGGGCAAGGTCACGCTCGACGGCAAACTTGATGAGGCCGATTGGGGGCGTGCGCCGGTGTTCAACGAATTCATCGAGAACATGCCGCGCGAAAAGGTGCCTGCCGCAGTGCGCACCGAAGTACGCGTGTTGTTTGATCACGACGCGCTGTATTTCGGGTTGCGTGCGTACGATCCTGATCCTTCGAAGATCGTGGCACCATTCGTAAGACGCGACAAAGTTTTCGGCAATCAGGATACGTTTGTAGTGTGGGTCGACCCGACGGGTGCGCGCAAATTTGCGCAGTTTTTTCGCATAAACGCGCGTGGCATTTTGGCCGATGGCGTGTGGAACGAAGACAGCGGCGACGAAGACTTTTCGCCAGACTTTGACTTCGAAGCGGTGCCAGTCATTCTCGCTGACGGTTGGAGTGCGGAGATGCGCATTCCTTGGTCGTCGTTACGTTTGCCGCATCCCGCGCCCGACAAACTTTCGTTCATCGTGTTTCGCAACATGCCTCGCGACACGCGGGTGCGCATGTCCACAGCCTCGCTCGGGCGCGACCCCTCGTGCTTTTTGTGCGTGGCCGATGATCTGACCGGCATTCGTGATTTGCCACGCGCGTCGGGTTTGACCATTGCGCCGTTCGTAACGGTGAACAGCAGCCGCACACGTGAAGGCAACGCATCAACCGTAAGCGAAACACGATTCACGGCGGGCGCTGACGTGAAATGGCGGCCCACACCGGAGTGGGTGCTCGACGCGACGTTTCGTCCGGACTTTTCGCAGCTCGAACTCGATACGCCGCAGCTCAAAGGCAACACGCGATTTGCGTTGCAGGTGCAAGAGAAGCGGCCGTTTTTTCTTGAGGGCACGGACTTGTATTCGACGCCGTGGAATTTAATTTACACACGTTCGGTGACTGATCCGGCGTGGGGCGCGCGCGCAACCTACCGCAGCCCGACCACTGACGCGACAGTGTTGACGGTGAACGACAAAGGCGGCGGCTTCGTCATTATTCCGGGCACGTATTACTCCGACTATCGCGATCAGGGGCCATCGCAAAGCACTGTCGCGCGCGTGCGCCGGCCATTCAGCTCCGAGCTTGGAACGGGCAGCGTGGGTGCGCTGTTTTCGGATCGGACCTATCGCGATGGCACGACCAATCGCGCGGCAGCGGTGGACGCAATCTACCGACCGAACAACGAAACACGATTTCGTGCGCAGGTGTCCGGCAGCCAAACCGACGAGCGTGCGCCGTTGAGTGTGCAGGGCAAATCCGCGGGCAGTTTGACCTATGTCGATGGCAATTTTGATGATGGCGTGACGCACTTTTGGTCCGGCGTTACTGCCGTGTCACCGGGCTTTCGCAGCGACAACTCCATCGCCAGCCAAGTGGGTTATCAAATGTTTCAGTTCGAGGGCTGGCGCTGTGCGAAACACGAGGGATTTTTCTACAACGTATGCCCAGGCTTGGCCGGAAAAGAGCAACACACCTGGAGCGGCGAGGTACTCAATCGTTGGGTGACGCCGTCGATCTATGTCAACGGACAGCGCAATTCCGAATGGAATCTGCAAGCACGTTGGGTGAACTATGCGCGTGCGCAGGCGGGCGGCGTGTTGCATCATGTGCCGACGGTGTACGCGAAGAGCGAAGGCAATCCCGGGGGGTGGTTGCCGTATGCCTTTGTCGAGGTCGAAATGGGTCGCGGCATTGATGTTTTGAGCGATTCGCTGGCGCGCATGATGTTCATGGGCGTCACGTTCAACACACGTCCGATGGAGCGCGTGGAAATTGAATGGAAACTCAGCGATTTCCGGTTGAACGATTTGAATGGCTCAGCGTGGCGCTTGCACGAGTATTCCGCGCAGGCTGTTGCCGTGGGTTATCTCACTGCGCAGGATTCGCTGCGGCTGATCGCGCAGCGCACGCTCTCGAAACGCAATGCAGCGATGTACGAATTTGCGGTTGCGCCGCGCGTGCACACGCAGGCGGTGTCGCTGGTCTACGCACACAAACGCGGCCTCGGGCGCGAGCTCAACATTGGCGTGACGCACGGCAATGCGCGGATCAGCGCAACGCCTAATCAAATGACGACCGAGGTGTTTGCGAAGCTTTCTTGGGCGGTGAGTTTGTAGCAATCGCGGCGGCGCAAAGCCGCGCCCGCCTAAAATGCGCTTATGGCGCTCATGATTACCGACGAATGCATTAACTGCGACGTCTGCGAACCCGAATGTCCCAACGATGCAATTCGGATGGGCGATGAGTTCTATGTGATCGATCCGCTGAAGTGCACGGAATGTGTGGGCCATTTCGATACGCCGCAGTGTCGCGAAGTGTGCCCGGTCGATTGCATTCCGCTGCACCCCGAATTTATTGAAAGCAACGAACAGTTGCTGCAAAAGTATTCCGCTCTTATCAAACTGAAAGTGAAAACCGAATGAAGACCAAGCCCGTATTGACCCTCGACGATGTGAAAAAAATTGCTGCTGGCGCCGAAGCCGAAGCCGTGAAAAACAATTGGGCGGTTACGATTTCTATCGTGGACGACGGCGGGCATTTGCTTTGGTTGCAACGCTTGGACGGCGCGGCGCCGGTGTCGTCATGGATCGGACCGGCAAAGGCGAAGACGGCCGCAGTGGGTCGTCGCGAAACGGCGGTTTACGAAAAGATGGTGAACGAAGGCCGCGTGTCGTTTCTGTCGGTTGATCCGATCACACCACTCGAAGGTGGCGTACCGATCATGGTGGACGGTCAATGCGTCGGCGCGGTCGGCGTGTCCGGCGTGAAATCGACGGAAGATGTGCAAATCGCGAAAGCCGGGATCGCGGCACTCGGACTGTAAGCGCATCTGCTAACAGCTTTTACGCCCCAACGACCGACTGGCAGTCGTTAGCGCCCTAAAATTCACTAAGTCAATGTATGTATTTTTTGGCCTGTAACGCCCGCATAGCTGTCGCCGAACCGAAAAAGCTGTTAATCGTATTTTCGTAGTATGTTCGTAGGGCAAGCACTGCTCGCCTCGTACCCGAACGCAAGTCTGCAACTGTCCTTTCATTCCGCGCCTTCACGACGGGCAATACTTAGGCTACGTCGCCACTCCGCCACACTCATCCACGCCAAGGAACGCCACCATGACCATCGCTCTGTTTTGCATCTTGATCGCAGCCGTCATGCCGATTGTGTGTGCGGGCATCTCGAAATCCAGCGCGTTGGGCGTGCCGCGCCGCGAGGGCGGCTACGACAATCGCAATCCGCGTGATTGGGCGGCGAAGCAAGACGGCTTCGCGAAGTGGGCCAACGCCGCGCAGGCAAACAGCTGGGAAGCGCTGCCGTTCTTCGCCGCAGCGGTGATCGTGAGTCACATGCTCGGCGTAGTCGGCACATTGCCCAACACGCTCGCGGTCATCTTCATCGCGCTACGCATCGTGTACATCGCGCTCTACGTGACGGGCCGCCAGTCGGCACGCTCGCTCGTGTGGGTCGCGGCGTTGGCGGTCAACGTGGCGATCTTTTTGTTGCCTGTGTTTAAGTAGTGACTAGCAACGACTAATTCTGTCGCCAAGGCAACCCACGGAACCGCCAACCGCCACGCGTGCCGCGATGTGCGGTTCCGTCCGGGTCGCCCTCAAAACCTTCTAGGATGTTGTACGCCGTAACGCCCAGTTCGGTGGCGCGCTTGGCCGACGCAATGCTGCGAATACCGGAGCGGCAGAGCAGCAATAGCGGCTTCCCTGCGGCTTGATCAGCTAGTGCACGAATTTCGGCGTCGAAGTCCGGATTCATCGTCATTCCGGGCCATTGCTTCCACGCAACCACCGCTGCGCCAGGCACAAAACCCACCCACTCGCGTTCAGCGTTGGTGCGAATGTCTACCAGCACCGCCTTGCCCGCCTGCGACCAGCGCCAGGCCAGTTCAGGCGACACGTCACCCGCGTAACCAGCGGCAACCTTGGGTGCATCGCTGTCGTCCGCGCCGGCTTCGTGTTGAATACCGAGCCATAAATTAGCAGGCACAGCCTCGTCGATGCGGCGCGGCTTCGGCAAATGCAGCGCGTCCATCAAGGCGATGAATTCGGCGCGCGAGGTGTGTGCGAGGCGGCTATTGTGTCTGCGCTCGTGCCCGATGCTGCTCTGCGTTCGACCTTTGTAATCATGGCCCGGCCAGACGGTGGTTTCCGCGGGCAACGTGAATAGACGCTCCTTCACACTGGTGTAGAGCGCGTCAGCTGAGCCCGACTGAAAATCGGTGCGGCCGCAACCGTCGATCAACAATGTGTCGCCCGTAAACACATGATCGCGCCACAAAAAAGACATGCTGCCCGCCGTGTGGCCGGGCGTGTGAAGAGCGGTGAGCAACTCTTGGCCGAAGATGATTTTGTCGCCGTCTTGTAGTTGCCGGCCTGCGGACGCGATGCCGCATCCGGCGGGCGTTGCCGCCTGTGCGCCTGTGTGCTCAATGAGCTTACCCGCAGAGGTGATGTGATCCGCATGCGCGTGCGTCTCCACGACCCACGCGAGGCGCACGTCGTGCTCCTTGATCGCCGCTAAGTCGCGATCAAGCTGCGCGTCGACCGGGTCGATCAGCGCGGCCTCGCGCGTCGCTTCGTCGATCAGCAGATAGGTAAATGTACAAGATTCGGGGTCGAAGAGCTGGATGGGTAGCATGTTGTCTATGGTTGCGTTTGGGCCGTTGCAGGTATCGAGCGCAGATGTTGAATTATCGAGCCTCTGCTCACTTTATTTTCTTTCTTTGTTTTATATGCATCCCTATCTTCAATCATTCGTCGGCGGGCTACTCGTGGGTACCGCTGTGTGGATTTTGCTAAAAGGCATCGGCCGCGTTGCGGGCATTAGCGGCATTGCGGCGGAAGCGATTTCGTCGCCGCGAACGAGTCTGTGGCGCTTCGCGTTCTTGCTGGGGCTCATCATCGGGGGCGCGTTTTTCGTGAAGTTTTTTTCGATACCGACAGCGAACGTAGCGAGCGGAGGCGCGTTGATTGCCGCTGGCTTGCTGGTCGGCTTCGGCACCGTCGTTGCGGGCGGCTGCACCAGCGGCCACGGCGTGTGTGGCCTCGGGCGGCGCTCGATGCGCTCGTTGGTCGCAACGGCGAGCTTTATGGGCGCGGGCATGGTCACCGTCGCGATTTTGAATGCGTTGAAGGCGGGGGCATGATGAACACGGACGTTGCAAACGTGACGCGGATGACAAATGCACGCGGCGCAGCCATCGCACTCATCGCAGGCGTGGTGTTCGCGGCCGGTCTCGCGCTGGGCGGCATGATGGACCCGCGCAAGGTGCAGGGGTTTCTCAATGTCGGCGGAATCACCACTGGGCAATGGGATCCCAGTCTCGCCTTCGTGATGGGAGGCGCGCTGCTGGTGTCATTCATCACGTTTGCGTTGGTGAAAACGAAGGACGTATCGTGGCTAGGCGGAGCGTTAACGCTCCCCAACCGAAACGATATTGACGTGCGATTGATCGCAGGCTCGGTGTTGTTCGGCATCGGCTGGGGGCTCTCCGGATTCTGTCCCGGACCGGCGATTGCGAGTCTGGTGCATGGCGGCGCGTCGGTTTTGATGTTTGTCGGCGCAATGCTCGTCGGCATGCTCATTGCCAAGAAAACTTTGGGTTAGGTGGGCAACATGAAAGCCCCTCCTAGCGCAGCGGAGCGAGACATTGTGATCGTGCAAAGCATGCGCAACACGATCATGGTGGCCAGCGTAATGGCGTCCGCTGCGTTACTCGGCGTGATGGCATTCGTCGGTGCGACGCATGGACTCGGCGCTGATGCGGCGCCGAAGCTTTTGCGATTGATCGTGGGCGTGATGGCACTTCTAGCCGTTGCCTTTTCAGTGCTGGCGCTAGTGCTCCTATCTCGCGCGAGCCGCGACTCTGATGGCGCACAAATCGAGCGCGATTGGCGGCGCGCACATAGCTGTGTGATGATCGCTGGCGCGGCGTTCGTGTTGTTTGCGCTCGGCGCGCTATGGGTGGCCCTCTAGCGGCTTGCGGTTCAGCAGAGAAACGAAAAGCGAACGCCCTTGAGCCGGTCGGGCAGCAGATAGAGATTCCAAGCGACCAGAAGCAGCAACGCTATGCCCAGCGCCCGGCGCATTTTCGGCGTTTGCAGACGTTGCACAGCGCTCTTGGACAACATACCCAGTGCGAGTAGCACAGGCAATGTGGACACCCCAAACGCCGCCATGACTACCGCGCCGCCCAAGGGTTGTGCAGCGAGCACCGCAAGGCCAAGTGCGCTGTAAATCATGCCGCACGGGAGTAAACCCCAAATGGCTCCTCGAAGGTAGTCGCCGGTTGCACCGCCGCGTGCGGAAGCCCAACTGCGTACCCCTTCAAGCGTGCGCCACACGCGCTGTCCCGCCTTTTCGATGGGCGCATACGCTTGCTGAAACCCCATCAAATACAAAGCTGAAAAAAGCAACAACAAGTTCGGCAGCAGCAACCACGCGGTGTGCAACACCTCATTGCGTAAATAGGTCGTGACGGTGGCGCTAAACGCAGCCACTAGCGCGCCTAGTAGCGCGTACATGCTGATGCGACCAAAGTGCGACATCAACGGTTGGCGTGGTCGTTCCGGTGTGCGTGTGATGAGCGCGAGCGTGATCGGGCCACACATCGTGGCGCAATGCCCCGCCCCCATCAACCCCATGATGACGGCAGACATGAGCAGCGACAGCGTCACGCTCGCACGCCCTCAATGCAACGCAAGTTCTGCAATCTAAGCGATGCGGGAAAAGGTAATGGTCTGTTCTCGTTTCGCGTTTTTGTACACGTCAAACACCATCGCGATGGCACGCAGCAGCAAGCGTCCGCGCGGTGTGACGACGAGTGCTTTTTCGGTGTGGGTAATGATGTTTGCATCGGCGAATTGTGCCAGTGCAGCTTGTTCATTCGCGAAATAGGTCGATGGTTCGATATGAAATCGAGCGGCAACATCAGCCCAATCCACTTGCCCGGTACACATAATTTCCTCAATCACCGCCGCGCGAACGTGGTCATCGGAATTGAGCGCAATGCCTCGCACGGTAGCTAGCTGGCCGCCGCTGACACGCTCACGGTACACGTCAATCTGTGGGCTATTTTGCGAAAAAACGCCATTGAGATTGCTGATAGCCGATACGCCCAACCCGATCAAGTCGGCGCTGTTATGCGTGCTGTAGCCTTGGAAATTACGACGCAAACTACCATCATCTTGCGCTTTCGCCAATGGGTCTGTGGGTTTGGCGAAATGGTCGAGGCCGATGGCGCGATAACCCGCATCAACGAGGCGTTCGGTAGCGTACAAGAAGAGCTCCGTACGTTTTTCGATTGTAGGTAGCGTGTCGGTAGGAATTCGCCGCTGCGCTTTGAAGCGCTCGGGAATGTGGGCGTAATTAAAGAGCGCAAGGCGATCCGGCTCCAAGGATAGCGCTCGCTCCAGCGTGGCGGCGAAGGTTTCACGCGACTGAATCGGCAGTCCGTACACTAAGTCAAACGAGATCGAATTGATTCCACAATCGCGCGCGGCCTGTACCGCTTGCGCCGTTTGCTCGAAACTCTGAAAGCGGTGGATTAGGGTTTGCACGCGTTCATCGAAATCCTGCACACCGTAACTGACGCGATTGAAGCCAAGACCCGGCAGCGATTTCACGTATTTTTCGTCTAGAAAGCGTGGGTCAAGCTCGATGCCCTGCTCGCGATCCGCGCGCAGATCAAAAGCGCTACCGAGCATGCCAATAAGTCGCGTTAACTGCGGAATCGATAGAAAGTTTGGCGTACCGCCACCGAAAGCAACCTGCGCAATCGGCAGTGCCGGTGATTGCGCAGCAACCAACGCGATCTCTTTTTCGAGCAAATCAAGATACTCGTCAGCAACAGACGCGCTTTTCGTAACGATTTTGTTGCACGCGCAGTAATAGCAAAGCGACCGGCAAAACGGCACATGCACGTACAGCGACGCGGGGCGACGCTGCATCGTTTTCAACGCGCTCGCGTAGGCGTCAGCGCGAAACTCCGGCGTAAAGCGATCAGCGGTGGGGTAGGAGGTGTAGCGCGGACCATTGAGGTCAAAGCGCTTCAAAATTTCAGGTGGGAACACGATGCGGTCAACTAGGGAAAGTGCTAGCCGAAGTATTCCCAGCAACCCGACATGCGTTGTTGACGCAAGTCAGACGTGTTGCAATCTTCGCGGCAGGCAAACCCGAATCAGAAAGGTGCTCGCGAGTCGCCTTGGTCCCGGTATGACGTTTCGCGACGTTGCGCTTCGGTGTCGGAGTAGAGCCAAAGCGAGACGTAGCTCGCAGCCATAATCAAGAACCAAAGCACAAAAAAGCCAATCGTGTACGCGCCTTGGCGTGACAGCGCAGCGTGTACACCAAACCACTCGATCGCGTCGGGATCGATAAGACTGAACAAAATGGCGTCGCCGACCGCTGCACCGAGAAAAGCGGGCCAGAGGACTGCACCAACCGTCGCAGCATTGAATTTCATGGGAAGCCCTCGAAGGTGCGCGCGCCGATGCTCATCGTCCCTCAGCCCTTGACCGGAATCAATAACGACTCGACTCGCCAACTGCGAGCCGGCGAATCGGTCACCACGACGCGGCGTCGCTCTTTGAGCGGCGCTAAAATAGGCATCTCGTAGACGCCAGACGGGCTAGCGGGCAACGTTTTGCGAATGTCACGATCTGCTTCGACCGGGTGAGCGAGGATCACGTCAATTGACGTCGCGTCGCGCGCGTCCGGGAAGGTGAGCGTCACGGTTGTGCCGGATGCCGATATTTTCATCGTGTCCATGCCCAGTTGCTTGGCGCGATCCAGTTGCGAAAGCTGTGCGTTAATGGCTTTACCCGCTTTGTAATAGTCAGTCGCCACCAGTCCGTCTGGGTGCTGAAGCACAAAGTACGCTGTGATGACGCAAGCAACCACCACAGATGCGGGGCCCAGAATGAGTAGGCCCGGCCATATCCACGGACTGACTGGAACCGGCGTCGGGGGGGTGGCAACAGTTGTGCTCGCGTTCATCACTTCATTACCTCGGAATCAGGAAAACTGATTTTTCGTTCACATTCACAGCCGAATCAGATTCGGACTGCACTTTGAAATGTATCGCGTGACTGCCAGTTTTTACGGTATCAATTGGCACGCGTACCGTCAATATGGACGCGGCTGTCGATGCTGGCTCTGCCACGATTTTTCCGCCGCGTTCAACTTTGATGTCGGGCAATCCATCGACCGTGACGCTAAATTTATGTGTTCGCTCCGACGTGTTCATGACGTTGAATTTGTACACATTCTCGATGTAGCGCCCGTCGACTTCGCGGGCCAGCACTTGGCGGTCGCGAATAACGTCAACTTTAAGCGGATTACGTAGCGCAAGCGATGCGATCAAACCGCCGACCAACACGCAAAGCACCACAAAATAGATGATGATGCGCGGACGCAGTAAGTGCTGTCGGACGGCCGCGCCATCCCAATGCTTCTCCAGCGCGTTCTCGGTTGAATAGCGAACCAAACCGCGTGGGTAGTTCATCTTGTCCATCACCGTGTCGCATACGTCAATACAGGCAGAGCATCCGATGCACTCGTACTGAAGCCCCTTGCGAATATCGATACCGGTTGGGCAAACCTGCACGCATAGGGAACAGTCGACACAAGAGCCCAGATTGAGCGCCTTGGCATCCGCCGATTTTTTACGTCCACCGCGGGGCTCACCACGCTCTTGGTCGTACGTAACGATCAACGTGTCGCGGTCAAACATTACGCTCTGAAAGCGTGCGTAGGGGCACATGTATTTGCACACCTGCTCGCGCATGAACCCCGCGTTGCCCCACGTTGCAAACGCGTAAAACAAAATCCAGAAGGTTTCCCACATTCCTGTCGTGCCAGTGACGACTTCGCGCGCTAACGTGTGGATGGGCGTGAAATAACCGACAAACGTGAACCCTGTCCAAAGGGCGATGAGCACCCAAAAGAAATGCTTTCCGCCCTTGCGCCAAAACTTCTCAGCGGACATTGGTGCGGCGTCGAGTTTCATTCGAGCGGCGCGATCACCCTCAAACTTCTTTTCGATCCACATAAACACTTCGGTGTACACCGTCTGGGGGCACGCGTAGCCACAGAAGACGCGACCAGCGATCGCGGTCACAAAAAAGAGCGCGTAGGCCGAGACGATCAGGATGAACGTCAGATAAAGCACATCTTGTGGCCAGAAAACCCAGCCGAAGATGTAGAACTTGCGCTCTGTGAGATCAAAGAGAACCGCTTGTCGCCCGTGCCAAGGCAACCACGCAAGCCCATAGAAAATGGCCTGCGTGATGAAGACCATCAGCACACGCCAGTTCGCAAACCGTCCAGTGACGGATTTGGCGTAAATCTTCTTCTGGGACTGATAGAGCGAGACGACTTTCGTCTCGCCCGTGGTGCTACTCATTACAACCTTGTCTCCGCTATGCGCACGTCAACGTTCAACGTGCGCTTCGCTTCGGTGCTATTTGTTAGTGCTAGGCGATTGTTCTTGCGATTGCGCGTAAACGTAGGCTGCCAGCAAATGAACGCGTGGCTCACCCAGCAACTCCTTGTGCGCAGGCATTTTTCCTTGACGACCTTTGTTCAGCGTTTCGGTAATTGTGGCGAGACTTCCGCCGTATAACCACGTGTTATCGGTGAGGTTGGGTGCGCCCAGCGCTTGATTACCCTTGCCGTCGGCGCCGTGACAAGCCGCACAGCTAGCCTTGAACGTCGCATCACCCCGCGCGGCTGCTTCCGCCGACGTTGAACGACCCGAAAGTGAAAGCACATATTGGGCAGTGTCCGCGATTTGATCAGGTTTGAGCTGTTCAGCAAACGCGGGCATCATGCCATTGCGTCCCTCCATGAGCGTCGTTTTGATGCCCTCGGGTGTGCCGGGGTAAAGCCAATCGCCGTCCACGAGATTTGGAAACCCCTTCGATCCACGCATGTCGGTGCCGTGGCACTGAACGCAATAGGTCTGGAACAGACGTCCACCAATTTGTTGGGCACCTTTATCCGCCGCGACTGTTTTGACATCCTGCTTAACGTACGCATTGAATATTGGATCAGTCTCGGCATTGGCTTGCTTCACTTCATCGGCGTAAAGAGAAGCCGTGCTCCAGTTCAATAAGCCCGGAAAAACGATAAGACCTGGGTAGAGCAGCAAATAGCCGAACGCAAAAAAAACGGTGATGTAGAAAAGGTTTGACCACCATTTTGGGAGTGGATTGTCATATTCACGCAACCCATCCCACACGTTTTCGCCATGAAGGTGCGGCTCGTCGTTGTCACTGACTTTCTTGACGCGATTTGACCGCAATATCCAGAGGCATGCGAGCAAGCTCACTACCGTGAGAATTGCGACATACCATGCCCAGCCAGCGGACATCATTCCGCTTGCAAAAACATCACTCATTTTTGTTCTCCTTGACCCGCTGGAACTGCACGGTCATCATCAGTCATCAAGTCCGTCATGATGTCGCGCTCTTGACGCTTGCTACCCGGACGCCATGCCCACCAAATGATTCCGATAAATGTGGCCAACGAAATGACCGTGAATGCGCTTCTTAGCTCGATCATTTTTTTACCCCTTTGTTGCTTTGATTTGCGTGCCTAGTCCTTGCAGGTAGGCGATCAACGCGTCGAGTTCGGATTTACCTTTGATGGCTTCTCCAGACTTCGCAATTTCTTCCTCAGAGTACGGATGGCCCAAGACCTTGAGCACTTTCATCCTGCTAGCCACGTCTGCACCACCGATGGGGCGATCAAGGAACGCGTACTTCGGCATATTAGATTCGGGCACAACATCACGCGGATTGGTCAGATGCAGGCGATGCCAATCATCGCTGTAACGACCACCGACACGGGCAAGATCAGGTCCTGTACGCTTACTACCCCACTGAAATGGACGGTCGTAGACGAATTCGCCAGCAACCGAGTAGGGGCCGTAGCGCTCGGTCTCGGCACGGAACGGACGGATCATTTGCGAGTGGCAGTTGTAACAACCTTCGCGCACGTAAATGTCACGCCCCACGAGACGTAGCGCGTCGTATGGTTTCAGTCCCGCCACCGGTTCAATCAAATTCTTTTGAAAGAACAGTGGCACGATTTCGACTAACCCGCCGATGCTGACAACGAGGATCACCAGCGCGATGAGTAGTCCAGTTTTGCGTTCAATGGTGTCTTGTGTGATTTTCATTTTTCTTACTCCTTCACTCAAGCAGCCAACGCAGCGCCAGAAACAGGCGCAGGCACGGAAGGCTTCACGACTTTAGCGCCACGAACCGTCATGTAGACGTTGTAGGCCATGATGAACATACTGCCCAGATACATCGCGCCACCAAGGAAGCGAATGAACCAGAACGGGTAGCTGCTCTTAACGCTTTCGACGAAGCTGTAGGTCAAAGTACCGTCGGCATTCACCGCGCGCCACATCAGACCTTGCATCACGCCCGATATCCACATCGAGGCGATGTAGAGAACAATGGCGAGTGTGGCGACCCAGAAGTGGATTTCGATCAGTTTGGTGCTGTACATCTTCTCTTTGCCGACGAGGCGAGGAATCATGTAGTAAATCGCACCTATGGAGACGAACGCAACCCAACCTAAAGCGCCGGAATGCACGTGTCCGACCGTCCAGTCGGTGTAGTGCGACAACGCATTTACCGTTTTGATCGACATCATTGGACCTTCGAACGTCGACATGCCGTAGAACGACAACGAGGTTACGAGGAACTTGAGGATTGGGTCGTCGCGCAACTTGTGCCATGCACCGGATAGTGTCATGATGCCGTTGATCATTCCGCCCCACGACGGAGCCAACAACACCAGCGAGAAGATCATGCCGATCGATTGAGTCCAATCTGGCAGTGCGGTGTAGTGCAGATGATGTGGGCCTGCCCACATGTAGGTAAAGATCAACGCCCAAAAGTGCACGACCGACAAACGATACGAATACACGGGGCGTTCAGCTTGCTTCGGCACGAAGTAGTACATGATGCCAAGGAAGCCTGCGGTCAGGAAGAATCCCACTGCATTGTGACCGTACCACCACTGAATCATCGCATCCTGAACACCAGCGTAGGCGGAGTAGGACTTAGTGAGCGATACAGGGATCGCCGCGCTGTTAACGATGTGCAAAATTGCGACAGTGAGGATGAACGCACCAAAGAACCAGTTGGCCACGTAAATGTGCGATGTGCGTCGCTTCGCGAGCGTGCCGAAGAACACGACCGCGTACGAAACCCAAACCACCGCAATCAACAGGTCAATCGGCCATTCCAGCTCAGCGTACTCTTTACCACTCGTGAAGCCAAGCGGCAAAGTTACTGCGGCCAGCACGATGACAAGTTGCCAACCCCAAAAGGTGAAGGCAGCCAGCTTTGGCAAAAACAGCGGCGTATGACACGTTCGCTGCACAACGTAATACGACGTTGCAAAAAGCGCACAACCACCGAACGCGAAAATAACTGCGTTGGTATGCAATGGACGCAGACGTCCGTAGCTCAGAAACTCGTGCACGTTGATATCTGGCCACACAAGCTGTGAGGCGATGAGCACGCCTACCAGCATGCCCACGATACCCCACACGACCGTCATGATTGAGAACTGATAAACAACCTTATAGTTGTAGCTCTCTTTTTCAGCGCTTATGGCGCGATTATTCCCCATCGTTTTACTCCGCTCGTTTGTAAACGCCAAAGGCGTTCAGACAATTTCTTAGGACACTGTAAAGATAAATGTCTCGAGCGAACCGCATGTTGATACGTGTCAAAGCGCGGCAACATCACTGCCCCGGCCATGGGAGTTAGCCTGTGCTCGCAAGCGTATTTTTTGCACTAGTTCAGTGCGGTTGCTTACGTCGGCGTAAGCAATGAGCACTAGCGGTCGTCGTCGTCAACGATGCTCTTGCCAGCAGCGTCTAAATCTTCAAACTGTCCGGATGAGGTTGACCACCAGAAGGCCGCGCCGATGATGACAGCGAGCACGAGGGCGAGCGGGATCAGGATGAATAGCGATTCCATTAGTGTTTCAATCTTGCTCTATCGACGCTACCGAGACGCATTACGTTAAGCATCACCACGGCCGAGCTCGCAGCCATGCCGACACTTGCAATAAGCGGGTTAACAATTCCTGCCACCGCGAAGGGTATGGCCACTAAGTTATACGCTATCGCCCACGCGAAGTTCAAGCGAACGACACTCACTACGCGCCGCGCATAGCCGATGCCTTCACTAATGGCCTGAAGACGGTCGCTGATACAAACTAAGTCTGCCCGCGCCCGCGCCGCGTCGGTCGCGCCGCGCACAGCGATGGACACGTCCGCACCCGCGAGGCTGATGGCATCGTTTACGCCGTCGCCAATCATCACCGTCACGCGGCCTTCGCGCTGCAATTGCTGTACACGAATGGCTTTTTGCTCGGGGGTGTGTCCGCCGAGGCTGTGCGCAATGTTTAACCGCGAAGCCATGTGCGCGGCCTTGGTCGGATCGTCACCACTCAAAATTTCAACGGAACCACGCCGCTTGAGCGCATCAACGAGCGCTTGCGCATCTTCACGCGGTGTTTCTCCCATCCGTAATGAACAGACCAACCCACGCTCATCCGCAAGCCACAGCAGCGCATCGTCGCGCGCTCCTTCCGCTCGCGATCCGACAAAATCTGCCCGACCAAATCGATAACGCGTTCCGTCAATAACACCTGACACGCCAGCGCCAGGCGTCCACTCTAAGTCGCAAGCGTTGCGCGGTTGCGCCGTCGAAAAATTCCCTTGACGAAGCGCCGCTGCGAGCGGATGGTTTGCCGCCCCTTCAAGCGCCCCAACGATTGATAGCGCGTCGTACTCCCGCACCTCCGGCCGAAGCATCTCGACCGCGATAACGCTTGGTGTAGATAGCGTGCCCGTTTTATCAAGCAAAAAAGCATCTGCCTTGGCCAGTCGCTCGAGCGCTACGGCGCGTCGCAGCACCAGCCCGCGATTCAAAAGACCCGCAAACGCACGCGCATACGCCGCCGGCGCAGCGAGCGCTAAGGCGCAAGGGCAGCTAATGATGAGCACCGCAATCGCGCGTTCCGCCGCAATGTTTACCCCCTGCGGCAACATCGCAAAAAAAGTCGCGCCTGCAACGAGCAACATCGCAGGCATGAAGTAACGCGCGACAACATCCGCCAACGCCAAGGCACCGGGTTTTACCGCGTCGTCGGCGAGCATGGTCAAACGTCGTGAGGTGCTCGATTCGGCTGTAGCGGTTGTTCGCATCGTGAGCATTGCGCCACTATTGATCGCACCTGCCACGAGCACTTCACCACGCACATGAAGCACAGCAGATGATTCACCCGTGAGTAACGACTCATCACACAACGCGGTATCACTTTCCAACGCGCCATCCACGGGAATCGCTTCGCCTGTTCGCACCCAAAGCCGGTCGCCGATATTCAATCGCGAGACATTGACTTCTTCCGCACGATCAAAACCGTCAACCAAGGTGATGCGCGTGGCCACGGCGTCCTGCTCGTGGGTGTTCGTGCTTTGAATCACTTCGTAATTGCGTTCGCGCTGCTCCCATTCGAGCCATCGCACACCCAACAGCAGCGCCACAAACATCGCGACGGAATCGAAATACAACACCCCAGTCGCAGCAAGCAAATGCCACATCGAGCCCGCGAACGCGGTGACGATGCCCAGCACGATGGCCGAATCCATGCCCAACCGACGGAGCTTGAATTCACGCATCGCTCCACGATAAAACGGCCTCGCGCTCCAGGCTATAACGGGCAAGACCAACGCAAACGCAGCCCAATCGAGCAGCGGCGCGAATTCGGGCTCCATGTCGGCCCCCGCGATAAAGCGCGGCACCGTCACCATCATCACCTGCATGGCACAGAACGCCGAGAGCCCGAAGCCCCAAATATGTCGCCGCCGCTGCGCACGCACGATGGCTTTACGGTCAAGGCTATCGGCCACGTTCGCGGTGTAGCCCAAGCGCTCTATGTGCGCGAGTAATTTCGTCGTCGAGAGCAATGCCGGGTCAAACGCCACGCGCGCGCGCTGCGTGGCGTAATGCACTCGCACTTGCGTCACACCCGCCAACGGACGCAACCCGTCCTCTATGAGCACTGCGCATGCCGCACAGTGCATATCCAGCACGTCAATTACCGAAGTTTCCGTCGACGCACCGACGCACTCCTCCACAGCCGCAGAGCGAGCGAGGGCAACCTCAGGCATCGAAGGTGCGATAGATTCAGACATCGAACCAGAATATTACGCCGCTCAAGACGCGCATGGTTTGACTCGGATCAATGCGACTCGGCGAAGAGCGAAGGAACATCGTGACCATGACGCCACTTCGCCAAAATCAACTGTTGACTGCCATGACCCAAATTGCGCTCACGCCGGAACAAATCGCTGACCTGAAGCGTCTGCTGATGCAGCGCCAAAAGCTGCTTGAACGCACGCTTGATGTGGAATTGCATGCCGACGACCCCTCGCATGCTTCCATCACAGGAGAAAGCGACGCCGACTGGGCCGCTGCCGACGCCGAGGCCGATGTACTCATCGCCAAAGCAGAACGTGACGCCAACGAGTTGACCTTGACGAGCCTCGCACTAGACAAAATCGCTGACGGCACTTTCGGTGTTTGCGAAGCTTGCGGTGAAGACATTGGCTATCCACGCCTCTTGGCTTATCCCGGCGCGCGACGTTGCCTAAGTTGCCAAGAAAAAGCCGAGGGAATTAAGCACGCGTAGCCACGCTGTAGCAGGCTTCACAAGCACGAGCACGTAGGCCAGTCAGCCCGGTCGCGACGCCGAAGCGTCATAATCTACGCATGAATTTCTACGGTCGAAGGGCAAGATGGCGTGAACGCTAACGCTGCACTCCGCGTGCTCATTGTTGACGACGATGAGGACATTCGCGATCTCGTCGCCACCTACCTTGGAAGCCAAGGGCTCGCTGTATTTGAGGCATTCTCGGAGACGGGCATGCGCGAAGCGATCGTAGCGCAATCGCCCGAGGTGATTTTGCTCGACGTAAACCTTGGCAAAGAGGACGGGTTCGCGATTGCGCGACGTCTTCGTGTGGATTGGTTTGGCGGTTTGCTGATGGTGACGGGGCGCGGCGACACGATCGATCGCGTCGTCGGCCTAGAAATTGGCGCGGACGACTACATCACCAAGCCGTTTGAACTACGTGAATTGCTGGCACGCATTCGCAGTGTGGGGCGTCGCGCCAGTGCGCCGTCGGCGTCGCCCGCTACAGAGAATGCTGTCGTCCAGTTGGCAGCCGAATCGCCTGCACGCGTATTTAGCTTCGAATCGTTCGCGCTCGACATTGAGCGCCGGGAGCTTCGCTTGAATGCCAGCGCAGGCAACGTCATCGCGCTAACGACGGGCGAATTTGACTTGCTCAACGTGCTCGTTTCTGAAGCGGGGCGTGTACTGTCGCGCGATCAATTGCTTCAACGCACGCACCACCGCGATGCCGGGCCTTTTGATCGCACGATTGATGTGCAGATCGGGCGATTGCGCAAAAAAATCGGTGACAACGGCAAAGAGCCGCGCATCATCAAATCAGTGCGTGGCGCGGGTTATTTGTTTGCAGTGCCTGTGCAACGCGAAGGGAGTCGCTGATGTTGTCTGGTGCGTTAGCCTCTGAAAACGACGCGTACAAGTTACTGTTTGACGCGGCCCCTGATGCCATTTTGGTGATTGACGCCAGCGGCATCATCCGCATCAACAATGCAGAGGCCGAGCGGTTGCTTGAGGCCGCGCCGGGCGAATTGCGGGGTTTGAATGTGGATCGATTAGTGCCGATCTCGGTTCGCAAACATCATTCAAGTTTGCGTCAATCGTTTATCGATGCACCGCACCGACGGCCCATGGGCATGGGCCTCGCGCTCAAAGCCGTAAAGCTCAATGGTCGTGAATTTCCGGTCGAAATTTCGCTCGCGCCGGCGCGCGGTTCGTCCGGCGCTGAAGTCATCGTGATGTTGCGTGACGTGAGCGAGCGGCTACAAGCTCGGCGCACGGAGCGCGAACTGGTGCGCGCCAACGCGATTGCACGCATTAGCCAGCTTGCGCTACGCGAGCGTTCGTTCGATGCGGTGGGCGAGCACGCGGTGCGCGTTGCGGTGGAACCGCTAGGCGCGGATGTGGTCGGCCTTTTTCGCCAACCGCCAGGCGAAGAACAATTGGTCTGTCGCAGCTCTGCCGGGCCGATGGCGCATCGGTTGGCGGGCACGCACATCGCGCGTCCCCACACTTTGCTTTCAGGTCAAATTCTCGACAGCGGTGTGCCGGTGCTGGTCGGGGACATTGCAACAGCGAGCGTGAAAGTTTGTCCGGTGATGTTCGGCGCGGAAATTCGCAGCTTGATCATCGCGCCGATGGGCGACCGAGATCACACTAACGGCATCTTGGTCGTGGGTTCGCGCACGCCGCATCACTTCACCACCGACGATGTCGCCTTCGTTGAAGCCATCGCCAATATTGCCTCGAATGCCCTGCAACGATCGCTCGCCGAAGACAAACTGCTGCTCTCACAACGCCTGGAATCGCTCGGCCAACTCACGGGCGGCGTGGCGCATGACTTCAATAATTTGCTCACGGTGATCTCGGGCAATTTGCAGATTCTCGAAGAGATGACGTTGGCTGATCCGTTCGCCGTACGCGCAGTCGCGTCGGCCCATCGCGCGGCGCGGCGTGGCGCGGAGTTGACCGCGAAATTGCTTGCGTTTTCGCGGCGACAAACATTACGGCCAGCCGCGATCAATATTCCGGAATTGCTCGCAGCATTTCGCGATTTGCTCGCGCGCACACTGGGGCCGAATATTGAAATTAGCGTAGTCGCCAGCAATGATTTGCCCGCCGCGCTTGCCGACAGCGGTCAGCTCGAAACCGCCCTACTGAACCTCGCTGTGAATGCGCGCGACGCCATGCCTGTCGGCGGCAATCTCATCATTGAAGCCACGCCGGTTCAGCTCATGGCGAGCGACATCGCCGCCGCCGACGAACTCAAGCCCGGCCACTACATTCGGTTGAGCGTGGCCGACACTGGCACCGGCATGAGCCAAGAGACCATGGCGCGAGCTTTTGAGCCATTTTTCACCACCAAAGCGGTGGGCAAAGGCAGCGGCCTCGGACTCAGTATGGTCTACGGTTTCGCCAAACAATCGTCGGGGCATGTGTCGGTGTACAGCGAAATCGGCGTCGGCACCACGATCAATCTTTTCTTGCCTGTCGCGTCCGCTGCGGCTGCGCGAGAAGGCACAACGACTGCTACGGTGCCTGCTGCGATTACAGGAACGGAGTCGGTTTTGGTCGTGGAAGACGACGCGGAAGTGCTCGACGTGGCCGTGCGCTTCCTGCAAGGCTTGGGCTACCGGGTGTTCACCGCGACCAACCGCCGCACAGCGAGCGCACGACTGCGTGCGCACTCGGAGATCGCGATGCTGTTTACGGACGTGGTGCTCGCCGCCAACGAAACCGGGCCGAAGATTGCGGTGTCGCTGCAAAAAATAAAGCCCGAGCTCCGCGTGTTGTACGCCTCGGGCTATGCGCGTAGCGCGCTGCCGTTGCAGTTCGGCGTGGACGAAAACATTGCGTTTCTGCGCAAACCGTATTCGCGCGAACAATTGGGCCAAGCGGTGCGTCTCGCGTTGGGTGCTTCGACAGCGCCCAAGCGTCGATAACAGCTTTTTGGCTTTAACGACCGCCCGGCGGTGGTTGAAGATGCTTTATTTAACTTATCGACTTTACATGTTTTTTACGAGAAACGACCGCCTGGCGGTCGTTTCATGCATAAAACAGTACAAAGCTAGTGCAACGAAGGCGCGTGCGCGAGATTACTGATCGCGTTGAGATCCAAAAGCTCAATGTCGCGACGCGTCACTTTGAGCAGACCAAGCTTCTGGAAGCGTGAGAACACGCGGCTGACGGTTTCGAGCGTCAGGCCCAAGAAACTACCGATTTCGGCACGAGTCATACGCAGCATGAAGCGATGCGCCGAGAAACCGCGCGCCGCAAAGCGGTGCGAAAGATCCATCAGGAATGCCGCAACACGCTCGTCGGCATTAAGCAAGCCCAACGCAGCCAACCAGCCATGCTCGTCGCGCAGCGCCGCGCTCATGCGGTGGTAAATGAATCGTGCGACGGCTGGATTTTCTGCAGCGAACGCTTCGAGCGCTTCAAAAGGAATTTCCACGACGGCGCACATATCAAGCGCAATCACATTTGTCGTGTGCACGCCACCGTCGATGGCTTCCATGCCAACGATGTCGCCGGGCATTGGGAAACCGAGAATTTGTTCGCGGCCGTCTTCTTGAATGAGCACGCGTTTAGCAGCGCCCGACTTCACGTAGAACACGGAACGAAACGCATCACCAGCGCGGTGAATGGCAGTGCCTTCCGTCACTACGCGTGTGCGACCCAGCGCAACGACGTCTTCAAGCACAGCATCGCGATTGGCGGCGCTGCGCATTGAGGTTGAGGAAGCCACCATCATGGGCTGCGCTACACGTGGCGCAACGGACTGATTGTTGGACTGCATGACTAACTCCTGTGTGCATGCCGGGATGGCATGAACACAATATCTGCCTCGTCCGCAAACCAGTGATGTCAACTCGGTAACAGTGTGTAACAGCGCTCGTTACTCAACGGAAAAGCGCTGAAACACGCGTCGCTCTTGCCCTGTGGGAGCGGGCTTGCCCGCGATGGGCATTGGCCCACCGTAAATCGCGGGCGAGCCCGCTCCCACATTTAGGTTGGCGCTATTCGCTCACCATCGACACATCACGATAAACCAGCACCGGCACCGACGAGATCGGCAACAGACGACTAGTCACGCTGCCCATCACGAAGCGGCCGACCGCGCCACGACCATGCGTAGCAAGCACAACGAGGTCACAGTTCATCTCTTTCACCGTCTTTTCGATCAGCGATTCCGGACGGCTGCTCACCGCGTGGACCGTATGCGCCGTCACGCCTTTGTCCGTCGCCACTTTTTTCGCTTGATCAAGCAGCGCGGCGCTGCCCTCGGTAATCGCCTTTTCGAACGCGGCCTGCGCCTTGGTGTCGATCATCGCGACTTCCGCTGCGTACGGGGCGATGTACGGTGCTTGCGCGTGCAACAGCACCACTTCTGCGCCCACTTCTTTGGCCAAATTGATTCCCGTCGACGCGGCGCGCAACGCCAACTCTGAACCGTCAATCGGGATGAGAATACGTTTAAACATAGTGAACTCCTTCGCGTTGATCCGCACGCGAGCTGCGGCGATGGGCGAACTGTGCGCCGCAGCAGCGCTGGCGAGCTTGACGCAGCGCAAACTCAGCGCGCGCAGCCCGCCATTCCGCCACGGCCTTTGACTTGCAACAAACTGACGGCGTTGCCGTTTAGCGCTCCAAGTTGACGTTAACGTCAACTTGGAGCGTTTTTCTGCGACAATTCGGCGCAGGGCGCACACTGCGGCGCAGGAGAGAACTCATGTCGAATCTAGACACCAAAAACCTCGTCTACAAACCGAAAAACAAAGTTCGCTTTGTAACCGCCGCCAGCCTATTTGACGGCCACGACGCATCGATCAACATCATGCGCCGCATCATCCAAGCCAGCGGCTGCGAGGTCGTTCACCTCGGACACAACCGCAGCGTGAAGGAGGTCGTCGACGCCGCGCTACAAGAAGACGCGCACGGCATCGCGATGTCCTCGTACCAAGGCGGTCATGTCGAATATTTCAAATACATGATCGATATGTTGAAAGAGGCCGGCGCGGGACACATCAAAGTCTTCGGCGGTGGCGGCGGCGTGATTGTGCCGTCCGAAATCGCCGAGTTGCACACATATGGCGTCACGCGAATTTTCTCACCGCAGGACGGTGTGAAGCTCGGATTACAGGGCATGATCAACGACATGATCGCAGCTTGCGATCATGATTTGTCGCAAAAAGCCCTCGCCCTCGACGCGCTTAAATCTGGCGACCGGAATGCCCTCGCCCGTTGGATCACCGTCCTCGAAGCCGGCGTAGCTGATGCCGCCACCGTCAAGCAATTGCACGACCTCGCCGCAAAAACCAATACGCCGAGCCTCGGTATCACCGGCACCGGCGGTGCCGGTAAGTCTTCGCTGACCGACGAACTGATTCGCCGCTTCCGCATTGACCAAAACGATCAGCTCAAGATCGCGATCATCTCGATTGATCCGTCGCGTCGCAAATCCGGCGGCGCGCTGCTCGGCGATCGCATTCGCATGAACGCGATCAATCACGAAAACATTTACATGCGCTCGCTCGCCACGCGAGACTCCGGCGGCTCCGAAATCTCCAAAGCGCTGCCCGATGCGATTGCTGCATGCAAAGTCTCGGGTTTCGATGTGATCTTCGTTGAAACCTCCGGCATCGGCCAAGGCGACGCCGCCATCGTGCCGCATGTCGATGCTTCCTTGTATGTAATGACGCCGGAGTTCGGCGCCGCGAGCCAGCTCGAAAAAATCGACATGCTCGACTTCGCGGATTTCGTTGCGATCAATAAGTTCGACCGCAAAGGCGCACAAGACGCGCTGCGCGACGTACGCAAGCAAGTGCAACGCAACAAAGAAGCCTGGAGCACGTCGCCCGATCAAATGCCCGTTTTCGGCACTATGGCGAGCCGCTTCGCAGATGACGGCGTGACCGCGCTGTATCAAGCCATCACGCCAGTGCTCGCCGCGAAATCTAAGGGTGCATTGAAGCTCATCGCCCGCAAACTCACCGTCGTGGAAACGCATGCGTCGTCACAAACACAAGCCATCGTGCCCGCCAATCGCGTGCGCTATCTGGCGGAAATTGCCGACACGCTGCGCGGCTACCACCAATGGGCCAACGCGCAAGCCACCGTGGCGCGCGAACGTCAGCAACTGCTCGGCACCAAGCGCATGCTCACAGAGTGCAAGGAAGCCACGCCCGCGTCCATCGATTCGTTGATCGACTACAAAACCCAAGCGCTCGACCCACGCTCGAAGAAGCTCCTCGACATGTGGCCGCAAACGCTCGCGAGCTACGCGGGTGATGAATACGTCGTCAAGATTCGCGATAAAGAAATTCGCACTGCGCTCACGAGCACGTCGCTCTGCGGCACCAAGATCAAAAAAGTCGTGCTGCCGCGCTACGAAGACGACGGCGAAATCCTCAAGTGGCAGCTTAAAGAAAACGTACCCGGCAGCTTCCCGTTCACGGCGGGCGTGTTCGCGTTCAAGCGCGAGAACGAAGACCCCACGCGCATGTTCGCGGGCGAAGGCGACCCGTTCCGCACCAATCGCCGTTTCAAGAATGTTTCCGAAGGCATGCCCGCGAAGCGCCTATCCACGGCCTTTGACAGCGTAACGCTCTACGGCAACGACCCAGCCGTGCGCCCTGACATTTACGGAAAGGTCGGCAACTCCGGCGTGTCGATTGCCACCGTCGAAGACATGAAAGTGCTCTACGACGGCTTCGACCTCTGCGCGCCGACGACGTCTGTTTCGATGACGATCAACGGCCCTGCGCCGACGATCCTCGCGTTCTTCATGAATACCGCGATGCAGCAACAGCTCACGAAGTTCCGCGCCGACAACAAACGCGAACCCACCGACGACGAGCTCGCGAAGATCAAGGCGTGGACACTGGAAAACGTACGCGGCACGGTGCAAGCGGACATCCTGAAAGAAGATCAAGGCCAAAACACGTGCATCTTCTCGACCGAGTTTTCGCTCAAGGTCATGGGTGACATTCAGCAGTATTTTGTGCAGAACAAAGTGCGCAATTTCTATTCGGTGTCGATCAGCGGTTATCACATCGCGGAGGCCGGCGCGAACCCGATTTCGCAGCTCGCGTTCACGCTGTCAAACGGCTTCACGTTCGTTGAAGCCTACCTCGCTCGCGGCATGCACATCGACGATTTTGCGCCGAATTTGTCGTTCTTCTTCAGTAACGGCATGGACCCGGAATACACCGTGCTCGGCCGCGTCGCGCGGCGCATCTGGGCCGTGGCGATGCGCGAAAAATACGGCGCGAACGAGCGCAGCCAAAAGCTCAAATACCACATCCAAACCAGCGGCCGCAGCCTGCACGCGCAGGAGATTCAGTTCAACGACATCCGCACCACGCTGCAAGCGCTGATCGCGGTGTACGACAACTGCAACAGCCTGCACACCAACGCGTTCGACGAGGCGATCACCACGCCGACCGAAGAATCGGTGCGCCGCGCGATGGCGATCCAGCTCATCATCAACCGCGAATGGGGTCTCGCCAAAAACGAAAACCCGAACCAAGGCGCGTTCATCATCGACGAACTCACCGACTTAGTCGAAGAAGCCGTGCTCAAGGAATTCGAAGCGATCAGCGAACGCGGCGGCGTGCTCGGCGCGATGGAAACCGGATATCAACGCGGCAAGATTCAAGAAGAATCGATGTTCTACGAGCACAAAAAACACGACGGCTCGTACCCCATCATCGGCGTCAACACCTTCCGCAACCCGAACGGCGAAGAAGCCACCGGCAACCTAGAACTCGCACGCTCCACTGAAGGCGAAAAGCAAGGCCAACTCAAACGCCTCGCCGACTTTCACGCGGCTCACAAAGCCGATGCGCCAGCAGCGTTGGCGCGACTAAAACAAGTCGCGATTAACGGCGGGAACGTGTTCGCTGAGCTTATGGAAACCGTGAAAGTGGCGTCACTCGGTCAGATTACGGACGCGCTGTTTGAAGTGGGCGGGCAGTATCGGCGGAGTATGTAGTGCCTCCAAGGAAACTACGGATTCGACAAATTAATTCCCGCGCGATTCTGAATAGCGCTGATTTGTTCTTCCGCCAATTCGTTTGTCAGGGCACATATTTCTTCGTCACTGAGTTGCTGATCGTAAGTCTTGGTAATGCTGCCCGACACTTTGTAATTTCCGTATTGGCCCAAGTATTCAACAGTGTAGCTAGCGAGATCCGTTCTTACGTCAACCCACCAACTGTGCGAAATCGTTTCCATGCCTTGATATGCCAAGTTGATAAATTCCACGTTGAAAGCAAAACGCGGAGTATCTGCTCGTATGTAAGATTTAGCCGACCCAAGCTCGTAATCTAAGACTGGATCAGTCGGTCCGTAAATGTTGTTAACGCTTACATGTCTCGCCAGATTGCGGTAGAGCGACTCAAATGCTCGTGCCTTCTCGTCTAGTTTTTTTGCAAGTGGCGTGAAGCTCCAATCGAAAACAGCGTGCAAAGCACTTAGCGTTCGAGTTACCTCCAAGTTGCCCTTTTTTCTTTCAAGAAGACGCGCGAGCATCCTAATCTTTCGGTCCTGCTCGTCAGGCTCATCGATGCTTTCACCGCGCGCGCCTGCCAACATGATCTGAAGTGACACGCACACGCAACCCGCGATGTATTCGGCGAACACATCAAACTGCCCGCCGTCCGCCTGGCGCAACGCGGCAAAGTACTCCTGCTTGTTCTGAGTTTTGATAATCGCGGGCGGAAAGCCGTACTTGATGAGAATCAGGTTCATCAGCAAGCGCGCCATCCGGCCGTTGCCGTCATCAAACGGATGAATCAGAACAAACTCGTAATGCGCTCTAGCGGCGCACAACAAGACTTCATTGCTCGTCGGATTTTGCAAATCGTTGATCGATTGCAATAGAGCATGCATCTTTTCCGGTACGTCAATCGGCTCAGCGAATCGAAAAATTTCTCCTGTGACGGTCTGAACGTGATTTTGTCCGGTCTTGTACTGCCCAACTTCAATCCAACGCCGCGTGGGTGCGCCTTCGGGAGTGATCGCGTCAACTTGGTAGCGCTCGCGCAGAATCAAAACATGAAGCTGCCGGAAGAAACTTTCTGAAAGCGGAGCATCGCCTCGTGTCAGTTCAACTAAGGCGTCAATTGCCTCGTTGTGACCGGTAATTTCAATGTGGTCCTTAAGCGACTTTCCTTGCGCCGTGATGTTGTGCAGCAGTAGCGACTTCGTTTCACCAAACGTGAGCGAGTTCCCTTCGATATTGTTCGAGTGATAGTTCCAGTCAAAGCGGAATTTCTGCCAAATCCGCTTTTCCTGATCTGGATTGAGCGGGCGCAACGCGTCAAGTTGCGCGTTCAGATCAACCGCTAGTTCAAGGTTACTCATTGGTCTATTCAATCGAAGTGGTGCTGCGGTTCACGCGTCGGTATTGTTTTATCGATTTGCGCAAGTGCGCTGCGTTAGCGGGCTCCGCAAGCAAGTAGGCCGTTTCGGCTAATCCGTCTGCGGCGTGGAGCGCTGATGCATTAGTCGTCGGGTCAATTTCTGAGTGCACCCAACCTTCACCACGCAGAAGGGGAAGTTTCAGTTTGGACGATTTCTTGTCAGACTTGGGCATGTGACCTCGCGGTCGTTGGTGCGTATGGCGCAATCATATTGCGCCTCGGCGGTTGCTGGTATCAAATTGGGTGCGGTGAACCGCACCCTACGTCGATCACGGGATATTGCGCAACCCGATTCGTCGTTTCGGGCTAAACCACCATCGGCGTAACCGCCCCATCCATAGCCACCACGGCACCCGTGATGTAGCTCGCGCGGTTTGATGCGAGGTAAACCACCGCGTCGGCGATTTCGCTGGGTTCGGCGATGCGGCCTAGCGGGCGTGTCGCTTTGGCGCGCGCTAGGGCTTCTTCCATGCTGATGCCTTGTTGCCTTGCTTCGGCTTGCATGCCTTCTTGTAGGCGTTCGGTGAGTGTGAGGCCGGGGTTGACGGCGTTTACGCGTACGCCCTTGCCTGCGTAGGCGGCGGCGAGGCCACTGCTGGCGAGCATGAGCGCGGCGTTGGCCGAACCGCCCGCGAGGTGCGTGACGGCGGCGACTTTGCCGCCGGCGCCGACGACGTTGACGACCGCGCCGCGACCGCGTGCGCCCATCTTTTTGATCAGCGGGTTGATGACATGAATGTAGGTGAAGAACTTCGCTTGCATCGCGTCGTGCCATGCGTCGGTCGTGAGCTCTGCTGCGGGTGTGCGCTTGGCCGCGCCCGCGCTGTTGACGAGCACGTCCACCGCGCCAAAGTCTCGCTCGACCGCGTCCACCATTTGCTCGGCCTCGGCGGCGTTGCGCAAATCAGCGGCGATGATGTTGACCGTCGCGCTGGGCGTGGCGCTTTGCAGTTCGCGTTGCGCGGATTGCAGTGTTGCGACCGTGCGCGAGACCAACGTGACGCGCGCGCCTTCGGCGATGAATCCGCGCGCGCACGCAAGGCCAATGCCTTTGCTGCCGCCGGTGATGAGGACATGAAGGTTCGTGAGTTCTAGGTTCATAGACGCGCAACTTCTTGTGTTTGGATGAGCATTAGATTCAACGCAGCGTAGCGCACCGCAGTGGCGCGACGCGGGTGACGGGTTCGGTTCGAGCGCACTAAGTCCGCGCGTTGAGCATCACGACGACTAAATTGCGATTGGCGGCGTTTTCGAATCGGTGCGGCAATTCGCTGCTGAAATGAAAACTGTCGCCCGCTGTGAGCGTCCATTGTTTGTCGCCGACGACTAACTTGAGGCGGCCTTGCAACACGTAGCCGGCCTCTTCGCCTTGGTGCGTGTAGAGATCGTCGCCGGACGAGGCGTGCGGCTCAAAGTCTAGGAGCGTGAAGCTAAACGCGCTGCTCGCCGCGCCCCCGCTCGCGAGCGCGTGTTTGCGTATTCCGGATTTCCACATTGAAATCGACGAGCGCTCGCCCGCGCGCGTGATGACCGGCACCTTGGGCTGGGCGACCGTTGGGCCGCGCACAATCTCTGCGAGGTTGATCTGCATCGCGTCGGCTAGGCTAGTGAGCGCACGTAAGGTGGGCGACGACAAACCGCGCTCCATCTGACTCAAAAAGCCAATCGAAAGCCCCGTGCGCGCGGACATTTCGTTGAGCCCCAAACCCTTGCTTCGACGTAGCGCACGAATGCGCGCACCGACTGCGGCGTCGATGATTTCGGCGCTAGCGATTTCTGTTGCCGCAACGGTTTCGGTTTTGCGTTTCATCTCACGATTATTCGATCATTGAGCGGTCGGGGGAATCGCCTCAGGGTGTAGACTATATTTCACGTACATGAAATTTAACCCAAAACAGGGTTGGCGCGACGAGCCCCGCTAGCGGCTCCAGGAGAATGTTGATGAAGTTCAAAAGCATAGCTGCGGCGCTTGCGATTATTGCGTCCGTTGTCACGAGCTCTAGCGCGCTCGCGCAGGACAAACCGCTGAAGGTGGGCTCGACGCCTACTGGCGTTCCGTTTACTTTCCTCGATACCAAGACCAATTCGATTCAAGGCATCATGGTCGACATCATCCGTGAAGTCGCCGCCGACGCGGGCTTCAAGGTGGAAGTCGAAGGCATGCCGTTTGCGACGTTGATTCCGTCGCTCACTGGCAACAAGATCGACATCATTGCTGCTGCGATGTACATCACGCCGCCGCGCCAAGAAGTGGTCGATTTCTCGCGTCCGATATACACCTACGGCGAAGGCCTCGTTGTGTCGAAGAAAGACACTCGCGAATACGCGAAGCTTGAAGACATGAAGGGCTTTACGGTCGGTGCGCAAAAAGGCACGGCGTATGTTGAGCCGCTGCAGAAATCTGGCCTGTTCGCGGAAGTAAAAATCTACGACAACATCCCAGCGATTTTGTCCGACGTGAACGCGGGCCGCATTCAGGCGGGCTTCGCCGACAAACCCATCGTTGCCTACAACCTACAACAAGGCATGTTCGCTGAAACGCGTTTGGTGAAGGGTTACACGTCAACGCTTTCCGGCTCCGTCGGCATCGGCGTGCGCAAGGGTGACGCAGCGCTCCTGAAGCGCATCAACACGTCGCTCGAAAAGCTTCAGAAGAACGGCTCGGTCGACAAGATCCTCGCGAAGTGGGGCCAGTAGCCTGCACATGACTTTGATCCACACACAACCTTGATTCCGCATGTTCTGGACTGACGCAGCGAACTTCATGCCCATCCTTTTGGAGGGGCTGCGGCTGACGGTGATCGTCACGCTGGGTTCGCTGCTGCTCTCAACAATGTTGGGGCTCGTGTGGGCGCTCATGCGCGTGTCGGGCATCGGACCGTTGGTGTGGATCGCGAAGTGCATCGTGAACGTGATTCGCGGCATTCCGATCATCGTTCAACTTTTCTACATTTACTTTGTATTGCCGGAATTCGGCATCACGTTGACCGCGCTGCAAGCCTCCATCATCGGACTCGGCGTGGCGTATTCAGCGTATCAATCGGAAAACTTTCGCGCGGGTATCGAGGCGATTGACCACGGCCAAATCGAGGCCGCGCAGTCGCTCGGCATGGGCTGGGCAATGATGATGCGCCGCGTGATTATTCCGCAGGCCGTGAAAATCGTTCTACCGCCCTACGGCAACACGATGATCATGATGCTCAAGGACTCGTCGCAAGCCTCGACTATTACGGTCGCGGAGCTTGCGATGAAAGGGCAGATGTTGGCGTCGTCCACGTTCAAAAATTCCACCGTCTTCACGCTGGTGGCGCTTCTCTATTTAGTGATGAGTGTGCCGCTCATTTTGTTTGTGGGTTGGCTCGAACGTAGGTCTAAAAAATAGTGAGCACGGCGCCCGTCATCGAACTCATCGACGTACACAAGCACTTCGGTACGAACCATGTGCTGCGCGGTATCAGCGCCACGATTTCGCGCGGCGAAGTGGTGTGCATCATCGGGCCGTCGGGCTCTGGAAAATCCACGATTCTTCGGTGTATCAACGGGCTTGAGGCGTATGACGGCGGTGAGGTTCGCGTTGATGGCATTCGCGTAGACCGTACATCACCGACCATCGCGTCCATTCGCACGCATGTGTCGATGGTGTTTCAGCGATTCAATTTGTTTCCGCATCGCACTGCACTCGAAAACGTCATCGAAGGGCCGGTGTTTGTGAAGCGCGAACCGCGTGAGCAAGCAGAAGCGCGCGGGCGTGAACTGCTTGCGCGTGTGGGGCTCGCCGACAAAGCCGACGCGAAGCCAGGGCAACTCTCTGGTGGTCAGATGCAGCGCGTTGCGATTGCGCGCGCGCTGGCGATGCAGCCGGATGCGATTTTGTTTGACGAGCCGACCTCGGCGCTGGACCCAGAACTCGTCGGCGAAGTGTTGTCCGTGATGCGCACGCTGGCCGAAGAAGGCATGACGATGGCGGTGGTAACACACGAGATGGGCTTCGCGCGCGAGGTGGCGGATCGTGTGCTGTTTATCGACGGCGGTGTGATTGTTGAAGGCGGCGAAGCACAACGTGTGTTGACCGACCCACAGCATCCACGCACACAAGACTTTTTGCGCCGCGTACTGCGACCGATTTAGCGCGCTTCTCTGGCGGCGCACGATAACGTCGCCGCCGCTCCGGCGCGACACCCATCACAAGCCACAACGGAGACTTTTCATGACTGCCGCTTTTCCGCTTGAACCCTCACTCTGGGCCGCGACGGCCACCGCCGCGACACCCACGCCACCGCTGGTTGGCGACGTTGACACAGACGTGTGCATTATTGGCGGTGGTTACGCGGGGCTTTCTACCGCGCTGCATCTCGCTGAGCTTGGCACGAAAGTCGTTTTGCTTGAAGCGCACGAACCGGGCTGGGGCGGCTCAGGACGCAATGGCGGTCAGGTCATTCCGGGGTTGAAATACGATCCGGACGAACTCGTCGCGATGTTTCCCGGAGAGCGCGGCGAGCGGCTCGCGCAGTTTGCGGGCACGACAGCGGACACGGTTTTTGATCTGATCAAGAAACACAACATGGACGTTCCGCACGTTCGCAACGGTTGGATTCAGGGCGCGCATACAGCAGCGGGATTGGATTTGGTCACCAAGCGCGCGGCGCAATGGAAAGCGCGAGGCGTCGAGGGTGCGCGGGCGTTGTCCGCGAGCGAGGCAGCGACACTCCTCGGAACCGATAAGTACGTCGGCGGTTGGCTCGACCCACGTGGCGGTGGCGTGCAACCGCTGTCGTACGCACGCGAACTATGCAAGGCCGCAATCAATGCGGGCGCAAAAATTCATGGCCACAGCGAGGTGACGACGCTCGAGCGCGACGGCACTCGCTGGCATGTGCGGACGGCAAGCGGCGCGTCAGTGCGCGCGGAGCGAGTAGTGCTCTGCACCAATGGCTACACCGGCGCGCTGCGGCCGGGGCTCGCGAAGTCGGTTATAGCGCCCAACTCGTTCCAAGTGGCGACAGAGCCTTTGTCGGAAGACGTGGCGAAGACGATCTTGCCGCAAGGCCATGTTTCGTCGGACACGCGCCAGCTACTGTTCTATTTCCGGTTTGATCATCAGCGTCGTTTCATCATGGGCGGACGCGGACCGTTCCGCGAGCCAACGTCGCCAGCCGATTGGGGGCATCTGGAGCGCGTGATCGGCCGCATGTTTCCCGCCGCCGCAAAAGCGCCGATCGCGTTTCGCTGGTGCGGCCGCGTGGCGATCACGCGAGACTTCTTGCCGCATTTGCACGAGCCACAGCCGGGCCTCCTGATCAACATCGGCTGCATGGGTCGCGGCGTGGGTCTACAAACCTCGATGGGCCGTGCGATGGCGAACTACATCGTGAGCAACAAGGCTGACGCGTTGCCGCTGCCACTCTCGGCGATGAAGAGTTTCCCATTGCATCAGTTCCGCCGGCTGTACCTCTCGGCGATCATCGCTTGGTATCAGATGAACGATGGCGGGTTGGCCTAAAACGGCGTCGCATAGTCCGACGGATTCGCGCATATAGCTTTTACGCGCCAGCGACTGACCAGTGGTCGTTTCAGCGTTTTTTGTCTTTAAGTCAACTATCGCAATAATCTGTCTTGAAGCACCGCCAGCTAGTCTCTGGAGCCTAAAAGCTGCTTCATACATGCGCATGTGCGTGTGCCTGTGCCTGTGCCTGTGCCGCCGCACCGCTCGCCGATGAATCGGCGCATCCAAAATCAATTCGACGCGACGAACCCGCTCTCGCGACTCGCGCGCTTGCCCGCGTCGGTGGCGAAAAATTCCGCTAGACGCGCACCGTTCGGGCGGTCTTTCAGCGCGGCGATTTGGTAGCGCGTGGCGAGCTGGTGCGGCACCGGCAGCGCACCGACGTAGCGCACGCTTTTGTGTTGCACGATCTCGCTTGATTGGCTCACACCCAACGCGAACTTTCCGCCACCGACCGCCTCGATCACTTCCACGCCGAACGGCAGCACCGTGACCTTGGCCGCGACGCGATCATGAATGCCCAACGCAACGAGCGTCTTCGCGAAATGTGCCCCTGCCGTCGCGCCGCGCGCGGGGTCGGCATAGGCGATGCTCGGTGCGGCGAGCAGCGCTGCGCGTAGTGCGTCTGGCGTGGAAATATCCGGCGCGTCGCTTCCGGCCTTGACTGCGAGGCCGACCTGCACATCGCCGATGTCGCGAATGGTTGCGGCGTCGATCAAGCCCGCCCGGTTAAGTTGCGCGATGGCTGCAGCGCTCAGGAGCACGGCATCAGGACGCGCGTCGGCGGCCGCACGCTCCACGCGTTCACGTTGCGCACCAACGGTGTCGAACGTCGCTTTGATGCGATGGCCTGTGGCCGTCGAGAAAGGTGCGTCGATGCGCGCCGCTAATTCTTTTCCTGCACCCGCCGCTGCAAGTGTGATGTCGGCAGCGAACGCGCTTGCGCCAAGCGTCAATGCGACGACCGCACTCAGCGCAGTCGAGCCGTTCGCACAACGCATCAAAAAACTACGCATTCAACCTCCGACGAAAGTCATATCGACGACGCATCATAGCGCCGGAATTTAGTCCGCTCGCGCGCAGCCAACACCGCTATAGTTCGGCTCATGCTGATGCCGCGTGACCCAACAGTTCTGGCCAACGAGATTCGCTTCGCGCATGTGAGCTCGGGTGCGCGCATTGCGTGGGCGAAGAGCGGGCGCGGGCCCGCGTTGGTGCGCGTCGCGCATTGGATGACCAACGTCGAGCACGACACCACGTCACCCATCTGGCGTCCGTGGTTACTTGGGTTTGGTCGCCGTTTGCAAACGATTCGCTACGACGAACGCGGCTGCGGATTGTCGGGCAGCGACAACGTCGAGCTGGGGCTTGAAGCCGCGTTGGAAGAACTTGAAGCCGTGATCGACGCGACCGGGCTGCAGCGTGTTGCGCTACTCGGGCAATCGGGCGCATCGGCACCGGCCATCGCTTACGCGGTGAAGCACCCTGATCGCGTGTCGCATCTGGTGCTGTTGGGCGGTTACATGGCAGGCATCGCGCACACCGGTGCGAGCGCCGACGATCTCGCCTTCTACGAGGCGAAAGTGCGCCTGGTTGAGTTGGGTTGGGGGCGCAACGATCCGGCAGTGCAACAGTTCTTTTCGACAACGATGCTGCCGGACGCGACGCCGGAGCAAATCGTAATTCTGAATGAGCAGCAACGCCAGTCGTGCGACGGCGCGCGTGCCGCGAAAATTATGCGAGCGCGCATCGGGCTTGATGTGCGCGCGTTGGCACCGTTGGTGCGCTGTCCGACGCTGGTGCTGCATTCGGCGGGCGACATGATGGTGCACATCGAACGTGGACGCGCGATGGCCGCCGCCATTCCCGGCGCGCGCTTCGAAACGCTCCCCACGCGCAACCACATTCCGGGGCCCGGCGATGGCGGTTTTGAACGATTCATCGAAGCGGTTTCCGATTTTGTCGCGGGTGAAACGAACCAACTGACGTTGACCCCACGCGAAAAGGATTTGGCGCATGCGGTAGCCGATGGTCTAGACAATTTGCAGCTCGCGGCGCGGTTGGGCATCGCAGAGAAAACAGCGCGCAACGCGTTGTCAGCGCTGTATTCAAAGCTCGGTGTTGAAGGTCGCCCGCAGGCCATCGTGTTACTTCGAGCAGAAGGTTTCGGCGGGCAGAAGCCCCTTCCGTGAATCCCCACTCGTAGGCGCGGACTTGGCCGCGCACTCTATGCTCCAATCGGGACATATGTCCCGCCTAATTCGCCGTGCCACAGCCATTCCCGCCCAAACCGGGACACCTGCCACGTAGACCTCGCGCCTCGCCACTGATGCAATAGCAGTCATCAAAACTGCATTCATCTGAGGCTCCCCATGTTCGTAAAACGTCCCGACGCCAGCCTGCTTTCGCTCTCCTTCGGTCATGGCCCGCAAACGCTTCTGGCGCTGGGCGGCTGGATTGGCAGTGGGGAGGTTTGGCATGACCTCTTTGGCGAGCTACCGCACTGGCGCTGCGTGAGCATGGACCATCGTGGCAGCGGCGCAAGCACGCACAGCACCTCGCCAATCACTCTCGAGGCGATGGTCGACGACGTGCTCGCCGTGATGGACGCTCAGGGCATTGATCGCTGCGTGCTCGCCGCCGAGTCCGGTGGCGCAGGCGTTGCGCTGGAGGTCGCGCTTAAGGCGCCCGAGCGCATTAGTGGACTCGTTCTGGTGGGCGCGTCGTGGCGGCGCGTATTGCCTACGCACTTCGACGATTTCGTTGAGTGGCTGCGCAAGGATTTCGACGGTGCGATCAGGGCACTCGCCACGAGCTGCGTGCCAGAGGCTAACGGAGGGGATCAGCGTCGCTGGGGCTACCAAGTGCTGCGCCGCTCGACATTGCAAAGCGCCATAGAACTGCTGCAATGCCGCTGCGCCCTCACCGTGGAGGATCGTCTCTCTACGATGCATGTGCCCACGCTGCTGGTTCACGGTTCGCTGGACGGCGTTTCACCCCGACGATTCGCGGCTGCTGGCGAATCGTTTGCTGGACGCCGAGCTGCATATCCTTCCCGGCCTCGGGCATGTGCCGATTCTGACCGCACCCGAGGCTGTCGCACGGTTGATTGAGCAGCGGTTTACCAGCGTGCAAGTACGGGCGGCCGCATGAAGGCGCAGGCGCTGATCGCCGCGTTGCTCGGCGCGGCGAGCCTTGCCGTCTGCGCCGCGCCGACTGACCTAGACACCACGTTTGGCGGCACCGGAAAAGTGATCACCGACATCAACGGCAGCGACTTTGCCACCAGTGTGGCGGTTCAAACCGATGGCAAGATTGTGGTGGCGGGATATTGCGTCAACGGCGCAGTAATTTGCGTGGCTCGCTACAGCGCGACAGGCGTACTAGACGCCACATTCAACACCACAGGCACGGTGCAGACGCCGGTCAATTCCGGCACCGACCGCGCCTTGGGCCTTGCGATTCAGGGCGACGGAAAAATCGTGGTATCGGGCGCGTGTGAACGACCATTAGTGGGCTTTCCAGGGTTTTTCACTGTCGAGTTTTGCGTAGTGCGCTACGCGACGACCGGAGCGATTGACACGAGCTTTAACGGCACTGGTATCGTGCAGGTCGCGGTGGGGGTCAATGGTTTTGATTCGGGCAACGCGGTGGCGATCCAATCTGATGGCAAGATTGTGGTGGCCGGCACGTGCGCCAATCAAATATCAAACATTGCTGACATCTGTATCGCGCGATTTACTAGCGCCGGCGTGTTGGACACGACATTCAACGCCACCGGTAAAGTCGTAACAGCGGTAGGCAGTGGGTTGGACAATGGGCTGAGCCTCATCATTCAACCTGACGGAAAGATCGTCGGCGGCGGGTCATGCGATAACGGCGCGACTCAGCAGTTTTGCATACTGCGCTACGCTGCTAATGGCGTGCTCGACACTACGTTCAACGCAACGGGTATTCTCAGCTTTCCCATTGGCTCAGGGTCTGCGTTGGCAAACAGTTTGACCCTGCAAGCAGATGGAAAATACGTGCTGGCTGGCCGATGCTCAAACGGTGCCAATCTTGACTTTTGCATGGCGCGCGTGACGGCGGCTGGTGTACTGGACAGCACATTCAACGGCACGGGCAAAGTCATCACCGCGATGGGCGGCGCTGAAGACGTCGCGCACAAGGTCGCCATTGACGCCGACGGCAAGATCGTGTTGGCGGGCCATTGCGAGGTTTCGACGAATAACTTTTTCCCGTGCATGGCGCGCTACACCACTGTCGGCCTGTTGGACACGACATTCAACGCCACCGGAAAATTTATCGCGTCGGCCAATCCGGGCCCGAACGTCCAGCGGGGCATGACGTTGCAGGCGGACGGAAAAATCATTCTAGTGGGTAGTACAGGCAACAACTTTCTCGTGTCGAGATACGAAGGCAGCCCGACACCGCCCTGTCGTCTCGATATTGACGGCGACGGTCTCGTGCTGGCAACCACCGATTCGCTGGTTCACGCACGCATCGCCATCGGACTATCTGGCAACGCTGTCACCAACGGCATCGGGTTTCCGGTTGCGGCGACACGCAAGACTTGGACCGCCATTCGCGCGTATCTCGTCGCGAGCTGTGCCATGATCTTGCCGCCATAGCTTCATGCGTCGGTCCAAGAAAACCCCTCTACGCATTCGGTTCGCATCGACCGCAACTTCAGGAGCGTTTCCATGATCACCAATAACATCAGCACGATACTTTTAGTCACTGGCCTCGTCACCATGCTGCCGCTATTGCAGTTTTTGTTTCCTGCGGCGATTCTCAAGCTGCTCAACAAGATTGAAATTAGGGACGAAGCGGGCCTGTTTTTCGCGCGACATTGGGGCATGATGGCGTTTGTCGTGGGCGGTCTGCTGGTCTATGCAGCCGGACACCCCGAAGCGCGCTTGCCCATCATTAGTGCGGCGCTGATCGAGAAAGCGGCGTTGGTGCTGCTAATCGCGCTCAACTGGAACAAGCCGTTCGGCAAAGGCTTTGCCGTGACGTTGCTGTTTGATGGCGCATGCTGCGTGATCTACGGGTTGTATCTGGCGGGTGTGGCCTAGCGCAACTGATGCGCGCTATTTCAACCCGGCGGAATTAAACGCCCGCGCACTAACAAAATCAGCGTGCGCACCGTCAAAAACGCGACGACTGCTGTTGCGAGCAACACGGCGACAAAAGCAACTTGCACCGGCCAACCTCCGCGCGCTACAGCTTCTACGATCACTGCGGCAAGCGCGGCCACGGGGAACGAAAACGACCAAAAACCGAGCGAGAACGGCACGTCGCTCCACCAACGCCAGCGCACGAGCACACCGATCAGCGGGCCGCACGCAACGCCTAACCCGATCAAAATCACGTCTGCGGGAAGCGTCGGCCACAACACAGACGCCGCGAGCGTGGCAATCGCTGCCGGAGCAATTTCGACGCCAATCGTCGGCCGAAACGGCGGCGGTAACGGGCCTGCGAACAAACGATTCAAAACGCGCGCTTCGAGCAACGCCCAGCCGCTGAGTCCCATGCCGAAAAGCAGAACGGCAAAACCATGAAAGCCCAGCGCCTGCAATGTCATCGCGCCGATTAGCCCGCTGCCCACCACGGGAATGTAGAGCGCGGGCGTGACCATATCGGCGGGCATCGCGCCCGTTGAAAGCTGCGATACCACGCGCCAAACAAACACGGCTTCAACGGCCAGTGCAACCAACACGACGGGCACCGCGTAAGCCGACGGTTGCGCCAAGAGCGGCGTCCACAGGGCAACAGCGAGCATCACCACTAGCGGAACGACCGACAACATCGCGCTGTGCACCGGGTGCAAAAAATCTCGACGAACGTCATCGCGAAAACGCCACAGTTTGAACGCCAACAACAACAGCAGTAATTCCAACAAACCAGTGGCAACGTTTAGGATGCCTGTAGCAACTAAATCGGTGTGTTCTAGTTTGAAACCCGCGAGACGCCGCCAAGCACTCGCAAGCCCCAGCAAGCCGAGCACAATGGCAAATAGGCCCGGCGGCAACCGCGCAAGCCAATGGCGGCCTGTGCCGATGGGCGTAACAGTCGCAGGGCCAGCCGAACGGCCAGTGCTTGAGGGCGAGTCGATAACGTTCATGCCGTGAGTGTATTGCGCGCAACGGATAATTTTCACAACAACCCGTAGCGTCGATGCAGCGAAGCGAAATCGAGGGATGGTTGCGATACAGCGAAGTGTCCTCTACCCCACAAGTGCGCGATTGAAGGGCAGACCGTTAAAATTGGAATCTCTACCCGCCCCATTTCCCCACACCGCATTTTTCAGTCGCGCTTTGCTGCCGACCGAGGCGGCGCTTTTTCGCTTTTATGACTTCATCGGCTCCTCAAACGCTTGCCATCGGCCTCGATTTCGGCACCACCAACACAGTGGTCGCCACGTCCAGCGGCCGCGGCCAAGCCAATGTGTTGCCGTTCACGCTCGACGCGCGCACCCACTCGACCTTTCGCTCGGCGATGTGCTTTTGGGATGAAGAAACCGAAAGCGCCAACGCATTGCGTATGGAGGCCGGCCCTTGGGCGATTGAGCGCTTCATTGATGACCCGATGGATTGCCGTTTCTTGCAATCGTTCAAGACATTTGCAGCGAGTAAATCGTTCACCGAGACACACATTCACGGTCGCAAATTTACGTTTGAAGACTTGCTCATCGCCTTCATCGAAAAAATGCGCGCTCATGCGGGTTCAGCACTTGCTGATTTGCCGTTGCAATTGGTCGCTGGTCGTCCGGTGGCGTTTGCGGGTGTGAACCCGAATGAAGCGCTGGCACTAGAGCGCTACGAGCGCGCGTTCAAGCGCGTGGGGTTTGCCGAAATCACTTATGTGTTTGAGCCGGTGGCCGCGGCGTACTTTTTCGCGCAGCGATTGACCAAAGCAGCCACCGTTTTGGTCGCCGACTTCGGCGGCGGTACGAGCGACTTTTCGATCATTCGTTTCGAGCCACACGATGGTCAGTTGAAGTCGATTCCCCTCGCGCATTCGGGTGTGGCGGTGGCAGGCGATGTATTTGACTACCGCATTCTTGAGCACGCGATCCTGCCGCAATTAGGCCATCGCGCGCAGTACAAAAGCATTGATAAATTGCTCGAAGTACCGACGCATTTCCATCATCGGTTTGCACAGTGGAATCAGCTTGCGTTGATGAAATCGCCTGCCGTGATTCGCGAGTTGCGCGAGTATTTGCGCTACGCCATTGAAAAAGAGGGCCTAGCCAAGTTCATCACCTTGATCGAAAACGACTTGGGCTATCCGCTGTACAAAGCCGTCGCCGACGTGAAGGCCGGGCTGTCGCATGACACACAATCCACGCTTGCATTTCGCGCAAGCGGGCTGGGCTTCGACCTGGCACTCGACGCCACGATTAAGCGCAGCGACTTTAATCTTTGGATCGCGGACGACCTGCAAAAGCTCGAAGACGCCGTTGACGAAGCGCTAGGCGAAGCGGGGCTCGGCGCGAGCGAAATTGATCGCGTGTTTCTTACGGGCGGCACTTCATTCGTGCCTGCTGTGCGCGCGATTTTCGATCAGCGATTTGGTGCGGCAAAGATCGAAACCGGCGATCAACTCGAATCCATCGCCTACGGTCTCGCACTTATTGCAAATAGCGCGGATCCTTCGGCGTGGGCTGCGGCTCGGTAGTTCCGGCCCAAAGGCGATACATCCAAAACGATTCTTCAGTGCACATGAGCCGATAAAGCTCGTCCGGGCTAAAGCCCGTGACGCGGCGCGATTCGCGACACATGTGCGACTGATCAGCGTAACCGCCTTCATCGGCAACATCTGCCCAACGCGGCGCGCCGAGTCTTCCGTTTTCGCTCTCGCGTGCTGCGACGTAGAACGCATTTTCGCTCCGAGTGAGCGAGCGCAATTCGCGCATTGACAAACCGGTGTTGCGCTTAAATCTGCGCTCAAGTTGACGAAGGCTTCGACCGAACCCAGAGAGCGCGAAATACTGAGCCGCGCCACGAAGCCAATCCTGCAACAAGTGACTGCTAAGAAAATTTTTGGGGCGCGACAGCGACCAGCGCGGTTGCAAAAAATCTTGCAAGATGGCGACGCGTGCGCCATCGTCACTTGCGCTCTGAACCGCGCGAAACATCTCGCGCCATTGAACATCAAAAACTTCGTCCGCAGCCACTACGCGGTTGAGATATTCGCTGCTGTCTTTTCCTGTGAGCACGGAAAACGCATCGGGCTGAAACAAAATCATCATCCCGTGCGCACTAGGCGAATTAAACGTGATCGTCGGTCGCGTGAATGGTCCGCAGAAGTACACGCGTCCCGGCACATCAAGGCGCGGCGAACCGGCGTGCGCAGGATGACCCGGTTCGAGCATTTCCACGGTGCCTTCAAAAAGCCAAGCAATCGAGGAGCCGGGATAGGCGGGAAAATGGTTGTAGCGTTGCGGCTCTGTGAGTGCAACATCAACCGATGAGCGTGCCACGACGGCACGAAGGCACCCGGTGAGCCCAGCGCGAGGCAGCCACAGACGAGCAGGCGCGAGATCCGTGTAGGGTGAATCCGGCAGCGGCAGCGCGGACTCGGATCGCGTCGAACCGTTGGAAGGCGTGGCATCAAACATGGCGAAAGTATAGGCAGTGTTTTGCACCGCGCGATGTCGCAATCGTTCAATACGGCGCGTTGACGCTTCGTTATGAATGGGTGCATGTTCAGCGCTAAACAATCCCCTCTGCGTCCGCCCGGCCCGAAGACGCCGTGGTTTGGTTTGCCACTTCTGCGCGAAATGCGTCGCGACTATCTTGGCTTCATGCAGCGAACGCATGCAGCGCATGGTGACATCGCCTACATGCGGCATGGCCCCGAGCATGCGTATGACCTTTTTTCGCCTGAACTGATGCGTGAGGCCTTGGTCGACAACGCTGAACATTTCATTCGCTGGGAACGCGGTATCGAGGTGTTCGCGGAGGCATTTGGCCAAAGCGTATTGGTCACCGAGGGCGACACATGGAAACGGCAGCGGCGCATGCTCACGCCCGTGTTTTCTGCACGGCACATTGCGGGTTACGGCGCGCTGATGACGCAAGCGGCCGAGCGTGCGCTCGACGATGCGGTGCCTAGCGATGAGTTGAGCGCGCTAGTGGATATCGAAGCGCTCATGGCGCGCGTCACGATGGAAGTCATCATGCGGGTGCTCTTTAGTAGCAGCGCGCAAAACGATGCGCGCGACGCAGCGACCGCAACACAAATACTATCTGCAAGCGCAATCAGCGATATGTATTGGCCCTTCAGCGTGCCGACATGGATGCCGTGGCCGGGCAACACGAAGAAGCGCTGGGGCTTTCGCACGCTTCGTGGGCTCGTGAATCGACACATCGACGAGCGAAAAGACGCCACGAAGCCCGATGCGCCGACTGACGATCTGCTGACAATTTTGCTCGCCGCACGCGACGAACAAGATCCAGCGCGCGGGCTCTCCGACGCGGAGCTTCGCGATCAATGCATGGTGCTATTTCAAGCGGGACACGAAACGAGCGCAACAGCGCTGGTGTGGTGGGCGCGTCTTGTCGCCGAAGACGCCGGTGTGTCGAAAAAAATTCAGCGCGAATTGGACGATGTGTTGCAAGGCCGCGAACCAACAACCACCGACGCACCAAAGCTTGATTACCTGCAAGCCACCATCAAGGAGGCGATGCGTTTGTATCCACCGGTGGCCGCGTTGATGAGCCGCCGCGCGGTGCGCGATGTACGGATCGGCGAATGGACCATTCCGCGTGGGTCGTTGGTACGCATTGCGCCGTGGGTGGCGCACCACGACGCCCGCTGGTTTCCAGATCCAGAATCGTTTCGGCCTGAACGTTTTGTGGCGAGCGCAGAGAGTCCACCGCGTGGCGCATGGATGCCGTTTGGCGCGGGGCCGCGGGTATGCATCGGGCAACATTTTGCGATGCTTGAGATGACGTTGATCGCGGCGATGTTGATGCAGCGATACGTGCTGTCGGTTGAATCGCAGCAGTCTGTGCGCCCGGCTGGCATTCTTAACGTGACGCTTCGTCCGAGCGGCGGCATGCGGCTGCGTATGCGGCGGCGCGTGGTCATGATCGACGCAACGGCGTCGTAGGATTAACTGAAAAAGAGGCAACCCAATGAATGGATATTTGCTTGCGGCGGCGGTGCTCGTGTTCGTCGTCGGACTGGTGCATTCGGTGCTGGGCGAGCGACTGATATTTCAACGTCTGCGACGCTCGCCGCAAGGTGGCATCGTGCCGACGCACGGCGAACGATTGCACGAAAAGCATGTGCGCATTTTGTGGGCGAGCTGGCATGCACTCACGGCATTCGGGTGGGGTAGCGCAGCGATATTGCTCTGGTTGGCGTTGCCGAACGCGGCCTCTGCGTTTCCGGCGTTGGTCGAGTGGGCGCTGGCCGTGACCATGTTCGTCGCGGCGGTACTCGTCTTCGTAGGCACGCACGGCAAACATGTCGGCTGGGTGGGATTGTTGGGCGTGTCGGCGCTTATTTATCTCGGCAGCTTGGGGTGGGCGCGGCCTCGCGCCTTCCCGCCGTCACGCCATCACGCAAGGCGAAAACATCCGCTCATTCTGGTTTACAGCTTTATTGCATAAACGACTACCAAGCGGTCTTTGAAGCACTATTTTTTAATAAGTCGACATATACATTTTATAAGCTGCAATGACCGCCGATCAGTCGTTAGCGCAATAAAGCTGAAAGCAACTCGTAGTCATTCTGAGCCTGCGGCAAAACTGGGCTGCGCTGTTAGGAATTCAGAGCTTCGCGAGACATACTTACGCACACGCTGAGGGTCCGGGCGTCGCATGTTGCGCGTCGACACCACCTGCGTACCTTGTGGAGTTTGACCATGTTTAGACCGAGTGCCTCGCGTTCGCGTCGTGCCGTGTTGGGGGCGCTTGTGAGCGGCACCAACGGCTCGCCAGCCCCGATTCCCCGACATTTGATCGCAGGAGGCTCGCATGCCAACTGCTAACCCGCGCTGGAAACTCGCGCTCGACGTTGAGCGCTGCATCGGCTGCCACGCCTGCTCGGTGGCCTGCAAAGTCGAAAACAACGTCCCCCTCGGTCGCTATCGCACCAAGGTGTATTACTGGGAGCACGGCTCCTACCCCAAAGTCACTCGCAATTTTTTGCCCACGCTGTGCATGCAGTGCGAAGACGCACCCTGCCTCAAAGCCTGCCCGAACGACGCCATTGATCGCGCCGCCGACGGCATCGTGCGCATCGACGCCAACCTGTGCGACCACGCCGGAAAATGCGAGAGCGCCTGCCCGTACGCTGCGATTGGTTGCGACGATAACGACATCGCCGACAAATGCGATTTCTGCTCGCACCGGCTCGACGCAGGCATGGAGCCCGCGTGCGTCGAAACCTGCCCCGCCGAAGTCTTTCACTTCGGGGACGCCAACGATCCGCAGTCGCCGTATTCGCTCTTCATGAAAAAACACGGCAAAGAAACCGCCGTGTTAAAGCCCGAAGAAAAGACTAAACCATCCGTCTCGTACCGCGGTCACGCCAAAGAGATGGAAAAGAAAATTCCCAAGGGAAAACTGCACGATCCGTACTCGTACGAGATTGAAACGTGGACCTCGCTTGAATCACAATTCCCCGCGCCAAAGCGCGTGATTTGGGCCAAAGTGCAACGCGCTGATGCTTCGACGAAATCGGAGGGCAGCGTATGAGTCTCGATAAATTTAAGCGGCCCAAGGTGGTGGAGATTTCGCCCACACCACCGCAATCTATGAGCCGCCGCCGCGCGATGAAACAAGGCATTGCGGCGCTCGCCACACTTGCCGTCGGCGAGACGATTTTGCTCACACCGGGTGAGGCCGCCGCCGCGACGGTGGAATGCCGCAAGACGCGCAAAGAGCTCATCGGTCAACGCGCCGCTGCGCGCCGCATCAGCGGTGACGGTCGCCGCAAGAACGACTACAAAAAAGCAAAAATCATCAAGAGCGTTTGCCTAAATTGCTCCACCGTGTGCGGCATTCAGGGCTATGTGATTGACGGCAAACTGGTGAAAGTCGGCGGCAACCCAGAAGACCCGAACAACGGTAAGTCGCTCTGCGCCAAAGGTCAATCCGGTCCGACGATTAACACCAACGCCGAACGCATTTTGTTTCCGCTCAAACGCGTCGGTGCGCGCGGCGAAGGCAAGTGGAAACGCATCACATGGGACGAGGCGTACAACGACATCGCCACGCGAATCCGTAAGGCCATCGACGAAGGCAAGCCGGAAGAAGTGGCTATCCAAATCGGTCGCTCACGCATTGGCGAAGAGATGACGCGATTCCTCAACGCCATCGGTTCGCCGTCGCTGTTTAATCATCGTGCGCTCTGTTCATCAAACAAACGCGCGGCTAATTACGTGAGTCTCGGCGAAACCGATTGGGAAACGGGTGACTTCGCCAATAGCAAGTACATCCTAAATTTTGGTTCCAATTTTTATGAAGCGCACCAAGGCGCGATTCACGTCGCCAAGCGCATCATTCGCGGCCGCTTCGACAATGGCGCGAAGCTGGTCACCGTCGACGTACGATGCAGTAACACTGCCGGGCGATCAGACGAGTGGCTCTGCGCCAATCCGGGCAGCGAAGGCGCGCTGGCCTTGGGCATGTGCAACGCCATCATCACCGCGGGCAAACACAACGCCAAATGGCTCGATACGTGGAGCAATCTCAACAGCGCTGAACTCACGAAGTGGATCGGGCGCTACACACCCGAATGGGCCGAGGGCGTCACCGGTATCGCCGCAACAGATATTCGCCGCATCGCACTCGAATTCGCCGCTGCTGCGCCCGCAGCGGTAGCGTTTACCAATCGCGGGTCGCTCGCGCATTACAACGGTTTCAACAATGACCGCGCGGTGATTCTGCTCAATGCGATCGTCGGCGCGATTGGTGCCGTTGGCGGCTATTGCTACGGCGAGGAGCCGACGCGCGTGCCACCGCGCGTTTTCCCGCAACCTATGCCGCGTCCGCCGTCGCCCAAGGCGAAAAGCGCGATTGAGAACCCGGAAGAATGGCCGCTGGCGAACAAATGGCAGCGCATGAAGGTCGGGCAAATCGTCTATCGCGGCCTGAAAGAAGGGCGCGGCAAAGTGCAGGTGTATTTGAGCTACACGGTCGCCGCACCGATGACGTGGCCCGAAGGCCGCAGCCTCACGGTGGACGTGCTCAAAGACGAGAAGCTGGTGCCGTTTCACGCGTGCAGCGACATCGTTTACTCCGAGCAGGCGCACTACGCTGACTTAATCTTGCCCGACGCGAGTTACATGGAGCGATGGGGCTTCGACACGCGAAACAACATGGAGCTTCGCGACTATGTGACGCTACGGCAACCACTCATCGCGCCGCCGGGCGAATGCGTGAGCTTTGTAGACACCATGATTGAACTAGGCAAGCGCATCAGCCCCGAAACAGCGAAATACTTTGCATTTAAAGACCATGAAGAATGGATGAAAATTCGCTGCGCTGGCCTGACGGCCAAAGTCGGCGAAGATGGGTTTGAATACATGAAAAAGCACGGCGTGTGGCAAGACATGTCGAAGCCAAAATACTATGCGCTGTACGCGTGGGAGCTCACTGCGACGCAGATGAAAGACGCACGTATCGACGAGAAAACGGGAGATATTTTCAAAGCGAATGCCGCAGGCAAAGAAGTGAAAATCGGTCTCATGGTAGACGGCAAGCCGCGGCGTGGTTTCGCTACACCGTCGCGCAAATTTTCGGTTTATCACGAGGACATCGAAGCCGCCGCTAAGGATCGAAAATTCGACGAGGATGGGGGCAAAGGCTTGCCTGAGTATTTCCCGGTGCCCAGCATCGCGAAGATGAAGCCAGAGCATTTGCATCTGGTCACGTTCAAGTGGAATGTGCACACCCAAGGGCGCACTCAGTCGCAGAAATTCCTCACCGAAATCGTGCACCACAACCCAATGTGGATCAACGCGAAAACCGCAGCGCAGCGTGGCCTGAAAACAGGCGACTTGGTCGAAATCACGACCTATCGGCCGCATGGTCACGCGATGGGGCCCGGCGCGGGAGAGGTGCTTGGTCGGGCGCTAATTCCGGTGTGGGTGACCGAGGGCATTCACCCGCGCGTATTGGCGGTGTCGAACACGCTGGGAAATCTCTTCGGTGGACGCGCCGCAACCGCGACGAACGGCCCAAAGCAGGATATTCCGGCATGGTCGGAAAGCGTGATTGCGGAAGATCAGGACGTGCGCGACGACATCTGGTGGGACACACGCAATGGCGGCACCGGCGCGGGCTATAACGTGAACGCGATCTTGCCGATTCAGCCGGCACCCCTCGTCGGCATGCAAGGCTGGTACGACACGGTCTGTTCGATTAGAAAGGTGTAGGCTGCAAAAACAAAAAGGGCACCGCGAGGTGCCCTTTTTTTGAGTCGAGATAGCTTCGACTACGACTGTCGGCGCAGCGTGAAAAAGGCTCCGAGGCCAAGCAGCATGAGAATCAGCGTGGCGAAACCGGTGGTGCCCAAGGCATCAACGCCAGCGGCGACGCCGGTGCCTACGAACGCACCCAAGGTGGATTGCAGGCCGGGTGTTGTGCTGTTGCAACTGACGCCGTAGCCGCCCACCGCGACAAAGGGCACCAGCTCACATTGTCCGAGCAACTGAGCATTAAACGAGCCGGGCGACGTACCCGTAAACTGAACATTCACCGTGCAGGTTTGGCCGGATGTGTAAGCTGTGGCGAGCGCACAGGTTCCACCGGGAACGATCTGGAACTGGCTGCCGGCGTTGGGGTTGAGCACGAAGGCTGATGCAAATCTGACCCCTGTCGGGTTACTCGTGCTTGCAGTCATCGTGAGCGTGTAAACCTCGCCCGGCACGAATGTCTTGGTAGGGGTCGGTTGGCTACTATAAAAAAAGGAGCCAGCAATTCCCCCCCACGACGGCACCGAAAACGCCAACGCTGCGAGCGCGGTCGTCACAAATTTGCAAAATCGAATCATCAGTGCCCCACTTGTTTAAGATTAGTCCCGAGTTTAGCGACGCGATGTAACTTCGTCAATGCAAACTCTCGTGGCAATACGATTCAATGAGGCGATGAATTAGCGCGATGCGAACCGCGTTCGTATCGCCGAGTCGCCTAGACGAACAGAAATGCTGCGCTTCGTCCTTAAGTCAAATCGAACGTCAAATCTAACCATGCTGTACCCACTATGACACTAGAAACCTTTATGTGGGTGGCACTCTTCGGCGGCTTTGCGCTGACCGTCGCAGCCGAAATGATCTGGCCTAAATACGCTTGGACAGCGCGGCAGCGTGGCCTGCATTTGCTGCGTAATTTTCTGCTTTGGCTAATCGTTGCGGCGGTTTTGACCTCAGCGTCGTGGGCGTTTTTTTCACCGATACAACACACCGCGGATGTGCTGCAGCTAGGGATACTGCGCAGCCCCAACGTGCCTTTGTGGTTGGCGGCGGTGCTCGGGTTTGTGCTCGCGGACTTTTCGGACTACGTGTTTCATCGTGCGTCGCACCGATTCCGCCCGATGTGGTTGTTGCACGCGGTGCATCACTCTGACCTGAACCTTGATGCCTCGACGTCGCTGCGACAACATCCGCTTTCGTATCTGCTGGTCGTTGGGGTGCGCGTGCTGTTGATGATGGCGCTGGGTGCGCCGTTGTGGGCGCTGCTACTGCGTGACACCTTGGCGATCATTACCTCTCACCTACACCACGCTGCCGTCGCGTGGTCGCCGCGCGCGGTGTCGTGGATGGAGCGTTATTTGAGCTGGTTGATTGTGCCGCCGACGGCGCATTGGTTGCATCACGATCCGCGCGAGGCGTTAACGAATTCCAACTACGGCCAACTGTTCTCAGTGTGGGATAGGCTGTTCGGCACCTACCAGCCGAGCACCACGCCCACCGTTGGTTCCGGTCTCAATGCGCTCGCCGCGCCCAAGTGGCACAGCGTGCGCGGCATGCTGATGACACCGTGGTGGGCGCGACGATTACCGAAGCTTTAGCGCCGCGCGACGATCTCTCAAAGAAACCGACGTACAGCTTTTTACGGTAAACGACCGCCAAGTGGTCGTTGCAGCGATTTTTATGACATAGTCAATAACTAGATAAAATCACCGCAAACGACCAGCCCACTGTCGTTCGTGCGCAAAAGCTATATCAAATTTGTTCCCGGCAAAGCGCGACGACGATTCCGCTACGCTTCGCACGTTTCGCTCATTCTGCGCATTGCGCACGTTCACAACGTTTACCCCGCTTGCCATCAATGTTCTCCATTCGCTCGCTCGTCGTCGTCCTTGTTCTACCCATCGCCGCGATGACCGGCACACCCGCCGGTGCCGCGCCCCTCACCGTCAACGGCGCGCAGTTTGATGCGCCTGCGAGTTGTTTTGTCGCCGAAGGTGCGTTGGTTTGCAAGACGGACGGGCAGCAGTTTGAACTCTGGATCACGCGCAAACCGCTCGCGCCCAACGTCGCCGCCACCCAATCGTTTGTGCGAAAGATGGCGTACTTCACAGGCGTTCACGACAACGCGCTGGCGACGCTTTTGCGCACGACAGGCAACGAGAGCAGCACGCCGTTTACCAGCTACGGCCCATACGCTGCACTAGGCGCGTTGCTGCCCGGTAAAGGCGCGGCCACGTCGCCCGCCATCCGCTTTGCGTCAGTGCTGCATGGCGAAGAAATCTGGGAGTTCATCGAGGTCGTGCTTACGCGCACGGCGGCCATTGAAGCGCTATCCACCGGGTTGCAAGCGTCGCTCAAATTGCCTGAAATCAAACCTGCGCCGACAGCAACAGCAGCAACACCTGCGCCCTCACCCATCCCGGCACAACCGACCGCAGCCGCCGCGCCGAGCACGACTGCCACGCCTCCCGCCGCCGTCGCCGACAACGCGCCTGACGCGACCTTTAATCACAAACGCCTATCGCTGCAATACCCAACGTTTGTGCAGCCGCAGGTGGTCGAAGACAGCAAGGACGCGCTCGTGGTTCAGTTCAAGCACACCACGCGCGCCAGCGGGCCACATCTGACGCTCACGTTGCGGCCACTCCCAAGCACGGCGAGCGCGACAAGCAACGGCAAGCCCGCGAACCTAATCGCAGCGCGAAAAGCGGAGCTTGAGAAGGCGATGGCTGGCAAAGGCGCATCGGTTGCGATCAACGCACTCGGCTCGATCAAAGGCACAGGCTTCGCGATGATCGGCGTGGCCGACAGTGCAGCGACCCAGGGCGTTGAATCGATAGAGACAAACTTCGCGGCCGAGATTAACGGCAGTGTGCTTAGCGTGCGCCTAAACGCCGAGCAAAAGAACGCTGGCGAGGCGCAGGCGGTGTGGGGCCTGCTGTCACGCTCGCTGACGCTGCGGCCCTGAGTCGCTGCGCACAGCGGTTTCACCAGGACCAATAATTCTTTCGCCCCGCGGTAAAGGTCGCTGCAGGCGCGAACCTGGCCGCGCTCCGTGGCAACCGAGCGACGCCAAGTCGTCGCCTACATGCCCGAACCTAACGTTGGTGCGGACGTAGCGGTGGTTTAGCGCACCACCATCACCGGCACTTCGGAGCCAGACAATACTTTCTGCGCCACTGAGCCCAACAGCAGCGTGCGAATGCTGCCACGGCCTTGCGAGCCCATGATAATCATGTCCACTTTGGACTTTTTTGCGGCCCGCAAAATCTCTTCGGCGGCATGTCCCACTCGAAAGTCAGCGGTGTAGCTCGCGTTGTGGCGATCTAGAAATTTGGTGACGGGTGCCAACACCGTTTCTGCTTCGGCTTGATGAAACTCAGCGACCATTTCTTTTCCCGCAAACTTCGCAGCGCCACCGGGCACCGCAGGCTGCACGTTGAGCACTACAAATTTCGGCGAAGCGCCGAGCAAATCTTCGTGAGTGGCGAGGTAGGCGAGCATTCGTTTCGTGTCAGCGCTCCCATCGACGGCTAGTAGTACTTTCATCATGTTTCTCCTAAATGCGCCACGCGTGGCATTGAAAATTCTTTGGCATAAAACGCAGAACGTCGCGCTGTACGCTTAATTTATCGAACTAGCGCGCCAACGCGATGATTTGCGTCAAAGCATCGATGGATGCGAAGACCAATCGATGCCACGTTACCGCGTCATGCTGTCAATGCAAATAGGATAACCGCTCGCGTCTTCATCACGTCCTCAGCTTCTCGCGATAGATTACCGTCTGAAATCGGCACCCGCCGCACACTCATCCGCCGCCGCCCTTGACCAACGCCACGGAGCGTGGCATCGTCTCGTTGGCCGTCCCGTGAAATCACAGCCCTCCCCGTACCTACACCATGATGCTCGCCCACCTGCTACGTCACTCCTGCAAACTCCCCGTGTGCTTCACCCACGCATCATGGGTCGCCGCGCTGTCGCTCTCCACTAGCGCGCTTCTTCTCTCCGCGTGCCAAACGCCACCGACCGCAAGTGACAACGCTGCCGCCGCCCCGGCGAGTACAGCAGCGGCGACGAGTGCCGTGATTCTCGTCAGCAACGGCAAGCTCACGCCAGCCGGTGAAGCGGTGCGCGACCAAGGGTTGATCTATTACAAAAACCGGCAAGACGCGGCCACCTTCCATGCGTGGTTGCCGCTGGCCGAAGCGGGCCACGCCGAATCGCAATTCAACTTAGGCGTATTGCTACAAAACAGCAACGAGCTGCCCAACGATGATCGGGCCGCGCTCGGGTGGCACGAAAAAGCGGCGGCGCGCGGCTACGGCGAATCCCATTGTCACGTCGGCAATTTGTTGCGCAAACTTTCGCGCGATAACGAATCGCTCGCACGCGCGCGCAACGCGTATCTGCGCGGCGCAGACATGGGCGAATCGGTCTGCATGCACAACGCCGCAGCGGTTCTGCTCGCAGGCGAAGGCGGCCCACGCGACGCCGCGGCCGGCGCGATGTGGCTCGCGAAGGCCGCGGAAGCCGGACTCGTCGAATCGCAGCTCAAGCTCGGCACGGCGTACCTGCACGGCAACTACGGTCTCAACGATCAGACGTTGGCGCGGCACTGGCTCGGCAAAGCCGCCGAGGCGGGCGACATGCACGCCATGCACAACCTCGCCATCATGCACGACGAGGGTCGTGGCGGCGCAAAAGACGCTGTCGCTGCCGCCGCGCTCTACCGCAAAGCAGCCGACGCCGGACAGGGCCAAAGCGCGAACAATTTGGGTCTGCTCTACCGCCAAGGCGTGGGCGTCAAGCGCGACGACGCGCAGGCGCTCGCGTGGTTCACGCGTGCGGTGACGCTGCAAAATTTTGACGGCGCAGTGAACCTCGGCGATATGCATTTTCTGGGGCGCGGCGCGAAGCGTGATCGCGCTGCCGCCGCCGCGCACTACAAGCGCGCGGCTGAGAATGGCGTCGCGTGGGGCGACTGCCGTCTCGCCGCCATGACGCGCCACGGCGAAGGCTTGAAGCGCGACATAAAAGCAGCCGCAACCGCCGAAGCCAAAGCCCTCGCCGCGCTCCCCAAAGCCGACTGCCGAACGGCGCTCTCCAGATTGCTGCGCTAGCCGCTGACCTGTGTTGTCCGGCGCAGCTCAACAACGGACGCTTCCGCACGATCTATCAGCTTTTTGGCGTGAACGACCAGCCGGTGGTCGTTTGGTAGATTTTTTCTAATAAGTCGCTAATTGCTTAAAACGTCCGCAATGTCCGCTGGCTAGTCGGTTAAGCAAAAAAGCTGTTAAGCGATAAAGCGCTCGAATTACTCGAACAAGGTTCGTCGATTGTCTTTTCGCGCCTGATCGATTTCGCGTTTGATTTCGCGTGCGCGCGAATCGACGTAGCTCGCCTCGTAATAGTCTCCGTCGCCCGCTTTCGAGGCCAACTCGAATTGGTCGAGCGCGCCGCGCAGATTGCCTTGCTTGGCGTACTGCTCGCCGAGAAAGCGATGCTGTTTCATCTTCAAACCTAAATCAGCACTCGCCCGCGCGGCCAACTCCAAAAGCTGCACGTCATCGCCGCGCCGGGTGAGACTTTTTTCAACCGACGCCAGCGCGCGCTTGGGCTCTTTCGCGCGCAACAAGACTTCGGGGAAATCGTAGTGCAACTGCCAGTGATTCGGGTAGTCGGCAAGCGCGCGCTCGAAGTGTTTCACCGCAGCGGGAATCTCTTCGTTTTGTATCAACATTTGCCCGAGCATCGCCGGAATCATCGGGTGGCGCACGCCGTCGGCCACAAGCGAGGCCAACACTTGTTTGCCGCGCTTGTAGTCTTGCGAACGCAGAAGCGCAGCAGCGAGGCCGTAGCGCGTGGCGGGCTCCGAGGCGTACTTGCGCTCTTCCAATGCGGATTCAAAAAACGCGACGGCGGCCTTCGGCTCGCCTAGATAGCTTCGGAGCAACGCGCGCACGTAGTGAAAATCAACGCTCTCTTTAGCCAGTTTGAAATCAACACTCACGGCGCGCGTATTGGCGTCCGCGATGCGCTCCAAAGTGATCGGATGGGTGCGCAAATAGCCGGGCACCACGCCGGTGTCGGAGATGGTCGTGGCGCGCTGCAAGCGCTCCATGAACACTCCCATCGACGAGGTATCGAATTGGGCGCGGGTCAGATATTGATATCCAATGCGGTCTGCTTCGCGCTCGTTTTCGCGCGAAAAATTCAAATAGTTTTGCACCGTTGCGGCTTGTGAGCCCAGCAATACCGCCTGCGCTGCGTCGCCCTTACCTTTTGCGCCCGCGAGCACTGCGCCCGCGAGACCCGCAATGCCCATCCACGCGTTTTTGCGCTGGTCGTCCATCATGCGCGCGTAGTGCTTTTGTGTGACGTGCGCGATTTCGTGGGCAAGCACGCTGGCCAATTCGCTCTCGGACTGCGTCAGTAACACCAGCCCCATGTTCACGCCGATGTAGCCGCCGGGCATCGCAAACGCGTTCACGCCGAAGTCGGCCACGCCAAAAAACTCGAACGAATCGCGAATGGCGGGATTGGCGGACAGAATGCGCTGGCCCAACGCGTTGAGATACGCATTGACCTCCGGGTCTTGAAGGTACGCGCCGCTCGCACGTAGCTCGCGCATGCCCTCGGCCCCGACCTTTTTCTCCTGCTGGCTCGACACTAACGCGCCCGAGCTATCGCCGAGTTCGGGCAGCGGCGACTGCGCAACGGCTGTGGGCAACGCAAAACCCAGCGCAAGTGCGCATGGAGTGATGCGCAGCAATCGCCAGGAGACGCGCGACTGACGCAATTTGCACAACGGGCGCGAAAAATCTACATCGTTCATCTTGCTAAGATAGCCCAAATCCCCGGCAAGTTCCTTGCTCATTTGTAAAGCGCAGCCCCGCCATGACCGAATCAACGCAACTACTCACACATTTTGACGCCGCCGGACAGGCGCACATGGTCGACGTGGGCGCGAAGGCCGAAACCAAACGCGTGGCGCGCGCCGAGGGAACCATTGCGATGCAACCGACCACGCTGGCGTTGATCGAATCAGGGTCACACAAAAAGGGCGATGTGCTGGGCATCGCGCGGATTGCCGCGATTCAAGGGGCCAAGCGTTGCGCTGAATTGATTCCTTTAGCGCATCCGATTCCGCTCACGCGCGTGGCCGTTGAATTCACCACCGATGAAATGGCTTCAACGGTGAATATCGAGGTCACAGCGGAAACAGTGGGCCGCACCGGTGTCGAAATGGAAGCGCTCACCGCCGCGAGCATCGGGCTTCTGACCATTTACGACATGTGCAAAGCGGTCGATCGCGGTATGGTGATTTCCAATGTGCGTTTGCTCGAAAAGCTGGGTGGCAAGTCGAGACATTGGAAGGTGGATTAACGCTTCGCGCGGTTATCCACGTAGAGGCTGACCGCGGCAACGCATGCGTACCGTCATCACGCTATTGGTCTTTGCGCTTGGCGTTGCGCTGGCGCAATTAACGCCCGCGCTGCCGCCACGCTGGATCGTGATTACGGCGCTCTGCGTCGCTAGTGCGATTGGCGGTGCGCTGCTTGTGCGCAAAGCAACATTGCCGCTTTGGTTAACGCTAATCGTTACGCTTTGTCTGGGCGCAAGCTTTGCGTTGTTGCGCGCTGATTTGCGTATGTCGCACGCGTTGCCAGCTGAGTGGGAAGCGCGCGACATCGAACTCATCGGCGTCATTGATGAATTGCCGCAGGCCGACGCGTATGGCGTGCGCTTCGCCTTCGCTGTTGAGCGTGTGTTGACGGTCGAGGCCACCGTACCATCGCGCATTGCGCTGGGTTGGTACAAACCGTCGATCAAAGAATTGCAAGGCGAGCCATTGCCGAAGCTACACGCGGGCGAGCGCTGGCAGTTCACGGTGCGTCTCAAGCGACCGCATGGCTACGTCAATCCGCATGGTTTCGATAGCGAAGCATGGATGCTCGAAAACGAGCTGCGCGCTACCGGCTCGGTGCGCGGCGACGAGCCCAACCGACGTCTTGCGGCCAACGCGGGCCGCCCGATCGATCACTTAAACCAACTGCGTGATCGATTGCGTGAGCGCATGCAAAACGCGTTGCAAAACCAACGCTACGCAGGCGTAATTGTTGCGCTGGCGCTGGGTGACCAGCGCGCGATTTCCGAGGCGGATTGGGCGCTCTTTAACGCCACCGCCGTGTCGCATTTGCTGTCAATCAGTGGCGCGCATGTGACGCTCTTTGCTTCGTGGGTTGCGTTTGCCGTGTTCGCGTTGTGGCGCCGTTCTCCGCGCCTGATTGCAATGCTTCCGGCGCAGCAGGCTGCGGCGTTGGTTGCTGCGTTTATCGCGGTAGCGTACGCGGCGTTATCAGGCTTCGCGGTGCCCGCGCAGCGCACTTGCTACATGTTGCTCGCGGTCGCCGCCGCATTGATGCTCCGGCGGCGACTGTCGCCTTGGCTCATAGTGTCGTGGTCGCTGGTAGTCGTGCTGGTGATTGATCCGTGGGCCGTGTTGGCCGTTGGATTTTGGTTCTCGTTCTTGGCCGTGTTTCTGCTGATATTTGTGACCTTTGGTCGGGTGGGTGAATGGCCGTGGTGGCAACGCGCGTTAGCCGCGCAGTGGGCGGTGACCTTGGGGTTGGCACCGTTGTCGGTAGCACTGTTTCAGCAGGTTTCGTTGGTCGGTCCGTTGGCCAACGCCGTCGCGATTCCGCTGGTGACAATGATCGTTGTTCCGCTCACGTTGATCTGGCTCATTTTTCCGATTGATGCGCTTTTGAGCCTTGCGCATCAACTGATTGCGTGGCTTGCAGCGGGGCTGCACGGGCTCACCACGTTGCCTTCGCCGCTGTGGACGCAACACGCACCGCCGTGGTGGAGCGTGTTGCTCGCGACGTTGGGCTGTTTGATCTTGCTCGCACCACGCGGGTGGCCGCATCGTTGGCTGGGTGTGGTGTGGTGCTTGCCGTTGTTTTTTCTAGTGCCCAAAACGCCGCCCGAAGGCGAGTTCAATCTGACCGTACTCGACATTGGCCAAGGCACGACGGCTGTGGTGCAGACGAAAAATCACACGCTGGTCTATGACACCGGGCCGCACTGGAAGGAAACTGCCGATACCGGTTCGCGCATCATCGCGCCGTATCTTCGCGCGATGGGAGTGAGCCGAATTCATGGTTTGGTGGTGAGCCATCTGGACATCGACCACAGCGGCGGCGCGCGCTCGCTAATCACCAACGTGCCCGTGAGTTGGCTGCTGACGTCAATTGAGTCCGACAGCGATGTTGCTAACGCTGCGAAACAGCGTGGCGTCGAGACGCTACGCTGTTTCGCCGGACAGTCGTGGACGTGGGACAACGTGCGCTTCGAGGTATTGCACCCCACCACCGAAAATTACTTGGATGCTTCCCGAAAAACCAATGATCGCTCGTGCGTCATCAAAGTTAGCAATGGGCGTTTTAGCGCGTTGCTCACCGCGGACATTGAGGCGCTCAGCGAAGGCGAACTCATCAAGCGCAACTTGGAAACGCACGCACTCAAAAGCGACGCGCTGCTGATGCCGCATCACGGCAGTCGCACCTCGTCAACGCAGGCATTCATCGACGCCGTTGCGCCCAAGCTCGCACTCATCAACGCAGGCTATCGAAACCGTTTCGGCCATCCACGCGAGGACGTGCTCGCGCGCTACACCGAGCGCAATATCAACGTGCTACGAACCGATTGGCACGGCGCGATTTTGATTCGGTCGGTTGACGGCTTTTCCAACGCCGAAAAGTCGCGCGAAACGCGCCAGCGGTACTGGGTGGATCGCCCGGATCTGGCTGATAAGCGTCCCATTGAGTAATACGTACACCTTTTCGGCGCTAGCGACCAGCGGGCGGTCGTTTCAGGTCCAAAAAACGATAAAGTCGATCAAAGTGTGCGCGGGACCTGAGCGAGTTAACCCAAGTGCTCACCGACGCTAGGCGCGGCGCTGCCAGACAACCACGCCGCTACCGGCATTCGCTTGCCGCCGGGGCGTTGAATTTCGGTGATAGCTAGCACAGACGTGCCGCAAACGACGAGCAAGTGCTCACGTTCAATCGCCAATATCGTACCGGGTTCACCGCCGACACAGGACGGAATTGGCGTCAAATCCGCAGCCCAAAGCTTGAGTTTTTCGCCGCGCCACAACGTCCACGCGCCGGGCGCTGGGTTGAACGCGCGAATCTGGCGATCAATCTGTACGGCGCTCTCGGCCCAGTTCACCTGCGCCTCTTCTGGCGTGATTTTGTGGGCATAGGTCACGCCGTCTTTTTCTTGCGGAACGCTCGCCACGTCGTCGCCGCTGGCTAGCCGTTTGAGCACATGCACCACCGCTTCGCTGCCCAGCACCGCGAGCCGATCATGCAGTTGCCCCGTGGTTTCGCGCGCGCCGATAGTGGTGAAGGTTTCGAGGAGCACAGGGCCGGTATCGAGTCCTGCCTCCATCTGCATGATCGCCACACCGGTTTTCGCGTCACCCGCCAAAATCGCGCGGTGAATCGGTGCCGCGCCACGCCAACGCGGCAACAGCGAGCCGTGAATATTGAGGCAACCAAAGCCAGAAACTTTGCGTGGAATATCCAACACCGCCTGCGGCAAGATCAACCCGTACGCCGCAACCACCATGACGTCCGGAGCGAATGCGGCCAACTCAGCTACGGCCTCGGGTGATTTGAAATTCACCGGCTGCATCACTGGCAGGCCGCGCTCCAACGCGAGAGATTTGACGGCCGAGGGCGTGAGTTTCATGCCGCGTCCGGCGGGACGATCAGGTTGCGTGTAGACGGCGACCACGTTCAGGCCCGCGTCAAGCATGGCTTTGAGCGCGACGGCAGCGAAAGCGGGCGTACCCGCGAATACGATTTTCATGGTCGGGAATATAGCCGTCGCGGAAGCTTCGCCACGCACGTTCGCGCGGCGAAAATCAGCCGCGCTCGGCCTCGCGATGGCGTTTTTTCATTTTGTTTTTCACCCGCACCTGTTTGAGCTGCGAGAGGTGATCGACAAACACCGTGCCCTTAAGATGATCCATTTCGTGCTGAATGCAAACCGCCAAAAGCTCCGTGGCTTCAAGCTCAAACGCAGCGCCGGTCGCATCTTGCGCGCGCACTTTCACGCGGCCCGCACGCTTCACGTTGTCGTAGTAGCCAGGCACCGACAGGCAGCCCTCTTCGCCCAAAAGTTCGCCATCAGCCTCGAGAATTTCGGGGTTGATGAACACGCGCAGATCAGATTTGTTCTCCGAAACGTCGATCACGACAATGCGTTTATGCACGTCGACCTGCGTTGCGGCCAGGCCAATGCCTGGCGCTTCATACATCGTATGAGCCATGTCATCGACCAGCTTCTTGATCGCCGGGGTGAACTCTGTCACCGGGGTGGCGATGCGTTTTAGACGCGGATCGGGGTATTCGAGAATAGTTAGTAGCGCCATTTACTTGCCAATTCAGATGGCTGGATGCACAATCTTCATGTAATTTCTTAAGGTTAGGGACATTTGCAAGGTTGCAAGCTCGAATTTGCGCGGTACGCCGCAATATTTTCTTCGCTTTCACCTCCCAAGACGCAACCCGCCACCCCTTCTTCAAGATCCGCAGAATTCGCAGGACACGGAATGTTAACGAAACACACCTTTTTTTCGGCTGCCCCCCGGCCCCCGGCTCGCCGCATCGCCTCAGTAGCAGCGGCAATCGTCATGGGTTTATCCACGATGGTCGCTTCGGCACAGGCTCCGGCCCCGGTTGAGGTCGCCGCCAATGCGCCCGATGAACACACGGTGGTGCGCGGCGACACGCTTTGGGGTATTTCCGGCAAATTCCTGAAGCAGCCGTGGCGCTGGCCCGAAGTTTGGCGCATGAACCGCGACCAAATCAAGAACCCGCACTGGATTTATCCCGGCCAAGTCATCGTTCTGGACCGAAACGCGGTCGGTGGCCCGCGCCTGTCCATTCGTGGCGCAGGCGACAACGGCGCTCGCCCGTTCGTACGCCTCGGCCCCCAAGTGCGCTCGGAAGCGCGCGAGGTGGCGGGCATTCCTAGCCTGCGGCCAGAGGATATTGAGCCGTTCACATTGCGCAACCTCGTGATCGGTGCTGAGGCGTTGGACGATGCACCGCAAATTGTTAAATCAGTCGGCGAGCGCGTAGCGTTTTCTGCGTCGGATATGGTTTACGCCGTTGGCGTGAAACCTGCGATGGGCAAAGTGTTCCAGATTTACCGCAAAGAGCGTGAGCTGCGTGATCCCGCGATCCCGCCACGCCCTTGGTACAAATGGCGGCATAACGAAGAAGATCCGCAGATCATAGGCTACGAGGCGACCTATCTCGGTGACGCTAAAGTCGTGCGCGACGGCGACGTGGCAAAACTTGAAATCGCAACGTCGAAACAGGAAATTCGTGTCGGTGATTATCTGATTCCGGCACCCCCGGTGGAAACCGTGTCGTATGTGCCGCATGCGCCCGACGCACGGGTCAGCGGCTTCGTCATGACGCTGCCAAGCGGCGTCTCGGAAGCAGGCAAGACCAACATCGTCACCCTCAATCTCGGTAAACGGCACGGGTTAGAAGTGGGGCACGTGTTGGCCGTTTTCAAGCCAACGGAAACGTTTGACAATCCACGCTTCAAGGATTCGCCAATGAACTGGGTGCCAGGCTGGCCCAAGCAGGTTGGCGCTGAACCAACAACATTGCAAATCCCGGAGGAGCGCGTTGCATTGGTGTTTGTTTACCGCGTGTTCGAGGGAATTTCTTACGCGATGGTGATGAACGCTGGACAAGAAAACGTTCGCGCGAGCTACATCGTGAGGAATCCGAACTAATTTGCGAGTCCCGATTCGCACAGAGGGCACCTTCGCGGTGCCCTTGTTGTTTTAACCACAGCGTTTCCCTGTCATTGGCATGAGCTCACACCCCGACGATATTTACTTTTTGCGCCTCGCCTTCGCGCATGGCGTCGGCAGCCGCGCGGCACACAAGCTGCTGACCGAGCTTGGCGACGCAGCGGCCATTTTTTCAGCAAGCATCGGCACGCTTACTGCCATTGTTGGCGACAAATCCGCGCGTGTATTGACCACGCCCCCCGATGAAGTGTTGCAGGCCAAGCTCGACGAAGCGTTAGCCTGGCTCGATGCGAGCGTTGATCATCATTTGTTGACGTGGGCGCACGGCGCATTTCCCAAGGCGCTGCTCGAAAGCGGTGATGCACCGATAGTGCTCTACGCAAAAGGTCGCATCGAACTCCTCGACAAACCCGCAATCGCAATGGTCGGTTCCCGCAGCTGCTCGCAAGGCGGCGCGGATACCGCCGAGGCCTTCGCTCAAGCATTCGCGGAGCGCGGCGTATGCGTCGTGTCCGGCATGGCCGAGGGCATTGACGCGGCCTCGCACGTGGGCGCACTACGCGCGACCAACACTGAGGCGGGCAGCACGATTGCCGTCATCGGCACTGGCATTGACCGGGTGTATCCCGCGAAAAACAAAGTGCTCGCTCACAGCATCGCTGAACGCGGCTTGATCGTTAGCGAGTACCCGCTGGGCACGCCGCCTGCATCAGAAAACTTCCCCCGCCGCAATCGCATCATCAGTGGCTTGTCACTCGGCGTCCTCGTGGTCGAAGCGTCGATGCGCTCCGGTTCGTTGATCACAGCGCGGCTGGCTGGCGACCAAAGCCGGGAGGTGTTCGCCATTCCCGGCTCGATTCATTCGACCTTTCACAAAGGCTGTCACCACCTCATCAAGCAAGGCGCGAAGCTCGTAGAAACCGCGCAGGACGTACTCGAAGAATTGCGTATTGACGCGCAGCTCACGCCTGCGCCGGAGGCAGCAGTGCCAGGTGCCCGCGCCGCTCGCAAACCGAAATCGGCAGCGAAATCGGCGGCAAAGTCGACGCCATCCGATGGCCTCATCGCACATATCGAACACACGCCGGTTGACGTCGATACCCTCGTATCGCGCAGCGGCCTGCCGGTCGACCAAGTGGTCACAGAGCTAACGATGCTCGAACTTTCCGGCACCATTGAACAGCTTGCAGGAGGCCGTTGGCAGCGGCGTGGATAGTGCGTTTGCGCTCGCCATTTGACAGCTTCAGCCTATCGAGTTTCAAGCGTTAAAGAAGTCGCGTAAGACTTTCTGGTTACACTAAAAAAATGTCAAAGACTCTCATCATTGCCGAAAAGCCGTCCGTCGCTAGCGATATTGCGAAGGCGTTGGGCAACATCAAAAAAGACGGCGACCACTTCGAGAACGATCAATATGTGATCAGTTCGGCGGTCGGTCACCTTGTGGAAATCGGCGAGCCGGAAGACGAAGAGGTCAAGCGCGGCAAGTGGACTTTCGCCAAACTTCCGGTGCTCCCCTCGCACTTCGCGTTGAAGCCGATTGAGAAAACAGCGGATCGCTTAAAGCAAGTCACGCGTCTCATCAAACGCAAAGACATTTCGCTCATCATCAACGCTTGCGACGCCGGGCGCGAGGGCGAGCTAATTTTTCGTTTGATCCAAGAGCACGCCAAAGCTAAACAGCCAGTGAAGCGCTTGTGGCTGCAATCGATGACGGCCGGTTCGATTCGCGATGGTTTCGCTAAATTGCGCGACGACTCCGAGCTGCAAGGGCTTGCCGACGCCGCACGCTGCCGCTCAGAAGCCGATTGGCTCGTGGGCATCAACGGCACGCGCGCCATGACTGCGTTCAACTCAAAAAGCGGCGGCTTTCATCTCACGACAGTGGGCCGCGTGCAAACGCCAACCCTCGCGCTGATGGTGGAGCGCGAAGAGCGCATTCGCAAATTTGTGAGCCGCACTTACTTTGAAGTTCATGCCACGTTCGACGCCAAAGCCGGGCAATATGCTGGCCGCTGGTTCGACGAAAAATTCAAGAAAAACGACGACGAGCACGCGCGTGCTGAGCGTATTTTTGATACGCCTGATGCCGCGAAAGCAGACGCCAAAGTCCGTGCTCAGGCCATCGCAGCGAAGTGTCAAGGCAAGCTCGGCACCGTAGAGGAAGAAAGCAAACCGACGACACAAGCGCCGCCATTGCTCTACGACCTCACAAGCTTGCAACGCGAGGCCAACTCGCGCTTCGGCTTCTCGGCGCGCACCACGTTGTCGCTCGCGCAAGCACTGTACGAAAAGCACAAAGTACTGACCTACCCGCGGACTGACGCGCGCGCGCTGCCCGAGGATTACGTGCCGACGGTCGGCCAAACACTCGAACAGCTTGAAGAGACGAACCGCTACGGCCAGTTCGCGCGCGAAATTCGCAACAAGAAATATGTGCGACTTTCAAACAAACGCGTATTCGACAACACGAAAATTTCTGATCACTTCGCGATCATCCCCACGCTGCAATTGCCGAAGGCGTTGAACGAACTCGAAGAGAAACTGTACGACCTCGTGGTCAAGCGCTTCCTCGCCGTGTTTTACCCATCCGCCGAATTTCAGCAAACCACGCGAATCACGCGCGTTGAAGGTGAAGCGTTCAAGTCCGAAGGCAAAGTGCTGGTCAACGCAGGCTGGCTCGCGGTGTACGGTAAAGAAGCTGATACCGAAGAAACCGGCAACCTGACTATCGTTGAAAAAGGCGAGAAGCCTAAAGCGTCGGAAGTCATCGCCAAAGAGCTGCAAACAAAGCCACCGGCGCGATACAGCGAAGCGACATTGCTCTCCGCAATGGAAGGCGCGGGCAAACTCATCGATGACGAAGAACTGCGCGCGGCGATGAAAGAAAAGGGTTTGGGCACGCCAGCGACGCGCGCATCGATCATCGAAGGTCTGATTCTGCAAAAGTATTTGGTGCGCGAAGAAAAAGTGTTGAAACCAACACCGCAAGCCTTCTCGCTCATTACTTTGCTGTCGGGTTTGAACGTGCCGCAGCTCACGCAAGCCGAGCTGACCGCGAACTGGGAAACGCAGCTAGCGCGCATGGAAAAAGGCGAGTTCAGCCGCGAAAAATTCATGGCTGAAATCGTGGAGATGGCGAAGTACATCGTGACCGCTGCGAAGGGTTACGAGAGCGACACCATTCCCGGCGATTTCTCCGATTTGTCGGTGCCGTGCCCCAAGTGCCAGAGCCCGATGAAGGAGAACTACAAAAAGTTCGCCTGCACAAAGTGCGATTACGGTTTCTGGAAAATTTTGGCGGGTCGCCAGCTGTCGGTGGAAGAAGCGGAAACGCTCATTCGTGACCGCAAAGTCGGGCCGCTCGAAGGCTTCCGCTCGAAGCTTGGCCGTGCGTTTAACGCTGACCTCAAAATGAACGACGCGCTCGAAATCGAGTTCTCGTTCGGGGACAACGACAACGACGCCGAGCCGCCAGATTTCAGCGATCAAACGCCGATCGGTAAGTGTCCAAAGTGCGGAAAAAATGTCTTCGAGACCGAGACTGCCTATATCTGCGAACAAGCGGCGCAAAAAGAGCGTCCGCGCAAATGCGATTTCCGCTCGGGCCGAATGATCTTGCAGCAGCCCATTGAGCGCGAGCAAATGGTGAAGCTCTTGACCGACGGCAAAACGGATTTGCTCACGAAGTTTGTGTCGACGCGCACTAAGCGGCCGTTCTCGGCGTTTCTCGTGCAAGAGCGCAAGAAAGACGATGTGAAAATCGGTTTCGAATTCCCACCACGGGAACCGAAAGCGCCGAAAGATCCAAAGGCTGCAAAAGCGCCCGCGAAAAAGAAGTAAACACTTCATTCAGGCTCGGCTCCGGCTCGCTGCGGACAAGCAAGCGAGCCTGAGCCGAACACCGCTACGGACGATCTGTGGGAGCGGGCGTGCCCGCGATGAGCAACGGGAATTCCCGTCAACGCTCGCTCGCAGCCACGGTGAACGGTCGCGTGATCGGTAACGCCGGCCTGCATCCGGTGTCGGACCACCCGCGATTGAAGCATGTGTGCAGCACTGTCTCT
>JBEBJR010000026.1:0-70080 GCA_040079845.1 Casimicrobium sp. | reverse complement strand
TTGGTGGCGGTGGGGGCGCTCCGCCGGCGAGTTTCGGTGGCCCTTATGGAGATGGTGGCTTTGCCGCAGGCGCCAGTGGTCCTGCGTTCGGTGATAGCGGTGGTGGCGCAGGGCTCGGGGGCGCAGCGTTTGTGCATAAGGGCGGCACGTTCCAAGTTCGTGGCGAGACTAGGTTTGCAACAAACAGCGCGCAAGGCGGCAGCGGTGGCATTAACGGAAAGGGTTGTGCGGACGGCATCTTCGTGCACGGCAATCAGCCGGTGGTCTTGGCACCGCAAAGCAACGAAACCGTCACGATTGAAGATGAGATCGCCGACAACGACTGCGCTGGCACCGTGAGCCCTGTGGGCGCGGGAGGGATCGACAAAACCGGAGCGGGGAGCGTGAACTTTGTGGCCGCGATGAAGGTTTCGCGCGACGTCAACATCACCGCCGGTACGTTTCGCCTGATGTCTTCGAGTCTGAGCAGCGTACCGCGCTTAATCGTGGATGGCAGCACGACGCGGTTTGAAACCAATGGCGGCGCGGTGTTTGGCGATATCGTCGTGCGCAATTCGGCGACACTGTTTCCCGGCTTCGTCTTGCCAAATGCATTACCCATTCCGGCACGCATCATCAATGCCAATGTGAGCTTTGCTGCGAGCGGAGCGCGCTACGAGGTCTATCTGGCGGGCACATCGGCGGGTAGCGGACATAGCCAGCTCGTTCTTCCAGATACGGCAGTCGTTAACGTTGCGCTGACGCAGCTGGTGATCAAACTCAAACCTGGCTACGCGCCCGCATTGGGGGACGTATTCCGGATCATCGACTACGGCAACTCTAGTTTCAGCGGCAACTTCGTCGGTCTTCCCGCCAACGCAACGACCATCGTGAACGGCGTCACGTTCCAGATCACCTACAACGGCGGTGCGGTGCGGCTCGAAGTGACGGCGGTTCCCGTCGCGACGCCAGTAATCGCGCTGAGTTCAAACCTCAATCCCTCGACTACAGCGCAGTCATTCCAGCTTACGGCGACGGTGTCTGGCAGCAACGGAACACCGACCGGTAACGTGCAGTTTTTTGATGCTGGAGCACCCATAGTCGGTTGCGAAGCGCGCGTGTTATCTGCCGGGCAAGCGAGTTGTATTGTCACGCTAACAGCAGCGGGCGCGCGCACGTTGACAGCCGTGTATCTGGGCGGCAGCACATACGGTGCGGCGACGTCACCCGTGCTCACGCAAACTGTGACGAAGTCGAGCGTTACTGTCGGCGTGACGACCTCGGTCGACCCGGCGGCGGTGAATGCGCCGGTCGTGCTTACGGCCACGGTTTCGCGCACCGCTGTCACGGGAGGCGTTACCTTCCGCGCCGACGGTGTTGCAATTGCGGGTTGCGGAAGCGGTAGTCACCCCACGGTGAATGGCGTTTCCTATTGCAACACGTCGTTCGCTACCGCAGGTTCACGGTCGATTTCTGCCTCATTCGTCGGGGACGCTAATTACCACGCCGCAAGCTCTTCTGCGCTGACGCTGCAGGTGGGTTTCGTTCCCGGCGCCCCCTCCTTGCAGGGTGTCACTCCCGCTGCGCCCAACGCAATCGGTCAGGCAACTCTTGCATTTCTGCCGCCTGCCGATGACGGTGGCTCAGCCATCACCAGCTACACGGCGCGCTGCATCAACGTCACGACTAGTCAAGTAGTGAGCGCGACGCAGGCCACGTCGCCAATCGTGGTGTCGCCGCTCTCCGTTGGAATGGCCTATAGCTGCACGGTGGTTGCTAGTAACGTCCTCGGCGACAGCTCGCCATCCAGTAGCGCGACCATCACCGCATTTGCCTCGCTCAACATAGACGCAAGTACAGCCAACGGTTCGATCTATGACGCTGCCACCGACGGCGTGATGATCCTGCGCTACATGCTGGGCGTTCGTGGCGATGCAATTTCTGCGGGCGTGATCGGCGCGACGGCCACGCGCGACGCGGCGCAGATTGCCGCTTACCTCGATAACATCAAATCGCAGCTCGACATAGACGGCGACGGATTCGTCAATGCGGCCACCGACGGTTTGCTCATCACGCGCCATATGCGCGGCGTTGCCACAGTTACCAGTGCATACATCCTCAATGCGTTCAACCCGGCAGGCTCTCGCAACAACGAAGACGACATCACGACGTACTTGAGCCAGATGATGCCGTGAACGCGATCTGTCTATCCCGATCTGCTGCGTCGCTTTCGACGTCGGCTTTGATGAGGGGGCGGATTCTTTAGCGCGATCGCCGACAGACAGTTGGAAGTGCGCGGCGCGCAATGAGCGGTGCGCGACAAACGCGTTTGATCGCCTAACGCTGGGAGCGCGGATTTAATCGACGCGCCAAAAAAAAAACGGCACCGAAAGGTGCCGTTTTTCGTGGCGGGTTACCACACCCCGTGGTCGTTACGCGCGATTGCGGCGTGCGCTGAACCATGCGGCACCTGCCAGCAGCGTCGCGAGCAGCATCAGCATCCACTGATTCATGGTGGGGATATCAACGGGTCTGGCCGCCGTCACCGTGATTTGCATATTGAGCGTGGTGCTAAGCGGGAAGGCTTGATCGTTGTCGGTGGCCACGATGTTGAAGCCAAACGTTTGACCGGCTTGACCAGGCTGTGGGTTGAACACAATCGTGCCGCCCGTTGGGTTGCCCGGAGCGTTCGGCGTGAACGTCGCGTTGGCCGGCAGACCCTGCGCTTGAAGCGTTACGTTTTGAGCGGCGTCCGCGTCGGTCGAGGAAATGGTGATTACCAAGGATTGACCCGCCATAACGGTCTGGCTAGCACCGCCTGGTGGAGTGGCGATCACTGGCGCGACGTTGCTGGTGGTCAACGCGAGCAGCAGCACGTCCCAGTCGGCAAAAGCGCCTGAGCTGTCGGTAGCGCGAACTTTCACCGCGTAGGTGCCGTTTTCAACCAGCGCAGCGGTGTTCGTGCTCGACATCGACAACTGTCCGGTGGAGGTGTTGAGCGTCAAGCCGGCAATCGCAGGGGCACCGTAGTTAGGAAAACTGATGTTGGTCACGAGCGCGTACGTAACCGAGCCACCATCTGGGTCGCTGGCGTTGATGAAGAAGTTGAACGGTTGGCTGCGAGCAACGCGTGCGTAAGGCGTCGACGCGAAGACGGGCGAGCGATTGGCGGAGCCAAACGTCACTGTGGCCTCGGACGACAAGTTCGACGGCGCGCCGTTTGCGATACCGCCAATCCGGCAGCAGTTGTCGCGGCGCAGCACGTAGGTGCCGGCGGCAAGATTCAAGCCGGTAGGCCCGAAATTGAATGCGAACGATGCTGATGCGACGTCGAAGGATGGGTCGGTTGCGTCGATCACGGTGTTGTTGATGGTGACGCTAGCAAGTGAGTTCGCGCGGTTTGTGTCGCTGAGGGCGTAGACATTAATTCCTTCGGTGCTCTCCGCGTCGCCCTTCGCCCAACCGGTCAGGAGTGTGCCGGTCACCGCACCAGTCGCAGTGATGCTTGCGCTCATCACAGCCGCGCGCATGTGCGACGCGACGGCTGCGCCGCTCAAAAGCATGCTCGCGCATACCAAAATGCTGCTCAAAAAAAAATTATTGCGTGAAACGTCGTTTCATGTTGACCTGCCCCCAGCTCATAAAAAAAGTAAGTGTAAATGTGTAAATGACAAAGCCAACTGTAGTGGGTTTCGGACAAGTCTTAATGGTTGCTCAACGCAAATCAGACAATTGAACTTGCGCGGGCGGAGCGGTTTCTACGCGAGCATGGCTCGGTTTCGGCGATAGACGTCTCGCTATGGCACGGTCGGCTTTATAGCTCTACAAGCGCAACGACTAGCCGGTGGTCGTTGCAGCCAATATTCGTTATAAGTCAACTCATTGATTTAATTGCCTGAAACGACTGCTGGCTGGTCGTTTAACGGTAAAAGCTGTAATTCACCCCACAGTTGGTGCCATCAAACCCAAGCTGCGCGCCGATATCTCGCGAGAGAAAGCGGCGCTGCCGCGCTGCCATCAACCCAGCGGCGGTGCTGTCGACATATGCGTCACCCGGATTTCGGCGCTGGGGGCGTTGTTAGTTCGCCTGCTTCGCCAACGCGACGAGGCGTGCGAGGCGTTCATACCGCTCGGCATCGTCCAAAACGTAGCGCGCCAATCCAAACGCGCGCGACACGGCCACAGCGCTAATTCTGCGCGGTTGCCCGGTGCGATCTCGCTCCTTACCTGCGCCCGCCCGCGTATTCCCAGTCGTTGAGATGACGCCTTGTGCGTTGACGCGCTCGTTGAGCCACTGCAACCCACGGCTTAAAGCGCCCGCAGTCGCGGTGCGCATCGACGGGGTCGCGGCGTGGTCAAAGTAGCGAAGTAAGTAAACCAAGGCTTCTGCCTGAAAGCTCGCGTCAAAACCGCCATTTTCAGGAAATGCACCCGACGGCAATTGCCGTCCGAGTCCGCGACGCACGCTCGCTTCGCCCGCGACAGCAAGTTCGCGCGAGGCCAACACTTGCCCCGAAATAGCCAGCGCATAGCCGGTCAAGAAATAGCGAGAAGCGAACGCGTCGCTTTGCGAAGTGACCGATGGCAATTCCGCGTTGCTCATGAGCCATCGTGCTGCGCGTTCAAGCGGTTTGCGCATCGCCGCCAGTCGTGGCTCAAATGCTTGACCGCTGCCGGACCGATCCAACAACCAAAGGGAGTGACCCGCCGCAGCGACGAAATAGCTCGCGCTCAAAAAATTGTCCCGACACGGGAAACTTCCGTCCGGGGCTTGTTGAGCAAACCCCCACTCCAACGCGCGAATCCCCGAGTCAATCAGGTCGGCGCGGTTGCGGTTCACGCCCGCGCCGATGATGGTGTCGGCGAAGCGTTGCTCCTCAATGAACCACTCGGCGCCTTTTCTCGCGTTCGCTTCCCAGCCGCGATTGATGCCCATCGCCCCGCTTCGCGCGACTTGCTGCAGCAGAACATCCGCGTTGCGATAGAACGTCTCGGTCAGCAGCGAGCTTCGCTCGTACGCGACATCACGTCCGGACCCCGAGGCTTGCCACTCGATCGCGCGAACGGGCGGTGGCGCTTGCACAGGCGCGGGAGCGCTCGGTGCGCGGGGTGCAGCCACCGGCGGGTAATTGACCCCTGGGCGCTGGGGTTGCGTCGAGCAACCCGACAACGCTAGGGCCGCTGAGACAACAGCAAGGGCAACCCCAACCCCAACCCGACTAAGTGCGCGTGACACGGTATGACTAAAGTGGCGCGGCGGTGCGAGTGCCGCTGCGATATAGCTTAGAACGCTTCGGTGCTTTTGCGGCCTTGGGCGCTTTTTTCGCGCGAACCTTGGTGGCGGATCCTTCTTTTTTTCGGGCTTTGGCCTTCGACGCCGCTTTTTTAGGTGCTTTGCCTTCTGAGGTCACGACCTTTGTCGTAGTCGCGGGCTTAGCGCCGCCCACCGTGTCCCGCTTGAATCGATCATCCATGCGCTTATCGACAGCGGCTGTATCTCGACGAATTTGTTCGCGCGCGGCTTTGCCGTCTTCGCGCTGTTGCTTGCTCTCTTGGGTCGGGGCGATCTCGGTGGCCGTGGCACCGGGCTTGCACGGCGCTTCGCCGTACGTTGTCTTGCCGTTGGCGTCGCAACGTATTGCCGTTTGCGCCGCCGCTGTCGTTGCGAAAGTCACGAAAGTCGAGCTAGCGAGCAGCGCGAGCACGGGCAGAACAGTTCGAAAAGCGATAGTCGGGCGCATTGGGCTCTCTTCAAGGCATTAATCCTCGTATTTTGCCGCACAAAACACGGGACCCTCAGCGCGTTGGTCGGCGCTCGGTAGTGTTCTGGCAGCCACAGACTCCGTAAGATATCGGTGATTGACCAAACGCGTATTGAACCAGCGATGAATCTTCACCGTGTCAGCCGGACAGGCTGGAGGCGGTGCAGGAAAAATCGCGATTTGCGGCAAGAAGTCCTGAACCCGCATCGGGTATCCCTCGTCGTGGGCCCAACTCTGCGCGCGAACTAGCGCGCAATCCGAATCGGTCGAACTGTAGAAATGAGTGCTCAACCCGGTGTTGTCTGACGCGTAGATACGGCACAGTTGGCTGCCGAGAGGGGCGTCGGTGCGCCAGGTCGCGAATCGCTGGCCGGTGCGCTGCCACAGCGTCGGCAGCGCGTCGAGCAACGCAATTTCGCTCGCGCGGCCGGTCATGAAATGTTTTCCTTGTGGATTGACGTACTCAACGACTTCTTGCTCGTCGCGCGAACCCCATGCGAGCGTTTTGCGAATCTTCACCCGGTCGTCTGCACTGGTTGGAACGTTATCGACGGCATGAAAAGCCACTCGATCCGCTTGATTTCGCGAGAGGTGCGCATTTAAAAACATGAACGTCCAACCGAACACTTCCGGTGCATCTTCGATCCGAAATCCGTGCGGCATGCCCTCAATCGTCACGAAGTATTTCGATCCACCGAGCGCTTCAATCATTTGCGACGTACGGCTAATCGGCGCGACTACGTCCGCCGTGCCGCCGATGCCAAGGTACGGCACGCGCACGCTCGCGACACCACCATTACTGTCGCCGAACGCGGGGAGAAAACTCTGCCCGGAGTACGGCACATAGCCGACGACGGCTTTGTAGCGATTGTCGCGCACGATCACGCGCTCAGCGCCGCCCCAGCTTGTGGTGAGCTTTGCCCCTTGCACCAGCATCATCGCCATGCCGCCCAACGACGCGCCGAAACCGGCGATACGGTCTTGGTCGACCGCGTTGCTGTATTCAGGCCGCGACAAAATGAAGTCGAGCCCTTGCTTCAGGCCGAGCGGACGAATCGCCTCCATCTCGGCAATTTCGGCGTATTTTGTGAACACGTAAAACGCATCGGCTACGTCGTCGATATGAATACGCGAATAGCGCGCATCGGCGTGAAACGGCGCAAACACGACATAGCCCTCAGCCGCCAAGCGGGCCATCACCTGGACGTAATCGTCGCCCAGCGGCGAACCCGCGAGTCCGTGGCTCATGACCAGTAGCGGCCATTTACCGTCCACCACGTCCGGGTTAGTGCCGATGATCGGGGCTTCAGCGCCGCGCTGCATCTTCAAGACTTTGACGCCCGACGGCAGCACATAGTCCGCGCGCGTGTTGGCGGCTGTCGTCGGGTAGCAGGTAATCGCAGCGTACTGCAATTGTTTGCCGCCTTGTTTCTCAAAAACGTCGATCTGGCTGGCGGTCGGCACGGTGACTTTGTAGGTCAACACATCGGCGGGGCTCACCAAGAGTTCAGTCACGTAATGGGAGCCGTCAGAGAGCGGATTGCCCTCCCAGTAATCCGACGCCGCTTCGCCCGCTCGCAGCCGAGAAAAGTCTTGCTCCACGTTGCTGCAGCCGACCGGGTACTTACCGTTCAGCGACGGCACGATGCCCGCGCTCGCGGCAACGGAGCCAGAAAAAACTGATGCCAGCGCAAACGCAGCGACCAGGGCGGGGGCCGCAAAGCGGCGGGGGGAATATGAAAAGTTCATCTGACCATTCTCGCCAAATCGGCAACGATGTCTGTAGGACGAACAGCACAACGCGTCAGTTCCCCTTTTCGCTGACGAAGCTGACGATCCTAGCTACGTGCCACTAACGCTAGTCAGCGCTTGCCTAGAACGCATCCATTGACTAATTAGCATCGGCGACACCACGAGCAGCCCGAGCCCCAGCATATGAATGCCCGGCGCGATCATGATTAACGAACCCGCAAACGTCAGCGCGCGTTCCCAGCCTTTCATTTCTACCAACAGATAGCGCGACAACGCCGCGGCCAGCAACAAGATGCTCACGATGCAAGCGGTGAACACAACGGCAAACGCGCTCCACGTAAAGCCCTTGGTCACCAGCAGCAATGCGGGCGAAAACACGAATACAAACGGCACCAACGCTTTGCCTAGCCCCAAGCGAAACGCCGTGTTTCCGGTCTTAAACGGGTCCGAGTTCGCCATGCCGGCAGCGGCGTACGCGGCCAGCGCCACCGGCGGCGTAATGTCGGCCAACACACCGTAATAAAACACGAAGAAATGCGCAACGATCGGCTCCACGCCCATCTGCACCAGCGCAGGCGCCGCTACCGTCACCATGATGATGTAGTTGGCCGTGGTGGGAATACCGCAGCCCATCAACACGCACACAAACCCGGTCATAAACAATGCGCAGAGCAGCATCAACGCCTGTTTGCCAATCAGCCACGCGGGCAGCACGTTGACAAAAAACTCTGCCATCGATCCCGCCGCAGCGTTAACGATATAGCTGACCTTAAAGCCCACACCAGTCATCGTCACCACGCCGATAACCAAGCCCACCGTGCCCGCAGCCGCGCCCACCGCAAGCGCATATTTTGCACCTGTCGAAAACGCATCAATGAGCTCCGCGCGCGTGAATCGGGCGGGTAGATTCAGCGTTTTCAGCAGCACCAAAAACGCGACGGTGGCGACCGCAAACAGCACGACGCCGTAGCCCTCAAGCACGCCAGAAATGATGAGCGCGAGCACCGCGTGCAGCCCGAGCATCAGCCCGAGTCCGGAGGCGGTATTTCCCTTCTCGCCGGTCGTCATGCCGACAATGATGCAGCTCGTAATTCCGGCAAACGCCGACACGTACGGCGTGAATCCGCTCATCAACGTGCCGACCAACAGCACCAACGGAATCAGCGTAGGCCAGCGTTTGCGAAAACTCTCCTTAACGCTCGGCAGCTCGTCGGCGGTCAAGCCACGCAAGCCCGTGCGCTTTGCCTCAAAGTGAACTTGCCAAAACACGCCGAAGAAATGCATGAACGCCGGCACGATAGCCGCGATCACAATCGTGGAATAGGGCAAGCCCAAAAATTCGATCATCAAGAACGCTGCCGCACCCATGATCGGTGGCGTGATTTGTCCGCCGGTAGAGGCCGCCGCCTCAACGCCGCCCGCAAAGTGGCGCGGATACCCGACCTTAATCATCGCGGGAATGGTGAGTGAGCCCACCGTCACCGCGTTCGCCACCGACGAGCCCGACAGCATGCCAAACATCGCCGAGCCGAAAACGCTCACCTTCGCTGGACCGCCCGCGTATTTGCCGGCGAATGCGGATGCGACATCTAAGAACAATTGCCCAAGACCAATGCGCGTGGCCAGCACCCCAAACAAGACAAAGTGAAAAACATAGGTCGCCACGACGCCCACCGCGATGCCATAAACGCCTTGGCTCGTCAGGTATTGATGGTTCACCACCTGCGCCCACGTCGCGCCCGCGTGCTTGAGCAGCCCCGGAAAGACCGGCCCGAACATCGCATAGGCCATGAACGAGATCGCGATGATCGGCAGCGGCCAACCCATCGAACGGCGTGTCGCTTCGAGCAGCAACACAATCAATATCGTGCCCATGACCACGTCACTCGGGTCCGGGTTGCCGATACGAAACGCAAGGTCGTCGAAGACGTACGGAATGTAGAGCGCTGACGCCACGGCCATCAACGCAAACAGCCAATCGTAGAGCGGTAAACCGAGCGGATGGTGCCAGCTCGGCTCGCGTTGCACGCCTTCTTTTTTGCTGAAGGCAAAAACTAGAAAAATCAGCGCCAACACGAACGCAAGGTGCACGCCGCGGTGCGTCGCCTCGCGTAGCAGTCCGAATCCCGCCGTGTAATAGTGGAAGGCGGACAACGCGATAAGCAGAAAGGTCACCGCCTTCAATGCCACGTTCACCATCGGCCGAAAGCGCATCTCGCTGTCGTACTTCGTTTCGAGTTCGGCGACGGCTTTGTCGTCGATGATGAGTGTGCTCATAGTGGCCTAACCGTCATGAAATTTGGAGGGGCGATGCATCAATTTAGGCGCGGACTTGGCCGCGCTGGGCACCATTGAGCGACGCCAAGTCGTCGCCTACCGAGGTGCGGGAGCGGGCACTGCCCGCCCCACGATGGAAACTACGTGTGCCGCTTACCGCAACAAAAAAAGGCCGGACAGAACCGGCCTTCCTTGCGTGTTGCGAATTACTTCAACAACCCAACTTCTTTGTAAAACTTCTCCGCGCCCGCATGCAACGGAATGCCCGCGCCCGCGATTGCGTTGGCGCGAACGATGGCTTTACCCTTTGCGTGGCCCGAATCGAGTGCCTTGCGAGCGTTGTCGCTCCACATGGCTTTGGTGATGTTGTAGACGAGCGTCGCATCTTGCTTCGCGCTCGTCACCCACTGCGCGCCAACGGCCAGCGTTTTCACTGCGCCCACGCCTTTGTACGTGTCCGCAGGAATGGTGTCGGCCGAGTAGAAGCCGAATTGCTTCGAGAGCTTTTCGGCCTCAGGGCCGGAGATCGCGATGATGTCGATGCCACCCGTCGCGGCCAATTCTGCAATCGCGCCCGCCGGATAACCGCCCACGAAAAAGAACGCGTCAAGCGAGTTGTCTTTGAGCTTTTCGCCAGCGGCGTTAGGCTTCAAAAATTCTGGCTTGATGTCTTTTTCCGTCACGCCGTACGCCGCCAAAATAGCGCGCGCATTCACCAACGTGCCCGAGCCCGGTTCGTCGAGCGAAACGCGCTTGCCTTTGAGGTCCGCAATCGTTTTGATGCTCGCGCCTTTGCGCGCCACGAGGTGGAAACTTTCGGGGTACAAGTTCGCGATCAAACGCAGGTCGGTAATCTTGGCTTTGCCCTCAAAAGTGCCAGTGCCGGAGTAGGCCCAGTACGCAACGTCGGCCTGCGAAAAGCCAGACTCCGCGCCGCCGCCGACAATCGCGTTCACGTTCGCGACCGAGCCGTTGCTCGCCACAGCCGTAGCAACGAGATTAGGCACGGCTGGTTGCGAAATCGCGTTGGCGATCAAGCCACCAATCGGGTAGTACGTGCCCGCCACACCACCGGTGTTGATGCGGAAGAAATTTTGAGCCGATGCGCCAGTGGCCAGCGCCAGTCCAGCCGTTGCGATCAGCGCAGCAAGCAGAGTGCGTTTCATGTGAGAAATCCTTTTGTGAGTAGGGCGCGGGGTGCAACCCCAACGCGTAGCCACATAGTTTATGCCCGCAGCGCGATGGGCGGGTCGCGGAAGTTCAGCACGTACTCAATGTGCTCGCGCGTCGGACGTGGGCGAACATCGTTCGTCGGTGGTGCCGCGACGGATGCTGCGCTGCGAAGGTTCGGGAGCGTCGAGGCGCGCAGCGCGTGGTGTGGAGAACGCAGCGGGTATGGATATGGATTTTGCAGGTATAGCTTTTGGGCTCGAACGACAGACTGGTGGTTGTTTGCGGTGATTTAATGTAATTGTTGATAAGCTATAAAAAACGGCTGAAACGACCGCTGGTTGGTCGTTGGTGGCATAAAGCTGTTGGCGGTCTTCCACGTACGCGAGGGACGTGGGACAAACGTTGCCGCCGCTTGTGGTTGAATCAGAATAGTGTGAGTTGTTGAGTTCACAAAGTTCCGCGATCACGCTTGCGCTTATTCTGAGAGGCACTGGTTGACATGTTGATCGACAAGGCGCAGGCCAGATTGTCATGACTATTTGCGACGTCCCATTGCCGAATTGCAAGATGGTGGTTCAAAGAATGAATAGGTTGTTTCAAAACGAGACATTCGTAAGAACAGCATGTGCTCTGCACGCAGGCTTTGTTGCCGTTACGTGGTTCACATTTTTCAAGTTAGATGCACATCCCACTAACGCGAAAACTTGGTTACTAATCGCGTTGTTTTGGTATCCATGGCTAAGCCTTGCTATGTTGAAGTGCGACAGAAATCGCAAGCAATGGACATGGTTGTTATTCCTATGTTTGCTTCTGTTGTTGCCAACGATGCCGACTCAATACGCGTTCGCATCGTGGTTCTTCAACGGATTCGCTCCATGATGGCCGTAGCAAGGTAGGGCGAATACGCGAAGCGTCATCCGCCAACGGCGACACACGTGGTGAGCCACGAAACGCCAATCCGCCACCGCACGCGACCGGTGCATGACGCTTCGCGTATGCACCCTACGACGCCGATGCGCGCATAGAAGCCCTCTTTCTCCGCGCCGAGATATCCAACCTCTCGCGCCTACGCGCTCGGGTGCATTCGCTCTCGCCGCTGCTAACCGCGACTACGTTGCAATTCACACGAGCGGTAAGATGGTGGCACCAAACACTCTACTCAGAGGACGAATTCATGGGGCTTTATCTGCGCGTTAAACCTTGGTTCTTGCGATTGCATCGTTGGGTCGCGTTGTTATTTGCGATTCCGTTGGCCATTGTTTTTGTCACGGGCTTGATTCTTTCCGTCGAGCCGGTGGTCAGCGATCAAGCGGTGCATGGACGCAGTGTGAGCTTGCAGCAAATTGAGCAGGTGCTGGAGAAGTTTGATCCGCAGAAAAAGATGACCACCCTCAATGTGCGCGCTTACGACAATCAAGTCATTCTGTCCGAGGGACGTACGGGGCCCTCCAAACGCATTCACTTAGGTCGCACCGAACTCGTGACCGCAGACGACACTTCTTGGTCCGTGGTGTTTACGACCGCGCGTCGGATGCACGAGAATTTTTTGCTCGATCTAGGCTGGCTAGTGACTGCATCAACCATTGCGACCGTTTTGATGATTTTTCTAGGGCTCTTTATGGGTTGGCCGTTTTGGCGAAACTCCCTTGGCGGCTGGCATCGAGCCGGCGCGTGGACGATGTTGCCTCTGCTCGTGCTCTCACCTCTCACGGGGTTGGCGTTGGCGTGGGGCATTACTTTTAATCCGCCGCCTAAAAAAATTGAAGGTCCTATCGTTCCGTTGCGCGACGCTATCAAAGTGATAGCGACCAAACACGATTTGGCAAATGTCATTTGGGTGCGTCCACAGGGCGGCGCGACGCGCGTTCGGGTGTACGACAAGGGCGAAGCGAAAACCATCGCCGTTACATCCGCGGGTTTGGTCGAAGGGCGCACCGCATGGCCGCGTGTTCTGCATGAAGGCGTCTGGGCCGGTCGCTGGTCCGGGTTGATGAATGTGCTGACCGCATTGGCGTTTATCGGGCTGATGATTACCGGAATAACGCTTTGGGCGCAGCGGACGCTAATGCGCCGGCGGTTGTTGCGCCGACGCTGAGGCCACGTAGGCGACGACACAGCGTCGCTCCGTGCGCCGGGGAAGCGCGGCCGGGTCCGCGCCTACGGAGAATCACTCAACCTTGATTCGCCCGCTGTCGATAACGCGTTTCCATTTTTCGGTTTCGCTGCGGATGAGCGTGGTGAGTGCTTCTGGCGTGCTGCCGACGGGTTCCGCGCCTTGGCTGGCGAAGCGCTCACGCACGTCGCTGCTTCGGACGGCGGTTGCGGCTTCGCGTTGAATGCGAGTGATGATTTCGGGGGGCGTGCCTGCGGGTGCGAACAATCCGAAATAGGTGTTCACCTCGTAGCCCGGCAGCCCCGATTCGATGACCGTTGGAACGTCTGGAAGCAGCGAGGTGCGCTTGGTGGACGTCACGGCGAGCGCTTTGACCTTGCCGCCTTTGATGTGTGGCAACGCGGAGACCAACGAGTCGAACATCAAGTGCGTTTGGCCGCTGATTAAGTCCGGAATCGCCAGCGCCGTGCCTTTGTACGGAACATGCGTGAGTTGCACACCGGCGACGAGCTTGAACAGTTCGGTTTGTAAATGCACGATGGTGCCGTTGCCGCTGGAGGCGAAATTGAGCGTGTCGGGCTTTGATTTGGCCAGCGCCACCAGTTCACGCACGTCTTTAACCGGCAAGCCGGGCGTCACAATCAACACGTTGGTCGCTGTTGCCACTTCGGAAATCGGCGCGAAATCTTTGAGCGCGGAATACGCGATGTTTTTGTACAAAAGCGGCGCAATCGAGTGCGTCGAGTTGGTCGCCAACAGCAAGGTGTAGCCGTCGGGCGCGGCCTTCGACGCCTCGGTCGAGCCGAGCGTGCCGCCAGCGCCCGGCTTGTTGTCGACGATCACCGTTTGCCCGAGTTGCGTGGTGAGTTTTTGCGCCAGCGTGCGACCGATGATGTCGGTCGCGCCGCCCGGCGGGAAGGGCACGATCAGGCGAATCGGGCGGTTCGGGTAGGCGGCGGGCTGCGCGAAGGCCGAGCTTGCGAACAAAGTCGTCGCCGCCAAACCCATACCCAAAATCACATTCAGTCGACGACGCATCTCGCGCTCCTTAAACAAAAAACAAAAACCGATGGTAGCGACAACGGCACGCGGGCATGGTCGCGTGTGTCGGGTTAGTGACGGTGCGTGTCGGAACGGGTGGCTGTTACAGCTTTATCGCGCGAGTGACCGGCGGGTGGCGCTTTTGGCGGATTTAGTTAAACAATCAACAATATAAGAAACGTCGTTGAAACGACCAGCTGGCGGTCGCTCGTCACAAAAAGCTGTTGAAGGAGGGCGTGGCGTAGTCGGGTGCTCGGCGACAAATTGGTGCAAAACGATGCGGGTTGTCCATTTTGGTGCAACGTCGCGGCGCGAGATTTTCCCGGAACAATTAAAAATCCATATAAATCAATCGCTTACATGCACCGTTATCGGGCATGAGTATTGCTTGCTTTGGTGCAAATATTTTCAGACACCATTGGGGGAACATTGGAAGCACTTAAAACAGCCAACGACACGCTCTTTATCTTGCTCGGCGCGATTATGGTTTTGGCCATGCACGCCGGGTTTGCCTTCTTGGAGCTGGGCACGGTTCGCGCGAAAAATCAGGTCAATGCGTTGGTGAAAATTTTGGCCGATTTCGCCGTTTCCACGGTTGCGTATTTCATCATCGGCTACTGGATCGCCTACGGTGCCAACTTCTTCGGGCCGGCGGATGCGCTAGCGGCGAAAAACGGCTACGAGCTGGTGAAGTTCTTCTTTCTGCTTACGTTCGCCGCCGCGATTCCGGCGATTGTGTCGGGCGGTATCGCCGAGCGCGCCAAGTTTGGCCCGCAGCTGGTGGCTACGATGCTCTTGGTGGCGTTCGTGTATCCGATTTTCGAGCGCATCGCATGGAACCAAGGTTTCGGCATTCAGGCGTGGCTCAAAGCGACGTTCGGCGAAGAGTTTCACGACTTCGCGGGTTCGGTCGTCGTACACGCCGTCGGCGGTTGGATTGGCTTGATCGCGGTGCTCCTCTTAGGGCCGCGCGCAGGGCGCTACGGCAAACAAGGTCAGATTGCTGCGCATCCGCCGTCGTCGATTCCGTTTCTGGCGCTGGGCGCGTGGATTCTCGCGGTCGGCTGGTTCGGCTTTAACGTGATGAGCGCGCAGACCATCGACAAAATCAGCGGCCTGGTGGCGGTGAATTCGCTCATGGCAATGGTGGGCGGCACGTTGGTAGCGCTTTTCGTCGGCAAGAACGATCCGGGGTTCGTTTACAACGGCCCGCTGGCGGGCTTGGTTGCCGTTTGCGCGGGCTCTGACGTTATGCACCCAATCGGTGCGCTTGCGGTTGGTGGCATCGCTGGCGGAATTTTTGTCTATATGTTCACGCTCACACAGAACCGCTGGAAGATCGACGACGTGCTCGGCGTTTGGCCGCTGCATGGCCTTTGCGGCGCGTGGGGCGGCATTGCGGCGGGCATTTTTGGCAGTAAAGCGCTAGGCGGCTTGGGCGGCGTTGCGCTGGGTTCGCAGGTGGTCGGCACGCTCATGGGCATCGTGATCGCCGTGTTTGGCTCGGCGATTGTGTACGGCGGATTGAAGACGTTCGTGGGCTTGCGTCTCGATGCCGAAGAGGAATTTAACGGTGCCGACTTGACGATTCACAAGATCACCGCGACGCCGGGGATGGACCCGCGCGGGTAGATTTGCTGAAAGCGGGAAGCGATAGGCAGAAAGCTCTATCGCTTCTTGCTGCATCGCAGTAAAATCGAGGGTTTTCTTCACCTGCCTTCCTCACATCAGGAATTGACGCCGTTTTCGGCGCGTTCCGAGTGAAGGCGTTTCAAGGCTCTCTCATGACATCCAGCGCGAACTCCGGTCTTCGCAATATCGCCATCATTGCTCACGTTGACCACGGCAAAACCACGCTGGTTGACTGCCTGCTCAAGCAGTCGGGCACTTTCGCCGCGCATGAGCAAGTCGGCGAGCGCGTGATGGACAGCAATGACATCGAACGCGAGCGTGGCATCACGATTCTTGCGAAGAACTGTGCCGTGACCTACAAAGGCACGCGAATCAACATCGTCGACACACCGGGTCACGCCGACTTCGGCGGCGAAGTGGAGCGCGTGCTCTCGATGGTCGACGGCGCGCTGCTGCTCGTTGACGCCGTTGAAGGCCCGATGCCACAAACGCGTTTCGTGACCAAAAAAGCGCTCGCGCTCGGCATGAAAATCATCGTTGTGGTGAACAAAGTGGATCGCCCCGGTGCGCGTACCGATTGGGTGGTGAACCAAACGTTTGAGCTGTTCGACAAGCTCGGCGCGACCGAAGAGCAGTTGGACTTTCCGGTTGTTTACGCCAGCGGTCTCAATGGCTGGGCAACGCTCGTCGACGGCGAACACGGCGGCACGATGGAGCCGTTATTTGATACCGTGCTCTCGAAAATTCCTGCGCCGACGCTCGACAACGATGCGCCGTTGCAACTGCAAATTTCCGCCCTGGATTACAACAGCTACGTCGGCCGCATCGGCGTTGGTCGCGTCGTGCGCGGCACGGTCAAAGCGGGCCAACAAGTCGCGATGCGCTACGGCACTGAGGATCGCGGCATGGCCAAGATCAATTCGGTGTTGACGTTCAAAGGTCTCTCGCGCGTTGAAGCTGAATTTGCCACGGCGGGCGACATCGTCGCGGTGACCGGCATTCAAGAAATCGGCATCGGCTATACGCTGTGCGACAAAGAAGGCGCGGAAGGCTTGCCGCCCATCGCTGTGGATGAGCCCACGCTGACCATGAGCTTCTGCGTCAACACGTCGCCACAAGCCGGTCGCGAAGGCAAATTTGTGACCTCGCGCCAAATCCGCGAACGTCTGCAAAAAGAACTGCTCGCGAACGTCGCGCTCAAAGTCGAAGATACCGAAGACGCGGACATCTTCCGCGTGTCGGGTCGTGGCGAACTGCACCTCACGATCCTCGTGGAAAATATGCGTCGCGAGGGCTACGAGCTGGCCGTGGGCAAACCACAGGTGCTCTACAAAATGGTCGATGGCGTGCAGCATGAGCCAATGGAAGCGCTCACGGTCGACGTCGAAGAGGGCCATCAGGGCGGCGTGATGCAGGCGCTCGGCGAGCGTCGCGCGGAACTTCTGAATATGGAAAACGACGGACGCGGTCGTGCACGTCTCGAATACAGCTGCCCTGCGCGCGGCTTGATCGGCTTCCAAAACGAATTTATGAACTTGACGCGCGGCACCGGCTTGATGAGCCACGTGTTTGACGGCTACGGCGCGCATCGCGGCTCAATCCCTGGTCGTCGCAACGGCGTGTTGATTAGCCAAGACGACGGCGTGGGCGTGGGCTACGCGCTGTTCTTCCTGCAAGATCGCGGTCGTTTGTTTGTTGAGCCGGGCGACATCATTTACGAAGGCATGTTGGTCGGAATCCACAGCCGCGACAACGATCTCGTAGTGAACCCGATCAAAGAGAAGAAGCTCACCAACGTGCGCTCCTCGGGCAAAGACGACAACATGATCCTCACGCCGCCGATCAAGCTCACGCTTGAGTACGCGGTGGAATTTATTGAAGACGACGAAATGGTGGAAGTCACGCCGAAGACGATTCGTCTACGCAAGCGCTTCCTGAAAGAGCATGAGCGCAAAGCATCGCTGCGTCGCGCAGAAGCGGCAGCGACGGCTTAATCGGCTTCGCTTAACGCCAAAAACGAGGCGCTGTCTGCGCGAGCAGGCAGGCCTCGTTTTTTTTCGTCCCGACATATGTCGGGCGCGAGGCGGTAGCGCCGCGCACTGGGTCGCGTTAAGTAAGTTTGGCGCATTAGGTGCGAATGTCGAAGCCAGCAGCCCTACGGCCTCTACCAGCGATATTGGCTTTCGAGGTCAATCGACCGCCAGGCGGTCGTTCCGTGCCATTTTATTGACTTGTCGATAATCAGTAAAAAACGGCTGCAACCGCCACCCGGCGGTCGTTGGCGCTATAAAGCTATAACCACCAAACCCTCGGGCGATTTCAACGACAGCGCTAACCGGGGACTAGCCCTCGTTGAGTTTCGTCTCAACCGTGGCGCGGTCGCGCAGTTCGCGCAGCCATGTCTGATAGGCCTCGTCGGCTTTGCGGTCGCGCAGGGCAACGCGTGCGCTTTGGCGAGTACGCTCTTTGGTGACGTCTTGGCTGCGTCGCTCGGTCACTTCGATGAGATGAAAGCCAAACTGCGAGCGGATCGGCCCGACCAGCGCGTTAAGTGCCGCCTTAGTGATCGCGGCTTCAAATTCTGGAACCGTGTCGCCCGGAGAAATCCAGCCGAGCTCGCCACCTTTGGGCGCGCTGCCGTCTTCGCTGCCTTGCTTGGCAACGTCTTCAAACTTTGCACCGCCGCTGATGCGGTCACGCAGGCGCTCGATCTTCGCCTTCGCTTCCGCTTCGCCGACCAGGTCGTTCACACGGATCAAAATGTGGCGCGCCTTGTTTTGCTCGACGACCGCTTTTTGTTCGCCCGCGCGCTTGTCGAGCAAGCGAACGATGTGGAAACCGTTAGCGCTACGCAGCACGCCGCTGGTTTCGCCAGTCTTGAGCTTGTTGGCCGATTCGGCGTAGAGCGTAGGCAGGCGATCCGCCTGACGCCAACCGAGTGTTCCGCCCTGCACAGCGTCGTTTGAGTCGGAGAACACGGCCGCGACCTGCCCAAAGGCTGTGCCTGAATTGAGTTGGCGCAATGCTTCTTCTGCGCGCTTTTTGCGTGTTTCCACCTGCTCGGGCGTCGCTTGCTCCGGCACCAGCACCAAAATATGCGCCAGCTGATATTCGGCTTGGTTCGCGCCCTGAGCCTTTGCCAGCGCGAGGTAGTTCTCGATTTCGGCGTCGGTCACCACGACCCGGGATTCGACTTCGCGGTCGCGTAAGCGCGAGAGCACAATTTCATTCTTGAGCTCGTCGCGGAATTTCTCGACTGATACGCCGTCTTTGGCCAGCGCGGCAGAGAACTGCTGCATTGACATTTTGTTTTCACGCGCGATTCGCTGCAACGACGCGTTAACGGTTTCGTCATCGGCACGGATGCCGTTTTCTTTCGCGTATTGCAGCTGCACGCGCTCGTTGATGAAGCGCTCCAACACCTGCGCATCAAGCTCAGCGTCGGGCGGCATCGCCACGCCTTGCCGTTTGAGCTGGGCGGCGACGGCGCGCTTCTGCTCGTTAAGCTCGTAGCGCGTAATCACGTCGTCATTGACCACCGCGATGACGCGATCAACGAGCTGGACGCGGCCCGTTTGCGCGTGCACCGCAACGCTGGCTGCTAGTAAGACGGCGGCGACGGGGGCGAGAACAAAGGGTTTCATCGGGCTCATGGTGCGCATTTTGCGGTTAGACAGTTAAGTTAGCTTACGGAGCGGACGGGGTCCACGGCGTGAAAAGTGGGGCCGTTGGCGTGGGCTCGTCGATTCGCCGAGTCGTCGGATTATCGTAGAGTTGCGAATAACCCGGAATGTTCCGCTTCAAGACGTCCAGCGGGTTGGAGCCTACGCGGCCCAAACCGTTCAATTCGAGTTGCAGGAAATAGGCGTTCGTCGCGGTGGTCGTTGAGGTGGCGATGCGTTGCCCGACAGCGCGGATGACAAAGCAGCACCCGTCCCACTCCAGCCCGACAACGCTCTCGGTCAAGCGTCGATCCGCGATGGAGTAATTCAGGCGGCCTACTGCGTACAGGTTTTTATACACAGGCCACTGGGCCGCCACGTCCACTTGCTTGACCTGGACATTGCCGGAAGCGGTCGCTAGCTCGCGAATCGCGCGATAGTTGATGTTGAGCGTCTTGCTCTTCTCGGGCGTGTAGCGCAGCCCGAACGAGTAGCGCTCGGTTTGGCCCGCGTTGGCGTTGTACTGTCCGCTGCCTTCGACGTAGAGTGCGTCGGTTACGCGCCCTTGGGCAGCGAGCAAAATATCCGAACTGTTGCGGTCACGCGGAGACTCGTTGAGTGCCACGCGTTGATTGCTAAAGTAGAAGCGCTCGCCGATGGTGAAACGCAGCCGCTCTTTCTGCGAATCGGCGTCGTAAAAGCGCGAAGTGAGGCCCAGCGCCAGTTGTTGCGTGTCGCCAATGCGATCCTGGCCAACAAATCGATTCTCGCTAAAAAGCTGCAAAGTGTTGAAGTCGGCCAGCGCGGTGTCGAACAACGGCGTTTCGGATTGATCGCGATACGGGATGTAGGTGAACATGGCGCGCGGCTCAAGCGTTTGCACAAACGCGTTGCCGAACAGCGAGGTTTTACGCTCAAAACGCAAGCCGCCGTCAATGCTTGCGATGGGAAGGATTCGGGTCGAACTGCTGTAATCGTCAAACGAGCCGATCAGGTTGTAGCGAGACGCGTGCAGACCAATTTTCGGCGTGAGAAAAACACCCGGCGTGTCGTAGCGCCACGCCGCTGTGCCGTAGGCGTAGGCTCGGTAGCCAGACGGTAGCGCCGCGTTGGGGTAGTCAAAGCGCGTGATGTCGGATTCCATCTTCAACTCAAAGCGCTGATCCGCCAGCGGTTTGTACACCGGAGAAATCGCCGTGAGCTGTGGCGCTTTGTCATAGGGCGGTAGCACCAGCGCCGCAGGGTCTTGCAGTGTTTGGAAGCGCTGTGCTTTTGCGGTGAACTCCCAGCCGAATTTTCGGTAGGAGAGCGTCGCGTCGCGCGGAAGTGTCGTGATCGACGTGATTGACACGAAATCCGCAAGATCGACGAAATATTTGGCGTCAGACACGTGGCTGTAATTTATTGACAGCGTCAGATCAGGCGAAAAAACCTGTGTGTGTCGAATGTTCGTAGCGTCGCGCGTGGAGTCAGCCAATCGGTCGCGCGGCAAAATTTCACCGGTCCATTCGCCGGTGGCGCGTCCCAACGGCGTGTCGAGCAAATACCTGCCTTGCCCGTTGAACAAAACGCCGCGCTTGGTCATCAGGCGTGTCGTCAACGTGGCGTCGTAATTGGGCGCGAGATTAAAGTAATACGGCAGTTGGATGTCTAGGCCGCGGTTGCCGCTGGTGCCGTACGTCGCCGCCAAAAAACCGCTTTTGCGCTCGTTCTTAAGCGGGAAGGTAAATTCCGGAAGCCAAGCCACGGGCAGCGGCCCTAAGTAAATCTTCGCGTCGCGCGCAGTGCCGATCGAAGTGGCGTCGTTGAGGTCCAACTGCCCCATTTCCAAGCGCCACGCTGGGTTGTCGCCCACGCAGGTGGAGTAGCTACCGCGCTCAATGCGATATTGCTCCGGGCCTGTAAACAGCACTTGATCTGCTTGCCCACGGCCTTTGTACAGTCCGAGCACGAACGTCGGGCTTTTCATGTATCCGGTGGCGGTGTCGCGTCGGTACTCAAGTTCGGGGCCGGTGACCAGATCTTGCCAGCTGCGCAGCACAACGTTTCCGCGCGCCTTAATGGTGTCAATGGGGAACTCGTAACGCATGCGGTCCGCGAGCACTTGGCGCGACGGCGAGCGCAGGTCTACCGATCCCCATGCCTCGAAAAATTCATTATCGACACCGGTCGACTCAACCGCCTTCACCGTCGCCACTTCTTTTTCATTCGGCGCGAGCGGGCGAAGCTGGGTTGGGTAACTGCCGTTTGACGAAACCGCAGACGGGCAATACGGCCGCGCCGCGTCGAGGTTGGATTTGGCGATTCGTTCGGCAACGGTTCCGGGCGCCGCGATGGGCGCGACTGCTGCAGTGCCAACGCAAGCACTTTGCGCATGCGCGCCACCGGCGGAGCAGGCAGCGGCGATCAATGCAAATAGAGGCCGAGGAGAGAAACGCAAACTGAAAATCCGGACCGGCTGGCGATTGTTAGACTTACAAGTTTAGCCGACAAATCAATGCGTTATGAACGCACGGGCTTGCGCGGCGCTGCTGGTTCTGCCCTTTTTGAATTTGCCCGTTTGTAATGCAACGAATTGAACTCCCCTCCGCAGGCACAGACGTCCGCCTTGATGAAGCCATTCGATGGCTGACACCGATATTGGCTCACGACGGTAGTGCATGGGTAAAAATCGCGGTAGCGTCGGCCGACGCGAGCTTTCGTCGGTACTTCCGGGTCACCTCGGATTCCGGCGCGACAGCCATCGTGATGGACGCGCCGCCGCCGTTGGAAGACGTGCGCCCGTTTCTCAATATCTCGAAACTGCTCGATGATGGCGGCGTGAACGTTCCGCAGCGTTTTGCAGCCGATGAGGGCTGTGGATTTTTGCTCTTGGCTGACATGGGCGGCACAACGTATCTGTCGGCGCTCACGACCGCGCAACCCGCCGACCCGCAACCTTTGTTTGCCGATGCGATCTCAACGCTGGTTCGCTTGCAGCAAATTGACCCTGCGAGAGCCAAAATGCCACTCGCGCATTACGACGCTGCGTTGCTTCGCCGCGAAATCAATCTGTTTCCCGAATGGTATTTGGATCGGCATGTTGGCGTTGCTTTAAGCGACGATCAAAAAAACGCGCTGGAACGGGTCTACGCATTGCTGATCGCCAGCGCGTTAGGTCAGCCGACCGTGTTGGTGCATCGCGACTACATGCCACGCAATCTGATGGTCACTTCCGCACGTAATCCTGCCGTATTGGATTATCAAGACGCGGTGGTGGGGCCGATCAGCTACGACGTGGCTTCACTCATGCGGGACGCGTTTCTGAGTTGGGAAGAGCCGTCGATCATCGACTGGGCCGCGCGCTACTGGAGCCAAGCGCGCAAAGCGGGCCTGCCGGTACGTGAAGATTTTTCCGAGTTTTACCGAGAGATGGAGTGGATGGGCTTGCAGCGCCACCTCAAAGTGCTCGGCATTTTTGCGCGCATTAACTACCGAGACGGCAAACCAAAATATCTCGCTGACACACCGCGCTTCGTGCAGTATGTGCGTCACGTAGCGAGTCGCTACAACGCATTTTCGCCGCTCTTGCATCTTTTCGATCAGATCGAAGGTAATCAAACCAAAGTGGGCTACACGTTTTGAGTCAGGCTCAGAAGCGCAAGCCGTTGGAGGCGATGATTCTCGCTGCGGGTCGGGGCGAACGCATGCGTCCATTGACTGACACGTTGCCTAAGCCGCTGGTGCCGGTATGTGGTGCGCCCCTCATCGAGCATCACATTAAAAAGCTCGTCGCAGCGGGCGTTCGCCGCATTGTTATTAACGTGAGCTACTTGGCCGAGGCGTTGATACAGGCACTGGGTCACGGCGAACGATTTGGTTGCGAATTGATTTACTCGGTCGAGCCCTCGCCATTGGAATCGGGTGGCGGCATCGCGACGGCTAGCGCACATTTTCGGAGTGACGCCGTCATCTTGGTCAGCGCTGACATTTATTCTGATTTGGACTACGCGTCGTTGCTGCCGCGCGTTACCGCTATTGAAAAAGGGCTGATTCAGTCCCATTTTGTGATGGTGGCACCCACCGAAGGTGAGCCCGGCGGCGAATTTGCGGTGGGCGCGGACGGACGTGTGCACATGGGCCTTCCGCGCATGACGCTGGCGAATATTGCAGTCCTTGCCGCCGCGCCGTGTCGCGCATGGCCGCGAGGGGAGCGCTTCAAGCTGTTGCCGTATTACCAGCAAATCGTGGAAGCAGGCGTTGTCAGCGGCGAGGTGTTCACTGGCGTTTGGAAGAACGTGACCACGGCTGCTGATATTGATTTACTGAATGCGGCGCAAGCGGCATTGAACTAATTTTTGGTGTTGACGACTATGAATCCTCTGCTTGATTTTTCCGGACTGCCGCGTTTTTCTGACATCACGCCAGCGCACGTGATGCCCGCTGTGGAACAGCTTATCGCGGAGGCGCGCGCGGCGGTTGTGAAGGTTGAATCGTCTGAAGCAGTAACCTGGGAAAACGTCGTCGAACCGCTGCAAGACGCAACCGAGCGCTTGGGGCGTGCGTGGGGTGCTGTTGCGCACCTGAACGCCGTGGTGAGCAGCCCTGAATTGCGCGATGCGCACAATGCGGCTTTGCCAAAAACCACTCAGTTCTTTACCGAAATTGGCCTCAATAAGGCGCTGTTTAATCGCTACAAAGCGTTGGCTGAACACGCGCAAACGTTGGGTGATGAAGCGCGCGCGTTGTTGCAGCACGAAATTCGCGATTTTCGTCTGAGTGGTGTCGAGCTTGAAGGCGCGGCACGCGAGCGATTCGCTGCTATTCAAGAGCTTCTGGCCGACACCCAGTCGAAGTTTGAAGACAACGTTCTCGACGCGACGAACGACTATTGGCTTGACGTGCCTGTGACCGATCTTGATGGCGTGCCGGACGACGTGATCGCCACGGCGCTAACCAAGGCGAAAGAGGCGGGACAGGCTGACGGCATCGCACGTTTGACATTGCAAGCGCCGTGCTACTTGCCCGTGATGCAGTACGCCAAATCGCGCTCACTGCGCGATACGCTTTACCGTGCCTATTCCACGCGCGCAAGCGACCAAGGCGATGCGAAATTCGACAATAGCGCGCATATTGAATCCATCACCGCGTTGCGCGCTGAAGAGGCGGGGCTGCTCGGTTTCGATAGTTACGCCGCGCTTTCGCTCGTACCCAAAATGGCGCAATCGCCAACCCAAGTCTTTGAGTTCATCCGCGATATTGCGCAGCGCGCCCGCCCCTTTGCTGAGCGTGACTTTGCCGAGTTGAAAACGTTCGCGGCCAGTGAATTGGGCATTAGCGATTTACAGTCGCCCGACGTGATGTTCGCCTCGGAAAAATTGCGTCAGCAACGCTATGCGTTCAGCGACGAGGAGCTACGCCAATACTTTCCGGAAGATCGCGTACTTGCGGGCCTGTTCCGGGTCGTGCAAAGTATTTACTCGGTGCGTATCGTGGAAGGCAAAGCCTCCGCGTGGCACACCGACGTTCGCTTCTTTGAAGTGCAAGACGCAGACGGGAAGCTCATCGGCGAGTTCTATTTCGACTTGTACGCACGCGACAAAAAACGCGGTGGCGCGTGGGCGGATTCGGCACGCAATCGCCGCGTCAAAGGTGGCAAATTGCAAACGCCCGTCGCGTATATGACCTGCAATTTCCCGGCGCCTGTAGGTGGCAAACCCGCCTTGTTTACGCATGACGACGTAATCACCTTGTTCCACGAATTCGGGCATGGTTTGCATCTGCTCCTCACCGAAGTTGGCACGCTGGGTATCTCTGGTTTTGGCCATGTGGAATGGGACGCGGTTGAATTGCCCAGCCAATTTATGGAGAACTATTGTTGGGAATGGGATGTATTGACGCACATGACGCAGCACGCCGAAACAGGTGCGCCGCTGCCGCGCGAACTTTTTGAAAAAATGATTGCAGCGAAGAATTTCCAAGCAGGATTGGGTGCGATGCGGCAGATGGAGTTTTCTCTGTTCGATATGCGCCTGCACGCTGAAGGCCAACCTGCCAGTCGCGACGCCGCGCTCAAGCTTCTAGCCGACGTGCGAGCCGAAGTGTCCGTCATCGTGCCTCCAGCGTATAACCGTATGCCGTGGTCGTTTACGCATATTTTCGGCGGCGGTTACGCGGCAGGGTATTACAGCTACAAATGGGCGGAAGTGCTGTCCGCAGATGCGTTTGGCCGATTTGAAGAAGAGGGCGTGCTGTCACCGGTGGCGGGAGCGGCATTTCGTAAAGAAGTATTGGGGCGTGGCGGTAGTCGCGACGCAATGACCAATTTTGTGGCCTTTAGGGGCCGCCCCCCTACTGTTGACGCGCTTTTGCGGCACAATGGGATGGTCGCTCAGTAGCATTGTGCGTAAGTGTGAATTGCGGTCCTGAAGGAGTTTGAAAATGAAACGTTTCCATTTGCTATCGTCGCTTTCGATGTTCGCCGTACTGGCCGCGATTCCTGCGCTTACCCACGCGCAATCGGTCTATCGTTGGGTCGACGCCAACGGTCGCGTGCAGTATTCCGATCAGCCGCCGCCGTCCGACGCGAAAAATGTGCAGCAAAAAAATGTGGGCGGAAACTCGATTCAAAACAACGAACTTTCGATTGTCGCTGCGGATGCACAAAAGAAAAATCCTGTCACTATTTACGTGAGCGAGTGCGGCGAAGCCTGCGATGCGGCGAGAAATTACCTTAACAAACGTGGCATCCCTCACACTGTGATTGATCCCTCGCGTTCGCTAGAGTTGAACAACAAATTTAAGGCCGATACCGGCGGTGGCACTATCGTTCCGGTACTCAAGGTGGGCGAGAAACGGCTCACAGGCTGGAGCGAATCGGGCTGGGCCTCTGCACTTGATAGCGCGGGCTACCCCAAGTCGGGTGGTTTTGCAAAACCCAAGCCCATTGAGGATCGCTCGGGGCTGCTTGATACCTCCAAACCGCCCACCAAGCCTCCGGTTGCTGCTCCGACGCAAGCGCCGAAGTCAGCTGGAAGGCCTGCATCCGCGCAGCCTTACGTCCCCCCAGGGCCGCGCGAGGATTGATCGCCAATGCGGGTCACTACTTGGAACGTTAACTCGCTCACCGCCCGCATGGCGCGCGCCGAAGCGTGGCTTGCCGCCAATCAGAGCGACGTGCTTTGCTTGCAAGAGCTAAAGATGGAAACGCGCAAGTTTCCCCATGAAATGTTCGACGCGCTGGGTTATCGGGCGGCGGTGTATGGTCAGAAAACCTACAACGGCGTAGCCATCATCGCTAAAAAATCGCTGCCGGATTTTGCGGACGTCCAAATGGGCGTGCCGGGTTTTGAAGACGAACAATGCCGTGCGATCGCTGCGACTATCGGCGACGTTCGCGTGATTGATCTTTACGTTGTCAACGGACAGTCGATTGATTCCGACAAATTTCAGTACAAGCTGCGCTGGCTTGACGCCGTGAGCGGTTGGCTCGCGGCCGAGCGCGCGAAGTACGAAAAACTCGTTGTCGTAGGCGATTTCAACATCGCCCCGACCGACGCCGACGTGCACGATCCCGCTGCCTGGGCCGGTCAAGTGCTCTGCACCGATCAAGAGCGTGCTGCGTTCAACCACTGGGTCGGACTTGGCCTCACGGACTGCTTCCGTAAGTTCGAGCATCCGCCGAAGACCTTTACCTGGTGGGACTACCGCATGCTTGGGTTCCCTAAGAACAATGGACTTCGCATCGACCACATTCTTGCTACGCCAGCACTAGCCGACACTTGCACGGAGTGCGTGGTTGATCGCAACGAACGCAAAGGCGAAAAGCCCTCAGACCACGCGCCGGTGACCGCGACTTTCGCATCGTAGCGCTCTGCTTCCGCGTTTTCGACTCCCGTGAGCACAGGGCTAGCCATGCGCTGCCTTATGTAGCGCGGCCTCCATGAAGCGCAGCGAAATCAACGGTGCCCATCAATGAATCGCCGTCCCGGATTGGTGAAGATCACTTTTCACAATCATTTTCGCCGCGACGCATTGCATACATGACGGCAAACTTCGCTTTGATCCAAATCAAATACTTGCGGTTGCGAATGGTTCGCATTAACGTGTACAATCTCACCATCGCATCAATGCATTGAATCGAGATTGACCATGAAACGTCTCACGCTTGGACTCGTTGCCACAGCCGCTCTCGCCGCTGCCATGTCGGCGCTCGCCGCGCCAGACACGGTCGTGGTGTACTCCGCGCGCAACGAACAACTCATCAAGCCTTTGTTCGACGCTTACACCAAAGAAACCGGTGTGGTGGTCAAATTCATCACGGATAAAGAAGGCCCACTCATGGCGCGCCTTAAAGCGGAGGGCGCAAATACTCCCGCCGATGTCTTCATGACGGTTGATGCCGGCAATCTCTGGCAAGCTGCAGAAGAGGGTCTGCTGCGTCCGGTCAAGTCGGCAACGCTTAACGCCAACATCCCCGCGAATTTGCGCGACCCCGACGATCAGTGGTTCGGCTTGTCCGTGCGCGCGCGTACCATCGTTTACAACAAGAAAACGGTGAAACCCTCAGACCTCTCGACCTACGAAGACTTGGCGACCTCGAAGTGGAAGGGACGCCTTTGCCTGCGCACCTCAAAGAAGGTCTACAACCAGTCATTGGTAGCCATGATGATCCACGAACACGGCCAGCCCAAAGCCGCCGAAATCGTCACCGGGTGGGTGCGAAATCTGGCGACTGCGCCGTTCGCTGACGACAACTCCGCGATGGAGGCCGTTGCCGCAGGGCAATGCGACGTAACGCTCGTGAACACCTATTACTACGGTCGTTTGATCGAAGCCAAGCCAACGCTACCCATCGCGATTTTCTGGCCAAACCAAGCGTCCGGCATGAAGGACGCTGGCGTACACGTCAATGTGTCCGGTGCGGGCGTCGCTAAACATGCCAAGAATCCCGCTGGCGCGATTGCGCTCATTGAGTGGTTGTCTTCGGAGAAGGCCCAGAATTTGTACGCCGACGTCAATCTCGAATATCCCGTCAATGCGAAAGTGAAAGTAGACCCGACGGTCGCAGCATGGGGCACGTTCAAGCAAAATTTATTGAATGTGCGCGAAGCGGGTCGCTTGCAGACGACCGCCGTAAAATTGATGGATCGCATCGGTTACAAATAACGCTTCTACACAACGTGACAACGTAAGGCGGCATGCCCCCCTCTCCGCCCACCTCAGCCGCAAGCTTCAAAACGCCCACATTGGGCGTTTTTGCGTTCTCGCGCCTCAGCGGTTGGCAGGTCGTCGCTTCGGTCATCGCACTGATTGTGCTCATCCCGGTGGCTGTCACCTTCGCCGCGTGGCTGCGGCCGCAGGGCGACATCATGGGGCACCTTGCGGAGTTTGTGTTACCCGAACTCCTGCTCAACACATTGTGGCTGCTACTCGGCGTTGGCGTGGGTGTGGCCGTGTTGGGCGTGTCGCTGGCGTGGCTTAATGCCATGTGCGAGTTTCCGGGGCGCGCGTTTTTTTCGTGGGCGTTGCTCTTGCCGTTGGCGATGCCGGCGTATGTGCTCGCCTTCGTTTTGATCGGGTTGCTTGATTTCACTGGGCCGGTGCAAACAACACTGCGAGAAATTTTTGGTCCCCTCGCGTTGCCCTCGATCCGTTCGCGTGGCGGCGTGATTTTGGTGATGTCGCTCGCGCTTTATCCGTACGTGTACCTCATCGCGCGCAACGCATTTCAGAGTCAAGGCCGCGCCGCGATGGAAGCCGCGCAATCACTAGGCATGAACCGTTGGCAAGGCTTTTTCAAAGTGGCGCTGCCAATGGCGCGGCCATGGATCGCGGCGGGTGTCGCGCTCGCCCTCATGGAAACCTTGGCAGACTTTGGCACCGTGTCGACGTTTAACTACGACACCTTCACCACCGGCATTTACAAGGCTTGGTTTTCGTTGTTTTCGTTACCCGCCGCATCACAGCTCGCGTCCATTTTGATCGTGTTTGTTTTGGTGCTCGCGTTGGCGGAACAACGCCTGCGTGCGCCGGTGAAGTACAACGCGGTGGGGCGCTCGGGGGAGCATCAGCGAATACGGCTCTCGCGCGGACACGCTGCACTCGCGTTCGCGTTTTCTGCGGCGGTATTCGCAGCGGCCTTCCTCGTGCCGATGTTGCAATTGTTGTGGTGGGCGAAGGCAGCGGCGGTGACCGATCTCGACGCGCGTTACTGGTCGTTCTTTGGGCACTCGTTGTGGCTCTCTGGAATCGGCGCGATTACAGTTGCACTTGTCGCATTGGTGCTGGCGTATGCCGCCCGCCAGCGCCCCAGCGCTTTCATGCAAATCACCCAGCGCATTGCAACGGTTGGGTACGCCATTCCCGGCGCCGTGCTCGCTGTGGGCGTGTTCATCCCCGTCGCCTGGATAGACGAGCAACTCCTTACCTTTTTTAATGCAAGTGCAACCCAAACCGCCGCGCTGACGGGGTTGCTCAAGGGCACACAATTTGTCGTCGTGCTTGCCTACACCATTCGTTTTCTCGCCGTCGGTTTTGCGCCGCTGGAAGCGGGGTTGCAGCGCATCACCAAGAGCACCGACGACGCCGCGCGCGTGCTCGGTTGCACCTCGCTCGCCCTCTTGTGGCGCGTGCACTTGCCGATTTTGCGGCCGAGCCTTTTCGCGGCGTTGGCGTTGAGCTTTGTCGATATGATGAAAGAAATGCCCATCACCTTGATGACGCGACCGTTTGGTTGGGACACGCTCGCCACGCGTGTGTTTGAGATGACCTCTGAGGGGCAGTGGCAGCAGGCCGCGCTGCCCTCGGTCGCGATTGTTTTCGCGGGGCTGTTACCGGTGATTTACTTGGCGACACGCGGAGAAAAATGAGCCATGCCCGAACTAAGCCTTGACCACATCAGCCAGTCGTACGGAGCGCGCGAAGTGGTGCGCGATTTGTCGATGCGCCTGCTCGACGGCGAAATCGGATGCTTGTTGGGTGCGTCCGGTTGTGGCAAGACGACGGTGTTGCGTTGTATCGCCGGTTTTGAGCCACTCACGCGCGGCGAAATTCGCATGGATGGCGAAGCGCTGACCACACCCAACGCGATGCTCGCACCCGACAAGCGCCACATCGGCATGATGTTTCAGGATGGCGCATTGTTCCCGCACCTAAGCGTGGCGGGCAATATCGCATTCGGCATTCGCGCGCAAACGAGCGCTGCACAGCGCGCGCGCGTTGACGAATTGCTCGCGTTGACGGGGCTCGAGGGTTCCGCCGAAAAATATCCGCATCAGCTCTCCGGCGGGCAACAACAACGCGTCGCACTCGCACGCGCGCTCGCGCCGAAGCCACGCATGCTGTTGATGGACGAGCCATTTTCGAGCCTCGATATTGAACTGCGCGAACGCCTCGCCCTCGAGGTGCGCAGCATTCTTAAACGAGAAGGCATGACCGCCCTCATCGTCACCCACGATCAACACGAAGCGTTCGCGATGGCCGACCGTGTTGGCGTCATGCACGACGGCGAGATCACGCAATGGGACACACCGTACAACCTCTACCACCGCCCGACCAACCGCTTCGTCGCTGACTTTATTGGGCAAGGCATCTTTCTTCCGGGCACCGTGCTCAGCAACACGACAGTGGAAATAGAGCTCGGCGTGTTGCATGGGCAAATCCCGACGGAGTGCGACGCCAGCGGATGCGCGAAGTGCTCGCACAGCTGCTACGTTGACGTCTTGATTCGACCCGACGATATCGTGCACGACGACGAAAGCCCGATGCAAGCCGTCGTCGAAAGCAAGCTCTTTCGCGGCGGTGATTTCCTCTACACGCTCACGTTGCCTAGCGGTGCACAGGCGCTCTCGCTCGTGCCCTCGCATCACGACCACGCCATTGGTGAGAAGATTGGTATCAAGCTCGCGGTCGATCACGTGGTGGCGTTTCGGCGCACCGACGGCAAGCGCGCGCCACACGATCACGTCGTCGCGCATCCTGTGAAATTTGTGGCATGAGAGTCGCGGTACTTGGTGCGGGACTCATAGGCGTCACGTCTGCGTACTACCTCTGGCGCGACGGACACGACGTTGAAGTGCTCGACGCCGCGTCGCAACCCGCAACTGTCACCAGCTATGCCAACGCCTGTCTAGTTTCCGCGTCGCGCGCATTACCGTGGCCGACGCCAACGTCGCGGCAAACGTTGTGGCGTGCGATGACCGACGCCAACGCCCCGATGCGCGTCACGAAATGGCTCGACCCGACGCTTTGGCGTTGGGGCCGCGAATTCATGAGCTACGCGAACGAAAAAGATTTCGCACGACACACACGCGCCAAGCTCGCCTTCGCAAAGTTTTGTCAGCACGAACTCGAAGACACCATCGCGCAAACTGATGTCGATTGCGGCTACCAGCGCGAAGGCTTGTTGTACGTGTGCCGAAGCGCTGCCACGCTTGAAGCCGCGCGCGCACGCGCCGCACTCCTAGGCAAGCATGGCGTCGATACGCGCGTGCTTTCGCGCGACGAAGTGATTGCGATGGAGCCCGCGCTCGCTGATTCCACCGTCGTAGGCGGGACGTTCGCCGTCACCGATGCGCAGGGCGATTCGCGTGCGTTCACACGGTTGCTGGCCGAGTGGCTCGCCGCGCGTGGCGTGAAGTTCACGTTTGATGCGCCTGTCACGGCGAAGCTCATCCAACGCGCGCAAACGTTTGATATTCACTCACCAAACGGCACGGTGAATGCCGACGCGTTCGTCGTCGCGCTCGGCCCGCACACGCCGCACTTCGCCCGCGATCTCGGCGTGTGCATCCCGATCTACCCGGTCAAAGGTTTCTCAGTCACCGTGCCCGTGAAAGACGCCGCTCGCGCGCCCAAACGTGGCGGAATTTGCGAAGACTCGCTCATCGCGTACTGCCCACTCGAAGGCGAGCACGGCCCGGTCATGCGCATCACCACGGGCGCAGTCTTCTCCGGACAAGACAACGGTTTCAGCGACGCAGATTTCGCGCCACACCGCGCGCATTTCGAAGCCCTGTTTCCCGGCGCGCTGGATTGGTCCGCGAGCACGGTTGAGCACTGGGCCTGCCAACGCCCGATGACTCCGTCGTCGCTGCCAATCTTGCAGCAACATCGCTTCCCGAATCTCTATTGGAACTGCGGCCAAGGCCACATCGGCTGGACCATGAGCTGCGGCTCGGCGCGCGTCATCGCTGACTTGATCGCCCAGCGCGAGCCGTCGTTTGACTTGACGGACATGCAGCGGCTGTAGCGTCGCGCCACGTTTGCCATCCGACGTAGGGCGGGCACTGCCCGCCTCCAACCCGACGCGAAGCGCCAAACCGGGTTGCCTCCCCAGCCTTCGGCGGTAAGCACGAGGCGGACAGTGCCCGCCCTACGAATCGGCGTTTACAGCTTTATCGTGCAAGAGACCGCCAGACGGTCGTTTGCGGCATAAAAAATGAACAATCAACTTATGGATAAAACAAGCTGAAACGACCACCTGCCGGTCGATAGCGCCGAAAAGCTGTTAATCCTAATTTTTCGGCACGGGGCGCGGCGGGTGCGGATGCGGCGGTGGCAGTGGGCGATAGCGCGGAATCCACGGGCGGTAGCCGTAGTACGGGTACGGCCACCAGAGCGGCGGTTGTTCGATGACGTAGGACGCGAGCGGTTTCGGTTCGATGACTTCGAACGCGAGGAACTGCGTGGTTTGCTTGGCGTTGAAATTGTCGTCGCTGGCGAAAATGAGCGTGCGGTTGCCGTTGGGCAGCGTCGGGCCGAAGGTCATGGCTTCGGTGTTGTCGAGCTTTTTGAGTTTGAGCGAATCGAAATTGATGACGAGCCGCTTGGTCGCCGCCGTGTATTCACCCGCGCGCAGCACAGGCACGCTCAGCACATCGCTGCCGTCGCGAGTGTCGATCAGGTAGACGCGCAGCGAGTTGCCGACGCCTGCGGTGTAACTGCGCTCCAGCACGAGCATGCGAAATTGATCGACCATCAAAATTTCGGGAACGCCGTTGTCGTTCCAGCCGGTGGCGGGCGTCGGGCGATGCGGAATTGCGTCCGGGATGTACGCGATTTGCCGAATCGGATTGCCGGAACTGGCGTGATAGAGCGTGAAGCGAATCGGGCCGCCGCTGGCGTCGACGGTCGGCTCCTTGCCGTCCTCAAGCAGCGAAGCCTCCATCGAGACCCAAATTGCTTTGTTGTCCGGCGTGAGCGTCATGCCTTCAAACGTTAGGTTGTCGCGCGGGCCACTAGCGTTGCCGGCTTTCATTTTGAACATCGGCAGCGTGGGCAAATCACGAATGAACGTGCCGTCGAGTTTGATCTCGCGCACGACCGGATCGAGCCCGAGCTTTTTGTCACCTTCGCTGGTCCACAACAGCGTGTCGGTATCGGCGCGGTAACGAATCGCTTCCGGGTCCGGAATGTCTTTTGCGCTTTGCGCTTTGCCGCCGTAGGGGCTGCCGTCCGGGCGCTTCATGTGCACGACTGAGGTGATTTCTGGCGCGGACAACGTGGTCGCGGTGACGTTGATTTTCGCGGTGTAGAAGCGTGCGGCGTTGATGTCCGAGCGGTCGTCCGCAAGCAGGTAATACTGATTACGTGCGGCGTCGTATTCGATACCGGAAACGCCGCCGAACGTTGTGCCGCCAAACTGCATGCGGTGCGGCAAGGCGGCCTCGCCGATGAAGCGCAGAGAGATGCCTGTGGCGTTCGCGACAGCACCCGACGTGGGCGCAGCGCTTTGCGACGCGCAACCCGCGACAGTGAGCGATAAAACGAGGGGCGCAAATAAACGGCGCATACGGCCTCCAGCTAGAGTATCAACGGGCTAATTTTGACACTGTTGCGCGCTGCCCGAGTTTCTTCACACGTCACTTCGGCGGCTTCGCGTCGCGCAAACGCTCGCGCCACCATTGCAGCGCGCGGCCGCGATTGTCACTTTTCCATGCGACGACCAAATGCCCCGTCGGCCGTCGCTCCTCGGTGCGCTTCGCAATCAGCGTCTTGTCGCGCAGATGCGGGGCGGCGTACCAGCGCGCGAGATAGCCCGCGCCGAGTCCCGCGATTTGCGCCTCCACTTTCGCGTGCATCGACGGAACTATCAGACTGTCTTGCCCGTACAGCAAGCCGCTGGTGCGCAGCGGCAAGTGACGCGCGCTGTCGCCCACTGCAATGGCGCGATGCTGTTGCAACAGCGCATTGCTCAGCGGCTCGGCAGCCTTCGCGAGCGGATGTTTGGGCGATACGCAATAGTCGAACTCAAGATCAAATAGCGGCTGCGTGCTGATCCCCATGCCGCTTGGCGCGTCGCTGCTCGCGCCGATGACAAGATCTGCGCGACCGTCAACCAACGCGTCCCACGTCCCGGCGAGCGTCTCCTCATTGATGCGCAGTTTGGCCGAACACACGTCTTTGTAATACGCGGCCACATGCGGTTGCAACCAACGCCACGGCACGATCGCGTCGAGCACAATTTTTAGTTCTAACTCCCAGCCCGTTGCCGTTTGCGCAATGGTGGATTGCAGCATGTCGGCCTGGGTGAGCAACGCGCGGCCTTGCTCCAGCACCACTTTGCCAACGGGCGTGAGTTCGGCCCGGTAGCCGCGCCGGTCGAAGATCAGTGTGTCGAGATCGGCCTCCAGCTTGCGCACCGCGTAGGTGATGGCCGACGGCACGCGCCCCAGCTCGTCGGCCGCACGGCCAAAGCTCCCCAAACGCGCAATAGCGTCGAGTATTTCTAGCGATTCCAGCGTGATTTTCAACATATTCATTATTTTTGAATAAGTGCATCAAATGCGCAAGCTTGTTTATCTTCGCGCGCGCATCCATACTTCGTTCATTGAGAAAGGACACTGTTATGTTGACGCTAAGAAAAGCAGACGAACGCGGCCACGCAGACCACGGATGGTTGCAGAGCCGTTTCAGCTTCTCATTTGCTGAATATCAAGACCCGCAACACGTCCACTTTGGGCCGCTTCGGGTGATTAACGACGACTACATCGCGCCGGGCCAGGGCTTTGGCATGCATGGTCACAAAGACATGGAAATCGTCACCTACGTGCTCGAAGGCGCAGTGGCGCACAAGGATTCGTTGGGCAACGCGGGCAATATCGTGCCGGGTGAAGTGCAGCGCATGAGCGCCGGTCGCGGCATCATGCACAGCGAGTTCAACCCGAACGCCGATCAACGCACGCATCTGCTGCAAATCTGGATCATCCCGGACCGCACGGGCGGCACCGCGTCCTACGAACAAACGATGTTTCACGAGGCCGAAAAGCGCGGCAAGCTGCGCCTCGTCGCCTCGCCCGATGGTGCAGACGGTTCGGTCACGATTCAGCAAAACGCGCGCATGTTCGCGGGTTTGTTTGATGGCGACGAATCGGCTACGCGCACGCTCGCGGCGGGTCGCATGGCGTATGTGCATGTTGCGCGTGGCACGGTGCAGGTCAACGGCGTTGCGCTCGTGGCGGGCGACGCCGTGAAAATCGAAAGCGAAACCACGGTTCGCCTTGAAAACGGCGAGCAAGCCGAAGTGTTGCTCTTTGATCTTGCGCCGCTTCAGTAAATTGCATCTCTCTTTTTGGCGTGGAATTGGCCGCGCTTCTCCGTGGCGCCCGAGCGACGCCACGTCGTCGCCTACAACCGTGCCCACCATTTTTTAAGGAAACAACATCATGTCATCAGTCGCTATCGTTTATCACTCGGGCTACGGCCACACCAAAGCGGTTGCCGAGGCCGTCAACAAAGGCGTCGCCAGCGTTGCAGGCACCACCGCACACCTCATCAGCGTCACTGACATCGAGAGCCAATGGCAGACGTTGGCCAAGGCCGACGCGATCATCTTTGGTTCCCCCACGTACATGGGCTCGGCGTCCGCGCCGATGAAAGCGTTCATGGATGCCAGCTCAAAAGTGTGGTTCACGCAAGGCTGGAAAGACAAGCTCGCAGCGGGGTTTACCGTTTCGTCGAATCAATCCGGCGACAAGCTGGCGACGTTGCAGCAGTTTGTGACGTTTGCGCTCCAGCACAGCATGCTCTGGATTGGCACCGGAATGATGGGCGGCAACAACAGTAGCAAGGGCTCCAAGGACGATTTGAACCGCTTGGGTTCTTCCACCGGCGTGATGGTGCAAGCTAACGCCGATCAAGGCGTGGAAGGCATCCCAGATAGCGATTTCAAAACCGCTGAAGCGCTTGGCGTTCGCGTCGCAACGTTCGCAGCAAAACTTGCGGCGTAACCTTCCGCGAAAAAACGAAAAAAGCCGCGCAATGCGCGGCTTTTTTTCGACCTAACGGCCCGTTTATTTGGGCGTAGGTTGCAGTGTAATGACCCCGCAGCTGACACGTGGCCCGGCGTTGCCCAGCGGCTGCGACACGTAGTCGTCCGGGTCGCGGTGCACGATCAATGGCAGGCCTACGATCGAGTAGTTGCTGCCTGCGGCGAGGGTGATGGTGTCAACGGTTTGGCGTGTGGTGCCCACGCCCTGTCCGTCGGTCTTGAGATTAAACATCGCGCCCGCGTGGCGCAGGATGCGCGACGGGTCGCCGTGCGGGTGACCATCGGGGTTGAAGTGCGGCCCGGTTTTGCTGCCGTCGCCCGAACAATCGGGCACCGCGTGAATGTGAAAACCGTGCTCAGCGAAAGGCTTGAGCCCGGAAAGGCTCGCCTCGACCAACACTTTGCTGGTGCCGATTTGCGTGAAGCGCACGATGCCTGTGGGCGCGAGTTTTGTAGCTGCAGCCGCAGCGGTTGGCTTCATTTCGGCAACAGCAATCACCGGTTTGCGCTCGTCCATCATGCTCTGGCAGCCGGTAACGGTCAGCGCTGCAATCGCGCCGATCATGCCGAACGCGAGAAGTGGGATCTGTTTTTTCATGGGATTCCTTGCAAACATTTCGGAGCGAGTCAGCGCGATTCGCGTCACCATCAAGCACCGATTCTGACACGCAGTGCGGCGGTTGAGTGGGGTTGCGCTAATGCAGTCATTGCATCAGCTTTTCTGCTTGAACGACCGGCCTGCGGTCGTTATAAAAGAAAAACGGCGAAAGTCAACTTTCGCCGTCTTATGCCTTAAAGCGCCACCCGCTGGTAGCTAGCGGCAAAAAGCTGTTGCCGCCAGTTACGGTAGAACGGGACGTACCAACGGTTCGGTGCTGGTGAGTGCTTTCAAAAATTCCACGACCTGCCCGATTTCGCGGTTGTTCATTTTGGTGTCGACCATCAGCGGGCTCTTGTTCGGGTCGGCCTTGCCGCCGCTGGCCATATAGCGCACAGCTTCTTCGAGCGTTTTGGCGCTGCCGTCGTGGAAGTACGGGGCCGAGAGTGCAACCGAGCGCAGCGTCGGCGCCTTGAACGCGCCCGTGTCTTCCGGCTTCTTCGTGATCGCGCCGCGCCCCATGTCCGGCTTCTCTTTGCCGGCTTCAAGGCCCGTGTTGTAGAAGCCGCCTGCTGTGTAAACCGGTGGCGTGTGGCAGCTTGCGCAGCCTTTTTCTAGAAACAGTTTAAAGCCCGCTTTGGCGTCTTCGCTCACCGCGCCCGCAACGCCTTTTTCATGACGATCCCACGGCGAATCGTCGCTGCTCAACGTGCGCACGTACGTCGTGAGCGACTTCACGATGTTGATGCCGTTGGCGTCCATTCCGTAGACTTTATTGAAGGCTGCTTTGTAGGCAGGAATCGCGTTAAGCGTCGCCGCGATTTTGTCCGGATCGGCGCTCATCTGATTGCGCCAAGCGGCCATCGTTTGGATTTCCATCGTTGCCGAGCGACCGTCCCAATACAACGGCGCGAGGTAGCCCGTGTTGTAGAGCGTGGGCGTGTGGCGCGTGTTGACCTTGCCGCTGTCTTGTTTGGACAAAGCCTCGGGCACCGCCCAGCCTTTGTCGCGGTAGTGACAGTTCTCGCAGGCCATCTTGCCCGAACCCGACAGACGCGTATCGAAAAACAATTGTTTGCCCAGCGCAACCTTATCCGGCGTGATCGGATTGTCGGCGGGCGTTGGCATTACCGGCAACGCCGACATACGCGGCGCAGCGGGTTTGGTTTCCGGCGCAGCGCAAGCGCCAAGCAGCGCAACCGCTATCAGCGCCGCGAGCGCTGCTTTCGAGATGGACGATTTCACGATGACTCTCCCCTTAAAAACGCTTGCATCACACGCGAACCGCGCGAGACTTGAGCGCGAAGAATAGCGGAAAAGGGAGCGCGTATGTGTGCTTCCGAGGCATCATTGTGGCGCGGCGTCACGGGCAGATGCCGCTTACTGACGAATCTGAAAAACCGCTGTCTCGCCGCGTAAGTTCGGTAAAAAATTCACTTGATTTCCGCCCGCGAGTGCAGCGCGGCGCACGACCGTGATGCCCTTTTCTTGGCAGAAGACATCAAAGTCGGTAATCGTCGAAAAGTGCACATTCGGAGTGTCGTACCACTGATAGGGCAAACGCTTAGACACCGGCATACGACCACCCACGCCGAGCTGCCAGCGCACGGACCAATGTCCGAAGTTGGGCAGCGTGACGATGGCGCTTTTGCCGACGCGCAGTACTTCGCGCACCAACGCTTCGGTGTGGCGCGTAGCCTGCAACGTCTGCGAAAGAATCACGACATCAAACGCGGCGTCTTCAAACAAATTGAGTCCGCTTTCGATGTTGCCTTGAAGCACGTTCAAGCCACGCTCCATGCACGCGAGCACCGACGCGTCGCTGATTTCAACGCCGTAGCCTTTGGTTTGTCGTTCGCGCTGCAATCGCGCCAAAAGCTCACCGTCGCCGCAGCCCAAATCAAGCACCGACGCGCCTTTCGGCACCCATTCGGTGACCACATCGAAATCGGGGCGGATGTAGTTCGCGCTCATACTTTGATCCCTTCAAACACCGAACGCAGCAGGGCGTGATACTGCGGGATCGGCATTAAAAATGAATCGTGCCCTTCGACTGATTCGATTTCTGCGAAGCTCACGTCGTGCTTATTCGCGAGCAGCGCGCGAACAATTTCTTTCGAACGCGCAGGCGAAAAACGCCAGTCGCTGGTGAATGCTGCAATGAAAAATTTTGCGGTGCTCTTCGCGAAGGCCGCCGCAAGATTTCCGTCGAACGCGCGCGCTGGATCGAAATAATCGAGTGCGCGCGTCATCAACAAATACGTGTTCGCATCGAAGTACCCGGCAAATTTGTCGCCTTGATAACGCAGATAACTCTCCACTTCAAACTCAACGTCAAAGCCGAATTGATAGTCCTCGCCTTTGAGCAAGCGGCCAAATTTTTCGCCCATTAAGTCGTCGGACAAATAGGTCAAGTGCCCAAGCATGCGCGAGAGGCGCAGCCCGCGTTTGGGCACCACGTTATGCGCGTAAAAATTGCCATCATGAAAATCGGGATCGGTGCGAATGGCTTGCCGCGCGACTTCGTTGAAACCAATGTTTTCAGCAGAAAGCTTCGGCGCCGCCGCAATCGCGAGCACATTGCGAACGCGCTCCGGAAAGTCAATCGACCACTGCATGGCCTGCATGCCGCCGAGTGAGCCACCGAGAATCGCGGCGAAGGTGTCGATGCCAAAGTGGTCAGCTAGTCGCGTTTGCGCTCGCACCCAATCAGGCACGGTGACGATAGGGAAGTCATTACCAAACGGTTTTCCCGTTGTGGGATTAGTCGTGCCAGGTCCTGTCGAGCCGTGACAGCCGCCAAGATTGTTCAGTCCAATCACGAAAAATTTTCGTGTGTCGAGCGGACGACCGGGGCCGATCAGGTTGTCCCACCAGCCTTCGGATTTGGATGGGTCCGGCGCGTCTTTGTAAAAGCCCGCGACGTGATGATGACCGGAAAGCGCGTGGCACACGAGGACCGCGTTGCTGCGCGCGGCGTTGAGTTCGCCGTAGGTTTCGACGGTTAAGTCGTAACGATCAAGTGTTGCGCCCGACGCGAACGTCAGCGGCGTCTCGAACGCGATTTTCTGCGGCGACACGAAGCCGACGGAGTCTGATGGAATATTCATGGTCAACAAAAAAGCCCGGAAGCCAAACGAATTTAGGCTTGCGGGCTAGTGCAGTGACGATAGAGGAGTTCGCTCAAACGCCGCTTTAGCAATTTTGACGCGGATTCACTGCATCAGTGGATCGTGCATCTCGCCCGCAAGCTGTTACTTCAAATCGGCGATGCGTCAATGATAGCCAATCGGCGGCGATTCGGCAAAATGTGGCCAATGCAACGCGTCATCATCATCGGGTCAACCGGCTCCGGCAAGTCGACGCTCGCGCGAGCCCTCGCCGAGCGACTCGGCATTGGGCATACGGAACTCGATAATTTGCGCTGGCAACCGGGCTGGCAGGAATTGGACGACGCAACGTTCCGCGTGCTAGTTGATTCGGCCACTGCGGCGCCGCAATGGGTCATCGACGGCGGCTACTCGATCGTGCGTGATTTGGTCTGGGGTCGCGCGGACACGATTGTCTGGCTCGATTACTCGCCAGGGCGCACTGCATGGCGGCTTATGCGACGAACTTTCTTGCGCAACCTGCGCGGCGATCCGTGTTGTAACGGCAATCGTGAATCGCTACGCCGAAGCCTTGGCCGCGACTCTATATTGCTGTGGCTACTTAAATCGTATGGCGCGAATCGGCGCAATTTTCCGGTCGCGTTGACGCATTACGCCCATGCACAGCAATTTGTGTTTCGGACACCCGCGCAAGCCGCGAAATGGTTAGAGGCGCTGCCGGCTAGAGCGCGTTCAATCGAGTAAGCGCAGCCGCAATTTTGTCCGGGTCATCGGTGCGCAAAATGCGGTTTGCGATGGCTTCGCATTCGGGGATACTGGAAGTCAGTACGCGCTGTTTGATGGTTAATAGCTGCGCGGGGTGCATCGAGAAATTTCGCAATCCAAAGCCCAGTAACAAACGCGTGAGCCGCAACTCACCCGCCATTTCGCCACATACCGCGATCGGCGTTTTCGATTTGTTCGCGGTGCGAATCGCCTGCGCAATCAACTTCAAAACCGCCGGATGCATCGGGTCGTACATATGTGCAACGGCGTCATCCGTGCGATCAATGGCCAGCGTGTATTGAATTAAATCGTTGGTGCCAATCGACAAAAAATCGAGATGTTCGATGAAGTACGACAACGACAATACGGCTGCCGGAATTTCAATCATGCCACCGACCGGCACTTCGTGATCGTACGCAATGCCATTGGCGATTAACTCGGATTTGGCGCGGGCGATGAACGCGAGCGTCTGCGCAATTTCATGCGCGTTGGCCAGCATCGGAATCAAGATGCGCACACGACCAAACGCACTGGCACGCAAAATCGCACGCAGTTGCGTCATAAAAAGTTTCGGCTCGGCGAGGCACAAACGAATGGCTCGTAGTCCGAGCGCCGGGTTGTCGCTTGGGCGATCACCGAGGCCCGGCATGCGCTTATCCGCGCCAAGATCAAATGTGCGAATGGTGACGGGGCGGCCTTGCAAGCCTTCAACCGCCGCCTTGTAGGCCTCAAATTGCTCGTCTTCGCTCGGCAAGTCTTCGCGGTGCATGAATAAAAATTCGGTGCGGAATAAGCCCACGCCGTCCGCGCCGTTTTCGAGGCAGCCCTTGCTGTCGGTCGGCAACTCAATGTTGGCGTTTAGGTCTACCGATTCGCCGTCGAGTGTGATCGCACGCGTCGACACGAGGCGCTTGAGCTTTTGGCGATCAAGTCGCTGGCTATCTTTTTTGAGTACGTACTCCGCGAGCACATGCTCGTCGGGGTTCACGATGACTAGACCGTTGTCACCGTCAACGATTAATTGTTCGGCTTCGCGGATGAGCGAACGAGCATTGTGTAGTGCGACGACCGCTGGAATGCCGAGCGAGCGCGCCACAATGGCAGTGTGCGAGGTCGCGCCACCGACGTCGGTCACGAACGCCGCGAACGCAGATTCTTTAAAGTGAATAGCGTCGGCTGGGGAAATGTCGTGCGCGATGAGCGCCGTGGCGTGCTTCGGGTTGATGAGCGGCAGAGCACTCGGTCGCCCCATCAATGCTTTTACGATGCGTTCAACCACCTGCACCACGTCGTGCGAGCGTTCGCGCAGGTAAGGGTCCTCGAACTGCTCGAACTGCTCGACCAGTTCACGCATTTTTTGCGTGACCGCCCACTCGGCGTTGCAGTGTTGCGCTTCGATCATGCGCTTGGGCTCGGCTGCAAGCTGCGCGTCGGTGAGGATCATCCAATGCACATCGAGAAATGCGCCGAACTCAGCCGGCGCATCGGAGCCCTTCATGCGCTCATGCAACGCTTCAAATTCGGAGCGCACAGTCGCCAACGCAACATCAAAGCGAGCTAACTCCGCGGAGACTTGATCGGCCGCAATGTCGTAGTGCGCGACTTCTAGCGTCGCATGCGACACCAACTGCGCCTGTGCAATCGCAATGCCAGGCGCGGCGGCGACGCCGTGCATGACAAATGAAATTTTGCGGGAAGGGTCGACGGCGGGGTTCACGGCGTCAATGCTAGCAAGACTGTGTGTCCGCCACGCGCCAGGGTAGGTCACGCCGCGACAGCGGCTACGTAGCCGTTCAGGCTATTCGCCCTCGCCAAACTTATCGTTAATCAACGTCACTAAATCGTTCATCGCATCGGCTTCGTCTTCGCCGTCGGTTTCGATCTGGATCGTGCTGCCTTTGCCGGCGGCGAGCATCATGACGCCCATGATGCTCTTGGCGTTCACACGGCGGCCATTGCGCTCTAGGTTGACTTCGCATTTGAACCGCGTGGCGGTTTGCGTGAGTTTGGCCGAGGCTCTGGCGTGCAGCCCTAATTTATTGATGATTTCGATGTCGCGCTTCTGCATACCCTTGTTATATCTCAGTCGGCTCTTAGTGCTGCGCCAAAACCGGCGCGCCCTCGTTGGCGGCAGACTGCGCCACGCTCGGCCCAAGGATGGGGTCTGCGGCAATGTGGAATACGCCCTCGCAACCGCCAGAGACGACGCGTTTTAGGAGCGTTTCCATGCCGCGCCCTCGGTAAGTAATCGCGCGCACGAGCATCGGCACATTGGCGCCGGTGATCGCTTCGACGCGGCCAGGAACGAGCAATTTGCAAGCTAAGTTCGAGGGGCTCGCGCCGAAGATGTCGGTAATGATGAGAACGCCGTCGCCATCGTCAAGCGCGGCAACCATCCGTTGCGCGGAGGGCATGAGTTCGCGTGGCGAATCGGTGCCCGCGACCTGAATCGCGGCGATGCCGTCTGGCTTTTTGCCCAGCACATGCGTCATGCATCCGATGAGCGAGTCGCCCAGGTTGCCGTGCGCAATGATGAGAATTCCGATCATCTTGATGCCCTCAAATGGTCGCTGTCGCAACAGCGTGATCGCTTAACGCGAATCATGCGCCGTAATATGACAGTTTGGTGACTTTTATTAGTGCAAAGGATGGTAGCAGGGAATTTGCTGCGGTGCCGCAATTTGTGCGGTTTATGCGCTGACGACGGACTCTAGTTTCTGCACGAACAACGCTGCGACGTCGAACCCTGTCTGCGCTTTGATCTCGACAAAACCCGTCGGGCTGGTCACGTTTATTTCGGTGACCTTGCTTCCGATCACATCGAGGCCGACCAAAAACAGCCCTTCCGCCCACAAACGTTTCGCCATCGTTTCGGCGATTTGACGATCGCTCGCAGTGAGCGCTCGCGCCTCCGGGCGGCCGCCTGCAGCCATGTTTCCGCGCGATTCACCGATCATCGGAATGCGCGCTAACGCGAACGGAACCACTTCACCCGCGATGAGCAAAATGCGCTTGTCGCCCTCCACAATTTCCGGCAAATAGCGTTGCGCCATGATGCTTTGCGTGCCGAGTTGAGTGAGCATTTCGATGATGACGGAGAGATTTTTGTCGCCCTCGCGCACATGAAAAATACCGCTGCCGCCCATGCCGTCGAGTGGTTTGAAAATCGCGTCTTTGTACTCGGCCACGAAATCGCGCAGCACCGCTGCAGAGCGCGTTACGGTCGTCGCGGCGATCATGTCTGGGTGTTTCAAGATCGCCATTTTTTCGTTGTTGTCGCGGATCGCGCCGGGGCGATTGAACACGCGTGCGCCTTGGTCACAGGCGCGCTCGAAGAGATACGTGTGATAGACGTATTCCATGTCGAACGGCGGATCTTTGCGCTCGATGACGGCATCAAAATCGGTGAGCGGCTGTGCGCGCTTCTCGTAGATTTCGTACCAATCGTGATCGTCGTCCGAAACGGCGATGGGCATCGCGTTGGCTTGCACGATGCCGCGGCTGCTGAACACATTGCCTGGCTCAATGGCAAAGAGCTGGTGCCCGCGCGCTTGGGCGGCGCGCATCATGGCGACGGACGAATCCTTGTACGCCTTGAGCTTATTGATGGGGTCGAGGTGAAACGCAATCTTCATGGCATGGAGGATAGCGACTACCCTAAATGAATACAGCTTTTAGCCTTAATCGACCGCCAGGCGGTCGTTTCAGCCTAATTTTTCGATAGGTTGAATAATGCAATTATTCGCGGGGATCGACCGCCCAACAGTCGTTCAAGGCGAAAAGCTGTTAACGGCGCGGCGCAGGTACGACGACCGTGGTTATCCGCGTGCGCTCACTCGAGAGCAGCGTTGCCAGGCGCGCTCGCTCGGCGTCGTAAAGTGCAGCCATTTCCGCTCGTTCGCGGTTTTTCTTGGCCACCGCTTGGGCGAGACGCGCAACCTCGGCGGCGGACGGGCCTGGCGCAATGCCGCCCTTCGCACCCGCTGGAGCCGTTCCGGCGGCGGTAACGGGTTTCGTCCCACTCGGCGCGGCTGGAACAGCCGGTTTTCCGCTTGCGGGCTTGGTTCCGGCCACCGCAGTCCCGGCAGTAGCGGGCACTCCAGCGTCGCGGACGGGCGCGGTGGCGGCAGCGAGTCCCGAGGGATTGGCCGCGAGCCCCTTTATCTCATCGTCCAGTGCCGCAAGGTTTCTGTCGCGCACGCGATCAAAATCTTTCAGGTCAGGATAAGTCGCCAATAACGCTTTGTCTTTGCGCTCGCGCTCGCCCTGCGCGATTCGCGTTTTTTCGTCTTCGGCCGCTTTGAGCCCCGCCTGACGCTTCTCTTCGGGCGTCATCGCCCGTTCCATCGAGTTTTTCACCACGCCGTCGGTGCGCATTTCTTTGCGTGCGCGATCTACAGAGTCGGGTGGCACCGTGTCGCTGTAATGCGTCTTGCCGTTGGCGTCCGTCCATTTGTAGAGCTGTGCCGCGCTCTGACCCGCTGCAAATGCCGCGCACACCGCTGCCAGCAGTGAAGCCAGCGGCCACCGCACAACGCCAACGGGTAGACGACTACTCAGCAACTCCATACGATTCTCGATACGCCTCAATTTTTTCCTTGTACTCGGCCAACGCCGCCGTGGCACTGACCAATTCCATCACGTCGGGCAGTGATGCAATGGCAACGACGGGGATGCCTGCTGTTGCCACGACCTCTTGAACTGCAGATTGTGTGCCAGTACCGCGCTCTTTGCGATCAAGCATGATGAGCACGCCCGCCGGCGCCGCGCCATGCGCCCGAATAATCTCCACCGACTCCCGTACGCTGGTGCCTGCCGTGATGACGTCATCCACAATCAAAACCCGTCCCGCCAGCGGCGCACCGACAATCAGGCCGCCCTCGCCGTGGTCTTTGGCTTCCTTGCGGTTGAACGAATACGGCAGATTGTGACCTTTTTCGGCAAGTCCGATGGCCAGCGCTGAAACGAGCGGAATGCCTTTGTAGGCCGGTCCGAAGGTCATGTCGAAACCGATGCCCGAGGCCAGCGCCGCGTCGGCGTAGTAGCGTCCGAGTTTCAGCAACGACTCGCCCGTGTTGAACAGGCCGCTGTTGAAAAAATACGGCGACAAACGGCCGGATTTCGTCTTAAATTCGCCAAAGCGCAGCACATCGCATTCCAATGCGAAACGCAGAAAATCTTGTCGAAAAGTGTCGGCAACGGTCATAAACGATTCAAACGCGCTGCGCGCGCCCCAGATAAACAACGAAATTACCCACTATTTTCGCGCGTTCGGGGTTTCCCCGCGCACAAAACAAAAACCATCATGAAAATCGTCACACTCAATGCCAACGGCATTCGCTCCGCGCACAACAAAGGCCTCGCTACGTGGATGACCGGCCTGCGCGGCTGGGATGTGTTTTGTTTGCAAGAAATGAAAGCACAAGAATCAGACATTCCTGAGGAAATGTTGCGCCCCAAAAAAAGCCACGGCCATTTCTTCCCGGCTGAGCGCAAAGGCTATTCCGGCACGGCGGTGTGGACCAAGCAAAAGCCACTCAACGTGCAACGCGGATTTGGCGTCGCCGAGTTTGACGGCGAAGGCCGCTACCTCGAAGTCGATTTGGGGCCAGTCGCCGTCGTGTCGCTTTACCTGCCCTCCGGTGCGGCAGGCCCCGAGCGGCAAGCCAGTAAAGATCGCTTTCTCAGCGAATTTCCCAAGCATATGCAGGCGCTGCGAAAACTAGGAAAAGAGATCGTCATCTGCGGTGATTTCAATATCGCGCACAAAGAAATCGATCTCAAAAATTACAAAAGCAACAAGAAAAATTCCGGCTTCCTGCCGCATGAGCGCGAATGGCTCACGCATGTGTTCGACGAGATCGGTTTCGTCGACGTGTTTCGCACGCTAGACCAACGGCCAGAGCAATACACCTGGTGGAGTAATCGTGGCGACAGCTGGAACAAAAACGTCGGTTGGCGACTCGACTACCAAATCGCCACGCCGGGCATCGCCGCCACCGCAAAGAGCGCGTCGATTTATCTAGAAGAGCGATTCTCGGATCATGCGCCGTTGATTATTGATTATGGGTTTGCGTTGTAGGGTGCCGGTTCACCGCACCCAAATTGATACCAACCCACGCGGATTCGCCGCGAACGCTCGCTTCTCGAATGCCGTCATCCTCGCGAAGCGGGGATCCAGCGCGTAAACCCGCGAAGCGCAAACTCACCGTTCGCCCTGAGCGTAGCGAAGGGTTCGACGTGCTTTGTTTGCCACGGCTCCGTTTCGCCTGACGGCGAGTTACTTTTTGCGCCGCCAAAAAGTAACCAAAAAGCTCGCCCCGAACCCCGCTGTTTCCTCCGGTGCTCGCAACGTGCGGGACCCGCACAAATCGCCCGAAAGTTGCGCTAACGCGCAACCAGTGGGCTCATGGTGCGGGTCTACGACCGCCCGTTGCTCCGCTCCTCGGCGCGGGGTGACGGGGCGTTAAGAGCAACAAATGATCGCTTCGTGATGATCGTTTGCTGCGAGCGTTAGCTTGACGCGAATTTGTTCGAACAGCAATGCATTGCGGCACAATTGACGGCAACATGAAACTCGAAGTTGCCTGCTATGAATACACCGCTACGTTTGCTCATCCTCTTGGTGCTGTTAAGTGGTAGCCAATTGGCCAACGCCCAATCGACAGAATGCCAAACTGGATGGGTAGCGTTCAAAGCTAAAAGTTATGTGCGTGCTTCCGAGGACATAACTCGATGTTTGGCGGGTGATCTCTCTGCCCAAGCGCGCGCGGCTGCCTTGCAAGTGAGAGCGCAAAGCTACTTCGAGCAGAAACGCATTGATCTCGCAATTAAAGATCAAAAGGCATCGTTGGAGTATGCCCGTCCGAAAGATGTTTGGCCATACGTCATGTTGGGGGCCTACTACCGCGAGGCGAACGACTACGAAGCAGCCATATCTTCACTCCGTGAAGCGATGAAGTACGACGAGGACGGCCCTGGCACGGGACCTGGCATGGCGGTTCACTATCACCTCGGCCAAACGTTGCATCGAGCCAAAAGGTACAACGAAGCGATCGACGCCTTCACCAAAGGAATAAGAAAGCAGCCGGAGTACGGTTACGCGCTGTATCGGCGTGCGCTCTCTTATGAAGCTCTCGGAAAAATGGATCTCGCCAGACGTGATTTCGCGCGCGCAGCTGAGTTGGTACCCAAGGACGGGTACGAGGCTGAAATTGCATCGAAGCTCAAGACGTACGGCTCACTTGTCAAGGTGCGCCCGGATTGACCTACGTAGGCCCCATAGCCAGACGTGCCTCGACGTCGGCATGGCGAATGCAATCCACAACACGAATGCCCACATGCTGATTTCCGTAACCCAATCGCGAAGCGATCACTATCTGACTTTAACGCCCCGTCACCCCGCGCCGAGGAGCGGAGCAACGGGCGGTCGTAGACCCGCACCATGAGCCCACTGGTTGCGCGTCAGCGCAACTTTCGGGCGATTTGTGCGGGTCCCGCCCGTTGCGAGCACCGGAGGATGAAGCGGGGTTCGGGGCTAGCCTTTTGGGTACTTTTGGGCAATGCCAAAAGTGCCTCGCCCAACGGGCGAAACGTAGCCGTGGCGCACGAGCCGCTTCATTCCATCAGCGCCGTTTAAGAGTTCAAGAAGAACGGCGAATTTGCGCTTCGCGGCTTTACGCGCTGGATCCCCGCTTCGCGAGGATGACGGCATTCGAGAAGCCAACGGTCGCGCCCAATCCTCGTGGGTTGGTATTAATTTGGGTGCGGTGAACCGGCACCCTACGGCGGCCTCTGGGTAAACGGAGAAATGGGCGATCTCGGTCGCCCAATACAATACCTGTATGGCCATTCATGATGATTCTTTGCTTCCTGCCCGGAGTGCTGCGGCGCCCGTTGATCGCATCATTGCGCCTGCCAGCGAAAGCACGCAGGAAGAGGCGCTGGAGCGTGCGCTGCGGCCAAAGCATTTAGATGAATACATTGGCCAAGAAAAAATTCGTGGGCAGCTTTCGATTTTTATTGAAGCGGCGCGCTCGCGCAAAGAGCCTTTGGATCATGTGCTGCTGTTTGGCCCACCGGGGTTAGGCAAGACGACGCTGTCTCACATCATCTCGCGCGAGATGGGCGTGACGCTGCACCAAACCTCGGGCCCCGTGCTCGAAAAGAAGGGTGACCTCGCGGCGCTGCTGACCAACCTTGAGCCCAACGATGTGCTGTTTATCGACGAGATTCATCGCATCAGCGCGGTGCTCGAAGAAACGCTCTACAGCGCGATGGAAGATTACGCCATCGACATCATGATCGGCGAGGGGCCGGGTGCGCGTTCGGTGAAGCTCGATTTACCGCCGTTCACGCTCGTCGGTGCGACAACGCGCGCGGGCATGTTGACCAATCCGTTGCGTGACCGTTTCGGCATCGTCGCGCGGCTTGAGTTTTATAGCGATGAAGAGCTCTCGCGCATCGTGGCGCGTTCAGCGAATCTGCTGGGCGTGAACATGGACGGCGCGGGCGCGATTGAAGTCGCAAAACGTTCGCGTGGCACACCGCGTATCGCCAACCGATTGCTGCGTCGCGTGCGTGACTTTGCGGAGGTCAAAGCGAGCGGTCACGTCACGCGCGAAGTGGCCGATGCGGCGCTCGTGATGCTGGATGTGGATTCGAGCGGCTTGGATGTGATGGATCGCAAACTCCTGCAAACCATCGTTGAGAAATTCGCCGGCGGGCCGGTGGGCGTGGATAACCTCGCCGCCGCGATCAGCGAAGAGCGCGAGACGATTGAAGACGTGATCGAACCGTATTTGATTCAGCAAGGCTACGTGCAACGCACGAGCCGCGGCCGTATGGCGACTGCGCGGGCGTATCGCCACTTTGGTCTGGTGCCACCCGCAGCGATGGGCAGTGGCGAACTGTTTTCGGAGTGACGATGTTTTCGATTCCCGTCCGCATTTATTACGAAGACACCGACGTCGGTGGCGTGGTGTATTACGCTAACTACCTGCGCTTTTTGGAGCGCGCACGCACCGAGTGGCTGCGTGCGGCAGGCTTCGAGTTGGACGTGATTCAGCGCGACATGAAAGCCGTGTTTGTCGTGCGTCGCGTGGAGGCCGACTATCACCAGCCCGCGCTCCTTGGAAATTTGGTCACGGTTACCGCCGAGCCCACGGAAGTTGGTGCGAGTCGATTGGTGATTCGCCAACGCGTTTTACGTAAAACGCCCGACGGCAGCGATGAACTGTTGCTCTCGGCGACGGTCACACTCGCATTCATCGCTAGCGATTTGACCGGTCCGATCCGAATGCCGCCATCGCTCCGCGCCGCGATGAAATCCACGTTACCCACTGCGAATACCGAATGAAACCCACCGCCGATTTGTCGTTCGTCCACCTTATCACCGGCGCCAGTTTGCCGGTGCAACTGGTGATGCTGTTGCTGGTCGGCCTGTCCGTGTGGTCGTGGTGGTTGATTTTTTATAAGGGCGGCGTGCTCAAGCGTGCAGCAGCCAAAAACACGACGTTTGACGAATCGTTTTGGCAGGGTTCAGACTTGAATCAGCTGTACAAACAGGTCAACGAAAGCGCTGATAAGTTTGGGCCGCAAGCGAGCGTTTTCGCCGCAGGATTTCGTGAATTCATCAAGCAAAAGCGACAGTCAACCACGTCGCGCGAGGCCGTCGTCGACGGCACCCGCCGCGCGCTCAAAGCGGCGATGCAGCGCGAACTCGACACGTTGGAGCATCAGCTTCCGGGCCTCGCCACGGTCGCGAGCGTGAGCCCGTACATCGGTTTGCTCGGCACGGTGTGGGGCATCATGAATTCGTTTCGTGGTCTTGCAAGCGTCGGACAGGCCACACTTGCGCAGGTCGCGCCGGGCATCGCCGAGGCGCTGATCGCCACGGCTATTGGGCTCTTCGCGGCGATTCCGGCGGTGGTGGCGTACAACCGGTTTCAGGCGCAGCTTGATCGTATCAACGTGCAGCTCGAAACCTTCGCTGAAGAGTTCCTGAACATTCTTCAACGTCAAGCGTGATTTCGGCTCAGAATCGATCATGACTTTGTCACTTTCGCCTTGCCGTGCATTCGCACTGTCTGCGGCTCAGTTTCGCGTCCTGACCGATTCTGAACCGAAATCGGGAGACTGAACATGCGCCGCCGCAAACTCGTTAGCCAGATTAACGTCGTGCCGTTTATCGACGTGATGCTGGTGCTGTTGATCGTTTTCATGATCGCCACACCCGCGCTGCGCACGGGTGAGATTGATTTGCCCAGCGTTGGGCAATCGCTCACTGCAAGCCAAGCCGACCCGATTGAGGTGACGATCAAGGCTGATGGCTCGCTCTCGCTCTTGGAAAGCGGCAAGGCTGTTGCCGGGCGCTTTACGCGCGCCACGCTCGTTGCGCGCGTGCTCGATCTGCAAAAAACGCGCGAGCGTTCCGTCGTGATCGCGGCGGACAAAAACGTGAAGTACGACGAGGTGGTGAGCCTGCTCGGCGCGCTGCATGCGCAAGGCGTCAAGCGCGTGGGCCTCGTCGCCAAAGAAGGCGGCTAGCCCGCTTCGCGCATGGACGCCTCAAAAAGCAAAGCCCTGATCGGCACAATCGCAGTGCATGTTGTGCTCGTCGCAGGGCTGATCTTTAGCGTGCGCTGGAAGCATGTCGAGAACACGCCGGTTGCGGTTGAACTCGTCACGCGCGCGTCGAGTGCCGCGCCTGCACCGACGCCGATGCCCGCGCCGCCGACACCAACGCCTGCACCGTTGCCCGTACCAACGCCGCCACCTCCCGCGCCGAAAGCGCCACCGCCACCACCGCCGCGCCCGGCCCCGGTGCAACCACCGCCGGTCGCCAAGGTTGCGCCGACACCGCCCGCGCCGACGGCGGCGGATATCTCGCGCGAGAAGGCCAAGCAAGAGGCCGAGCGCAAACGCATTGAGAACGAAAAGCAAGCGGCTGAATCTGCGAAGGAAAAGCTGCGGAAAGAAACCCTAAAACGCGAAGCCGATGCGGCGGCAGCCAAGGCTCAAGCGTTGGCGCAGTCCAAAGAAAAAGCGCGGCAAGACGCGTTGAAAAAAGAAGTGGATCAGGTAGTTGCAAAGAAGCAAGCGGCACAGCGGGCGGCTGACTTAAAAGCCGCGCAGGAAAAAGCGCTGAAAGAGCAGCAAGCAGCCGCTGCCGCGCAAGCCGCAGCGGAAAAGGCCGCCCGAGACGCCGCCGAGCGCGCAGAAGCGCAGCGTGTGGCGAAAGTGGCCGAGGCTGCGGCGGCGCGGGCGAGGGCAAAAGCCGAGGGCGAATACGTGGCGAAGATTCGCAGCAAAGTGCTGGGCAACATCATCATGGCCAGCGAAATCTCAGGCAATCCCGAAGCCGTGTTCAGTGTGACGCAAATGCCTACGGGCGAAATTCTCGACATCAAGCCCGTGCGCTCCAGCGGTAACAAAGCCTACGACGACGCCGTAGAACGCGCGATTCGCAAATCGTCGCCGCTGCCAAAACCCGATCAGCCCGAACTGTTCCAGCGCCAGCTCACGCTCAAATTCCGACCGCAAGATTAGCTACAGCTTTATAGCTTGAACGACAGCCGCGCGGCCATTTCAGCTATTTTTGTGCGATAGTCGATAACAGACAAAATCCGCTTGAAACGACCGCCTGGCTGTCGCTAAACACAAAAAGCCGTTGTGTATATTCCCTGCGCAACGCGGGTCGCAGCCACGCAACTACCGATCGCCTTCACCGCGCCGATAAATCACGTAATACGTTAGCCCGACGAGCACGCTGCCGCCCAGCAAGTTGCCCGCAATCACGGGCACCAAATTACCGAACATCCCCGCCCATGTGACCGACGGCGCAGCTCCGGCACCATGTTCAATGAGCATCGCCAGCGGCATCAAATACATGTTCGCAATGCTGTGCTCGAAGCCCGCCGCGACGAACGCGGTGACAGGCAAAACAATGGCCACGGCTTTGTCCACGACGGTGCGCCCAGCCATCGTCATCCACACCGCCATGCACACAAGCACATTGCACAACGCGCCGCGAAAGAGCGCTTGCCAGGCGGGCAAGTCTAGTTTCGCTTGCGCAATTTTCACGACGGCTTTGCCAATGGCACCGCCGTTCATGTCGGTGTGACCACTAGCGTAAACAAGAAGCGCCAAACCCGCCGCGCCAACAAAATTCGCAGCGCACACGAGTCCCCAATTTCGCAGCACTTCGCGCGTGGTGATCTTGCCGTCGGCCCACGCCATCACCAGCAAATTGTTGCCCGTAAAAAGCTCCGCACCGGCAACAACAACCAGCAGCAATCCGAGCGAAAACACCACGCCGCCAAGCACTTGGCTCACAGCAAAACTAAGTGTCGCGTCTGACTTCACTAGAACGAAAAAGAGCGCGCCCAAACCGATGAACGCCCCGGCCAACATGCCCAACATCAACAACGGCAACGTTGCCATGCGCGCTTTGGTCACGCCCACCGTTTCCACGCGCATCGCGATTTCGCGTGGCGAGTAAGCGTCAAATCCGTTGAGTTCTGACATAGCGCAATCTTTCGGTTTTTGGCGCGATCAGAGCGCGTCGAGTTCTGCAAGGTCGAACCCCGCGGCGAGCCTCGCCTCGCGGTTAAACGGGCCGCGTAATTTCGGTGCGCAATATTGTGACGCGAGCAAAGCGTAGGTTTCGTGCACGTCGAGATTTCGCTCTGCACACACATGGCGATACCACCGATTGCCGACCGCAACATGACCAATTTCATCGCGCAAAATAATGTCGAGAATCGCCGCGCCTTGCTTGTCGCCGGCCGCCGCGAGCTTGGCGCGAATCGGCGGCGAGGCATCCAGCCCCCGAGCCTCCAGCGTGCGCGGAACGAGCGCCAATCGCGCGAGCAAATCCCCCTGCGTTTTCTCGGCCATTTCCCACAATCCGTTGTGCGCCGGAAAATCTCCGTACGAAAAGCCGTGCGTTGTCAGATGGTCACGCAGCAAACAAAAATGCGTAGCCTCCTCAAAGGCCACCTGCGCCCATTCGCGATAAAACGCGTCGGGCATGGCCGCAAAGCGCCAAACCGCATCAAGCGCGAGATTGATCGCATTGAATTCGATGTGACACAGCGCGTGAATGAGCGTCGCACGGCCTTCAACGCTTCCCAGCGCCCGATGCGGCAATTCCTTTGGCGACACCAGCGTCGGACGCAGCGGACGCCCTGGTAAGCCCACCGGCGCGAGAATCGTGTCAGCCGCGCCCACGGGCGCCAATTGCACGTCAATGGCGTGCACCAACGCGCATTTTGTCGTCGGATCGTTCTCTGCGAGGGCTTGAAGGCAAAGTTGGCGGAGCGTGGACATGGTGTGGTGGGTCAGATGGGCGCAGAAACTAAGAATTGCTGTCATTTTCGCCGGGCACGGCTTTCGCGTACTGATTTAGCGCAGTCGTCGATAATTACGGGTTAAGTCGTTTCCACGCTCGAAACTCACGGGCGCTCAGCAGTTTCTCGTATGCACATCCATATTCTCGGCATTTGCGGCACCTTCATGGGTGGCCTCGCGGCGCTCGCGCGCGAGGCCGGCCACAAGGTCACCGGTTGTGACGCCAACGTCTATCCGCCGATGTCGGATCAGCTGACTGCGCTCGGCATTGAGTTGATCGAGGGCTACAGCGCAGACCAAATCAATTTGAAGCCCGATTGCTTCGTCGTGGGAAATGTCGTCACGCGCGGTAATCCTTTGATTGAGGCGATTCTTGATGCGAACCTTGATTACGTGTCGGGCCCGCAGTGGTTGGCCGATCATGTGTTGCGCGGCCGTTGGGTGCTGGGTGTCGCGGGAACGCATGGCAAAACGACGACTACCTCAATGCTCGCGTGGATTCTTGAATACGCCGGTTTGAAACCAGGTTTTCTGATTGGCGGCGTGGCGAAAGATTTTGGCGTGTCAGCGAAACTGGGCGACACGTCAAAGGATATTTCGCATCACGGCGCACCGTTTGTGATCGAAGCCGACGAATACGACACGGCGTTTTTCGATAAACGCAGCAAGTTTGTGCACTATCACCCGCGCACATTGGTGCTCAACAATCTTGAGTATGACCACGCCGACATTTTTCCGGACGTCGCCGCGATTCGCCGCCAATTTCATCATGTCGTGCGCACTGTGCCGTCGACCGGCCGCATTATCAGCAACGGCACGGACAACGAGCTTGCCGAGACGCTTGCAATGGGGTGCTGGAGCGAGCGGGAACTGTTTGGCGTAGAGCAGGGCTGGCATTTTGTGAGTAACGCGCAAGTGGATTTCGGCGGCGAGCGCTTCGGCGATTTGCAGCTTGAGATGCCCGGTGCGCACAACCGTCAAAACGCACTCGCCGCGATTGCGGCGGCGCGGCATGCGGGCGTGCATCCATCAAAAGCGATCGAAGCGCTCGCGAAGTTTTCGGGTGTGCGCCGCCGTATGGAGTTGCGCGGCGAAGCCAACGGCGTGAGGGTATATGACGATTTCGCTCACCATCCGACCGCATTTGCGGCTACCGTGTCCGCAATGCGTAAAGCGGCGAATGCGGGCGAGCGCGTCATCGCAGTGTTCGAGCCACGCTCCAACACAATGAAGCTTGGCGCGATGCGCTCGCGCCTCGCCGAGAGCTTTGTCGATGCAGATCGCGTGTATGCGTATTCGGGTGGTGTGGATTGGAATGTGCTTGATGCACTACGCGACCTAGGAGATCGCGCCACCGATCACAAAAACATTGACACCTTAGCGCAGGCGATCGCGCATGAAGCCAAATCCGGCGATCACGTTGTCGTGATGAGCAACGGCGGCTTCGGTGGCTTGCATGAAAAGCTTCTAGCTGAGCTACGTAAGGCTTTGCGCTAACGCGAAGCGGCACCAACATTCACGAATTCAAGCAACACGCTGACGACAGCAATCACGAAAAAATACCATGAGCGAAACCCCGTCATTCAAAAAACTCTTCGATCCGATTCAAGACGGCCTTAAACAGGTCGAAGCGGACATTCGCGCGGGCAATCTCAAAGCCGCAGCCGAGCGACTCAATCTGCTGCAAAGAGAAGCACCACGCGACGCGCGCATTTTTTTCATGGGAACCTCGTTGGCCGAAGCGGCGGGCAATCCTGCGGCGGCGCTACAGTCGGCTGAGCGAGCTGTGAGTTTTTATCCCACCTGGGCCCCCGCACACATCGAACTCGCCGGCGTGCTTCTGCGCCAGGGAAACGTTGAGCGTGCGTTAGAGGTCGCTGACAAAGCGGTGAGCATCACGCCGCCGTTGCTGCCGGTACTCGAGTTAGCGACTAGTATTGCCAATACGGCGAACGACCCCGAACGCGTTGGCCGCTATCTCACGGCGGCGCACAAGCTCGCGCCGGAAAATTTGTCAGTTCGCCGTTCGCTCGCGTTCAATCTACTTGATCTTGGCAAGGTTGACGACGCGTGGGAGATGTTCAGCGCGTTGATGAAAATTGAGCCGGACAATCCGGTGGTCCGACTCGGGCGTGGCCGCGCGGCGCTGGCCCGCGGTGACCTGCCCACGGCGTCGCAAGACTTCAAGGTGCTGACCGCACTGGATCCAACTGACGAAGTGTTTGCCTACTACGCAGTTGTCGCAGAGGGAGGAACACCCGCTACCCAACCCGACGTGATTACGCAAATTACATTTGACGGCTATGCGCGGCGTTTCGACGCGCATCTCGTGACGCTCCTGAAGTATCGCGTGCCCAAGCGAATTGCGGAAATTATCCGTGCACGCTATCCCGACCTCGCCATCACCGTGCTCGATTTGGGTTGCGGCACTGGACTCGTTGGTTTGTATCTGGGGCGCCCACAGGGCGGATTGGTGGGCGTTGACCTGTCGCCAAATATGATCGCTGAAGCGGCCAAACACAATCTATACGACCGGTTTCATCAGGTCAGTCTGATCGACGCACTGCGGGAAACTCCGACGGCAGAGTTTGAAGTGATTACCGCTGCTGACGTATTCATTTACGTCGGAGAAATTGAGCAAGCCGTTAAAGACGCTCGGCGAGTGCTCCGCGACAATGGCGCGTTCGTCTTCTCGTGCGAGGCAACGCAAGCTGACGAACCGGACTTGGTGTTGCGACAAACCATGCGTTACGCTCATAGCGAATCATCGGTCCGTGCGATGTGTGAGGCGGCGGGATTCAAGTCTGTCGAAATCGAGTCATTCGATATTCGCAACGAAGCCAACGCTCCGGTCGCCGGCTTTATTGTTCATGCGGCCACCTAGTCGCTTCGATCAAACATGAGCGCCGTTCTCGCAGATAAACTGATCGTCGCGATTTCGTCGCGCGCGTTGTTTGATCTCAACGAAAGCCATTCAGTCTACGAGGCCGAAGGCGTTGAGGCGTATCAACGCCATCAGATTGAGCACGAAAACGAGCTGCTGAAACCCGGGGTCGCTTTTGCGTTGGCACGCAAGCTTCTGCGCCTAAATGATGTGGGTCATCAACACGTAGAAATCGTATTGCTTTCGCGCAATAGTGCCGACACCGGCTTGCGCGTGTTTAACGCGATTAGCCATTACAAGCTGGGCATCACACGCGCCGTGTTCACCAGCGGGCGAGACACCTCGCGATATGTCCCCGCGCTGGGCTCGCATTTGTTTTTGTCGGCTGACCCCGAAGACGTGCGCCATGCACTTGAGTCCGGCCATGCGGCGGCGACTATCGTGCCGCATGACGGGCGCACCAGAGCAGCCAAAGACGCGCCGCCTGATGACGAGTTGCGCATCGCCTTTGACGGCGATGCGGTGCTCTTCTCGGATGAAGCCGAGCGCGTATTTCAATCGCACGGCTTGGACGCTTTTAGTGCGTCTGAACAACGCTCTGCAGGCACGCCGCTGGGCGGTGGCCCGTTCAAGAATTTCCTCGCGGCGCTACATCGCATTCAGACCGACTTCCCGCGCGACCAACAGCCAATTCGTACCGCGCTCGTTACGGCGCGCTCTGCACCGGCGCATGAGCGCGTGATCCGCACGTTGCGCTCATGGGGCGTGCGCATTGACGAGGCGCTGTTTCTGGGCGGCCTCGATAAAGCCGAATTTTTACGCGCCTTTGGCGCCGACATTTTCTTCGACGACCAGCGGCGGCATATTGAATCCGCCAGCCGTGTCGTCACCGCCGGGCACGTTCCGCACGGCATTACCAATATTCCTAAATGAACCTACTTTTTGAAGACGACGGTCACGTTAAGGCCGGCGCGATCCTGTCCGAAAGCGATGCCGCATCCCAAGTTGAATTGCCCGGTGGCCGTCGCATTAAGGTGAAGAGCGCTAACGCGCTGCTTCGTTTCGCTACGCCCGACGCCGCTCAGCTCATGAGTGCGGCGCAATCGCGGCTTGGCGAGATCGACATGGCGCTGTTGTGGGAAAGCGCTGCAGGCACCGAAGAATTTGGATTTGCGGACCTCGCCAAAGAGTATTTCGGCGGCGAAGCCGCGCCTGAGCACATGGCCGCAACGATTCTCGCGCTGCAAGCGTCACCGATGTATTTCTACAAGCGGGGCAAAGGGCGCTACAAGCGCGCGCCAGAGGATGCGCTCAAAGCTGCGCTCGCAAGTATCGAGCGTAAAGCACGCGAAGCGGAGCAGGTCGACGCATGGGTTGCCGAGCTGATCGCGGGCCGCGCGCCCGTGGAAATTTCTGCGCAATGGTCGCAGCTATTGCATGCGCCGGATAAACAGTCGCTTGCCTACAAAGCGCTGGTCGCTGCGGCGGATCGTGCACGGATGGCGCCGGTGCATTTGCTGGCGAAAGCGGGCGCGATTCCGTCGACGCATGCGTTGCACTTCGAGAAGTTTTTGCGGGCCACGTTTCCCAAAGGCATTGGTTTTCCGACGGACATCGCCGTGCCTTCCACGCCCGAATTGCCGACCGCTGATGTGCGCGCGTTCAGCATCGACGACGCCGCCACCACAGAAATTGACGATGCGTTCTCGTTGCAGACTAACGCAGACGGCGGCTACACATTAGGCATTCACATCGCTGCTCCGGCTGCGGCGATTGCACCTGAGAGCGAACTTGATCGCATCGCACGAAATCGCTTGTCAACGGTGTACATGCCGGGCAACAAAATTACTATGTTGCCCGAGGCGGTTGTTGCGGCGTATTCGCTCGACGAGGGCACAACTCCTGCTGCGTTGTCGCTCTACGCCACGCTCGACGCTGACTTGAACGTGACTGCCACGCAAACGCGCTTAGAGCGCGTGCCAATGGACGCTAATTTGCGCATCGCAGCGCTCGATGAGCTCGCGTGGATGGAACCCGCCAACGATGGTGCATCGAGCAACACGGCTCATGCCGCGTCCCTTCGCGTGCTCTATCGTCTCGCGGCGAAACTTTCCGCTGCGCGCGGCGAGCAAACGGTCAATCGCGTTGATTACAACTTCGCGATCGTGGGTCAGCCTGATGCTGCCGATTGCCGCGTCGAGATCACGCAGCGAAAGCGCGGTTCGCCGGTCGATACGCTTGTGTCCGAACTCATGATTTTTGCCAACGTTGCATGGGCAGGCGTGCTCTCTGAAAAGCAATGGCCCGGCATGTTCCGTGTGCAAACTGTGGGTAAGACCAAGATGAGTTCGTTGGCTGGCCCGCATGAGGGCTTGAATGTGCCGCACTATTTGTGGGCTACGTCACCACTGCGCCGCTACTCGGATCTCGTCAACCAGCGCCAACTGCTCGCTGCGATTGCAGACGGGTCGCCAGCGTATCCACGCGGTAGCGCGGAGCTGATGGGCGCGGTGGCAGATTTTGATGCCACGTACTCTGGCTACGCTGATTTTCAGCAGCAGATGGAGTTTTACTGGTGTCTGCGCTTCATTCAACAGGAAGGCATTGAAAAGCTCACAGCGCATGTCATTCGCGAAAACTTAGTGCGCTTTGATCGTCTGCCGATGGTGCAGCGCATTCATGATTTACCGTCGCAAGAGCCGGGTACGCAGGTTGTTTTGGCGGTGGCTGAAATCGATTTGTTTGAGCCTGCGCTGCACACGCGCTTTATCGAGGCCGTGCCGCGTGCCACGCACGACGAAGCCGACGCCGCCGACGATGCGGTGGATAACGCTTCGGGCGCAGCGAGCGCCTAGAATCAAAGCGTGAAACGCGCCGCCCAAGCCATCGAAGCGATTCAAGGCATTCCAGCAAGTCCGACTAAAGGACGAAACGTGGCTGTGCGCGCACCTAGAGCGATGGCGATCACGTCTGGCATGAGTCCATTGTTGCGCTGGACGTTGGCGGCGTCACTCGGCGTGCATTTGATTTTTTTATCGCTGCATTTTGAGCTGCCGAAACTCTTTAAGCAGTCGATGTCTTCGCCGCCGCTTGAGGTGTCGTTGGTCAACGCCAAAACGCTTTCGAAACCATCGCAAGCCGATTTTCTGGCACAAGCGAATCTCGACGGCGGCGGCAACACAGATGCCAAGCGTCGACTGAGTTCGCCGCTGCCGCGCGCCGCGATGGATGCGCAGCAAACGCAGCTCGCCGCCGCGCGTGAGCAGGTGGAGACGCTGGAGCGACAAACGCGCGAATTGCTTCAGCAGTTGAAGTCGAAAAAACAACTGCCCACTGATCGTGAAGCGAAGGAAACGTCGCGCGCTGATTCTGCCAATGCGTTTCGTGAACTTTCAGCCAAAGCGCTTGAGTTGCAGCGCCTCGAAGCGCAGATTTCGCGCGAGTTCGATTCGTACCAACAGCGACCAAAGAAAAAGCACGTCGGCGCACGCGCGACGGAGTATCGTTTCGCGCGCTACGTTGAAGATTGGCGACAAAAGGTCGAACGCGTCGGGAATGCCAATTACCCGGAAATCGCACGTACGCAGAAGCTCTACGGCTCGCTCGTTATTACCGTTGCGATCAAGGCGGACGGTCGCATCGAAGCCATTGAAGTGGATCGCGGTTCTGGCAAAAAAATTCTTGATGCAGCAGCGGTAAAAATTGTTGAGTTGGCTGCACCTTACGCGCCGTTTCCCGCCGACATAAGAAACGATACTGACATTCTCTACATCACACGAACGTGGAGCTTCACGCGCGCAGGCGAGCTGGAAAGCACCGCCGCAAACGCTGCCGCTCCTGTCGCTCCCACAAAATGACGAACGCACCGCAACGCACCTCCACTACTAACGCTGCGCGGTACGCCGTGATTGGCAATCCGATTGCGCACAGCAAAAGCCCGCGTATCCACGCCATGTTTGCGCAGAGCGTTGGCCAAGAAATTGACTACACCACTCGCCTCGGGCCAGTAGGAAACTTTGCGGTCGATCTTGACGCATTTCGATTAAGTGGCGGCATCGGTGCCAACGTCACCGTGCCGTTTAAGCAAGAGGCCTTTGCACTGGCGACCGACGCATCGTTGCGCGCGAAGCAGGCGGGCGCGGCCAACTTTTTGATGTGGCGCGGCGACCATTGGTATTGCGACAACACCGATGGTGCGGGTCTCGTGCGCGACATTGAAACTAATCAGCGAGTGAGCCTTCGCGGGAAACGTGTTTTGTTGCTCGGTGCAGGCGGCGCGAGCCGTGGCGTCATCGGACCGTTGCTGCTGCGTGAGCCGCAGTCGTTGGTCGTTGTGAACCGTACTGCATCACGCGCGGTGGAACTCGTGGCAGACTACAGCGCGCAGTATCCCGCGTCGGCTAAGACGGCACTCGCGCTGATGGCCGACGGCGACGTGTTCGATGTGGTGATTAACGCAACCTCTTCGAGCCTCAGCGGGGATTTGCCGTTGCCCGAAAGCGCGGAAATATTCGCGCCTGACGCGCTGGCGTACGACATGATGTATGGCGCGAAGCCGACGCGATTTATGACGTGGGCCAAAGCGCAAGGTGCGTCGCGCACCTCGGATGGCTTGGGCATGCTCGTTGAGCAAGCCGCCGAAAGCTACGTGCAATGGAAAGGCGTGTTGCCGTCCGCAGCGCCCGTAATTGCCAAACTCCGCGCTGAACTTGAAGCGTCGACTTGAGTCACGATCCCGTGCTCATCACCTACTCCCTTCGTGGTGATCCTTCGACGGGCTCAGGAGTAAACGCTGCGCTCGCCACTCACTCCGTTCGTGGTAAGCCTGTCGAACCATGAACGCGAGCCAAACGCTACGAACTGCGATGCGCATGGTTCTAGCGACGATATTGGCCATGGCGCTGCTGCTTGTAGCGGCGCAAGCCTGGTTCATGTTGCAGGTCTGGTGGTACGGCTCGCACGCGCCTGGGCAGACCGCGTTCATGTCATATCGCATGGGCGAAATGCGCGACAAAAAGCCTGACGCAAAACTTCGCTACACATGGGTGCCGTACGAAAAAATTTCACGCAATTTAAAGCGTGCGCTCATTGCTGCCGAAGACTCCACCTTTGTTGATCACGAAGGCTTTGATTGGGACGGCATTCAACTCGCGCTTGAAAAAAATCGCGCTAAGGGAAAGTTTGTTGCAGGCGGTTCAACCATCACGCAGCAGCTCGCCAAAAATTTGTTCCTCTCGCCAGAGAAGAGTTACTTGCGCAAAGGTCAAGAGGCGATCATTACGTTGATGCTCGAAAAAATGCTCGACAAAGAGCGCATTCTTGAGCTTTATTTGAACGTCATCGAATGGGGCAACGGCGTATTCGGCGCTGAGGCCGCCGCGCGGCGCTATTACGGCACATCGGCCTCGCAGCTCAGCGCTGAGCAATCCGCCAAGCTCGCCGCGATGGCTCCCAACCCGCGTTTCTACGAACGCAATCTCGGCGCACCGGGGCTGCGCCGCAAGACCAGCATCATTCTTTCGCGCATGGGGCAGGTGGAGTTGCCTGAGTAACGGCCCTTGCCACACCTAACGTTTAGAATTTGCGCATTCAACGCGAAAGACCTCTACGCAACGTAGCGAGAGCCCGTCAGGCGAGGCAAAAATGCCCGAAAACACCGGAACGTACTTTGGTACGTGAGGATTTTTCGGGCGCTTTTAACGAAGCATCACGGGCTCGCAGTAGTTGCGTAGAGGTCTTTTCCGATCCATCCCCACCTTGGACCTTCCCTATTCATGCCCGAAGCTCTCGATAAAGAGTCGCTTTCTGCGAGCGTGGATGATGCGCTCAGCGAAGCCTTAAGCGACGTAACCGCGCTGGTACGGCAGTACCGGCTGCTCTCTGGCTTTGCCGAGAGTCTTGCAGACACGCTCGACAACCCCTCGCAAAGTCCGATTGTGCAGGGTGTGCTTGCGCGCCTGCGCGAGGCGTTGGATGCGTTGCATCCTGCCGACGTTGCACACATTCTCGAAGCCTTGCCGCTTGATGAACGTCTGTTCGTCTGGGACTTGGTTAAGACCGAGCGCGAGGGTGACATTCTTGTTGAAGCGTCCGACACGACGCGCGAGAGCCTCATCGCGAGCATGGATGCGCCGGAACTGGTCGCGGCTGCCGCCACGCTCGATACCGATGAGCTTGCCGAACTTGCTCCCGATCTGCCGAGCGAGGTGGTGGAAGAGGTCAAGAAGACACTTGACCCCGAGGAGCGCGAGCAGTTGCGCCAAGCTATGTCCTTCGAGCCGGACATGGTCGGCGCGTTGATGGACTTTGAGTTCGTCGAAGTGCGGCCCGATGTCACGCTTGATGTGGTGATGCGATACCTGCGTCGCTTCGAGGAATTGCCGGCCAACACCGATCAAGTGTTCGTCGTCGATCGTGAAGACAAACTTCTTGGTGTGTTGCCGACCAACGTGATCTTGGTGACGGACGAAACACGCCTCGTGAGCGAGGTGATGGTCGAACCTCAAATTCGTTTTGAGGCGATGGATCACGCCGACAGCGCGGCGGCGGCGTTCGAGCGCTACGACTTGGTGTCAGCGCCCGTGGTGGACGCCAAGGGTGAATTGGTGGGCCGCGTCACGGTCGCTGAAGTGCTCGATTTCGTGCGTGAAAGCGCGGAAGAAGACATGCGCCAGCAGGCCGGTTTGCGCGACGAAGAAGATATTTTCGCGAGCGTGTGGAAGAGCGTGAAGAACCGCTGGCAGTGGTTGGCGCTGAATCTCATCACGGCGTTCGTGGCGTCGCGCGCGACTGATTTATTTCAAGCGTCGATCTCGAAACTCGCGGTGCTCGCCGTGCTGCAAACTATCGTCGCAGGCATTGGTGGAAACTCAGGCAATCAAACGCTCACCATGATCGCGCGCGCCATCGCGTTGGGGCAGGTCGGCACCGAGCATTTCCATCGTTTGGTCAAGAAAGAAATGGCCGTTGGGCTCATCAACGGTCTGATTTTTGGCGGCGCGATTGGGCTCGTCATTGGGTTTATGGAAGGCAATCTCGCGCTCGGGTTGGTGCTGACGCTCGCAATGGCGTTAAACCTGCTGCTCGCGTCGCTCATGGGCGTGGTGATTCCGATGTGGCGCTACCGACGCGGGCAAGACCCGGCGGCGGGCTCCAGCGTGCTTCTCACGGCCGTGACCGACACCGGCGGTTTCTTTATTTTTCTCGGGTTAGCGACGCTGATTTTGTTGCGAGGCTCTGGCGTTTAGCAATGCCTGATTCGTCGCGTGACGATTGGCTCGGAGACGATTTTGTGGGCGCTGGCTTGGCCTAATGCTGTTCACTTACGCAATATGTAGGCGCGGACTCGACCGCGCTTCCCTGTCGCACTGAGCGACGTCAAGTCGTCGCCTACATTCTTTGCTTATAGCTTTTTGCCGTTAACGACCGCCTGGCGGTCGTTTGAGCACATTTATTGCAATACTCGACATACAAAAAATAATGGCCGCAACGACCACCAGACGGTCGCTGCGGCCATAAAGCCGTTAATGCGGCGTTTTACTTCGGTGCGCTGAACTTCACAACTTTTTGCGATTGGGTGCCGAGCTTCTCGATGCCCAACGTCATCACGTCGCCCGGTTTCAGGAACACTGGGTTCGGTTTCTTGCCAAGGCCTACGCCCGGTGGCGTGCCCGTGGTGATCACGTCGCCCGGCTCCAACGTCATCAGCGTTGAGCAATACGAAACGATGGTGGCCACGTCAAAAATCATCGTCTTGGTGTTGCCCGTTTGCTGGCGCACGCCGTTGACGTCAAGCCACATATCGAGCTTGCCTACGTTGCCGACTTCGTCAGTCGTCACCAACCACGGACCAATCGGGCCGAATGTGTCGAAGCCTTTGCCCTTGTCCCAGGTGCCGCCGCGCTCCATTTGGTATTCGCGCTCGGACACATCGTTAATCGTGCAATAGCCGGCGACGTGATCAAGCGCAGCCTTTTTGCTGACGTTGCGCGCCTGCGTGCCGATCACAACGCCCAGCTCCACTTCCCAATCCGATTTCACCGAATTTTTCGGCAGCATCACGTCGTCGTTCGGGCCTTGTATGCAGCTCGACCATTTGTTGAACACGACAGGTTCTTTCGGAATCGGGTTGCCCGTTTCTGCTGCGTGATCGGTGAAATTCAAGCCGATGGCGATGAATTTTTGTGGACGTGCCATGGGCGAGCCCAAACGCTGTTTGCCCTTGACGAGCGGCAGTTTGTCGGTTTTGAGCTTCGCGATTTTGGCGAGCACTTTCGGACTCAGATTCGCGCCGTCCCAATCTTTAATCACCGCCGCCAGCGAGCGGATTTTGCCGTCAGCATCAATCAGACCGGGCTTCTCAGCGCCGGGTTTTCCGTAACGAACTAGTTTCACGGGTGCATCTCCTTCGTCTATCAAAAATTAAGCAGGTGAATCTGCGCAATCACACGAGGCGGGCAGTGCCCGGCCTACGAATCAAATCGTCATTCCACCATCAATCATGTACGCATTGCCTGTCGCGAAGGCCGATTCGTCGCTGGCGAGGAACACTATGGTGGGCGCGATTTCTTCGGCCTTGGCCAAGCGGCCCATCGGTTGCCGCGCGACAAACATCTTGCGCGCCTCATCAATATCGCCGAGTGCGGACATCCGGTCGTGCAGCGACGGCGTATCCACCGTGCCGGGGCACACGCAATTGCAGCGAATGCCGCCTTTCACGTAATCCGCCGCGACGCTCTTGGTCATGCCGATTACGGCCGCCTTGGTCGCGCCATACACAAACCGGTTCGGCAGCCCTTTGATGCTGCCGCAGACGCTCGCCATGTTGATGATCGAGCCGCCGCCGTTGGCAATCATGCGCGGAAGCGCGGCCTGAATCATTTTGAACGGCGCGCGCACGTTGAGATTGAACGAAAACTCCCAGTCTTCGTCGCCCGTTTCGAGAATCGTCCCCTGATGCACGAAGCCCGCGCAGTTAAACAAAATGTTCAGAGGCGGCAAGCTCTCCATCGTGAACTTGATCGCCATGTCGTCAAGCACATCAAGCTTTTGCGTGATGATGCCCGGATGACCTTTGAGCGTTTCCAAAAGTTTGAGGTTCACATCGGTTGCGTAAACCGTTGCGCCTTCACTCGCCATCGCCAGTGCCGTAGCGCGGCCAATGCCTTGCCCCGCCGCCGTAATCAGCGCCACTTTTCCTTTGAGACGTTCGCCCATCTTTGTCCTTTGCGCTGTGCGCGGCTTCCGCGTCGATTCCGGATTGGCTCGATGCGCTCGAATCATTATAGGAACGACGTAGCATTAGCGTTTGCGCGCATTTCGGTTGCACACCGCAACCTTTGTAGCGCCGTTGTTGATTTCGCTCAGGATCATGTCAATGCTCACGTCTGCCCAGCCCACCATTCGCCTCCATCCGAACGACGACGTCGTCATCGCGCGCGCGCAGCTCATCGGCGGCACCGCACTCGCCGGCGAGAACGTAACAGTCAAAGGCATGGTGCCACCGGGCCACAAGGTCGCCACGCGCGCGATTGCTGCCGGTGAACCCGTGCGTCGTTACAACCAAATCATCGGCTTCGCCAGCAAAGCGATTGCCGCAGGTGAGCATGTGCACGTGAACAATTTGGTGATGGGCGATTTCGAGCGCGACTACGCATACGGTGTTGACGTTCGCGCGGTTGCGCCTGCGACTACGCAAGCCACGTTCATGGGCATCAAGCGCGCTGATGGACGCGTCGCGACACGCAATTACATTGGCCTGCTCTCCACCGTGAACTGCTCCGCGACAGTGTGCAAATTGATCGCCGATCATTTTCGCCCCGGCCCCAATTCGCCATTGAATGCGTATCCAAATGTGGACGGCGTTGTGGCGATTACGCATGGCGTCGGCTGCGGCATGGACGTGCACGGCGAGGGCATGAACCTTTTGCGTCGCACGCTCGCGGGCTATGCGCGGCATGTGAATTTTCACTCGGTGTTGGTGATCGGGCTCGGATGCGAGGCCAATCAAATCAGCTCGTTTAAGGCGGCAGAAGGGCTGGACGACGGCCCCAAATTGCACAGCTTCAATCTGCAAGACGTTGGCGGCACCGGCAAGTCCGTTGCGAAAGGCATCGCGCTCGTCGCAAGCCTGCTTGAAGACGCCAACAAAGCCAAGCGCGAGCCTGTGCCCGCGTCACACATCACCATCGGTCTGCAATGCGGCGGCAGCGACGGTTACAGCGGCATTAGCGCCAATCCTGCGCTGGGCGCAGCGGTTGATTTGCTTGTTGCGCACGGCGGCACGGCGATCCTATCTGAAACACCAGAGATTTACGGCGCAGAGCACTTGCTCACGCGCCGCGCTGTCACCCGCGAAGTCGGCGAAAAGCTCGTGGCCCGCATCAAGTGGTGGGAGGAATACACCGCGCGGCTCAAAGGTGAAATGAACAACAACCCAAGCCCTGGCAACAAAGCCGGCGGCCTCACGACGATCCTCGAAAAGTCCTTGGGAGCCGTGGCCAAGGGCGGCACCACGCCGCTGGTGGACGTTTACGAGTACGCGCAACAGGTCAATAAAAACGGCTTCGTATACATGGACACACCGGGCTACGACCCGGTAAGCGCGACGGGCCAAGTGGCAGGCGGCGCGAACCTCATTTGCTTCACCACAGGGCGCGGCTCTGCGTACGGTTGCAAGCCGTCGCCTTCGCTAAAGCTTTCCACCAACAACGCACTCTGGACGCGCCAAGAAGAAGACATCGACATCAATTGCGGTGACATCGTCGACAACGGCGTCAGCATCGCCGAGAAAGGCCAAGCGATCTTCGAAATGATTCTGCAAACAGCCTCAGGCACTCCGAGCAAAAGCGAGCGCTGGGGCTACGGCGCGGATGAGTTTGTGCCGTGGTACATCGGCGCGGTGATGTAGTTTCTTAAATGCCCGCGTTCGCTCCCATTCCGTCGCCTTTCCTTTTGCCGTTCGTGGTGAGTCCTGAGCTTGACGAAGGATCGAACCATGAACAGGGTCACGACGCCAACGTTACGGTCACGCATCCAACCCTTCGACAAGCTCAGGGCGAACGGCGGTTCCGCGCGAGCCATACTTATCAATGACCAGCCCTGTCAAGCCCACGCCGCCCAGCGCCGCCGCAAGCCTCTACCGAAAGGAGGCCATCGCACATCAGCGCGAGCGCGCATGGGGTGAGCTCGTTGTGTCGACGCCACGCGCTGCGCGTTGGTTCGCGGTTGTCGGATTGCTGCTCGCTGTTGGTTTCATTGCGTTTCTCGGCACCGCGAGCTACACCCGCAAAGCGCGTGCGTCCGCCGTGCTCTCGTACGCAAATGACCCGCTACTTGTGGCCGCAACCGAGGCCGGCACGGTGACCAACGTCGACGTGAAAAGCGGCGACACGGTCAAAGCTGGCCAACGCCTCGTCTCGATTTCCACCGAGCGCACGACCAGCGGCGAAGGCGTGTTCGCAGCGGGCGGGCGCGATGCCGATGCCCGTCGTGACGCCATCAAGAGCGAACGTAAGCAAGCCCGTGCGCTGCTCGACGCGCAGCAAACGCAGGTGGCTGCGCGAATCACATCGCTCACCGCCGAAGGCGCACAACTCGCGCGCGAGATCGACGCGCAACAAGATCGCGTGACGCAACTGAAAGTGCAAGTCGAGCGCTATCGCCAGCTCGCGCGCGACAAATTTGCGCCCGAATTGCAGGTACAACAAAAACAAGACGACCTCGCAGAGCAGGCTGTTAAGCTCGAATCGCTCAAGCGCACACGCGTCGGCATTGAACGCGACCTAGCGCTAGCACGCACCGAAATGCCCACGCTTCGCGCCACCGCCGAAGGAAAACTCGCAACGCTTTCGCGCGACGAAGCCAATCTGGCCCAAACCGCGCGCGAAAATCTCTCACGTCGTGCATACGACGTCACCGCTGCCAACGACGGAACGGTTGACCGCGTCATCGCCGTGGCAGGACAAACCGTCGCCATCGGCGCGCCGCTGATGCAAGTGCAAACAGGCTCGCGCACACTGATGGCTGACATATACGTGCCCACGCGCTCCGCCGGATTTCTGCGTGTGGGCCAAACGGTGCGCCTAGCAATTGATGCGTTTCCGATGGAAAGATTCGGGCACGTTGCAGCTACTGTGACGGACGTAAGTCGTAGCGTGATCGCCCCAGGCGATTCGCTGCTGCCGGCGTTCGTGAAGGAGCCTGTGTTTCGCGTTCGCGCCACACTCACCGCGCCCGCAATTACGGCGTACGGTGAGTCTTATTCGCTCAAGATCGGGCTCAGCGCGCAGGCCGATATTTCGCTTGATGAGCGGCCTTTGTATCGGTGGTTGATTGAGCCGATCTTGCGGTTGCGGGGGAGGTTGTGATGCGGTTCCTCTCCGTTGAGGCTGGCCGGGTCTCGGCCCGGCGGCCGAGGTACTTTTGGCAGTCGCCCAAAAGTACCCAAAAGGCTGTGCCCCTGCCGCCCGCCTGTTTCCTGCGGTGCTCGCAACGGGCGGGACCCGCACAGATCGCCCGATGGCGCGCTAGCCGCGCGCGGTGGGCTCACGGTGCGGGTCTACGACCGCCCGTTGCTCCGCTCCTCGGGGCGGTCAGAAGGGGCACGATTGGTCTGCCCATCCAGTACTCACGCACTTACCGTAGGGCGGGCATTGCCCGCCTCGTAAACATCGGCGGGCGATGCCCGCCCTGTGCAGATAAGCGCCCCTTCTGCCCGCCCCGAGGAG
>JBEBJR010000083.1:0-2657 GCA_040079845.1 Casimicrobium sp. | reverse complement strand
ATGAAGGCGGCAAGGGTAAGCGCGATAACTTTGACGAGCACCAGCATCACGCGCTTGTCGGACAGGCTGGAAAAGGCAAGCGAGATGGCGCGCAACATCAGGGTGTATTAGAGGGATAAGACTCGTGAGGCAAGATGCTTGCCCTTTGCCGGCCGCATCATTAGGGCGCAGCAAAATCTTTTTGGGGAAATTGCGCACATGACTGCCACCAAATATGCTGTCTTAGCCATCGGGAACGCTATTGTTGATGTAATCTCCGATGCGGACGATGCCTTTATCGAGACTCAGTCTTTGAACAAGGGCGGCATGACGCTGATCGATGCGGACCGTGCGCAGACGCTTTATGATGCCATGGGCCCGGGCCGCGAAATCAGCGGCGGCAGCGCGGCAAACACTCTGGCAGGCCTTGCCAAGCTGGGCCACAGCACCTCGTTTATCGGACAGGTTGCCAACGATCAGCTGGGCGACGTGTTCGCGCATGATGTTCGCGCTGGCGGTATCGATTTTACCGTTGCCGCACGCGAAGGCGAGCCACCAACGGCTCGTTGCCTGATTTTGGTAACGCCCGATGGTCAGCGCACGATGAATACTTTTTTGGGCGCGGCACAATATCTGCCCGAAAGTGCCATCGACAAAGCCAAGATCGAAGCATCGGCTTGGCTTTATCTTGAAGGCTATTTGTGGAATGCACCTGAATCGCGCGCGGCGATGACTGGCGCGATTAAGATCGCCAAAGCAGCGGGCCGCAAAGTGGCGCTGACGCTTTCCGACGCGTTCGTGGTGCACGGCCATCGCGATGAGTTTTTTGAGCTAATCGACGGCGGACAGGTGGACATGCTGTTTGCCAATGACACCGAAGTGCGCGCGATGATGCAGACCGACGACACTGCCGAAGCCGTCAGTGCGTTAGCCGCACGGGTTCCGACGTTGGTTTGCACGCATGGCGCAGACGGGGCCGAGGCGCATCATGGTGACGACCATGCGCGCGTTACCGCCGAGGCCGTGGATGCGGTGGTCGATACCACTGGCGCAGGGGATTTATTTGCGGCGGGCGTTTTTGCAGGGCTCGCCGAGGGCCGCAGCTTGGCCGATTGCCTGACCATGGGTGCCGTCTGTGCAGCGGAAATCATTTCGCATTATGGCGCACGGCCAGAAAAGGATTTGCAGGCTTTGGTGAAGGCTCGGTTGGGGTAGTAACTAACCCTCCAACCCAAATACACCGTCGCCCCAGCGAAGGCTGGGGCCTATCACGTATCTCCGTCTAAACCGACAGGCGAGATAGGCACCAGCCTTCGCTGGTGCGACGGAATTAGTTAGGTGCGCAGCACGGCCCCCAACTTGCCCGCCGCCGCAATCACCCGATCAGAAATCGCTTTCAGCTCTTCATCGCCATAGCTTTTTTCTGCTGGCTGCAAAGTAACCTCGACGGCCAGCGAAACCTGCCCATCTGGCACGCCTTGCCCCGCGAACCGGTCAAACAGCCGCACAGCGACGATATTGTCTTTATCACAGCCTTTAATCGCGCGAACCAAATCGCCCGCAGGTTTGTCCGCCGGATACAGGAAAGCAAAGTCACGAGTCACTGCTTGCAACGCAGGCGGCGTGAACGGCGCGCGCATGAAGCCCACGGATTTCTTCGCCGGGATCGCATCGAGGAAAATTTCCGCTGCAATCACAGTGCCATCCAAATCGAACGCTTTGGCCGTTGCCGGGTGCAGTGTACCAAATGCCGCGAGAACATTTTTCGGCCCCATGCGCAATGTCGCCGATTGGCCGGGATGATAATGGTCACCAGCTTCGCCCATGACCATCAGGCTTTCCGTTGCAACGCCAGCCGCCGCAAGCAAAGCCATGACCTCGGCCTTGGCATCATAAGCGTCGAACTTGGCCGCTTTGCCCGAGGCCCAGCCACGCGGTGTTTTCTCACCCGCGAGGACCAACCCCAATGTAAGCCGCTCGCTATCGGCCAAATACCGTCGCCCAATTTCAAACAACCGCACCGACGAAGCACCGCGATCCATGTTCCGCTGCGCCGCTGAGAGTAGACCGGGCAGCAACGATGGCCGCATGACCTTCATGTCTTCGCTAATCGGATTGGCAAGGCTCCACGCGCCGCCGCCAAAGGCGTCAGCCTCTTTTTGCGGCAAGAACGACCAGTTGATCGCCTCGTTCATTCCGCGTGCAGCCGCTGTTCTGCGCATCTTGCGCTCCAGCGATTGCAGCGGCGTTGCGGTTGGCAAAGCCACACCATCGGCACGCGGCAGGGGGGTTGAGACGACATGGTCGAGGCCAACGATGCGCACGACTTCTTCGACAAGGTCGGCAGGGCCATCGATGTCGCGCCGCCAGGTTGGGATGTTGACGTTCCATTTAAGATCAACGGCAAAGCCAAGCCGTGTCAGTATCGCTTTCTGCGTATCATCATCAACCGAGACACCGCCTAGAGTCACCGTCAACATCGGCACGAACGCGATCTTGCGTGGCTCCAATGGCAGCTCGCCAGCCTTGACGATTTCACTCGCCACGCCGCCGCAGATTTCGAGGATCAGCGATGTGACCAGTTCGATGCCATAGCCCATAAAGCCGGGATCAACGCCGCGTTCAAACCTCGTGCGCGCATCCGACGTCAACGCCAAGGCTTGGCCGGTTTTGGCAAT
>JBEBJR010000047.1:0-15624 GCA_040079845.1 Casimicrobium sp. | reverse complement strand
TATCTACGGCACAGGATTAGATCCTAAGGGCGGAATCAAGCTCTCTTCGCTTCTTGTAGCAGACGCTATCCACTACAGTTCTAAAGATACAAGGGCGGATACGCGAAGCGTCATCCGCCATCGGTTGCATGCGACGACTAAGCGCGTTCTTTTGCGCTGTCTGAGCCCGTCACAGTGACCTCGGAACGCTCATGTTCTACCGCGCGCAAACGGCTTTGTGAGAGCACGCCAGCCGCCTCAAGAATTGGGTACGCCACCGAGCAAAAGTGCGAGTTCACGCGCTTAAGGTCGCGCATCAAATCAAGGTGTAGCGAACTTGTTTCAATGCTCTGTACGGTGTGATCCGCCAGACGCGACAAATGCTTGTCGTAGTTCACGAGTTCTAATTCGCGAAACTTTACTTTTTCGGCTACGAGCTTTTGCGCGTCGTTCACATCGTTGTTGATAAACACGTTCATCGCGAGGCGCAAATTGCTGATCAAACGTGAATGCAAATCGCATAGCTCTTGCATGCCAGCTTCAGAGAAATTGCGATTGCGATCAATGTTCTTGCTCACCACATCGTTTGCACTTTTCTCAATGATGTCGCCCACCTGTTCAAGGTTAATGGTGAACGAAATGATGTCCGTCCAACGACGGCTTTCGCGCTCGCCCATAGGTGTGCGGCTCACTTGCGTAAGGTAGAACTTCACTTGTTTGTAGAGCGAATCCACGACGTCGTCTAAGCGACGAATTTCATCGGCCGACGCGCGGTGGTTGTCGCGCATCAAGCGGCCGAGAGCAGCCAGCATTTGCTCGACGAAATCACCAATCCGCAATGCCTCGCGCGCTGCGCAAGTGAGCGCAAGCGAGGGTGAGGGCAAAGCAAGCGGGTCTAGATGCTTTGCGCGGCTCTCGTCTTGCGCCATCGGCGCTGCTGGCAGCAGCCGATGCGTTAAATCAGCCACGATGTGCACAAGCGGAATGCAAAGCGCCGCGAGCGCCACGTTAAACACCAAGTGAAACGTAATCACTACCTGCGATTCGCTAAACCCGGAATCGCCCGCCGCGCTGGCCATCCAACCAATGAAGGGAATCGTAATCAACGCGCCGATGAGCTTGAACAACAAATTGCCCAGCGGAACCCGCCGCACCTCGGCCGACGACTTCAGCGTCATCAGCACGGCGAGCGCACCGCTCCCGATGTTCGCGCCGAGCACTAACGGTAGCGCAGTGTCCAGTCCGATAACTTGCGAGGCGGTCAGCGTTGCCACCAACAGCACGACAGCGAGGCTTGAGTAGGCCAGCACGGTAACCGCCGCTGCAATCACCAAATCAAGCAACGGGTCACCAGAGATCGTGGTGAAAATTGCTTTCACCCCTGCGGTCTGCGTGAGTGGCCGCGCGGCGGCGACAATAAGTTGCAGCGCCAGCATCATCAAGCCCAGACCGATGGCGACGCGGCCCAAATGCTCCGCCGGGCTGCGCTGCTTGGACAAGAAGACGATCACGCCAACAAAAATGAGAAGCGGCGAGAGCCAGCTTAAATCGCGCGAGAGAAACACCGCCGCAAGCGATGTGCCGATGTCTGCGCCGAGCATGATGGCGAGCGCGGGGGCCGTGGCGATGAGGCCGCTGCCAGCGAATGATGTGGTGAGCAGCGCCGTGGCGGTGGAGCTTTGCAGCAGGCTCGTCACGCCCAAGCCCGCCAATAGCGCCATGAAGCGATTGTCCACATTGACGGAAAGAAAGCGCCGCAACTCCGCGCCGTACACACGCAGAATGCTCGTGCGCACAAGGTAGGTTCCCCACACCAACAGCGCGATGCCCGCGAGGATGTTGAGGAGCGTCAGCATGCGGCGACTCGCGCGCTCGACGCGGCCGCATGTTCAGCGCAACGGGATATTTGGAATGCTGGAACAGCAAAACGCGCCGCAGCGCGCGAAAGTCGTGAATGAAGCATCAATGCATCATACGCCGCGTGGCCTCAGGTTGCCACGCTTCATGCCAAATTCAGAGAGTAGGCGCTAACACGCGTTGCGTTGGTGCGACGCAAACACCGCCTTGCCGATGCCGCACGAATGAGTCCGAAGCTGCCGGAAGGATCTTGTAGGCGCGGACTCGGCCGCGCTGCCCCGCAGCACCGAGCGACGCCAAGTCGTCGCCCACCTAATAAGCGAGACGTATTGTGACTTGGTCGCGCTTGTTTGCTAGTCCGCGTCAGCCGGAAGTGCGCGATACCAGTATTGGTACGCCGTGCGGAAACCGAATCGCTCATAGATGCGTCGCGCAGGATTGTCGGAGCGCACTTGCAGATACGCAACGCGCGCACCGCTTGCTTTCGCATCGCAGAGTTGTTGCGCGAGTAGCGCGGTGGCGTAGCCTTTGTACAAGTGCGCTGCATCCGTGCCTACATCGAAGATGCCGACATGATCGTGTTCACGAATCACCACGGACCGCGCAACGCGAGTGTCCGTCGCGTCAAACGCGAACGACGGCAACACAGTCGCTGCGCTCAAGCGCCAGCGCTCGGCCAGGCCCGCCGTTTCAGCCGCGTTATCGCCGCGCATTTCGGCGACCCACTGCGCCGCTGTTTGCAAGTTTGTTTCGATTGAGAATCGTGCAGCGGTTTCGCGAACATGGCTTACGTTTAAGGCGTCAAAGTCCATGACCTGCACGTCCGCCGCGTCGTATTTCACGTAACCCAAAGCTTCAAGGCGTTGGTCTAGTGTCGGATCATTTACGAACGGCGTTATGCGAAAAATGCAGGGTAAGCCTGCGAGCGTGAATGCACGTTTGGCTTCTGCGAGATTGATCTCGAACGTGCGCGACGACAGATAAAACGCATTGATGCAGCGCGAGCGTTTGGCTAACCCCGGTGAGAGGCCCAAACTCCAACCGTCGATCATCAATCCACGATCAGGGCGCGACGCGTTTTGTGAAATTTCTTCTAGTCGGCGAAGGTCGATAGTCATTGCGTTGCGGGCGGTGTAGACAGTTGCCAACAATCATACGTGTTGGCCGTTGCTGGGGCAGTTTGAAAAATTTCGCCACGCGTGCTTTACACCACCGACGCATCGATCACTCGACACCCCGTCCGCCAAGGCCATTCTGCGGATCTCAGCTCCATCGCGTCCGACGGAGACTGTGTGCTTTTGGACTGCCTTCATGCACGCGTTGCGAAACTTTCAAAAAACAAAAAAAGGATTTCAGGTGAGGACTTGCACCTCGCGCACTAGCCGCACCTCTAGCGCACGCGAACTTACCGGGACGCGCCGCCTAGCCTTCGGGGAGGAGGGGGGGCGGCGGCGTCCGTCAGCCGAGCTTTACGTAACCTGCTCAATGTGTGCTCTATCTAAGTCGCAGGTAACGATCGGTTGCGTGACACGGTGTCCAGCCGTGTCTTCCTGAAAACGGGTTGAGCGCCGCGAAAAAAATTTTTCGCCACACTCGAAAAAAGTGCCGGTTGCGTCCGGCGTTCGCTTGCCCCACGGTTGAGGCAACGAGCTGCTTACGGTGGCGCGCTTCGCCCACTATCTGTGGGCTAAAGCGTTGCCGCCGCTGGGTACTGAAACTCCGACGTTTACAACATGCGTTGCATCAACGCCGCTTGCGCGTGTTGCCGTGCGGCGCTTTCTTGCGGATCGACATGCGTGCGCGTGCCGATACTCGCCGTTTGCGTTTCCGCTACAGCCGATGCGCTGCGCTGCTGCGCAACGGTTGCTGCGCGCTGACGTACCGGCGCAAACGACAATTCGCCGAATATTCGCCATCGCTCCGCGACTGTGAAATCAACCAAAACCATAAAGCCTCCGAAACATAAAAATGTGATGCGACAAACGCAACAGAACAAAAACAAAAAACCCCGAGGTCTTGCGACGACTCGGGGTTTTCGGGTGAAACCTGTTTGTTGCTGTTGGCCTATTCGTTAGGCGCTCCTGCATCAAACATTCGAGTCGGTAGTGCGTGGGAACCGCTGACAAAACCGTAACCGCATACTCGGTTAATAGTGGTCAGGGATCGCTTCATTGAGGCATTCATTCCAGCGCCATTGCTATGTGCGTTGCGCATTGCAAATGCAAACATGCCCGTGCTTGCCGGGTTCGGCGTGCGTAGCGTGTTGATGTTGCGTTGCGAAATCATGGCTGAAACGAAGTCCTTAAAAATTGGGTTGCGGAAATATTTACTACTGAAACGAATTGTGTATGACTACATTTGAATCGTCAACGGCTATTTAACAAGTCGCAATGCCGCGCTGCGTTGTCGTTGCTTTTTTGCAACGACCTCTGCTTGCAGCGAATCGCGCATCGCGGTGATCGCCGCTTCCACCGCCTGCGTCTCAGTGTTTGCGCCGAGCAATTTCACCAGTTGCGCGAGCGCTTTGTTGGCATCGGGCTTCAAGCGAAATGTTTTTCGCGCACCGCCTTGTTGCACTAGCGCTTTGAGCGATTCCTGCACGCGGTACGTTGCGTCGGTTCCCTCGGGATGAATTCGTTCTCGTGGCATAGTCTGAATTGTAGGCGACTACGCTTGCGTGAACGAATACTCCGCGCTTACTTACGCGCCAACGGATTCGGCGTAGGTTTTGCGATTCGCTTAAGCGTGTTGCGATCCGTGTGCGGAAATGGCTCGGCTTTGCCGCGTACTTTCAGCACCGTCGTCTCTTCATACGACCACGTAACGTCATCGTTGATCTTCACCTTCATGTGAAACTCATCCGTGCGAAACGCGTGTTCAAGAAACGGTGTCGAACAAATCCCGAAATCACTCGCGCCGCGCTTCGCGGTCACTTCAAAGGTCTTGGCATCCGGCTTCGCATGGCCCACCGCCATCGTCACCAAACCACGCGGGATGGTCAGCGTGTGAACGATCATCCCGGTCGCGGGCTCCCACAACCAATAACCCACTTGGCTATGAAACGTCTCGACCTCATTGGGTTTGGTGATGTGCGTGTGATAGAGCAGGCCGTACAGGAGCTGCGGCCCGTTCATCTGCGGATCAATTGGTTGCAGTTCAATGCGTTCCACGAACGCTTGCTTCTCGGGGCCATCCTCTTTCGGGCTCGTGTCTAACCCACGCGTACCCTCCCAACTACCTGCCATGCCCGCTAGCGGACCTAGGTTGGCCAAAGTGTCAACGTCCGGATCTTCGGGTTCGGTGTAAATGTCTTTTGGAAAGTCGCTCATGCAGTTTCTACGTGTGGATGATGGTCGAGACCGAACATGTTACCGAGGCATACGACGATCACTTTCGTTGTGCATGTTGAATTTGGGTTGGCCGAATTGCGAGCGTTGACGCTGCGAAGTCGCAGCCTTGCAAAGCACCGCACGCTGTCCGTCAACGTGCCGCATCCACCAAAAGCATGGAATACAGCTTTCATGCTTAAACGACAGCCAGGCGGCGCTAGATGGCAATTATTAAAGAATGTCGATAACAAGAAAAATGAGGCGGAAATCGTTACAGGGCAGTGCATTGACATATAAAGCTGTAACCAGCACTTAGCAATCGACGAGCGTCAAATTGCAACACTTCACCAGCGCAGCGCCACGTAGGGCGTGCATTCCTCCACATGCACATTCCCGCTCGTTAACATGGCGCTGTCGCATTCACGGCTGGCCCGAACCGACGAAGCAACCGTTTTAATCCACGCAGCGCAGACCGCAAGCCCCCACGCGTCCCGTCCCGATTCAGGTTTTACGAAGGATTTATCCATGCGTTCAGTCGCTCGCTCGCTGTTCAACACCCTCCGCTTCGTGCTGCTGACCTTCGCCTTCCTCGGTGCCAGTCTCCCGGCGCAGGCCGTGGGCTGGAGCCCCGCCACCAGCATGGCAACGGCGCGTTTCTATCACACGAGCACGCTACTGCCCTCGGGCAAAGTGCTGGTCGCGGGTGGATTCAACGGGGCTATCAGCAACAGCGTCGAACTGTACGACCCCGCCACCGGCACTTGGAGCGCCGCCGCACCGCTCGCCACTGCGCGCTACCTGCACACCGCGACGCTGCTGCCTTCAGGCAAAGTGCTGGTCGTCGGTGGATTTGGTGGCGTGCGTCTGGCCAGCGCCGAGCTCTACGACCCGGCGAGCAACACTTGGAGTCCGGCAGGCAACCTCACCACCGGGCGTCAGTATCACACCACCACGTTGCTGCCCTCCGGACAGGTGCTGGTCGTGGGCGGGCTCGGTGCTAGCGCATTGGCGAGCGTCGAGCTGTACAACCCGGTGAGCAACACATGGAGTGTCGTCGCCCCGCTCGCTGCGGCGCATTACCTGCACACCACCACCTTGCTGCCTTCCGGACTGGTGCTGGTCGCGGGTGGCAACGACGGCAGCGCCACGCTGAGCAGCGCGCAGATCTATAACCCGGCGAGCAACACCTGGAGCGCCACGTCGTCGCTCTCGACCGTGCGACAGGAGCAGACCGCCACACTGTTGCCGTCTGGCAAAGTCCTTCTGGCGGCCGGCATCGGTCCGGGCGGCAGCGCCCTCAACAGCGCCACGCTGTATGACCCCGCCAACGGCACCTGGAGCGGCGCGGGCTTCCTCGGCAGCGCACGCTCGCAACAAACGGCGACGCTGCTGCCGTCTGGCAAGGTGCTGGTCGCGGGCGGGTATAACGTCGCGATCAATGCCCTCAGCGCCACTGAGCTCTACGATCCGGTCAACGACACCTGGAGCAGCCTCGGTAACCTTGCCACAGCGCGTTACTTCCACAGCGCCACGCTGCTGCCCTCCGGCCAGGTGCTGGTCATCGGCGGCACCGATGGCACCGGTGCCTTGAACAGCGCCGAACGCTATGACCCGCCGGCCAGCGTCTGGAGCGCTACGGCGAGCATGGCGGCCGCGCGCAGTGCCCACACCGCTACGCTGCTGTCGACCGGCAAGGCGCTGGTCGCCGGAGGATACGGCGCGGGCGGTGCCGTCAGCACCGCCGAGCGCTATGACCCTGCGGACAATACCTGGAGCGCAGCAGGCAGCCTTGGCACCGCGCGCTTCCTCCACACCGCCACCCTTTTGCCGTCCGGCAAGGTGCTGGTCGCGGGAGGAACGACAAATATAGTCGGCGCATTCAACAGTGCCGAGCTCTATGACCCGGCCCTCAACACCTGGAGCAGCGCGGGCAATCTCGCCACTGGGCGCTACCGTCACAGCGCCACCCTGCTGCCGTCCGGCAAGGTGCTACTCGCGGGAGGAACGACAAATTCGAGCGACGACCTCAACAGCACGGAGCTCTTTGACCCTGCCAGCAACAGCTGGAGCGCCGCGAGCAGCCTCCCGGCGGCGCGCGCTTATCACAGCGCGACCTTGCTCGCCTCGGGCAAGGTTCTGGTGGTCGGGGGTTACCGCATCAGCGGCGGTGATCTCATGAGCGCCGATCTCTACGACCCCGCCAGCAACACCTGGAGCGCAGCCGCCAATATGGCGAACACGCGCGTCTATCACACGGCCACCCTGCTGCCCTCGGGCAAGGTGCTGGTCGCAGGCGGGCGCTTCCCCGGCGGCACGACGCGAGCCAGCGCCGAACTGTATGACCCGGCGAGCAACACCTGGAGCGCAACTGGCAACCTCGCTACCGGGCACGTTTTTCACGGAGCCACTTTGTTACCCTCGGGCCGGGTACTGCTCACGGCAGGACAAAACGACGCTGGCGCTGCCGCTATCGCCGAGTTGTACGACCCTGCCAGCAACACCTGGAGCACGGCGGGCAGTCTCGCAACGGCACACGTTAACCACGCCAGCACCCTGCTGCCCTCAGGCCGAGTGCTGGTTACGGGCGGAACCGACGGCAGCGTGTCGCTGAACAGCGCCGAGCTCTACCTGTACGACGTCGCCATCAACGACAGCCGCCGCCCGGTGGTGACCAGCGTGAGCAACCCGGTCATGCCGGGAGGCGGCTTTACGCTCACGGGCACCGGCTTCAACGGCGACAGCGAAGCCTCTGGTGGCAGCACCAATAGCAGCGCCACCAGCTATCCGCTCGTGCAACTGCGCCGCGTCGATAGCGAGCAAACCGTGTGGGCCGCGCCCGCCACTGCCTCAGCGCGTTCCGCCGCGACATATAAAAGCGCGCCCCTGCCCCCCGTGGCCAGCCTGCCGCCGGGGCCATATTTGCTGACCGTGTTCGCGAACGGCATTTCCAGCAACGCGGTGGCGGTCAACGTGACTGCGCTCACGCTGGACATCGACGACAGTTCGACGGCCACCAAATGCGATGCAGCAACCGATGGCCTGCTGCTCATTCGCTACCTGCTCGGCCTGCGCGGAAGTGCGCTAACCGATGGCGGCGCGCTCGGCGCAACCGCGCAGCGCAACGCCACGCAAATCGAGCAGTACATCGCCAACAACCTGACCGGCTTTGATGTGGACGGTGACGGCCTGACGCTGGCAACGACAGACGGCATCATGATCCTGCGCCGCCTGCTCGGCATCACCGATGCAGCCACGATCACGCAAGGCGCGAAAAACTCAAGCCGTAGCGATGCGGATGTGGTTAATGCGAATGATGCGCTGAGGCCGTGAGTGGCGTCGCGCGGTGGCGCTGGCGAAATTAGGCGCCGTGAGATCGATGGTGGAGAGGAGGAGGATCGAACTCCCGACCTCCGCATTGCGAACGCGGCGCTCTCCCAGCTGAGCTACCCCCCCAATATTTCCGGATTATAGCCAGAGCTTCAGGCCGTGCTTTCTGCGCGTGACCACGGCTCGATGCGGAAGTGATCGCTGTCCCAAACGAGATAGCCGAAGTCTTGCTGCCAGTCGGACAGCACCCAGCGATCCTGCCCGCCCGCGAGCGCGTGGTGCGCGGGGCGGTGGGTGTGGCCGTGGATGAGTGTTTCGGCTTGCTGCGCGCGCATAGCGGCTGATATTGCGTCAGCGTTTGCGTCCATGATTGCCATGGCAGTGGCGGCTTTGTGAGCGTTGCTCTCTTTGCGCAGTTTCGCGGCGATGGCATAACGCCAGCGCCTCGGCAGGGCATTGCCCACAATGCGCAGCGTGTCGGTGCGAAGAATTCTGCGGGCGCGCTGGTAGCGAACGTCGTCGGTGCAAAGCTCGTCGCCGTGCATCAGCAGCGTGCGTTTGCCGCCGAGTTCGATGATGGTTTGTTCGTCGAGCAAAGTTGCACCGCATGCGTTGGCGAATGCTGTGCCGATCATGAAATCGCGATTGCCACGGGCGATGAAAATCTTTACACCGCGTTCCGAGAGCGCCTTGAATTGTTCGGCGATGCGGCATCCGTAGGCGTCGCCCGGCAACATCGCGTCGCCGAGCCAAACGTGTAACAAATCGCCCAAGACGTAGAGCACGTCTGCCGTCGGCGCGTCGGCGCGCATGAAAGCGTCGAAGCGCGCTTGCGTCGCAGCGTCGCGCTCATTCAGATGCAGGTCGGAAATAAAAATCGCGCGCATTGTGTTCACCTATTCGATGAGCAAATGCGCGCGATAGTTGGCTTGGATTGCGGTGTTGGCACGCTATCCAAGTCCGGACTCACCGTTGGTCGGCGGTGAGCTAAACGATTACTGCTTTGGTCACGAGAACGTCTTCAGTTGGTACGTTTTGATGGAAGCCCGCTGTTGCGGTGCGCACGTTTTTGATTTTGTCGACCACATCGGTGCCAGAAGCCACTTTGCCGAAAACGGTGTAGCCCCACGAACTGCCCGACGGTGCTTTGAAATCGAGGAAAGCGTTGTCAGCAACGTTCACGAAGAACTGCGATGAGCCGGAGTGCGGTTCGTTGGTGCGCGCCATAGCGACGGTGTATTCCGCGTTGCGCAGACCGGCTTTGCTGGTGGCGACGCCTTCATGCTCAATCGGATCGCGCCCTGCTTTTTGTTTCATGCCTGGCTCGAAGCCACCGCCTTGAATCATGAAGCCTTCAATGACGCGATGAAAAATCGTGTTGTCGTAGTGACCGTCTTTGACGTATTGCAGAAAGTTTGCAGCCGTCTTCGGAGCGTTTACTTCGTCGATATCGAGGGTGAAGTCGCCGTGGTTGGTGCTGAATTTAACGAGGGCCATGCGGCGTCCTTTTATTTTTTAGTAACGAGGGTAACTTTTTCGATGACGATGGGGGCTTGCGGTACGTTTTGATGTCCGCCTCGACTAGCCACCGCTACTTCGGCCATCTTGTCTATGACTTCAATCCCAGACACAACTTTGCCAAAGGCGACATACCCCCAGCCATCGAACGACGGAAAGTTGAGTCGATCGTTGTTTGCGTGGTTTATGAAAAACTGCGCTGTCGCGGAATGCGGTTCGCCTCGACGCGCCATTGCGATGGTTCCGCGATCGTTCTTGAGTCCTGCTTTGAGTGCTTTTTCTGCTTCGTTTTGAATCGGTGCTCTCGTCGACTTTTCATTCATGTCTGCACTGAAACCTCCACCCTGCACCATAAACCCCTTGATCACTCGATGAAAGATTGTCCCGTCATATTGGCCGCTCTTCACGTACTCCAAGAAGTTCGCCACGGTCGCCGGTGCCGCAGAAGATTCCAGCTCAAGAACAATGTTCCCCATGCTGGTCTTGATGTCGACGCGCGGTTTGTCCTGAGCGAATGCTGAGGCGAGGAGCAGTGTGCTAACAAGGGCCGCGAGTACGCGGGTAATAAAAAATTTCATGGTTTGAATTGTCCGAAAAGAAAATTAGGCAGAGCCTTCATAGATGATTTGCCAGCGGCCGCCAACCAGTTGCCAGAGTTGGCGTTTGCGCGTTTGGCCGTTCAAATTACTGCTTTGGTAATTCTGGTCAAACGTCACAACCGCGAGGTCGTTGACGCCGGGATATTGGACGGCGGATAGGTTGCCCAGTTCCACCTTCACCCAAGTCTTGGCAGCATTGGCCGCGATTTTCTGTGCGCGCCATTCTGGCAAGCGCGTCGTATCGCTAGTGAAGTTTGTGGCGTAATGCTGCAGATACTTAGGTGTATCGAGTGCCTGCCAGTCGGTGCGCCAGCGCTCCACGGCGGTAAGTAGTCCCTGCGCCTGTCGGCTGGCTACTTCGCGTTCAACCCAATCGATACGTTGCGCGACCACCAAAGCGGTCTGGCCCGGAGAAATAAACTTCTCCAATAGTTTTAGGTCTGGATTCGAGACGACAACACAACCATCGCTTGCTCGCGGAGCACGCGCGTAGGTATCGCTCGGCACGCCATGCAACCAGATACCAAAGCCATTGCGACCCTGAAGTCTGTCCCAAACGTTGGGATAGTCGAGGGGGAATGCGCCGGCTCCGTAAAAGTCCGTAAGTCGGTCGCGCGAGATTGCGCCTTTGAGTGTGTACGCACCCAGTGGAGTGCGCTGGTCGCCTTCCTTGGACTTGCCGCCGCCCGCTTTCCCGACGCTGGCATAAAAATCAGCAACGCGAACGAGCCGACCGTTTTGATTTTCTAGGACGTAAAGTCGCGACTTATCTACGTCAACGGCTAGCGCGTAACGTTGCGCAACAGGCAGACGCCAAAAGTTCGCCGGTACTTGCTCGGGTTTGAATGCATCGTTTTCGCGCTGCACGCGCGCAGCGGCTTCTGCGCGAAGTCCGAGCAATTGTTCAGGAGGTTGTGCAGCATTGCCGAAATTCTGTAGAGGCTTAGCCTTAGCCAACCACAGGTCGCCCTGAACCAGATGTGCAAGACGGTAGTTCGGATAGCGACCTAATAGCTCAGCGATGGTTTTTCGTGCGGAGTCGAGTTGAGTCAGGCGGACTTCACGTAGCGCTTTGAGAAGAAGCGATTCCGCATCGCTGTAACCCAGCCCGCCGCCGCCCAAAACGCCTGCAGGCACAATGAGTAGGGCGCATGCCAGCGCACTGCCTGCCGCGCGTTTAAATGCGCCGATCCATCGCGGTGTAGTGCGTCGGTTGTGGCGAATAGTTGTCATCCGTTTGGATCTAGCCCACTCGCTCACGCGTGATCAGCCAACGAGAGCCTTCTTTGGCTAACGTTAACGTCTTCCGTGAGCGGGTCTGTAGCGCATCGGACGAGTAGGCTTGGCGGAACGTCACCTTAGCTTCATTCGCCGACACCATTTCAACGGTCGTACCGAGTAATTCGACGGTGATTCTCTTTGGTGTAGTAATTCGCTCGCGGCGTGTTGATGCCCATGCGTTTCGCGAAGCGCCATCTTCAGGCTTAAATGACTTTGAGTACGCTGCGAGATAGGTGTCTGGATTTTTACTCGCCCAAGCCTTTGCCCAGCTGTTGACCGCGTTGGTGACATCGGCATTTGCGTCGGTCTTAACGGGAGCGGGAGCTGGAGCCGGTGCCGGTGCAGCAGGTGGCGCTTTGGTCGCTGCAATTGGTGCGACAGCAACAGGCGTTGTTACTGCTGTTGGTATCGCAGCTTTCGGTGGCGTCACTGCAGCGGCCGATGGTGGCGGTACCGCGACTGTTGTCGTCGCGGGTGAGGCATTTGCGGCTGTGCGCGGCGCGGTGTTGGCTTTTGGGTTGGTCGAGAAAAGATCCCGAACCAAATTGAGTTTGGTGGCTACGCCTGGATTCGCCTTGTCGAGCTGGAGCGCCTTGTCATAGGCTTGGCTCGCGAGTTTGGCGTAAATATCGCCCAAGTTTTCGTGTGCAGTCGAGTAGCTAGGGTGTGTCTGAATCGCCAACTCAAGCGCGACGCGAGCCTTTTCGAATTGACCTTTCGAACTGTAGAGCACTGCTAGGTTGTTGTAGGGCTCGGGCAGCTCGGGGTAATCCTCGGTCAATGACTGAAACGTCATGATGGCGTCGTTGGTCTTGCCAAGCTCTGATTGCGCGAGCCCGCGAATGAAGCGTCCGACCGCGTCCTTGGGCTTTGTCGTGAGGTAGACGTTAACCTTATCAAGCGCCTGCTGTGCTTGCCCTGCCTTGAGCAACCGATTGATGTCCTGCAAGTCTGCGCTTTGACCATAGGCGATGCAGGAAACGCTCAATAGCGCAGCCGCAACGGCGACGCGCAAGGTGTCGCGGAGGTTACGTGGTTGGAGCGAAGTCATTATTTAAAGTATTCCCAAGAAAGCTGCGGTGATTTTAGTACGGGTGTACGTGCCGTCGCGGGACGTTTTGGCCGCCGCGTTGACTTATTGTTGGTCTATGCGGTCAAGTGTGTCTTCGATTAACGCGCGTGCGATGGAAATGCGAGGCGGCATCTGTGGCAGGTTCTGCCGTGAGAACCACTGGGCTTCGGCGATTTCATGACCGTTCGGCGTCAAAACGCCACCAGCGTACTCGGCTGTGAACGCGATCATCAGCGAATGTGGAAACGGCCACGACTGTGAAGCGAAATAGCGAGGGTTCGCAACTTGCAGGCCCACCTCTTCGAAAACTTCGCGCGAGATGGCGTCTTCGATACTTTCCCCGGCTTCCAGAAAACCGGCGAGCGCGCTGTAACGCCCTACCGGGAAATTGACATTTCGCGCCAGCAAGATTTCTTTCCCACGTGTTACCAAGCACATCATGGCGGGGGAAATTCGGGGGTAAGCCGTGTGACCACACGACGGACATTTGCGCGCTCGTTCATGTGCTTCGCGTTGAGTGGGAGTGGCGCAGACGCCGCAAAACGCGTGAGTGCGATCCCACTCGATAAGTTGGGTGGCTCGTCCAGCAATCGCGACTAGCGCGTCCGGCATTACGCCAAACAAACTGCGCAGACCGGCCCATCTGGCACCGTCTGGCGCGTCGCCTGCAACCGTTAGCGCGACGACCATTCGTTCGTTCCACCGGCCCAGTACGATCGGCGGGCTAGCTGAAACAAGCTCTGGCGCGACAAAGTATTCCTCGCCAGACGTGGCGACCAGCAGCTCGTTGCCGCGAAATCGCAAAATGAGGGCGTCTTCGGGTGTGTCCGAGATCGAAACGGGAGCACACGAGAGCAATAAGTTGGACGGAGCACGCAGCATGCTGGGCATCTAAACAGTTGGATCAACAGAGATTGTGCATCAGTGACGCCGCGCGCGTTTGGCGGCGTGTTTTGTTGGTATGGTCGCGCATGGGGCGGCGGCGTGTTACGCGGAATACTATTTAGGTGCCTTTCAGCGTATAAGGGTTCGCGTCAACGGCTTGAGCGCGTGAGTCCATTTATCTTAACTATTGTCATTCGCTTTTGTGCATGACGACGTCATAAGTGATTGATTTCATTGATTTTTTATAGATTTTCCAAAAAATAGTCGATATATTGGCGGGCAATAGTCTTCTCGACGCAAATCGACACTAGTGGATTTGTGCGAGATTTCAAAAAAAATGGGCGGAGATTGAATGGCTACGTTGCGCAAACACTTTACGAAGGTCCTAGGTTTTGGCCTTGCAGCATTACTTGCTGCGACGTCGGCGCTGGGGCAGAGTCTGGACATGGAAATCCAGAAAACGTTGACGCCGTCCAGCTACACGCCTGGCGTTGCGACACCAGTGACCTACACGGTGACGGTCAGAAACCTAGGGCCAGGTACGGCTGTACAGGCTCCGCTAAAAGACATTCAGCCTCCGGGCATCATTTTTTCTAATTGGACTTGCACTACTACAGGCGTGGGTAATGGTTGTTGGAAAGGTGTCTCACTTGCCGCGACGCAGAGCGGTGTTGGGTCGGTTCTGCCGTTGACGGCTGGCTTGCCGCCGTTTCCACTGGGAGACGTCGATCCGGTCAACGGCATAGCAGTTAACTTGGTCGCCGGTGCGAGCGCAACCTTCTTGTTCACCGCCGTCGCCGGGGCCAACGCATACGACCTGAACACGCCTGCGGTCAACAATTTTCAGTACCCGCAGGGCTACATTTTGAACGCCGCGAGCGTGCGACGGCCTCTCGGCACGTCTCAAGCCGCCTCTAGCGGTCAGGACAACGTGACTGCCGTTTTCGAGCCTGAACTTGCTGGTGACGTCGGTGTTTCGAAGAGCGCATCCATTGCTAACTACACCCCAGGCAGCGTGACCAACGTCACCTACACGTTCTTGGTTACAAACTTCAGCGCAGGCTCGCCACTGGCGGCTATTCCCGTGATCGATGCTCAACCCCCCGGCGTTACGTTTACGTCTTGGTCTTGCGCAATTACGTTCGTGGGTATTGGCGCGGCGGGTTCGAATCAATGTCCAGCCAGCGGGTCGGGGAGCATCAATACCACGGTCGATTTGAAGCCCACCGCAGTGGCGACATTTACTGTCAACGCAACGATTGCCGCTGGCACCACCGGTCAAGTCTGTAACACCATTACGTCGGGTTTCCCAGCAGGCGTGATCGTCGCGCAGACGCTGCCGGACAACCCAGACAGCGCGACCGCGTGTATCAACCCCGTTCCAATCACCGTTACGCTGAACAAGACGGTTACCGGAGCGCCCGCCACTGGTGCGCCAGGCACGTACAACTTCTCGATTTCATGCCAGACGCCGACAGCGACTTACCCAGCATCGATCACGCTTTCCGGTGCAACGCTTACAGGAAGCACGACGGTCTCGATTCCGGCGGGTTCGACGAACTGCGTCGCGACGGAAACCGGAGTACCGACGGCGCCGACGAACTACACGTGGGGGACGCCAGTTGTTACCGGTGGCACGATGGCAACACCGCTGTTTGCCAACGCGACTGTCGGCGTCACCAACCCGCTGACGCGTAACAACGTAGCGGTGACGATCACCAAGAACGTCACGGGTGCACCAGCGACGGGCGCGCCTGGCACGTACAACTTCTCGATC
>JBEBJR010000025.1:0-73600 GCA_040079845.1 Casimicrobium sp. | reverse complement strand
GTCGCCTACTTCGGCGCTTGTAGGTGACGACTTGGCGTCGCTAGGCAGCGGATCTGGCACCGTCATCAACTAAATTTTTACAGTCGGATAAGGCTCCTATGACTTTCAATTCAACGCGCAGGCATCTCGTTCAAGCACTAGCTGCGTCGCCTGCACTAGCGACGTTCAACGCATTCGCGCAACCGGCATGGCCTAGTGGCACCGTCAAAATCGTCGTCGGTTTCCCGCCAGGCGGCGGGACGGATGCGCTTGCACGCGTGCTTGCGCCCAAGCTCACCGTCATGTGGGGCCAGCAGGTCATCGTAGAAAACCGCGCGGGCGTGGCCGGTGTGTTGGCCGCGGACGTCGTTGCAAAGTCCACCGACGGATTGACGCTTCTCATGGGCCACATCAATTCGCACGGCATTGGCCCGGTGCTCAATCCAAAAATGCCGTACAACGCGGACACCGATTTCTCGGCGTTGGCATTGGTCGGTGTGACGCCGAACGTGTTGATTTGTCACCCCAATGCGCCTGCGAAAACGGTGCGTGATGTGGTCGCACTGGCGAAGGCAAAGCCCGGCACGTTGTCGTTCGGCTCGGCGGGCAGCGGTAGCGCGCAACACTTGGCGCTTGAGCTTTTCAAGGTCGCGGCGGGCATTGATGTATTGCACGTTCCGTACAAGGGCAGCGCGCCGCTGCTGACCGATTTGATGGGCGGGCAAATCAATTATTCGTTCGACACGATGGCTGCCGTGACGCCGCATGTGAAGGGCGGGAAAGTGCACGCCATCGCACAAACGCGCACCAAGCGTTCCGGCTCATACCCGGACTTGCCGACAGTGGCTGAGAGCGGTTTTCCGGGCTTCGAGGCGACGACATGGTACGGCGTCATCGGCCCGGCGAAAATGCCTGCGGCGCTGGTGAACCGGCTCAACGCGGATCTGAACAAAGCGATGGCGATGCCCGACGTTAAAGAGCGCCTGGCGGCGGTCGGCGCCGAAGACGGTGGCGGCAGCGCGCAGCAATTCACCGATTTCATGCGCGACGAGCGCGTGAAGTGGGCGCGTGTGGTGAAAGAGGCGAATGTGAAGGTCGACGCGTAGCGTTGGCTCGGACGGCCGCGAGAAATTCGAGGAACCACGAGCGTGCGTCGAGGACGGGGCGGCGCTTCCATATCAAAAGCGGCGATACGGCTTTTTAGCTCTAGCGACCGTCCGATGGTGGTTTAACGTGATTTTTTCTAATAGTCGATAAGATCCTTTAATGCCCCACAATCACCACCTGGCGGTCGATTGACCTATAAAGCTGTATCGGTGAATTAGTTTGAAACCGCAACCCACCTATTTCGCGACAGCGGGCGAATTCCGCGAATGGCTTGCGTCGAATGCATCGCAGCAAACCGCGTTGTTGGTGGGATTTATGAAGCGCGGCAGCGGTGCGCCGAGCATGACGTGGCCCGAGTCGGTCGACGAGGCACTGTGTTTCGGTTGGATTGACGGCGTTCGTACGCGTGTGGATGACGAGCGCTACACGATTCGGTTTACGCCGCGAAAGCTTAGCTCGCATTGGAGTGCGGTGAACATTGAGCGCGTCGCGGCGCTAACCGTTGAAGGGCGCATGCAACCTTCGGGCCTCGCCGCTTTCGCGCGTCGAACCGAAGCCAAATCGCGACAAGCCGCATACGAACAGCCAACGACGCCGGAACTCAACGCCGCCGAACTCGCGCAGCTACAAAGCAACCTGGCCGCGTGGGCTTATTTTGCGACCCTGCCGCCGAGTTACTTAAAGCGCGTGATTTGGCATGTCGTGAGCGCCAAGAAAGCCGAAACACGGACAGCAAGGTTTGAAGCGTTGCTGTGCGCGTGCGTTGAACGACGACGGCTGTAGCGGCCGCTAAGTACGACTCGCTGCGCGATAGGTCAACCGCAAAAAGATTGGAGCGGTGTTGGCGCGCGATTCGCGCGATACCGCACGCCTGCGTCTGAGGTGCTCGTCCTTGCGCTAGCGCAACCAAACGACGCGCTGCGCAGTTCCCCGCAACAATCACTATCTACACTGCCGCTGATGCAGAGTCCACGTCAGCTCAGTCTCGGTGCCAAGCTCGCGCTCATGTCGGCGCCGTTTCTGTTGCTCGCTCTAATCGCAATTTCTGCAACGTTGTGGGTCTCGTGGCAGCTCGACGGTGGTGCGGCGGCGGTCAACGAGGCAGGGCGCATTCGCATGCAGGCCTACCGCCTTTCGCTCGCGGTGTCGACGCAGGACGCGGCGGCGATTCGATCTAACGTCGCAGAATACGAGCGCAGCTTGAAGCTACTGCGCGACGGTGATGCCGAGCGGCCTCTGTTTGTGCCGTGGGATGAAACGGTGACCGCAGGCTTCGCCAAGATTGAATCGACGTGGCATGATTTCCGCAGCATTGCCGTAGGCGAGGCACCGCTGCAACACGCTGATCTCGCCGACCGAACCGCAAATTTTGTCGCGCAAATTGACGAATGGGTCGTGGCCATCGAGCACCACATGTCGCGCTGGACCGCTTTGTTGCACCTGCTGCAGGTGGGAATGATGGTTCTCGCTGGGCTTGGCACGATGGCGCTGTTGTTTACGGGCTATTTATTCGTGCTGGGTCCGGTGGGGCAACTCAAGGGCGCTATCGAACAAATTCAGAGCGGCGACCTTGGCGCACGCGTGCCGGTCGCGGGAAATGACGAATTTGCAACGCTCGCCAACGGCTTCAACGACATGGCAGGGCACTTGCAATCGATGTATAAAAACCTCGAAGCCAAAGTCAGCGAAAAAACCGCGCAGCTCGAAGAAAAGCGCGCACGACTCGAAGCGTTGTACGGCGTGACCGCACTCGTCGCGGGCGCAACTGCGCTAGACACGCTGGCGCGCGGCTTCGTCGATCAAGTCGCGGAAGTCGCGCACGCGGACGGTGTGGCGCTTCGATGGTCTGACGAAACCAACGCGCGTTACGTCATGCTCGCATCGAAGGGGTTGCCCAGCGCTATGTCGGACGAAGAGCATTGTCTGATGGCCGAGCAGTGCCACTGTGGCTCGCCGTCTGCCCCCAGTGGAGCGCGTGTGATTCCGATCCGCAGCGATCAACCGGCGCGTCTATCGCATTGCGAGAAAGCGGGCTACCAAACCGTAGTATGCGTGCCCGTGCGCCACCATGATCGCATCCGAGGCGAAATCGATTTATTTTTTCATGCGCATTACGCGCTGTCGGGCGCTGAGCGTTCGTTGCTTGAAGCGCTCGCGACGCATCTTGCCGCCGCCATGGAAAACTTGCGGCTCGGCGCGTTGGAGCGCGAAGCAGCGGTGGCGCAGGAGCGCAGTTTCCTTGCGCGCGAATTGCATGATTCGATTGCACAATCATTGGCGTTTTTGAAAATGCAGGTGCAATTACTGCGTGATGGGCAGGCGCGCGGCGACGCAATATTGGTTGAGCAGGCCGTGAGTGAAATTGACGCAGGCGTACGCGAAAGCTACGGCGATGTACGCGAATTGCTGCTGCATTTTCGTACACGTGCGAGCGATGAAAACATTGAACTTGCATTGCAGACGACGCTCAAAAAATTCGAACATCAAAGTGGAATTCACGCGGAGCTTGCCGTACAAGGTCACGGCATGCCGCTCGCGCCTGATTTGCAATTGCAGGTACTGCACGTTGTGCAGGAAGCGCTCTCCAACGCGCGGAAGCATTCCGATGCAACAAAGGTGTGGCTTGACGTACAGCAGCAACCGCAGTGGCGGTTTGAAGTGCGCGACGATGGCATAGGCTTCGCGCACGGCGAGCAAGCGCTCGACGAAACACACGTAGGTATGCGCATCATGGCCGAGCGCGCCGATCGTATCGGTGCGTCGCTTGAAGTCTTTTCAAAACCGGGGCATGGCACCTCCGTGTTGCTCACACTTCCACCGGATGCGAATGATCGTCCGCGTTCAGATTCCGATACGAACGGGGGCGCTGCGTCGGTGGAATCTCGCGCGCTTGCTGCCACAATGGCGGCCTAATGCCTCCCACGGACACAACTTAATCCGCAATGCAAGACGCTCAAATCGCAACCCACGTATCACCTGTTCGCATCCTAGTCGTCGACGACCACACCTTGTTTCGTCGTGGGCTCACAGCGCTGCTCTCGCGCAACGAACAACTGAGCGTCGTCGGCGACGCGGGCGACGCGACGGAGGCGCAGCGCCGTGCCGAATCGCTCAAACCGGACCTGATTCTGCTCGACAATCACTTACCCGGAGTAAACGGGGTAGATGCAATTCCGGCGTTGCGTGCAGCCGTTCCCACGATGAAAATTATTTTGCTAACGGTGAGTGAGGATGAAGACGATTTGGCCGCTGCGCTTAACGCGGGTGCCAACGGCTATCTGCTTAAAACGATGGACGCTGATGCGCTCGTTGCCTCCATACTCACCGTGATGCGCGGCGAAAGCGTGATTGCCGATGAGATGACGAGTAAGCTCGTCGCAGCCTACCGTGGTTCGCGTTCTGCTGCGGCCGATGGTGCAGCGACGAGCCCGACCACCGACAGCGCTGTGTCGCGCGACGCAACTTTGCGCGGAAAACCTGCTGGCCCACTCTCTCAACTGTCTCCACGCGAACTCGAAATTCTGCGCGGCATTGCGCGTGGCGATAGCAACAAACTTATCGGGCGCGACCTCGGAATCGCCGAGACCACCGTGAAAATTCACGTGCAACATATTCTGCGCAAACTCGATGTGAGCTCTCGCGTACAAGCTGCCGTTATAGCGACGGCGCACCTAGACGCTTGATCTAGCGCAAGCTTTCCAAGCACGCTTTTCACGGTAGTTCTTTGGAACTATTGCGCGCGCACTTTCTATAGTTCTTCTGCACACGCGATTCACACCAATCGGTGGATATTCACCGCGCGCGTTCGCCCCTAAAGTTCATCTATCGAATGCAAGGAGTGCAAGAAGATGGATAAGAAGGGACAAGCGCTATCGGTTTTGATTAGCAGCACGCTCGCCTTCACCGTGTGTTTCATGGTGTGGATGATGTTTGGCGTGATTGGAATCCCGATCAAGAAATCGCTCAATCTAAATAGCACGCAGTTCGGGCTGCTCACGGCGATGCCAGTGCTTACCGGCTCTCTCATTCGCGTGCCGCTCGGCATTTGGACGGATAAGTACGGCGGACGTATCGTGATGGCAATACTCATGGCATGTACGGTGCCAGCGATTTTTCTCATGGCATACGCCACCGAGTATTGGCACTTCTTGGTGATCGGGCTATTTGTTGGGCTAGCAGGCGGTTCCTTCTCCGTTGGCACACCGTACGTCGCCCGTTGGTTCCCGAAAAATCGCCAAGGATTTGCGATGGGCGTGTACGGCGCGGGTAACTCCGGCGCGGCCGTCAACAAGTTTGTAGCGCCGGCGATTGTTGTGGCCTTTGGCTGGACGATGGTGCCGCAGGTGTACGCCGCGATCATGCTAGGCACTGTGCTGATTTTCTGGTTTTTCAGCTACAGCGATCCAGCGCACTTAGTGCCGAGCAACACGAAATTTTCTGACCAACTCAAAGCGTTGAAAGACCCGAAGGTCATCAAGTATTGCCAGTACTACAGCATTGTTTTCGGCGGTTACGTCGCGATGAGTTTGTGGATGGTGCAGTACTACGTGGGCGAATTCGGGCTCGACATTCGGGCCGCTGCATTGCTCGCAGCGTGCTTCTCGCTGCCAGGTGGTGTGCTGCGCGCCGTTGGCGGTTGGCTTTCGGACAAATACGGCGCGCACAGCGTGACGTGGTGGGTGTTGTGGGTGAGCTGGATCGTGCTCTTCCTGCTCTCGTACCCACAGACCGACTTCACCGTACTGACCGTGAACGGCCCCAAGACATTTCACATCGGGCTCAATGTGTACACGTTCACGATATTGATGTTCATTCTTGGCATCGCATGGGCTTTCGGCAAAGCGAGCGTGTTCAAGTACATCAGCGATGACTATCCCACCAACATCGGCACCATCAGCGGCATCGTGGGATTAGCCGGTGGTTTGGGCGGGTTCGTGTTGCCGATTATGTTCGGCGCACTCATGGATATCACCGGCATTCGCTCCAGCGCCTTCATGCTGATGTACGGCGTAGTTTGGGTATCGCTGATCTGGATGTACTGGACAGAAGTGCGTCGCTCCGACTTTATGGGCGGCACGGCGAGCACGGCGGGTACTACCGCGCTCAAAGCCTGATCGTCACGCTCAAACACATTCAAGGACAACTATGAACACCACCACCAAACAAGGTCCGGACGTTGCTGACTGGCGACCCGAAGACGAAAAGTTTTGGGAGGCGACCGGCAAGAAGATCGCGTACCGCAATCTATTTCTCTCGGTGCCCGCGTTGCTCTGCGGATTCGCGGTGTGGGGCATGTGGGGCATCATCACCGTGCAGATGCTCAACCTTGGGTTTCCTTTCACCCAGGCTGAACTGTTTACGCTCACCGCGATCTCGGGCATCGCGGGCGCGACCATGCGCATACCCGCATCATTTCTTATTCGGCTCGCGGGTGGACGCAACACTATCTTTCTCACGACGGCGATGCTGCTCGCACCGGCCATCGGCACCGGCATTGCGTTGCAACACAAAGACTGGCCGCTGTGGGTTTTTCAACTCATGGCGTTGTGGTCCGGCGTGGGCGGTGGCAACTTCGCAAGCTCAATGTCAAACATCAGCACGTTTTTCCCGAAGCGTTTGCAAGGAACGGCACTCGGCATTAACGCAGGCGTTGGCAATTTCGGCGTGACCACGATGCAAATCGTGATTCCGCTTGTGATGACGATGCCGCTGCTCGGCGCGTTTGGTGGTGAATCCATGACGTTGGTGAAGGATTCGGGTTGGATCTTCGGCAAGATCGCAGCGGGAACGCCAACGTGGATTCAGAACGCGGGCTTTGCGTGGGTGATTTCGTTAGTGCCGCTGTCCATCTTGTGTTGGCTCGGTATGAACAACTTGAAAACGGTGTCGCCAGAAGCGGGCAATCCGATTTCGGCGTTCGCGAAAGTGACCTACCTCTACACCCTCGCGTTCGTGCCCGCAGTGTTCATGCTGTACCTGTATCTGCCAGCACCGACAGGGCTGGGCATTTTGAATATGTGGGTTGCAATCCCGCTCGACATCATCCTCGCGCTGGTAATGATGCGTGTTGCAGCGTTTGGTGCAATGAAAGAAAACGTCGCCAAACAGTTCGCGATTTTCAGCAACAAGCACACATGGTCATTAACTGCTCTCTACATCGTGACGTTCGGCTCCTTCATCGGCTTCTCGATGGTGTTGCCACTGGCCATCACGGTGATCTTCGGTTACCAACACGTCGCCGATGCGTCGGGCGTTTTGCAGCACACACTCAAAAACCCGAATGCTCCGTCTGCGTTGACGTATGCATGGATTGGGCCGTTCGTAGGGGCTGCAGTGCGGCCTATCGGTGGCTGGATATCCGACAAAGTCGGCGGCTCTATCGTCACGCAAATTATTTCTGCGGTGATGGTCGCGGCGTCCGCCGCAGTGGGCTACGTGATGATGCAGGCCTACGGATCTGCGAAACCTGAAGAGTATTTCCCGGCGTTTCTCGGTCTCTTCATATTGCTCTTCACCGCCAGCGGTATTGGCAATGGTTCCACCTTCCGCACGATTGGCGTGATCTTTGATCGGCAACAAGCTGGTCCTGTGTTGGGCTGGACATCGGCTGTAGCCGCTTACGGCGCGTTCATCGCCCCGGTGGTGATTGGCGCGCAGATCAAGGCTGGTACGCCGCAGTTCGCGATGTACGGCTTCGCGATTTTCTACGCACTGTGCCTCGTGCTGAACTGGTGGTTTTACCTGCGCAAAAACGCGTACGTGAAAAACCCTTGATCACACAGCGCCACTAAATTTTTGTTGTTCGACTGATTTATCTTCCAAACAAAAGGGCCGATCCATGAGCCATTTTCTAGACCGACTTACGCATTTTTCGCAACCACGCGAAAGCTTTTCTGATGGGCACGGTGTCACCACTGGCGAAGATCGCACGTGGGAGGATGCCTACCGAAATCGTTGGGCGCACGACAAAATTGTTCGCTCGACGCATGGCGTGAATTGCACGGGCTCCTGCTCGTGGAAGATTTACGTGAAAGGCGGCATCGTCACCTGGGAGACCCAGCAAACCGATTACCCGCGAACACGCTGGGACATGCCGAACCACGAGCCGCGTGGATGCGCGCGCGGCGCCTCATATTCTTGGTACCTATATAGCGCCAATCGTGTGAAGTTTCCGATGGTGCGCGGTCGTTTGCTCAAATCATGGCGCGCGGCTCGGGTCTCAAACGATCCTGTCGCGGCATGGACGTCGATTGTCGAAAACGAGGCAACGCGCAGCGACTACCAAAAAGTACGCGGCCTAGGTGGCTTTGTGCGCTCCAGCTGGGATGAAGTCAACGAAATCATCGCGGCGGCCAACGTCTATACGATCAAAAAATATGGCCCAGATCGGGTAATCGGTTTCTCACCGATTCCCGCGATGTCGATGGTGAGCTATGCGGCGGGTTCGCGCTATCTCAGCCTCATTGGCGGCGTGTGCATGAGTTTTTACGATTGGTATTGTGATCTACCACCGGCTAGCCCGCAAGTGTGGGGTGAACAAACCGATGTGCCTGAATCTGCCGATTGGTACAACTCCACCTACATCATCGCATGGGGCTCCAACGTGCCTCAAACGCGCACGCCTGACGCCCACTTCTTTACCGAGGTTCGCTACAAAGGCGCGAAGACGGTCGCCGTGACGCCGGACTACTCGGAAGTCGCGAAGCTCGCCGACTTATGGATGCACCCGAAACAAGGCACCGACGCAGCGATCGCGATGGCGATGGGGCACGTAATCCTCAAAGAGTTCTACATCGACAATCGCTCCGCGTACTTCGACGACTACGCGCGGCGCTACACCGATTTGCCGATGTTAGTCATGCTCAAAGAGCATGTTCTGCCGTCAGGCGAAACCGTCATGGTGCCGGATCGCTATGTGCGTGCTTCGGACTTCAATGGCAAGCTCGGCCAAGCGAACAATCCAGAATGGAAAACTGTCGCTTTCGATTCCGACGGCAAAGTCGTGCTTCCAAATGGCGCAATCGGTTTTCGCTGGGGGCCGGATGGTCGTGCAGACAAAGGTCAATGGAACCTTGAGTCGAAAGAGGCGCGTCACGGCAACGATGTGAAGCTCCAACTTTCGGTGCTGGAAAGCGATACAGCAAACCCTGAAACAAGCAAAGTTGGCTTCCCGTACTTTGGTGGTATCGAGCACGAACACTTTCCGAACAATGCTGGAGCAGATGTCACTATTCGCACAGTTCCAGTACGCCGTATTCAACTCGGCAAAGCGGGCGACAAGCGCGAGGCGCTGGTCGCAACCGTGTTTGACTTACAGGTGGCAAATTACGGTGTTGCGCGAGGATTGCCGGGCGAATCCGCGGCGAAAAGCTACGACGACGACCAACCCTACACGCCTGCTTGGCAAGAAAAGATCACGGGCGTTCCGCGTGAACAAGTGCTCACAGTTGCGCGACAGTTCGCAGAGAACGCCGACAAAACGCGCGGCAAATCGATGGTCATTATCGGAGCTGCGATGAACCATTGGTATCACAGCGATATGAACTATCGCGGTGTAATCAACATGCTGATGATGTGTGGTTGCATCGGACAATCGGGCGGCGGTTGGGCGCATTACGTCGGTCAAGAAAAATTGCGACCACAGACCGGATGGACGGCACTTGCGTTCGCACTTGACTGGATTCGTCCACCGCGCCAGCAAAACAGCACGAGCTTTTTCTACGCACACACCGATCAGTGGCGCTACGAAAAACTTGGCATGGATGAAGTGATCTCGCCATTGGCCGACAAATCGCGCTACGGCGGCAGCATGATTGACTACAACGTGCGCGCAGAGCGTATGGGCTGGTTGCCCTCGGCACCACAAATGCAAACCAATCCAATGCAACTGGTGAAGGACGCACAAGCGGCCAACATGGAGCCGAAGGATTACGTCGTGAAGGGGCTGAAGGATGGTTCGGTTGCCATGAGCTGCACTGACCCCGACCATCCGAATAATTGGCCGCGCAATATGTTCATCTGGCGCTCCAACTTGCTGGGTTCATCGGGCAAAGGCCACGAGTATTTCCTTAAGCATTTGCTCGGTACGAGCAATGGCGTGCAGGGCAAAGATCTTGGCAAGGAAGAGGCTAAGCCCACGGAGGTCAAGTGGCACGATAAAGCGCCGGAGGGCAAACTCGATTTGCTCGTAACGCTCGATTTCCGCATGAGTACGACGTGTTTGTATTCCGACATTGTCTTGCCCACGGCCACGTGGTACGAGAAGAACGATCTCAACACGAGCGACATGCATCCGTTCATTCACCCGCTTTCAACAGCGGTGGATCCCGCGTGGCAGAGCCGCAGCGATTGGGACATTTACAAAGGCTTCGCCAAGAAATTTAGCGAAGTGTGCGTAGGCCACCTTGGCGTAGAGAAGGAAGTGGTGCTTACTCCGCTGATGCACGACAGTCCTGGCGAGCTGGGACAGCCCTTCGAGGTGACGGATTGGAAACGCGGCGAATGCGAACTCATTCCGGGAAAAACTGCGCCACAGATTACCGTGGTTGAACGCGATTACCCGAATGTCTACAAGCGCTTCACGGCACTTGGACCGCTCATGAATAAAGTGGGCAATGGTGGCAAAGGCATCGCGTGGAATACGCAGACAGAGGTAAAGCAATTGGGTGAGCTTAACGGCTTGACTCAGGATGAAGGCGTGACCAAAGGTATGCCGAAAATTGAGACGGATATAGACGCGTGCGAAGTGGTCTTGCAGCTCGCGCCAGAGACGAATGGCCATGTGTCGGTCAAGGCCTGGGAAGCGTTGTCAAAAATCACGGGCCGTGATCACACGCATCTCGCTTTGCACCGCGAAGACGAAAAAATTCGCTTCCGCGACATTCAAGCGCAACCTCGCAAGATCATCAGCTCGCCCACGTGGAGTGGGATCGAAAGCGAAACAGTCAGCTACAACGCGGGTTACACCAATGTGCACGAGTTCATCCCGTGGCGCACGCTGACTGGGCGCCAGCAGTTCTACCAAGATCATCCGTGGATGATTGCTTTTGGCGAGGGCTTTTCTAGCTATCGTCCGCCGGTCGACTTGAAAACGACAGCAGGAATTCACAATTTGCGCAGCAATGGCAATCCGGAAATTCTGCTGAACTTTATTACGCCGCATCAGAAGTGGGGCATTCACAGCACCTACACGGACAATCTGATGATGCTCACGCTGAGTCGCGGCGGGCCGATCATTTGGCTCAGCGAGGACGACGCAAAGAAAGCGGGCATCGTCGACAACGACTGGGTGGAACTGTTCAATATCAACGGTGCCATTGCCGCGCGCGCCGTAGTGAGCCAACGCGTAAACAACGGTATGGTGATGATGTATCACGCGCAGGAAAAGATTATCAACACGCCGGGCGCAGAAATCACGGGCGTACGCGGCGGTATTCACAACTCAGTGACGCGCATCGTATTGAAGCCGACTCACATGATCGGTGGCTATGCACAACTGTCGTACGGCTTCAACTATTACGGAACGATTGGCACAAACCGCGATGAATTCGTAGTCGTTCGCAAGATGAACAAGATTGACTGGCTCGACACGCCGGTCGGGGCAGAACGCGCAGCATTGGTTCAAGCGCAAGGAGAAAACGCATGAAAGTCCGCGCACAAATCGGCATGGTGCTCAATCTCGACAAATGCATCGGTTGCCACACCTGCAGCGTGACCTGCAAAAACGTTTGGACCAGTCGGCCCGGCGTTGAATATGCGTGGTTCAACAACGTCGAAACCAAACCCGGAATCGGCTACCCAAAAGAATGGGAAAACCAAAACAAATGGAATGGCGGTTGGGTGCGAAAGGCCAATGGCAGTATCGAGCCACGCCAAGGCGGCAAGTGGAAGCTGCTCATGAAGATTTTCGCCAATCCGAGCTTGCCTGAAATTGACGATTACTACGAGCCGTTTACGTTCGACTACGACCATTTGCAAAGCGCGCCAGAGATGAAGGCGAGCCCAACAGCACGTCCTCGCAGCCTAATTACGGGTAAGCAGATGGACAAAATCGTGTGGGGCCCGAACTGGGAGGAGCTGCTCGGTGGCGAATTCAGCAAGCGAAGTGTGGATTCAAACTTTGAGGGCTTCGAGGCTACGCAAAAAGCCATGGTCGGTGAGTTTGAAAACACCTTCATGATGTATCTGCCACGTCTGTGCGAGCACTGCCTCAATCCGGCATGCGTCGCAAGTTGCCCATCAGGCTCAATCTACAAACGCGAAGAGGACGGTATCGTTCTCATCGATCAGGACAAATGTCGTGGTTGGCGTATGTGCGTGAGTGGCTGCCCGTACAAAAAAATCTACTACAACTGGAAGAGCGGCAAAGCCGAGAAGTGCATCTTCTGCTATCCACGCATTGAGGCCGGTCAGCCTACGGTTTGCTCCGAGACTTGCGTGGGCCGGATTCGCTACCTCGGCGTATTACTTTATGACGCAGATCGCATTCAACAGGCCGCGAGCGTTGAACATGATCGCGATTTGTATCAAGCGCAGCTCGATATCTTCCTAGATCCGAATGATCCGGAAGTCATTGCCCAAGCGCGCCATGACGGCGTACCGGACAAGTGGATGGAAGCGGCGCGCAACAGCCCCGTTTACAAAATGGCGGTCGACTGGAAAGTGGCACTGCCGCTACATCCCGAATACCGTACGTTGCCAATGGTCTGGTACGTGCCGCCGCTCTCGCCAATAACGGCTGCGGCTAACGCGGGACATATGGGCAGCAACGGACAAATTCCCGACGTAAAGCAGTTGCGCATTCCGGTGAAGTATCTGGCGAACTTGCTGACTGCGGGTGACACCATGCCCGTCGAGCGCGCACTAGAACGCATGCTCGCGATGCGTGCATACCAACGCGGAAAACACGTCGATGGGCAGACCAACCTTGAGGTGCTCAAGCAGGTTGGTCTCACGCAAGCAGAGGTCGAGGAGATGTATCACGTCATGGCGATTGCAAATTACGAGGATCGCTTTGTGATTCCGTCGACACATCGTGAGTACGCAGAGAACACCTTCAACATTCGTGGAGGATGTGGTTTCTCGTTTGGCAATGGCTGCTCTGAGGGGGTAAGCGAAACGAGTCTCTTCGGCAGTGAAAAGCGGCGCACGATTCCGATTAAGGCGGCGGTGTAATCATGTTTGCAAACAAAACACGTCCCATGGCCTTAACGCTTCGCGTGCTTGCACGCTTAGTAAGCTATCCGGACACCGCTGCGCGCGAGTACCTCGACGAAATGCGAGACACCCTGCACCGTGAGCAAGCCTTGCGCGCGAATCGGCTCGCCGAATTAGACGCCTTAATCGCGAGCATTCAATGCCAAAGCGCAATAGATGCTGAAGCTGATTATGTGCAATTGTTCGATAGTGGTCGACGCACTTCGTTGCACCTCTTTGAGCACGTACACGGTGATTCGCGTGATCGCGGACCTGCGATGATTGACCTCGCGCAGACCTACGAAAAAGCCGGCTTGTATCTCGCGGAAGGCGAAATGCCCGACCATCTTCCGGTTGCACTTGAATACGCGTCAACACAGCCACCGACCGAGGCGAAGGCGTTTCTGTGTGAAACGGCCAACATCCTCAACGTGATTTTCAATGCACTAGAAAAACGCGAAAGCCGTTATGCGAGTGTGCTCGGGGCACTGCTCGATCTCGCGGGGGAAACCGCACGCCCCGTAACGATTGCGGACGAGCCACCTATTGACGAGAGCTGGGCGGAACCTGTCGCGTTCGATGGCTGCTCGACGAGCGGCCAAGCGCGTCCTGGTCAGCCGCAGCCGGTTCACATCGTTCGTGGCCAACAAACATCAGCCAAAACACAAGGAGCACGCGCATGAACGCCGCACCTGGATTTGTCACCAATTTCTTCTTCAACATTTATCCGTACATCTGCCTTGCGATTTTTTTGATGGGCAGTCTTGCGCGTTTTGATCGCGACCAGTACACATGGAAGAGCGATTCATCGCAAATGCTACGAACCGGCACGTTGCGCTGGGGCAGTAACTTGTTCCACATCGGAATTTTGTTTCTGTTCTTCGGACATACGGCCGGATTGCTCACGCCGCACTTCATTTACGAGCCCTTCATCTCCGCTTCTACCAAACAAATGATCGCTATCGTTTCCGGTGGATTTGCAGGACTGTTGTGCTTCGTCGGCCTGACGCTGCTGCTGTATCGCCGGATATTTGATCCGCGCATACGTCTTACGAGTCACCGCACTGATCTCGCCATTTTGGTCATTCTCTGGGTACAGCTATGCCTCGGATTATTGACGCTACCGTTTTCCTACGCGCATCGCGCCGACGCGAATCAAATGCTGATTCTTGCGGATTGGGCGCAACGCATATTTACGCTGCGTCCGGATGCAACCGCACTTGCCGCAATCGATTGGCCGTTTAAGGTGCACATGGTGCTTGGCATGACTATCTTCTTACTGTTTCCGTTTAGCCGTTTGGTACATGTATGGAGTGGGTTCGCGTCGCTTGCTTATGTGTTGCGCCCGTATCAGATGGCGCGCGCACGTCGCTTGAATGTGCCGCGCGGCCACGACACGCCGCCGAACCGCGTTTGATCCGACGGGAAAGCAATCATGAACATCACGAGTTTTGACGACCTACTTCGTGCCGCGAAAGCGCAGCCGGAGCCGCAGCGCTTGCTGTTTGTCTTCGCAGGCGCGGAGCTACCCGCTGACGCAAGTGATGCTCAACGCGAGCAGTTTGCGGCGGGCGAGGGCGGCGAGCTCGCGCCGCTGATGTGCGTGGACAAGTCGCTCGCGGAGCTTACGTACTTTAATGAACTCAAAGCCGAAGCGGAACGCGCGGGTCCGCCTTGGGCCATCGTGTTCGCTACTGCGTTGTCAGGACGTGCGGGCCAAACGCCGACGAGCACAGATGCCGCAGCACCGCTGCAACGCATGGTTGATTCGATCAAAGCGGGGCAACTCGCCGGTATGTTGCCTTTCAATCGCGACGGCATTCCCGTCAACCTGGCCTGACGCCGCCCTTATTTTTGGAACGATGAATATGCAAACAGAAAATCACTCTGAGTCCACCACCTGCGGGGCTGGCGCGGGGGCGTGCGGCTGCGGCAAGCGCATGGAGCCGGCTGACGTTCAGACCGTCGGAGCCGGCACGCGATCAGTCGGCGCGACAAACTCATCGCCGATAGCTTGCGTCAACGGCGTTGCGCTGCACGCTTTGGGTGATCAGCTCGACAACGACACGTTGCGGCAACGTGCCTATGGCGAATTGCTTCGACAGGAGGCGGTTCGCAAGGGGTTACTGGCGGCAAGTGACATGGCTTCTGACGACGGCGTACAAAGCGAAGCTGCGACTGGAGCCATTGAGCAACTCCTTGAAAGTGAGCTCGCTGTGCCCGCGCCAGATGAGGCTACGGCGCGACGTTTTTTCGATGCTAATCCAGCGCGATTTCAAGAGGGCGAGCGGGTCAACGCGAGGCACATCTTGTTTGCGGTCACGCCGGGGGTTGATGTGGTGCAGCTCCGAAAGCGCGCGGAAGCTGCGTTGCTCGACGCGCGCTGTAGAAGTGACGCGGCGGAGGATCGCTTCGCTGGATTGGCGAAAACGCTGAGCAATTGCCCGAGCGCAGAGAACGGAGGCGACTTAGGTTGGCTTGCCGCACCCGATTGCGCACCGGAGTTCTCGCGTGAACTATTCGGACACGCGGAAGTTGGCGTGTTGCCACGGTTGGTACACAGCCGCTTCGGACTGCACGTCGTGGAAGTAGTCGCTCGTCAGGCGGGTGCCGCGCCCTCATTCGAGGCTGTCCGTGGGGCGGTCACGCAAGTGTTGCAGCAGCAAAGCTATGTCACCGCGCTGCGTCAATATCTTCAGCTCGTTGCCGGTGCTGCGCGGATTGAGGGTGTTGATCTTGATGCTGCCGATTCGCCGCTCGTGCAGTAGCGCGCTGCGCGATTTTTGCAATGACTGACGGAGTGAACGATGACCTGCTGCAACGCCTGCGGCGTTTTCACGACGACTATTTTCCTGGCGTTGAAGATCAATTCAAAACGTTGGTGAAAGACGGTCAACATCCGAGCATTCTTTTCATCGGTTGCTCAGACTCGCGCATCGTGCCATACCTACTGACCGGCACCGGTCCCGGCGAGCTCTTTATCGTCCGAAACGTCGGCGCGTTTGTCCCACCGTATGATGGTTCTGCGGGCTACCACGGCACTGCGGCGGCGATTGAATTTGCGGTGCTTAATCTGCGTGTTTCACGCATCGTCGTTTGCGGTCACACCCACTGCGGCGGCATTCGTGCACTGTACGAAGAAACACCGCCCGGCGCACACAACCTAGCCGCATGGCTCGAACTCGGACGCGAAGCCGCACTGCCAGTGCAAGTCACTGACGAAGCGCTGCGCCGCACTGAGCAGCGCGCGGTGGTGCTGCAATTGGAGCGCTTGATGGCATACCCGATGGTGCGCGAGCGTGTCGAAGCGGGCGCACTCGCGCTGCATGGTTGGCACTACGTGATCGAGGACGGAGAGGTGCATGTATTCGACGTGAAAACTAGCGCGTTTGTGCCGGCGTCTATGGCGGGACACAGCGGCGACGGGCCGTACGTGAAACATCACGAAGAAATCAAGTAAAACCTATTCATGAAAATCGCGATCAACAGCATCGGGCGGAAACGAGGTCAAGCGCAGGAATTGCCGGGCTTTGTGACTCCTGCCGTAGGTCTCGATCAGCCGTTCGAAATGCTCAGCGCATGTCACGAGCGCGTGCAGCGCACACTGCGTTTGCTGGAGAAAATCGTGGCTCATGTACAAACGCACGGCCCCGACGAAAAGGCAACCGACGCGGCGGTGGATGTGCTCCGGTACTTCGATTTGGCCGCGCCGCGTCATCACGAAGATGAAGAGCTGCATGTGTTTCCGCTGCTCTTGCAGCAAAACGACGCGACACTTACTAACGCGGTGACGCGGATGCAAACCGACCATGCGCAGATGAACGCCCAGTGGGCAAGGCTGCGCGAACCGCTCGTCGCGTTGAGTCAGGCGTCGGGCAACAGCGCAACGTTCTCGGCGCTAACGCTCTTGCAAGAAGCTGCGAAATTCATAGCGCTTTACGCTGATCACATTCACACCGAAGACACGTTGCTCTACCCGGCAGCGATCGCGCTTGCAGATCCGGCGTTGCTCGCGCGCATGAGCGCAGACATGCGGGGGCGTCGGACTGTTTCGCCATAGTGCATTTGATTTATATGGCTTTTTAGCTGTAACGACCGCCTGGCGGTCGTTAAATCAAATATATTGATATAGTCGACAAGCGCTGAAAATGGGCTACAAGTCAATGGGGGCAGTCGTTTCTGCTAAAAAGCTGTAAATGCGATCGTTTAGTTTGGACGTCGCATCACCCGGTACGCCCACGGCACAAACACCCAAGCAACGATAGCAATGCACATGCTGCCGATGGCATTCGAGAGCACGAGCGGCCATGCGCTCGTACCTAAGCTCGGCGCCATGAATTGGCCGCAGAAAAACGCGGCGAGCATCATGGCAAATCCTGAGAACGCGGCGGCGCGGCCTGCGTGTTCGGGGAAGTCGCCGACGGAGCCAGCCTGTCCGCACGGCTGGTGAATGCCGTGCGCGATGGCGATTAACCATTGTCCGAGAATCATCGCCCACGGTTGCGGGCCGCTGACGAGCGCCACAGCGAGCATGGAGAGTCCTCCCGTCAGCGAGATCGCGCCGCCGATGCGCGCCGCACGATCTGGCCCCATGCGTGCGAGCAGGTTGCGACAGAAATAAGTGCCGCCGATGTAGGCCAAACTGTTGCTGCCGAGCACCATGCCGCACGCTAGCGGCGAAAATCCGAACACCTTGATGTACACGAAACCCGACGACAACAGGAAGGCGAATAGCGTGCAATAGGTCACGACGAGCATCAACGTCCATGCGCGAAAGCGCGGCCCTTTGAGTACGGCGAGCGTTGCGCTTTTCGTGATGGCGTTTGCTGTGACTGGCGCGCGCTCGGGAAGCGATTCGCTGAAATTCGCCCACACCCAAAACAGCATGAAGAGACCGTAAAGTCCGAGGGCAATGAACGCTGCGTGCCACGACCAGTACGCAACGACGAGTGCGCCGGTCACAGGCGCGCACAGCGCGACTAGGCCCAAACCCGTGAGTCCGCGCGACAACGCGCGCATGCCCTCGACCGGCGCGTACAAATCGCGCACCGACGCTCGCGCACACACGACCAACGCCGCCATGGACGCGCCTTGCAAACACCGGCAAACGATCAGCCCGGATAGTGACGTCACCCAAGCACCAGCGAACGACGCCAACGCGTATCCCGCGCAGCCCGCCAGCAGCACCGGCCTTCGGCCACAGCGATCAGATAGCGGCCCTAAGATGAGCTGCGCAAAGCCAAACGCGAGCAGCAATCCAGTCAGTGTGAGCGCGGGGTTGCCGAGCTCGGCGGCGATGGACGGCAACGCCGGAAGGTAGAGGTCGGTGGCGACAGGCTGGCTACCCAGCAGCAGCCCCAGCATGATGATGTAGCGCGGTTCGCTGCGTTGATTATTGGGCATGTGAGCGCGCCGATCCAACGCGGAGCGAATCAAACGCGAACAGCATTCCCGTGCAACAGGATACGGCAACACAATGAGTCATGAAATTGCTCCGCCTGAGCGCGGAGTGCGGTAGGTGTTTAGCGAACGCGATGCGTTGCGTACGGGCGCGGTGAGGGTAGGCACCATTATAGGAACGGAAATGCTGCATCACAGCATTTCAGCCCGCAGTAGCGCGGACGCAGCGGAAGTGAACCGAGTCTTCAAAAATTCAAAAAACGGAACGCAGCGTTGCGATATTTTGAGTATTTGTCGGACTCTTCGTGCCGATACCGTTAGCCTGAACTATTGAACGCATTCGTTGTTACCTGAGGAGGATACGCAATGGGCAAGAAGGAAGTATTACAAACACCTGCGCAACCAGAACGTCGCGCCGTTATGGCCGGCATGGCCGCTGGCGGTGTCGCGATGGCCGTGGGGTTGCCGCAAGTCGCGACAGCACAGAGCGGCAGCACGGCTTGGGGCTGGCCGACGCAACACACTAAAGTTTCAGATAAATCGGTGGCGTGGCTCAAAGATAAAGGCTGGTGGCCGCTCGGTTTGGGTTGGCAGCCGCCATGGTCTGGCCAAAACGCCGTGATGGCGGTGATGGACAAACAGGGCTTTCTTGCGCAACGCGGCGTCGAGTCCAAGCTCACGGCCTTCACTTCAGGGCCTGCGCTCAATGAGGTGTTTATTTCCACGCGCATTCAAGTGGGCGTGGGCGGTAATTTCCCGCTGAACTCGTTGGTCGACAACAAAATTCCGCTGAAAGTCATTTCGATCATCTGCCCGAATTTGCGCCACCATGTCATCGTGCCGTTGGATTCGCCGCTCAAGAGCGTTAAAGACTTCAAGGGCGGCAAATATGGCGAGCCGTATGTCATCGGGATCGCGACGGGTTCGTCGTCTGAGTTTTATTTTCAGATGATGGCAGGGCTCAATGGCATCGCTATTGGTAAGGACGTAATCCTCAAAAACATGCCGCCGCCTGAGCAGTTGTTAATGCCCAAAGGCATTGATGCGGTCGTGCCGTGGGACTACACCTGCTCGCTGATGATTAACGAGCGAAAGAATGGTCGCAGCATTGACGTGAGCTACGCGTACAACGTGTACCAAGGCTCGATTTACGTGCGCCAGGAGTTGGTAGATAACGTGCCGGACGTCGTGCAAGCGCTGACCGACGCCATTGTTGAGGCAACGCTTTGGTTGCGACTGAACGTCGAGCCTGCGGTGAACGCGATGATGGAAGATGCGAACCTAAAGAACGCGCCACGCGCGTTGCTCACGCAACAATTGATCGAGTACAACAACTGGTACAAACCGACGTATCTCTACCCGATTGCGGATTTTTGGGCGAAGGAAAACGAGCGCATCGCGAAATGGTTGTTTGATAACAAACGCCTCAAAACAGCATTCACGCAGAAGGACTTTGCTGGCGTATTTGCGCCGCAATTTATGAAATCAACGTTCGAACGTTTGGGCTGGAAAATCCCTACGGTGCCACCCACGATTCCTGCGGGTTGGCGCGGCAAGATTGGCGAATTGCCGTACCCAACCTACGACACGATTTTGAGCATGAAGGCTCCGCAAAACTTCCCAGAGAAGGGTGACTTGACCAAACCGTTTACCTACAACGGTCAAACGGTGACGCCAGCCTGATGCCGAGCGCGAGTGCGAAGCAGGGGCGCGTCCGCTTCGGCTGGCTCGGCCGTTGGGCGACGATGGGCGTGCTGCTCCTGCTGTGGGAAATCGTTGCAGGCTACTGGCTGCCACGCGGACGGCCGGAGTTAACCACGCTGCTGCCACCGCCGACAGCGATTTTCAAGGCCGCGATTGAGTTGATTGGTTCGGGAGAATTGCTGACGCATTTGTGGCAATCACTGCGCCGCGAGTTGATTGCGTTTGCATTTGCGCTGGCCGCAGTGCCGCTGGGCATCGCGATGGGTTGGTGGAAGTGGGCGCATGAGCAGTTTGATCCGATCATAGAAATATTGCGGCCGATTCCGCCGATTGCATGGATTCCGCTCTCGATTTTGTGGCTCGGAATTGGCAACGCGCAAAATCAATTCATCATCTTTCTCGGCATCTTTTTTCCGCTGCTGATCAACACGATTCAGGGTGTAAAAAACGTTGAACCGAATCTCGTGCGCGCCGCGCGTTGCTTAGGCGCGAGCGAGTGGCAAATTCTTAAGCGCGTCGTGCTTCCCGCCGCGCTTCCGCAAATTTTTACGGGAATCCGTATTGGCTTTGGCGTGGGATGGATGGCGCTTGTGGCCGCGGAGCTGGTGGGTGCGAGCTCCGGGCTCGGCTTCCTGATTAACGATGCGCGGAGTTTGCTCAAGACCGATGTGGTGATTCTTGGAATGCTCACCATTGGCGTGGTCGGTTTGGTGCTCGATTTACTGATTCGTAAGATCGCCAAACGCGTATTGCCGTGGTCGCTCGCTGCGCAGAAATGAGAGATTGAGATGGCTCGATTGGTAGTGGACGGTGTGCACAAAATCTACCCTGCGTTGCAGGCGGGGCAAGACGATGTGATTGCGCTGCGAGACGTGAATTTCGTAGTGGAAGATCACGAGTTTTGCTGCTTGCTCGGGCACTCCGGTTGCGGCAAAACGACGCTTCTGAACATCATGGCCGGGTTTGAGGAAACAACGGCCGGAAAAATTACGCTCGACGGCACGCCCGTCGGCCCACCGCACTGGACGCGCACGATGGTGTTTCAGGATTACGCGTTGTTTCCGTGGCTCACGGTTGAGCGAAATATTGGCTTCGGCCTTGAAGTCAAAGGCGTACCTGAGGCGGAACGCGCTCGGATCGTTGCTGAGCATGTCAAGCTCGTCGGCCTCGCTGGATTTGAGACGCGATTGCCACATCAGCTTTCGGGTGGCATGAAGCAACGCGTCGCCATCGCGCGCGCGTTGGCCGTAGACCCGCAAGTGGCGCTGCTTGATGAGCCGTTCGCAGCGCTCGATGCGCAAAATCGCGGTTTGCTGCAAGATGAGTTGGTGCGCATTTCGCTGGCTACCAAGAAAACGATGGTGCTAATTACCCACTCCATTGAAGAAGCGATCAAACTGTCAGACCGCATCATCGTCATGACTAAACGGCCGGGAACGGTGAAGGCCAATATCGTCGTTGATATTCCTCGGCCGCGCAGCGAAGATGATCCGCGCGTCATTGCGCTAAAGAAAGAGCTGCGCGCGTTGATTGCTGACGAGCGTGAGGTTGAGTTGGCCTAGTTTGCTTGGCGAGATCGGCTAACTCGCGCAGCTTGCCCCGACAAGCTAGCATCGTGCCGCCAACTCAGCGGACGTTTACATGCTCACCTCCTTCTTCGAAACGCTTCAGGCGCAACTGCAAAATCAAGTCGTTGCGGGCGGCGTTGCGCTGGCGCTGGCGGGCATTCTCATCACCGCACTGCGTAAGGTGCCCGGCTTGTTGTGGTCGCAGCTGCAGCGCGTGGTGATTGTCACGGCGGTGATTGATAGTCGAAACGACATTTTCAATGCCTACGTCGGATGGCTCAACGACTTGCCATTTGGACGTAAGAGCCGTTTGTTCACGGTTGTGCAAGCACCGTCGGATACGGTAGAAACCACCGAAAGCTTGGCCCGCAACGGCTTACCGCGCTTGCTGTTTAGTCCAGCGCCGGGCACACACCTCTTCTGGCACGACGGCCATCTGATGTGGATTGACCGCCAGATTTCGATGAACTTGCAGGTGATCGAGACAATGCGCGTGAGCATGCTGTTTGCGCGGCGCGCGCGACTTGAAGCGATGTTGCAAGATGTGCTCGTGCGCGCGAATGATCGGCATGTCGGACGCACGCAGCTTTTCACGGTAGATCAATGGGGCACAGCATGGAGATTGGCCGATGCGAAGCCACGGCGCAAGCTTGAATCCGTGGTGTTGGCGGGCAACATCCGCGAGCAGCTCGTGGCGGATATCGAGCAATTTTTTCAGCGCCGCGCTTGGTACGGCGAGATGGGTATTCCGTGGCGTCGTGGCTATTTGTTTTATGGCCCGCCGGGAACGGGGAAAACGAGTCTCGCGTTTGCGCTTGCGGGTGAACTCCAGCTCTCGTTGTGCACGCTTTCGCTGACCAATACGAATCTCGACGATCAAGGTATTAGCGATTTGCTGCAACGCACGCCCGCCAAATCATTGATCTTGATTGAGGACGTTGACGCATTTTTTGTAGCGCGTGAAAAGCAGGACACGCGAATCAACGTGAGCTTCTCGGGTTTGCTCAATGCCATTGATGGTGTGGCCGCACAAGAAGGGCGGATTGTGGTGCTGACCACCAATCGACGCGAAGCGCTTGACGCGGCGCTTATCCGGCCGGGGCGTATTGATAGCGTGCTTGAAATTGGCCTCGCAAGTGCGCCACAAATTCGCGCGCTCTTTCTGCGGTTTCATCCGACCGAAATTGCGGCTGCCGATACGCTTGCCACGGCTTTGGGTGACAAAAGAATGTCACCCGCTGCGGTGCAGCAAGTGCTGCTGGCATTTCCGCTACCGCGCGACGCGGTTGCCGCCATTTTGGATGCATAACCGCCGCTGGGGTCAATCAGCCGCGGCGTCGCTGCGTCGCGAAAATTCGACGGTCACTGCAATGTCCGAACAAATGTAAGGCGTAGCCACGGCGCGAGACTAATGACAAACTGTCTGCGCGAGATCGTCCATGTTCAAACTTCTGCTGCTATCCGCCGACTTGCCCACCGTGGCGCTGTTGCGGGCGGCCACCGACGCGCTTAAGGGCACGATTGATCCGTTCGCCGATCCCGCAGATATCGGTCACAGACTGGCAGTGTCGCCCGGTGACGTTCCGGTCGGCGTGGCGGTCGATCTTGGTCAGTTGGCGGCTCACCGGCAGTCGCTGGCGTCAATTTGTGCCTTGATTCGACGGATATCGCCCGGCGCGCCTATCGTGGTGATTGCACCCAAATTGCAGCTCACCGACGCAGCCGCCGAACAGTGGGCGAAGCAATCGGGCGCCACTGACATCGTGTCGCAGATCACGCCTTGGCGTTGGGCGGAAACGGGTGAGAAATTGCTTCGCGCTATCGTTGGAGATGATGTGTCGGTCGCTGCGGCGACTCGCCGCGTCGCCCCGTATCTGCGTATCGCAATGCAAAACGGCGCCCTCTCGCCTGCGCGAACCATCGCAGCGGCGGAAGGCAGCGGCGTTGACCTCGCCGCCCTGGCCGTTCGGTTGCAGCGCTCAGGGGGCGTGAAAATTACGGATCGGCGCTACCGATTGCAGGTTTATCCGGAGTGCTTTGTGGCGAGCGAAGCGGTGCGTTGGCTTGAAGGTGCGTTGCGTCTCCCAACGCCCGCAGCGGCATCCGTGGGTGAGGCGCTGCAGGCGGCTGGCCTGATCTATCACGTCGCGCACGAACAAACCTTTGCCGACGAAAACTATTACTTTCGCGTTTCGCAATGGCCCGCGCGTTGGGACATTGAGCGCTTTTACTCAGTCGCACGGGGCTCGACTGGCCTAGAGGTGGCGGACCGCCAGTACATGGGCGCGACCTATCCGAAGTGTTTCGTGGGCGCCGACGCGGTCCGCTGGATGCAAACGCAAGGGCACACGCCGAACGAAGCAATTTGTATGGGCCAACGCCTGCTCGATTTGTCGATCGTTCATCATGTCGTCGACGCGCATTGCTTCAAAAACGAAAAACTGTTTTATCGCTTTTACGCGGACGAATGATCGAATCTGGCTAGAACGACAGTTTGAGGCCGAGGCTGTAGAGCGTATCGCTACCGCGCCGACCCACTGTGCCGTCGAGCTGCACTTTCGGCGCGATGTCGCCACGTAGGCCAACCTGAGTCGTGGCCTTTGACCCACGTTCACCAAATGCCTCGATGTGCGCCGTCGCCGCGCCGACTTCGCGCTCGAACGCGACGCCCCATGTGCCACGTGTCGAATCGCCTGCGGGCCGCACGACGCCAGCATTCACGTGAACTGAGCCTGCTTCGAAATTGCACGTCGCCAACGCATTGGCGAACGGACTATTGCCCGATACATGCCGTTCCCAGCCTATGCCCGCGCTCGCGCCCAAATTGCAGCCATCTTTTTTTGATGGCGTAATGATGAGTTTGGCTTGCACCGCGTACGCGGTACTCGCGCCAGAGCTCTCGCGGGACACGATCGCACCGAGTTCAATCGTTTCGAACGCAGCGTAAGCCGGGGCGATATTGAATTGACGGAAACCACGGTTATCGGCTGCGTACCAGAGCTCTACGTGGCCATTGCCCTTGTCGTTCATGCCTGCATCGTCGACCGTGAGTGGACGACCGGCCCAGGCGTGGGTGCCGAACAGTACGGCAGCAAACACAACTCCTAGTTTGAATACTTTTGATCGTTGCATGATGCTCCAATTTTCCGCCGCGAAGCTGCGACATGTCCGATCAAATGTACAGCAAGCAACCTCTGGGGAAATGAGCGGCGGTGGGTTGGTGCGCAGGAACAAGCAGGCAACACGTTGCCTGCCAGCTGATGAAGACTTTTCTGCGGATCAATGCAATTCCATATACGCGGCATTGACGGCGTTACCCAAACGCACCATATCGAGCAAGAAGTCTGCGAGGTAGCGTTTGAGGCCGTATTCGAGCACTTCGTCGATGGTGCCGTAGCGCAGGCGCACGTTGATTTCGGCCGCGATCCGGCGCGCGTTGCGGCCGCTGGATTCGGGCAATTCATCGAGCACTAGCGTGGTTTCATCCATGCAGTAGCGCAGCGAACGCGGCAGCTTGGCGTCGAAGATCATGATCTCAGCGACGCGTCGTGCATCGATCACGTCGCGATAGGTGTCGCGATACGCTTCGAGCGCGGAAACGGAGCGCAATACTGCGGACAGACGGTAGTAATCCGTTTCGCGATCTTGTTCTTTTTCTTCGAAATTGTCTGGCGCTTCCTCCGCGTATTTCACGTTCAAAATACGCGCGGTATTGTCGGCGCGCTCGATGAAGGTGCCTAGGCGCGTGAAGTGATACGGCTGATCGCGGCGCGCGGTGGCAAAGGTGACACCACGGAAGAGGTGGCTGCGCTCCTTCACCCATTCAAAAAATTCATTGCCCGTCATCATCGGGTCAATATTTTTTTGCTTTTCTTGGAACGCAATCCACGTGTCGTTGATGTTTTCCCACATCTCGCTGGTGATCGAGCCACGCACTGCTCGCGCGTTCTCGCGCGTGGCTTCAATGCAATTGCGAATCGAGGACGGATGCTGACGGTCCCACGCTAAAAAAGCGATCACGTTGGCGTAGGTCGCAGGCAAATTTGTCGCTGCGAATTCGGCTTGCGCTTCGGTGATCACGATGGGCGTCATCGCGCCGCCGGAATCGGCGGAACGATCCAGCATCGCGAGCGATTGCGTGACGTCCAAGATGCGCGCCATGTTTTCGGAGCGCTCAAGGTAGCGGCTCATCCAATAGAGGTGTGAAGCAACGCGGCTCAGCATGATTACTTGCCCTCCATGTTGCTAGTTGGGTCACCATCGCCTTCGTCGCCTAGCACCCAGGTGTCTTTGGTGCCGCCGCCTTGCGACGAGTTCACAACGAGCGAGCCTTCGCGTAGCGCCACGCGCGTGAGCCCGCCGGGCACCATGCGTACGCTGCGGCCCGTGAGCACGAATGGGCGCAAATCGATGTGGCGTGGCGCGATGCCGGACTCTACGAACGTTGGGCAACTTGAGAGCGAGAGCGTGGGCTGCGCGATGTAGTTGCTGGGGTTGGCTTTCACCACGGCTGCGAATTCTTCAACTTCTTTCGCCGTCGCGGCGGGCCCCACGAGCATGCCGTAACCACCCGCACCGTGCACTTCTTTCACCACCAAATCTTTCATGTTGGCGAGCACGTAGGAGAGATCCGCAGGCTTCCGGCATTGATACGTGGTCACGTTGTTCAAAATCGGCTCTTCGTCGAGGTAATACTTAATCATGTCCGGCACGTACGGATAGATCGATTTGTCGTCGGCGACACCGGTGCCAACTGCATTACAAATCACCACATTGCCCTTCGCATACGCTTGGAACAAACCCGGTACGCCGAGCGCGGAATCCGGGCGGAAGGCCAGCGGATCGAGGAAGTTGTCGTCCAAGCGGCGATACATCACGTCCACGCGCTGCGGTCCGCTGGTGGTGCGCATGTAGACGAAATCGTCCTTCACAAACAGGTCTTGCCCTTCCACCAATTGCACGCCCATTTGCTGCGCGAGGAACGTGTGCTCGAAGTAGGCGCTGTTGTAGCGACCGGGCGTTAGGAGCACAACCGTCGGGTTGTCGATGTCGGTCGCTTCACGCAGGGTTTGCAACAAGAGTGCGGGGTAATGCTCGACCGGGCGCACGGTTTGTTTGAGGAACAACTCAGGGAAGAGTCGCATCATCATCTTGCGGTTCATCAACATGTACGACACGCCGGACGGTACGCGAAGGTTGTCTTCGAGCACGTAATACTTGCCGTCGTTGTTACGGACAATGTCTACGCCAGTGATCGACACGTAGGTATCGTGCGGCACTTTCACGCCGATCATCTTGGTCTGAAACTGCGCGTTGCCTTCGATTTGCTCGCGCGGAATTAAGCCCGCTTTGAGAATTTTTTGGTCGTGATAAATGTCAGCCAAAAAATGGTTGATCGCGGTGACACGCTGCGTGAGTCCGCGCTCAAGGTATGACCATTCGTCGGCGGTGATGATGCGCGGAATCACGTCCGACGGAATCAGCCGTTCGGTGCCACTGTCGTCGCCAGAGACGGTGAAGGTGATGCCGATGCGTCGAAATAGCAAATCGGCCTGGGCACGCCGCTGGGTCAGCGACTGCTCGGCGGTGCGGGTCAGCCAATCGCTGTACGGCGCGTAATGGTCGCGCGGGCCGACGGTGGCGGTCTGCGTTTGCACTCGTCCGCCCGAGCTTTGTAGCTGTCGTTGTACTTGCAAACCCGTCGGGTCTGCGCCCGACCAAGCGAGCATTTCGTCGTAGTGGGAGGCGGGGGGCGGCTTGATGGTGTGCATGGCTACGAATCGCAAAAAGTGACGGGCAAGTACGGCGCGGTGCGCGCACAACGGAGACATTGTGCACGCGCGGAAGCAAAGCGTTGTGCACAATCAATGTGCAATAGTAAGCAAACGCTGTGCCGAAGTGCTGAAATTGTGGTTAGTGGGTGCGCAAAATTGCGACGTTTGTGTGCAATCGCGCAGTGGGAAACGGCGTATCGCCTCTGCGGAGGTGCTGCCGAGTGTGCGCACATCTCGTGCTGTGCGAGCGGGCTTGCCAGCGATTGCCGCTGCAACCGCCGAAGACTTTGGCGTTGCTCGCCGCGCGTCGCCGGCAAGTCTGCTCGCGCAACCTTACCGCTCGGGGAAATGCCTTGTCTGATTTTGCGTACGAGGGAGTAGCAGCTTTTATGCGCTAGCGACCGCCCAGCGGTCGTCGCAGGCATAAAAACACATATGTCAACAAATGTGAAAAAACGCTGCAAATCACCGCCCAACTGTCGTCCGCGCTAAAAAGCTGTTAGCGAATGAACGGGCTCACGTGCACGCAAAAGTACACACAAAAGTTGCCCCAAGCACACGCCCACCGCTGCGGGCGCATGCACGGTGCGCGTCGCTACAGCCAAATCACCGAGCCCGGCGTGTTGTACCAACCCGCTACCGAGGCCTCGACCTGCGCCTCAATTCGACTGCGTTTGATTTTCATGGTGGGCGTCAATGTGCCGTGCTCGATCGACCACGGCTCGCGCGCCACCACGATCATGCGGATTTGCTCGTAGTCCGCAGTTTCGGCGTTCACCGCGCCGAGCAACGCTTTGAGCTGCTCGGTCACCTCGGCGCGAACCGCTGGGTCGCCCACCGTCGGACGCAGCTCTTCGTTCAGCACCACCATCGCGTACGCCGCCTGCTGTCCGACGCCGGATACCATCGACATCTCGATCATCGGATTGGCGTTGATTTTGTTCTCAATCGGCGCGGGCGCGATGTACTTGCCTTTGCCGGTTTTGAACAACTCTTTCTTGCGACCCGTGAGCTTCAGCATGCCGTCAGCGCGCAGCTCGCCCAGATCCCCCGTGCGGAAAAATCCGTCGTCAGTGAAACTCTCGGCGTCGAGCTCCGGCTGTTTGTAATAGCCCGCCAGTTGGCCCGGCGACTTGATCAACACTTCGCCGTCTTCACTGATCCGGACCTTCACGCCGGGCATCGGCGAGCCCACGTAGCCCGGCGCGTTGAGCGCGATCGACGACGTATTTGAGTAAGCGAAGTCTTCTGTCATCGCATAGCCCTCAACGAGCTTGAGCCCAAGCTTGCGATACCACGCGATTAACGCGGCAGGAATCGGCGCAGAACCGCTGCCCGCGTGCTTGACCGAGTCGAGGCCCAGTCCTTTGAGCACTTTGCGGCCAACAATTTTTCCGAGAATGGGAATGGAAAGCAAACGACTAAGCTTTTCCGCAGGCATTTTGTGAAAAACACCTTGCTGAAATTTCAGCCACAGGCGTGGAACTGAGATAAACACTGTTGGCCGTGCACGCTGCAAATCTTTGACAAACGTATCCAACGTTTCCGCGAAGAAAATGTGGCCGCTTCCGTCGACCAAGGCCGCGCACTCCACCCACGCGCGCTCAAACACGTGCGCCAAAGGCAGGTACGACATGATGCGCACTTCCTCATTCGGGCCAACTGCGTCACGAATGTTTTTCGCCATGCCTTCGGCCGCAGCCGTGATGCGATCAAAGCGATGCATCACGCCCTTCGGCCGCCCTGTCGAACCGGAGGTGTACATCATGATGGCGATTTCGTCGCCCGCACGCGACGGCGTGCCCACGAGGGGCTCGCTCTTGGCGATAACTGCGTCCCAACCTTCGAACGCGGTGCGCACGCTGTCGGGCGCAAGCGGAAATGCGATGCAAGGCAAATCTGCCGACACCGCGCTCGCCTGTTGCTCCCACGTATCGAGTTTGCCCAAGAACAACAAACTCGCGCCGCTGTGCTCCAACACGTAGCGCACGGTCTCCGCTGTTTCAGTCGGAAAAATCGCGACCGTTGTTCCGCCAGCCATCCAAATCGCGAGTTCCGCCATGAAGAAATGCGCACAGTTTTTCGACAATATCGCGACGCGTGCGCCGCGCGGAAAACCACGGCTTTGCAAGTGCGTCGCCATGCGCCGCGACTCATCCATCATCTGTCGCCAGGTGTATTCCGCGACCGCACCGCCGCCCGTGGGCTGCGTCAAAAAAAGCTTGTCGGGGTGAGCGCGCTCGTGTCCGTAAACGCGGTCAAGTATCAGCGTGTTGTTAGTCATAAATCCTCCTTCAATCTCCGAATCGAATTGAACGCCGCTTCACTCCCAATCTGGCGTTGGGCTGTCCCCGCGTGCGCTCGCTTGTGTATGCCGAGCAGATTAGAGCACGGGGCCGTATCGTTGTGCGTCGGGTTTATCCGCTTTATGCGCTGAATTAAGCGCCGCTATTTTGCTTCCCGTCTGGCTGCCTTTTGCCGGAGGAGAGTTGGTCACGAAGCGCCGAAATTTCCTCCATCAAATCCACCACGAGCGCGCTGACTTCGGCATTGGCATCAAACGTGCGTTCGATGCTCAGCAGCCGCCGCGCGCGAATGAGGGCGACGCTGGTGAAGCGCCAGTTCGACGCGGTGGTCGCGGGCGGCGGGCTCTCACATGAGAGCAGACCGTCTGAAACGCGTTGCACAATCCACGTGGTTTCCACCGAACAGGCACACGCCAACTCTTCAATCGTCAGCGTCGTGTCGTCGACAATTTCGCCGGAGAAAATAGTCATGTTTACCGCGTTCATGCATTTGCTCCTTGGCTGGAGGTTGTGCTCGCAGCGCGTGGGTTGAACGCCATGTCGCGCGCCATGTCTTCATAAATTTTGCGCGCGGCGTCGGTGTTTGCTGGTGGCAACACGATGCTGATTTCCAGATATAGATCACCCGCCTCGTTCACGCCTTGGCCGGGAATTCCACGGCCACGTAAACGCAGCTTGCGACCCGCCTGCGAGCCCGGCGGCACCGTTACCTGCACCTTGCCCGATGGCGTCGGCATGTCAATCGAAGCACCGAGCGCGGCCTCCCAGGGTGCCAGCGGCATGGCCTCAATAACGTCGCGTCCGTCAATGCGGTAGCGCGGGTCTGGCGTGAAACTGATTTCAAGAAACAAATCGCCCGCGGGGCCACCACCGAAGCCCGCCGTTCCTTGACCGTTCAAGCGAATGTGTTGGCCCGCTTTGAGGCCTTTCGGAATGTTCACGTTAAGCGTGCGCTCTTCGTTCACGACGTGACCCGATTCATCAAGCTTCGCTGCGCGTAATTTGATCGCTCGCGTTGCGCCGTTGTAGGCATCGGCCAAATCAATCACCATCTTCGCATGATGATCTTCGCCGCGCATTGCCTCTGCGCGATGCGCACCGCCCGCGCCACCGCCGCGCCGCGCGGACTCACCAAACAGGTTAGAAAAGAAATCGCTAAATCCCGCAGCTTCGGCGTCGCTCATGCCGCCGCCAGAATATTCACGCCCGGCGTTCCAGTCGGGTGGCGGACGGAATTCTTGGCCGCCTTGTGGACGAGCGCCGAGTGCGTCGTACGCCGCGCGCTTCTCGGGGTCGGAGAGCACCGTGTTGGCCTCGTTAAGCTCCGTCATCCGCGCCGCCGCGTCAGCTTCTTTGCTCACATCGGGGTGATACTTTCGCGCGAGTTTGCGAAACGCTTTCTTTATTTCATCCGCGTCGGCGGTTTTGCTGACGCCGAGGATTTGGTAGTAGTCCCTAAATTCCATCTTACAGGACTCCTGAATGCAACACGTACGTTGGGCGAAGCCAATGCGTTCACCCTTGCATTCAGTATGCGCCGATGACTTTGCGCTTTGTTGCGCAAAGTCACTCTACGAGCAGATACTCCCGCGCATCGCAGAAGCAGCTAGTCAATCAAGCGAACCTTCGGTTTATTGACCCAAACCAAACGGTAGTAAAGCGTTTGCAAGATCAGCATCGCGGTAAACGCAGCCGGGTAGGCAAACCAAATGCCAGAAAGCCCAATACTTTTGCTCAGGAAGTACGCCACGGGCACTTCCACCAGTGCAATACACAAAATACTGATCGCCGTCGGAACAATCACCGAGCCGCTTGCGCGCATGATGCCCGACAACGCGCCGGCTGAGCCCATTAGCAGAAAACTCCAAAGCATCACATGCAACAAGGTTTGCGCGATGTCCACCACCGCTTCGTCGGCGATGAAGAGGCGGATGATTACGCGAGAGAGCGCATAGCCAATAAGCACCATCGTTCCGGTGAGGACTAGATTCATCAGGAGCCCGGTTCTGGTGATCGCACCTAGGCGATCTGGCTTTCCAGCACCGATGGCCTGCGCGCCCAAAATTGAACACGTAATCGCGATTGAGATTGCAGGGAACTGCACATAGTTGACGATTTGATTCACCGCGCCGTAGGCTGCGATTGCTTGTGAGCCGTATCCGTTCACTAGCGAAAGCAACACCACTTCCGCAAGCGAAATCACGATCATCTGCACGCCTGTGGGTACGCCAATTTTCAGCACGGCTTTGAAGATCGTGGGATCAATCCGCAAGTGCGGGCGCATCGCAGCGTTGGGTGCCATCGGATGCGTTGCGTTGGCGTACGGTCGACGCAACAAGCGCCACGCCAGCCAAGTAATCGCAACCACGTTGGCGATGATGGAAGCCCACGCCGCGCTGGTCAAACCCATTTGCGGTAAGCCGCCCCAGCCGCGAATGAGCGCAGGTGTAATCAGGAGCCCGAGCGCCGTTGAAATGATGAGCGCCAAGAGTGGTGACACCGTGTCGCCCACACCGCGCAACATTGAAGTGAGCAGCAAAAACAAAAAGATGCCCGGTACCGCGATCATGATCACGCGCGCATACGCAATCGCATCGGCCACGATGTCGGCAGGCGTGCCAAGCAACTGCATGATGTTGCTCGCAAACACAAACCCTAGCACAGCCACCGTCAACCCAAAAACGAGCCCCGCAACGAGCGTCGTGCCCACCACCGCGCGAACGCGATCAACCTTGCGCGCGCCCCACGCTTGCCCGATCAACACCGACGCGCCAGCACCCAAACCGATGATGAACGCGATGAGGAAAAACACAATCGGAAACATCGATGACGCAGCCGCCATCGCCTTCACACCGAGCATTTGTCCGATGTAAATGCTGTTGGCGGTGCCCGAGAGCGATTGCAAAAAATTGCTCAGAATCATCGGCCCGACGAAGGCCAAAAACACGCGCCACAGCTGCTTTTGCGGTGGCGCTGGTGCTGCGGGCTTTCCAGTCGACGGCGCGGCGTTTGTTGCAGTGCTCAAGTTGTGGCTCCGGCGGATTCGGTCTTTTGCGTTTCGGCAGCAAATGCCACGTTGGCTAGCCGTCGCGCTTCTGTGCGTACGTCCGGCGGCCAGGTTTCGGAGTTCTGCGCAAATCGCTCAGCATTGCAAGTGAAGAGGGCGCGAGTCGCTTCTTCAAAGCCCCGCTCGTTGCCCGCAATCGCGTTGATGAACCGATAGCACGCCACTTGCGCCTGTCGCACGCGATCCGCGCCCTCGCTGAAGCGCCGTGCGTTGTGCACAAGTTTGCGTAACGTCACCGATGCGCCGCCCGGCTGTCGTGCGAGCCAATCCCAGTGCTGTGGCAACAACGTGACTTCGCGCGCCACCACACCGAGCTTGGGCCGTCCGGGACGTGCGGCGCTTCCCGTGTTCACGTTGGTGGCGCTATTTGCGCTGTTTGGGCTGGACAGCGCCGACGGGTCGGACAAATCAATTTGCTCGCCTGTGTTCGCATCAAACACTAGAGGTGAGAGCTGCTCAGGTGGCTGCGCGGCGATGAACGCAGCGAGCTGCGCGTCCGTGCCCTGCGCGACGCGTTTGCCGTCGAGAAAGGCCATGTAGTGCGGAGATTGAGGGGTGGATTGCATACGGTGTGTCTTGCGGAATGACTTGTAAAACCTAATATTACCCGGATAAAAACAAGTCGTCAATTTTATCCGGGTAAATTTATCCTAGCGTTGCGATCGCGTACGCCGCCATTTCGCTATCCTCCTGTTAGTTTTGTTTTCAGATGCCTCCCATGACCGCCCCAACCCAATCCATCCCCGGCCTCGTTTTCACCGAACATCGCTTTCAGCTGCCCGTGGATTACGCCAACCCAAGCGCGTACCCAAAAATCACAGTGTTCGCGCGCGAGGTGGTCGCGCCGGGCAAGGAAAACGCCGACTTGCCGTTTCTCGTGTTTTTTCAAGGCGGGCCGGGCTTCGGTGCGCCGCGTCCGGGTGGTGCGGGCGGTTGGTTGAAGCGCGCGCTGCAAGATTTTCGGGTGTTACTACTCGACCAACGCGCCACGGGGTTGTCGTCGCCGATTACCGCGCAGACCATGCGCCATTTCGCTTCGCCGCAAGCGCAAGCGGACTACGTTTCGCACTTTCGCGCGGACAACATCGTGCGCGATGCCGAAGCCATTCGCAAGCAGCTCATTGGCGACAAACAATGGAGCATCCTCGGCCAAAGCTTCGGCGGGTTTTGCGCACTGCGCTACCTCTCGGCCGCTCCCGAAGCGCTCAAAGAAGTACTCATCACAGGCGGCATTCCCTCTCTCACAGCGACGGCAGATGACGTGTACCGTGCAACCTACCCGCGCGTAATCGCTAAGAACGCGCGCTACTACGCCCGCTATCCAAGCGACGTTTCTCGCGTGCGCGACATCGTGCAATATCTGAGCGACAACAACATCGCGATGCCCGGCGGTGGCCGTTGCACGCCGCAGCGCTTCTTGCAGCTCGGCATGGCGCTGGGTATGAGCGACGGCTTTGAGACGCTGCATTACTTAATCGAAGACGCGTTTGTCACGACGCCAAGTGGCCGCGAAATCAACTGGAATTTTTTGTCTGCCCTAGAGTGCGAACAAGCCTTCGATAGCAACCCAATTTACACGTTGCTGCAGGAGGCGTGCTACACGCAAAACACGGCAAGCAATTGGTCGGCGGAACGGCTAATTTCCGATTACCCGGTGTTCGATGTAAACGCTGCTTCGCCTCATCCAGTGTTGTTCACAGGCGAGATGGTCTATCCGTGGATGCTCGATACCTATCCGCAACTGCAACCGCTCAAAGACGCAGCGAATCTACTCGCGAATAAAACAGATTGGCCGATGCTCTATGACGTCGAACGCCTAAGCAAAAACACGGTGCCGGTTGCGGCCGCCGTGTACTACGACGATATGTACGTGCCGTGCGAATTCTCAGAAGCGACCGCGAATATCGTGCCCAACACGAAGCTCTGGATCACCAACGAATACGAACACAACGGCCTGCGCGCCGACGGAGAAAACGTCGTTGATCAGTTGCTGAAAATGACGCGTGGCGGGCTGTGACCGAAGCGCAAAACGTGCAACCTCAACGAGAAAACCGCAAATGAAGAACTTCCTCCGCTCGCTTTCCGTCGCTCTGGTGGCCGTCGCGCTCCATTGCGCGCCGGTTCACGCAGGCCCTCAAGAAGACGCCGCCAGCGCGCTGCTCGACCGCTTCCACGGCGCCGCTGCAAAAGCCGAGTTCGATGCCTACTTCGCGGCGTTCACGCCCGACGGTGTGTTCCTCGGAACCGACGCAACCGAGCGCTGGACTGTCGCGCAATTTAAGGCCTACGCGAAGCCGCACTTCGACAAAGGCCGTGGCTGGACGTACACCAAGGTCGAGCGAAACATCAACGTTTCCGCCGACGGTGCGCACGCCTCGTTCGACGAGTTGCTAGACAACAAGAGCCTCGGTCGTTGCCGAGGCACCGGTGTGTTGCGCAAGGTCGACGGCCAGTGGCGCATTGAGCAGTACCACCTCACGATTCCTGTGCCGAATGAATTGGCGGACGAATTTGTGAAACGGATTCGCGCCGGAAAGTAGACTTTCCTGCGCCCCGCGCGCCGTTGTAGCGACTCGGAGACGGTTGCTAAACTGATCTAACCGACGCTTGCGGCGCCATTCGCCATCAGTCTCTGCATGTTAACCATCGCACCCTTCGCGCAGGTTTTGAACTTCGCGAGGATGGCTTGCTTTTCTGCATCAGCGGGATCCACTTTCGCCATCACTTTCCCGGACCAATCCAGGCGGGTGCTGCCGATCCATTGCCGCAGCGTTTTGTCTTGGCCCCACCTGAGCTGATTCATCATGTTCGCCATCGTCGCGGGCAAATAGCCCGCGAGCGAATCAGGGAACGGTACGGTCGCGCAAATTTGGTTTTTGACCTCGTCGCCGTCGTAATGCGCCTCGACATATGCGGCCACCGCCGCGCTGAATACCGGTTGCGGCATGCGCACCATTTGCAGCACAAGTTTGTTCGGCTGAAAAATAGGCACCGTGGGGCGGCGCTCCACGGCGGAGGCGGAACAGTCGATGAACAGCGTGTTCGGCCGTACCGGTACGCGTCCGCCGTCGAGCACCATCTCGCTGGCATCAATCGTCTGCACATGCCCCATGCGAATCACGTTCTTGATTTGCCGCAGCACTGCAGCTTCGCCATGAGACACGGTGGCGTAGTGAAACATCGTGGGTTTGTGATCGGGATAGATGCGCAGCATCTGGTCGCACGCTTCCAGCCTCTCGAACAAATCGTCGACGCTGGTCGCGCTGGCGATGGCTTCCATCTCGTTGGCTTGGCCACCAATGGTTTCGAAGAAAAACTCGAAGCCTGGTTGCGTGTGCGCACGGTTCACCAGCCATGAATCGCGCGGCATCACCCAGCTAATCGCGTCAGGGTTCGCTCCGGCATTGATGAGCCAGACGCCAGCGTCCATCGCGGTTTTTCCGGCACCGATAATCACAAAATGTTCGGGCGTCGCATGTCTGGCTTGCCACAGCTGCGGCAGCTGATTGGGCGTGACGAGACGCGCACCCGCTTTAACCTCAAACTTCGGCGTATGCGTGGACGGCACGGTCGTGCCGTAGTACGTGGCGTCCACGATTTTCTCGCGCACTGTCACCTGCGTTTCCGCGCCCGAGAGCACGCCGACAAACTTTCCGTCGCCCACGTAATTACTCATCGGGTGATAGCTCACGCGTCCGCTCGGCAACAAGCGCTGGTTCATCACCTTCTCAAAATACGCGCTGATTTCCGGGCCAGATGCCAACTCGTAAAACCCTTTGTTCAAACCCGAGATGTCTTTTTGATTCGAGCCCAAAGGCAACGAATTCACGCCATAAAACGCCGACGGCTGATGCAAACCCACAAACGAATACGCGTCGTTCCAATGACCGCCGGGCTTGCTGTGTTTGTCAACGATGGTGATGTGCGCATCGGTTTCGTCGAGCAACGTATCAGCAAACGCCAACCCCACTGCGCCGCTGCCGATCACTAAATAATCTGTCTCGATCTGCTTCATAGGATTGCCGTGAAAAGAGGGGATGTGTTCGTCCGCGGTACGCGCGATGCGACCATTATGCTGCACGCGTTTGCGCGACGCGAGCGATGCGTTGTAGGCGCGGACCGGCCACAATGCTGTTTACCTAAGTGATCTGTAGGCGCGGACTCGGCCGCGCTTCCCCGTCGCACGGCGCGCAGCTATGTCGTCGCGTACTACCAGTGCGCGTTACGTTTCACGGCATTTGAAGCGCGCATTAAATTCGGCAATTCCAGCCAGTTGGTATACGGCTTTTAGCACGCAACGACCGTCCGGCGGTCGTTGCGCCACAGTTCGTGCGAATGTCGACAGTAAAGAAAAAGTTAAGGAAACGTCCGCCAATCGGTCGCTAAAGCGAAAAAGCTATATGCGCAGCCACTTGCGCCAAATCGAAGCTAACGAGTCTGTCGGGCCTTCGGCCACAAGCCTGAGTAAAACGTGCAAAGTGGTGAGGTTGTTCTGCACGCGTGGGAGAAGCTAGTGTCAATCCGTTTGCAAATATAAAGAAAGTATTGCGAAAGTATATAAAAACAATATAAAATTAAACTTGCAATTTCGCATTGATTCTTCGGAAACTTTCCAATGAGCAACGTCCAAGATAGCGCTGATACGGTGGTAGTTTTTACGGCCCGCAGTCCGGATCGGATACTGCGCGAGGGCGGCTCTCAGGCGTGGAAGCTTGATCCGGTTCGCGCGAAAAATTGCACCTGGCTCGTGTGCGCACAGAACCAAAATCACAAGGACGTCGCTTTCTCGGACGCCACCGAACCGCACGGTTCGGCGTTTCTCATTGGGAAAATTTCCGCTGTTCGTCAATCGACTGAAGAGGGCGACGATGGTCGGTGGATGATCGTCATCAGCGAGTTTGCGCGAATCGACATCCCTGCGCTTTGGGCGAACTGGCGCAATCCCGTAAAGTATTTATCGTTCAGTGAACTTGGCATCAATCTGCGTTCCCTCAAGTTCAAACCGGTTCCGGCGAGGGAGGTGACCGAAGCGCCGACGCAAAAGTCGACGCCCGCTGCACCCACCAAGGCGCCGGCGCAAATGCTCACCATCGCCGAAGCCAAGAAAGCGCTCGCACTTACTTTCGGCGTTAAACCCGACGCCATCGAAATTACGGTGCGAGGGTAGCGACCACGAGCGACTACCTGCAATCGTCTGCGGCTGCTGTGACGCGCTTCACCGCCATCGGAAGTTAGCCAGTTTGTGTCGCTTATTGCTAGACATAAAAAAAGGCCCGCTACTGCGGGCCTTTTCTCTCGATGCGAGCGCTGCGCTCGCCGGTTGATTCCTCAGCGGCTACGTCGACGCATGATGGCGACACCCGCAAGCACTGCCGCGAGGAGCAACACAAGCATCGGGTTCAGCGTCGGTACGTGCGGTACCTGCGCGCCGACAGAGATCGTGCAATTGGCCGTAATCGGTGCGGTTGTGTACACGTTGCCATTCAACGATCCACCGCAGCCTGTGACGCTTTGCAGGATCGCGCCGCCGTCCAAGGTGATCGCAAACGAAAGCACCGTTCCGTCTGGAACGCTGGTTGGAATCGGCGGCGTCGCTGTGAACGACGGTCCGAGCGTGATCACCGAGATCGCCCGCTGCGCGGTTGCGCACACGACGGCGACGTTGGTGATGTTTGCTGCGCCGACCGTTCCGCTGCCGTTGGTGACTGCGCAGGTTTGCGCCGGGCCGGACGGTTGCGTTTGCACCGTCACCGCGTAGTTGCTGCCGGAGGCCAATGCGGTCGGGAAGGTCAACGTGCCGTTGGCCGCGACCGGTAGCGTCTGTGCGCCAGCGTTTAGCGAGAGCACAAGCCCGCCGCCGGCAAGGCCGCTGACCGTGCCGCCAACCGTGTACCTGTTGGTCGTGCAGCTGACGGTTACGTTAGTGACGTTCGCTCCAACTACGGTTCCACCGGCATTGCTGATCGCGCAAGTTTGCGTTGGTGCGCTAGGTGGAGTCTGCACCGTGACCGCGTAGCTACTGGCGGAGGCCAATGCTGTCGGGAAGGTGAACGTCCCGTTCGCCGCGACGGGAAGCGTTTGAGCGCCCGCATTGAGCGAGAGCACGAGGCCGGTCCCGGCTAGGCCACTGACCGAACCGCCGATAGAGTAGGTGTTGGTGGCGCAAGTAACGGTTACGTTCGTGACGTCGACGCCGCCAACTGTGCCGTTGCCGCTGGCTACTGTGCACGATTGCGTCGGGCCGGTGGGTTGCGTTTGGACGGTCACGGCGTACGAGCTGCCAGACGCGATCGCTGTGGGGAACGTGAACGCACCGTTGGCACCGACCGGCAGCGTCTGTGCGCCAACGTTGAGCGACAACACAAGGCCGGTGCCCGTGAGGCCGCTGACCGAGCCGCCAATCGTGTACGTGTTGGTGGTGCAGGTGACATTTACGTCGGTGACGTTCGCGCTTCCGACGGAGCCGGTTGCGTTCGCGACCGTACACGTTTGCGTGGGTGCGCTCGGTTGTGTCTGCACCGTCACGGCGTAGCTGCTGCCCGAAGCCAAGGCAGTCGGGAACGTGAACGCACCGTTGGCGGCTACGGGCAGCGTTTGCGCCCCGGCGTTGAGCGACAGCACGGCGCCGGTGCCCACGAGTCCGCTGACGGTGCCGCCAACAGAATACGTGTTGGTCGTGCACGACACTGCAACGTCGGTGATATTGGCAACACCCGCCGGGCCTGTGCCGTTCGTCACGGTGCATGTTTGCGTCGGTGAGCTGGGTTGCGTTTGCACGGTGACGGTGTAGTTCTGGGCATTGCTAACCGCTTGCGCAAATGTGAAGTTGCCGTTGGCCGAAACGTTTAGTGTTTGCGTGCTACCCGCGCTGAGCGATAGCACCAACCCCGAACCACTGAGACCAGATACGGTACCGCCGATAGTGCGAACGTTGATCGTATATGTGGGGGATGGACTTAACGCCTGCTTGGTGCGGAACTGAAAATCTGGATAGCCGTAGTGGTAGTTACTTAGGACGTTCGTCGGAAAGGTGTTTTCTGTGCAGCTATTGCAGTAACGCATGTCGCCGTACGTGAGCTTGCTGCTCATTTGCGACGAGGTGCCGAAGTAGTAGCCATCACTGGCTCCCTGATACAGCGTCAGAATGTATTGCGTCCCGGCAGTCAGCCACACAGGCTGGTTTGCATCTGCGTAGGTGTACGTCGCAGCCGGACCAGATATTTGCTGTTGCGCGACGATTGCTTGCGTCGCGAAATCAAAGAGCGTGATGTAGCGTGTCGTGCCGTTGGGTTCTCGTTTGCCGAACTGCGTTAACAGCACGTCCTCGTTGGGCGTGAAGCGGAATCCGCGCTGCGAAAGGGTAGCTCCGCCTGAACTGCCCGTCGCGACTTGATTGGTTGCGGAATTCGTGGTCGTATCAGTGAAGTCGAACACGTTTACCGTGCTGGCGGTCACGGCTGTCGGATTGCCGCTAAACATGTAGATCGTCAGGGTTCCCGACGCGGCAAGTGCCGGCAATTTCACCCAGACGACGGTGCTCGCAGTGCCTGCGCCGCTCTCGATCCAATAGTTGAGCAGCGTTACGCCCGCGACGTCCGCGCCAAAGCGCAAATCCGCCGCGTTGGGCGCCATCGCGCTGGTGTCGAGAACGAAGCGCATCTGGTAGCCGGTCGAGGCGGTTGCGCTGTTTTCAGTGATCGCAATCGGAATCGACTGCGACCAACCGGCCGGCTGCGCCGCTGCCGGCAAACTCACTCCAAAAAGGGCGAGCAGGGCGCTCGCCAACATCACGCGCCGGGATGTGCGAACCAGTAGCCGTCGAAGTGTCTGCAGTGTTGTCTCGTTGCCTCTGTAGAAATGGCCAAATCGCATACTGTCCCTCTTTTACTGATCGAAAGATGCTCGTTTCACGTCTGCCGCAGTCTGTGTTTCCGCGCTTCGCGCGTGCAAAGCACAAAGCCTCGGCGACAACGAGTCCAAGATTGTTCTGATGTTATCAGCGGCGTTTTTTAGAATGACGTGCGAGGTTGTGCTAATGACATTTGGCATGCGGTTGCTGCCGCGACCCGGCGGCGACCACGCCGTCATGCCGCGAACACCGTCGCTCCGTTTGGCGCACTTTTGCCTCTGCAAACGTCTCTCCCTCACGAAGATCGTTCGACCGCCGGTTCGGTTCGTACGGCGCTTACACATATTTCGTCTGGAGGGGACTTGTGACTTGGTTTAACTACTGCAGCGACGGCTGTGTGCGTGCTGCTCCGAGCGCCGCAGTGCAGCATGACATGGCGCCCACCGGATTTAAGCGCACGCTTGGCATCTTGTTTGCTGTTGGTCCCGCGGCGCGCTGTCGAAACCTGCCGGGTGACGTGATCGCAGTCCAGCGCGCGCTCAACAAATTTCCAGCAGACCACGGCGGGCCGTTTCCGCTGCTCGTCGCGGACGGCATCTGCGGCCCGAAGACGAACAAAGCGATTCTTAAATTTCAGACCAAACAATTTGGCGTTAACAAGGCGGACGGCGTGGTGGATCCTAACCAACGCACCGACAACGCGCTCGCCGGCCCGGCAGAAACCTATTTCAGCCTGACCGCCACCATGATCAGCCGCCTTCCTGCTGCGCTCGCCGTCATCAGCACGGCACGCGCCGCCTTGCTCAGCGCCCGCGCGTCGCAGACGATCGTTGCCAACGGTGGCGTACCGTTGTTTACGGGCAGCTGGGACTTGGTGGTTAAGCATTTTCAGATTGACAAGATGCCCAACTGGTCGAAGACGCTAGACGACATCGACCGAATATTTTTCAACATGCAACTCGCCATCGGCCACATCCCGGCGGGCCTAGAAATAATCGCCGACGAACCGGCGGAGCACACGCGCGGCGCAGTAGCCTTCGCCTACGGTGGCGGCTATTGGCTGCCAGATCGCGCGGGCGCATACCAAGGGTTGCCCAACAGCACGATCTTTCTATGTCCGCGCCTCGAAGGCAAAGACCTTGAATCCTTCGCCTACGTGCTCATTCACGAGCTCGCCCACTACGTCGGCCCCAACATCTTGAGTGGCATAGGCATCGACGATTACGGTTATCACCACCTCAACACCAAGAGCCTCAACAAACTCACTCCGTGGCAGCGCGTTCACAACGCAGACTCCTACGCGCAGTTCGCCTTCGAAGCCACCGGACGACCATTTCGACAGTGGGAGCATGACCTTTAGCGGTGTGAAGTTGCGCTTGCCCGTTGCCGCTCAACCTGTCGATCCAGCACGATGAAGACTGAACCCCGTTCACCCTGAGCGTAGCGAAGACTCTGATGTTCAAGCGCGTCTGCTTTGCCGCAACACGCTCGCTACTTCACGCGATTCTTCGCCATGCGCGCGAGGACAATCTTGTCGCCGTGCTTCATGAGTTCCGTCACGTGATAACCGCGCCGCTCGTAAAACGGCACGTTGCCGGGCGCCAGCGTGTTCGTGGTTAACGTGAATCGCTCAACGTTCGGGTGTGCGTCCTCGACCGCGCAGACAAGCGCAACACCGATGCCCCGACCCTGATACGACGGCTCAACGCTCACGCGGTGAATCATGCACTGCGATCCGTCAAGGACGCCACGCGCGGACCCAATGATTCGATCGCCGTCGCGCGCCACGAGCACCGTCTGCGTGCGAATGTCCTCTTCAAGCGCCGCGAAGTCTTCCATTAGCGGCGGTATCTGCGTCGTCTCGCTCAGCCGACTTTCTTCCGCGAAGGCACGCATCTGGATGTCGTGGATTGTGTGTGCGTCGGCGGGAATGGCGGGCGAAATCGTGATCATGTTCAGCTGTCCCCGTGCGTCGTCATTTCGCGCAGCGTAGCACCGATCTCTCCCGCTGCATTGCTCTACGTCGCAATGAATTCGCGCAGCAACGCCATCGCCTCCACAGGAGCGTCGGGCACCACGCCGTGACCGCAGTTTGCGAATTCGCGATAACGCACAAGATGCTGCGGAATCGCGGCGGCGATATCGCGCTGACACTCAATCGGCAACATCGGATCAAGCGCGCCGCCTATCACTAGCGTCGGGCACTGAATGCGCGAGAGTTCTTGCAGCATGTCCAGCGTTCGGCCCTCGCCACCGAGGCCGAAGAAGCGCTCGCGCACGGGTTGCTTCGCTTGAATGCGCTGCCACAAGTTCGGGTCTAGCGGCGTTTGTGTGTAGAACGGAAACGCAACGTCGATCCATTCTTTGAGCAGCGCCGGGCTGGTGTCACCGTCCACAAACCGTCGCCGCGCAAGCTCGCCCGCCGCAGCGCCACCCGGCCGCGTGAACATCGCTATCTTCGCATCCGTGTGCGACGTCGCCTGCGCGGACGTGCTCACCAGCACCAGCTTACCCGCATGCTCGGGGTGGCGCGTCGCATAAGCCATCGCCACCATCCCGCCAAACGACGCGCCGTAAACGACCGGCTTCACGATCCCCAGCGCATCACAAAACGCCACCAGATCATCCGCCCACTGCGCCAACGTCCAAAGCTCCGGGGGGCCATCATCGCTACGACCATTGCCCCGATGATCCAAGTAAATCACCTGCGCCACATCGGTCAGCGCGGTGAAGTCAGGCTTGTAAATCGAATGGTCTACGCCGGGGCCGCCGTGCAGCAGGATGACAGTTGGGACTTCGCGCATTGCGTTGCCGTTGGCGCGCAGGGATGTTCCTTCGACGTCGAAGAAGAGGTTGATTCCGTTTATTTGGACTTTCATTTCGTTCGCGAAGTTTGAGGGTGTTGCTTGCTGCGAGTGGTCGAATGCTAAGTCTGTCCCACATTACTCAAATTACGCTAAGCTCGTTTGACTTCTTTCTTGCTAGATAGAAGACTCCGAAGTGATCGATCCAAATAGCCCTGAAAAATCTTGATGCCAAAGGCTGCCGCTTTTCTTTGGAAAGTAGTAAACGGAACCCATAGCGCTAGTCACGGCTGACGATGTATTCTGTTCATGCACCGTTTTTTGTCCTCCACTGAGAAAGGCGACGCCCACAACATGATCGCGATCTGTGCTGGAGAGAAACTTACTGACAGCGTGGCTAAGGGCGGTCTTGGGTTGTTCTGGATTTTTGTCTTGTTCGCCGGTGGCGATCAGTGCATCGTATGAAATTCCTTGGAGCTCGACCGCATATATCGCGGGCCGCGTTTTCGACAACTGCGTCTTAGCGGAGTCGCTGAGAGTGTCAAACATTGCAGAGAGGGTAGCGTCGGTTTTGGCGCTCTGCAGTACAAAAATAATCGCGCCTTGATTGCGCCGACCCACAACAAGAGATTCACGATTCCGCGTGTTGGTGAGCTTGTCAATCTGCAACTTAGCTACCGGGTCAACGATTGGCGAAGTGACAGAAGGAAGCATTGCAATGTCGAACGGTTCGATTCGAATATCTATACCGCCTTGGAGCAATTCACTTTTTCCAATTAATATTTGATTTATAAGCGTTGAACCAAGTGCTTTGCGATGCTCATTGGACGTGGGAAGACGATCGGGCACTGTCATGACCACCGTCAGCCCGCCAATGATGGTTTCACCGATCCTACGAATTTGCGCATATATCTGGTGGTAGAACTCTGCGGCTTCTTTCCGCCATATTTTTCGTCCTTTGTTCCACGAGATTGCTTTGCACTCTACTTCCAAGCCGCATGGGCCGAGCGTTGTCAGTAGCAGATCGAATGTGCCAATTCCGTCAATTTCTGGCCACACTACATTCACGCCTTTTCGTAGAAAGTGCGTAGCGGTAGTTAGTTCGAGATGCAACGCACGCATGGCTTCTGGATCCTTGATCGCACCGCGCACCCTTTTCACGAAACGCGTCGCATCCACACTAGACATAGCTTGTGTCACCGATACGGTGTTTGTTACCAGAGTAATGGCTGAGTAAAAAATCGCCAGCTCGTTGGTGGATAACACTAACTCGCCACGCTTTGCACGTATTGCGCTGCACGCGGTTAGGGCTAACGCGGTCGCATATTCTTCACGGAGAAGAGGGCCCAAGAAACTGTTTCTGGTGGCTTGCTGATTGACGTAGGTCGCGCGCGTAGTCCAATGGTGGGAACCGACCAATTTGATGAATTTTTCAAACGTTTCAGGGATGTTTTGGGTGTTTACCGCTGTTTGCAACATCTAATTACCTCTAGTCCGGTAGGGTGGGCAACTTGTTGCCGACGTGCATTAATGATCTAAACAAACGCCACCGAAAGCAATCCTATCGAAGCCTTCCGCCGAGCAGGCTTCACAACAATCTGAACGTCGTTGCCAAGCCGCAGCAGGCAATCCATGAGCTTGGCTTCGCTTACGCCACGGAATTGTCCGCGCAGGATGTTGGATAGCTTTGGCTGCGGCATGCCGATGATCTCTGCGGCTTCGCGCTGGGTGAGTTTGCGCGCGGCAATGATGCTACCGACGCGCTGAGCTAGCTGCGCTTTGGCGAGCATCGCCTCGGGTCGGGCGACGCCGATGTCGGCGTAAACGTTGCCAGAGCTTTGGGTGATCTTCATCGGTTAATCCTTTGTGTGCCTCAGCACGAATTTCAATCGATCACGGATGAGTTCCATGTCGGGCTTCGGCGTTTCAGCGCCCTTGGTGGACTTCTTCTGAAAGCAATGCAGCACGTAGACCGCATCTGCCACTTTCAGCGTGTACACCGCACGATATGCATTTCCCTGCCAACTCTCCACTACCTCCAGTACGCCTGCGCCGCCGAATCCCTTCAACGATTTGGCATCCGGGTGTTTCTGGCCCGCTTGCGCGAGGTGAAGCGCGAAGCCGAATGTGTCCTGCACTGTCGCGGGCATGTCATCGAGATCGTCTTTGGCACTGGCAACCCAGAAGATCGATTTCATGGATGAATTATATCTCTTTGTGTATCAAATTGCGGCTGCTTCATGCGCCGATACTCCGCTTTCAACCGCCCTCACCCCAACCCTCTCCCGCGCTGCGGGAGAGGGGGCAGAACCAGATTTTTCTAGAACCGCTTCAACCACGCAAAAAACTCCCGATACCAAAGCCGCGAGTTTTGCGGTTTTAGGATCCAGTGGTTTTCGTCGGGGTAGACGACTAGCCTTGCGGCGATGCCTTTGGCACGTAGCGTGTTGTAGTACTCGAGGCCTTCGTAGTACGGCACACGGTAGTCGAGTTCGCCGTGGATGACTAGCGTCGGCGTTTTGAAGTTTTTCGAGAAAGCGTGCGGCGATTGCGATTGGTATTTTTCTAGGTTTTCCCATGGCCAGACGCCGAGTTCGTGCTTGAGCCACAAATAGCCGTCGTCGCCGAATTGCGTAGTCCAGTTGTAGACACCAGCGTGGCAGACGTACGCTTTGTAGCGGTCCGTGTGGCCGTTCATCCACGCGACCATGAAGCCGCCGTAGCTGCCGCCCGCGGCGTAGAGGCGGTCTTTGTCGACAACGCCTTCTTTGATCAGTGCGTCGGTCACGGCCTCGGTGTCCGCGAGTTCGCGTGGGCCAAGATCGCCATCGATGCTGCCGAGGAATTTCTCGTCAAAGCCCGACGAGCCGTGATAGTTCACCGCGGCGACGACATAGCCCTGCGCGGCGAAGGCGTGCACGTTCCAACGGTAGTGCCAAACGTCCAAGTGCGCAGCGTGTGGGCCGCCGTGAATGTCTTGCAGCAACGGATACTTTTTGCGCGCGTCGTAGTTCGGCGGGTAGCAGACAAAGGCTTGCACCGGCTCGCCCTTCCAGCCTTTGAACGTGCGGCTTTGCCATGTGCCGAGCGGGATTTTGTCGAGGAATGCGTTGAGGCGGTCGAGGCGTTTGGCGGCCGGAAGAATTGCGCTCGCGCTCAGTTCGGCTACAGGCTCAGTGCGAGCATTTGTCGCGTACAACCGCGCCGGGTGGTCAATCGATGACTTCGTGTACACGAGCGCGTCGCTCTTCGCGCACATCGAAAACGCAGCGATGTGACCGCCGTGCGCGATTGCTGTGGGCTGCCCGGCGGTGAGCGGCAGCGACCACAGGTGCTGCGCGCCGCCGTCTTCAGCGGAGAAGATGATCGTGCTGTCGTCGGCGCTCCATACCGGGTTTGCGCTGCCGTAGGTGCCGACCGAGCGCGGCCACTTCGCGGCGAGGCGCTCGGCCTTGCCGCTCTTGCGATCCACAAGCATGAGGCGCGTATGTTGGCTCGGCGCGCTCGCGGGTGTTGCGAGCACGATCAGACGTGTTCCGTCGTGCGAATACACGGGGGAACTCAGCCACATGTTGCCTAAGTCCACGGAACGCGTTTTGCGTGTCTTGAGGTTCATGAGCGTGAGCGTGCACGGGTCGGTGAGACGCGTGACGTCCTTTTGTGTCACCCATGTCAGCTCGTTGCCGTCGGGCGAAATCGCGAAGTCGTTCGACCCCGGGTCGCCGAGCCCGAGCGTCCAAGGTTTGCCCGCAAACAAGTCCTTCGCCACGCCGCTGGCAACGTTGATTTCAAATAAATGCGGGCGCGTGCCGTCGCAAATCCAACTATCCCAATAGCGATAGTTGTCGACCTCGATCACCTTCGCTTGAACCTTCGATTCCTTCTGCTCTTTGCGGCGCTTGGCTTGCTGCGCATCGGTCGCCAGATCGGGCCACACCCACGAAATCGCCGCGATGCGTTTGCTGTCGGGGAACCATCGAATGCTGCCCACACCGTTCGAGAGTTTCGTGACGCGCCGCGCTTCGCCGCCGTCCGGCGCGATTACATAAAGCTGCGACGCATCGTCGCCGTCGCGCTTCGCGCAAAACGCAATCGCCTTGCCGTCGGGCGACCATTGTGGCGCGGTGTTCTTCTTGCCCGCGCTGGTGAGCTGCTTGCGTGTTTTGCCGTCGGTGGAATACATCCACAACTGCGTCGCGCTCTCGTTGGTGTCCATCGAATACGTGGTCTGATCAACCACTACCCACTTGCCATCAGGCGAGACGCTAGGCGTGCCGATGCGCTCGCATTGCCAGAGGTGCTCGACGGTGAGGTTTGGGGTTGGGCGACTTTTCGTGGTGCTCATGATCTTTGCCTAAGGTTTGTAAACGGTGCTGCGGTGTCCGACTCGAAGGACGCGAACGACCACACGTTTCTCAACGATCTCGCAAACTAAGCGCCAATCGCCGATTCGGTATTTCCAGTATTTGCCGAGCTTGTCGCCAGACAGGCGCTCTCCGATGTCCGTCGGATGCTTTGATGTGGCGACTCGGGTTTTGAGGAAGTGAACGATGCGATCGCAGTTGGGCTTGTCGAGCTTCTTGAGCTCTTTTAGCGCGGCCGGGTCAAACTCAATTTGCCAAGCCAAGTTCGCGCTCCACATCAGCTAACGGAATCGCTTTTCGATTCTTGCGCGACCGCGACTCGGCAAGGTAAAAATCTTCGAGATCGTCGATGTATTCGAGTATCGCTTCGCGCGCAAGCGTGGTCTTGGTGCGGCCTGATTCCTGCGCGATGTGCGCAAGCCGTTGCTCAATGTCTTCGGGTAATCGAATGGCTAGCATGGGGATTCCTCGTGTGTTTCGCGGCGATCAGAAATGGTTTAAGAGCATTTGCTATACATGTATAGCGATTTTACGCCGTTACACCACGCCTTCGAACATCTGCACATCAACAACCGCATCCGCCGCAACATTGCCCACATCCGTGCCGAGCACAACGAAGCAGTTCGCTTGCGTCATCGACGACAAGATGCCCGAGCCTTGGTCGCCGGTGGTTTTGACTTCGCAGCCGTTGGGGCCGATGGTCAACACGCCGCGTTGAAATTCAGTGCGGCCCGGCATTTTTTTGACGTTGTTGGTGAGTGTGGCTTTGACCGTCGGAGGCAGCGCGTAGTCGGTGCGGCCTTGCAGCGTTGCAAGCGCGGAGCGTACGAATTGATAGAAGGTCACCGTCACGGCGACGGGGTTGCCCGGCAGGCCGAAGAAATATGCGCCGCCGACTTTGCCCACGGCCATGGGCCGGCCCGGCTTCATGGCGATCTTCCAGAACAGCACTTCGCCGAGTTCATTCAGCATTTGTTTGATGAAATCGGCTTCGCCTACGCTCACGCCGCCGCTGGTGATGATGACGTCGGCCTGTGCGCTCGCAGCAAGAAACGCAGCCTCGATCGCTTCGGGCGAATCAACGAAATTTCCAAGGTCGATCGGTTGGCAACCTGCGCGCTCCAACAAGCCGTAAATCGTATAACGGTTGCTATCGTAAATTTCGCCAGGGCCGAGTGGCGAGCCGATGGTTTTGAGTTCATCGCCAGTCGAGAAAAACGCAACGCGCAGCTTGCGATAAACGTTCACTTCCGGGACGCCCAAGCTCGCGAGAAGGCCGAGTGCCGCGGGGCCGATCAGCGAGCCGCGTTTCAATGCGACGGCGCCAGTTTTCAAATCTTCGCCACGAAAGCGACGGTTTTGTCCAGCTTTCAAATCGTTGGGGATGTGAATGCCTGCTTCGTCTTCGGTAACGCGCTCTTGCATCGCGACGGTGTCGCAATCGGCGGGCATCACTGCACCTGTAAAGATGCGCACGCATTCGCCTTTGCCGACAGGGCCAAGGTACGGCTTGCCGGCGAAGCTGGTGCCGATGCGCTTCATCCGCGTGGTCGCGCCGGAGCCGATGTCTGCGTGTCGATACGCCCAACCGTCCATCGCGGAGTTGTCGTGTCCCGGAACGTCAATCGGCGAGATGATGTCCTCCGACGTCACGCGGCCCAGTGCAGCACGAATGTTCAGCCGTTCGGTCAACGTGATCGGCGACAGGACCTTGCTGATGAAGTCGCGCGCCTTGTCGACCGGCATCGAATTGGGATCGTAGTCGTCGGCGCAGGAGAGTTCGCGAATGGTGGCAGTCATACGAAAAAATGGGTGAAGCGAAACGAAGGAATGAGTTTAGTCGTTCGCTGGGGTTCGGTGACTGACTGAGTAGGCGACGACTTGGCGTCGCTCCGTGGTACCAAGCGCGGCCAAGTCCGCGCCTACAACCAGCTGCACGGCTTAGGCTGGCTTTGCGACGAGCTAAGCGCCGCGCGCCACCACGCGGATAGCGGACGGCAAGACGCGCACGCTCACCTCGGTCGCTTCGCCAAGATACTCGCCATCGACCGCGAGCGGCACGGCGGGCGTGGCGTAGATCTGCATGTCGGAGAACGGCTGCGTGTGAATTCGTGCGTCGGGTAGGTGCTTCCCGAGCAGCAGCTTCGGCAACATGACCATCGTTGACAGGCGCGTGAAGCGACCCGCGATGAGTGTGTCGAGTTTTCCGTCGTTGATTGATGCGTGTGGCACAGCGGGCATTCCGCTGCCGAAGGTCGGCGTGTTAAGCACGGAGGCGAAGAGGGCGCTGCCGCTGCGTAATGCAGCGCCGTCGCAGTGCACCGCAAGCTGCCAATGTCGAAGCGCAACGATTTCGCGCACCGTAGCGAGCAAGTAGCGCGGCAGGCCACGAAGTTTCTTTGGCCCGTTGAGTGCACGTAACGCCACTGCTGAATCAAAACCAATTGTGCAACACGCGAGAAACGGCACATCGCGATCATCAAACGCGACACGGCCCACGTCCATTGGTGATGACTCACCCTTGATCGCGTGCGCTAGGGCTTCTTCCCACGAGAGCTTGAAAACCCCCAAAGCACGCGCGACGTCATTGCCGCTGCCCAGTGGAACGACAGCGAGCTCGCGGTCGCTGCCCACGATGCCTGGCAGCATGCGGTTGACCGTGCCGTCGCCGCCAATCACGACGACGCGTCCATCTTTCGCCGTGTCTCCAATCAATGCGAGCCCATCGGCGACGGTGGAGGTGACGACAAAACGGGCCGTCGGGAAATCGGTGCGGATGCGGGCGCGAATGTCGGCTTCTAGTTTTAGCGCGCGGCCGCCACCGGCGTTCGGGTTCAAAAGGACGAGGACAGAGGTCATGGCGCGCGAGTATAGGGGCTCGCGGCGCGGCATGACGCTAGCATTGCAGGTTACTCATCTAAGGAAAATCTCATGATTCTCGAAGTTGCAGACATCCGTATCCCCGCAGGCAAGCAAGCCGAGTTCGACGCGGCGATCCAGCGCGGCGTAGAAACCGTGATCAGCAAAGCTCAAGGCTTTTGCGGTTACAAGGTCAATCGCGGCGTGGAATCGCCAGAGCGTTACCTGTTGATGATTTACTGGGCAACGCTAGAAGACCACACGGTCGCGTTTCGCCAAGGCCCGTTGTTCCCCGAGTGGCGCGCTATTGTTGGGCCGTTCTTTGCGCAACCGCCAGTGGTCGAGCACTTTGAGTTAGTCGTCAAGTCGGCGTAGGTTGACGCCTTTTGTGTTGTGGGAGCGGGCTTGCCCGCGATTCGCATTTGCTCTTGAGCCAACGTTTTCATCGCGGGCAAGCCCGCTCCCACAGTAGCTAGTGCTGCAAGAACACCTCGCGCTCGCGCACCCATTGCTCGTCTTCGCTCTCGCGGATGATGGTCACCGAGCGCATTAGGTCGCGAAACGTTTCTTTTGTAACCTGCGCCGAGGCTGTGCACAGCGCGTCGTAGCGCGTGGGTTCGCTAGCGCGTGCGAGCGTAATGTGTGGTGTGAAATCGAATTCAGTGCGTAAAAATTCGGCGAGCGGGCCCCGATAGAGCCTGTCGTGCATTTCGATGAGTGCGTCGCTGCCGACCTGCGTGGCGATACCGATAAATTCGTTTTGCGCCGACCAAAAGCCGTGCATCACCACGGGAAAGCACGGCCATACGCGCAGCACTTTTTGCGCATGCGCGGCGATTTGATCGAGCGTCAAGCGCGAATGAAATGGAAACACGAGCGTCAGGTGGGGCGGCAGCGACTGCGCTTGCGGATCGTTTGGCCCGCGAAAGCGATCAATGACTTTGTGATTCTCAAACGTCGGAAACCACACAATCGCGCGACGCGGAAGCGTCGGGCGCAGAATGTAGGTGAGTTTCTTGCGAGCCATGGGCTATTCATAGCGCATGGAAGCTTCGTTTCCCGATTGCTTCGCGAAGAACGCGTCGTCTTACTGCAAATGCCGCAACTCATCAATCGTGTTGATGTTGGCGAATGCGCTCTCGTCTGAGAATTCCACCTCAACGACGTGATGCGCGCCGTACCACGTGTCAATCTTGCGACCACCGCCTTCTAGAAACGCGGTGAGACTAGGCAACAACGCGGTTGTGCATAACGTGAACACAGGTTGTGCGAAACCACCGGTGCGCGCTACGGCCAGCTCAGCGATGTTGTCGCTGAGAGCGGCGTAAAGACGCGCGACGATGTCCAGCGGCAGAAATGGCGAGTCGCACGGCGCGGTGACAATGTAGGGCGTCGTGCACGCGCGCAAGCCCGCATGTAGCCCCGCGAGCGGCCCCGCGAATCCACCGACCTCATCGCTAATCACCGGGTAGCCAAACGCGTTGTATTCGTCGAGGCTGCGGTTCGCATTGATGATGAGCGGTCCGACCTGTGGCGCGAGGCGCTCAATCACATGCGCGACCATCGGCTTGCCGCGAAACGGCACAAGCCCTTTGTCGCGCGAATCCATGCGGCGGCCCATGCCACCCGCGAGCACGAGTCCGGTGATGTCCTTCACGCCGGTGCTCCGGTCGCGGTGGCATCAAACACGAATCGCCCAGGATCGTTGAACAACAAAAAGTGTTTGTTCACCGCGCGGCCGATCATCGTCATGCCGACGCGTTTGGCGATCTCGTAGCCCATCTGCGTGAGGCCGGAGCGCGACACAAGAAAGGGCACGCCCATCTGCGCCGCTTTGATCACCATCTCGCTCGTGAGTCGCCCGGTCGTGTAGAAAATTTTGTCGCCACCGGTCACGCCGTCGAGCCACATCATGCCGGCAATCGCGTCCACGGCATTGTGGCGCCCGACGTCTTCCACGAAGTACAAAAGCTCGGGCGTGAGACTAAACAAGGCGCAGCCGTGCACCGCGCCCGCTTGTTTGTAGATCGTTTCGTGTTTGCGCACGAGTTCGGAGAGCGCGTAGAGCGTGCTTTGTTTCAGCTGCACGCCAGTCGGCAAGGAAATGTCGTCGATATCCGCCATCAAATCGCCGAACACGGTGCCGCTACCGCAACCCGTGGTTTTCGTGCGGTGCTCCATTTTTTCGTCGAGATCTACGAGACCGGTGCGCGTGTAGACGGACGCAGCGTTTACCTCCCAATCCACTTGCACCGCGACGATTTCTTCAATGTCGTCAACGAGGCGCTGATTGCGCAAGTATCCAAGCACCAAAGCTTCGGGCGCTGCGCCGAGCGTCATGAGCGTAAGTATTTCGCGTTTGTCGACGTACACCGTCAGCGGATGTTCGCCCGCCACCGCAGCCACGCCCGCGGCGCCATGTTCGTCCCGTGTTGGCACGTCGAAAGTGGATGGCCGCGCGGCGTCGGTGAGTTGCGGACGGTATCGCGCAGGTGGCTTTGGAGCAGAGTTCGGAGGCATGCGTTCATGTTAGCGAGCACGAACGAAAGCATCGCACCGCGGAAGCAACTCTACGCATTGAACGACTGCCTAGCGGTGGTTGTAGGCGTAAATATTAGAAAGTCGATAAGTCAGTAAATATTGCCGAAAGCGCCGACAGGCTGTCGCTGAAGGCAAAAAGCTGAAAGAAATTCATTTGTATAAATAATCATGAGTTCAGTGAAATTGTTCATGCCGTTGGCATGTGGCGCGGTTAAACTGTGTTGCTACCGCGCCGCCAATGCAGCGCGATGTGCCGACGATTTTGGAGACGATGATCATGCGAAAACTCCTTGCCGCGTTTCTGGTTGCGACGACTCTGTGCTGCGCTAACACTGCTATCGCGGCGTGCAGTTTGGATATTGATCTGGACGGTGCGGTGCTCCCCGAGACCGACGGTCTGCTCATCGTGCGTCGTCTGCTTGGATTTCAAGGTACGCCCCTGACGCTCGGCGCCGTCAACCCATCGGGCAATCGAACCGATGCGCTCGCCATCGCTAATTTCATCGATCCCATGGTCGCCGACCGAACGCTCACGCTCGACGGCAGCACCAACGCACCCACCAGCGCAAAAGATGGCCTCATGCTTGTGCGCGCCATGTCAAACCTAACCGGCACCGCGGTGACGCAGCGCGCGATCTCGGGCACGCCGCCGCGCAGCTCATGGTCGCAAATTAGGCAATACCTGAACAGCACGTGCGGCACCAACTTTGCCGACCCGTCGTTGCCGGTAAAAACCACGCTGCTCAATTCGAGTTTGTCGAGCCCGTGGGGCATGGCGTTTTTGCCCGACGGACGTATGCTCGTGACGCAGCGCGGCGGCACGATGGTGATCGTCAGCGCCAACGGCGCGAGCGTGTCGACTGCGTTTAGCACCACGCTGCCCAATCTGACTTCCGCCGGACAGGGCGGTCTGCTTGACGTCGCGCTTGATCCCGACTTTGACCTGACGACCAATCCACGCATTTACTGGACGTTCTCTGAAACCGGCGCGGGCGGTTCGGGAACGGCGGTTGCGCGCGGCAATTTGGTGGGCAACGCGATCCAAAACGCGCAAGTGATTTATCGGCAAGTGCCGAAGGTCGGCGGCGACGGACACTTCGGTTCGCGCATCGCCTTTCGCTCGGACAAGACGATGATGGTGACGCTTGGCGAACGGCAAACCGACGACCCCGCTAGCCCCACAAGCAACAACGCGCAGAACCTAACCAAAACGCTGGGTAAAGTCATCCGCATCAATCGTGACGGCACGATTCCCGCTGGAAACCCGACGTTCGCCGTGGTCGGCGCGCTGCCCGAAATTTGGAGCTTCGGTCACCGCAATCCGCAGGGCGCGGCGATGAAGCCGGGCACCGATGATTTGTGGCTGACCGAACACGGCCCACTCGGCGGTGACGAGTTGAACCGCGTGCTGCCGGGGCTGAATTTCGGGTGGCCGCTTCGCAGCTACGGCTGTCCTTACAGCGCGGGCAGCAACACGCCGGCCTGTCGTGTCGGTGGCGGCACGCACGCGCCCACGTACGAAGAACCCAAGACCACGTGGCTCCCGAGTTCCACCGCGCCAGCGGGTTTGATCTTCTACACGGGCACGCAGTTCTCCGATTTGGGCTGGCAGAACAACGTGTTCACCGGCGGACTCGCGGGCGCGACGCTCTGGCGCATTGTGCTCAGCGGCGACACGTTCGTGTCGAAGGAAGAGGTTGCCGTGGTCAAAGCGCTCGGGCAACGAATTCGCGTCGTAAAGCAGGGGCCGGACGGTTGGATTTACCTACTCACGGACAGCGGGCAATTGATTCGAGTGGATCGTTGATATAGCTTTTTGCGGCCAACGACCGCCAGGCGGTCGATAGCGTGACATTTTCTGCGTTATCGACTTATAACGAAATATCGCTGTAACGACAGCGGGACAGTCGTTCTGCCTAAAAAGCTATTAGGCGTACTCGCTGTCCTCGCGTCAGTTGCACCCGACACCGCTGCGCAGCGCGCACTCCGCCGCGAACGACGCAGGTTCGAGTTGCAGCGTGACGTGGCCGATATTGAAGTGCTCGCGCAGCTCATGCTCCGCTTCGTGCAGGATGTGGCTCGCGTCAGCGCCGTTGTCGTCGAGCACAAGATGCGCGGTGAGCGCGACATGCGTTGTACCCATGGCCCACACGTGCAGGTCGTGCACATTCGCGACACCCGGAAGCCCGCTGAGGAGCGTGCGCACGGCCGCAATGTCGATGCCTTGGGGCACGCCGTCGAACATCAGATGCAGCGATTGCCTGAACAACGAAACGGTGCCGAGCACAATCACCAGCGCGATGAGCAAACTCATCACCGGATCAATCCACGCCCAGCCTTTCCACAAGTACAACGCGCCGCCGATGACCACGCCGAGCGACACCAACGCGTCGCCCGCCATATGCAAGAACGCACCGCGAATGTTCAAATCGCCGTGACGACCGCGCATGAACAAGAGCGCCGTGGCGGTGTTAATCACAATACCCACCGCAGCCACGGCGATGATCGTCCAGCCTTGCGTGGGCTCGGGCGAGGTCAACCGCGTGATCGCCTCCCACGCGAGCGAGCCCATCGCGACAAGGAGCAGTACGGCGTTGGCGAATGCGGCGACGATTGAGGCGCGCCGGAAGCCATAAGTGTGTCGTGCGTCTGGGCGCAGCTTGCCCGCCCACGCCGCGCCCCACGCGAGCACAAGGCCCGCAACGTCGCTCAGGTTGTGGCCTGCATCTGCAAGCAGCGCGAGTGAATTTACGCGCCAACCGTAGAACGCTTCAACCGCAACAAACGCGAGATTGAGTGCGATGCCAATGGCGAACGCACGACCGAACTCGGCGGGCGCGTGGTGATGCCCGTGGTCGTGATCGTTGGCGTGGTGGTGCGAGTGAGCGTGGTCGTGATGATGTTCAGCGCTCATGCGCCATTTTGCCGCGCGCCGCGTTCGTACCACCCTTTTGATTGGTTAACCACACGCACGACGAGCAACATCACGGGCACTTCGATCAATACGCCGACGACAGTTGCGAGCGCTGCGCCCGAATGAAAACCAAACAAACTGATGGCCGCCGCGACCGCAAGTTCAAAGAAATTCGACGCTCCAATCAACGCCGACGGACACGCCACTGCGTGCGTCTCGCCGAGCGCGCGGTTCAATCCGTACGCCAGCGCCGAGTTAAACAACACCTGAATCAAAATCGGCACTGCAAGCAGCGCAATCACCAAGGGCTGCTTCAAGATCGCTTCGCCTTGAAACGCAAAGAGCAACACCAGCGTAACGAGCAGCGCAACAATAGACCACGGCCCGAGCTTTGCCATCGTGGCATCGAATGCGGCCTGTCCTTTTGCCAGCAACATCTTGCGCAGAAGCTGCGAAATGATGACCGGAATCACGATGTACAGAACGACTGATGTAACGAGCGTTGCCCACGGCACGGTGATCGCGGAAATGCCGAGCAGGAACGCCACCAATGGCGCGAACGCGATCACCATGATGCTGTCGTTCAACGCCACTTGTGACAGCGTGAACAACGGGTCGCCGTTAGTCAGCCGGCTCCACACAAAAACCATAGCCGTGCAGGGCGCAGCCGCGAGCAAAATCAGCCCCGCGATGTAGCTATCCAACTGGTCCGCGGGCAACAACGGCGCGAACAGGTGGCGAATAAATAACCAGCCGAGAAACGCCATCGAAAAAGGCTTCACCAACCAATTCACAAACAACGTCACGCCGATGCCGCGCATATGTTTGCGCACCTCTGCAAGCGCGCCGAAATCCACCTTCACGAGCATCGGAATAATCATCACCCAGATGAGCAAACCCACAGGCAGGTTGACCTGTGCGATTTCCATGCGACCAATCGCCTGCGACACGCCGGGCGCAATTTGCCCGAACGCGATACCGGCGACGATGCAGAGGAATACCCAGACGGTGAGGTAGCGCTCGAACAGATTCATCGGTTGCGGTGGGCAGGGCGCGGTTTTTGAGTTGGTTGACATGAGGGGGCTTTTTTTAGTCGCTACGCGCGGCAGCAGGTCGGGCCGAAGGCGGAGAGTATTTGTTGCAGGTAACTGGCTCGCGCTGGATATTTCGCGCTCTGGTCGAACAAACCAATGCGCTTAGGTGCTTGTAACGTCCACGGTAATCTGAACGTTCCGAAAACATGATCCCAAACGACGAGGGCGCTGCCGTAATTGCTGTTGGCTTCTTTCGTGTCGCTTGAGTGATGCCAACGATGAAGCTCGTTCGTGCTGAAAACGAAATTGAGCCAGCCGCTGCGCAGATTGATATTTGCGTGCTGCAGCATAAGCACAGGCTGTGTCAGCGCCATGTATCCAAACAACACGTCGGCGGGGACGCCCACAAGCATGAGTGGAAATGTGCTCAGCGCAAAATTCACGCTGTAGTTCAGCGGATGAAAGCGAAAATTGTTCACGGCATAAAGTCGTTCGCTGCTGTGATGCATCGCGTGCAACCACCACAGGAAGCGGTTTGTGTGATGCCAGCGGTGCGCCCAATAGCGGCCCAATTCGATGAGCAATGTAGCTACGACGAGCTGCACGATGTACGGCGAGCCCTCGGGGAAAAGCGTGAACGTGTCGCGAGTGGCGAAGTTTGAATACACCAACACAACGAGCAGCGGAGCCAGAGCTTTCATTAGCGGATCGACGACGCCAAGCAATACAACCGTGCTGGTCGCGTCAGTTTTGAAATCACCATTTCCGGAATTCCAATTCGGGTCGAAGGCCATCCAACGCTCAATGGCGATAGCGGCCAGAAGCGTGACGGCCGTCACCGCAAATACAACCAGCTCCAGATTTATCGAGAATGCACGCGCTACAAAAAACGCCGACATGCTCAATACGACGGTTAGCGCAAGCATCCACCGCGCGATCATTTTTTTCATGTTCAGTCCCTGATATTTTTGTTGACGTATGCGGGGCCTATTCGGCCACGGGCGTACTGCCTATTGCCGCAATCTCGCGCTTGCTCGCTAGCGCATCAAGCGACTCGACCGGCAGCGCACAAAACGTTCGCATGCGCGTCGCGATTTGCTGAAACACTTTTTGAAACGACGCGCGCTTGGCCTCATCCGATCCTTCAACGGCCGCTGGGTCTTCGTAGCCCCAGTGCGCCGTCGCAGGATTACCTGGCCAAAAAGGACAAGTTTCTCCGGCGGCGTTGTCGCAGACGGTGATGATGAAATCCATTTGCGGTGCGTCGGGCAACGCGAATTCGTCCCACGATTTGCTGCGCAGTGTGGACGTGTCGTAACCCGTTGGCGCAATCATTTCGATTGCGAAAGGGTTGATCTTTCCGGTCGGGTGACTGCCTGCGCTATAGCCGATGAAGCGGCCGTTGCTCATCGTGGTAGCGAGTGCTTCGGACATGACGCTGCGCGCGGAATTGCCGGTGCAGAGAAAAAGGATGTTGTAGGTTTTCATGAGGGCGTATTCGAGGAGGAGGGCGTAGAAATATGTTTGCGTTACTTGCTTCGCGGGTCGCTAACCGCAACAAGCTGTCGATTTCGGAGGCGTTGCGGGTGCGGCGGTCGTTGGCGCGCAGCAGCTAGGTGCGCAGCAGGTGCGCTCCTCGGATGTCGCCGCCGGGCCTGCGGCAGCTATTGACGTCGCTTCCGGCTTTCCGTTAAACGTTATCGCCTCTCCCATCGTGCGATACATCTCCCACGCGATGCCTTGCGGGTCGGTGACCCAGTGCTTTTCGCTTTCTGCGTAGCAACAGGTTGTATGGCCTTCGTTTAGCACCGCTAATCCGGCGGCATTGTGTTGCGATTGCAGTGCCGCGAGTTCGTCGTCGGACTCAACTTGAAATCCAAGGTGGTTGATGCCCGGCTCTGAGCCGCGTTGTGAGATTGCGAAATTGATGCGTGGATCGTCGAGCATCCATTTCGCGTAGTCTGATTTTTCGACAGCTGGCTCTGCACCAAACAACGCGCTGTAGAAGCGCGTGCTCTGTGCGAGATCGTCAACGGCGACGTGAACATGAAATCGTTTCATGGTGAGTGTCCTTTCGGCGGGTTATTTGGCTTTTCGCTTGGCGGAGGTGACTGATACGACGGGCGCACAGCACGCAGCGTCGTGTTCGGAGGTTTTGCTGCCAGCACAGCAGTTTTCGGTCATGAATGCGAGGAGCGCGTTCATCGTGTCGAAGCGTGCGCGATAGATCACAAATCGGCCTTGCTGCTCGCTGTCAATTAGCGCGTTCATGCGCAGCTCTTTGAGATGGAACGAAAGAACTTGTGCGCCAACCCCTAAACGCTCCGCTAACGTGCCCGCAGCGAGGCCGTCAGAGCCCGCAACGACCAGCGCGCGGAAGATGTCTAGGCGGGTTGGTTGGGCCAATGAGGCGAGAAGTGAGGCGGCGTTTCTAGTTTCCATATTTAAACTATAATGGAAATATAGAAATAATGCAAGTGAGTCGATTGAGCTACATCAATGACAACAAGGCGCACCTCGTAATGTGCGCGTAATGCAACGTTTATGCGCGCAAAGTCAACGTATGTGACAATCGATACAAATAGAGATGTTGGGTGACGTATGTTGGACAAAGACGGCTTCCGGCCGAACGTCGCCATTGTGATTGCTAATCACAGAAACCAGGTTTTTTGGGGAAAACGGATACGTGAACACTCTTGGCAATTTCCGCAAGGCGGAATTAACCCCGGCGAAAGCCCGGAAGAGGCCATGTATCGCGAGCTCCATGAAGAGGTTGGCTTACGGCCGGAACATGTAAGGATTCTCGGGCGCACCCGAGATTGGTTGCGATATGAAGTGCCCTCGTCGTGGATAAAGCGAGAGTGGCGCGGAAATTATCGTGGGCAAAAACAGATTTGGTATCTGTTGCGGCTGGTTGGTCGTGACAGCGACTTAAACCTGCGCGCCGACGTCAAACCTGAGTTTGATGCGTGGCGCTGGAACGACTACTGGGTCGATCTCGATGGCGTGATTGAGTTCAAGCGCGATGTCTACACGCGTGCGCTCAACGAACTTGAGCGGTTTTTGTATCACGGCAAGTCGCATCTGCGGCGTGATCGCCCATTTGATGTTGAGAGCGTTCCCGCGCCGAATGCAGACGTCAATACTGAGACGCCCTGAGCGGTCGTCGCGGCGCGCCACACGTTGAGACGACGCAAGAAAAAGGCCGCAACAGCGGCCTTTTTTCAGCGGGAAATAGCTTCCGCTTTCTGACGTCTGAGCGCTAGAACTTGCCGCGCATCATGGCACCCGTGCCAACCAAACCGCCCACTACGGCAGCCGTAATCATTGCTAAAACAATGTAGCAAACGATGATGAGCGCGGTGTAGCCGATCGACTTTTCTTCAGGGTTTTTCATCACAACCGGAAGACCGATATAGAGCAAGTAGAGGCCATAAAGCCCTGCGATGATGGAGAGCATTCCAAGCATCGGCACCAGCGACAAAACGCCAGCGATCCAAACCGGGGTGGATGAATACACCACGAGCTTGAGAGCCTGAACAGGATCTTTTTGTCCGTCAAAGGTCGGCGCGAGCGCGTTGACGATAAGCGACACAACGTAGAGCACGCCGAGGCCCAATACGTAACCGATGACGAGTTGGGCGATGCCAGCACCGATAGGTGTGCGTATCGTGCCAATCATTGGCATCGATATGCCAATGAGCGACATCCCTAGAAATCCGCAGATTGCGGGAATGAGCGCAAGCAGCATCGCGTAATTGGTGTACAGCGATTTAACGTCGGTCGTCTCGGCCGCAATTTTTGCCCACTCCGATTTGGGTGATAGGCAAATGCCTTTGGCGCGTTCAATAAGTTTTGCAAGATCCATCGTCGGAGTCCCCTGTTGTTGAAGTAAGTGAATGTCGAAGCTTAAGACGGAACGAGGCGCTCATTCGCGCCACATGACTTGTTACTGCCCCCAGAACTAGCAGCAGTTTAAGCTGGAACATCGAGAATGAACAGTGCCCAGTGCCCCGTGCGCAATGCGCATTGCTACTCCTTTGGCGCAGATTGGGCTGGCGCGGCAGCGGGTGCGAGTGGCTTTAGTGGTGGCTCCTGCGTGGAGCGAAATACGGTGACCTGGTGTGGTTTATCGCCGCTACGCTCGGTCCACGAGACATGGCGCCCGCTGGCGTCGATGGTGGCATGGTCGATGCTGCTGTTGCGCTGGGTGGCGACAATACGGCGTTCGTCGGTCGCGAAATCAACCCATTCCAAGGTCTCTGTGGAACCGCTGCGATGTTGGATTACTCCGAATCGCCCATCGGCGGATAAGGCTCGCAACCTGTGGGTACGCGGTGCGGCGACGGCGTGCAAGGGCTTTCCGCTAGGCCAATGCGCAACCGTCAGCGTCTTGTCGCTGTACCGTTTAACAAAATCAGAGCCCGGAACAAACGTAACTTCATCGTCCGCAGCCCAACGCGGGAGCGCCTCGCGCTGCAAATCTGGCCATCTCCAGAGCGCTTGCCCGGTGTCACTCAAGTCGAAGTTAACGAGGCTGCGCCCGTCGGGCGCGAATCCCATTTCGATATTACGACCGATGGCGGTTTCGGCGATCAATTCACCGGGCATGCGGTACAGGCGAATGAGCACTTCATTGGCGCTGGTTCGGAGCGCAACCGCCACTTGGTGCGCGCGGATATCTGCGTCCAGAACGCGGCCGTCGATCGGCAAACTCCCGGTGCGAGCGCAGTTTTCGGTCGAATAGAAGTTGAGCTGCGCTGTCTCACCACGCGCGCGTTCAATGATGGTTTTTCGGTCAAACGAAAACATCGCAGGCGAAGCAATTCGACAGACCAGTTGAATGCGATTGGTACCACTCGTCCATCGGTAAAGGCCGGGGTCGTCGCTACCCGGTGCGCTAACAAGCACCATCAGCTCATTTGTGCCAGCGAACTCGACGTCGACCAGCTCACGTGCAACGAGCGTCCACGCGAGGGCATTGGTAGACATAAGCCATGCGCAAATGGCCGATGCAGCAAAACGCGAGTTCAGCAGACTTCTAGGATTTTTATGCAGCAACCTTCAATCCTGTCTGTCGAAAATTTGTCGTTCAACGGAGCGCGTTTAGTCGCATTAACTCCGTAAGCAACACAGATTCTAAGGGCTGCACTGGCTCAGATTATTCGCAAGCTGAGTCCCGGCGTGGATGCGCAGGAGCGAGTCCTCTATCATGCGCATCGAACGCATCGAATTCACATTTCATGGCAACGAAAAACACCTACGATTGCAGCAAGTGTCCAGGCTACTGTTGCAGTTACGACTACATCGAGACTAAGGCGTCAGACGTGACGCGGTTGGCGAAGCATCACGGCCTAGCCGTTGCGGTTGCGCGAGAAAAATTCACTCGTACCGTAGAGCACGAAGGCAAAACAATCCGAGTGCTGCGTCATCGAAAAGATCATGTCTACAAATCAATGTGCATGTTTTTCGATCAAGACGAGCGACGTTGCACGATTTATGAGGGCCGCCCGCAAGTCTGCCGCGACTATCCCAATGGCTCCACCTGCGGCTATTACAACTTTATTAAGTTTGAGCGAAAACACCAGGGCGACGAGAGTTTTATTCCATCGGCCTGATCGGCCAATTGTGTAGGTTACCGAGGTCATCGTGGAGGATTACGTTGCTATGAAATCATTTAACTTTTCGCGCCTATTGCGGCGACTCTGTGCGGCGCTTGCCGTGATGACGGTCGCCGCTTGCACACAAGCGCCCACCACGGGGCCGGACACTGCTGCGGCAAAGCCGACCAGCCCGGTCGCGCCCATTATCGTGGTGCCGCCCGTGGTTGCAAAGGTTGAGCCCAAGCCCGTAGCACCGGCTGCGATTCCTCCGGTCGATGGATCGGCAAGCAGCGTAACGGCCAATAAAGGCTCGGTTGCTCCTGTGCGCGTCCAGCCCTCTGCTGTCGAAATCGCTACGACTCCGTCGGTCACGCCGTCCGGTGCAACACGTTACGAATGCGTGCGTGGCGCGCAAGGTGCCGAATCGCGTGTAGCGATTGCGTTTCCCGAGAATTCGGGCCGCATCTGCGCCCGCTTTCCGGCAATGGGCCCGTGCCAGTACGAGCGCTCGTCCTGTCGGTCTGCGGGCGGCCGCGTGATTCGCTTCGATGGCGTGGAAATCACCAAAGAAGTTGAGCACGAATATGACAAACAAGTGACACGGTTTCGTTTGAACGCGGGGTGATCGAATTTGCTGAATCGTCTCTTTTTTCAGCGTATCATGAGCTTCCTAATAGCTTACTGAGGTTTCTAAATGTTTCGTGTACGCACAGTTCCTTTTGCAGGAACGCAATTCGTTAAATCTGGAAAAGCAGAAAAGCCGCACGCGTTCGTCAGCGCTGCACTATTTGCGGGGTTGGTCGTTGCGAGTGGCGTTGCAAGCGGAGATACCTTCGAGAATTTGACTCCGCTCTATGAAACCTACAACAGTACATACACAGACTACTTCCTTACGACGAACGAATCCGAAAGCAAGGTTAGTATTCAGTATGGCTACAGCGGTCCGTCGACTGTCGTCGCGTACGTTGGAAGAAGCAATTCGTCCGGGCTTGTTAAGCCATTTCGTCGCTTCTTCAAGAGCTTCCCGCAACTTGAACATTTCTACACAATTTCCAGCGCGGACATAAATTTCGTGACCAGCGTCGGGTACTCTGATGAGGGAACGGAAGGCTTCATCAGCGACACGAGTCTTGGCCTTCTGGCGCCGTTATATCGCCTTGCCATGTACTCGCCGGGAACGAACGACCTAGTTCACAAATACACCACATCCGTCTCGGAAGCGAACTCACTATCCAATTACTATGGTTTCAACAATGACGGCATCGCAGGCTTTGTTGTTCCTGACACCTCGCTGCTTACGGCGAGCAATGATCCCTCCGGGGTCTTGACGTATCAAACCTATAGTTATTCTGGCGGTGCGCAATACAATACTGCGGCGTTTTTGCCGAAGATTTGCGCAAACTCGACAACTTCATCTGGCTGTACCGCCTTTCAAAACCCGATCTGCCCGGGGGTGCTCGATGTTCAACGCCAGAACGGAACTTACGCTGCGCAAAATATCGTTGCGACTTACGCGCCTTCAACGTATTTGGGAATCAGCGGTTGTTATGTCAACCTTACCAACGTTGTTCACTCTAACTTTGGAAGCGGGTACGAGTCCTTCATCTTGAAATATTCTGGTGCCGTAGTGCGACGAAATGATGGTAGCTACTATTTGTTACCGCCTCGACGCATCTCGGTTTGGTTAAGCGTTCAATAGTGCTGAAGCAGCGAGTTTGACGTCGAGATTGGTGTCTGAGTGCGCAAGGTCAGGTGCTAAACTGAGTCGATGAATTCTTCAAAACTCAGGGCAACCTTTTCTTCGGTTTTACTCGTCGTTATGGCGTCTATGACTTTTGGCGCACTGGCCGAGACCCCGGTCACGCTTAACTTTGTCGATGCTGATATTGAAGTGGTGGCCAAAGCCGTCGGCGAACTGACGGGCAAGACCTTCATCCTCGACTCGAAAGTCAAAGGCAAGATCAATATTCAGTCCGCGCGTGGCGTATCGCCGGGTTTGGCCTACCCCACGTTCTTGTCAGCGCTGCGCATGGCGGGTTTTGCCGCCGTCGAAGGGCCGGGGGGCGTTGTGCGTGTGGTGCCGGAAGTTGACGCTAAGACATTGCCCACCCCGATTGGCTCCAATGGCGGTAGTAGTGCGGTCACGACCAAAGTTATTGCGCTGACGCACCAAAACGCAAGCTCGGTGATTAACGCCGTTCGTCCGTTGGTTGCGGCTTCCAGCGGCTTGACGGTCTATCCTCCGGGCAACGCCATCATCATCTCTGACTACGGCGACAATATTCGCCGGATTGAGACGGTGATCGCCCGACTCGACACGCCTAGCGCATCTGCGCCCGAGCTCATCACGCTCGTCAATGCGCATGCGTTTGACGTAGCCGCAACACTCAACCGCGCCTTTGCAGACGGCGGCAATCAGGGTGCGGAAGCGCGTGACCGCTTAGTCATCACTGCTGACCCGCGCAGTAACTCCGTCATCGTTCGTAGCGAAGACGCCGGTCGCCTCGCGCGCGCCAAAGCACTCATTCAAGACCTTGACCGCCCGACCGCCGCGCCGGGCAACATCCGCATCGTTTACTTGAAGCACGCCGACGCGGCGCAAGTGGCGATGACGCTGCGCCGCGTGTTGGGGGCGGAGGGCGGAGGTAGCTCTGGCAGTAGCAGCGCGACGCACTCGTCGAATTCGGTGGCGTCGCTGCTGCCGTCGGGTGGCGTACAAAATGGCAACGTGACCTCACCGCTGGCGGCGGCCACCGCTGCGCTTACCGGCAGCTCACCCGCGGCGCAGACTGGCTCATTGCCGCAACCGAGCAGCAACAATGCTTCGGCTTTTTCTGCAGGTGGTGCGACCGTTTACGCCGACAGCACAATCAATGCGCTTGTAATTTCTGCGCCAACTGGTGTTTATAACAATCTGCGTTCGGTGATCGAACAGCTCGATGTGCGCCGTGCACAGGTGTACATTGAAGCGTTGATTGTTGAGGTTCAAGCGGATCGCGCGGCGGAATTCGGCATTCAGTGGCAGGCGCTAGATGCGCTCGGCAAAGGCGGTACTCAAGGCGTAGGTGGAACGAACTTTACGAGCAATGTGGGCAGTAATATCTTAGGCGTGGCGTCCAATCCCACCGCCGTTGCGCAAGGCCTCAACTTGGGCTTGGTGCGCGGCGCAATAACGTACGGTGGCAAACAGATTCTCAATCTCGGCCTGTTGGCGCGGGCCATGCAAGACGATTCTTCGGCGAACATATTGTCTATGCCAACGTTGCTCGCGCTTGACAATGAAGAGGCGCGCTTTTCGGGCGGACAGACGGTGCCGGTGCTCACGGGGAAATTCACCAATTCATCGTCAGGCAGTTCGCAGCCATTCGCCACCTTTGAGCAAAAGGATGTTGGCTTAATCCTGCGGGTCAAGCCCATGATTACCAGCGGCGGTGCAATTCGGTTGCAGCTGTATCAAGAAGTTTCCAGCGTTGTTCCTTCGGTAGTAACGTCCGTTGATACGGCGGGTCTGTCAACATTCAATAAGCGCGTGCTAGAGACGTCCGTACTTGCGGACGATGGGCAGATAGTAGTTCTCGGGGGCCTGCTCCAAGAGGGGTTTACGAGCGATCAACAGAAGGTTCCGTTGCTAGGTGATGCGCCGGTAGTCGGGAACCTTTTCCGATACGACACGCGTAAACGCACCAAAACAAATTTGATGATTTTTTTACGCCCGACTGTTCTCAAAGACGCTTCCCAAGCTGGGCAACTTTCCAACGAACGCTATCGTACGCTCGGCATGGAGCAAGAGACGGTCGCTCCACAGCAGAGATTCATGCTCCCCGAGATGACCAATCCGGGCATGCCGCTTACGCCAGCGCTACCTAGGCAACCCGCAACAGGGAAATAATTGGGTTGATTTCGGTCATCCTCGCATTTGTATGAATGCATCGACTATCTCTCCGCTCATGCCGACATTGACCCAAGCGCTCCCGTACGAACTCGCGCAAGAGTTCGGCATTGTGCCCCTCAGCGATGAAGGCACGGCGATAACCGTCGCGACCGCGCCGCACCTGACCGTGGCTGCGCTGGGTGCCGCGCGCCAGCGCCTTGGCAAACCACTGCGTACGCAGTCAGTGGATTCCGTCGAATTTCGCAAACTGCTGACGCAGGCTTACGCCGTGCGTAGTGTTCGTGATGGCGAGGCTGCGGTTGATTCAAAGTCGGGCTTCGCACAACCTTCTGACGCCGCCATCAGCGGCAGCGAAATGGACTTGCTGGCGTCGTCGCAACAAGACGAAAATTCGCCCGCCGTTCGCATCGTCGGCGAGCTCTTTCGCGAGGCGCTGGCGCGCGGCGCGTCGGACATCCATCTCGATGCGACCACGCAAGGCGGTCGTGTGCGCTTTCGGGTAGACGGCGTGCTCGGTGATGCACGCGAGACGGATGGTGCAACCCATGCCGCGCTCGTGGCGCGCTGCAAAGTGATGGCGCAGCTTGATATTGCTGAGCGCCGTTTACCGCAGGACGGGCGCTTGCAAGTCACGCTGGCGGGCCACAAGATTGACGTGCGCATTGCCACGCTCCCGACGCAGCACGGCGAGCGCGTGGTGCTTCGTTTGCTCGATACAAGCGCCGCGAAACTTGATCTGGGTGGACTTGGTTTCGCCGAAAAAACATTGGATGCCGTGCGCCAAGCGGTGCGCATGCCGCACGGATTGGTGCTGGTCACCGGCCCGACGGGTTCCGGAAAAACGACTACGCTGTACTCGGCGGTGAGTGAGCTTGATCGCGAGCGGCTGAACGTGGTGAGCGTGGAAGATCCGGTCGAGTACGCACTAGATCGCGTCGCGCAAACGCAGGTGAATCCGCGCATTGAATTGACCTTTGCGCGCGCGCTGCGCTCGATTCTGCGGCACGATCCTGATGTCATCATCGTCGGTGAAATTCGTGATCGCGAGACGGCTGAGATTGCAATTCAAGCCAGCTTGACGGGCCACCTCGTGCTCGCGTCACTGCACACCAACACGGCCGGTGCAGCGGTTACGCGCATGACGGATATGGGCGTGGAGCCGTATCTATTGGCGTCATCTTTGCGCGGTGTTTTGGCGCAACGTTTGGTTCGCAAGCTCTGCTCGCAATGCCGCGTGGCACACGCGACCACCGCCGAAGAAAGTGCGTTGTTACAAGCGCATGGCATCGGTTCGGCTGGCTCGATTGCATCGCTCTACACCGCGCCGGGCTGCAAGGCATGCAACCACACCGGCTATCGTGGTCGCTTGGGTTTGTATCGCTGGCTTCCCGTCAACGCCGAGATCGCACGCGCGATTCATGCGCGTGCAACGGATACCGAACTCGAAGCGCTGGCGTTGACGCAAGGCTGGCCGTCGCTCGCGAGTGATGCGGTGCGCCCGTTGGCTGCGGGCGAAACAACGCTTGCCGAAGTGTTGCGCGTGGTGACTCTGTGAAAGGTGAACAGTGAGCGGTGAGCGGTGAATAGTCGAACCGACACGTGGGCAATGCCCGCCCTGCTGTTGCGCTGTTTAGCGGAGTTTTGCTAACCATGCGTTTCGCATTCGAAGCCATCGCGGCAAGTGGTGCGCGTGAACAAGGCGAACTCGCCGCGTCGGATGATCGTGCGGCGCTGAAAGCGTTGGCGGCGCGTGGTTTGACGGTTTTGGTGCTGACACCGCTCGCGGACGCCGTGCCCGCTGCTACATCGAAGCGCTTGAGCGCTGCGGATCGCGCTCTAGCGGTGCGCCAACTCTCGGGCATGATTGACGGCGGCGTGCCGCTGCCGAGTGCGCTCGCATCCGTCGCTGCGAATTCTGGCGTTCCTGTCGTCGCGCAAGAGCTTGCGGCGGTGAACGCTGCGTTGGCCTCTGGCGAACCGTTGGCCGCCGCCTTTGAGAAAGCGCCGCGCTTGTTGCCGCACGTCGAACGCCAAGTGGTTGTCGCAGGCGCGGAATCGGGCGATTTGGCGCGCGTGCTTTCGCGCTTGGCGGATTATTTTGAATCGCGCGACGCGTTGCGCGGAAAGCTCATCGGTGCGCTCGTTTACCCGGCGGTGGTGGGTGTGGTGGCGCTGGGCGTGATTGTGGCGTTGTTGGTTTTTGTGATGCCACAAATCGTCGCGGCGTTCGCGCAGACGAAGCAGCAATTGCCTTGGCTCACGCGTACGTTGCTTACGCTTTCGGGATTTCTGCGTTCGTATGGCGCGATCGCGGGCGCGGCGCTGGTTGCGGCTGTTGTGGCGTTGTTGTGGTCGTTGCGCGGGCCGCTGCGTGTGCGTGCGCTCGGCGTGTTGCAGCGCCTGCCGCTCTTGGGGCCGTTGGCGCAAAGTGCGGACGAGGTGCGTGTGTTGACGACGTTGGCGATGCTTGTCGAAAGCGCCGTTCCGTTGCCGCCCGCGATGACCGCAGCGGCGCGTACGGCACGATTTCCGCAAAACGCGCAGCGCATCGATGCGGCGCGTGGGCTGCTGGAGCGCGGCTCAGGCGTCGCGGCATCGTTTTCCGAGGCGCAAGCGCTTGACGGCATGTCGCTCGAACTCTTGCGTCAGGGTGAAGCGGTGGGTGGCGTGGCGGCTGCGTTTGGCAAGGCTGCGCAGCTCAAGCGGCAAAGTTTGGAGCGACGCTTGCAATGGTTCGCCACGCTCGTGGAGCCGGTGATGATTTTGGTGCTGGGCGGTGTGGTGCTGCTGTTGGTGCTCGCCGTGATGCTGCCGATTGTGACGCTTAACTCTGCGATTCGTTAGCCAAATGCACGATACAGCTTTTTTGCTCTATCGACAGCCTGGCGGTCGATGAGTGTATGAAAATTGAATAGTCGACTTAACATTAAATTCGCGTGTAACGACCGCCCAGCTGTCGCTGGTGCCTAAAAGTTGATAGGAAAGAGAATGCTGATTCGTAACGCCGTTGACGCCGATTTGCCTGCGATTGCTGCGATCTACGCGCATTGGGTCACGCACGGCACCGGCAGTTTTGAATTGGAGCCGCCGTCGGTTGAAGAAATGGCGAAGCGCCGCGCTGACGTGCTGTCGAAGGGCTTGCCGTACATCGTGGCGGAGCAGGGCCACACGATCGTTGGCTATGCGTACGCGAACTGGTTTCGGCCACGGCCTGCGTATCGGTTCAGTGTCGAAAACTCGGTCTACGTCGACCAAGGCGCGCATCGTGGCGGTGTCGCGCGATTGTTGATGGCGGAACTGATGACGCGCTGCGAATCTGCGGGCGCGCGGCAGATGATCGCCGTGATCGGAGACTCGGCCAACGCAGGCTCCGTCGGGCTGCACACCGCAATGGGTTTTCGCCACATCGGCACCCTGCAATCCACCGGCTGGAAGTTTGATCGCTGGTTGGATACCGTATTCATGCAGCGCCAGCTTGGGTTTGGGGATACGACGCCACCGATGGTTTGATTGCGCAGCCGCGCATTTCGTAGGGCGGGCACTGTCCGCCTTCAAGTCCGCGCGACGCGCCAAGTTACTACAAATCAATTCGCCTTCGGCGTTGCGCACGAGGCGGGCAGCGCCCGCCCTACGTTGAACAGCGGCACCTTCGCGAGCGGAGGGGAACCACCCGCAATCGAGCCTGTCACACTGCCTTCACGCCTCTCACGCGTAAAATCGAACTCAATGTCTCTTCTCTCTCGCTACGAGCTGGAGCTTGGCGTGCGCTACGTGCGTGCCAAGCGTCGTAACAGTTTCATCTCCTTCATTTCGCTCATTTCCATGCTCGGCATCGCGCTGGGCGTGGCGGCGCTGATCATCGTTATCTCCGTGATGAACGGTTTTCAAAGCGAGCTGCGCGAACGCATGGTCGCCGCCACGGCGCACGTTGAAGTCAAAGGCTTCGACACTCCGCTCAACGATTGGCCGTCCGTCGCTAGTTTGCTTAAACAAAATCCGCAAGTCGCCGCCGTCGCGCCCTACGTGCAGGGCGAAGGCATGTGGGTCAACGGCGAAATCAACAAGCCGTCGCTCGTACGCGGCATCGACCCTGCCGCCGAAGCTCAGGTCGCTACCGTACAAAAACACATGAAGGTGGGCACGCTCGACGCGTTGAAACCGGGCGAATGGGGCGTGATTCTTGGCATCGATTTGGCGCGCAGCCTCGGTGTGCGCGTTGGCGAAAAGGTCGCGCTCGTAACGCCGCAAGGCACCGTTACGCCAGCAGGCACAGTGCCGCGCGTGAAAAGTTTTACGGTCGTTGGGTTGTTCGAGATTGGCTGGATCGAGGCCGACAGCCGCGTCGCGCTCATCCACATGGCCGACGCGCAGCGTCTTTATCAACTCGCTGACGCAGTCACCGGTATTCGCGTCAAATTGAACGACATGATGCAAGCGCGCGCGGTGTCCGATCAATGGTTGCGCACGCTGCCGCCGGGCCTCGGTATTTCCGACTGGACGACGCAAAACGCGAGCTTCTTCAAAGCCGTACAGATGGAGAAGAAAGTGATGTTCATCATCCTCACGTTGATCGTCGCGGTTGCTGCGTTTAACCTAGTGAGCACGCTCGTGATGGTCGTCACCGACAAGCAAGCGGACATCGCGATTCTGCGCACGCTCGGCGCGCGGCCGATGGGCATCATGCAAATTTTCGTCGTGCAAGGCGCGATCATCGGTGTGGTGGGCACCTTGCTCGGGTTTGTGTTCGGTCTGTTGGTTGCGTTCAATCTCGATATCGTTGTTGGCACCATCGAGCGAATTTTTGGCGTGACCTTCATCGATAAAACGGTCTATCTCATCACCGAATTGCCTTCGAAAGTCGTCGCGTCGGACGTGATTTTTATTGTGCTCATGAGTCTCGGTTTGTCGCTCTTGGCGACGTTGTATCCGAGCTGGCGCGCGAGTCGCGTAAACCCCGCGGAGGCGCTGCGCTATGACTGATTTAGTGCTCGACGCAAAGTCCCTCGGCAAACGCTACGACAGCGGCCCGGCGACCACAACGGTGCTCACAGACGTGACGTTCAGTGTCGCACCCGGCGAGTCGGTGGCGATTATCGGCGTGTCGGGTTCGGGCAAGAGCACGCTGTTGCATTTGCTGGGCGGGCTCGATACGCCCACCTCGGGCAGCGTGAGCCTCATGGGGCAGCCGCTCGCAAATTTATCCGATGCAGCGCGCGGCGATTTGCGCAACCGTGCGCTGGGGTTTGTGTATCAATTTCACCATCTCCTCGCCGAGCTAACCGCTGTACAAAACGTTGCGCTCGCGCTGCGTATTCGCCGCATGCCCGTGGCGGAAGCCGAGAAACGCGCAACCGTGATTCTCGAAGCGGTTGGCATGGGCCATCGCTTGCTGCATATGCCGTCGGAGCTTTCTGGCGGCGAGCGCCAGCGCGTCGCGATCGCGCGTGCGCTGGTGACCGAGCCCGCATGTGTGCTGGCTGATGAACCGACGGGCAACCTCGATCAAGAAAATGGCGAACGCGTGTTTTCGATCCTGCTCGAAGCCACGCGCAGCCGCAATGCGTCGCTCGTGCTGGTCACCCATGATCGCGTGCTTGCGTCGAAGTGCGACCGCGTGCTCACGCTCGTGGCCGGACATTTGCAACCGGTGGACGTGAAACGGGACGCGCACATTGAGGCCTGAACAACGTCCGGCATTGTTGTGGTTGTTCATCGGCATTTCGTTGTTTGCCACGATGGACACGGCGGCGAAATACGTCGCGCGCACTTACCCGATGACGGCGGCCGTGTGGTTTCGTTATCTCGTGCCCGCTGTGCTCGTTGGCAGCTATCTCATCATCACGCGCGGTCGCCGCTTCGCCCATGCGCCGCGCCCTGGAATCCAGTTGCTGCGAGGCATCACGGTGGTGTGCAGCACGTTGTGCTTCTGGACAGCGCTCTCAAATTTGCCATTGGTTGAAGCCGCGACCGTCTCGTTTATCGGCCCAACCATCGTCGTTATTTTGTCCACGCTCTTGCTCGGTGAGCGCCCGTTGCGCTCGCACTGGATCGCGCTCGCGATGGGATTTATCGGCGTGTTGATTGCGCTGCGTCCTGGCTTCACGCATACCGGCATCGGCGCGATTGCCGCGCTCAGCTCCGCGCTGTTCTATTCGTTTTACTTGGTGCTCACGCGTATGGTCGCTGACCAAGCCGATTCGATTTCGCTCTTGTTTCACGCCAACGCGATAGGCGCACTGGTGCTGACAGTGATTGCGCCTGCAACGATGCGCATGCCCGCCGGGTGGGTCGAGTGGTCGATCCTTCCGCTGCTAGGCGTGTTCGGCGCGGCGGGGCATTGGTGCATGATTAAAGCGTACGAAATCACGGACGCAAGCGCGCTCGCGCCTTTCATGTATGTGCAGCTCGTGTTCGCCACGTTTTACGGCTGGCTGATTTTCAACACGCTGCCGGACGCGTTTACGTTGCTAGGCATGCTGGTGATTTTGGGGAGCGGACTGTACGTCTTGAACGAAGGCCGCAAAAACGCAAAGCTCGCCGCGCTTAACAAAGGTAACGAGGTTTCGGCGACTCCGGAGTGACTGCGCTACGCAGCGAAATCTGTGGGAGCGGCCTTGGCCGCGATTGCCGTCGCTAATCG
>JBEBJR010000082.1:0-2790 GCA_040079845.1 Casimicrobium sp. | reverse complement strand
TATGCCATCGCGGCATGAGCGCCTTCTTCGGTAAACTAGTGTAAAATATTAAATGTTTTTGGTTTCCGCGCGGATGCTTACGATTAAGTAAGTTTCATCACGTAACGCGGGCTGGTGAATAGCGAAAAGACGATCACTGACCTGCCGACCGAGATTTCGGCACCGGCTCTGCTGGGCTTGAAAGAGCCCGTTGGGTTCAGCAGTGCACAGTTGCGTGAGATTCAAGCACGCTCGCTCAAACACCGTCCTCTCGGCCAGTTTGCCGCGAACATGATCTGCGGCGCTTTGGTTATCGCGATCAGCGTTGGCATCGTTCCTCTGTGGGCGCTTGCCGCATGGGCGCTGCCTTTAACACTTGTAAGCGGGGCGGGATTTTTTGGTCGCCAATCCAAGCATACGCCCAATCCGCTGCGTGCCGACGCTCAAACCTTCAATCGCATCGCGCGGCATTGGGGTGTTGGCGGCGTCGTTTGGGGTGCCAGCCTGCCGTTGTTTGGTTGGTTCGGCGGATTAGCGGAAATACTGGGAATCTGGTCCGTTTGCGTCGCGATGATGGTTTATGCATCGATGTTGATGCCGAGCGTGCCGATTGCCGCCGCAACGTTTATCGGTGCTGTCACCATTGGCGGCGTCGCCGGATGGGTGATTGCCGAGCAATATTATCTCGCGGTCGCTGCTGCTGCGTTAGGTCTGCTATTGATTGTCGGTGTTATCCGGACGGCGCAATCGCAAATCCTGTACCAACTCGCCAGCAATGTCCTGCAAGAAAAGACCGAAACGGTCAGCTTGCTGCTAAGAGAATTTGAAGACAGCGGCGCGGACTGGCTTTGGCAGACCGATACGGCGCGGGCCGTTACGCACACCAGCCCGCGTTTTGCCTATGCATTGGAAGAAGACGCTCGCGTTATCGAAGGGCAGCCGCTGCTTAAATTGATTGCGGGCGATGCTTGGGAAACGGGCGTTTATCCGGCCGCCTTGCACGACCTTGCCGAGCGGCTAAAGCGTCGCGAAGCGTTCAGCAATCTGATCGTCCCTGTGACGTTTAAAGGCAAAACCCGTTGGTGGGAACTTTCTGCATCGCCGCGACTTTCCGAAGACGGCGCGTTTTTGGGTTTTCGGGGGGTAGGCTCGGACGTCACAGAGCAGCGCGAATCGGCTGACAAGATTTCGCATCTTGCCCGTTTCGATACATTGACGGCGCTGCCCAACCGGCTGCAACTGACCGAAACTTTGGGCCGGGCGTTGACCGAGGCCGAAAAATGGCGGCGTCGTTGCGGCTTTTTCATGATCGATCTGGATCGATTTAAAGCCGTGAATGATACCTTGGGGCATCCCGTTGGCGATCGCTTGCTGGCTCAGGTGGCAAAGCGGCTCCGCATGATCATGTCGGAGAACGAGCTTTGCGGACGTTTGGGCGGCGATGAATTCGCGGTTGTTTTGATGGACGCCAATGATAACTCTTATGTCGAACGGCTGGCGAAAACGATTATCGATGCGCTATCAAAGCCGTATGAAATCGACCAGAATACGCTGTATATCGGCGCATCAATCGGTAGCGCCGTTGGCCCTATGGATGGGCGCACCGTCGAGCTGTTGATGCGCAGCGCCGACCTTGCGCTGTACCGGTCAAAAGAAGAAGGCGGCAACACGCACCATAGCTATCAGCATAAGCTACACGCGAATGCCGAGGAAAAGCGCGTGTTGGAGTTTGAATTGCGCCACGCATTGGAACGCAACCAGCTGCACCTTGAATATCAGCCTGTCGTCGAGGCGGGCGGCGATCACGAGATCACCGGGTTTGAAGCACTGCTGCGTTGGAAAAATCCCAAATTCGGCAATGTTTCGCCGGTTAAGTTTATTCCTGTAGCCGAGGACGCGCGCTTAATCGTTCCTATCGGGATCTGGGTACTGCGCCAAGCGTGTAAGGACGCGATGAGCTGGCCCGAATCCACAAAAGTCGCGGTCAACATATCGGTCGATCAGCTGACAAGCCCGAACTTTATGGATACCGTGGTGTCGGCCCTACACGACAGCGGTCTGCCAGCGTGGCGGCTTGAGCTTGAAGTGACCGAAAGCATCTTCTTGCGCGATGGCGGGCACACTGTCCAGATACTTGACCGGTTGCGCAAAATGGGGATCAAATTGTCGCTGGACGATTTTGGAACGGGCTACTCATCGTTGGGATATCTGCGTAACATCCGTTTTGATACGATCAAAGTGGACCGGAGCTTTGTGCAGGGCGCGGCCAAATCCAAGGCGGAAAGCATCGCGATTATCCGCGCTGTGGTCGCCCTTGCCGGCGCATTGGATATTACGACGACGGCAGAAGGGGTTGAGACCGAAGCCGAAATGACGATGATTCAGCAAATGGGCTGCACCAAAATCCAGGGCTATTATTTTGGTCGCCCGATGGTATTTGCTGACAGCCTTGTTCTATTCAAAGCCGATCAACGCAACGTCGCCTGAACGGCTGTGGTCGGCTGCTTCAGCCAATTGCGAACATCTAACGCGCTTTGTTCCGCCGCTTCTTCCATCGGCAGATGTCCGATGCCGGGATAAATATGTGACGTTGAACGGGTGTACTTCCCCTCAAACCATTTGACGGATTCAACCGGGATCAATGAATCCTGCTCCCCCCACAGGATCAAGGCTGGGATTGCAGCGGTTGCTGCGGAAACGGCTGTTGGCGTCAAACGGCTTCCATATTGGGCGAACCGCTTGCCGGTGGCTTCACGATTGCCGGGGTAGCGCAGCAATTCCCAATATTCATCAACCTCAGCCTGCGTGACA
>JBEBJR010000081.1:0-2795 GCA_040079845.1 Casimicrobium sp. | reverse complement strand
TATCGCTATGGAGGTGATGCAGACGCAGTATCGGATTCCGTGGTTCGCGGCGAGGCCCTGTTCTTTTCCGAGCGACTGGAATGCCATCACTGCCACAATGGCCTCAATTTCTCCGATACCGTGTTGCACGAGCGCAACCGCGCGGGCGAGATCGCCTTCCACAACACCGGCCTCTACAACCTCGATGGCAAGGGCGCTTATCCCGCAGACAACATCGGAATCATGGAAATCACCGGGCGACCGGAAGACATGGGACGTTTTCGCGCACCGAGCTTGCGCAACATTGCAGTCACCGGGCCTTACATGCACGATGGCTCGATCGCGACGTTGGACGGCGTGCTCGATCACTACTCTGCAGGTGGCCGGACCATTACCTCGGGACCATTTGCAGGAAGCGGGCATGACAATCCCTTCAAGAGCTCGTTTATCCCGGGGTTCACCCTGACCGCAAGCGAGCGAGCCGATATCATTGCCTTCTTGCTGTCGCTGACCGACGAGCAATTCTTGCGCGACCCGCGCTTCGCAAATCCCTGGCCCCGAAAGACAAGAAGATGATCATTCGTTCCCCGTTTAGGCACTTGATCCTCTTGCTGGCGGTTGTATTTGCCGCCAGCGCAAATGCCCACACCACATTGCAAGCTGCAAACCCGCCAAGCGGCAGTGTTTTGACCGCGTCCCCACCGGTCCTTGCCCTGACCTTTGAAGAGCCTGCATCGCTCACGTCGCTGACCCTGGTCACGGCCGCAGGCCAAAAGCGGCTTGCTTTCAGTCCTGTGGGGAGCGCGCTTACATTCACCACGCCCCGCCCACCCCTCGTGCGCGGGCGCAACGAGATCCGGTGGCGTGCGCTTTCCAGAGACGGCCACGTAATCGAGGGCAGCATCATCATCGTCCTACGGGCACCGGCCCGCTGATATGCTTGAAGCGCTGAGCGCAGCGACAAAGGTACTTGGCTACGCTGCCGCACTGGCAAGTGCAGGCGGTGTTATCGCGCACAAGACGCTCTGCCCCAGCCTGGTTACCAGCTCGGGTGGGTTCGATCGCGGAATCCGTCTGTCAGGTTACGCCATGGCAACGGCTACCTGTCTTGGCGCGCTGCTATATCTGGTCCGGCTTGGCGGCATATCGGACGAAGCCGCCCAGTCAGCGCTGTTTCAGTCACCGCTTGGCGCAGCGCTCGCTTTGCAGCTGACGGCCGGACTCTTGGTTGCGATAACTGCTCGCGCGAAAGGACGCTTGGTTGGCGCTGTGGGGGTCTTGCTCTCCTTTGGTGTCGTCGGGCACGCCGCCTCTCGGGGCCTGACCAGCTCGTTGGCGGTTGTGCTGCATGTTGCGGCGGCGGCATGGTGGTTCGGGGGGCTTTGGGTGCTGTTGTTCGCCAGCAAAGCCCTCGAACGCAGAGCATTTGCCCTGCTGGTAGCCCGCTTCAGCCGGCAGGCAATTTGGGTTGTTGCCGCATTGTTTGTCGCGGGAGCTACCACGGCGGCACTACTGCTCGATTTGAAAATTGATCTTGCGCAACCCTACACTCAGCTACTTCTGGTCAAGGCGGGCATCCTAGCAATCTTGCTCGCGCTGGCCACTTTCAACAAGTTCGTTCTAGGCCCCCGACTCGCCTACTCCGGCAGGACACTTCTCCGGATCCGGCGAACGATCTGCGCGGAAATATTCTTTGTTGCCTGGGTGTTTGTGGCCACTGCATGGCTCACAACCTATCTTTCGCCGCATGCAACCGATGGTGCGGTTCACGCCCATACTGAGCAGGTTCAGGTCGACGGACCAATCACGATCATCGATCCCTGGGCACCTGCGATGTTCGGCGGCGCAAAGTCAGCCGCGGGCTATATGGTCATTGTCAATAGGCAGCCCGTAGACGACCGATTGCTTTCGGTGACCAGCCCTTGGGCCGAGCAGGTAACGTTGCATGCGACCATTGATGAGGGCGGCATCTCGAAGATGAGAGACCTCGATTTTCTGGCGATACCGCCGGGCAAGCGCATTGCACTGACGCCCGGGGTCTATCATCTGATGTTTACGAACCTCTTCGCGGAGTTTGTTGAGGGGGACGATGTTCCGATTTCACTGCATTTTGCGCATGCCGGAAAGGTCGACGTCATGCTCAAAGTTCGCAAATTTGCCGAAATCGGAGATACGCATCATCATGAGGAATGAACCCCAGGCTATGCATACCGTCAGTGCTTTTCAAAATATTCTGATCTTTGGTTCGGCTTTCATCCCGGCGGCTGCATTTGCTGAAGAAGTACCGGCCAGAAGCGACAACGAGATCGTGGTCTATGGCAGGGCAATTGACCAGGTTGGCGTCGCGACCAGTGGCTCGGAAGGCGTGGTTGGCTATGCCGACTTCGAAGACCGGCCGATCGGCCGAGTTGGGGAACTGGCGGAGAATGTTCCAGGCCTGATCGCCACCCAGCATTCGGGCTCGGGCAAAGCAAACCAGTATTTCCTGCGCGGGTTCAACCTCGATCACGGAACCGATCTTGCCGGGTACATTGATGGCGCGCCGATCAACATGCGCAGCCACGGGCATGGGCAAGGCTATCTCGATCTCAATTTTCTGATTCCCGAGATGGTTGAACGGATCGATTATTCCAAGGGACCGTACCATGCCGCAGAGGGCGATTTTTCCTCGGCCGGGACAATGCGTTTCACCACCAAATCCAGACTGGCGCGGCCCTTTGCCGAAGTGACGGGCGGTTCGTTCGGCTACTGGCGCGGCCTTGTAGCGGGCAGCGCCGATTTGGGTAATGGCACCTTGCTGGGCGCGTTCGATGCGA
>JBEBJR010000046.1:0-15968 GCA_040079845.1 Casimicrobium sp. | reverse complement strand
AAACTGTGTGGACAGGTGGCCGAGTGGTTAAAGGCAGCAGACTGTAAATCTGCCCGCGTAGCGTACGCTGGTTCGAATCCAGCCCTGTCCACCAATTACTCCTCCCAAGACATCCTAGAAAGTGCTGGAAGTCCCAGAAAACCTAGCGTATATTCGCTTTGTTCCTCCCCCTGCGTCGCATGATATTTCACTGCATCTCAGGCCTAGTGTGGGGGTAAGTGGGGGGAGGATTTCTTTCCCCCACACTTGGGCCTCCCGATTTAAGGGGGGAGAAAGTGGGGGTAAATTCATGGGAAAACTCACAGCAATAGCGGTCAAGGCGCATCTGACGACTCCCGGTACCTATCAGGATGGGGATGGGCTTTTCCTTAAAGTGGACAAGCGGGGAGGAGCTTCCTGGCTTTTGCGCCTCCAGCATGACGGCAAACGGCGGGATATTGGCATAGGCAGCGCCAAACTGGTCACGTTGGCGATAGCGCGGGAAAAGGCGCGAGAATTGCGGACCGCCGTCAAGGTCGAACGGCGCGATGTACTGGCGGAACGCAAAGACGCAAGTGCAGCCAAGGTGACGTTCAAAGAAGCAGCGATCCAATATCATGCCGAAAATGAAGGTGGCTGGAAAAGCAAAACCTATGCACGACAATGGCTGGCCGGTTTGGAAACATATGCCTTCCCCAGACTAGGCAAGGAAGCGACGGGGTCAATAACGGCGGCTGACATCATCGCCACGCTAAGCCCTATTTGGCAGACCATTCCCGATACGGCGCGGCAGGTGCGCAACCGGATTTGCGTCGTCCTTGACTATGCCCATGCCAAGGGCTGGCGCTCCAGCGAAGCGCCAAGCGGTAATGGCAGCCTGAAAGCGGGGCGGGGATTGCCAAGGCAGCAAAAGGAACAAGAACATCGGGAAGCGATGCCCTATGCGCAGATCCCAGCCTTTATCAAAACATTGCAGCGCAAGCCGTCATTCGGACGGCTGGGACTGGAAATGATCATCCTGACCTGTGTGCGCAGCCAGGAGTTGCGTTTTGCAACATGGGATGAATTCGATCTGGAAAACTTGCTTTGGACCGTTCCAGCCGCACATATGAAGCGCAACAAGGCGCATATAGTCCCTTTGAGCGACATGGCGCTGGCGGTGTTGGAACGGGCGGGAGCCTATAGGCTTGCCGGGACCGACTTGGTGTTTCCGGGTGTCAACGGTGGACCAATGAGCGATATGACGCTGTTGAAATGCCTACGGGACTTGACGCATGGCGATACGGGACCCGGCGGCAAGCCATTCACGGTGCATGGCTTTCGCTCTTCGCTGACAGATTGGGCAGCGGACCAGACGGAATTCTCCAAAGAAGTCGTAGACAAGGCAAAGGCGCACAAGACGCCGGACGCAACGGAAGCGGCCTATCGTCGCACGACCTATCTCGGGACGCCGGACAATCCCGGCCCGAGGGTGCGACTTATGGACGCTTGGGGAGAATATTGTTCTAGCGGCTCCGATTCCAACGGTCAGTGATTACCTACGATTTGCCGATGCCGTGGTAGTGGTGGCAATGGCTCACAAGACATCTGATGCGGTGCAAGCCGCCTATCGCCGCACAACTTAACTTGGCACAAGGCAACAGCCTGGCGCGCGTGTCCAGCTGATGAACGAGTGGGGGCTGTATTGCACGGGCGAGGCAGCCGACATCGAATAGGTATCCCAATTGCCATAAACGTATCGAACTGACGCAATGGTAGAGCGATAATCTGGACGAGTTAAGAGCTGCGGCTATGGGCAGGATTGCTCCCGTGGTTCTTCACGATAAGCAATCGGATTGGCGATCCAGCGGTTGACCGCTGACTCTCGCCAGCCAGCGCCATGAACGCTGATTTTCAATTGGCACGGGAAGGTGCCTTCGGCGATCTTGCGGTACATGGTGGAGCGGGACAGTCCGGTGCGGGCCAGTACGGTTTTAAGGCGGATAATTCTTTCGAGGTCGGACATGGGATGTTCTTCCATTCTTTGGCAGTCATTGGTTCCCCACGGATGGAGAATTGTCAGCGCAAAGGATTTGCGCAATGAAAATTTCACAAGTGAGGTGGGCTGGCGAAACGATGGTGACAGTGGCGGCAGAATGAGAATGGACGGTCAGAAACGTATACGGCTGTAACAGGACCGAACTGCATACCGAACCGTTGAAACGCAGACTTATTGGTCAGCACCTGTTTTTATCGTTAGTGCCGGAAAATCATCCTTCATTGGCCGATTTACGGTTCCGCCAAGGCACAGATTTCGGCTCCTTGTTTTGGATTCGGCACCATCGCCTGTCTGGTAGATAGCGTATTTATCGTGCAAACCCACTTGATCATGTTCCGCAAATGTTTCAACACTGGGAAAAGAACGGACAGAATGTCCAAATGATTCCCAGCGGAGAATGTCATGCTTGATCGTCGAACCGAATTCGCGAAGCTCCGGGAACGGGCTGGGCTTTCGGTTGAAGAGACGGCGAAACTGTTGCGGGTCACCGAAAGATCGGTTCGCCGATATGAAACAGTGGGGCCGCGTGGCACAGAGCCTGCGCCACTTGCGATGGATCTAATGCTTCGTATGGCGGAAGCAACAGTTCCCAAACTACCGGTCGTTCGGCCAGTAACGCGGTTCCGGTTCATAGATTTGTTTGCGGGCATCGGCGGTCTGCGCAGGCCATTCGAGGAAATCGGTGGCAAATGCGTCTTTACCGCCGAATGGGATAAATACTCACGGCAGACCTATGCTGCCAACTTCAGGGATAATCTCCTTGAGCATGAATTTGCAGGCGATATCCGTCCCTATGCGGACGAACCCTGGAAGGTGCCGGAACATGACGTGCTCCTTGCCGGGTTCCCGTGTCAGCCTTTCTCGATTGCGGGCGTATCCAAGAAGAATTCGATGGGTCGCCCGCATGGCTTTCTGTGCGATACGCAGGGGACGCTGTTCTATGATCTTGCCAAGATCATTGCTCATCGACGTCCCCAAGCGTTCCTGCTTGAGAATGTGAAGAATCTTGAGCGTCATGACGGCGGCCGGACCTTTGCCACAATCATGCATGTTTTGACCAATGAGCTTGGCTATCAGGTCGATTATCGCGTGATCAGTTCAGCCCCCTGGGTTCCGCAAAAGCGCGAACGAGTCTTCATTGTTGGATTCCGGGACGGTTCGTCATTCGACTTTGGCGATCTGGAGATTCCGGAAAGTCGCAGGCCCGTACTGGGGGACATTCTGGAGCGCAAGGTCGATCCCAAATATACCCTGACCGAGCATCTCTGGAACTATCTGCAGGGTTACAAGGAGAAGCACGCGAAAGCTGGCAACGGCTTTGGCTATTCCGTCTTCGGTCCGAATGATGTCTCGCGGACGCTGTCTGCTCGCTATAACAAGGACGGGTCCGAATGCCTGGTCTTGCAATCGGGTAATCGTCCCCGTCGCCTGACTCCGCGCGAATGTGCTAGGCTTATGGGCTTTGAGGAGCCGCAAGGTAGCAAGTTCGTTATTCCTGTCTCGGACACACAGGCCTACCGGCAGTTTGGAAACGCAGTCGTTGTGCCGGTTGTCCGTGCCGTTGCCCGCATCATGGCCCCGCATATCCGCGCTGAAACAGGCAAACAGACGATTCAAGCAGACGTGCACAGCGAGCCCATGCTGGCGCATGGCTGATATCGTTTCCCCCGATATCCGAAGCCGGATGATGTCGGGGATCAGGGGAAAGAACACCAAGCCAGAGCTCATTGTCCGGCGTGCGCTGCACGCACACGGTTTTCGTTACAGGCTGCATGCGAGGGAAATGCCAGGCAAGCCTGATCTAGTGTTTCCGAAATTCCGGGCCGTTATCTTTGTGCATGGCTGTTTCTGGCACGGTCATGAATGCCATCTGTTCCGCTGGCCTGGCAGCAGGGTTGAGTTCTGGAAAAAGAAACTCTCGGCTAACATCGAGCGTGACCTGAAAGTCAGGCAACAACTGACCGAAAACGGTTGGCGGATATGTGAAATTTGGGAATGTGCCCTGTCAGGCAGGGAACGCAGACCAATCTCTGAAATCATCGAACATTGTTCAGAATTTTTGAACGGCGTTGAACCATTTTTGAGCATTTCCAGTGAACAGATTGGCCGTGGTTGGAAGGGGTACCAATAACTTAGTGAACCCGGCGGAAGCCGCGGAGCTTGATCCTCATTGGCATTAATGGTCCCACATGCTCTGGCAATATTTCGCGCGGCTTCCGGTTTCCTCGCTTCGCGCCGGCCGGATATCCATTCAATACGGCCCAAAAGGCCGGCGCTGCCTTTTGTAGTAAGTTGAATGGCATTTTCCATTGATTCGCGAGTTGTGCGACGAACTCGGGATATGAGTGCTGGGAGGAAGCATATACCGAAGCTGCTTCCCGAAACCTGGACAACCAAATGCCATCAATCCAGAATGGAACTGTTGCATAATCACAGACGACAAGGACCCTGTTCAACTCCTCAAGAAGAATAGTTTCCTCGCGCTTCACGGACGGCCCGAAGGTTCCAAGTTTCCGGCCCAATTGATCAAGTGTCGGACGCTCTGACTCACCGAGGCAAGTCCTTTCCCTGAAAATCCGGGAAGCTCTCATCGTCGGTTTGATTTGATCTAGAATCGTTACGATCACATCACAAAATGACAGGACGAAATTGACGGGATCGTCGTTATAATCGTGGGGGACGGTAGTGAGGGCAAATCGTTCCCGGTAGAATTGCCAATTGATGTCGCCTTCGTCCAGGCATTCCGCCAAGACGTCCAGATGTTCCATGACATCTCGTGTGGCACTGCCGTTTTTTGCCCATTCCACCAATTCACCAAGCGTGCTGATGCCTTGTTCCTCGAGCTGGCTTCCGCGCTTGCCCAGTCGCAAATGCAGTATAGAAACTGCCCGGCTTTCGCTTGTTAATGCCCGCAGCTGCGGACTCACGCGCAAGGTGGTTCTGTATACCGATGGCAGCTGCGGTTCGCCGGTCACAACGGCCAATATTATAGGTAGCTCAGATATAAGCGTTTCCGAATCTACATCCCATGTACCGGCCAGGCGGTCTACAAACTGGTACAAATCGATATCGTCAGAACCCAGAAACTCGTCGGCTGCCCGCCGCCACCAATCCCGGAATTCCGGATGAAAGTGAACGGGCAGGCCGTGATCTTCTCCCCAGACCAGCGCACCAGCCAGTTGCCACAGAAGCTTCTTTTCCTTCTGCCTTACGCGTTCGCGGGAAACACGCGGCGTATGGCGTGCTGCAATTTCCTCCAACGTGCTCTGGTCGTGGGGTCGAACGGTCAGTCTCGATACCACTAGATCTCTCAGCATTGGATCGTCAAGTTGACTGGAAAATTCCAGCAGTGTTTCGTGAAGCCCCGAAACAAACGCGGCACCCGTTGCGAATTTTTGTGTGGGCAGGAGCGGCAATCCCATCAAGGTGCAGTATGTCTGCCAATCAACACCTGCTGCATCGCTTGCGGTGACAACATGGCCCAAGGCCATATAGGCGGCGTCGACCGATTTACGGCCCAGCCCCGGAATCATCTCCAGAGACCTGCGATCCGCTTGAATCAAGTCACCAAGGGTTGCGATACCTGCCTTGCCGAAAAGTCGACTCTTGATGCCGACGTGAAGCACATCAATCGATAACTGCGATATGTGTTCTGACACCGTGCCGGACATATTGGCGAACGCCGAGCCGCCAAGTGGACTGACTGTTCGAAATTCAGACTCGAATCCGTGAATTTTCCCTTGCTCGTCGACTAGGTCTGCAAGTCGGGACAACATTTCGAAGAACTCTCTCAGTTTCCCTTTCCCAACTCCCGCTGGTACCTTTATCCCGCACTTCATCGCATCAACAAGCTGACCTATTTGGAAATAGCCAAGGTTTGCCAATGCTCTTCCGGTCAGGCCTAGTGAATTACGGTTGACAGCGAGTGTTCGCGATATTTCGTCAAGTCGATCAAGCTCGGGTAAACTCAAACAAAGCAAGTCGAAATCCAGACTGTGTCCTTGCCAGTAAAGTCTCCAGTCAATTTCGGCATTGCTTGAGCAACTTTGCAGCAAGCGTAATATTTCAATTAACTCGCCCCCGATCGAAACGGTGTTGATGTTGCCCGTTTCAAAAAGCTCAATAAACTCGCCAATTGTCGAAACACCTGATTCCCTGAGGGCGAGGGCTCGCTGCTCGTCCAACAAAAGACATTCTACTGGCAGCCCGAACGGTGATCCCGTCATTTGCGTACTCGCGTTGCAAGGGGCCTAGAAAACACGCTGCCAACCCCTCAGCTTTATCCTTTTTGGTTCAGGTTCGCTTCCGTCCCCTGAGGATGAAAGCACTCGAAGATTCAGTATTCCCGCTCGTGGCTTGCCCGATATCACAAGGATATCTCCGGGCTGCGCCCCCGCTGAGCGTATAAATCCGGTCATGTGCGTGATACGGTACTCATCACGAGTACCACCCTCATCATGGAGCTTGTTGTTGTAGTAGATGTAGCGAAACCGCCAAGTGACTCCAGCTTCATCGCGACAGACAAGCCAAACGCTGGGATTCTTGATGGACCTGTCCAGCTCGGGTAGGAATGATAGCAGGTCGTTTTGGGATTTTGGGATGTGCGTTCCGGCTTGGTGTCCGCCCGATGCACCAGTGTCATTCGCAGTCAGCGCCTTGGAGAAGGATTGGTCAGACATTTTGCGCTCTTGGTCTAAATGAAAGGGCACGTTTGAGATCAGCATCCTCCCTGGTAGAAATAGGGACGGCGTCGTTGCCCAATTGACGACGCCATTCTGCGCGATCGATCATCACACGTTCGACGGTATCCTCATAGAAGAGCCGGAATATCCTCACTGGTTCGGTTTGTCCCCTTCGATGGGCTCGCGCACTGGCCTGCGCTTCCAGCGCTGGATTCCAGGCCTGAGTATAATGGATCACAATGGTCGCTGCGGTAATGTTGAGACCCGCTCCTGCCGCCTTGGGATTGAGAACGAGGCATCCTGGGCCAGGATAATCGGTAAACGCATCTACAATGTTCTGCCGTTCCTCCTGAGCGGTCGCGCCATTGATCGCTCCCCAATAGGCGGAAGGAAGATCGCGCGCACATTCGCGGATAAGGTCTCCGCACTTGTTGAAGATCGCGAAAATCAGGACTTTCTGACCTGTCTGGAACGCCTCGTGGAGTATGGCGATTGTACGTTCGATCTTTGGAGTGACAAGAGGAACGGCTGGAGAGCCTGCAACCACGGCGTCATCAGACTCGTCTGCTGTGCCAGCGCCTCGCAACCAGGGGTGCGCACAAAACAACTGAAGCTGCCCTGTCGCCACCATGGCACCCGCGACCGGATACTTTTGCAAAGTATCCTCAAGAACCTGGTTGTAGAGGTCCGACAATTCCGGACCCAGCTCAAGCGGAACATCAATATCAATTCGTTCGGGAAGATCATTTGCCACGTCTGCAACGCGGCGTCGCAGAACGATAGGGTTTGTGAAATTCGCTAGTGCTTTCGCTGAACTCTCCTCATTCGGGAATTTTTCCTCGAATTCAGTCCGTGTTCCAAGCAATCCGGGTATCGCAAGGTCGGCGAGCGACCATAAGTCCAGTAGCGATGTTTCTACGGGCGTTCCGGTCATAGGTACGGCCCGCTTCCTTGGAACACTCGCAACAGCCAACCTGCGCTGTGAATCTGGATTCTTGATTGCCTGTGCCTCGTCACAGATTACCCAGCTCCACGTTAACCCGAGAAAGATCGTCAGGTCGTTCACTAGGGTGTCATATGTCGTAATGACGACTTGCGCCTTCTGAAGGCCAGCCGTGATCCCGGTGCGGTGCGCTCCGCGATGAACCATTATCGAGAGTTCCGGACCGAATTTGAGTATTTCCTGTTTCCAGTTGGCGATCAGGCTGGTTGGACAAACGATAAGAGCTGGCGCAACGGGCGTAGGTTTCTCTGACAAGAGCACTGCTATGATCTGGATGGTTTTCCCAAGCCCCATTTCATCGGCAAGAATGAACCCCCCTGTATGGCGGCCAATATTCAGCATCCATTGGACGCCGCGTGCCTGATAGGGAAAAAGGGTGGCGTGAAGTCCGGAGATGCTGAAATCCCCTGGTAACAGCTCCGCCTCCGCTTTGGCTGGAACAAACACGCTGTCGTCAGCTTCAACCTCGATAAGTTCAGACGGGGTTGCAAGTAATGCGATAACTTCCGAAAAACTCAGTTCATTGGGATTCCGCTCCCCAAGCAGATCCTTGAGCGTCTTTCCGATGTCGGACGGAATGGGCCGAATTGTATGGTTATCGACGACCCAATTGTGATCGATTGACGGCGCAAGGCTGGTGGTCACCTTATCGCGGACTGTTCGACGCCCTGCCAGAGTGACAGCAAATGCAGCGCCGGTTCGCTGGATTATCAGCACAGGCGAGACCATCCGGTCAGAGGTTTCGAACCCTGTGGGCAAGCATTTGATGGCCTCTGAATATTCTGCAGGAGCCGAGGCAGGCCAGTCAGTCAAGGGAGATCAGCCTTGAAAGTTCTTCCGGAGTCCAGGGGACAGGGCGTCTCGAATGGATCGCTCGATGGCAGTTCGGACAAAGGGGTATCAGGTCGCTGGTAGGGTCGTAGGATCTGGGCTCGTCGATCAATCCAAGAGGCTGTATGTGATGAACCTCTATAATGTTGGCGTCCGGTCCGTAGGTTGCGGTCGGGTCGAATTCGCAAACTGCACATCGATGCCCATGGATGCGAAGGCAAAGAAGTCTGTTTCTGGGGTTGCGTTCCCGGCGCTTGATCACCGCAAGCGCAACAGCGCCTTCGAGCACCTTTTCTTCGTTATCGCCCACGGCCGGATCGATGGCGTCATAGCCATAGAGTTCCGCCATCGCCGCCAGCATCGGAATCACGAGGTCACGACAGGTTTCGGCCAAGACATCGACACCAAATCTATCAATGACGCCCTTCTTTTCTGCAAGGATATTGAACTCGGGTCCTCGCACCCGCCATTCCTTCAGCGACTGGTCCCCACAGCTTACATCCGCTACCATTGCAATTGTGCCGACAAGTGCGCGCGCGAGCTGGACTTCCTCCAACCCGGCCCTCATCATTTGCGCAATGGTTTCCGCAGCGAAATTGCCAAAACTCATTTGGGCTTCATAGCGCTTGAGGCCCTTGGGCCGCAGGTGGACAATTGGACTTCGACCACGACCAAGGTCAGAAAACCAGAGTCTCAGACCGGTCTGTGCACCGCTGCGGTCAATCTCAAGCTCAATTCCGGCTCCAGTGCCCTCCTCGGTTTCCCTGCGAACAAGTTCTTGTGCTGAAGCCAGCATGTCAGACGATCTCTTCCCCGCTGCTCATTTCGCCATCATCGGGCAACGGAACTTCTCGAAGAAGACGTTTGAGATTCGAGGATATTTCCTCCCGCATATCCTCAAAAATCGGCTCCAGTTCGGCGTTGGTATTATTCTGCTCTGCCACGGCGAAAGCCCACATCAAAAGGTCGATTCCCTCAACGGCATAGCCACTGGCTGCAGCACGCTGGTAAATCTTTTGATAGAAATCGTGGTGCTTGTTTATCCGTACACTCGGTACAAAACCTGATCCGGAGCTGCTTCGCATTGCAGGCTCCCAGAGGTTGCCGCTCACGATGTTGTCAACTGCCTCCACATGGATACTCTTGGGATCGACATTTGTTTCGACAGGGACACGCAGCTTGATGCTCGGCCCGCGATTGTTGTTGAGTGTAGCCGTTTTGCTCGCCTCGTCGACAGACTCGACCAAAGGCTTCTTCGTCGACGGCGTACTGCCAATTGCCTTGTTTGAGCTGCCATGATCGATCCCTCGCTCAACAGCGGCATTCGCCTCGCGGCGACGATAGCGGTTACCCGCTTCCCTGTACGCGGGTTGCAGACGACGCTTCAGCTCGTCTTCAAGGGCAGGGTCGAATAGAATTCGTGATTTCTTGACGTCCACCTTGAATGCGTGGTCGAGTTTGTGATTGAAATCAAACTCGACCCTTAAAAGCGAGGTGTGCGGCTCGACCGCGCCGAACACGCCGAGCCATCCGCCCTGCTGAATTACGCGACCTTCACGATGGATGTAAAAGCCCTGGCCTCGATTGGTGATAAGCGCGACCTTTTTCTCGTCGCTGTCCAAATCTCGCTGATTGGGAAGAATCCAGGCTTTCAGATGCGCAGTTTCGACAGAACCATCCTCCATCTCGACTTCAAGAATTTGCTGTGCATCGTTCAGAACCTGCTCGGCGCGAGTTGGGAAAAACGGATTCCACGCCTCGACTGCGACACCGTCAATCCGGATTGTGACATTGCGTTCGCGAGTGTCCGAAGGATCAAGAAACCTGTAATATATCAGGGCTACATGCTCACGAAGCCGATCTGACAACCGTTTGATAGCGCTTTTTTCCTGACTGCCTCCGGGTTCGTCATACTCCTTGGACAAGAGGCGATCGCATTTTGACCAGACTACCAGCGTTCCTTTTTCACCGCACAGCTCTTGAAACCATTCCCGTTCTTCTGCGGTCACGGGTTCGCTGAGCATTTTCCATTCATTTTCCTGCTCGACGTGTATCAGGTCCCAGGCCAACTTCGCATAATCGTCTGATGCATCACGCTTGGAGATCACAGTCAACCGCAGGCACACTGAAGTTGAAGCGGTTTTGAGGCCTAGTCCAAACTTCCCAAGGCTTGCTAGGTTGCTCCTTGCGGGTGCGCCATAGCGCATTGCGGCAAACAACATCTCCTGATTCATGCCCTTGCCGTTATCCCCAAAGCAGACAAACTTCCGCCCATCCGGCCTTAGTTCCAGCAGGACGTTCACTTCATCCGCTTCGGCGGCGATTGAATTATCGATAATGTCAGCAGCGGCGGTATTAAAGTTATATCCCGTATCCCGAAGCCCATAAATCAGCCTCGTAGCGTCCGGTTGATTTGTCAGGTCTAACACGCTGTCCCCCATTTGATTAAAATCTTCGAATTCATTCTGACGATTGGTAACTAGTTCTTATCGTCAACGCGCATAGGCATGGCAACGCCAAAATGTAGGTCATGAAAAGCGGCGACCATCCGCAGTCTTTATGCTTATTAATGACCGGCATAACGGAGGCACCTGACTTGCTTTGAAATGGGTAAACTACTTGTAGCTGCCCCTTGGGCAACCCGCTCTGTTCGCTGGCGCGAACCAAGCCTGTAGTCTTGGCCCTTCGGGTGACGATCGGGAGCGTGGGATGATGAGCGGGAGGCTTGGGGGTCGCACTCTTCCCCGCTGCTAACGCGCTCCTGAGGGTGCGGCGTTTTTTGGCTGACCGGCTGGCGCTCTGGCATCTCTCCTGGCCGGACGCCCGCTGGCCCACAGGTCCGGGCGCAGGGCGTTCGGCTGGCGTCGTTTTGAGCTGTGCGTTCACGCTTCCAGATGGCTGCCGCATTTTGAACGACTGCTGGGAGAATGATCCCTAGTCTGTTTGCTATATTTCTGGAGTTCCAGAGAATGCGGCTATGTTCGACAGTCGCGACATTCCGCTATTGAGTCACGACGGCCCGCAATCCATTCTTCGTTCATTTTCTGAAATTGTTTATGCGGATATCGTCGGCAAAATATCCTCTGCTCCACGAGGAGATGATGCGCCGCGCCTTTAACCACTCCACAAATTCCGTATTTACGTCCGTGTTATCGACCCTCGGCACATCCCATCCGGGCTTAATGTCGGAAAAAGGCGCAGGCAGTAGAGTGAGTATTTCCCGAATTTGCTGGTCATCAAACTTTTTGTGAAGGTTGTTGAACAAAGAAATTTGAACTTGGATAGGCTTGGAATGCAGAATGATCGCGCGTGATGATTCCAAGTCAAGTTCACTGAAATCCGCGCCGACACGTTGCATAATTGGACCCACTTGCGCTGCGCGCGACGGCATGCTGGCGAGCAAATTGAGGTCCATCGCTTTGATTATCTTCAGCTTTTGTTCGTCTGATATCATGCTGCTTAGAAGTCCCTCACGGAAATCATCGTCGAGAACACATTCACTCTCAAGTTCAAAGTAGCGATCAATGTTCTTTGCGACGAACGGGATCTGAGTATCGTCATACTCGCTGAGGAACGCCAAATTCTCACTCGAAAACGACACCTTCTTTTCTTCGATCAGTATCCACACTTTCTCCCAGCTAAGATTTTCCGGAAATTTCGGAAATGGTTTCGGAAGTGCACGCATGTATGGCGCATACAGTTCATCATTTAGAGCATCGTTTTCGATCAGAAAATTGTGTAACGGATTTGCTCGTTGGCCATCAGGGACCGCGAGCCGCGAAAGTTCTGCTGCTACGTCATTCTTATTTAGGTAGGCTGTGAGAACTTCGGAATCATAGGTTTCACTGGAAAGAAATGCCAAGCAATTTTCCCAAGATGGCTCGATCTTCTCGAGTTCAAACATAAGAGCATGGAGGCGGCCTGGCACTTGATCCAAGGTAGGGATTAATGCGGACTGCCTTTCAAGGAATGTCCTGAGATCATCAAACTCTAGGTAGTCGCGCTTGATTACGGCAACGATGGCTTCGACGGTTTCCGCTGAATTTTCGGGTAGGACCAATAGGACATTTTGTAGATACGCTTCAAAGTCCCCGTCAATTTTCGCGCTCAAAGCAGCGTTGCTCACATTTATAATTGACGTGTAATTTTGCTCTTTTAGGATGTGCCGGTCTCCTACGCCAAGCATAACGCTGAAAATGAAGTCCAAGTTGTCAAAGGATATCCGATAGAGACCTTCGTCAAAAAGGAGGCGTGCAACCGACGGATAGTTTTCAAGGCTGGAAAGGTCAGCGGCTTCGATATGTAAGTCCTTCAGTCGCGCAGGTTCAAAATCTATTCCAATTGACATGATTTGAGGCAGATTAACTGAGACAAACTCTGATAGACTTGAGTACTTGGTCGACAACACTGCCAAATCAGATTCGGGCAGATGTGCAATGAGCCGAGCGACGTGCTCATGGTTCCGTGAACTTACGACTGCTGCGGGAATGAAGCCCTCCCATGAATTAGCCAGTCCCGAGAGAAGGTCAGATACCCTCGTCCCTCTCGCATAGTATTCTGATAGGAACTTTTCACATTGCGGAAAATCAGAAGCGATAAATTCATGCAGCTTCTGTAGTTGGGCGGCGTATGTTGATGGATCGTCAACCAGGCTATCCACAATCTTCACATTAAGTACATATTTCTGACCAAAATCCTCGCCGCGCATCTCAGCGATGACCTCTTGAGGATTGTCGATCTGAAAATCAGGGGCGGGGTTGGTGTATCCGCGTATCTGCTTGAGGAACTTGTTATCGCTGGGAGAGAGCCGTCCTTTATGAAACAGGGAGGTATAATCATAGTAAGTTTCATCAAGGTGGCCCTCGAATACCAAAAAGCGAGCAAGTTCTGCGCTGTCTTTGAATGCATTGAACAGCTCTTCCACGTCGTCAGCATTCTGACGCATTAACTCGTTAAGCTTGGTTGCCCGTATGGAAGATATTTTTGATCGGTGCTCCCCGATGGTCTTTAACACCGATTTTTTGAAATCGTCTGACTTGCGCTCAATCGCTTCCCTTCGTTCCAGATAGCTCTGCGTTGAACTGACCTCAGCTTGAAAGCCGGTAATGTTTAGCTGTTGGCGGCCTCCATGCACAATGCCGAAAATCTGAGGAGCCTCGACAAATTGGTCAAACTGCTCGCTTTTGGACAGTGCGCGAATGAAGATAAAATTACTTCCATCGATGCTAATCTGCAACGTTTGATCCGGAAGCTTTTCAATTAGTGCCATCGCATAAATATTGCGCAGCTCTTGCAGATTTGCCGGGAGTTGCATTTCGGCAAGCTGCATCTGCATTTCCAAACGGGTAATTTCGGCTTTATGTCTTGCCTCACCATTTGCGATGTAAACCTCATGACGACCGAGGATTTTGGCTAGCTTGCCATCGTTTCGATGAAGTTTCTCAAAGTCGTTGGGAAATATGTTCTTGTAGATTAGCACTGCTAAAAGTTTATTTGCGTTCAACACGTTCTCGCCATCGGTCTCCAGATTTGCGACATAAATAGCGTATTCGTTGAAGATGTTTTTAATAAGCCTAAGATCACTTAGATAACGAGAAACCTCGCGCAAAAACTGCGGATCAAGTCGGTCATCAATCGAGATCCTCTTGCCCTCTTCAATGACCATGTCGATCGAATTAGAGCTGTTGATGATGGGAATGACAGGAATAATAAATTCAAAAAATTTGGTCCGATCAGTGTTCACAAACATGTCGTCTCGAAGCGCATAAAGGAACCGGATGGTCCGCTTAACTCCCGAGTTCTCGTTAATAATTTTGTTGATTTCTCGCAGCGTAACGAAAATTTCGGGATCATTAAATCTGTCAAGATCCTCAATGATAACAAGGTCATATTTCGTTGACTGAAAGAAGTAGATGATCTCATCAAGATGGCGATTAAGGATTGATTCCTGATCAATTGCCGTAGGAGTAATCTGTATGTCTTTTAGCGAGAGGCTTTTGAGCGAAACACCAAAGCTTGCGACATAGAAGCGGTGCACTGCAAGCCAGAGTAATGTTACACCTAACACGAAGGAAGTCAGGTTAAACCAGTTACTCAACGCCAGCGGATCAAAGTAGTCGCCATTTATGATAGCGTCACGCTTTTGATACATATGCCAGCACGAAAATAGAGCTAATGTGATATATAGAGAGGCTAATATTGATGCCCACTTTCGGGGCGCTTGGATCCTTTTGAATCGCGAGAAGGGCAGCTTATTTGCATCAGCACCGTACAGCATTTGCTGTAAAATACTTCTTTCAATCTCTTGTTTGGTTGCTTGGCGGCTGGCGGGCGTAGATTTAACTCTCTCGCGCTCGGTTTCTATCCTGTTCGGCTCGATGTCCTCGCTTGTCGAAACGGTTTCCGGCATGAATGCGGCGAGCGATATGTGCAAGGAGGCGCCACTGTAATTCTTCAGGAATGACTTGATGATGCTGCTTTTACCCGAGCCGTACGGACCAGTCAGCGCAATATTATAAACTCTTGGGTTGTGCATTGCTGCGGACAAAGCGTTTGAATAAACGCCATCCTTGTCCGCAGCATCAGTGGGAGCAAGGTCGAGGAACTGTGATTGATTTTTCAGTTCACTCTGCGAACGGCGAATCAATTCAGCTGAATACTTAAGGCCGTCCGCAATTTTGTTTCGATAATCCCACAATTTATTGAAGCCCCGTTGACTGACTGACGTCGTTTGTTTTGATTAGCACGGCTCGACGAATGGCCAAAGCCGATTTGAGTGGGTGAAACGACTGATATGCCGAGTGCAGAAACGTGTTATCGCTTGAATTCATTCGCCTGAATGAAAGGCAGGTTTTGTGACGCCCGATTAGCTAAACAAGCGGCCACTATGTTAGCGGAAGCCGAATTGTTTTGAAAGGGGGTAGACGACGCTTTGTGGCTACCCTTTGGGCGACCTGCTCTATCCGCTTGCGCGAACCAAGCCTAGGGTCTTGGCCGTTCCGGTTACGATCAGGAGCGTGGGATGATGAGCGGGAGGGATTGAGGTCGCGCTCTTTTCCGCGCTTCGCGCTCCCGAGGGCGCGGTGTTTTTTGGCTGACCCGCATGGCACGCTCGCCTCTTTCCTTGTCGGGCGTGCGACGGGCGCGCTTTCGCGGGGGACTTACGGCGCTGCCCCTATGGGTCAACAGCCTTGTTCCCGCTTCGCTTGCCGCCACACCGCCCGTCTGCGTCACGCCGCTGCGAGGGTGCCGGTTTTCGCCGCGTTGCGGTGATGGTCGGCTGATCGCCTCTGTTGCTTTGTGGGCAGGAACACCAAGGGCTTTGCCCTCTCGTTCCCGAAACCGGAAATAGACACCCCCGTGTGGCGGGCTGTGCCCGCTGGCCCGCGCCAGGGCATCGATTCCGGTTTTCCCTCCCCCTCCCATCCTCGCCGGA
>JBEBJR010000080.1:0-2923 GCA_040079845.1 Casimicrobium sp. | reverse complement strand
AACAGCAACGGCCATATCTTTGGTGGATGGGTGTTGGCACAGATGGACATTGCAGGCGGCATCATCGCCAGCAAAATCTGCCAAGGCGCCTGTGCGACCGTAGCCATCGAAAAGATGGAGTTTATCGCGCCGATTTTGCTGCGCGATATTGTGTCGGTTTACGGCTGGCTGGAACGGCGCGGGCGCACATCGATGGCCATCCGGCTGGAAGTTATCGCGACGCGTGACCGCGGCGACCAGCAAGTGAAGGTGACCGAGGGGTTGTTTACCTTTGTGGCGCTGGACGAACAGCATCGGCCAAGGGCTTTGCCGCCCGAATGAGCCGTCATTTTGTGTACTGTTCCAATCATTCTTGACTCAATCCAATAATTCGACAATTATCGAAATATCGAATCGAAGGATGTTGTTATGGATGCAGGCATTGTTATCCGCGCGTTAGGTGCGTTGGCTCAGGAACACCGGCTGGCGGCTTTCCGCTTGCTTGTTCAAGCTGGCGCAGATGGCATGGCTGCAGGGGCGATTGCGGAACGGTTGCGCGTTCCTGCCTCGTCGATGAGCTTTCATCTGGCGCAGCTTGGCCATGCAGGCCTGGTATCGCAACGCCGCGAAAGTCGGTCGATTATCTACGCCGCCGATTATACCGCGATGGGCGGGCTGATGGGCTATCTGACGGAAAATTGCTGTGCTGGTGTTTCATGCACCGCCGACGCCGAGTGCAGCGCCTCTATACTCACACAAGAAAGGACTGCCGCATGAAACGGATGCACCTCCATTTGGGCGTCGATGATATGGATCAGTCCATCGCCTTTTATTCAGCCTTGTTCGCTGCCGAGCCGACGGTGCGAAAGGATGATTATGCCAAATGGATGCTCGAAGACCCGCGCATCAATTTTGCGATTACGCCGACAACGCACACCGCCAAGGGCATCGAACATATCGGCATTCAGGTCGATAATGTTGATGAACTGAACGAGGTTGGCGAACGGCTGAAATCCGCTGGAAGGCCGGTGCTGAATGAAGCGGCCACGACTTGCTGCTATGCGCAATCGACGAAAAACTGGATCACTGACCCCGATGGTGTGATTTGGGAGACGTTCCTGACCACAGGCGGCCATGTTGAATATGGTAATAAGGAGCCGGTATTGTCTGGAATGGCTCAACTGGCTGCGCTGGAAACCGCGAAGGCGAATGCTTCCGCAAACGATAGTTGTTGCACGCCAAGCCAGATCGCCTGATGTTCAGCATTTTGGTTTTGTGCACCGGTAACAGTGCGCGCTCGATTTTGGGTGAAGCGATCATGGCCCAATCGGGCGAGGGGCGCTTGCTGGCATTTAGCGCGGGAAGCAAACCCAAAGGCATGCCGCATCCCGGAGCCTTACGATGCTTGGCGCGTAAGGGGATCGACACCATATATTTCCGGTCGAAAAGCTGGGATGAGTTTACAGGGCCGGACGCACCGCCGATTGATTTGGTAATCACCGTGTGTGGCAACGCGGCGGGCGAGGTTTGCCCCATATTCACCGGCGCGCCGTTAAAGGCGCATTGGGGGCTCCCCGATCCCGCCGATGTTTTGGGCAGCGATGCCGAGGTCGATGCTGCGTTTGAACAAACTTGGGCATGGCTGGAAATGAGGACGCGCGCTTTGCTCGATGTGCCGTTTGAAACGATGGATCGGAGCGAACTCAGGCAGCGGTTGACGGAAATTGGCAAGATGGAAGGTGCTGCGTGAAACGCGCGGCTTTTGCCGAAGCACTCGGCAGCTTCTTCTTGTTCGCAACCGTTATCGGCTCGGGGATTATGGCGGAGCAATTGGCAGGCGGAAACATCGCTGTCGCTTTGCTCGGAAATACGCTGGCGACAGGCGCGATGTTGTTTGTGCTGATTACAATGCTGGGGCCGATTTCGGGCGCACATTTTAACCCGGCGGTCAGCTTGGTGTTTCGGCTGCGCGGGGAACTGACGACGGAAACAGCTTTCACGTATGTCGCGGCGCAACTTATCGGCGGCGTATTGGGTTTATGGGCTGCGCATTTGATGTTCGATCAACCCATAATGCAATTCTCCGACAAGGCGCGGACGGGGGTGGGGCAATGGACGGGGGAGATGATTGCCACATTCGGGCTGGTGCTGACCATCCTTGGCACGTTGCGGTCTCGGCAGGAATGGGTGCCGGTTAGCGTCGCGTTATACATTGTCGCGGCCTATTGGTTCACATCGTCCACCAGCTTTGCCAATCCGGCGATTACGGTTGCGCGGAGTTTAAGTGATAGCTTTGCGGGGATTGCACCTGCTGATGTGGCGGGGTTTGTAGTGGCGCAGGTTGCGGGGGCGGTGTTGGCTTTGGGGGTTTCAAGGGTTTTGTTTTCGGAAAAAGCACCGGTTTAGTCACAAAGGCTCACCCATACCGCTAGTGCTGAGCCTGTCGAAGCACGTCCCAATGTGTCGACTGCCGTTTATGGCCGATGGGCGTGCTCCGACAGGCTCAGTACTAACGGTTATGAAATAGTGATTAGTGAGGGGTAACGCGCCTCATTTTTCCCGCGATAATTTCAGCGTGAATTCAAAACTAATCTCATTATTGGCCGGAACAACTGCCCCCCAAGTCGGCATGCCATCAACCTTGCGGATGCCTTTGGGTTTGCCGCGCAGGTCAAACGGGATTTCGATTTCGGCGTTAACCGGCTCGCTGCGCGCGTTGGTGATCGTGACTTTATAGCCCTTTTGATATTTGCGTTCCGATATCTGCGTCACAACCATCTGCACATCAGATGCTGTGCCGACCAGCAGTTCTACCTTTTCGCCAATCGCGCGGTCGCGCAGCGCCGCTTCGCCAGCCAGCAGCGGACCGAAATTGCTGTCCTCAAAAACCATCGCTTGGCCAGAGGGCAAGGGCAGGCCGAGTCCATTTTCGGTTTTGTTATCG
>JBEBJR010000079.1:0-2975 GCA_040079845.1 Casimicrobium sp. | reverse complement strand
TGGGCATCTGGATTATATCGATTACCTGATCGATCACCGCGCGTGGATGGCGGGCGGCACGATGAGCATGGCCGATATGGCCGCTGCCGCGCAGGTATCAGTCGCCGATTACCTTGGCGGAATCGACTGGACAGGACACGAGCAAACTAAAGGCTGGTATTCCAAGTTCAAAAGCCGCCCCAGCTTTCGGCCATTACTGTCGGAACGCATGGAGGGGATTACCCCGCCGAAACATTATGAGCTCGTCGATTTTTAGACCAATAGTGACCGGAGATCTGGCGGGTTGACCGTCAATGCTTGGTCGGGCGGATCAACGACCAATCATAGCCCAATGCTTTTACCCGCGATTCAAGCTGCGCACGGATCGCCCCATCGGGCTTTGCTGCCCGCGTTAGTATCCACAGATACCGCCCGCTTGGTTCGCCAACGATGGACCAGCTGTAATCGTCAGCGCGGTCTAGCACCCAATAGTCACCGTAAAACGGGCGGAAGAACGATACTTTCAGCTTAGCGCCGGTCGCTGTGTCGACGACTTTCGCTTTGCCGGTCGCAACCTTCGCTTTCCCATCGACGGCGCCTTGTCGGCAGCTGTTTATGACCTTTATAGTGCCATCGCCGCGCAGCGAGTAATCGGCAGTGACGGCTTCGCACCCTTTTTGAAATGGCGCTTCATAACGTGCCAGTTCAAACCACCGGCCCAGATAACGGTTCAGCTCGACCGATTTTTGAGGCTGCGGGACGGCAGTGTTGCCGACCGGGCCCGGAGATCCGGCACAGGCGGAAAGCAGTAGCAATGCGAAAAATGCGAGCGTTTTTTTCATTAGACGATAATACAAGTTTTTAACTGGATATGTAGACGGGATTAGCCCTGCTGCATTTCCAGCTTGCGCGTCATCGCTTTAACGCGCCGCTTTTCAGGAGCGGTATCATCAGCATCACGATGAGCAAGGTGTTCGATACCGCATTCATCCAAAAGCCGGTGGTGACTGAAATTGCGGAATCGACCAAGTACCAAGCCAGGCTGGCGAATACGATGAAGCGCCAGATCGGAGCGGCAGTGGCCGTGTCGAGTGCGAATAGAGCCTTGAACGCGGCCCAGAACGTCAGTCCCCAGCCCATCGTCACAGCGCCCATCAGGCCGATGGCAAAGCGGTGATGGGAATCGATGTCGGCGGGCAGCGGCTTGCCAAACAGCGCGAACAGAGCGGCGGTAAATCCGTCGGTTGCCGCGAAAGCACCAGCGGCCAGGACGAGACCGAAAACTGTTACCAAGATTGCCCAAGCGCCAAGCCAGTTTTGCCAAAATTTGCTCATATTCCATCCTTTCATCGAATCACTATGTAGCATATGCTACATTAACGTAGCGTTCGCTACAATAGAAAAAATGACATAGGGCCAGTTTTCAATGGCAATATCAAAAACCCAGGCACGGCGTGCCGAGATCGTTGAGCGCTTGGCGGACCATGTGCTGGCGCATGGGTTGGTCGCCGCCAGCCTGCGACCGCTGGCCAAGGCAGCCGGGACCAGTGATCGGATGCTGCTGTATTATTTCACCGACAAGACCGAGATTATCGCTGCGACATTGCAGCATATCTCTGAGCGGATGGTAATCTTGCTTGGCGCACGAACCTCGGCCCAACCGTTACCACTCGGCGAACTGACCGCGCACCTTTCGTCCGTGGTGCTTGATGACCAGTTCTGGCCTTATATGTGCGTGTGGTTGGAACTCGCGAGCCGGGCAGGGCGGGGTGATCCGCTTTATGCACCCATCGCGGCGCAAATCGGCACCGGCTTTCTCGCCTGGGGAGAATCGCAATTGGCCAGCGCTGATCCAACCGCGCGCGCCCGCGATGCCGCTAAGCTATTGGTCACCATCGAGGGGATGGTGCTGGTGAAAGCCATCGGCATGGGTGAGACGGTGAAGCAGAGCCTAGCTTAGCCTTCCCTAATCTCAATGCTTAGAATCACGCGTTGCTTTGACCATGCCGGGCGAGATAAAGCCCATCCCTGCTGGAACTAACGCTGCCTGTTTCAGCTTTTTCTCCATCGCCTGATATTCGGTTTCCATCTCTGACGTCACCGTTGCGCGACTCGCCTCAAGTGCTTTTTCAAAATGGCTTTTGGCGACTTCTTTTGCGTCGGCGCCATCGTCGCGCAATGCAAACAAACCGGCGCGGCGGACCAGATCCTCTAGATCGGCACCAGAATACCGCTCTGTGCGTTTTGCGAAGTCGTCGAGATCGACGTCCTTGGCCAACGGCATTTTCGATGTATGAATGCCCAATATGCGCCGCCTGCCTTTTTCGTCGGGCACCGTCACATAAACGAGTTCATCAAACCGGCCGGGGCGGAGCAAAGCGGGGTCCATCAATGTCGGGCGATTGGTTGCGCCAATCACGATCACCGATTGCATTTCTTCCAGCCCGTCCATTTCGGCGAGCAACGTATTCACCACGCGCTCGGTTGCCTGTGGTTCGCCGCCGCCGCGACCACGCGCAGGGGCTAGGCTGTCAATCTCGTCGATAAAGATGATCGTCGGGGCAACTTGCCGCGCACGCGCGAAAAGCCGGGCGATCTGCTGTTCGCTTTCACCATACCATTTCGACAGCAAATCCGATGATTTGATCGAAATAAAGTTAGCCTCGCTTTCGCGCGCGACCGCCTTTGCCAATAACGTCTTGCCAGTTCCCGGCGGACCATAAAGCAAAAAGCCCTTGGCTGGCCTTATGCCCAGACGCCGGAACGCATCGGGGTTTTTCATCGGCAACTCGATGCCTTCTTTCAGCTTGGCCTGCGCCTCGTCGAGGCCACCAACGTCTTCCCAGCGGACATCGGGAACCTGCACCATCACTTCGCGCATGGCCGAGGGTTGGACGCGCTTTAGCGCCTCCAGAAAATCATCCCGGGTGACTTTTAGGCTTTCGAGCACATTGGCCGGGATCGTCCCGCTCGACAGATCGATTTTCGGCATGATT
>JBEBJR010000078.1:0-3032 GCA_040079845.1 Casimicrobium sp. | reverse complement strand
TCAGCAAATAGCCAACCGTCGCCAGCTGCACGTCGATGACAAACATCGATGTAATCATCAACTGCGTCAAAGATACCGGCTGCGATATGGCTTTGGCAACGTCCACATTGACCAGAAATTGAAAGCCGCCCGGTACGATCGAGATCATAAAGGCAAGGAAAAATCCCTTCACCGCCCAGGCGCGCAGGTGATGAAAAATCTCGTCCTTGTCCCAATCATCACGGCCCGCGATCCACGCGCCAAAATGCCAGCTGCCATCGCGCGGCTCGACCAGATAACGGTCAAGCCAGACGATATAGGGCACCGATGCGATCACCAAGGGTAGCAACGCATATTGGAACATCTGCATCGCGAACGGGAAATTCCAATTGGTCGATTGCCAGTAAAAACGGAACATCGAATAGCCGACAGCGATTATCGCCCATGTCGCCCAAATCCCTGCAATTTTGATGACACTGGTGTCGAGAACATCGGCCACCGGGCGAGCCAACGTCCAGTCGATACCCGTCGATTTGCGCCAATGGACCTTGTCCACCAACAACGACCAAGCCACCATCGGGATGCCAACCAAAAGGATGCCGGACAACGCGGCTAATTCGCCACTGGCACGTTCGGGAATGACATCAACATCAAAAAGCCATGTAAGAAAAGGGGTTAGATGCAATGTGTTGGCTACGGCGCCAAAATGGCGCGCGATCAGCACCCATATCACTAGCCCCGCAACGCCAGCAACGCCCACACCGCTGCTAACCGCCGAAGGCGGGCGCGGATCGGCGGCATCTACTTGCGGCGGTGGTTGGGCGATATCCATGGCCAACCGCTTACCCACAATTGGTTAAAAAAGCGAGTTGGCGTCATTACACACGAACAGCGACCCAGACGATGAATGCTGCGGCTGGAACGAGCATAGCTTGCGCTAATACCGTGCCTGCAATCCGGCTCATCGACAGCCATACGATGGTGCGGCGATAGTCGGGCTGGCTCACACGGCCTTCGACAACGTCGTCGGTCATTACCGATAATTGCGGGTCGATCAGGACGAACAACAGGATAGTGGCAAAGCCGTTGACCACCGCCGATAATTGCGAAGCCGTGACACGGAATTCTGGATGGAGATAGCCGGCATAAAGCGAGGCGATAACGCCGACTGTCAGCAACGCTTGTGCAATCACATTCATGGCGATGACGCGCCACGAAACGGCGGCGGGTTTGGTCCATAGTTTAAGGTGCTTGCTGCTCGGAAAGGTCACTGCTTTGACGACCGATTTTGCCCCGGTTGGTGTCAGCGCACTTAACAACAATTTGCCGACCGAGCGATGATGCTGAAAATCAGCAATCGCGGCGGTGAACCAGCGTTGCACCGTCGGCACAGCAAGCGCACCGAGCACCGTTGCCACGGTCGCGGCGAGCAACACCAACCGCATGTCCATCAACAAGCTGTCGCCTGTGCCCGTTGCAATCGCATTCTCGATCCGCTTGGCAAGGAATGGTCCAAGGAAGCTATTCGAAGTCCGCGACACCAAGACCAACACGTTGAACAACGCAAAGCTCAGCGCAATTTTGCTGGTCCGCACACCTGCGATCCGTGCTGCATAAGCCAGCGCGCCGATCAAATGAATGACCAGCGTCAGCAGGCAGATGTTAAAAAGCGGCCAGTCCATGGCCACCATTTATGCGCCCTTTTGCTGTGCGAGCAACCGCAAACGCAGCGCGTTCAGCTTGATAAAGCCCGCCGCGTCCTTTTGGTCATAGGCGCCGGCGTCGTCCTCGAACGTCACAACCTTTTCCGAATACAGGCTGTTCGGCGATTTGCGGCCAACGACACTGGCCATGCCTTTATACAGCTTCAACCGCACCGTGCCCGACACGTTGGACTGGCTATGGTCGATGGCCGCTTGCAACATCTCGCGCTCTGGCGAAAACCAGAAACCGTTGTAAATCATCTCGGCATATTTGGGCATCAACTCGTCTTTCAGATGCGCGGCACCGCGATCCAAAGTGATGCTTTCAATCCCGCGATGCGCGCGAGCGTAAATCTCGCCGCCGGGGGTTTCATACATGCCGCGCGACTTCATGCCGACAAAGCGGTTCTCGACCAGATCTAGACGCCCAATGCCATGTTTGCGGCCCAGATCGTTGAGTGCTGCGAGCAACGTCGCAGGAGACATCGCAACACCATTCAACGCAACGCCGTCGCCGCGTTCAAAATCCATGGTGATATATTCGGGGGTATCCGGCGCGTCCTCTGGATTGACCGTACGCGAATAAACATAGTCCGGGGTTTCGTCCCACGGATTTTCAAGCACTTTGCCCTCTGACGATGTGTGCAGCAGATTGGCGTCGGTCGAAAAGGGCGATTCCCCGCGCTTGTCCTTTGGCACCGGAATCTGATGTTCCTCGGCCCATTCGATCAACCGCGTACGGCTGGTCAAATCCCATTCGCGCCACGGGGCGATAACTTTGATATCGGGGTTGAGCGCATAGGCCGACAGTTCAAACCGCACCTGATCATTGCCTTTGCCCGTCGCGCCGTGCGCGATTGCGTCGGCACCGGTTTCAGCAGCAATCTCGATCAAGCGCTTGGAAATCAGCGGCCGCGCTATTGAGGTTCCAAGCAGATAATCGCCCTCATACCGCGCGTTGGCGCGCATCATCGGAAAGACGAAATCACGTACAAATTCCTCGCGCAGATCGTCGATGTAAATGTGATGATCCGGAATGCCCATCAGCACCGCCTTTTCGCGCGCAGGCCCAAGCTCCTCGCCCTGCCCCAGATCGGCGGTGAAGGTCACGACCTCGCAGCCATATTCGACCTGCAACCATTTCAGGATGACGCTGGTGTCTAAGCCGCCCGAATAAGCGAGTACGACTTTTTTGACCGAATCTGTTTTGGTGGGATTGGGCATGGAATGGCCTTTTTGCGGTAAGTGTCGCGGGCGCGGCTAGCAGGGGGCGGGCGGGGGTGCAAGCTCCGGCAGATTTCGGAGAAATCGGGCCGTTCGCGCAAAATAGAATCGCCGCTTGACGTGGTC
>JBEBJR010000045.1:0-17988 GCA_040079845.1 Casimicrobium sp. | reverse complement strand
GGGTAGCCATTGGACGGGAACCTGCCGCCACCGTCACCGCCGTAGTAAAGCGCGCCAACGATGTCGGTGCCTGCGCCGCCGCCACCACCACCGCCCACAATCAGCCGGTCACTCAACGCGCAAGCGCCCGATGCGGCGCACGCCCCTTGACGAACGTCGGATCCGCCGCCACCCCCGCCCGCAGGGTTGAAGCCATCGCCGCCGCCGTTCCAGCCGCCTGCGCCCCCACTACTCGCGCTGGCGCCCTGTCCGCCGACATTGACCTGCATGACCGCCCCCGGCGTTACGGCAGCGGTTCCGAAATAAGTGCCGCCAAATCCTCCGCGTACGCCCCCCGCCCCGCCTTGCGCACCATAGACGAAGAACGTAGCCGACGTCGCGCCGGCCGGTACGTTCCAGGCCTGTGGCGCGCCGGTATAGGCAAAGACACAGGTTGTTTGGCCTGCGGATGTCGAGCAGCCCGCAGGGGGGTCGGCCGCCATCGCCAGAGGGGTCCAAGACAGCGCCAACGTTTCGACGGCCAACAATGCAATCGCCCGCACATGCGCGAGCGCGCACCGAACCCTATTCTCTTTCACGGATCCCCCTTTTTGCCCTTGTTACCGCATTTGGAACAAAACGAGGATTGTCGAGATAGACGTTTCCTCTTGGACGAATTGACAGTATCCGCGATTGTCCATTATTGAGGCTGCCTGCCGCGAAGTCGTATTTCAACTCCTTGGTCTGGTTCTCACAATCAGCCCGCCCGCGATACATCCGCTAGATCTGCAAAGCCGGAAGATTCAAATCGGCGACCATCGCCGCATAGCGCCACTGCCGATGGTCTTATCCTCGGCAAACAGCGAATGTGCTGGCGACGTTGCCCAAAGACAAGCAGATCATGCTCGCGGAGAACATCGCGATCAACGGGCTCTCCATGCGCGCGACCAAGCCAACGGGCAGGGCGAACTGGTGATTCGCTACGCCAGCCTCGACCAACTCGACGGCATCATCACGCGCATGAAGCGTTGATTGGCTTTTCGCTTTGAACGACAGCTGTGTATGGGTTGCAGCGGCAATATCGTATATGTCGATAACAGGATAAATCTGCCTGAAACAACCGTATAGCAGTCGTTGCAGCGCAAAAGCTGAATCAAAAAGAAACCTGATTAGTTACCTGCCTCAGATTTGGCAGATATTGTCGTTCCCGCGAAGGCGGGAACCCAGACCTGGCGCGCCCCGATGCCTGCGGCTGCGGGGCTTGGCGGGCTTGGCGCGATTCAGTCTGGATGCCCGCCGTCGCGGGCATGACAGCGGTCTGTGGCACGTAAACTAATCAGGAAAAGAAAGAAAGGGACCACACCATCATGAGCTTCTCTTCCCGCATTCGTCCTGCCGTGGACCACGAGCTTCTCGCCGCATCGCAGACGCCGGACGTTGCTTCGGCGTTTCGTCACCTCGAACGCGCGCATGTGCTCGGGCAGGCGTCCACCCGGGAGCATGTTCGTGTGCATTGGCGCATGTTGCGCTGGGCGCTCGCCAATGGCGACCGGCGCGAGGCGGTGGGTCAACTGCTGCGCATCGTCGGCGCGGCCAGCAAAACCGCGATAGGTTTTGTGCCACACGGCAACACCGGCGGCGCTGCGGTCAGTCCGTTTCGTCGCATGACCGTCGCCCCAGATTTGGCCGAAATCATCGCGCGTGCGCGGGGGCGATGACACCGGCCGCGTAGCGGTGTTCGCTGTAAGGAGCCCGCCCGTAGAATCGACAACTCTTGTTGTCGTTTTTTTCAGGATTTTGTATGTTTAAGCCTTTTATTGCTGTTGCCGCGTTCGCTGCGTTTTCAGCCTCCGCCTTTGCTCAGGTGACCCTTAAGGTCTCCGCCATCCCCGACGAAAACCCCACCGAATTGCAACGTAAGTTCACGCCGCTGGGCAAGTACCTTGAGTCAAAGACCGGCATGAAAGTCGAATTCGTGCCCGTCACCGATTACGCCGCGACCGTCGAAGGCCTCGCCGCGAAAAAAATCGACATGGTTTGGTACGGCGGATTCACCTTCGTCCAGGCGTATCTGCGCAGCAACAAAACCGCCATCCCAATCGTTCAACGTGCCGAGGACGCCGAGTTCAAGAGCGTGTTCATCACCACCAACCCAGCGATCAAAACGCTCGCCGACCTGAAAGATAAAACCTTCGCCTTCGGCTCCGCATCCAGCACCAGCGGACACCTGATGCCGCGCAGCTTCATGCTGCAAGCGGGCGTTGATCCAGACAAAACGATGAAGCGCATCGCCTTCTCTGGCGCGCACGACGCCACCGCGTTGCAGGTTGCGGGCGGCAAGGTCGACGCAGGCGCGTTGAACATCAGCGTCTGGGAAAAAATGGTCGCTGAGAAAAAAATCGACACCACACAGGTTCGTGTTTTCTACACGACGCCACCGTACTTCGACTACAACTGGACGGTGCGCGGCGACCTTGACGCGGCACTGGTCGGCAAACTGCGCCAAGCGTTTCTCGACCTCGACGCGAAAAATCCCGAGCAAGCTGAAATTCTCAAGCTGCAACGCGCGGCAAAGTTCATCCCGACCAAAGTCGAAAACTACGCCGGCATCGAAACCGCCGCCAAATCCGCCGGACTGCTCAAGTAAGCCCGCGCGCCAGCTTGTCCGCCCGCATCGTGGGACATCGGCTGCATCTTGAGGCGCTATCGCATTGCTACATCGAGGGCAAATGCGCGATCAAGGACATCGACCTCACCATTGAACCGGGCGAGCAGGTTGCGCTGATCGGCCCGTCCGGTGCGGGCAAAACCACGCTCCTGCACACGCTCGCGCTGGCGCTTCGGCCCACGCGCGGCCGCTTCAGCTGGGGCGAGCAAAATCCTTGGGACATGAGCAGTAGCGGACGCCACGCGCTGCGCGCCGAGAGTTTTCTCGCGCCACAGCAACCGCCGCTGCCCCCGCGCCAGCGGGTAGTGCACGCCGTCCTCGCGGCGCGTCTGACGCGTGCGGGCACTTGGCCTGCGTTGCGCTCGTTACTGGCCACGCCCGCAGAGGCTGACGTGCAGGCGGCGTATGCCGCGCTCGCCGCGTTTCGGCTTGAGGACAAGCTGTGGCTGCGCTGTGACCGGCTCTCCGGTGGCGAGCGGCAGCGCGTGGGTCTTGCGCGCATGTTTGTCGCCGCCAGTTCAGTCAATTTATTGGATGAACCGGTGTCGTCGCTCGACCCGGTGCTTGGCGCGGCCTCGCTTGCGGCGGCTCAGGCCGACGCCGCCGAGCGCAACGCGACATTGGTCGTGAGCTTGCACGACGTCAACTTAGCGCGCGAACGCTTCAGCCGATTGATTGGGCTGCGCGCAGGGTTACTCCAGTTCGACCTGCCCACCCATGCGGTCACCGAAGATCGCTTGCGTGAACTCTACGGCGAAGAGTTTGGAATGGCCGTCGCGAACTTCGCACTGCCCGACACCGAGGTGCCGCAGTCGAGCGTCATCGTGACGGGTTGCAGTTGAACTCGGCGGCGAGCTCACTGGCAACTTCGCTGGCAATGGCGCCGCACGCCCTCCAAGATCCTGTCTGGCACCAACGTCGCGGCTGGGCGGTGGGGCTGGTGTTGCTGCTGGTTCCGGCGTTGTGGCTAATTGAGTTCAAGCCGTGGATTTTTTTCGACGCGCAAAGCCTCAAGGCCGGCGGCTCGTTCATCAAATCATTCTGGCCACCCGCGCATGACGCGGATTTTTTTCGGCTACTGCTAACGGCCACGTGGAACACCATTGCGGTGGCCACCACCGGTGTCACGCTGGGGCTCGTCATCGCGATTCCGGCGGCATTGATCGGCAATCGCGCGCTCTCGATTTCTGCGCTCGCGCACGGAGAGATGGGCGCGCTTGGTCGCGTCGTGCGCTATCTTGTGCGAGCGCTCCTCATCGTGTTGCGCTCCGTCCCAGAGCTGGTGTGGGGGTTGATTTTTGTGCGCGCCGTGGGCTTGGGCGACACCGCTGGTGTGCTCGCCATTGCGCTCACCTTTGGCGGCATGATGGGCAAAGTGTTTCTTGAAGTGTTCGAGAGCGTTGACCGCCGCCCCGCGCTCGCGTTGTTGAACAACGGCAGTTCGCGGCTGGGCGCGTTCTTGTTCGGTGTGTTGCCCGCCTGCGCGCCAGAGCTTGCCAGCTACCTCGTGTTTCGTTGGGAATGCGCCATTCGCTCGTCGGTGATCCTGGGTTTCGTCGGCGCAGGCGGTTTGGGCCAACAGATGGAGCTGTCGATGAAAATGCTCGCGGGCGGCGAAGTGGTGATGTTCCTGCTTGCGTTTGTACTGCTGGTGTCGGCGGCCGATCTGGTTAGCAAACGGCTGCGCGCATGGATGCAATGAAGCCAAAACTGGCGGCGCTGCCACCACCGCCGCCACCACCCGCAGGACAGGGCGTGCCGCGGCTTTTCTGGCTGGGCCTCATTGTTTTCGTTGTTGTCTGTTTTGCGACGCTCAAGGGCAATTGGTCGGACCTTTTCTCCGTCGAGTCCTTGCGCAAAATGGTGGGGCTGTTCGGCGAGTTTTTTCCGCCCGAGATGAGCCCCGCTTTTTTGCAAAAGGTTGCGCTCGGCTTTTTTGAGACGCTAGCGATTTCCGTCGTTGGCACCTTGCTCGCGATTTTTCTCGCGCTGCTGCTGGCCCGACCCGCCGCCGCACAAGGCCCGCGTCGCGCCGTCGCTCGGCTGTTGCTCAACGGATTGCGCGCCGTGCCGGAACTGGTGTGGGCGGCGCTTTTGGTGATCGCTGCGGGTCTCGGGCCGTTTCCCGGCACCCTCGCGCTCGCGTTGCACACCGCGGGCGTGCTCGGGCGTTTATTTGCCGACGCGTTTGAAAACGCGCCGCCGGAGTCCGCGCTCGCGCTCACGCGCAACGGCGCGTCCGCGACCAACGCCTTTTGGTACGGCACGCTACCGACCGTGTTGCCGCAGCTCGTGAGTTACACGCTGTATCGTTGGGAAAACAACATCCGCGCCGCCGCCGTGCTGGGCGTGGTGGGCGGTGGCGGACTCGGGCAATTGCTGTACTACCACCTCGCGCTTTTTCATTTCAAAGACGCGGGCACGGTGCTCATCAGCATGCTGATCTTGGTGGCGTTGGTTGACTGGCTGAGCGACCGGTTGCGCCGCTCGATGAGCGCGTAGCGATCCGCTTGGCCGCTTGTAACGACCGGCGCATAGGTCGCATATGCAAATGCTTCGCCGCTCGTTGAGCGATTTGCCGAGCTCAAGTATTGTTCATGTCAGCCATGCGTCAACGAGTCACCTTAACGTCTCGTTAATGCTTTTGCACGACCCGCGAGCTTCATTTAAACTCGCGCCCGTTTTATCCAAGGACTCGACATGAAAAAGATTGCTGTACTGATCGCTGCCGCGCTCGCCCCCGTTGCTTTCGTAAACGTTGCCCACGCTGATGCAGCGTTGGCCCAAGCCAAAGGTTGCATGGCCTGCCACCAAATGGACAAGAAAGTTGTCGGCCCAGCCTACAACGCTGTCGCTGCTTGCTACACCGAAAAAGATGCCAAGAAAGCCGCTGCCATCAAGGCCGACCTCGTTAAGAAAGTCAAAGCAGGCGGCACCGGTAAATGGGGCCAAATCCCAATGCCTGCCAACGCAGCGGTGGCTGACGCCGACGTCGCCAAGATCGTCGACTGGGTGCTCTCGCAAAAAGGCGGCACCTGCCCAGCTGAGTTCAAGAAGTAGTAGTTTCACTACCGCCTAGTTTCGGCGGTAGCCATAAGCCCGCACTCCGGCAACGGATGCGGGCTTTGTTTTGTCTACGATCGGGGCTACAGAAAACTACATCACGCGCATCGTGCCGCCTGCGGCTGAAATTCATTGTGAATGGCTTTTTGCATGCAACCACCGCCAGCTGGTCGTTACAGCTAAATTAGTCAATATGTCGATAACCATAGAAATTGGGCTACAAGCGCTGCATGGCGGTCGTTGAAGCCATAAAGCTGTACATCATGTAGCCCGTGGCGGTAGCGAATAAACACGACGCATCTACCCATGCGCAACCCGCATAACCCGACGCTGTAGTGCGCCGTAGTCTGCGCCTAAAATAGAGCGCTACACGCTCGCCGCTCATCCAGCGCCCAGCGTGAGCACCGCGCAAGGCCGATCCGACCTGTTGTTTGCGGCGACATCCTTTCTTCGTCGCAACTCTTTACGCTCTCAAATTTCATGAATCAGCCAGAAACGCTCGCCACGCTGCAAGCCTCCGTGCACGCCCCCGCTTACGTCAAACACATTTCGCTGCTCGCCTGGGTGCGCGACATGGCCGCGCTCATGCAGCCCGACGCCATTCACTGGTGCGACGGCTCGGACGCCGAATACAACGCGCTGTGCGGCACGCTGGTTGAAGCGGGCGTATTCAAAAAACTCAACGACACCAAGCGCCCGAATTCGTACTTGGCGTGCAGCGACCCGACCGACGTCGCGCGCGTCGAAGACCGCACGTTTATCTGCTGCGAGAAAAAAGAAAACGCCGGCCCGACCAACAACTGGATGGCCCCCGCCGAAATGCGCGCCACGCTGAACCCGTTGTTCACCGGCTGCATGCGCGGCCGCACGCTCTACGTCGTCCCGTTTTCGATGGGCCCGCTCGGCTCGCCGATCGCGCACATCGGCGTTGAGCTGTCTGACTCCGCCTACGTCGCAGTGAACATGAAAATCATGACGCGCATGGGCAAGGGCGCGTTGGATGTGTTGGGCGCTGATGGCGAATTCGTGCCTTGTGTTCACACCGTTGGTGCGCCGCTTGCCGCTGGTCAGAAGGACGTGACGTGGCCGTGCAACAAAACGAAGTACATCGTGCACTACCCCGAAACGCGCGAGATTTGGAGCTACGGTTCCGGCTACGGCGGCAACGCGCTGCTCGGCAAAAAATGTTTCGCGCTGCGAATCGCATCGAACATGGGTTTGCGCGACGGCTGGCTCGCGGAACACATGCTGATCCTTGGCGTCACCAATCCGCAAGGCAAGAAATATCACGTCGCCGCCGCGTTCCCGTCGGCATGCGGCAAGACGAACTTCGCGATGCTCATTCCGCCCAAGGGCTTCGAGGGCTGGAAGGTCACCACCATCGGTGACGACATCGCGTGGATCAAGCCGGGCACGGACGGTCGCCTGTACGCGATCAACCCCGAGGCGGGCTACTTCGGCGTCGCGCCGGGCACCAACGAAAAGTCCAACCTCAACTGCCTCACCTCGATCAAACGCGACACGATTTTCACCAACGTCGCGCTGACCGATGACGGTGATGTGTGGTGGGAGGGCCTCACCGACACGCCGCCCGCGCATTTGATCGATTGGCAAGGCAAAGACTGGACACCCGCCATCGCCAAGGAAACCGGCGCAAAAGCCGCCCATCCGAATTCACGCTTCACCGTGGCCGCGACCAACAATCCCGCGCTTGATTCCGAATGGGACAACCCGGCGGGCGTCGCGATTGACGCGTTCATTTTCGGCGGCCGTCGTGGAACCACGATTCCGCTCGTCACCGAAGCGCGCGACTGGACCGAAGGCGTTTACATGGCCGCCACGCTCGGTTCCGAGACCACCGCCGCGATTGCCGGCCAGGTCGGCGTCGTTCGCCGCGACCCGTTCGCGATGATCGCGTTCGCGGGGTACAACATGAGCGACTACTTCGCGCACTGGTTGAACCTCGGCAAGAAGCTCGCCAACTCCGGCGCGAAGCTCCCGAAAATCTTCACCGTCAACTGGTTCCGCAAAGACGCCGACGGCAAATTTGTGTGGCCGGGCTTCGGCGACAACATGCGCGTATTGGCATGGATGTTGGAGCGCGTTGAGGGCCAGGGGCAAGGCACCGAGCACGCATTCGGCACCACACCACGCTACGGCGACCTGAACTGGAACGGCACCGATTTCAGCGAAGCGAAATACGAGAGCGTGACGCGCATGAATCGCGACGAATGGACGGCCGAGCTCAAACTTCACGCCGATTTGTTCGAGCAACTCAAGCACAACCTGCCCGCAGAATTGCCCGCCACCAAAGCGAAAATCGAAGCGCGCTTCGCGGCGTAGTTCCGCGCCAGCGACGGGTGGCGTTGCCATAGCTGAGTCGCAGGCTCGAATTTACGCAGAAGCGTGGCCGCCTCGTGGCGTACGCGCGAAGCGATTGAATTGAAGTCCGCCTACGGCCACTTATCTGCACATAGGCGGTTTATTCGCGTTTGGCCGGATCGCGCGACTGCTCTGTCGCCGGCGTGTTCAGCCTACGTTAACGCAGCCTCAGAAGCCGATAAGAAATCGCTGTTGAAATAAGTTGTCGTCATCGATATCCGTGCAATTCCGCACATTATTCGAGTTGGCGGCAGTCACTGCTTTTCTCCGCTCTGTACAAACGAAGACAGGCGTTTTCCATCGAAGGCGCTTAACAATTCTTTACGTTTCGTTTGTTAACCAGACGTCCCACTCGCCATTTCAATGCCTAACATGAGGGCATGATTTGCGGGCTCGGCCGGGGGATGCCGTCGCAACTTATTTGAACAGGGCAAACGGATGAAATTTTGGATGACTCGCGGCGCTTGGGCTGCCGCTGTGCGCGTAACGGTGAGTTTGGTGTGCGTTGCTGGATTTGTCGCAGCGCCTATGGCACAGGCACAAAATGCAACCAACGGCAAAGCGCTCTACACCGCCGTGTTGGTGCCCGGCCAACTATCGTGCGGCGCTGGGACCTGCCACGGCCCGAGCCCTACATTGAACCAAAACAAAATTAAGAACGGTAGCACCGCTGCGAAAATTTCCTCCGGCATTTCCGGCGTCAGCGAAATGAACTTTCTGGCCGGCGTGTTAACGACCACGCAACTCAACGATCTTGCCGCGTATATCGTGAATCCGAGTGCGGCAGTGTCCACGCCGACGGCGACACTTTATGTCACAGCCCTAAACTTTGGCTCAGTCACGGTCGGCGTCACCAGTCCAGAAAAAGTCGTCACGCTCTCGAACACTGGCGGTGCGCCGCTGCAATTGTCGGCGGTCACCATGGGTAGTGGCGACTTCGCTATCTCCGGCGGCACCTGCGCAGCGACCACCACGCTCGCGGTGGCAACCACCTGCACCGTCAATGTGACGTTTGCGCCAACAGCAGCAGGCGCGCGCACGGCCACGCTCAGCATCGCCCACAACGCGTCGGGCGGCACCATTAGCGTCGCGCTGTCGGGCACCGGCGTCGCGAGCACAAGCGCGACGACGGCGACGATGGTCGAATATTTCCACGCAGGGCTCGATTACTACTTCATCACCTCACGCGCGACAGAAATCGCGTTGCTCGACAGCGTTCCCGCATGGGCACGCACGGGCAAATCGTTCAACGTGTACACAACGGCGCAAGCAGGCACTGCCGGTCTCGTGCGTTACTACTATGACCAAATCGCATTATCCAATTCGCGTGGTTCGCATTTCTACACGGCCGTGCAAGCCGAGAAGGATCTGCTCGCGTCGCTCAATCCAACGAACACAGCGACACCGCGTTTGCCGTTTAGTGAGGGCGTTGATTCCTACTTATTCGCGCCGGTGGTGGCGGGTGTTGGCGGCTCATGCGCGGCGGGTCAAACGCCGGTCTATCGAATCTTTCGCGGACAGACACGCTTTCCGGACAATCCCAATCACCGCTACACAACGGACACAGCGATTTACAACAGTTTCGTTGCGTTGGGTTGGGACGGCGAGGGCGTGAAGCTCTGCGCGCCGCAGTAAATCACGTCGAGCGCGATGGGTTGGCGACGGCTGGGCGTCGCTTGGTTGCGCACCGTAAGGCGCGGCCAAGTCCACGCCTACAGCTCACTGCGAGCAATCCCCAAAGTTCATGTTCACCCACGCCGCATCAAAATAGGTGTTTAGATAGCGCTCGCCCGCATCGCAAATAAGCGACATGATCGAGCCCGGTTCGCCGCGCGCGAGCATCGCTTCGGCGAGCAACAGCATCGCATGGAAATTGGTGCCGGTTGACGGCCCCACGCGACGACCGAGTTGCTCGGAGAGTGCACGCATCGCGTTGATCGATTCAACGTTGCTCACCGGCACCATGTGATCGACCAGCGCTCGAACAAAACTCGGCTCCACTTGCGGGCGACCAATTCCTTCGATGCGCGAACCACCCGAAGTGATCGCTGCGTCGCCGTCGCGCCAATACGGCAGAAACACTGAGCCTTCGGGGTCCGCCACACACAGTTGCGTGCTGTGGCGGTGATAGCGCACGTATCGACCAATCGTCGCACTCGTGCCGCCGGTACCTGCACCGACCACGATCCAACGCGGCACCGCGTGGCGCTCGCGTTGCATCTGCGCAAACATGCTCTCGGCGATGTTGTTGTTGCCGCGCCAATCGGTCGCGCGTTCGGCGTAGGTGAACTGGTCCATGTAATGCCCGCGTGTCTCAATCGCCAACGATTTTGCGGCGGCGTACACCTCCGAGGCCTTGTCCACGAAATGACAACGTGCGCCGTAAAACTCGATGAGCGCAATTTTCTCTGCCGAGGTGCTGCGCGGCATCACCGCGATAAACGGCAGGCCGAGCAAGCGCGCGAAATACGCTTCGGACACAGCCGTTGAGCCGCTACTCGCCTCGATGATGGTTTGCCCTTCACGAATCCAACCGTTGCACAGTGCGTACAAAAACAACGAACGCGCTAGGCGATGTTTAAGACTGCCCGTCGGATGCGTGGACTCATCTTTGAAATAAAAATCGATGCTCGCCTCGGCGAATCGCGGCACCGCGTGTGCGATTAAATGCGTGTCCGCAGAGCGCTGAAAATCGGATTCGATTCGCGAAATAGCGCCGTGGAGCCAAGACGAAGAAGAGGGGGCTGTCATAATTGTTTCACGATCTCATGTGGCCTTTGAGCCGTTGGCACTCAAACTGTTTTGAGTTTGTCGAACGGTGGCGGTTGCTGAATCGTTAGCGTAGCGCAACCCGTCCACTCTCGTGAATTTCTATGTGCCGTTTATTGGCTTATTCTGGCGATCCGATCTTTCTTGAAGAACTTGTTTGCAAGCCGCAGCATTCGCTCGTCCGGCAATCAATGCAGGCCGACGAATCCAAAGTGGCGACCAACGGCGACGGCTTCGGCATCGGTTGGTACACGGGCTACGACGGACATACCGCGCCGGGTATTTACCGCGAAGTCATGCCGGCATGGTCGGACGAAAATTTGCTGGCGCTTTGCTCTGCCGTGCGCTCACCGCTGTTCTTCGCGCATGTGCGTGCCACCACCGGCACGGCCGTCGCCCGCCAAAACTGTCATCCGTATCGCTTCGATCATTACCTATTCATGCACAACGGACAGATCGGTGATTACGCCAAAGTGCGGCGCGAACTTGAGGCCGCATTGCCCGACGATCTCTACGCCGCACGCAAAGGTGCAACCGATTCCGAGTTGATGTTTTTGTTGGCAATGGCGCACGTTCAGCGCGGCGCGTCGCCGATTGAAGCCGTGCAGCACATGCTCGCCGAAGTGCGCGCCAGCATGGACGCACGTGGCGTTCGCGCGCCGCTGCGCTTCGCTGCCGCGCTCTCCGACGGACAACAAGTGTTTGCGTTTCGTTATGCAAGCGACGATAAGCCGCCGAGTCTCTACTTCAACCAATGCGATGGCGGCACAGTAGTCGCGTCGGAGCCGTTGCAAGACCGAGCGACCGAGTGCTGCCCAGAGTGGACGTTGGTGCCGCCGAACACGGCGGTAACGGTGCTTCGTGGAGCGGTCGCGAGCCAGCCGCTTACCCTGGCTTGCCTAGATGTTGTGTCGTGAACTAATTCTCAGCTGCCGCTTTGCGCTGAGCGCGTAGTTTGGCGTGAGCAAGTTTGAGTTTTTCGCGGTAATCGGGATATTCCGTAACGACATTCACGTAGTCGCGCGCCTCGCGCAAAATCGCCGCCTCGAGCATCAAATAGGTGTCGAGTTCCGGATCGTCTTTCAAGCATTGATGCCGGTAGCGCCCGTCAGCGGCTTTTTCCCAGCCGGCTGCAAACGCCTCGCCCACCGCTTTTGCGCGCACATTGAAAACGGTGGCGCTCGCGCGGCGTTGAATTTCCTCGCGCACGGCGTTGGCTTCTTCCAAAAACAAATCCATCGACACTTTTTGTAGCAGGCGCTGCGATGCCCCGAGATGCTGCGAGAGCCGCACGGCCAGCGCAAGCAGGTAAATGCGAACCGGGTTGAGTGGATCGATTTCGGTATTGAGCTGCAGGAGGCGTTCGAGGCCCGAGGCGCTACGCGTGGACACTGCGTAAACAAAGACTCGGGTAATGCGCAATGTCCATGGCAACAACTGCGACGACGCGACTTGCGCAGCGGCGGCGTCCGCAGCAGCAAGTGCCTCCGATTGCTGACGCTCGGACCCGCACAACGCAAGTGCCGCAGTGCGCAACGCCATGAGCCACGCCGTCATCCGCAATGACGCGACGTTTACGCCCAATTGCGCCACGGTTTCGCCCGCATTCGAGTCGAGGCGCGAGGTGGTCAACGGCGCAGTTAACGCACTTACCCGATCCACTACGAAACGCAGATCGCCTTGCAAGAATGCGGTCCACACCATTGGACCTTCGCGCACGATCACCGGCACGCCGCGATCAACCGTTGAGTTGAGCAATTCCAGGCAAAGCGGATACGAATAAGGTGCCGACTCACCAAGCCGCATCGACAAATCCGGTGCGTTGCGCTCGGCAACAATCTGAGCAGACGCAGGTGCCACCAGTGCCTGCGGCGTGACTGTGTCGGTCATCGCGTTGGTTTCGGAAATTAGCGAGCGCCGCAGCTCAGGCGTCGAGTAGACGCGCGCGATAAATCCAGCACGATTGTCGACTTCATAAAACGCGTAGACCTGCGACAAATGCGCGCCCACCGTGCCCTCGGCCATGCCGAGAATCGAGGCGATTTCCGCCGTGGTTTTGCTCGCAAGGACCAGCCGCGCAACTTGCGTTTCACGGGCAGTCAATGCGGCTTTCGTGCGTCGTTTCACAGAGCTCAAAGTGGGGAAAACAGCGGGATAGTACTAAACAAAGCTTGCTTTTATGACAACGGCCTAAAGGAAGCTTGATTGTGCGTAATCTGGAATGCTGGCTAAATCGCGCAAACAACTGCGCCGAACTCCGTTGTTCACATAGCGCGGGACGCACCGAAACATCGAACTTTTTTGCAACGCAAACCGAGAAGAGCGCTAAGCATGAACAACAGCATTGAGCTAGCTTTTGAGCGCATAGCCGTAGCCCCTGCGCCAGAGTTGCTGGTCGGCGCGTTGACTAAAGTCGCCGCCGCAGCGGGCTACGATTCCGTCGCGGTTGCCTTTGCGCGACCGCCTTCCGCCATCGGACGTGCGGTGACGGCGCTGACCACGTATTCCAGCACCTGGGTGAGCGAATGCATGCAAATACCCGCACAGTCCATCGCGCTGGATCCAATTCTCAAACATCTAGCCAGTAGCGTGCGTCCGCTGGTGTGGGACGAGGGCACCTATGCTGACAACAAAAATGTGGCCCTGTACGAACGCTTCTTCGGGCATGGACTGGGCTCTGGCATGACGGTCAACACACGTGGCGCGCGCGGTGAATCGCTAAGTCTTGGCTTTACTTGCGGCGGACGCAAGGCCCCGAGCGCAACCTCGGTTCTGGCCGAACTTGGCTCGCTGTGTTTGGCCGCGACCGCTGCGCTGCACGCGTTTTCGAGGATGGAGGGTGCCGAAGTTCGCGCCGACCCGGAAGTGCACCTCACTGCGCGAGAGATCGAGCTGTTGCGCTGGAGTCGTTGCGGCAAGACGGCCTGGGAGAGCGGAAACATTCTGGGTATTAGCCAAGCAACCGCACAGTTTCACCTCAAGAACGCCACGCACAAGCTAGGCGTTGCATCAAAACAACAGGCAGTCCTACGGGCGATGGAGCTGCGCCTCATTGTGTAGCGCCTATCCGTACGCACGCTTCATCATTCGCATTGGCTTTGTGTGTGCAGCGACCGCCCAGCGGTCGTTTCGAGCGATTTAATAAAAAAGTCGATTCATACAAAAATGCGCCGTTGAGCGCCTTCTAGTGGTGGTTAGGGCCAAAAAGCCGTAAACAAAGCGACGCATGTCAAACCTATCAAATTTTGTAGTTGATTTTTTACAAATATTAAGGGATGATAGAAAGCGGTCTACGACAGTTTTGCCGCTGTCGGCCGTACGCAAAGAAATAGTTTCAGGCAAATAGGGGGCACCGTTGAAAGCTAGCGCAACTAATTGTTTGACCGCATACGCCGTCAAAAACCTTCACGCCAATTACGTGGAACGCACGACCGAAATTTCGGTCGTCTCCTTGCCCTGCTGCGCCGCCGCAAATTTCCCCGTTATTCCGCGCTAGCCCGCGGCTGAAGTTCTGTCCGAAAAAAGTAGCGAACCAAGCTTCCCGATTTAAAGTTCTGGAGTACACAGAGATGTCGCTAAAAGAAATTTTGCAAACAAGCCGCCGATCTTCGGTGCGAGCATTGCTGGCGCTGACCACCGCACTGGTTGCCATGCAGGCCGGCGCTGCGTCGCTAAACATCAACGCCAGCGCTGGCCCGATCATCGATGGCGACGGGTCGTGCACGCTTGACGCTAGCCAGAACAACAATCAAATTTGTACTAACGACATTGCGCGTTACCGCGTGCAATATCAGGCCATTGGCCCAGCGCCCAGCACCAATTTGACGATCACGGCTGGCCCGTTGCCCGCTGACTTCCGCTGGTCAAAGAACGGTCCAGGCATGGGCTCGTGCGTCAACGCGGCGTCGACTCGAATCTCTCCGGACGGTAAATCGTTGACTTGTGTAGTTGCCGCGTCGGGACTCGTCTCGGGAACCTTGGACTTTGATGTCACCACTGACAGCACCGCGCAAAACGGAAGCGGCACCGTACCTGGCGGCCCGAGCCCGTTCGCGACGGTGACTTGGAACATCAACAATCAAGAAAACTCACCCGCAATCGCCGGTGGCGTAAAAACGGACACATCCACAGGCGTGACCGTCATCGCACAGCCTCGTATTGACGCTTACAAGTTAATTCATTACACAGACTTCGGTATTGCACGTCCGACGGCGGGAACCTACGCGATGAGCGCGCTGCCTGCCGCCACTCAAACTTCATCTGGCGCTCCGACATTTTGTGGAGGCGCGCCCGGTGACTTGGGCGTTTCCGTTAACTTCTACATCGGAGGCAACGCCACCGAGCTCAAAGGGCACGAACGGCTTGGCAACACGTTCACATTTACAGACGATCTGTCAACCTTCCCTGCGGGGTCGTGTATTTGGGAAATTCGCCCGTTGAACAGCGTCGTTGCCTTGCCAGCAGCAACTAATGCCGGAGCCCCTCCAGGATTCACGGGCTCTTGGAGCTGGACCCAAACCTCCGCTACCTCTGCAACGATCACAGTAACCGGTGCTGATACGTCCGGCACCTATCCCTTCCCGGTTGGCGCGAACGCCAACTCGGTGATTGGTGGCTGGGCTCGCGTATGGGTGCCGGTGGCCGCCATCCAAAGTGCGGGTGGTTCGGTCGCAGGCAAGAACATGCTCCGAAACTTCGACCCCACCAGCGTCTCCGGAGTCTCAAACTTCGGCGGCCCAGCGGGGAGTCCACCAAGCTGCCCGGTAGCGAACCTATCGCAAGTCGAGCCGGATTACTGCGCCACAAACCTGTCACCAGCCAACGTCACCAATCAGGCGGCATGGGGCCCCATCGTGTTGGGAAAAGGTGATTTTGGCAAGTACTACCAGCAAACTTCCCAGACCTTTGCGACTACGGCGCAAAGCGCTGGCGATTACCCGTATCTAACCAATGACTGGATCGGGCCTGGCGACAAGGTTGATTCGTTCACGCTGATGGGCAATAGCGGCGCGCTACCGGTTACCGGGTCTCTGTGCGACAAATGGGACAACCGCAAGTTGCGACTTATCACCGTTGACCCTGCGACCGTAAAGACGCACGCGGGGACCGGTCCAACCTACGTGCCGACAGGAAATGCCACTTATCACGCCGGCCCAAATAATTCGCTTGTAGCAGCCGTCGGCTATGCGCACTCTTACCCGTATAACGGTTCCACCTTTCCCGTGGGGAACGATTACGAATTTGGCCGTGTAGGTGGGGCGAGCTTCACGGATGACACCCTTTCCGCCGCTGGCTGCGAGGATGCGGATTCAATTCTGGGGACGTTAGGCGTCGGCCCGACTACGCCGTGGATTACGCACGCCCAGTTGAAGGCAAATCCATCTTGGGCGCAGTACATAAACGCAGTGCGGTTCCGCGACATCACGTTGCCGCCAGGCGTGTACGCCGCTATCAATCCGCACCTAGAGGTATTGCCTGGCAACCCGTTCGGATCGCCGACGGCCTGGCCAATTGGCACCATCATTCCAAACTTTGGCTCGGTCAAATGGACGGGCTCGAACCAACCTACCAACTACCCGAACCCCGGAAGTTGGTACAACCCGTACTATCACCCGGGCACTGACGCGCAAGCGGTCTTCACTTCGGCCTGTACGGCCACACCCGAACCCGATCCGCTCAAGTATTGCGGCGCTGAGAATCCGGGACGTCGCTTGCGTCTGACGACGATGGAGCCCAAGATTCGCAAGGGGCTCAAGACCGTTGATCCGGTTGATGGTCCATTGGTCGCGCCAACGGCGGAACCAACGGGCCTCGGCCGTACGCACCGCTTCCAGTTGTGGCCAACGCTCAATGTGTACGCTCCAGCAGCGCCGATCACAGGGGACGTCATCGTCGTCGACACGATTCCGAATGGCCTGCTCTACTTGGGTAACGCCACGTTTGATGGTAACCCCATCACTCCGGCGGCCGTAGTTGCAAACTCCCCGGCGGCGGGACAAACCACCGTGGTATGGCTCATTCCGAACCAAATCGCTACCGGGCTTCAGCAGGTCAAGTTGCCCGTCATTGAATTTGATGCGCAGGTCGATCTTGACAATCCGGTCAACGCGCCGAATTCGGTGCTCAAGAATGTCACCGAGGTACGCGCCTGTTCGCCCGGCGCAACTGTGACCGCAGCTGGCGTCATTAGCTGCGTTGACTTTAATCCGTTACAACCGTTGGCGGAACGCTCATCGGATCGCAGCCTCATTCTTGGCACGTCGGGCGCACTGATCGCGGTCAAAACGGTCACTCCGGCTGTCGATCAAATCCTCACGCCATTTCAAATGACCGTGCGGTACAAGAACGCTGGCTCGGTACCCGTTACCGAAAACCGTGCGATCGACAAACTTCCGTTCAACAACGATTTGCGCGGTGATCCATCACCCGTCAACGATCAGTCGCGCTTCAGCGGAACACGTCCGCTGTCGCAGGTGACCGTAGGCGGCCCGACTGGTTATACGGTTTTCTACAGCACAGCACCAATCGCCAGTATCGACGACGATCCTAAATGCCCAACTAACCTCGCCGCACCGGTCGGCGCTTGGGCGGCTGTTATCGGAGCAGGCTCAGGGTGTTCGGGCACGGCGGCACCCGCTTGGCAAGCCGCGACACAGGTCGGTGCAACCGCAGTGTGGAACGGTTTTCCAGCAGGCACCACGGCCATTCTGATTCGCGACGCAAACGCGATGGCCCCGTCCGATCCGTCGCGCCCGTTTACGATGGATTTCACGACGGCCGCCAACCGGCACGGTGATCGCTACTCGAATAACGCATTCGTATCGAACACGACGGTCGAGTTCTACCAACTCACCAACGACGTCACGACACGTAAAGTCGCCGCCTCGATCCAAGGCACAGTATTTGTTGATCCCAACTTGAACGGAGGCACGGCGGGCTTCTTGTCGGCTGAGGACACGGGTTTGGGTGGTGTTACGGTCACCCTGCGCAAGGGCGCCTCTGTACTCGGCACCGCGATCACAGCGACAGCGGCGATTCCCCCCGGTCAGTACTACAACCCAGCCACGGGCGCTGGCACCGCGACGTACGGTCCTGGCGTCTGCCCGGTCCCAGCCGCGGGTTTAGCC
>JBEBJR010000077.1:0-3141 GCA_040079845.1 Casimicrobium sp. | reverse complement strand
CTACACCGTCACCGCCGTTCCGCCGCCCATCGTGCTGACGATCACCCGCCGCCGCGAACTTTTTCAGACGCGGCGCAAGGACAAGCCCGAGAAGCTGTCCTTCGATCTTTCGGACGCTGCGATGGAGCAATACCGGGCAACCTTTCGCCGCAGAAAGGCCGTGAACGCCGCTGTGGATGAGCAGGAGGACGTGACCGAGAGGCTCGATAACCGCAAGTTCTCAGAATACACGCTGATCGCAGAGATCGCGCGCTATTTCGCCGGCGATGGTGTCTCGCCTTTCGACATCGGTGCTATGCTGGATGACACTGAGGTGGGGCTGGCCCGATTGGTTGAAGCCGTGAACATGTCGAATGACATTCTTCATGATCTGATCGTCCCGGCTGTTTTCCAGGCTCTTTTTGAAATCAAGACGTTTGAAGACCCGGTCGAAGAGCAGATCGAGCTGGTGAAAGGCTATAATCCAGAAACCAACCGGGTGCCGTCATTCACGTTTAGGGCAAAGCCGCACCTAGTGGCGAGCCGGGATTTTCCGAAGTATGCTAGCACCCGGCATAGGACATTCCACCTCGATCATTATTGCTTCGACAGCCAGCCCGAGATTGATTTTTTCGAGAAGGTTTTGAAACTCAACGACGGCGACAAAATCTATTTCACCGGCATGCTGGTGCATGGGCAATCGGGTTTCAGGGTGAACTATATCCATCCTGAGTCCCACACCGTCTGCAACTACTACCCGGATTTCCTCATTCTACGGGAAGACGGCACCACCCATTTGGTTGAGGTCAAATCGGCTTGGAAGTCTGGCGACCCGGTTGTGGTAGCCAAGCAGGAAGCTGCGCAGAGGCTCGCTGAGGGTAGCCGGTTCCACTACACCTTGTTGACCAGCGATGATTTCGATGACTTTCTGGATAGCGACGCCGGGTGGCAATCATTTGTGAAACGGCCAGTGGCAGTCAGCGGACTCGATCTCGTCCAACAATGAACTTCATTTCGGAGCTAGTCGTTCACCAGATTCTAGGCGTCGCGCCAAAGATTCCACAAAGCCTTCGTAGCGCTCTTTGCCCTGCGCTTGCGCCGCAGCCCTTGCAGATTCAGGTAGCGGCGGATTTGCAGTGAGCCAAAATCGAACGAATAGGGCGAGAGCCTCATTCGTCACCTCGATCTGAAACTCCAGTCGCTCATTCTGTTTGCTTAGCCGATCAAGCCGCCTTGTGACGGCAGCCTCCATGCGTTCGGAACCATCAGGCGACAGGAAAGACGCGATGGCGGTCTCCACGATCGATGCCTGCGTGGCGCGCTTTCGGATTGCGAACTCCGCCAACTGCCGGGAGATGTCCGGTGGTAGGCGGAACGTGTGCTTGATACGGTTGCCGGATTTCACAATTCTATTCCATCGCCCGGGTCGAGCGAGGCTCGCCTTGCATTGCCGCGCATCCGGTCCTGCAGACGGCGGTTGCGCGCCGCGTCATCGTCATTCTGCTCATCGCGATCAAAGTCGAACTCCCTCGCTACGGTTTTTGGCGGCGGGGCGATGTTTTCGTGGATGGGCAATTCGGGTTCGGTGCGTATCCCGGCATTGTGCGGATCGCTGTCATGCTCGCCCTTCAGCTTCGGGCCACGCTTCGTTTCCGCAGGCATCTTCGCGATCATGCCCAGCCAATCGTGCGGTGCGCTCGCTTCTTTGGAGGCGGCACAAACCTTTGGCGGAGGCAGCACGCGGGCGGACAGCCGCTTGTCGTGGAAATACTGCGCCTTCTTTGCCCGAATGGGATGGGCGCCTGCCATCATGACGATCTCATCGGTCTTGGGGAGTTCCTGGATTTCTCCGGGGGTGAGCAATGATCGGGCCGTCTCAGACTTGGAAATCATCAGATGGCCAAGCCAGGGCGAGAGCCGGTGCCCGGCATAGTTCTTCATGGCGCGTAGCTCGGTCGCAGTGCCCAGCGATTCCGACACGCGCTTGGCAGTGCGTTCATCATTGGTCGCAAAGCAGACCCGGACATGGCAATTGTCGAGGATTGCATTGTTCTGGCCGTAGGCATGCTCGATCTGGTTGAGGGACTGGGCGATGAGAAAGGCTTTAAGGCCATAGCCCGCCATGAACGCCAGCGCGCTTTCGAAGAAATCGAGCCGCCCCAATGCCGGGAATTCGTCGAGCATTATGAGCACACGCTGGCGCTTGGCATCGGGGGCCAGCTCTTCGGTTAGTCTGCGGCCGATCTGATTGAGCAGCAACCGGATGAGCGGTTTAGTGCGGCTGATGTCCGATGGCGGAATGACCAGATATAGCGTGGTTGGCCGTTTGGCATCGACCAGATCGGCAATCCGCCAATCGCATTGCCGCGTCACCTGCGCGACGACGGGATCGCGGTAGAGGCCGAGGAACGACATGGCGGTCGAGAGCACGCCCGACCGTTCATTCTCGGATTTGTTGAGCAGTTCGCGCGCGGCACTGGCGACGACGGGATGGACACCGTCATCGCCGAGATGGGCCGTCATCATCATCGCCGCGAGCGTGGATTCAAACGAACGCTTCGGATCGGACAGAAACGCAGCGACCCCGGCCAGGGTTTTGTCGGCCTCGGCATAGAGAACATGGAGGATCGCACCGACCAGCAGCGAATGGCTGGTCTTCTCCCAATGGTTGCGCTTTTCCAGACTGCCTTCGGGATCGACCAACACGTCGGCGACATTCTGGACATCGCGCACCTCGCACACGCCGCGCCGGACTTCGAGCAGCGGATTATACGCAGCGGAATCCGCATTGGTCGGATCGAACAGCAGCACGCGGCTGAAGTTAGAGCGATAGCCCGCAGTCAGCGTCCAGTTCTCGCCCTTGATGTCGTGGACGATGGCTGAGCCAGGCCAAGTGAGCAGCGTTGGTATGACAAGACCAACACCCTTGCCGGTGCGGGTCGGGGCAAAGCACAGCACATGCTCTGGCCCGTCATGGCGCAGATACTGGTTGTTGAACTGACCGAGTACGACACCCTTGTCGTCGAACAGTCCAGCCTCCTGGATCTCCTGCCGGTTGGCCCAACGTGCTGTGCCGTAGGTTGCGGCTGTTTTCATCTCACGGGCGCGCCAGACTGACATTGAGATGGCGGCGATGATCGAGGCAAAGCCGCCCGTGAGATG
>JBEBJR010000024.1:0-78320 GCA_040079845.1 Casimicrobium sp. | reverse complement strand
GGAAACACGTTTGAACCTTCAGCCCATTTCGAACTTGTCCACTCACAGCCCGATCACTCTCGTGATCTAGCTGTTGACTTTCAAGACGGTATCTACGGCACTCCATCAAGTCACTTGGGATAGTATTCTGAAGAGAAAATCGCAGCCTTGAGTGCGTTAAATGCAAAAACTTTACAAAGCCGTAGCTGGTCACATTTGTTATCACGAAGCTTGGATTGCAGGCGATAAGATGTACGAGCATCGGGGTGTTGTTGGCGACTCTGGCGAGACGCGAGAGCTGGCAAAGCCAAAGGGCATAAGCGATGAACAAGCAATCACAGCTATTCTCAAACCTGCGATAGACGCAGGGTTCAAGGCAATTCGAAGCGACGATCACGCGACGCTAATCGTCGAATTTAAGATCACAGGTGCCGGAACGAAAGCAGATATTGAGAAACGCCACCGCTTGCAGGATCGCTTGGACGGGACACTTGGCTGGACCGGTCTAGGCAATTGCGACGGCGGAAGTTTTGGGAGCGGCACGGTGGAAGTGTGCTGTTTCGTTGTGGATTTTGATGTAGCGAAGAGAGTAATTGAATCTGATTTGGCCGAAACCGAATTTGCGGATTTTTCTAGAATTTACGACGAAAACGCGTGACCCGAGCGTCATTCGATAGCGCCCACAAGCAACGTCGAATCTACAGGCGACGCCCAATCCGGCGTATACGTGCCATTCGCGACAAAGCGATGAAACGACGAATGCGGCCAATCGGCGACGCGATCTACCAAACCGTGCTTCACCGGGTTGAAATGAACGTAATCCATGTGCGCACGAAAATCCGCATCGTCGCGAATTTGATGCTCCCAAAATCGACGCTGCCATAGCGTTGATTCGCGATGCGCGGCCTTCGATTCGTTCATCAAATCCGCGCGTTCCAATCGCGCACCGACGCGGCGCGTGACACCGCGTTTGATCACATTCCAACGAGTGGAAAAGTCCGCGTCCCCCTCCGGCAGAGTCCAAATGCAATGCATGTGATCGGGAAGCAACACCCAGGCGTCGATGTCGAAAGGATGCGCCTCGCGACAGCGACGAATCGAATCGCGCAGCGCGGTGCGCACGTCTTCGTCGCAGAGGAAACGCTGCCGACGGTAGGTGACGACCGTGAAAAAGTAGGTGCCGCCCGCAGTGTAAGAGCGTCGGAAATGGGACATTTTTTTTGTGGGCGCGTTTGGTGTGACGCGTGGGCAACGAGTTGCCCACCCTACCTCTGGTTACGCTGTTGGAAACGTCCCCGGCAAAAGAATCCGCTTATCCACGCCGTTGATGTTCGTGTGCCCACAAAACGCCATCGTGACGTCGAGTTCTTTGTGGATGATTTGTAGGGCCTTGGTTACCCCTGCTTCACCCATTGCGCCGAGGCCGTAGACCATGGCGCGGCCGATGTAGGTGCCTTTTGCGCCTAACGACCAGGCTTTGAGCACGTCTTGGCCGGAGCGGATACCGCCGTCCATGTGCACTTCGATCTTGTCGCCCACCGCCGCGACGATGGCGGGCAGCGCGCGGATGGAGGTCTCTGCGCCGTCGAGCTGGCGACCGCCGTGGTTTGAGACGACGATGGCGTCGGCACCGCTTTTCACGGCGAGTTCGGCGTCTTCCACGTCTTGGATGCCTTTCAGAATTAGCTTGCCGCCCCAGCGCTCTTTGACCCATTCGATGTCGGGCCACGAGACGCGCGGGTCGAACTGCTCGTTGGTCCATGAGGCGAGCGATTTCATGTCGCTCACTTCTTTAACGTGACCGACGAGATTGCCAAAAGTGTGGCGACGCGTACCGGCCATACCGAGGCACCAGCGCGGTTTGGTCATGAGGTTGATGATGTTGGCGATGGTCGGTTTCGGGGGCGCGGTGAGGCCGTTTTTCAGGTCTTTGTGGCGCTGGCCGATGACTTGCAAATCGAGCGTGAGCACGAGTGCGCTGCAACGCGCGGCTTTAGCGCGATCAATCATGCGTACCATCGCGTCGCGGTCGCGCATCATGTAGAGCTGGAACCAGAACGGAGCTTGCGTGTTTTTCGCGATGTCTTCGATGGAGCAGATGCTCATCGTGGAAAGCGTGAACGGGATGCCGAATTTTTCGGCGGCCTTAGCGGCGAGGATTTCACCGTCGGCGTGTTGCATGCCTGTCAAGCCGACCGGGGCGATGGCGACGGGCATGGCGACGTCTTGGCCGACCATTTTCGTTTTCGTCGTGCGGTTTTCCATGTTGACGGCGACGCGTTGGCGAAACTTGATCGACTGGAAATCCGCTTCATTGCCACGGTAGGTGCTCTCGGTCCACGAGCCGGAATCGGCGTAGTCGTAGAACATGCGCGGCACGCGTTTTTCGGCGAGAACGCGAAGGTCTTCGATGGTGGTGATGACGGTCATGGGGCTCTCCTTGTGGGGGCGCTGACGTGGGCGAACTTTGGTCCGCGCGGCAGCGGGTGAATTTTCAGATCGAATCGTATCGGGATTCGACGCGCTTGAGTGAATCGTGTGCGCGAAAAAAATTCATGTGGTGCGGGCGGTGGATTCAAGCGAGGCGCACTCGCGGCGCAGCCACTGCGCAAACTCCAGCGCGAGGCTGCTGGCCTGGTGCACGGTGAGGCTGTAGCCGTCTTGCGGCGCAGAGCGCACGGCGAATAGGTCTACGAGCTCGCCGCGTGCAATCCAGCGCGCGGCGAGGCTCATGCGCGCGAGTGCGACGCCCTGCTCGCTAGCGGCGGCTTCGAGCGATAGGCCGAGGTCAACAAACTTCACACCGCGCGTAGGCTCGGCGGCTTCGATTCCAGCCGCCGCAAACCAAGGGCGCCAAGGCTCCAACGGGCAGCGGATAAGCGGCACGGTGTTTTCTCTATTGGTGGTTAATGTGCTCGAAACCAAATCGGCGGGACGCTGTATTTTGAGTCGTCGTACGAGCGCTGGGGCGGCGACAGCGAAAACGGGTTCGAACAGCAATGGCTCCGCGCCTCCAATTGGGCCGAAGTTGACGGCGATGTCGGCGTCGGGAACAGCGAGATCGAGATACGGTATCGCGACGACGATTTCGATTTCAGCGTCGGGCCAAGCGTCGGTAAACGCTTTGAGACGTGGCACCAGCACTTCGCGCGCGAAGGTGGGCGGCGCGAGCACCCGAAGGCGAGCCACCGATTGCACAGCGCGTTGGTGCAGGCCAATGGCGGCGAGCTGGTTGAGTGCTGCGCGCACCTGCTCGGCGTATTCCTTCCCGGCAGCGGTGAGCGTGAGGTGACGGCCGTTGCGGTCAAACAGTGGCGTGCCGAGCAAATGTTCGAGCGCGGACACGCGTTTGCTGACGGCGCTAGCGGTGATGGAGAGTTCGATCGCCACCTTGTCGAACGCGCCAAGTCGTGTGGCGGCTTCGAATGCACGAAGCGCGTCGATGGGCGGGAAACGAGTGTCGGTGCGTGCCATGCTGGAACTTTAGCAGCTACCGTCTGGCGGTGTTCGCGCTTTGCCAATCGCTGGGCGACGCCGGACGCATTACGCCAACTATCAATCCAATATTTGCAAAGGCTTTTACGCTCGAACGACCGCCAGGCGGTCGTTTGGGGCAATAAATTGATTTAGTCGACTAGGCGATAATAGTCACGCTAACGTCCACCCGCTGGTCGTTGGAGCATTAAAGCTGTTAACAGGCTACCCCGGAGCGGGTAGCCAAATCGCAGGATGCGGAAACTAGTTCTGCAGCGCGCGTGCGCAAAGCGCCATGATGGCGCTTGGGAATGCACCGAGCGCGAGAATTGCGAGCGCATTCAACGAGACAAGCGTCGTCGCGGCTGCGCCTGGCAGTGCCACGTCGGCGTCGGTGGGCTCAGAGAAGTACATCGCACGAACCACGCGCAAGTAATAGAACGCGCCGATCAGTGAGGCCATGACGGCGATCACGGCAATCCAGGTGTAACCCGCATTCACGATCGCTTCGATCACCGAGAGCTTGGCCCAGAAACCGACGGTCGGCGGAATTCCAGCGAGTGAGAACATGGCGAGCAACATCAGGAATGCGAACCAAGGCGAACGGGAGTTGAGCCCTTTGAGGTCTTCAATATTGTCGAACTCAATGCCACGTCCCGACAGCAACACGAGGATGCCGAACGACACGAGGCCAGTGATTGCGTACGCCAAAGCGTAGAACAGCGCGGCGGCATAACCGTCTTTTCCGCCCGCGACGAAGCCGAGCAACAGGAAACCCATGTTGGCAATCGCGGAGTACGCGAGCATGCGTTTGATGTTCGTCTGCGCGACGGCGATCAAGTTACCCAGCACGACGGAGAGTGTGGCAATGACCGCGAGAATCAACGACGCATCGGCGTGCGCAGGCACGAGCGCGTTACCAAACAGGCGGTAGGCCAATGCGAAGGCGGCGATTTTTGGCGCCGTGCCGAGGAACAACGTAACGGCCGTCGGTGCACCAGTGTAAACGTCTGGCACCCACATGTGGAACGGTACCACGCCGAGCTTGAAGGCTACGCCGGCCGCGATGAAGATTAGCCCGAGTGCAATCGCCATTTTGTTCGGCGCGGCGATGGCCTTCGCGATGCCGTCGAGGCTGATGCTGCCAGTGGCGCCGTAGATGATGGACATGCCAAACAGCAACAAACCGGACGCAAGCGCGCCGAGCACGAAATATTTCATTGCGGCTTCGGTAGCGATGCGGTCGTCACGCTTGAGCGCGACGAGTGCGTACATCGATAAGCTCAACAATTCGAGACCAAGGTACGCCGTCAACATGCTCGCGGCGCTGGCGATCACCATCATGCCGAGTGTGCCGAAGAGCGTGAGCGCGACGTATTCGCCATTGTCGAGGCCGTGTTTTTTCAGGTACGTCCACGAGTACGCGAGCGCAATCGCAGCGGCCAGCAACATGGCGATTTTGAGAACGGTAGCGATGCCGTCCGCAACGAACAAGCCGGAGAACGCAGACTGAGTAGCCACGACGCCAACGGGCGTAAATGGCACGAATACGTAGAGCGCCGTCCACAGCAATGCGCCGATTCCGCAGGCGTAGGTGAACCATTTCTGACCGGGTCGAACGAACAAGTCCGCAATCAGAATAAGTCCGGCCAGGCAGAGCAGTACGATTTCGGGGAGAACGAGCAGGATGTCTTTCATAATATTCTCTCGCTCGACTACAGTTTGCTGTGCGAGACGTGCAGCAGCAGCGCGTCAACACTCTTGTGCATCACTTCGGTGAACGGTGCCGGATAGAGGCCCATGCCGAGCACGCAAGCCGCAACCAACATCAACATCCAAAATTCGCGCGGCGAAAGGTCCTTCATTTCGGCGACGTGATCGTTACCGATGTCGCCGAAGATCACGCGCTTGTACATCCACAATGTGTATGCCGCGCCAAGAATGAGCGCGAGGCCCGCACAGGCAGCGGTCCAGAACATGCCCTGCTTCACAGCAGCAAGTGTGACGGTGAATTCGCCGATAAAACCCGATGTGCCTGGCAAACCTGCGTTAGCCATACCGAAGAGCATCATTAGCGCGGCAAACTTAGGCATTACGTTAGCGACGCCGCCGTAGTCGGCAATATTGCGGCTGTGGACACGGTCGTACATGACGCCGATACACAGGAACATCGCGGCAGACACGAAGCCGTGCGAGATCATTTGCATGAGGCCGCCCTCGATACCGAGCGCACTGCCCTGCCCACCCACAAAGAGGAAGAAGCCAAGCGTGACGAAACCCATGTGCGAAATCGACGAATACGCGACGAGCTTCTTCATGTCCGTCTGGATGAGGGCGACAAAACCGATGTAAACAATCGCGATCAGTGAAATCGTGACGACAAATGGCGCCAGCAGAATCGATGCGTCGGGCACGATTGGCAGGATGAAGCGCAGAAAGCCATACGCTCCGAGCTTCAACGTGATTGCCGCGAGGATGACCGAGCCGCCGGTAGGCGCCTCTACGTGTGCGTCAGGCAACCAAGTGTGCACAGGCCACATCGGAACCTTCACGGCAAACGCCAAGAAGAAAGCAACGAACAACAAAATCTGCGGCGTTTTCGCGAGCGGCACTTTGTGGAAATCAGCAATCGTGAAACTACCGCCCGTGGCTTTGTAGAGATAGATCAACGCGACCAACATTAACAACGAGCCGAGCAGTGTGTACAAAAAGAATTTGATCGCGGCGTAGAGGCGATTCGGGCCACCCCAAATGCCGATGATCAAGTACATCGGTATCAGCATTGCCTCAAAGAACACGTAGAACAGCATCGCGTCAGCGGCCGCAAAAGCTCCGTTTATGAGGCCAGACATGATGAGGAAAGCAGCGAAATACTGCGCAGGCTGCTTCTCAATAACGACCCATCCTGCGATCACAACCAAAATCGTGGTGAAGCTGTTGAGCAACACGAACCACATCGAAATGCCGTCAACGCCGAGGTAGTAACCAATCTTGTAGCGCTCGATCCAAGGCACGTTTTCGACGAATTGCAACGCGGCCGACGACGGATTGAAACCCGTGTAGAGCGGAATGGTGACGAGGAAGCCAGCGACGGCCGCGATCAGCGCAATCCAACGCGTGAGGTTTGAATTCTTGTCGCGACCGGTTGTCATCACGGCTAACGCGCCGACGATGGGAACCCAGATAGAAAGTGAGAGCAGCATGATGTGTGTAGTTGTCCCGCTCTTTTGCTAGCGAAGGAGTAGCCAAGTGAGGAAGGTCAGAACCCCCGCAACCATGACGAACGCGTAGTGATAGATGTAGCCGGTTTGTAGATGACGCATCAGGCCAGCCAGCAAGCCAACACCATTTGCAGAGCCGTTGACCAACGCGCCGTCGATGACTGCGCGGTCGCCGTATTTGAAGAAACCTTCGCCAAGCTTGCGTGCGCCGCCCGCAAAGAAGAAATCATTGAACCGGTCAAAGTAGTATTTTTCTTCGAGAACTTTAACGATGCCACTGAACTGCACACGCAGTTTTGCGGGCAGCGCAGGGTTCACGATGTAGAGGTAATACGCCAGTCCAACACCTAAAGCGGCCAAGAATAGTGGCAGCGTTGATAAGCCGTGAATTGCCATCCCCAACGGACCGTGAAACTTCGCCGTCAACGCGCCCACTGTGTCGTGGTCCTTAGCAACAGCGATGACCCCCTTGAGCCAATCGCCGTGCACGAACTTCTCGATGCCGAAGTAGCCCAGAATCGCTGATGGGATCGCTAGGAGAATCAACGGAACTGTCACGACCCACGGCGACTCGTGTGGTTTGCTGCCGTGTCCATGGTCGTCGTGCGCGTCGTGATGATGCTCATCGTGCGGCATTTCGTCGTAACGCTCTTTCCCGTGGAACACGAGGAAGTACATGCGGAACGAGTAGAAAGCAGTTACAAACACGCCCGCAAGCACCGCGAAGTTCGCATAGCCGTGACCGAAAATTTTGCTCTCGTGAACCGCTTCGATAATCGTGTCTTTGGAATAGAACCCTGACAACAATGGAAAACCTATCAGCGCCAGCGATCCGATCAACGAGGTGATCCACGTAATCTTCATGTACTTGGCCACGCCGCCCATGTAGCGGATGTCTTGGTTGTGGTGCATACCGATGATGACCGAGCCTGCGCCAAGGAACAGCAGCGCTTTGAAGAAGGCGTGCGTCACCAGATGGAACATCGCTGCGCTGTAGGCAGACACGCCAAGCGCGACGGTCATATAGCCGAGCTGCGAGAGTGTGGAATACGCAACCACACGCTTGATATCGTATTGAATAATTCCTAAGAATCCCATGAACAACGCGGTTGTTGCGCCGATGATTAACACGAACGACAACGCTGTTTCTGACATCTCGAACAGCGGCGACATGCGCGACACCATGAAGATGCCCGCCGTCACCATGGTCGCGGCGTGAATCAGCGCGGAAATTGGCGTTGGGCCTTCCATCGAATCCGGAAGCCACACATGCAGCGGGACTTGCGCTGACTTACCCATTGCGCCGATAAACAACAAAATGCAAGTCGCCGTCATCAGTGACACAACCCCAAACGGGCCCATCATGATGGAGATGTCTTTTAGTGATGGGGCTTTTTTGAATACGGTGGCGTAATCAAGACTGCCTGTGTAGGCAACCACGAGCGCGATGCCCAACAAAAATCCAAGGTCTCCGACGCGATTGACCAAGAACGCTTTCATGTTGGCAAAGATTGCCGTGGGCTTCTTGAACCAGAATCCGATGAGCAGATACGACACCAAACCCACAGCTTCCCACCCGAAGAACAGCTGTAGGAAGTTGTTGCTCATCACGAGCATCAACATCGAGAACGTGAACAGTGAGATGTAGCTGAAAAAGCGCTGGTAGCCCGGATCTTCTTCCATATAACCGATGGTGTAGATGTGCACCATCAACGAAACCGATGTCACCACCAACATCATCGTGACGGTGAGCTGATCGATGAGGAAGCCCACCTCGAAATGCACACCGCCAGACTCCATCCATGTGTAGAGTGGGCCGTTGAAGGTGTTTCCCGCCAACACGTCGGAGAACACTACGCACGACGCAATAAACGACGTCAGCACGCCCAAGATCGTGACCCAGTGAGCGCCTTTGCGCCCAATCTGTTTGCCAAACAAGCCTGCCAAGATTGCGCCGATCAGGGGCGCAAATGGAACGATGAGATAGGAGAATTTCACGGTACCCTAGCCTCTCAGTTTGCCGATTTGATTCACGTCGACCGATCCAACATTACGGAACAGAACGACCAGAATCGCCAAGCCAATGGCGGACTCCGCGGCAGCTACCGTTAGGATGAAGAAGACAAAAACTTGCCCGCTCAAATCGCCAAGATAGCTAGAAAATGCGATGAAATTCAGGTTCACAGCAAGCAGCATCAACTCGATTGCCATGAGCAAGATGATGACATTCCGACGGTTGAGGAAAATGCCAATGATGCTGATGGTGAAGAGCGCCGCAGCAACGAACAGATAGTGATTGAGTGTTGGCTCGCTAAGCATTATTTCTTTGCCTCCGTTGCTGTAGGTGTCGCAACGGCAGTTGGTGTCTCAGCAGCCGTAGGCTTTTCGCTGGCTAGTTTGAGGACGCGCAGGCGATCATTACGTCGAACGAGCACTTGTTCACCCGGGTTTTGGTAACGAGATTCACGGCGATCACGCAGGGTCAGCGCAATCGCGGCCACTATGGCAACGAGCAATAAGACGCCAGCGATTTCCACCGCGTAGATGTACTTGGTGAACAGTTCTATGCCGAGCGCCTTTGTGTTGCTGCCATCCATCAACACAGCTTGGGTTGCGCCGGGCTTCCTACCAAACGATAAGCCGAGCACCAAGACCATTTCGATGAGTACAGCCAAGCCGACAAGCAAGCCAACGGGCAAATAGCTGCGAAATTGTGTTCTCAGTTCCTCGAAATTGATGTCGAGCATCATCACGACAAATAGGAAGAGGACCATCACGGCACCGACGTAAACGAGCACCAGCGCGATGGCCAAAAACTCTGCTTTAAGCAACATCCAGAGTCCGGACGCGGAAAAGAATGTGAGCACCAGAAACAGCGCGGCATGAACCGGGTTTTTGACGCTGACGACGCGCGTAGCGGAGAACAGCATCACCGCAGAGAACACGTAGAAAACAATAGTGGCTAATTCAGGCATGATCTATCGCCGCGTTAGCGGAACCTCGCGTCGGCGGCGCGGTCAGCCGCGATTTGTTTTTCATAGCGATCACCGACAGCGAGCAGCATTTCCTTGGTGTAGTAAAGATCGCCGCGCTTTTCACCGTGGTATTCGAGTAGTCGTGTCTCTACGATGGAATCGACTGGGCAGCTCTCTTCGCAAAAGCCACAAAAAATGCATTTGGTCAGGTCAATGTCGTAGCGAGTCGTGCGACGCGAACCGTCGTCTCGAGTGCTCGATTCGATGGTGATGGCCATCGCTGGGCACACCGCCTCGCAGAGTTTGCAGGCGATGCAGCGCTCTTCGCCGTTCTCGTAGCGGCGTAATGCATGCAGACCACGAAAGCGCGGGCTTTGGGGCGTTTTCTCTTCAGGAAACTGAACCGTTATTTTGCGAGCGAACAGATACCGCCCCGTCAGAGAGAGCCCTTTGAGAAGCTCCCACAACAGGAAGGTAGAGAAAAAGTGTTTGGCGGATGCGATCATTCCATAAATCCTTTTAGTGGAATGCCACGCCCCACGACGTCTGCATAATGATCGCGAGGAACACTATGAAGGCGAGTGTGACGGGGATGAAGATTTTCCAGCCAAGGCGCATGATCTGATCGTAACGATAGCGTGGGAACGAGGCGCGAATCCAGAGGAAGAAGAACAGCACGACAAACACTTTGGCAGCAAGCCAGAAGAAGCCATCGCCAAAAAATTTCGTACCGAAAATCGAAAGTTCGTTGGTGATTGGGAACGGAGATAACCAGCCGCCGAGGAACAATACGCTCGTCAGCACCGCAATCAAAATCATGTTCGCGTATTCGGCGAGGAAAAAGATCGCGAACGTCACGCCAGAATATTCGACGTGGAAACCCGCCACGATTTCAGATTCGCCTTCAGCCACGTCAAACGGGTGGCGGTTGGTTTCCGCAACGCCTGAGATGAAATAAACGATGAACAGAGGGAAGAGCGGAATGAAATACCACTGATGCAAGCCCCCTTGTTGCGCGTTGACGATGTCGCCGAGGTTCAGGCTGTTGGCGGCCATCAGTACGCCAACCAACGCGAATCCCATCGCGATTTCATATGACACGATTTGGGCAGCCGAGCGCAAGCAGCCGATAAAGGCATATTTCGAGTTAGAAGCCCAACCGGCGAGGATCACGCCGTAAACGCCAACCGACGTGAGCGCGAGGATATAAAGCAAACCGGCGTTGACATTGGCAAGCACCAGTGTGGCGTCAAAAGGTATCACTGCCCATGCGGCCAACGCCGGTCCAATGGAGAGCAACGGCGCGATGTAAAAAAGCGTTTTGTTCGCACCGGTTGGTACGATGATTTCTTTGAAGAGCAACTTCAATACGTCGGCAAATGGCTGCAACCAGCCAAAACCCACTCGGTTCGGGCCGATCCGCACCTGCATCCAGCCGATGACTTTGCGCTCCCACAACGTCAGAAACGCCACACAGAGCGTGATTGGCACGACGATTACCAGAATCTTTAAAAGCGTCCAGATGGCGTATGAAAGCGATGAAAGTTCGCTGCCAAAAGCCCACATCATTACCGCTTCAACCGGATTGCTCATGCGGCCTCCATTGAAATGGCGGCTGTCGCGTCGCCAAGTTGCGCAGAGGTGGATGTCGCCAACGGAACGCGCACGCCGTCCGGTGCAACCGTGTCGTCAACATGCAGCTTGGCGGTCACGGTGAAGCCGCCTTGCGTGATGCGCACATCTGCTCCGTGCGCCACGCCAAGGCGCTCCGCCGTTGACTGACATACGCGCACGTGCGCTTGCTTGCCGTAGGATGAAATGGCGAGTGAACCGCCGCGCCTTACTACACTGTCCGCATGGTAAATAGGCACATCCGAAACGCGCTCCAAGCTGGCAGACTGCGTTTCTGGCAGGCTCAAATTGCGAACACGAGCGCCAAGTTTTTTGGGCGCGTAATTCAAGAGCGCCGTCGCTTTCACATCTTCACTGGAATTAAAGGCGCTCATGTCCGCGCCCAACAAGTCCCCCAAAACGCGCAGCACCTTCCAGCCCGGACGAGCGTCACCCAGCGGTCGCACAACGCCAGTGAACGACTGTACTGTGCCGTCCTGTGACACATACGTGCCGGACGTTTCGGTAAATGGTGTGATCGGCAGCAATACATCGGCGTAGCTGCGCATGGCCTCGGAGGCATAAGACGTCAAGCAAACCACTTTGCCCGCCGCCTTGAGCGTGGCCAACGCTTGAGCGCCAGCAGCGCTATCCAACTCTGGCTCACAGCCCACGAGCACGAACGCTTTGGCTGCACCATTTAAGGCTTGATGCGCGGTCGTCGCGTTGTCAACGGGAGTCGCACCCGCTATGTAGCAAGAGAGCGCAGAGCTCGAAAGCGTGAGGCGGCCATACGTGCCCTCGCACAGCGATGCAATCAAGTTGGCGGCAGATTCGATGTGCGTTGCGTCGATATTCGACAGCGCCAAATCACCGAGAAGCACCACTACACGCTTGCCCGAGGCGAGCGACGCCGCTATTTGCGTTTGTTCAGCGGTGAACTCGCTTGCAGAGAGCGGCGACTGCTTTTCAAGCTTCTTGGCCAGCGCGCCTGCGATGCCGGCAAGTGTTTCCCAGATCATGGAAGGCTTGACCAGAGCACTAGCGGCAACCGGGCAAAGCAGCGCTTCGTCAGTGCTGCCAACCATACATAGCGCCGCGCCTTTTTTGACGCGCTGGCGAATGCGCTGCGCGAGCAAAGGTTGTTCTTGTCTTAAGTTGGAACCGATGACTAGAAACCGATCAACCGAGGAGAAATCGGCCACCTTCAAGCCAAGCCACGGTAAGCCGCCGCCTTGATCTAGCGCAGCATCCGTCACGCGTAGGCGGTGGTCAATGATGGTGCCACCCAACTGAAGAGACAGCTTTTTCGCTAACGCAGCCTCTTCAAGCGTCGTGTGCGAACCCAAAAGAATCGCAACTTTGTCTGCGCCAAGCGTCTTGACAGAGGAAGCAACAGCTTCCCGAGCAGCAGTCAGTGCGTCCTGCCACGGCACAGCGTGCCAGTGGTCGTCAGTTCGTACCATCGGCGACATCAAGCGATCTTCAGCGTAGAGCCCTTCATAGCTGAAACGATCTCGATCAGAAATCCAGCACTCGTTGACCGCTTCATTCTCTTGCGGCAACACGCGCATTACGCGGTCACCTTTAATTTGAACCTGCAAATTAGCGTTAAGGCCATCATGCGGGCTCACCGTCTTGCGCCGCTGCAGCTCCCATGTGCGCGCGCTATAGCGGAAGGGTTTGGACGTCAATGCCCCAACAGGGCAGACGTCAATCATATTGCCCGACAGCTCAGAATCAACCGACTTCCCGACGAACGACATGATCTCAGAATGTTCGCCTCGGCCGCCCATGCCGAGTTCCATGATGCCAGCGACTTCTTGACCAAAACGAACGCAGCGCGTGCAGTGAATGCAACGACTCATTTCCTCGGCACTGACGAGCGGACCGAGGTTCTTGTGAAACACGACACGCTTTTCTTCGGTGTAACGAGCTTCGGATTTACCGTAGCCGACGGCCAAATCCTGCAATTGACATTCACCGCCTTGATCGCAAATCGGGCAATCCAGCGGGTGGTTGATGAGGAGAAATTCCATCACACCTTGCTGCGCTTTTTTCGCTTGCTCTGACGCGGTGAAAACTTTCATTCCCTCTGTGACAGGAGTCGCGCACGCCGGCAAAGGCTTGGGCGCTTTTTCCACTTGTACCAAGCACATACGGCAGTTGGCCGCGATACTTAATTTCTTGTGATAGCAAAAATGCGGCACATAGGCACCCACCTGATTGGCGGCGTCCATCACCGTGCTTCCCGGTGGGACTTGGACTGCTTTGCCGTCGATTTCGATGTTCAACATGAGGGTGTGTGAGTTCTGATGGCTTGTCGGATGGACCGTAGGGCAGCGGCGGTACTAGAGATAGGCTGGCACGAGGCAGCGTTTGTGGTCGATGTGATGTTGGAACTCGTCTCGGTAATGTTTCACGAAGGCGCGAACTGGCATCGCAGCAGCGTCGCCCAATGCGCAAATCGTTCGGCCCTGAATGTTGTCAGCCACTGAATTCAACATGTCGAGATCTTCGTTTCGACCTTCGCCGTTTTCGATGCGATTGACGACGCGCCACATCCAGCCAGTGCCCTCGCGACAAGGCGTGCACTGACCGCAAGACTCTTCGTAATAGAAATACGACAGGCGAAGCAATGACTTGACCATGCATCGGGTGTCGTCCATTACGATGACCGCCCCCGAACCCAGCATGGAGCCCGCCTTGGCAATGGAGTCGTAATCCATGTTGGTTTGCAACATCGTGGTACCGGGGATCACAGGTGCCGAAGAACCACCGGGTATTACTGCCTTGCACTTCTTGCCATCGCGCATGCCGCCGGCCAGCTCAAGCAACGTTGCGAACGGTGTTCCAAGCGGTATTTCGTAGTTACCGGGGCGAGCGACGTCGCCAGAAATGGAGAACAATTTCGTTCCGCCATTATTCGGTAAACCGAGATTGAGGAACGCCTCGCCGCCTTTGCGCATGATCCAGGGGACGGCAGCAAAGGTTTCGGTGTTGTTAATCGTCGTTGGTTTGCCGTACAAGCCAAAACTAGCAGGGAACGGTGGCTTGAATCGCGGCTGTCCTTTTTTTCCTTCAAGCGATTCCAGCAAGGCGGTCTCTTCACCGCAGATGTACGCGCCGTAACCGTGGAACGCGTGCAACTGAAAGTCGAATCCGCTACCCAAAATGTTGTTGCCCAAAAAGCCCGCCGCACGCGCCTCCTCCAAAGCCTCTTCAAATCGCTCGTACGTCGTGAAAATTTCGCCGTGGATGTAGTTGTATCCCACGGTGATTCCCATCGCGTACGCTGCGATAGCCATACCCTCGATGACCATATGCGGGTTGTAGCGGAGGATGTCGCGATCCTTAAAAGTACCGGGCTCGCCTTCGTCGGAATTGCAAACGAGGTATTTTTGGCCAGGAAACTGACGCGGCATGAAGCTCCACTTCAAGCCGGTCGGAAAACCTGCACCACCTCGACCACGCAGGGCCGATTTTTTGACTTCGGCGATAACCTGATCTTGGGGGATTTTTTCCGACAGAATTTTTCTGAGCGCCTCGTAACCGCCGCGGGTTTGATAAGGGCCAATGCGCCAATCGTTCGCATCATCGATCTTGAGATCGGCGAAGATGGTGGGGTTGATGTGCGGTCCAAAATACATACTGATCCGCCTAAGCCTTTTTCAGTTCGTCGACGAGCGCATCGAATCGCTCGGGAGTGATTTTGCCGCGCATATCGTGATTGTTCACGGTGTAAACGGGGGCTTCACCACAAGCCCCGAAGCACTCACCCTCTTTCAGCGTAAACAATCCATCGGCAGTAGTTTCGCCAAATTCAATGCCCAATTTATTTTTTGCGTGATCCGCACAGGCCGCAGCGCCCTGCAACTGACACGGCAAATTAGTGCACACCGTGAGCTTAAATTTGCCAGTAGGTTTCAGGTTGTACATCGTATAGAAAGACGCGACCTCGTAAACCGCGATCGGGGGCATACCGATGTATGACGCGATTTCCTGCATCGTATCGTTAGAGAGCCAACCCTTTTCAGTCTGCGCAATGGTCAACGCGGCCATCACAGCCGACTGACGTTGGTCAGGTGGAAACTTGGCGAGTTCGCGATCAATTTTCTTGAGCGCTTCGGGAGACAAACTCATGACTTACCTATCAATCTCGCCGAACACGATATCCTGTGTGCCGATGATGGCAACGACGTCGGCAATCATGTGACCACGGCTCATTTCGTCAAGCGCTGCGAGGTGCGCGAAGCCTGGTGCGCGAAGCTTCAGGCGATAAGGTTTGTTTGCGCCGTCGGAGACGATGTACACGCCGAACTCGCCTTTTGGATGCTCAACCGCCGCGTAAGCTTCGCCCGGCGGCACATGCATACCCTCGGTGAAAAGCTTAAAGTGATGGATCAACTCTTCCATGTTTGATTTCATGGATTCGCGGGCGGGCGGCGCAACCTTGTGGTTGTCCGTGATCACAGGACCGGGGTTGGCGCGCAACCAGTTAATGCACTGCTGAATGATTTTGTTTGATTCGCGCATCTCTTGCATGCGAACCAAGTATCGGTCGTAGCAGTCACCGTTCACGCCGACCGGAATATCAAAGTCCAGTCGGTCATACACCTCATAGGGCTGCTTCTTGCGAAGATCCCAAGCAATGCCAGAGCCACGCAACATAGCCCCCGTGAAACCCAACGAGAGCGCTCGCTCGGGACTCACCACACCGATGCCGACAGTTCGCTGTTTCCAGATGCGGTTGTCAGTCAGCAATGTCTCGTACTCGTCAACGTACGTCGGAAACCGATTCGTGAAGTCTTCCAGAAAATCAAGTAGCGAACCTTGACGGTTCTCGTTCATCTTCTTTATAGCTGCTGCGTTGTGGATCTTCGATGCTTGGTATTGCGGCATCTGATCTGGCAAATCGCGATAAACACCACCCGGGCGGTAGTACGCCGCGTGCATGCGCGCGCCTGACACAGCCTCGTAAAGGTCGAACAGATCCTCACGCTCACGGAAGGCATAAAGAAAAACCGTCATCGCGCCAACGTCGAGTGCGTGACAACCCAGCCAGAGCAGATGATTTAGCAGACGAGTAACCTCGTCAAACATGACGCGTATGTATTGCGCGCGCTCGGGCACCTGCAGTTGGAGCAACTTTTCAATGGCCATGCAGTACGCGTGCTCGTTCGACATCATCGACACATAGTCGAGCCGATCCATGTACGGTAGCGACTGCAAGTAAGTCTTACTTTCGGCCAATTTCTCGGTGGCACGATGCAACAAACCAATATGCGGATCCGCACGCTGGATAGTTTCACCATCGAGCTCTAGGACTAGACGTAATACGCCGTGCGCCGCAGGATGCTGCGGCCCAAAGTTCATCGTGTAATTGCGAATTTCAGCCATGTCTTTTGCCTTAGTTCGCGTAACTATCTTCACGGATCACGCGAGGCACATTTTCGCGAGGATCGATGGTGACAGGTTGATACAGTACTCGACGTTGCTCTGGGTCGTAGCGCATTTCGACGTAACCGGTTGTCGGGAAATCTTTGCGGAACGGATGCCCCACAAACCCGTAGTCCGTCAACAAGCGGCGCAGATCCGGGTGGCCTTCAAAAATCACGCCGAACAAATCGAACGCTTCGCGCTCGTACCAATTGGCCGACGCCCATACGTCAACCAGCGAATGCACAACTGGGAATTCGTCATTTTCAGCAAAGCAACGAACCCGAACGCGCTGGTTCAACGTGACCGACAGCAAATGCGCAACCACTGCGTATTTTTTTGATTCACGCGCTTCGCCGCCGAATGTGGCGTAATCAACCCCGCAGAGGTCGACAAGGGTATCGAATCGTGTTTTTTGGTGATCACGAAGCGCCACGCATGTGGCGATCCAATCTTTAGCTGCGACCTCGACCGTAACCTCGTCCAAAGCAGCAACCAGTGACGCCACCTTGTCACCAAGCACTTCGGAAATGATGTCCTTAAGCATGGGCCCTAACTCCGCGCGATCGTGTTGGTGCGACGAATCTTGTTCTGCAATTGCAGAATGCCGTAAATCAACGCTTCAGACGTGGGCGGGCAACCAGGCACATAGACATCAACCGGAACAATACGGTCACATCCGCGGACAACAGAATAGCTGTAGTGGTAATACCCGCCGCCGTTAGCGCACGAACCCATCGAGATGACCCAGCGTGGCTCAGCCATTTGGTCGTATACCTTTCGCAGAGCGGGTGCCATCTTGTTGCACAACGTACCTGCAACAATCATCACATCAGACTGTCGAGGACTTGGGCGAAAAACGATACCGAAGCGATCAAGATCGTAGCGAGCAGCACCCGCGTGCATCATTTCGACCGCACAGCATGCCAATCCAAACGTCATCGGCCACATCGAGCCATTGCGCGACCAATTGATGAGCGTGTCAAGGCTCGTAGTTACGAACCCTTTTTCTAGGACGCCTTCTAAACTCATACCGACAACCCTTTAATGCAGCTCAACGCTTGACTCAATCTATTCCCAGTCAAGGGCGCCTTTTTTCCACTCGTAGATAAAACCCACGGTCAGAATGCCGAGGAAGACCATCATCGTGAGAAATCCCACAAATCCGATTTCCTTGAGCGCAACAGCCCAAGGAAACAAAAATGCGATTTCAAGATCAAACAAAATGAAAAGAATGGCTACGAGGTAATAGCGAACGTCAAAGCGCATACGCGCGTCTTCAAACGCCTCAAATCCGCATTCGTACGGGGCAAGCTTGTCTGGATCAGGCTTGGACGGGGAGATCAGCCACCCTACAGCCAGCAGCACGCAGCCGAAGGCAAGGCCCACGATCATGAACATCAGGATCGGGACGTAGGTTTGAAGTGACATGAATCAAAATCCCCAAAAAAAAGGCGGTACGCACTGGATGCCCCGCCCTCCTTGTTACCCGAAACACTATTTGCTTCGAGATTCTGCTGTTGGTGCCGTCGGCGAGACTCGAACTCGCACAGCTTTCGCCACTACCCCCTCAAGATAGCGTGTCTACCAATTTCACCACGACGGCTGTAACTTACTGACTATTTTACCTACTTTGGAATATCTGATTTTGGCTGTGCGGGCACCACTGAAGCCGGAGTCGTTTGCTCCGTTTTTGCAGGCTCGGGCGACGCGCCTTGGAGCAAGCTACCGGATGAAGCCGAGCGGTGAGCACCGACATACGTCAATGCAACGCTGGTTACAAAAAATATTGTGGCTGCAATGCCTGTGGCTCGGCTCAGAAAGTTTGCCGACCCTGCAGCGCCAAACACGCTACCAGCCGAACCCGTTCCGAACGACGCGCCCATGTCTGCGCCCTTGCCGTGCTGCAACAGCACCAACACGAGAATCGCGACAGCAGCGATTACATGAATTGCGAGAAGAAAAATTTCCATAGCCATAAATTATACATAGCTACGTGGTTAACCCTTCACCATCACGACCGACAAATTAATGAGCCGCAAACACGATGGCTAAAAAGTCCGACGCAACGAGCGCTGCGCCACCGATCAATCCGCCGTCAATATCGGGTTGTGCAAACAATTCGGCTGCGTTGCTTGGCTTTACGCTACCACCATAAAGCACGCTGATGGACGCGGCATCAGCCCCGATGCGCGCTATCTCACGACGAATGAACGCGTGCATCGCTTGTGCCTCCGCTGCTGTTGCAGTTTTTCCGGTGCCAATAGCCCACACGGGTTCATATGCGACAACCACCCGCTCGGTGGCCGATCGAATCACACCCGCACACGCGGCAAGCTGCGATGCCACAACCATTTCCGCTTTTCCGCTTTCGCGTTCTGACAGCGTCTCACCAACGCAAATTACTGCCGTCAAACCGGCGGCCACAAGTACGGTGGCTTTTGCAGCAACCTCTTCGTTAGTTTCGTGGTTGTATTGGCGACGCTCGGAGTGCCCCACTAACGCCAGCGATGCGCCAAACTCCAACAACATTGACGCGCTGACCTGTCCAGTGTAGGCGCCCGCGGCGTGCTGGCTGACGTCCTGCCCGCCGTAACGCACTCCCGTTGCGCCCAGCGCACGCTGCATCTGCGTGAGGTAGGGAAACGGCGCGCACACCGCAATTGCGGCGGCAGAAACGGCAGACGATTGCGCTGCGGAAATCGCCTCCAACAAGGCTGCGTTTGCCCCCAAGGAGCCGTTCATTTTCCAATTGCCGATCACCCAGCGCTTGCGTTTAGTCATAACAAAATGTGTTCAAAAAATTAAAGGAAGTGGCAAGCGACGCGAATGTCGCCAGATATCGTCACCGGTGGTGCTTCAACACTGCATCGCTCCTGAGCGCGCGGACAGCGCGGATGAAAATGGCAACCCGAGGGTGGATTCACAGGTGACGCCACCTCTCCACGGATCGCCACGAATCGCTGATGTCCCGTGCGAATTTTCGGCATTGCTGCAAGCAGCGCCTGCGTGTAGGGATGCTTGGGCGACGAAAAAATTGATTTGACAGGTCCAATTTCAACAACGCGGCCGAGATACATCACCGCAACGCGCGTACTCAAATGTTGAACGACGCCCAGATCGTGGCTAATAAACATGTACGTCAGCCCCAACGACTCTCGTAGCTCTGAAAACACATTGAGCACTTGCGCCTGTATGGAAACGTCCAGAGCCGCAACTGATTCATCGCAAACAAGTAGCTCTGGCTTTACGGCCAAAGCGCGGGCAATACCAACGCGCGCGCGTTGACCGCCAGAAAACTGGTGTGGATATCGAGCCATCGCGCTCGTATCCAACCCAACACGTTGGAGCAATTCCGCCACGTATTCCCGCATGCCGGACGCAGTCACGAATCCATGCACTACCGCAGCTTCACCGACTTGCTCGGCGACGCGCATTCTTGGATTTAACGACGCCGATGGATCTTGAAAAATCATCTGGCGCGCTAGGCGATGATTTTTTTCCGCATCCGCCAGTTCACTTGAACCGGGTGAAAACGTCACCACGCCAGATGATGGAGCAAGAAGACCAGCAACAATGCGCCCCAGCGTACTTTTGCCGCAGCCGGATTCGCCCACGACCCCCAACACCTCACCGCGAGTCATTTGCACTGAGATATCGTCAAGCGCATGAACAACCACCTCTTGATGCGTCGCGCCGAGCTTATTGGCGAACTTTTCGGCCCATCCTAGGGGTTTGACGAACCGACGTGAAACGTTTTGCACCGACAGCAGCGTCTCATCCATGCGCAACCTCGCGACTATCCAAGGAGCGCCCCGCATTCAACGGAAAATGGCAGCGCAACGAGCGAGCAGAGCCAACGGCCAAGGCCGACGCTGCGGGATCATCCGCAAGGCACTTGGGTTGCGCGTCCGCGCAGCGGGGCGCAAATGCGCAACCAACACGTGCCCCCACCACCTTGGGCGGGGAGCCCGCGATCTGAGTTAGGCGCTCGCCGGGACGATTTTGCGATGGCAATGAACGCAAAAGTCCTCGCGTGTAGGGATGTGCGGGTCGCGTCAAAACTTCGTCTGTCGCCCCTGCCTCCACCACACGTCCAGCGTACATAACGGCAATCCGGTCTGCCAGCCCGCTTACCACCGATAAATCATGAGTTATCCAAATGACCGCTGTCTTCATTTGGCTAGCAAGCGTCTGGACCTGCGCAAGAATTTGGCCTTGAATCGTCACATCCAGCGCAGTAGTGGGCTCATCGGCAATCAGCAATCTCGGCTTGTGCAGCAACGCAATGGCGATGGCCACACGCTGGCGCATTCCACCTGAAAATTGGTGAGGGTACGCCGTGAGTCGCGCTTCCGGTGATGGAATGCCTACTCCCGCCAACGCCTCCGCCGCCCACTCGCGCGCCCGCGCCGTGCTCACATCAGCATGCGCATGAATCGCCTCGATAATCTGCGTATCAATTCGCAAGACCGGATTGAGCGTGAGCATCGGATCTTGAAAAATCATCGCAATTTCTCGACCTCGAATGGCTCGCCAATCACGCTCGGCAAGCCCCACCAATTCACGCCCTGAAAATTTGATGGAACCCGCAGTGATACGTCCGGGCGCATCGATCAAACCGAGAATCGAATACCCCGTCACCGACTTACCAGAACCCGATTCGCCGACTAACCCCAGCACCTCGCCTTCGCCGACCGACAAGCTAACGTCATCGACAGCGTGCACAACACCTCGCTTCGTTGCGAATTGCGTCTTTAGCCCATGCACGTCCAAAAGCGCGCTCATTTAGCCAGCCTCGGATTGAGTACGTCGCGCAGCTGATCCGCCACCAAATTGATGCTCACAATCGTCACCAAAAGCGCCACCCCCGGGAAAAAACTCACCCAGTATTTGCCGGACAATAAATATTGATAGCCATTAGCAATCAGCAGGCCGAGCGAGGGCTCTGTAATCGGCAATCCCAGCCCCAGAAACGACAGCGTCGCCTCTAGCGCGATCGCATGCGCCACCTGAACCGACGCCACCACAATAAGCGGTGGCAAACAGTTGGGTAGCAAATGCTTAAACACCACGCGAAGCGGTGACAACGCCAGCCCCTCCGCTGCGACAATGTAATCTTTATTTTTCTCAGCGAGTGCCGCGCCGCGCACTGTGCGCGCGTAGTATGCCCACTGCACTGTGACGAGCGCTGCGATAATTTTCCCGATGCCTTGGCCGAGCACCGCAAGCAAAATGAGTGCGATCAAAATGGCTGGGAAAGACAACTGAATGTCGACGACTCGCATGATGATCGTGTCCCAGCGTCCGCCTTTGTACGCCGCAATCAATCCCACGGCGAGCCCGAGCGAAACGGCGATCAATGTCGAAACAATGCCTACCCCGAGACTGATCCGCAACCCATACAATATGGCCGAGAGCAAATCTCGCCCCTGCTCATCGCTACCGATCAAAAACACTTGCCCGTTGGCCGCGGCGCTGCCCGGAGCCAGTCGGGCGTCCATGATGTCGAGCTGCGACAGATCGTAAGGATTTTGCATGGATAACCAAGGTGCAAAAAGCGCCGCCAGCACAACAACGACGAATAGCAGCAAACCAAAGACGGCGACTTTGCTCGACACAAAGTCAGCTGCCTTTTCGCGCCACAACGCTGGCTCAGGCTGCGCGTTGACTGCGGACAAATCCGTCATCAATGCGCCTCCGAACCGGCGAGCCGCACCCGAGGATCGAGTGCCGAATACGCCAAATCCACGACTAGATTAATCAACACAAAGAGCATCACGATCACCAGCAAGTAGGCCACGATCACCGGCCGATCTAGCACATTGATCGAGTCGATCAACAACTTGCCCATGCCGGGCCATGCAAAAACGCTTTCTGTGACGACCGCGAACGCAACCACCGATCCGAACTCCAGCCCAATCACTGTCACAATCGGAATCATGATGTTCTTCAACACATGTACGCCCACGATGCGACCGCTCGACAAGCCGTTCGCGCGCGCAAATTTCACGTAGTCCATTGATAACGCTTCGCGCACACCTGCACGCGTCAGTCGTATCAACAAAGACAGCTTAAACAACGCCAAATTCACAGCAGGCAATATCAGGTGCGACCACCCGTCGAGGGTCAAAAAACTCCAAGGTCTGCCAAACACCGTCACCGTTTCGCCGCGTCCGTTCGACGGCAGCCAGCCCAGAAAAACTGCAAACAACATGATCAGCATCAAACCGACCCAAAATGTTGGCAAGCTGAACCCCAAAATCGACCCTGCCATGATCGTCTTGCCCAACACGCCGTCCGGCTTGAGTCCTGCGATCAAGCCGAGCGGTATTCCAACGCCAACTGCGATGAACATTGCCGCAAATGCCAATTCCAGCGTCGCAGGCATCCGGCTCAAGATGAGCTCAAGCGCAGGCACCCCGTGCGCAAAGCTGCGGCCCAGATCACCGGTCACCGCGCCCATAAGAAAGCTGCCAAATTGTGCCCAGAGGGATTTATCGAGGCCCAGCGCAATGATGGCGCGTTCGCGCTCGGCTTGATCGGCCTGTGAGCTGATAAGAATGTCAACGGGATTGCCGATTAGGTACACGCCGACGAACACGAGCACACTCATCGCAAGCATTACCAGCAGCGATTGCGCGAGTCGGCGGAGCAAAAAAGCAATCATTCAGAAAATGCGTAGGTGACGCAGCGCGACGTATGCGCTACGCTTCCGACTCATCCGGCAAAGCAGGGTTGTCAACGTCCCCATTCTACGGGGCGTTTTACTCAAAACTGCCGCTCTGCCCCACAAACTGTTTTAGTGTCATCAGGAGGACGCATGAAATTCACACGCTCCGTTAGCGCATTTTCGCGAGCATTTCTCGCCGCTTCGTTGCTTCTGTCCGCTACCGCCGCCTACGCTTCGGACTTGTGGCTTTACAGCGGCCGCGACTTTACCGGGTCATTCGCGCGCATTTCGCGATCAGAACCGAACTTACCGACAGGGGTCGCACGTTCGATTCGCGTGGGCTCAGGCGTGTGGGAGGCTTGCTCGGGAGCAAATTACACCGGTGAGTGCCGTCGTCTTTCCGCAGGCGACTACCGAGAGCTTGGCAATCGCTACGGCGACACTGTTGCGTCGTTGCGTGACGTGACCTACAGCAGTGTGGCATCGCCTACGGTTGGCTACGCTGCGCCGCGCATCCAACTATTTGAAGGGCGTGACTTCCGGGGCCGCACGGTCAACCTCGAGCAAAGTAGCCACAACCTTGAGTTGGTTGGCTTTAGCCATCGCACATCCTCCGCAATCGTCACTGGAGGCACGTGGGAAGTCTGTAACGACTTCAGCTACGCCGGGCGTTGCCAAGCGCTACCGCCCGGACAATACCCGGATCTCGGCGCGCAACTTGCGGCTCGCATTGTCAGCGTGCGCGTGGTTGACCAACCCGTAGCGGTTCGTCCCGAGCCACCGCGCAATGAGCACCGACCCGATCCCTTTGCAACCGCCATCGGCGCCATTGTTGGCGGCGTCATTGCTGCCAACACAGCCCCCCCACCTCCTCCACCTGTTGCGGTTGCCCCCGCTTACGTCAATCCTTATGACCGCGTCCGAGTAGAGGTCTACACCAACCCAGACTTCGGCGGGCAAGCGATGACATTTGACGGCGATGTCGATTCACTGCGCAACACAGGTTTTAATGATCGCATCCAATCCATGCGTGTGTTTGGCGGCAATTGGGAGGCGTGCGAAGACCGTGACTATCGTGGCTCATGCCTCGTGTTTGGGCCCGGCGACTACCGTCGCCTGCCGCCACAGCTTGACCGTTCGATCTCCTCGCTGCGCCGTTTGAGCGCGGAGCCAAGCTGGTCCGGCCTCAGTCCCGCCGGTCAAAACTACGTCATGATGGACGCTGGCGCGGGTCGCAGTCGTCACCCCATTTGGCTTTATGAGCATGGCAATTTCAACGGCACCACGCTTCGCGCAACGGGCGAAATTTCTGATCTCTCGCGTACCGGTCTCAACGATGCGACGTCTTCGATATTTATTAGCCTAGGCACGTGGCAATTCTGCGAACACGCCAATTTTGGCGGCCGCTGCTTCACGTTGGGCCCAGGTCAGTATCCTGAGATGCCCGTCGGGATGAACGACACTATTTCGTCATTTCGGCGTGTGCGCTAGGCGTTTATGCTGACAAAGCCAGAACTCAAAGCGCTGCTCGACACGTCGAAAACGATCGCAGTGGTGGGCTTGTCAGCGGATACCACTCGCCCGAGCTATGAAGTCGCAGAAGTCATGCAGCGCGCGGGCTTTCGCATCATCCCAGTCAACCCGCGTTACGCGGGGCAGTCGATTCTGGGTGAACCATGCGTTGCGGCGCTCGCGGACATCGAAGAGCGCATAGACATCGTGGATTGCTTCCGTCGCAGCGAGGATATGGTCGAGGTCGCCACAGCGGCGGTCGCCGTATCTCCGTTGCCGCGTGTTCTCTGGATGCAAATTGGCGTCATCAACGACGACGCCGCGCGTATCGCGCGCAACGCGGGGATGACGGTGGTTCAAGACCTTTGCCTGAAGCTCGAATTTCGGGCGCTGGGTTAACTTAACGACGCCTCTGTAGCTGCGTGCTAGTGTAGTGTTGCATCTTGTTTGCTACTTATAAAACGATGGATTTTTCGTCGAATCTAGGCGAAAAGCACAGCAATACGCACGTATTGCGAGCATTTTCAACGACGAGTCGGCGGAAAAGACGCGTTTTTAAGTCGCAATAAAAGTGCAACACTACACAAGCTACCGACGCAAGAAAAATATCGCAATGAAACAGACGTTACGCCGCATTCTCAGCAGCGCCGCACTCGCAGCGTTGGCGCTGGTCGCTGTTCAATCAAGCAATGCGCAAGCCCGTGCGCCTGCGTGCCCTGTCGGCGGCGTGATTGCCGTGCAGGACTTGCCGCGACAGGGCAAGGAGACATTGGCGCTCATCGCCCAGGGCGGCCCCTTTGCGAGCAATCGTGACGGGATCAGCTTTAACAACCGCGAGCGCATATTGCCCAAAGCAAAGCGCGGCTATTACCGCGAATACACCGTGCGTACACCGGGCGTGAAGCACCGTGGCGCGCGACGTATCGTGTGTGGTGGCGATCAGCGCGCGCTTGAAGCCTGCTACTACAGCGACGATCATTATCAATCCTTCAAGTGCATCGCACGCTGAGCAAAACGATGGCCACCTCCACAGCGAAAACAAAAACTACCTCCCTCGTGGACGTGCGCGCGGAGCGCGTGCTGACCGTCGATCTGAAGGGTATTCGATCAAAAAAAGCGCTGCTCGAAGCGCTCGCCAGCGGCTTGAAACTGCCTCAGCATTTTGGTCACAACTGGGACGCCCTCGCCGATTGCGTCAATGACGATTCTTGGGGAAAAGCCGCGAGTACCACCATTGTGCTTTTGAATGCGACAGGCGCCGAAGCGCGCCTTGGCGAACACTGGACGATGCTGCTCGAAATTTTTGACGAATCGGCTGCGAGCTGGGCCGAGTCGGGGCGTGCATTGCGCGTTGTATTGGCCTGATTCTGGAAGTCAGTGCCGCGATGATTTCAACGACGGATGCACCGTCAAAAGATCCACGATTCGCATGAAAACTTTCGGGCTGATCCTTTACGCTCTTGCCGCAGGGTTTGCGCTCGCGGGTATCGTATTGGCGTTCAAAGGCGCGGGCGGCAGCGTCTGCTTTCTCTTCGCGTTCCTCGCGATATTCGCGTACAAATGGGGGCGCAACTGCTATCACGACCTTCGCCACGACCAGCGCGATGATTCTCTGCCTTGGTGGAATCGCTACTTTTGAATCTCAAAATCCCCCGCTCCGTTCTCGTCATTCCGTTTACCGATGACGGCCAGACGCTCCTCATCGAACGCGCTGATTTCGCCGGATTCTGGCAATCGGTCACTGGTTCGCAAGAAATCGGGGAATCCTTCGCCGAGACCGCTGCGCGGGAGGTTGAGGAAGAAACCGGTTTCGCAGCAGCCGGCTTTGGCGGCGTAATGGACCTTGGCTACGAGAACGTTTACACGATTTACCCGCGCTGGCGACACCGCTACCCAGACGGCATCACCCACAACCGCGAACGTTGCTTCGCGCTGCGTCTTCCAGCCGCGCTCTCCCCTACCCTTGCGCCGCGTGAACACGTCGCGTCCGAGTGGATGCCCATCAGCACCGCCATCAGTCGCGTCCACTCATGGAGCAATGCGGCGGCGCTCCTCGCGCTGCGTGCTCGTCTGGTGTGACAAAGCAAGCCGACAGCCGCTTACAGGCTCCCGTGGTGGGTGCGTCGAGACAGTTTCGGAGCCTCCGCTGCGTAACCACGTGAAATCCGTGAAATGCTCGCGTCAGGGATGATTGGGCGCACGTCAGCCTCACAAACACCAACTCGCTCGACAAAGCAGCTTTTTCGACTTAGCGACCGCCCGGCAGTCGTTTCAAGCGTATTTTAACTATTGTCGACTTATAAAATAAAACACCTCAAACCACCGCATAGCTGTCGCTAGCGCTCAAAAGCTGCTGGTCATCCTGCATTCGTTTTCCGCGCGGCGCACGACGGTCCGCGGCATCCCACTTCACGAGGCGTAGCGAGCCCACGCGGATCGTCTCGTCACTCGGGCCACAAAAAGACACGCGATGCGCCATCACAACGCGACGAGCGAATGCATCGCGCTAAACATCGGTGCACGTAACTGGCGGGAGTTGCCAACCAGCGCTATCGAGGCATTGACTCAATCGACTCAATAGCGCCCCGTAACCCCGGTAGGTCAGTCAACCTTCGCGCCCGATGCCTTCACCACTTTCGACCATTTTTCGATCTCGGCTTTGATGTGCGCCGCGAATTGCTCCGGTGAATTGCCCACCGCTTCTGCGCCCTGGACGGCCAAACGCTCTTTCATCTCGGGCGTTTGCAGCGCCTTGGCGATGGCCGTTGAGAGTTTGTCTACAACGTCCTTCGGGGTGCCTGCCGGAGCCAACACACCAAACCATGAACTAGCCTCATAGCTCGGAAAGCCCGCTTCAGCAACCGTTGGCACGCCCGGAAGTGCAGGCGAACGCTTGCTGCTGGTGACCGCGATCGCTTTTAATTTCCCGCCTTTGATGTGCGGCATCACCGAGGGTGCGTTGTCGAACATTACGTTGACCTGCCCGCTCAACACGTCGGGCAGCGCCGCAGACGAACCTTTGTAGGGCACATGCGTCATCTGCACACCGGCCAATTGCTTAAACAATTCGCCCGAGAGGTGAATGGAGGTGCCGTTACCGCTCGACGCGAAGGTCAGTTTGTCCGGTGCCTTTTTTGCTGCCTCAATCAAGTCCTTAACGCTGTTTGCCGAAAACGAAGGCGCGGCAACCAAAACATTGGGCACACCCGCGACCAACGATACCGGCGCAAAATCTTTGACCGCGTCATAGGGCATTTTTGGGTAGAGCGAAACGTTAATCGCGTGTGTTCCGACGGTGCCCATCAACAGTGTGTAGCCGTCCGGCGCAGACTTGGCGACGGAGTCGGAGCCGATGTTGCCTCCCGCGCCAGCCTTGTTTTCAACAACGACGGCTTGGCCAAACGATTTCTGCAAATCCGCAGCGACCGCTCGCGCCAAGATGTCGGTCGTGCCGCCGGCCGGGAACGGAACGACAATTTTGATCGGCTTGACGGGATACTGCGCGTGCGCAGCGCCCACGAAGGCAAACGTTGCACTCACCGCGAACGCCGCGGCCTTGAACAAATGGTGGAATTTCATTGTGTCTCTCCTTAAAAATTCGATCGTGTTGCGGCTCGCCAGATGCGAAACATCGCCGCGAAGGGGCGGGTGGGTGGCTAAATCCGGCGCGCGTTCTGCACGCCTTTTACTTGCGACACCTGCGCCAACGCACCCTTTAACTGATCCATGCTTTTCACCTCGGCCGTGAACTTCATCTTGGCGACGTAATCGCGACTCAACGTGTTCACCGCCGTGACGTTAATTTTTTCACGCGCGAGCACGTCAGAAATGTCTCGTAGCAAGCCTTGTCGGTCATGCGCAATCACTTCTACCTGCACACTAAACAGATCGTCTCTCGCGCCCTCGCCCCAGCCCGCTTCAACAATGCGACCCGGCTCGCTGGCTTGCATGCGAACGACGTTCGCACAATCAGCCCGGTGAATGGTGATTCCCTTTAGGCGTGTGACAAAGCCCACTACCGCGTCCGGCGGCACCGGCTTGCAACACTTGGCAAGCCCTGTCATAAGTTTATCCACGCCAACCACCAAAATGCCGCCGCCGCCCGCCTTTGCGCGGCTGCGCGTGGTGTGCATTTCGCCGCGCGAATCAGGCTCGGGAATCGCCTCCAGCAGGCCAGCAGCCTTGCGAATGGCAACATCAAGCTCACGCGTATTGAGCTCAGCACGGCCAACCGCCGCGAAAAATTCGTCCTGCGATTTGAAGCCCGCGTCATGCGCAAGTTTGTCGAGATTGAGCGCCGTCTGGCCGTGGCGTTGCAAGTCTTTTTCAACAACCACGCGCCCGTGCGCCAACGTTTCCTGAATCTCAAGACTGTTAAACCATTGCCGCACTTTGCCGCGCGCGCGGTGGCTGCGCAGGTAGCCGGTGTCCGGATTCAACCAATCGCGCGACGGGCCGCCCTCTTTGATGGTGATAATGTCAACGCGTTGTCCGTTTTTTAGCGGCGTGTTGAGCGGCACCATCGCGCCGTCAACCTTCGCGCCACGACAGCGATGCCCTAAGCCAGAGTGGACGGAATATGCAAAATCAATCGGGGTGGAATCTTTCGGCAGATCAATAATTTTGCCTTGGGGCGTGAGTACGAAAATCGTCTCTTCAAACAGCGACGCCTTGAACCCAGAGAGCATTTCTCCCGGCGAGGTGACCTCTTTGCCCCACGACAAGACTTGTCGCAAACTCGAAATTTTCTCCGCGAAACCAGCATCGTCTCCGCTCTTACCGCCCTCTTTGTAATTCCAGTGCGCCGCCACGCCGTACTCACTGAACTGGTGCATGTCCTGCGTGCGAATTTGCACTTCGACCGCACGGTTTTGTGGGCCAATCACACTGGTGTGGAGCGAGCGGTAATTGTTCGCCTTCGGCTTGGCGATGTAGTCGTCAAACTCGCCTGGAATCGGCTGGAACATGCTGTGCACGATCCCGAGCGTCGAGTAGCAGTCTTTTAGTTCTGGGACGATAACTCGGATAGCGCGAATGTCGTACAACTCCTCAATTGCGCAGCGTTTACGTTTGAGCTTGTCGTAAATCGAATAAATGTGTTTTGAGCGACCCGTAATTTCGCCCGGAATGTGCGCCTTCGACAACGCATCACGCAACGTCGCCTTGGTGGTGTCGATGTAGGCTTCGCGCTCTATGCGAGTCTCATCCAGATAGCGCGCGATACTGTGATATTCCGTGGGCTCGAGCAGACGCAACGACAGGTCTTCAAGCTCCCACTTCAAGCGCCACAAACCAAGGCGGTTGGCCAACGGTGCAAACACATCCATCACTTCGCGCGCTTCGGCTTGCGCCGTTTCATTGCGCCGCGCTTCACTAGACAGCGCCGCCGCACGCAGCGACACCAAGCGCTCTGCGAGCTTGACGAAAACGACACGCATGTCGTCGACCATCGCCAAAAGCATTTTGCGCAAAACTTCTGTTTGTTGCGCGGCCTGCGCAGGCGTGCTCGGTGCTGTCGCAGCTTTGGTCAGCCCCTGCATCGCTGCCATGCGGTGCACACCCGCGAAGAGCTTTCCGACCTCAATGCCAAACGCGGCGCTCACGAGATCCAACGTAGCGACGTCTGCGGGCAGCGGCGTGAGATACGCGGCGGCTACGCAGTCTTCATCGAGCTTGAGAATCTGCATGAGTTCCGCCGCCGCGGTACCGCGAGCGGCCGCTGGCTGGCCGACGCGAATCGCCACCCACGCAGCAATGTCTTGCGGACGTTGAATCGCAATCGGGGTGGCAGCGGTTTTTTCCGGCATGCGGTGATTATGTCGGAGTTTTATTTACGCCCGGTGAACGCAGCGTGGCATCAGGCCTTGATCGAGACGAACGCCGCCATGCGCCCGGTGATTTTGTCGCGCCGGTGCGAGTAGAAAAACTCGGGCTCAGACACCGTACAGCGCCCGCTGACCGCTATTTGCGTCACGCCGATTGCATTGAGCCGCCGCAAGGCGAGGCCAAACATGTCGCAAAAAAATTTGCCAGGCGCTGCTCTTGGAGCGAAAAATTTCTCGGCACCTACGTTGGAATCAACAAACGCTTTTCGCACGTCTTCACCCACTTCAAACGCTTGCGGTCCAATGCACGGCCCAAGCCACACCACAATATTTTCTGGGTTGCATCGCATTTGCGCTACGGTGCGCTCTAGTACACCGCCCGACAGTCCGCGCCATCCCGCATGTGCAGCACCGACCGCTGAACCGTCACTTGCTGCGAATAAAACGGGCATACAGTCGGCGACTTTGATGCCACACACGAGGCCCGGCGTGTGGCTCACGATGGCGTCGCCCTGAATCGTCGTCGCGCCGAGCGGGTCGTTCACCGGCAACGTTTCAGCATGATGTACGTCAATACCGTGCACTTGATACACCCAACGAATTGCACCCGTTTCAACGCTCATTGCGCTAGCGACCAAACGCTCGTTTTGCATGACGTTCGCGCGATTGTCCGGGGTGGCGTAACCGAGATTCAGTGAATCAAACGGTACCGCGCTGACGCCGCCGACGCGTGTGGTCATTGCCGCAGCGACGTTGTCCGGCGCGGACCATTGTGGCGTGATGAGTTGCGGAGTTGAGCGCAGGTTAGTCACGAACGTAAATCACCTCGATGCCGCTCTCATCGAAATCGTCATCAAAATCATCTTCATCCGTATCTAGCACGCGCACGTTGTCGCGCTCAGCGCGAAGCTGGCGCAGCAAGTAGTTGAAGTCACTCGCCATTGGTGCGACGAAACGCATCGGCTTGCCCGTTACAGGGTGCGCAACGGTTAACCGCCATGCATGTAGCGCCTGACGCCCGAACATCGTGTCTCCGCGCTTGCCGTACGTTGCGTCACCGACGATGGGACGCGCATTGGCCGACAGGTGCACGCGAATTTGATGCGTGCGTCCGGTCTCTAACTTGCATTCCACCAATGTGTAATGCCGCCCACGCAACGCCGGGCCACCGAAATGTTCGCGTGGCTTGTAATGCGTAACCGCCGGTTTGCCGCCCATCACGACAATTGCCATTTTCGTTCGGTCTTTGCCGTGGCGGCCAATCGCGCCTTCGACAGTTCCGGGCTTTTTGACTTCACCGTGCACCAGCGCAAGATATTCCCGCGACGCCGCATGCGTTTGCAATTGACGCACCAAATGCGTTTGCGCCTGAATGGTTTTTGCCACCATCATCACGCCGCTCGTGTCTTTGTCGAGGCGATGCACGATGCCAGCGCGCGCAACGTTGGCGAGCTGCGGCGCGTGATGCAAGAGCGCGTTTAACAGCGTGCCATCGCGATTGCCCGCGCCGGGGTGCACGACTAGGCCCGCGGGCTTGTTGATGATGAGCAAATGCTCGTCTTCAAACACGATATCAATAGGGATGTCTTCGGGTTCGGCCGTGGTTTCGACTTTGGCCTCGGGCAAGCGCGCAACGAGCGATTCGCCGCCTTCGAGCTTAGATTTACCAGCGCGGACTTCGCCATCGACCTCAATGTGGCCCTCGTCGAGCCAGCCCTTAAGACGAGCTCGCGAGTGATCGGGGAAAAGCTGGGCCAACGCAGCGTCGAGCCGCATGCCGGCCATTGAAAACGGAATGGTGATCGGGTCGCTCACAGACAAGCTCCGCGGGGGGCGCGCACGACCGCCATTGCTGCCAGCATGGCGTCATTGCCGTATCGGTGAAGCCATCGGACGACGGCACCTATAATCAAGGTCATATTTTGGATGTGTCAGTCTGGCACGTTGGATTTTCAGGAATTGCCATGCTTTTTGCCGCGAAACTAAACGCGAAACTACAAACGTTTATCGTCATGATTGCGGCTAGCGTGCTGCTGTCAGGCTGCGGCTGGTTCAGCGGCGTTTTCGCCAAATCTGAAGATCCCAGTAAGCAAGCTGTGGAGCAATTGTATAAGCGGGCCAAAGAAGCCTTGACCGCGGGCAGTTACGCCGAAGCAATTAAGCTCTACGAAACGCTCGAATCGCGCTTCCCGTACGGCGTGCAATCGCAGCAAGCCATCATCGACACCGCGTACGCCCAATACAAGCTCAACGAGCGCGCGCAAGCCATTGCGGCGGCAGATCGCTTCATCAAGCTCTACCCAAACCATGCAAACGTGGACTACGCCTACTACATCAAAGGCCTAGCCAATTTCATCGAAGACTTAGGTCTGCTTTCGTTTGTAGCCACACAAGATTTGTCGGAACGCGACCAAAAATCTGCGCGCGAGTCGTACAACACGTTCAAAACGCTCGTCGAAAAATTCCCACAGAGCAAATATCACGCCGACTCGGCGCAGCGCTTGCGCTACCTCGTGAACGCGCTCTCGCAAAACGAAGCGCACGTTGCGCGCTACTACTTCAATCGGGGCGCGTACCAAGCCGCGATCAACCGCGCACAGAGCTGCTTGACCAACTTCCCGAACACGCCCGCCAACGAAGAAGCGCTGCGCATCATGGTGCAGAGCTACAAGGCGATGGGCAACACGCAGCTCGCCACAGACGCCGAGCGCATCTACAAAACCACCTTTAAGCGTGACGCCGTGACCGTCGGCGACGCTTGGTGGAAGTTTTGGTAGACCAATAAGCGTCGTCGCTCGCCTGTTCCCTTGTGCGCAAATGTCGTGCGCCGCAGCTGTTAAGACAATAGCTTTTACGCACCAACGACCGCCTGGCAGTCGTTTCAGACGGTTTATTGAGTTAGTCGATTTCTCATAAAAAGACTAAAAAACTCAAGCCAACCTGTCGTTCACGCAGAAAAGCTGTACTACAGCTCCAAAAGCGGCAACGGGCTTAGGTCATGCACCTACTCCCGCCAGCCATTCGTAATCGGATAACGCCAGTCGCGACCGTACGCGCGCGGCGTGATGCGCGGGCCGACGGGCGCTTGGCGGCGCTTGTATTCGTTGATGCGCAACAGGCGCACCACCTTATCCACGTCCGGTCCTGGCAAGCCGCGCGCTTTGATTTCGGCGGCGCTTAGGTTGTCCTCAACGTACAGCGACAAAATTTCGTCGAGCACTGGATACTCGGGCAACGAGTCTTGGTCCTTCTGGTCGTGGCGAAGCTCTGCTGACGGTGGTCGTACGATCACCCTTTCCGGAATCACACGGCCGAGCGTATTGCGGTAGTTCGCCATCTCGTAGACGAGTTCTTTGTCACAATCCTTAAGCACCGCAAAGCCACCGGCCATATCGCCGTAGAGCGTGGCGTAACCCGTCGTCATCTCGCTCTTGTTACCAGTCGTGAGCACTAGGTGGCCCGTCTTGTTGGAAATACCCATGAGAATTGTGCCGCGAATGCGCGATTGCAAATTCTCTTCGGAGGCGTCGACCGGGTAGCCCTTGAACTGATCGGCGAGCGCCGCTTCGAACGCTTCGTACACCGGCTCAATCGGAATTTCGTCGTAGCGAATCCCCTGCACCCCAGCCATCCAGCGCGCGTCTTCAAGGCTGATGTCGGCGTTGAATTTCGACGGCAGCATCACACAGCGCACGCGGTCGCGGCCGAGCGCGTCCACCGCAATCGCAAGTACGACTGCCGAATCAATCCCACCCGACAAGCCAAGCACAATGCCCGGAAAGCGATTCTTATTGATGTAATCCTTCACGCCGAGCACGAGCGCGGCATACACGTCCGCTGTGACCGATGGCAGGGTGTTGTAGCGCACAGGTTTTGGTGCAGCGCCGACAAATTCAACCACCGTCGTGGCCTCAACAAAGCCCGGCAACCGCTGGGTCACGTCGCCTTTGCCGTCCATCACAAACGATTGGCCGTCGTAGACGATTTCGTCTTGCCCGCCCACGAGATTGCAAAAAATCACGGGCAAGCCCTGCTCGCCTGCTCGCTCCCGACACGCCGCTTCACGCGCCGCGAGATGCTCGGTGTCGTACGGCGAACCATTGAGCACCGCAAGCACCTGTGCGCCTGCTTCGCGCGCCAGCGCGGTCGCCCGCGAAAGCCAAACATCCTCGCAAATCAACACACCAACGTTGATGCCGCCCACGTCAAACACCGTCGCCGCATTGCCATGCTCAAAATATCGCTTGTCGTCGAAAACGGAATAGTTCGGCAGATCCATCTTGCGATAAATCGCCTCGATTTTGCCGCCGCGCAACACCGCTGCCGCGTTGTACAGCCCGGTTGCATCGCGCCATGGCAGCCCCACGATTGCGGCAAGTCCGGGCGGCAGGTTCGCCGCCAACGTTTCAACTTCGGTTTTGCAAGCCGCGATGAACGAAGGACGCAGCAACAAATCTTCCGGCTGATACGAACAAATTGACAGCTCAGGCGTGAGCAGTAGATCCGCATTCACCGCAGCGGCGGAGCGCGCCGCATCGAGAATTTTCGCGGCATTGCCTTTGAGGTCGCCGACGGTGAGATTGAGTTGGGCAATGACAGCTTTCATTGCTGAATTGTAGGGCGCGAGCGTCACCAGTCTGGGCGGTAACTGACGATCCCGTAGCCTCGATGCATCAAAGCGAAATCGCGGAAAGCTATCGCACGTGCGTCGAGGTCGTTTAAACCGACGTGACGCGAACAACACATACGGCACAATGCCACCATGCAAATTGAAGTAGTAGATTCGCTCGCGGACATCCGCGCTGAAGCGTGGGACACACTGGTCGCAACCTCCGGCGGCAATGTTTTTCTTTCACACGCCTATTTACACGGCTTACACGCCACCGGCTGCGCTACCGCCCGCGCCGGCTGGCAACCGTGCTACCTCATTGCCCGCAACGTCGACGCGTTGATCGGGGCACTGCCGCTGTACCTGAAAGCGCATTCGTACGGCGAATATGTTTTCGATTGGGCGTGGGCTGACGCTTACAAGCGCGCGGGCGGCAACTACTACCCGAAATTGTTGTCTGCTGTACCGTTCACGCCGTGCAGCGGCCCGCGTGTGTTGGCGGTTAACGATTCGGTTCGGCTATCGCTCATGCGCGCCGCGCTGACCTACGCAAAGGACTTGGGCGTGTCGAGTTTGCACGTTCTATTTCCCCCGAAGAGCGAGGCGGATGCGTGGCAAAACGCGGGGTTGATGCTGCGCCAAGGTGTGCAGTTTCATTGGGAAAACAATGACTACGCCGACTTCGACGCGATGCTCGGCGCAATGGCGCACGACAAACGCAAGCGGATCAAACAGGACAGGCGCTACGCGGCCGAAGCGGGCGTCAAGTGGCGCGTTGCGCGCGGCGCAGAGATAAGTGAGTTTGACTGGGCGTTTTTCTATCGCTGCTACGACACGACCTATCGCGCGCACATGTCCACGCCATATCTCTCGCTCGATTTCTTTCAGCAGCTCGGCGCGAATTGCGCAGACGCAGCAGTGCTCTTTGTGGGTGAACGCAACGGCGAACCGCTATGCACATCGCTGTGCATCGCCAGCGGCGACACGGTGTACGGCCGTTACTGGGGCACGTTAGAGCCTCTCAAGTCGCTCCACTTTGAGGCCTGCTACTACCAACCTATCAGTTGGTGCATCGCCAACGGCTACAAGCATTTTGAAGGCGGTGCCCAGGGCGCGCACAAGCTCGCACGCGGCTTGTTGCCGACCGCGACGTATTCCGTGCACTGGCTCGCCGACCCTCGCTTTGCCGACGCTGTGGATGACTACCTGGCACGCGAAACCGTGGGTATCGCGCACACGTTAGAAGAGCTAGGCGAGAGCTCGCCGTTTAAGCAAACGCCGTGAAAGTTTTCTACACCGATCACTTTGTGTTGCCGCTGCCCGACGGCCACCGCTTCCCGATGCAGAAGTATTCGGCGCTGCGCGAAGCGGTGCAAATCTTCGCGCCCGATGCGCTCGAAGAAGCGCCCGCTGCAACCGACGATCAACTGCTACTCGCACATGATGCCGCGTACGTACATCGCATGTCCGCAGGCGAACTCACGGCGAGTGAAGTGCGTCAAATTGGATTTCCGTGGAGCCCAATGATGGCCGAGCGTGCACGGCGTTCCGCGGGCGCAACCATCGCTGCCGCCATAGCGTCGCTCAACGAGGGATGTGGCGTGAACCTCGCGGGCGGCACGCACCACGCGTTTCGCGATCACGGCGAAGGGTTTTGTTGCTACAACGACGCGGCTGTTGCTGCGCGGGTTCTGCAACGCGATTACGGCATTAAGCGCGTGTTGATCTGCGACCTAGACGTCCACCAAGGCAACGGCACAGCGAGCATATTCGCGGGCGACGCAAGTGTGTTTACGTTCTCAATGCATGGCGAGAAAAACTACCCTGTTCGCAAGGAAATTAGCAGCTTGGATGTTGAACTTGCCGACGGCTGCAATGACGCTACCTACCTAGCGTCGTTACGAACACATTTGCCGCGCATCGCCGCTGCGTTCAAACCCGACGCGATGATTTACTTAGCTGGTGCCGATCCGTATGAAGGCGACCGTTTGGGCCGTTTGAAACTCAGCAAAAATGGACTCGCAGAACGTGATCGCTACGTGTTGAGTCTTGCGCGAGACTGGGCCGTCCCGGTGGCGGTAACCATGGCGGGCGGCTATGCTGTTGATGTCGCCGACATTGTCGATATTCATTTCAACACCTTGCGCACTGCATTTGAAGTATTCGCTTAACCCTCCAATCGTTCAGAGCCGTTATGTCCACCGATTCCCCGATCCTAGTTACTCCGCACCCTACGCTCGCAGGCGTTGCCACACTCACGCTCAATCGACCAAAGGCGCTCAACGCGCTCGACACCGCGATGACCAGGGCGTTTGTCCCGGCAGTTCAGCAAATCGCGAACGATCCGTCAATTCGTGTGGTCATTGTGCAAGGCGCGGGTGACCATTTCATGGCTGGCGGTGACATCAAGGATTTCAGCGACACGCTCACCGTTCCCGGCGATGAACGTAAGAAGCATTTCATGGAGATGATCCACTTTATCCACGCGGGCGTTGAGCTAATGCAGCGCATGGATGTGATCACCGTTGCCAAAGTGCGCGGCGCCTGCGCGGGATTTGGCATGAGCATCGCCGTTGGTTGTGATCTGACCATCGCGAGCGAAGATGCTTATTTCGCCACGGCCTACAAAGCAATTGGCCTGACGCCTGACGGCGGTCAGTCGTACTTTTTGCCGCGCCTCGTCGGCGTGAAAAAAGCGATGGAGTTGACCTTGCTTTCAGAGCGCATTAAGGCCGACGAGGCTGCACGACTGGGCTTTGTCAACAAGGTAGTGGCGCTTGCCGAACTGGATACGGCGGTCGACAAAATTGCGCAACAGATCGCGCGTAGCGCGCGCGGCTCGATGGCGGGCATCAAGCGGCTTGTAAACACGTCAATGTCGAACACGCTGAGCGCCCAGCTAAACGCCGAGGCAGAGAGCTTTTCATCGTGTGCATCGAAAAACGACTTCGCGGAAGGCATTCGCTCGTTTATTGAAAAGCGTCCTGCGAAATTCGACTAGCCTACCCGCTCACTGCAACGCAGAAAGTCCCGCCACAACCAGTTCCGCCGTCGCCAAATTCGTCGCAACAGGCACGTTGTGCACATCGCACACGCGAAGCAGTGCCGTGATGTCCGGTTCGTGCGGTTGCGAGGTCAGCACGTCACGCAGAAAAATTACCGCCGCGATGTTGCCCTCGGCAATCTGCGCTCCGATTTGTAAGTCGCCGCCTTCTGGACCAGAGAGCACGCATTCCACGTCAAGTCCTGCATCACGTTCGAGCAACGATCCGGTCGTGCGAGTAGCGATCAAGGCACGCTGGCGAAGCATCGGCGCATGAACACGTGCAAACGCAATCATGTCTTGCTTGCAGCGGTCATGAGCGATTAGGGCGATGGCTTTCATACTCTCGACAGTAAAAAAGATTTCACCGTGTCAAGCATGGGAATAGCGTTGATCGCGCCGTAGCCCGTGGTGGTTAGTGCGGCAGCAGCGTTGGCATAGCGCACGCTATCGAGCAGTCCATCGCCCAACACAAAGCGCGCCGCCATCGCACCCGCAAAGCAATCGCCAGCCCCCGTGGCATCCACAGTGTCCACCGGAAACGAAGCCATCTGAATCACGTCCGCGCCCGCGCCTTGGCTGATTTTCACACCGTTGGCACCGAGCTTAAGCAGCACCACGCTCGCACCAAGGCTGTGTGCCCAACGAAGAATCGCGTCGTGATCTTCGGTGCCCGACAGCGCCGTTGCGTCTTCAATCGATGGAAAGAAATAATCGGTCAACGGCAAAATTTCCGCGAGCGCTTCGCGGGCCTCGCCGATACTCCACAAGCGCGTGCGCAAGTTGGCGTCAAAAGCAGTGCTCACGCCGGCCGCGCGCGCGGTTTGGAACATCGCAAGCGCTGCGGCGCGTGCAGTCGCAGAAATCGCCTGAGTGATGCCGCTGGTGTGCACCATTTGCGCGGCTTCCACAGCTTTTGAATCTACATCACCTGGGGCAAGCCGAGACGCTGCTGAGCCTGCGCGTGCGTAGCTAAATTGGTGACCGTTCGGGCCGTGGTGCACAAAATATCCGCCGGTGCTCGCACGCTCATCGACCGTTACCTGCGCGCCATCAATGCCTTCGCGTTTCCAAATGTCGCGCAGTTGATCGCCAAACGCGTCGCTGCCGACCCGCGTGATGTAGCCCACGCTTGCGCCTTGGCGCACAGCGGCCACGCAAAAATTCGCGGTATCCCCGCCGAAGCCAAGCGTGTATTTACCCGGCTCGGAAGGGATTGCGCTCATCTCCCACATCGGTTCGCCGAGGCTCAAAATGTCAGGCATCTTCGTCTCTCTTCGATCACATTGAGGGCATGAGTTGTATCACTTGCAGCCGCTCGTCGTATGGGTAATTCGTTACCCGCACGACGGCCAAGGTAGAACTAATTAGAAAGCGGCGCAATCTGCTTCCACGGCATCGCGGATTCGAACGCACGCGCAGCACGCAGCACCAAAGCATCACCGTGCATCGGCCCGACGATTTGCATCGACAAAGGTAGTCCGTCCGCATCAAAGCCACACGGACACACGCACGCCGGCTGCTGCGTGAGGTTGAACGGATAGGAAAATGGCGTCCAATCGAGGAAATTTTCTATCGGCGTATCCCACTCGGTTGACGCCTTTGCGACAAACGCTGGCACCGACACGCCGGGCGTGACGAGCAGATCAAAACGCTGATGAAACTTGCGCATGAGAATGCCTAATTCACCACGCCGCTTAGTGAGCGCTTGAAGCTCGGATGTGGTGACGCGATTGCCCAATTCGGCCTGCTTTAAGAGTGACGGATCAGCCAGCGCACGTTGCTCTGCCGTCATCGCATTGACCAAGGTGGCCGAGCCCACAAACCACAACTTCATGGTGATCTCAAGCGGATTGTCGAAGCCCGGATCAAGTTCTTCAACGTGCGCGCCGAGCGCCGCCAGTGCGTCGGCAGATTTACGTACCGCCGCAGCAACTTCCGGATGAACATCGTTCACGTAGCCCAGTGTCGGGCTGAACGCCACGCGCAACCCGCGCACGCCATCGTTCAAACCAACCGTGTAATCGCGTGGATCGTACGGCAATGACGTCCAGTCGCGCACATCCGGCTGCGTAATCACGTTCATCAGCATCGCGGCATCCGTCACCGTACGTGTGTGGGGGCCCAAGTGCGCGACAGTGCCAAATGGCGAGAGCGGCCACGCGGGCACGCGCCCAAACGACGGCTTCATGCCAAACCCGCCGGTGAACGCCGCTGGGATGCGCACGCTGCCCGCACCATCGGTGCCCACGGACAGCGGCCCGATGCCAGCCGCCACCGCAGCGGCGCTTCCGCCGGACGAACCGCCGGGCGTGCGCGTAACGTTCCATGGGTTTCGCGTAACGCCGGTGAGCGTGTTGTCAGTGGTGCCCTTGATGCCAAACTCTGGCGTCGTGGTTTTTCCGATGATGACGAGCCCGGCTTCGCGAATGCGCGCCACGCTCGGCGCGTCATCGTTCCACGCCTGATTCGCGTCAATGGTGCGCGAACCGCGCCGCGTGGGCCAGCCTTGCGTCAAGATCAAATCTTTAATCGAGATCGGCACGCCATCAAGCAGCGAGCACGGCGCGCCCGCGTGCCAGCGCGCCTCAGACGCTCGCGCATCAGCCAATGTGCGCTCGCGATCCTGAAAGCAAAATGCGTTGATCTTTGGCTGCCATGCATCGAGCCGCGCGAAGACAGCGGTGGCGACCTCAACCGGAGAAAGCTCGCGACGGCGAAAGGCGGTTGAAAGCGCTTCGGCGGAAAAATCAGCAGGATTCATGGCGTAGGTCATATTTCTGAAACAGAGAATGACGAGCGTAGCTCAGCGAGCATCCACCCAAATTGCTACGGTTCGTAACTCTGTTCAGCTTTTCGTGTCCAGCGACAGTTCTGTATGGATTAGCACTGTATTTTTATATCAGTCGACTTGCAAGCTAATCCGCATGAAACTTCCGCCAGCCGGTCATCCGAATTGAAAAGTTGTACTACCAAGATTGCGGGTTTCAGCGACTCGACCTGCGTCAACCCAGCGTGCGCTCTGCGACACCAGGTGTGCCAGCGCCGTGCAAACGTGGCAAAAAATCAGATCACTCGCTGGATATACTTTTGCAATGAGTGCACCCGACCTCCATCGCTATCCCGCTACCGGCAACACATCACCGCATGCCGCTGTCGACGCAAATTTATCCCGATCATCCACCGTATTGCCCTGCTTTCCGCTGGTTGTTACGAGTTTTTTGCAGGCGGAGGAATTAGCGCTGTACGCGCGCTTTCTCGCGAAACACGAAATGGATTTCGGCGCATTGACAGAGGCCGATAGCGGCTATTGGAAAGGGCGGACGCTCGCGTTACCGCAAATCCAAGACGCGGAAGTACGAGACACCATGATTTCGTTACGCTATCGCATCATCGAGCGGTTGACCGAAACGCTCCAGGAACAAATGGGCCCGATTCCGCCGCTGTACTCCGACGTACTCAACTTCGCTCGATGGCCGCAGGGGTATCAGTTGTCACCGCATGCCGATGCGCAAAACCCCGGCAACCACCCGCACCCGTTCCCATGGCGAAATTTCGCGGCTGTCATCTATCTGAACGAGGACTACGACGGCGGTGAAATTTACTTTCCAGAACTCAACATCGAAATGCGTCCGACCGCAGGCACGTTGGTGCTTTTTCCGGGCACACTCAAGTACCTACACGGCGTGCGTATGGTGACCGGTGGCATGCGCCACACCATCGCAAGCTTCCTCACTTTCAATGCATCAAAAGAAGACCGCTTCGGGGTCGCTCCAAAACTATGATCACCGTTCCCGCCAATCACATTGCTGCGCTCCCGTACGACAATTTTTACAAGAGCAAGCAAGACGAACTGTTCGTTAACCTAAACGGCGTACAGCGCCGGGAATGGTTTTCGAAACACGCCTATTTGTGCTTACCGCTCATTATGGGTAATCAACACGGCTTCGCGATGCGATCGATCATAAAAGCTACGCTCGTCTGGAACGGCGGGCCGGAGCCATCGGACACGACGATCACTATCCACAACACGGAAGAATTGTTACCGCGCGGCCCGATTCAGACGATCAGCTCACATTTCGGCTTAGGCATTGTGACGGTACAAACCGCCTTTGCGCTGCGCACACCGCCGGGTGTGAGTCTGATGACGATCCAGCCGCCGAACCTGTTCATCGATGGCATGCAAAACATGACCGCAGTGGTCGAGTCCGACAATCTGAGACGCGATTTCACGTTCAATCTGAAACTCACGAGAGCAAATTATCCGGTCAACATTGACGTCGGTGACGTGCTCTCAGCCGTGCTGCCTTACCCGCGCGGATACATCGACAATTTTCAGCTTGTCGACGCCTACGAGCTTTTTACTGAGAAACAAATAAAGGACGAGCAGACCACGATGGCCGAGTTCGGGAAAGAGCGACGAGAAGACGACCCGAGCAAAAAACGAGGCGTGGGTCGTCGCTACTTCGACGGCGAAGACATCTACGGAAACAAGTTCCCCAATCCTCACCAAGTGCGGCTCGGCAGAGATCAGACGCCCGAGGAGTAACCCCATGCTCGTCGCTTAACGCTGCGCGCTCTATAAAGTGCCGCGCGCGCCACACAACACAGTTGGCGCTTGGACGAACACGCCCGCTATGCTTCGCCGCCCTTACAGGCAGGCTGCGACACCACCAAGTAAATGCCCAGCAGCGTCACCGCCATGCCCGCAGCTACGTTCCAACCGAGCGTGTCGCCAAAGAACGCCCACGCCATCAGTGCGGTAAGGCCGGGCACGATGTACATGGTGCTGGTCAAGCGCGTCACCGAACCCGTTCGCAGCAAATAAAACATGATGGAAATGCCGACGCCCGACAACACCAAGACACTCCAGAGCATCGCGAAAATCACGTCCCTGCTCCAGACAATTGAAAAATGCTCGAAGGTCAAAGCGAACGGAAGGGTAGCCACAATAGCAGCGGCAAACTGAATGGCTTGCCCCGCACGCAGATCAAACTTCGGGACGAAGCGCTTTTGATAAATCACGCCAAACGTCGTGCCTAGGAGCGCCGCGAAGCAGATTACCGTCGGCGCAGCCAACGCGCCTGACATCGCCGCCGCACCGAGTTTTGCCGCCAGCACCAACAGCACGCCCACGAAGCCAACGACCACACCAACCATCTGCCGCCGTGTCACACGATCGCCAGTCCAATGCGCGAGACACGCCGTGAGCACCGGTTGCATATTCACAATCAGCGCCGCGACGCCAGCAGAAAGCCCCATCCGGATCGCCACCCACACACCGCCCAAGTAGAGCGCTTGAATGAGTACGCCTGCAATTGCGATGTGCAACACATCGCGCCCCTTCGGCCACACCGCCCGTCCGACCAGCGCTAGCACCGTCATCAACACACACACGCCGATGTAGCGAACAATAAGAAACGACAACGGCTCTGCATCAGTTGCAGCAAGTTTGGCCACGATGTAGCCCGTGGCCCAGACAAAAATAAAGGCCGGAACGGCCATGCGGGCAGCAAGTGATGAGGGTGCGTCAGAAGTCATGGTGTGATGCTAGCCCGTCGGCGCGTTGTGCTGTACTTCGGTATGCGTAGAGTGCAAACCAGACAGCGCAGCACATGCACAAAACGCCGTCGACTAGGCGCAAGATCGACCTGCCGACGGCGGTAAGATACGCAATCCTGTTTGCGTAAAGCGTACCGATAGCGCTTCGTGCACTCGCTCTCTCCGGACTCTCGCCAATGAAACCCATACAACGCGACGATAGACCTAACATCATTTTCATCGTCGCTGACGACCTTGGCTTTGCCGACCTCGGTTGTTACGGGGGAAGAGACGCGCAATTCGGTGCGGTATCTCCGAACATCGATCAGCTCGCGGCGAACGGCATTAAATTCACTCAAGGCTATTCAAATTCACCTGTGTGCTCGCCGACGCGATTTGCACTGATGACTGCACGCTATCAATACCGGTTGCGCGGTGCCGCCGAAGAGCCGATTAACAGCAGGAGCAAAGGTAGCAGCACGTTGGGCTTGCCGCCGGAGCATCCAACGCTACCCTCACAACTCAAAGCAAGCGGCTATCGCACCGCCCTTTTCGGCAAATGGCATCTCGGATATCCGCCGCATTTCAGCCCGCTCATGAGCGGTTACGACGAATTTTTTGGACCGATGTCCGGTGGTGTCGATTACTTCACGCACTGTGCTAACAGTGGCGATCACGATCTATATCAAGGCGAGACTGAAGTGCCGACGGACGGCTACCTGACCGACCTAATTTCGCAACGGGCGGTTGACTACGTAAAGGCGAACGCGGACTCGCCGTTCTTCTTAAGCCTGCACTACACCGCACCGCATTGGCCGTGGGAAACGCGCGATGATGAAGCTTTGGCAAAGGAGGTGAAGAGCAATCTTTTCCATCTGCACGGCGGGAACGTTGAGACTTACCGTCGCATGATTCATCATATGGATGAAGGCATCGGTGGTGTTGTCGCAGCGCTTCGCGAAGCGGGGAAACTTGACAACACATTGATCGTATTCACCAGTGACAACGGCGGTGAGCGTTTCAGCGATAACTGGCCGCTTGTCGGCGGCAAAATGGATTTGACCGAGGGCGGCATTCGCGTGCCGTGGATTGCGCATTGGCCGCGCGTAATTGCGGGTGGCGGTGAGACTGAGCAGCTCTGTCTCACGATGGACTGGTCTGCGACGATGCTTGATGTTGCGAAAACGGCTGCGCATCCAGATTTTCCGCTGGACGGGGTATCGATAGCTTCGGTATTAAAAGATGCGACACACCGCTTTGATCGACCACTGTTCTGGCGCATGAATCATCGCGGTCAGCGTGCGCATCGTGATGGCGATTGGAAATACTTACGCGTTGACGGCAACGATTATTTGTTCAACATCGTTGCCGACGACCGGGAGCGCGCGAACCATGCGGCGCGCGAACCACAGCGCCTTGAAGCAATGCGATCCGCGTGGGAAGCGTGGAACGCAACGATGCCGCCTATCGCGCCCGACGCCACAGTGAGCTTAGGCTACAGCATCAAAGACATGCCGCAGCGATAGCGCGAGACCCGTTAGGTCACTGCTTTTTTCTGAGAAAACTCCGCGTGTTTCCATTCACCAGTCTGCATCACGTCGGCAATGATCGCGATTGAGGCGACGATGTCTTGATGCGACAAGTACAGCGGCGCGAAACCGAACCGAAGAATGTTCGGCGCACGAAAATCACCGATCACGCCGCGTGCGATCACAGCCTGCATGATCGCGTACCCGTCGGGGTGGGTGAACGACACCTGACTGCCACGCTTTGCTGCGTCGCGTGGCGTGACTAGCTCAAAACCGAATGGCGCGAGTTGCGCGTCGAATTGCAAAATAAATAATGCGGTGAGCGATTCGCTTTTTCTACGCACGTCCAGCATTGACACCCCATCGAACGCAACAAGCGCCGCTTCCAGCGAAATCACCGCAAGTTGCGATGCCGTGCCGACCAGCAAACGATCAATCGTCGGATGCGCACGATACCCCTGCTCAAACGAAAACGGCGCTGCGTGACCATGCCAGCCCGCAAGCGGTTGATCTAGCGCAGCGATTAAGTCGTCGCGCACGTACACGTACGCCGGCGCGCCAGGGCCACCGTTCAAATATTTGTAACCACAGCCTACCGCGTAGTCCACGTTCCACGCATGCAATTGCACGGGAATCACTCCAGCGGTGTGTGCCAAGTCCCAAATAATGCGGCCGCCGACTGCATGCGTGAGCGCTGTCACGCGTTGCATATCGAGCATGCGCCCGGTTTTGTAGTGCACATGCGTCAGCGCAACGGTGCATAACCTGTCACCTGCCTCCGCAATCACGGCCTCTATGGTGTCTTGATTGGCTAGCAGCACCCGCTTTTGATAAAGCTTCGCGGCGCGCTCCGTGATGTAAGCGTCCGTTGGGAAGTTGCCCTCTTCGCACACGATAGTGTCACGTGTAGGATTGTCTCCCATCGAGGCGCACAACACCTTGAAAAGATTGACCGTCGTCGAATCGCAAGAAATCACTTCGCCCACATTTGCGCCAATCAGCGCCGCGATTTTCGCACCGACGCGCTGCGGCGCAGGATACCAATCGGCGTCATTCCACGAGCGAATCAGACCCACGCCCCACTCGTCGTTAATCGCACGATGCAACCGCTCGCTTACGCCTTTCGGCAATGCACCGAGCGAGTTTCCATCGAGGTAAATCACGCCTTCGGGCAAACTAAATCGATCACGACAATGCGCAAGCGGATCGGCTTGATCCATCGCTTTCGCAGTTTGAAGCGCGGTGTCGGAAATGTACTGTGATGTCATAGTTAAAGTGCGGTTAAAGCGTAGTCCGGAGCGACCAAAGTTCGGGGAAGAAATGTAGTTCCGTGACGTGGCGCAACCAACCAATGCCGGCCGATCCGCCGGTACCCGGTTTGTGGCCAATGATGCGCGAAACAGATGTGAAATGCCGCCAACGATATTGCGAAAACGCGTCATCTAACGACACCAGCGCTTCGCCCAGTTCGAACAGTGGATTTTCGGTTCGCGCTTCAGCATAGATTTCTCGCCAAGCCGCCTCGACTGAATCATTCGCCGCATAAGGCTGCTTCCAGTCGCGATCCAACATAGCGGCATCGATGGCGTAACCGCGTCTTGCCATTAACGCCAAAATCCGGTCGTAAAGCGACGGAGATTCCAGCGCCTCTTTCATTTTGGGCCACACATGCGGAATATTGCTGTGCGCAATTGCTAGGCGCTCGCTCTTGTTGCCCAGAATAAATTCGACGTGGCGATACATGAACGATAGCTGACCCGAGGCTTGACCCAATGAATCGCGGTATTCGTTGAATCCGTCAGCGGTGATCGTCGACAGGACATCCCACGACTTGCCGATGTACTCGGTGATTGCACGCGCGCGGCCCAGCATTCGGATAGCTTCCGCCAATTCGTCTTTCTCAATCTGGTGCATTGCGTTGAACAGTTCAAAGTGCAGACCTTGAAACAGAAGCTCTTTCACCTGTCCCATGATGATGAAGCACGACTCGTCGTAGCCCTCGCTGCGCGGGATTTGCAATGTGTGCAACAAATCAATGAACTGATAAGCAACGTAGTCGTTGCTGTTGCCGTTGAACTCGACCGTCGGCTGGCCCTCGTTTTGGCCCGCTTTTTGTTGACGCGTTGAGTCGGTCGTAACGCCCATGGGCCGCCGCTTGTTTGAGCAATCAACACCTTTTGGGTCAACTAAATGTGGAAAAACGGGACTGACACGAGCCATTGTGAACACCTAAGGCGTGAATTAAACAGGTTGCCGTTGCAGAGACGACTTTACGGAAAGTTTATGTACTACTTGATGTTAATTCTTCGCTATCTGTGTGCCTAATCAACCTTTATATGCATACTTAAGTCCTGATTTGCCAATTTGTGCGTTAATTATTCTCGCAAGCGGCGTCACCTACGCAAGGTGCGTTCAAATTCAATGCTGCGCGCTTGTCGCGCGCATGTGGCATGGCGCGCGATAGCAATCACGGACAACTGAAAATATGCAAGACCCACTCGACCCAACAGATCTCGCGCTTCTACGTGAATTGCAAGACGACGCACGTTTGACCTCTGCCGAACTCGGCACACGACTTTCCATTTCGCAGTCGCCCGCGTGGCGGCGATTGAAGCGGTTGGAGCAAGTAGGAGTGATCGAGGGCTACCGCGCGGTATTGAATCGAAAACAGCTTGGGCTCTCGGTACTCGCGATGGTGCAAATCAGTATGGACCGACACGACGACGCTTCGGCGCGCGCGTTTGAGCAGGCTGTGACCGAGATCCCGCAGGTAGTGTTTTGCCACGGCATGAGCGGGCCGGAAGATTTTTTACTCATGGTTGTCGCACGCGATTTGGAGGACTACTCCAACACACTGCTCGGCAAACTGCGCAGCTTGCCGAGCGTGAAATCTATCCGCACCAGCTTTTCGCTCAAAGCCATCAAAGACGACATCGCGATACGCATCAGCGTGTGAGGCGTATCGCGCTGGGCAACTTTAGTGCGAGCGCTAAGCTGCGGGCAAAACGTAGCTCGCAAACTGCTCGCGAAGTTTCGCCTTCATCATTTTTCCGGTCGCACCAAGTGGAATGCTTTCAACGAATTGAACGTCGTCTGGCACCTGCCATTTTGCAATTTTTCCGTCGTAAAACTTGATGATTTCCTGCGCCGTCACCTCCGCGCCCGGTTTCTTCACGACAACCAAAATCGGACGCTCGTCCCACTTCGGATGTTTGATGCCGATGCAGGCGGCCATCATCACCGCTGGATGCGCCATCACGATGTTTTCCACATCAATTGAGCTGATCCACTCGCCACCCGACTTGATCACGTCTTTACTACGATCGGTGATTTGCATGAACCCATCGGGGTCTATCGTTGCCACATCACCCGTGCCGAAATAGCCGTCGTTATCGAGAATCTGCCCGCCGTCGCCTTTGAAGTATTCCTTCACAATCCACGAACCGCGCACCAGCAAATCGCCCGACGCCACGCCGTCGCGCGAAAGCTCATTACCATCCGGATCAACCACTTTCATATCCACGCCAAACACGGCACGGCCTTGCTTCAAAAGTAGCGCACGCTGCGTCGGCCAATCGGCCTCCATGTGCTTGCCTTTGAGGTTGCCATAGGTGCCGAGCGGACTCATCTCGGTCATGCCCCACGCGTGATAAACCGTGACGTCGTATTGATCGCGAAACGCATCCATCATCGCCGGCGGACAGGCCGAGCCTCCGATCACCGTACGCCGCATCGAGGAGAGTTTGAGATTGTTTGCGCCCAAATGTCCGAGCAGCATTTGCCACACGGTCGGAACACCCGCCGAGAACGTGACCTTCTCCGACTCGAACAATTCGTAGATCGATTTGCCATCAAGTTGCGCGCCGGGAAACACGATTTTGCAACCCATCATCGGCAGCAAATACGGCAAGCCCCATGCGTTTACGTGAAACATCGGCACGACGGGCAAGACGCAGTCGCGCGACGTAACGTTCATCACGTCCGGCGACGCAGCGCCGAGCGCGTGCAGCATCGTCGAGCGGTGGCTATACAACACGCCCTTCGGATTGCCCGTGGTGCCGCTGGTATAGCAAAGGCTTGACGCCAAGTTTTCATCGAACACGGGCCACGCGTATTGGTCGGACTGCGCCGCGATCCAAGCTTCGTAACTCACCAAGTTCGCAACGCCGGAATCCGCAGGCAGCTTGTCCGCATCGCACATCGCTACGTAGAGCCGCACCGTGGGACACTTCGGCGCAATCGCCTTAATGAGCGGCAGGAACGACATGTCTAAACACATCACCTCGTCTTCGGCATGATTCACGATCCAGGCCATCTGGTCTGGATGCAGACGCGGATTCACCGTGTGCAACACGCGCCCCGAGCCCGAAACACCGTAGTAAAGCTCGAAATGCCGATAGCCGTTCCACGCTAGCGTTCCGACGCGCGCAGAACGCGCCAGCCCCATCGCATCGAATGCATTGGCAATACGCTTCGCGCGGCCATTGACTTCAGCGTAATTCGTGCGGTGAATGTCGCCTTCAACGCGACGCGAAACGATCTCTGCGTCAGCGTGATACGTCGCCGCGAACTCAATCGCAGACGAAATCATCAGCGGGTGGTATTGCATCAATCCTTGCATGGGGCCTCCTTGACTTGAAAATTTTCTTGCTCGCTAAACCATCCCATGCAACCACAACGTCATCAGGCATTGCCAACGTGTTGCATGCAGCGTCTCACGATGCTTCACGGACGATTATCGCTGCTTCCGGCACGCTCCACGTTGTAAAAAAACATTCGTCAATCTAGGGCTGCTGCGGCAAACGCCTTGAACTACGCCTACGAAAATTTGGCGAATCGTTCGTTTACGAACATAGGTAGAAGTACAGCAACTTTTGACCGCTATAGACTACTGCATGGCGTTTGCAGCTAATTTTTTCTTAATGTCGATATTACGTAAAAAGTAGCGCAAATGACCGTGTAGCTGTCGTTTATTCTTAAATGTTGTTCCACTTGCACCGCCATAAAAAATGTAAACAATGGGTTGTCCGATCTGTCACCACAAAACGCAGTAACGTAGCTACCGATCACATCGATATTCACGTTCCGCAGATATTTCCGGGGCACGCGACATTTCAACAGCGATTAGAAAACACGATGACCGCCTTCCGCACTTCACGCACACTCCCCTTCTCGCCCGACACGGTGTTCGGCGCAATTCGCGATCCGGAGCGCCTAGCGCGTTGGTGGGGACCGAATGGTTTTACGAACACGTTTCACCACTTCGATTTCAAGCCCGGTGGCCGTTGGTCGTTAACTATGCATGGCCCAGATGGCACAAACTATCCGAATGAATCCGAGTTCACGGACATTGACGCGCCGGCGTTGGTGCGCATTCGACATATCTCGCTGCCCGAATTTGTGTTGACCATTGGCCTAGAAACTCAGCCTGAAGGCACTTTGGTCGGATGGGAGCAAGTTTTCAGCGACGCAAATTTTGCCGAAAAAGTTCGGCACATCGTAGAACCAGCAAACGAGCAAAACCTTGATCGCCTCACTGCGGAGTTGCAATCGCGCGATGCGGGTGGGCATCTACCATCGGCTGGCTAGCCCCGTCAGCTTATTCACGTTTCACCAAGATGCCAATTCCCGAAAACATCATGGCGTTTTGGAGCGATTTCACGGCAACGGTTAGTGGCGTGGACGTGTCGCGCTTCTACGAGGCATTTTGCTTCGGGGATAGCGAGGTCTTGGCGGATGAACTGGCCGCGTTGGTTCTCGCAGGAACCAAGCGGGCGACGGCCGGATCGCTGTCGTCATATGAAGCATCAGGCCGCTCCCCGCCGACGGTCGGCGATCTGAGTGTGGTGACGAACTGGGCGGGTACGGCGTTGTGCGTCATCGAAACGCAGTCCGTCGAAGTATGTGCATTCTCGGACGTGACCGCAGAGTTTGCGGCAACGGAAGGAGAGGGCGACGCTTCGCTAGATTTTTGGCGCGCAGCACACACCACGTTTTTCACGCGCGAGTGCGCCGCTGCGGGTCGCGAGTTCACACACGATATGCGGGTCGTATGTGAACGGTTTCGAGTGATTTATCAGCCAACGTAGCGCGTGTTCGGCTACTTACGGCGGCGAAAACCACGCCCAACCCACTGTTTGAGTTTCGTCATCCCGCCTTCGATATCGTCGAAGAACGTGAACACGGCGGGCACTACCAACAACGAAAGAATCGTAGAAGTAATCAAACCGCCAATCACCGCAACAGCCATTGGTGAACGGAAACTCGGGTCCGCGGTGCCGTGACCAATGGCAATCGGCAACATGCCTGCGCCCATCGCAATCGTAGTCATAATGATCGGGCGGGCGCGTTTGTGGCAGGCGTCGAGCAACGCTTCAAAGCGCGTCATACCGTGGTCGCGACGGGCGACGATGGCGTATTCAACCAGCAAAATCGAGTTCTTTGTCGCCACGCCCATGAGCATGATGAGTCCGATGAGTGACGGCATTGAAAAGCTCTTTTGTGCAATCAGCAGCCCAACGAACGCACCGCCCAGCGCCAGCGGCAGCGCCACCAAAATCGTGACCGGATGCAGAAAGTCTTTGAATAGCAGCACCAGCACGATGTAGATGCACAAAACACCGGTGAGCATCGCTAGACCAAAGCTCGCAAATAGCTCCATCATCACTTCAGCATCACCCACTTCAACGGCCTTCACGCCGGCGGGTAAATTTTTGATGGACGGTAGGTTGTTCACCGCTTCGACGACGTCACCCAATGGTGCACCGGACAATTCAATTTCGAAATTGATATTGCGCTGTCGGTCGTACCGATCAATCACCGCGGGGCCGCTGGCGATCTGCAGATCCGCGACCGACGCGAGCATCACCGGGCCCTTTGAGCCCGGCACGGTTAAGCGACCGAGCACGTCGAGATCGTGTCGCGCGTCGGTATCGAGCTTCACCACGATCGGCACTTGCCGCTGCGAGAGATTGAGCTTCGGGAGGAACTGATCGTAATCGCCTACCGTGGCGATGCGTAGCGTTTCGCCAATTGCCGCGCTCGTCACGCCCTGCTCCGCCGCTTTGGCGTTGTCGGGACGAACTGCAACTTCCGGTCGCACCAGACTCGCAGTCGACGTGATGCTGCCAAGATTAGGAATCGTGCGCAGATCGCGCTCAACGGCGCGCGCGGCCGTGGCCATCGCGTTGGCATCTTCACCCGTCAAGACCAGCACATACTTCTCACCGGAACCGCCAAGCCCAACTTTGCTGCGCACGCCGGGCAATTGTTCTAGCGCGGTGCGAATTTTGGCTTCAATCGGCTGCTTCTTCACCGGGCGTTTAACCCGTTCAGTCAGCAACACGGTGAGCGTAGATTTGCGCACTTCTGCCAAACCCTGTGGCGCAAACGGATCCGTGCCCGCGGTGCCACCGCCAATCGTGGTGTAGACCGATTTCACATGCTCCACGCCCATCAGCAAAAGTCGCGCTTGCTCGGACGCCGCCTTGGTTTCTGCAAGCGTCGAGCCCGGCGGCAACTCAAGATAAACCTGCGTTTGCGAGTTGTCGTCGGGCGGAATGAAACCCGTTGGCAACAGCGGAATCAACATGATCGAGCCAACAAAAAACGCAGCCGCCGCGATCAATGTCGCCCACCGATGCTTCAAGCACCAGCCGGCCCAGCGCATATAAATCGAAAGCCACTTCGGATCTTTGTGCGCGCCGACGATCGGCTTCATGATGTAAGCAGCCATCATCGGAGTGAGCAGGCGCGCTACGACCAATGAAGCGAATACCGCAAGCGACGCCGTCCAGCCAAATTGCTTGAAGAATTTTCCCGGAATGCCGCTCATGAACGCCGTCGGCAGAAACACCGCGATCAGCGTGAATGTCGTCGCGATCACCGCGAGTCCAATCTCGTCGGCGGCTTCCATCGCGGCCTCGTAAGGCGTCTTACCCATGCGCAAATGACGCACGATGTTTTCCACCTCAACAATGGCGTCGTCGACCAAAATTCCGATCACGAGCGACAACGCTAGTAGTGTGACCACGTTGATCGAAAAGCCCAAATAGTGCATGCCGATGAAAGCGGGAATTACCGATAACGGCAACGCCACCGCCGACACAAACGTCGCGCGCCACTCGCGCAAAAACAAGAACACCACCAGCACGGCAAGCAAGCCGCCTTCAATCAGAAGTCGGAGCGACGCGTTGTATTCCTCTTCGACCGGTGTTACGAAGTCAAACGACTCTGTGAGTTCAAGGTCTGGATTAGCGAGCTTGAGCTCGTCAAGCGATTTGCGAATGCCAGTGCCGACTTCGACTTCGCTCGCGCCTTTGCTGCGCGAAACCTCGAATCCGACCACTGACTTGCCGTTAAGAAACGCTGCCGAACGTTGTTCGGCGATGGTATCTTTGATGGTGGCGACCTGATCGAGCCGAATACGTCGGCCATCGTTCAATGCGATCTGAATTGCAGCGATTTCTTCTGCCGAGCCCACGTTCGCCAAGACGCGAATTGACTGCTCTGCACCGCCCAAATCCGTGCGACCACCACCCGCTTCCGTTTGCACTTGTCGCAATTGGCGCGACACATCTGCGGCGCTGACCTTGAGCGACTGCATACGCGCGGCGTCAAGTTGCACCTGGATCTGCCGATCGACGCCACCAACGCGTGTGACCGCGCCGACGCCGCGCACCGACAGCAGTTTGCGCGTCAGCGTGTTGTCGACGAACCACGAAAGCGCTTCGTCGTCCATGCGCTTGGAGGCGATGGTGTACGCGAGCACGGCGCCGCCGGCGATGTCTACCTTCGAAATAATCGGATCGCGCAGATCACCAGGCAAATCGCCACGCACGCGTGAGACTGCGGAGCGCACATCGTCAACGGCTTCCTGCACCGGTTTTTCGAGACGGAATTCCGTCGTGATCGTCACACCTCCATCTTGCACCTTGGTGTAGATGTGCTTGACGCCCTGCAACGTCGCGATGGAATTTTCGATCTTCCGAGCGACCTCATTTTCGAGTTGCCCCGGTGCCGCGCCGGGCAGCGATGCCGCCACCGTAACCGTCGGCAAATCAAGATCGGGAAAGTTTTGCACCTTCATCGACTGGAACGAGAACAGGCCCGCCAGCGTCAGCAGTACAAAGATCATCACCGATGGAATCGGATTTTTGATCGACCAAGATGAAACGTTAATCATTGCGTTGCATCCTTACTGCTTGGCGGGGGCAACAGGTTTTGCGACGCTCTGCGTTGCGGCCGCAGAGGGTGTGGCGGGTGCCGCAGCCGCAGCGCCGATGCGAACCGTATCGCCTTCGGCTAAAAACGCTGCGCCCGTTGCAACCACCTCTTCGCCAGCTTTCACACCACTGATGATCTCCACGCGCTCGCCGACTCGACGGCCGGCTTGCACTTTTAGCTGCGAGACCTTGTTACCCGCTTCTAGCTTGAAAACGTACGAGAAACCATCGCGCAGAATGACGGCTTGCTGCGGCAGCGACAACGCACTTGCCGCGCCGACGGCGAAATCGCCCTTGGCGAACATGCCCGCTTTCGCAGCGGCGCTGTTGACCAAATCCACATACACCAGCGCGTTGCGCGTCGCGGTGTCGACGGTCGGTGCGACAACACGCACCTTGCCGTTGACCGTTGCGCCCGTTGGCGTGGTGACCACCACCGCTTGGCCGGGCGACACTTTGGCGAGTTCTGCCGCGGTGACTTCCGCGCGCCACTCGAGGCGATTCTTACGAATCAAACGGAAGAGTTCTTGTCCCGTGCCCACGACTGCACCCACCGTTGCGGCGCGCGCAGATATTACGCCGTCGTCTGGCGCAACCACGCGCGTGTAACCCAATCGAATGCGACCGTTGTCACGCACTGCTTTGACCGCGTTGAGGCGAGCTTGGGCGGTTTTGGCGGCAGTCACATATTGGTTGATTTGCTGCGCCGACATTGCGCCGGTTTCCTGCAAGGTTCGAGCGCGCGCAGCGTTGGCCTCCGCCTCCGCGAGCGCGGCTTCCGCCTCGGCAACACTGGCGTTTTGCTGTGCGAGATCGCCTTGAATACTTTCGGGCGCAAAGGTCGCGAGCACTTGACCGCGCTTGACGTTGTCACCGACGTTCACGCGAACGTCGTTCAAGCGAAGGCCGTTGGATTCAGCGCCCACAACGGCTTCTTGCCAGGCCGCGATATTGCCGTTGGCTGCGAGCTTGAGCGGCCAATCGGCCTGCGTCGCGCGTGCGGTCGTAACCGTTAACGCGGGTTTCGCGACCGCCGCTTGCGCTTTTTTGTCATCAGCGGCATTGACCTGATTGATGACGAAAACGCCAGATAGGATAGCGACAGAGATAGCGACAAACAGTGCGGTATGAGAAAGGTGCTTCATCGTGTTTGATTCATTTTCAATGTTGTTCATCGTGCCGGAGCTATCGCGGCATCCGCAAGGCTGTATCCGCCACCTACTGCGCGGTACAACGAGATGGTTGCAATGAGTTGTTCGCGTTCCAGCGCCAGCAGCCCGACCTGTGCGGCCAGCACAGCGCGGCGCGCATCTTCAAGCTCCAGCACGCTACCCGCGCCGGCGGCGAGGCGCGCTTGGGCCGCCTTTTCGAAGGATTGGTAACCCGCGAGCGAAGCCGCCAAGTCGGGCTTGCGCAGTCGCGCGGCGTTGAGTTGCGTCAGCGCCTCTTCCACTTCGCGCACGGCGCGCGACGCCGTTGCTTTGTAGCCCGCAAGCGCTTCATCGTAGCGCGCTTTCACTAGCGCCACGTTCGACGCTCGACGCCCAGCGTCGAATATCGGCAACGTGATGGAGGGCCCGAAGCCCCACGTTGCACCGTCAGTCGTCGCGCCCATTGCGCGACCTAGGCTGTATCCAACGGAACCTGTGAGCGAGATGCGCGGATAGCGATCAGCCTCCGCCGCACCAATGTCGGCTGTGAGCGCAGCCAACTCGCGCTCAAGGGAAGCGAGGTCAGGCCGTTGCGACAGTGTGCTAGCTGGCAGACGCTCAATCGCGAGCGCGGGCGACACCGGAATCGAAGCCTTGTTCATTGGCAGCGCGTCGCGCACAGCGCGCTCAGTCAACCCCGTCAGCGCGACGAGCTGCTTAACCGACAAATCCACATCGGCTCGCTGCGCGATCAAACGAGCGTGCGCTTCGGCGGCCCCGGCTCGCGCGAGCGCAGCGTTGGCCGGTGCTTCGAAGCCTGCATCGGTTTTCAGGTCGGTGAGACGAGCGGTTTCGCGGCGACTCGCGGCGTCGCGCTCGAAGCCCATCGCGAGCGCTTCACTGATGCGCAGATTCACGTACGTAGCGGCCACGTCAGCGGCGAGTGACACGCGCGCTTGGTGCCAATCGAGCGTGCGAGCACTCAAGCGCGCGTCGGCGGCCTCGCGCCCCCGTCGGTTCGCGCCGAATAAATCCAGCTCCCATGCGGCTTGCAATGACGCGCCGAGCGTCGTTGCTGCGCCAAGACCCGTTTGGCCATTGCCACGCTGCGCGTTTGCGCCGCCCGAAACAGTTGGCAGGACGCTTGAGCCAACGATGCCTTGCGTGGCGCGCGCTTGATTGATGCGCGCGGTAGCTTGTTCAAGCGTCGGGTTATTGGTTTGCGCGGCATCGATGAAGGTGACTAGCGCCGGGTCGTTCCAGGCGGCCCACCATTGAGCCAGTGCTTTCACGTCGCCGTCGTGCGGCAGCGGCGAATTCCACTGCGCAATGTTGGTCACCGGCGGCGGCGAGTAAGTCGGGCCGACCGCGCAGGCGGAAAGCCCGAGGCTCGACATGACCGCGAGTGCGAGCGCTGCACGTCGTGCGTTCAAGCATCGAAGACGAGTGGTTGAAGAGGATGCGGAAATCGGCATCAGGGTTTCTCTCATTGCTGCAAAAGATTGGAAACAACGTTCATCGTCGGCGCGGCAGGCGCAGTCTGCTCACTCGCGGCGAGCACGCCGTCGAGCGCGAGCGCTGCTGCCCGCGTTACACGCGCGAACGATTCGTCGGTTTGAAAATGCATGTCGTGAAACAGGAGGCCAAAAAAAGTGGCGTGCAGACTGTGCAGTTGGTCGGCGGTAATAGCCACGCCAACCGCCGCGAACGCGGCCGCGAGGCGCTCTTCAACGTGCTGGTGAAACGATTGCAACCACGGGCGGATCGACGGATCCTCGTCGCTCGCGATCAGCAGGCTCATCATCAGGCGAAACCACTGCCGGTCGCGCATTTCCGGCATCAATAATTGCCGAAACTCAGCCCTCGTGACGGCTCCCTGCGCGGCGGCCTCGGTGACCGGCGCGAGCATGGCCTCGATGCCGAATTGCGCGGTGGCACGGAGCAAGTCGTTACGAGTTCGGAAGTAATAGGTAACGTGACTTTGACGTACGCCAGCGCGCGCGGCGACGGCCTGCTGGGTCAGCGCGCTAAAGCCGTCGCTGAGCAACAAGTCCGAAGCCGCCGTGAGAATTTTGTCGCGCACGGATGCATCGGGCGACAAAAGCGCAAAGCAGGGTAGTGGAAATTTGATCGCCATTTTTGGTTATCTTACCAAAACAACCATTACCTCTGGTAAAAAAACCAAGTCCGCGCACATCTTTTTGTTTTTAGCGACTGTCCTGTAGCGCTTTCAGGCGATTTTTAATACATGTCGACACTTCAATAAAACACGCTGTAAGCCATACGTTGCTGTCGCTGAACGCAGAAAGCTATACGTCAACTGACTACAGACAATATGTGTCTCCAACTTGTCGCGTACAACTGAACCGAACGTGCGCGGACTTGGCCGCGCTTGGAGCGCGCACCGCCTCCAGCAGACGCCCGTCCAGCATACTCGTTGCCTTCGGCGACTCAGCTTGGCCTAAGACCCCTCTGCTAGCATCGTCCGCCGTGAACCTGTCTCGCCCTATCCTAGCTTTGCTAGCCGCGATTTTTCTTGCGGCATGGCTCATTCCGTCGGCCACCCGAACGCTCGTTCGCCCCGACGAAGGCCGGTACGCCGAGATTGCGCGCGAAATGGCGGTGTCCGGCGATTACGTGACCCCGACCCTGAACGGCCTCAAGTATTTCGAGAAGCCGCCGCTGCAATACTGGGCAACGGCCGCCGCTCTGACCGTCTTCGGTCAATCTGATTTCACGGCCCGTTGGTGGCCCGCCGCGACGGGACTGCTCGGCTTGGCGTTCGTGTGGTTCGCGGCCTGCGCGCTGATTGGGCGAGAAAGGGCGACCGTCGCCACCGCGATGCTCGGCGCAATGGTTTATTACTTTTTAATTAGCCATATCAATACGCTCGACATGGGCCTGACCGCCTTCATGACGCTCACGATGGTGGCTCTGCTGCGCGGATTCGGCGTCGAGGGACAGTCGGTGGCAGCGACGCGCGGCTGGATGATCGCCGCGTGGGCGGGCGCGGCGTTGGCTTTTCTGTCCAAAGGTCTGATCGGGATCGTGTTGCCCGGCGCGGTGTTCGTGATTTATCTGCTCTTTTCGCGGCAGTGGTCGTTGCTAAAGCGCTTGGAGTGGGTCTGGGGTCCGCTGACCTTTCTGGCGATTGCCGCGCCGTGGCCGCTCTTGGTGCAGTCGCGCAATTCTGAGTGGGCAAACTTCTTCTTTATTTACGAACACTTCGGGCGCTTCGCCAGCGAGGAGCATGACCGCGCGGGCGCGCTTCTCTATTTCGTACCCATCATCATTGTCGGGCTGTTACCGTGGACGGCGATGGTCGGTACGCTGTTTCAGAAAAAAAATTGGCAAACGTTGCGTTCAACCTACGTCCGCGCCACAATAAATGTGCCGCTATTTTTGGCGATTTGGTGCGTATTCATTTTTGCGTTTTTCAGCATTTCTAAATCGAAGCTACCGTCTTACTTGCTGCCGATAACGCCAGCGGCGGCATTGCTCTTAGCGCCAGTCTTGCTCTCGGTTCCCGCAAAATCAATACGCTGGTTGATCGCGTCGTTTGTTGCATTGCCGTTACTGCTGTTTGGGCTAGCGGCGTTTAGTGACCGGTTTGTCAACGAGACCTATACGCCCGGAATGGTGAATGCGTTCATGCTCTACGTTCTGGCGGGTGCAATCGTGTTCGCGCTCGCGGCGGTGGCGCTCTTCAAGCTCAACCAAAAGGGTCACCGCACCGACGCGCTGTTGGTCGCGGCGGTGTTAGCCACCGCAGGTTGCAGCATCAGCGCCAGCGGCTACGAAGCGCTTGCCGCGAGTACATCGAGCCGCGTGCTTGTCGCCGACTTCCTCGCGTCAGAAGAAAATTACCGCAACGACGATCCGTTCTACACAGTGGGCATGTATGAGCAAACGCTCGCGCCTTACTTAAAGCGCACTTTCGTGTTGGTGGATTACCTCGATGAACAAGGCCTGGGCTTGGCGGCTGATCCGAGTAAGGCGTGGTTCAACTTCGACGATTTCGCAGACGCGTGGGAGCAATTGGATCGTGGCTACGCCGTCACCGACTTTGATCAGCTCGCGCGATTCGACATGCACGGTCTCGACTACCGCATTGTGGCGACCGATTTGCGACGCGTCATCGTGGCGCGGGACACGCCATGAGCAGCACCGCGCTGGCCATCGCGTTGCTGAGCGTGCTGCTCAATGCGGCCGCGCAGCTCTTTCTAAAGGCGGGCACCAATATTGTCGGAACCGTCAGCTTTGGTGGTGCGGACACGTTTCAGACGCTACTGCAAATCGCCCGAGTCCCGTGGTTTTGGGCGGGATTTGCCTGTTACGGAATCAGCCTATTCACGTGGATCGCAACGTTGTCTCGGCTGCCCGTGAGCGTGGCGTACCCTCTAGTCTCCATCGGCTACGTGCTCAACGCAGCTGCGGCGTGGTATCTGTTCGGCGAATCAATCACGGCACAAAAACTCATCGGCATCGGCTTCATCGTTGTCGGCGTCATTCTCGTATCTACCACTGTTTCCAAATGACCGCTCCCGGCTTGCCTCCCAAAATGATTGCTTTCGCTGCGCCCCTTCTAGGCGAAGAAGAATTCGCGGCGGTTGATGCCGTATTGCGCTCGGGTTGGATCGCCTCAGGGCCGAACGTGATAGCGCTTGAGTCCGAACTGTCAACCTACTTCGGTGGCCGCCCTACTCGCGTCCTCACGAGTGAGACAGCCGCGCTTGAAGTCGCGCTCCAGCTCTTGGGGATCGGCGCGGGCGACGAAGTGTTGATCGGCGCCCAAACGTTTTTCTCCAGCGGAAACATGGTAGAAAAAGTTGGCGCAAAGTCAGTGTTTGTTGATGTGGATTTGAAGTCGCGAAACATTGATTTGGTCGATGCCGAACGTCGCGTGACACCCCGCACAAAAGCCATCATTCCGACGCATTACGCGGGGCTCGCCTGCGACATGGACGCGCTGTACGCGTTCGCAAAGAAACACAATCTTCGCGTGATTGAAGACGCAGCACTTGCTGTCGGCTCGCGCTGGAAGGGTATGCCGATTGGCGCGTTTGGCGATATCGCCTTGTTCTCGTTTCATCCGAACAAGAACATCACCACCATCGAGGGCGGCGCATTGGTTTGCAACGAGTTGGCCGACGCCAAACGCGTGGAAGTTTTGCGCTTTCACGGTATCTCGCGGCTGCCAGATCAAACGCGTGACGTGGATTTTCCCGGTGGCAAGTTCAACATGTCGGATGTGAGCGCCGCAATGGGTCGTGCGCAACTAAAGAAATTGGACGCCTTCTGTGAGCACCGCCGCGCGCTCGCCCAGCGCTACCTAACTCGCCTCGCCGAGTTTTTACCGACCGAACTATTGCCGCATGCGGGCCACGCGGGCGACGAAGCGGGCCACAGTTGGAACCTGTTCGCCATTCGTCTGCCGCTCGACACACTCAAGCAAAGCCGCGCCCAGATTATGGATGCCATGAAAGCCCGTGGCGTCGCGACCAGCGTGTCATACGAATCACCGCATCTCACCTCCCTTTTCCGCAAACAAGGTTGGCAAGCAGGGGATCTGCCCAATACCGAGTTGATCGCCAACAGCACGCTCACGCTACCGCTTCACGCCGCGCTAAGCGCAGACGACGTTGATTTTGTCTGCAACAGTTTGGCCGCAGTTTTGGCTGACGCTCGATAGCGCGCGAACAGCGCTTCACCCGCCGACTGCACTGCGAATTTATGCCCTCTCCAAAACTCTCCATCGTCATTCCGGTTTACAACGAGCAAGACGTGTTGACCGAGCTGTTCGCGCGGCTCTATCCAGCGCTCGACGCGCTTAAAACATCGTACGAAGTCATCTTCATCAACGACGGCAGCCGTGACCGTTCGGCCGGGATGTTGGCAGAGCAGCAAGCCAAGCGCCCGGTCGAAACAAGGGTGATTTTGTTCTCAGGGAATTTTGGTCAACACAGCGCCATCCTTGCCGGCTTTGCGCACGCTCGCGGCGAAGTGATGGTCACTCTCGACGCTGACTTGCAGAACCCGCCGGAAGAAATTCACAAACTGCTCGAAGCCTTCGATAAGGGCTCCGACTGCGTGGGTTCTATCCGCGACCTGCGTCGAGGCGACGCTTGGTGGCGTGGCGCGGCGTCCAAAATGATGAACCGAATCCGCGAGCGCATCACGCGCGTGAAGATGACGGATCAGGGCTGTATGCTTCGCGCGTATTCGCGCCGCATCGTCGATTTGATCAACCAAACGCGAGAGGTGCGCACCTACATCCCGGCGCTTGCGTACACATTTGCGCTCAACCCAACAGAGGTCGTGGTTGCCCACGCTGAGCGCGCCGCTGGCGAATCGAAGTATTCGTTCTACCAGTTGTTGCGCCTCAATTTTGACTTGATGACTGGCTTCTCGCTGGTGCCGTTGCAGATGTTTTCGTTGATTGGCATGGTGGTGTCGATTGGCTCGGTCGTCACCTACGTCTGCTTGATGATTTATCGCATGGCGACGCTGCCTTTTTGGGACGCCATGCGCGCGCTCCTCGACCGCGACATCCTTCAGTTTTTCCTCACCGGCCTTGTGCTATTCGGACTTGGGCTGGTCGGTGAATACGTTGGCCGCATTTATCTGCAAGTACGCGACCGACCACGCTACGTGATCGATCACGTCATCGAGCAGACCCCAGAAGCATTTCCCACCGGCGCAGGCGACGTCGCTAGCACCAAAAATCTGGCCTAAGCCGCAATGAGCGCCACCACTTCCGCCGTCGTCTTCGCGTATCACAACGTTGGCGTGCGCTGCCTGCGTGTTCTGCTGGATCAAGGCGTTGACGTGCGGCTCGTGCTCACCCATGAGGACAGCGCGACGGAGACGATTTGGTACGAATCAGTTGCGCAGGTATGTGTCGACAACGGGATCGAATTCACCACCGTAGATGACGCCAATCGTTCTGATGTTGTCGAGAAAATTCGCGCGCTCGCCCCAGATTTCTTCTTCTCGTTTTATTACCGCAAGATGCTCGGAGCCGCGCTGCTCAGCATTCCTACGCGTGGCGCGCTCAACATGCACGGATCGCTGCTGCCGAATTATCGCGGTCGCGTCCCGACTAATTGGGCGGTCCTGCACGGCGAAACCGAAACCGGTGCGTCACTGCACTACATGGAAATCAAGCCCGATGCGGGTGATTTGGTGGCGCAGACAAGTGTGCCGATCTTGGGAGACGATACCGCGCATGAGGTGTTTCAGAAGGTGACCGTCGCCGCCGAAATCACACTCGCGCGCGCGTTGCCTCAACTCATCAACGGTACCGCGGCACGCGTGCCGATGGACCTGAAATCCGGCTCTTACTTTTCGGGACGAAAACCGGAAGACGGGCGCATCGATTGGTCGCAACCGGCGCAAGCTGTTTACAACCTCGTGCGCGCGGTCGCGCCGCCTTATCCCGGTGCATTCTTTGATGATGGTGATGTGAGCGTCGTCGTGAATAAGGCAAAGGTGCTGTTGGCACCTGGGTCAGCTCCCGCGGGGCAGGTAGATCAAATCGGCGATACGCTGGGCATTTGCTGTGGTGACGGACATCTGGTGGTACCGCTTTCGATTACCGTCAACAACGAAGCGCTCGTCGGCGCGGCACTAGAACGCTGGTTAACCGCACGCCTGCACACCTAGTGGTCTTGGCGCGCTGCACGCCTGACGTGAAACAATAACGGCTATGCATGGCGCAGGCTGCGTCACCTGAGACTTTGCTCGAAAATCACATGAAAAAAATACTCATCCTCGGTGCCAACGGTTTCATTGGCCACCACCTTAGCCGCGCCATTTTGGCCACGACAGACTGGCAGATTGTCGGTATGGATTTGGGCTCACATCGCATTACGGAGCTGCTCTCGCATCCGCGCATGAGCTTTCATCGGCGCGACATGCTCACCAGCACTGCTTGGATTGATGAACAGGTGGCTAGCTGTGACGTGGTTTTGCCGCTCGTCGCGATTGCAACGCCAGCAACCTATGTACGCGACCCGCTGCGTGTGTTCGAGCTCGATTTCGAAGCGAATCTGCCGGTAGTGCGCATGTGCGTCAAGCACAAGAAGCGTTTGATTTTTCCGTCGACCTCCGAGGTGTACGGGATGTGCCCGGACGAGGAATTTGATCCTGACAATTCGAACTTAGTCGTCGGACCAATTAACAAGCCGCGCTGGATTTACTCTGTCTCCAAGCAGTTGATGGACAGAATCATCCACGCCTATGGCATGAAGGGCGAGTTGGATTACACACTGTTCCGTCCGTTCAATTGGATTGGTGCAGGACTAGATTCACTGACGGCCAGCAACCCTGGCGGCGCGCGGGTGATCACGCAGTTTCTCGGCCATATTATTCGCGGCGAACCGATTCAACTGGTGGACGGCGGTGCCGCGCGGCGCAGCTTCACCGACGTAGATGACGCGATCCGCGCGCTGATGACCATCATCGACAATCCCGCCAACATCGCGTCCGGAAAAATTTACAACATCGGTAACCCGGCGAACAATCACTCCATCCGTGAGTTGGCGGAAACGCTCTTGAGGCTTTCGTCGAACTACGCCGAGTATCAAGCGGGTGCGGCAAAAACCAGTATCGTCGAGACCTCCTCCGGCGAGTACTACGGTAAGGGCTATCAAGACGTTCCTAATCGCACACCAAAAATCAGCAACACCGTTACCGAGTTGCAGTGGCAGCCCAGTGTCACCTTAGAAGGCGCGCTGAAAAAGATTCTCGAAGAAAGCCGCGCCGAAGCGCGCAGCATGCTCGCGACGTCCGCGTCTCGTTGATTAAGTGCGTGGAACAGCATCAACATGCCATTTCTTTGCTTAAAAGTTGACGTTGACACGCTGCGTGGGACGCAAGAAGGTGTGCCGCGTTTGGTCGAGCTTTTTACTCGCCATGCCGTGGGCGCGACCTTTCTTTTTTCGATGGGCCCGGACAACACCGGACGCGCGATAAAGCGGATATTCCGCCCAGGGTTTTTAGCCAAAGTACGGCGCACATCGGTTCGCTCAAACTACGGCCTCAAAACGCTTCTCTACGGGACATTGATTCCCGGCCCCGATATCGGCAAGCGCGGCGCAGATCAGATGCGCGCGGCCCGCGACGCGGGTTTCGAGTGTGGCATTCATTGCTGGGATCACGTCAGTTGGCAAGACGGCGTGATGAAGAACTCGGCCGATTGGGGACGAGCACAGATGCGCCGGGCACATACCCGCTTCACGGAAGTGTTCGGCAACCCGGCAGCCACGTGCGGTGCCGCAGGCTGGCAGATGAGCGTGGATGCGTTGCGCGCGCAGGGCATGCTCGGATACGCGTACGCCAGCGACGGACGCGCAGATTCTGGCTCAGTGACCGCTGGAGCCGATATTGGCCCGTTCTGGCCGTTGGTACGCGGCGAGGCATTGCCTGTTTTGCAGGTGCCCACTACGCTGCCGACGCTCGACGAAATGATTGGCTTGGACGGTTGCACGCCAGAAAACGTGGCTGAACGACTGCTACAAACCACGGTCACGCCGTCGCGCGATCACGTTTTTACGTTGCACGCCGAGCTCGAAGGCATGGCCCTGTTGCCCGCGATGGAGCGATTGATTACGGGATGGAAAGATCAGGGCTACACGCTGAGTAGCACCGCGGAATACGTGGCGAGTCTGGACAAATCGAAGTTGCCGTTTCGAGAACTGGCGTGGGGCGAAATCGCGGGTCGATCCGGCACGCTGCTCAAGCCGGGCCAGCCGTACTTGCATGCGCTCGAATCGACGCTACGACGCTAGCGGCAATGCTGTGGAGCGTTTTGTAGGCGCGGATCCGTCCGCGCTCGGCAACGCCAAGCGACGCCAAGTCGTCGCCTACCGCTCAAACAATTCAATTTAAATAATTTCGAGATCGACGCTTCGCAAAGCACGTCATCTCAATTTCGAAAGACACACCATGACCACCGAAAAAATTGCTGATTTCACGCTTCCCACAAACGGTGGCGGCACCTTCACCCTCTCCGCTCAGCTCGGAAAAACGGTCGTGCTGTACTTCTATCCGAAGGACAACACGCCGGGCTGCACCACCGAGGGACAAGATTTCGCTGCGCTGCATGCGGACTTCGAGAAAGCCAACGCGATTGTCGTCGGTGTCTCGCGTGACAGCGTGAAGTCGCACGATAACTTTTGCGCAAAGTTTGGTTTCCCATTTGCGCTCATCTCGGACGCGGACGAAGCGCTCTGCACGCAGTTCGAGGTCATCAAAATGAAAAACATGTACGGCAGGCAGGTGCGCGGCATCGAGCGCAGCACGTTCATCATCGACGCCACCGGAAAACTCGCACAAGCCTGGCGCGGCGTGAAGGTTGCCGGGCATGCCGCAGCCGTGCTCAACGCCGTGCGCGAAATCAACGCACGCTAGCGATACCTTTTTAGCTAAAACGACCGCCTGGCGGTCGTTTCATCGAATAAAAGCGGTAAGTCAATAACATTATTTTTACCCCGCTAACGACCTCCAGCCGGTCGTTAGCGCTAAAAAGCTGTATCAACAGAGATTCGTCGACCTACTTCGACGAACCGCGTTGCAGGCTAAACGTGTCGTAGCCAGTCTCTTTCACGCGCCCATCGGCGGTGTAAGTCACATCGAAGTACAAATCCTCGGTGCCGTTGTTGAACTTGTACTTGTGCGTGAGCTCCGTCGGCGTCATTCCGAAGCGCTGTTCCTTGCTGTTGCGACCCAAAATGCGACGCACTTCGGTGATCGTCATGCCCGGCGTCACGCGTTTGAAATTTGCGTCGGTCAGCACCTGATCAATTTTTTCCAACGTACCTTGCGCGTTCACCGTCATCATGTAGGTGCGCGTGCCTTCCGGCCCGAGTGGATACTCCCAAATTTCCTTGTCGCCTTCGCGGTTCACGCTGGCCGGTTCGCCCATTTTGAGTTTCATGTCGGCCACCGTCGATTGGCCCGCCTGCAATTCGCCGGACGCCACGCGGTCGCAGCCCACCAGTGCAAGCATGGTTGAAAACAAACCCACAATCAGCGCCCCTTTTAATGTCGTTGAAACCGAAGTTGTGTTGTTCATGCTGTCCCGCTCCCCTCAAAGAATTTTTCGCATGTCACGATGTGGAATATCGCAATCAAGATACTCGGCATTCTCCACGACAAAGCCAAACTTCTCGTAGAAACCAATCGCATGCGTTTGCGCAGATAAAACGACTTGGTCGTCGCCGCGTTGACGCGCGCGCTCAATCAAGTGAGCCAACAGCGCCGCGCCCACGCCCTGCCCTCGAAATGGTTTGCGCACAGCCATGCGCCCAATATGCCCATCGGGCAACAATCGTCCGCAGCCCGCAGCCACACCGTCGGCCCACGCAATGGCGTGAATAGAGCGCGGGTCATGCTCATCGACCTCCGATTCGGCGGGTACTTTTTGCTCATCTACAAACACTTCGAAGCGAATCGATTTGAGTGTGGCATTGTCGTCGGGCCATGTGGCGGTTTTCACTTTGAATGCCGATTGCGCAGCCTTCGCCGCGTCACGTTTGCGCGAGAAAAAGTCCTTCAGCCTTTGCGCCGACTCTTCGGCCAGCAGTCCACCGCAAACCTCGCGTGCATGATGATTCAGCTTCTCTTCGGCAAACAAATCAACAACGCTGCCGGCCGCGCCAAATTTCAGGTCAGGCGCGCCCCACACCACGCGACTAACGCGCGCGTGCAACAACGCGCCCGCGCACATCGCGCACGGCTCCACCGTCGTATAAATCGTCGCGCCAGGCGCTCGGTAATTGTTGAGCGCGCGAAACGCGTCGCGTAACGCAACAATCTCAGCGTGCGCCGTGGTGTCGCCGTCTCGGATGACACGGTTCATCCCTCGGCCGACCAATTCGCCCCCGATGACAACCACGGCACCAATCGGCACTTCGCCTGCTGCGGCCGCCTCGTCTGCCTGCGCCAGCGCGGCGCGCATGAATCGAGTGTCGTCGTTATCGTCGGCGAGCGTCCTCACGATCAAAAGCCCAACCGTGTCATCCATTGCGCCAATGCCTGTTCGTCGGGCGAACCGGTGACGTACGTGGCCTTCATCTGCGCATGGGCCTCTTTGCGGTGCTGATTGATCTTGAACTTGCTATCGAGTCGCGTGACCGTCATCCGAAACCCCGCGATTGCCCCGAGCATGGCATGTTGAAACTCATGATCCAACCCCTTCCACTGCGCGGCATAGTCCGGTTCGTGGATGCTGATGAGCGACTTTAACAACGCGTCCTTGTCCTCAGCGCTGGTAACTTCCTCGACCCCACCGTAAGCATGCACCGCGATGTAGTTCCACGTCGGCACACGTTTCAAGTCCGCGTAAACGCTGGGCGACATATAGGCATTCGGCCCGGAAAACGCGACCATTGTTGGTCGCCCCTCACGCAGTAACGCCACATGAGGATTCGCGCGCGCCAAATGAAAATGCAGGATCACTTGGGTTTGCGTCGGGTCTTCTGAAACGGAGGGCAGCTCAGAAACCACCACTGGCAGCGGTGTGCCAACCGGAAGTCCGTCAACGTCACTAGAAATCAGCGTCGCAAAGTCGTGCGTGCGCATGACATCAAGCGTCAGCGCGTGACTTGGGGATTCGAATTGTTTTGGGATGTACATGGCGTAATTATTTCGATCGAACCTGCGCAAGTTTGCGGCCCAATGCAATCAGCGCCACCGTCAACAGCGCCACTACAAACATCGCAGGTTCGATAGATTCTCGCAGCAGCAGCGCCGCGAACGCAAGCGTAAAAAATAGCTGCATGAGTTGCACTTGGCTCACGCGCGCAATGCCGCCGCGCGCGAGCCCGCGGTACCAAAAAAAGAAGCCAATCCATTGGCTCATCAGCCCGAGATACGCAAACGCAGCCCACACCTGAGCAGATGCGCTGGCAGGAGCGGCCGGAGCGCTCCAGATGGTCAAGGCGAGCGTACCTGGCAAGCCCAAGATAAGCGCCCACGAAATCGCCTGTGGACCTGACATGTACCGCGTCGCAATCGCTCCGCTGGCATAGCCCAAGCCACCAAACAGAACGCCCACCAGCATCAATGCGTCGGCGGCGTGCAATTCACCGCGCGCACGCAACCACGCATAGCCACAAACGAGCAGCGTCCCAGCGACCGCACAGGCCCAAAAACCGCGCGACAGCCGCTCACGATTGAGCCAAGCACCGATGACCGCCGTCGCCAACGGCAATATCCCGTTGACCACCGCAGCGTGGCTTGACGGCACTGTTTGTAGCGCCAGCGTATTGAGGAGCGGCCATCCAAAAACCACGCCGGTGGTCGCGCCTAACAGCGGCCACCAGGCCGCACGAGGCGGTAGCGGCGCACGCGTCGCTATCAAATACACAATGCCTGCCGCAGCGCCCAGCACGGTGCGCCCCGACCAAACAAACCAAGCGGAGAGCACGTCGTCGGCCATCGCCAGTTTTGTCACGGGCATGGTGAGACTAAAGATGATGACGCCGATGGCACCCAGTACGAGGCCAGAAGACTGCGGATTCAATATGTTTTACCAGTTCGATATATCGAACGAATATAGTGCAACCGCGACTACCGCTTCATCACGCGCGGCAAAGAGTGAATCACCAACAACCACTCCGCCTTCTTGGTGCCCGCGTTACGCACGGAGTGCTCGCTGTCGGCCGCAAACTGTGCGGCGTCGCCTGCCTGCAACATGAACGTGCGTTTGCCGACAGTGACTTCCAGCTTGCCTTCCTGCACCACGATATGTTCCTGTGTTCCGAGCGCATGCGCTGGAAATTTTCCCGTTGCTTTCCTTGCGGGTAATGCGTTATGCACAATTTCTACCAACGCATCGGGGCTGACAGGCGAGAGGGTGCGACGAACGAGTCCCGATTTCGGGTCTTTGTAGATCGGTTGTTCGGCCAATTGCTGAATGTGCACCGGCGGGCCCATATCGCCACGCAGCAGGCTGCTAAGCGACACGGTCATGCCCTCAGCAAGCTTTGCCAGCATCACGGCCGTGGGGCTGGTCAATCCCGCCTCGATACGACTCACGACGGACTTCGACACACCGGCACGCTTCGCCAAATCCGACAGCGTGATTTGTTGCACCTCTCGCGTGGCCTTCACCGCCGCACCGACGCCTTGCGCCACTTTTAGCGCGGTGTTGGCCGTGTTGGCGAAGTCTTTGGCGGTTCGGACCACCGCCAACGCTGTTCCAAGCGCCGAAGTGCCAGACGATTTTGCGCGAGTTGCCATGCGGTGCCTCCGTTGAGTTGGCTGCTACGTACGGATAGCTAACCTTGCGACAAAGTGTACGCGTCCTTACCGTCTTTCATGCTCCAACCGAGCGCCGACAGTTCGCCGCGCAGGCGATCAGCTTCCGCCCAGTCTTTAGCGTTTCGCGCCGCCCAGCGCGCATCAGCAACCGCACGCACATTGGCAGGAACGTCAACCGTCTTGGGTTCCCACAAGGCAAGGCCTAGTCCAAGCGCCTCATCAAACTTGAGCATCGTTGCTTTCTTCACGTCCGGCGACAAATCAGATTTGATTGCTTCGAACGCCAGCGCCAAAGCCTGCGGAAAGTTCAAATCATCGTTGAGTTTTTCCATGAAGCGCGCAACAAATTCCGCGTCTGGTGCGGCCGCTGGCGCGCCTAGCGCAAACACATTGTTGCGCAGACGTTCGAGCGCAGTCGCCGCCGCATCGAGCGCGTCCCAGCTAAACGTGAGCTGCGAGCGGTAGTGCGCCGTCAGGCACAGGTAGCGATACGCCAACGGGTCATAGCCTTTGTCGATCAGGAGTTGCACACGCAAAAACTCGCCGCTCGATTTGCTCATCTTGGCGCTGTGCAGCAAGATAAAGTAGCCGTGCATCCAGAAGTTTGCGAGACGCGTTCCATACGCGGCTTCGGTCTGCGAGATTTCGTTCGGGTGATGCACAGTGATGTGATCTTCGCCACCGCAATGAATGTCGAAATACTCGCCAAGATACTTGTGCGCCATCGCCGAGCACTCGATGTGCCAGCCAGGAAAGCCACGGCCCCACGGCGAGTTCCATTCCATTTGCCTCTGATCTTCCGGCTTGGAAAATTTCCAAAGCGCGTAGTCCGTGGAATTCTTTTTCTCGCCCAAATCAACGCGCGCGCCGGCCTGCAAGCCAGCAATATCCAAGCGCCCGAGATAGCCGTACGACGGCTGCTTTGCGGTATCGAAGTAGATGCCGTCGCTAGTGCGATAGGTGTATCCCTTTTTCTCGATTTCTTGAACGAAAGCAATTTGCTCTGGGATGTTGTCAGTCGCTTTGCATAACGTCGTCGGAAAATCGATGCCCAGCAACTTCAAATCGCCCACGAACGATTCGGTGTAGAGCGCCGCGATGTCCCACGCCGTTTTCCCGGTGCGGCGCGACCCCTTCTCCATTTTGTCTTCGCCATCGTCTGCGTCCGAGACGAGGTGCCCCACGTCGGTGATGTTCATCACATGATTGACGCGGTAACTGTTGAGCTTCAACACACGTTTGAGGCCGTCCTCAAACATGAAGGTCCGGTAGTTGCCGATGTGTTGATAGTCATACACTGTCGGACCGCAGGTGTAGAGCCCAACCTCGCCCGGCTTCAAAGAAGTGAATTCACGGACGGAGCGTGTCCAGGTGTCGTAGAGCTGTAGGGACATAGAGGGATTCGGGGGAAACAAGTGAATACAAAAAAGGCTGCCCGTGGCAGCCTTGGAGTGGGTCAAAACTGTCCGGCGCTATCGGCAAAGGAGCGCCGCGTCACCGCCAACAGCGGTGAGACAACATGCGCAACATTGCAAAACGGTTTTGAACATCATGGCTGGAAGTTTATCTCACGCAATAAAGTAGTCGCTACTGCGGCAGGCAGAACGCGACGCGCGCGCGCGTCCAACCGGCAGCGACCATATTGGTGTCGGCCACTGCGTCCCACATCGTACGCAGGTTGTAGCCCGAGGCGTCAAGACGAACATACTCGTACGCGGCCGTGCTGCCGACGGCACAGTGGCCGCTGTTGGGAAACGCAGCAGCAAACACCATTCCATCGACGTTCCAGCCCGAGTTCGCGGCAAAATCTTTGCATTCTTGCGTCGTTGCGCTGTAGGTGTAACCACCACCCTCAACCAGACGAGCACGGCACACGGGTTGTGACAAAGAGAGTGCGCTGTTGTTCGCAGTAAAGCTAAATGCATCAGTGCTGTAGCCCGTGCGCGACCATGAACCGCCGCGTTGTCCGGAGAGCATCTGCGCCAACTCGACTGGGTCGGCGATCAGCGCGTAGCGGCCCGTCGCGTTGTTTTGCAGCTCAACGATGCGCATGCGATCAGCGCTGGCGCTCACGTCGCCAACACCACGCGTGGTGGTGACGCCTTGTACGGCGTTGGCGGCATCAAGCAAACCCGATCCGCATGCGCCGACAGCTGCGGAACAATCCGTGCCCACCGGAAACGCGCGCGCTGAGGCTTGCAACCGATTCAAAACTTGGCCGGGCGTGAGCGACGGGTCGCGCGCGAGCATCAGCGCAACCACACCTGCCACATGCGGCGCAGCCATGCTGGTGCCCGCGTAGGTCGCATAACTCGGCGCACCGGGCAGCGTGACGCCGCCGTTGAGCGTCGAGAGCACGCCAGGCAGGTCGCCGGAATCACCGCCGGGCGCGGTGAGCGCGACAGTGCCGCCGAAGTTGCTGTAACTCGATAAATCGCCCAACAGATTGGACGCTGCGACCGCGAGCACGCCGTTGCAGTTTGCCGGTGCTGAGGTGCTTGCGAGTCCGGCTTCATTACCCGCCGCGACGATCACAACCGCGCCGCGAGCGATAGCAGCGTCCACTGCCGATTGCATGTTTGCGCTGCAAGGCGCAGTTCCGCCTAAGCTTAGGTTGAGGACTTTTGCAGGATTCGGGTTGGCTGGAGTGCCTGCCACTGAAACGCCAGCCGCCCAGCGAATGGAGTCGGCCACGTCGTCAAACGTGCCACCGCAGCGGCCCAGCGCACGAACCGGCACGATCCGCGCGTTCGGCGCGACGCCAGCGATGCCTTCGCCATTGTTGGAACTCGCGGCGATGATGCCCGCGACGTGGGTGCCGTGCCAAGAACTGCCCAAATCAAACGGGTTTTGGCATTCGCCGGTTCCGAAATCGGTGTCGCCGGGATCGGACGCATCGGCGTCGCGTCCGTCCTCATCGTTTGCAATCCATGTTTCGCTAATCATGTCAAAGCCGGTCACGCGCTTGGCATCCAGGTCTGGGTGCGAGCGAATGCCGGTGTCGATGACCGCCACCGCAACCGAGCCCGACGGGGTGGCGTCCCACGCGGCCGCGGCACGAATGCCGCCTGCGCCAGTGCCCAACGACCATTGTTGCGACCACATGGTGTCGTTTGGAATCCATTGGTGACGCGCAATCGCGATTCGCTCTGCGCCTTTGACGCCGCTGTCCGAACTTGCTGCGACGGCGACGGCCGCGAGTGAGGCCGCTGTGGTGCCAACTGGCAGCACAACCAATGCGCGATTGCCATTGGACATACGCTTGATTTTTAACGCCTGCCCGGTTCTGGCAGCGAGCCGCGCGATGGTCGCCTCGGCCGCTTCCGGGTCGCTCACCGTGATCGCCAACATGCGTCCGTGATACTCAGTTTCGGGAATTGCGCGGGCGAGCGGTTTGTCCGCAGCGGAGGACTTCGCCCACAACACGCCAGCGTTTTCGCGCAGTACCGTGGCGGCACGCAGCGCCTGCGCGTCGTCGACAACTACAGAATAAACACCATTGGCACCGCGCGTTGGCGAGGCCAACCCAGCGGCGCTCACAAGCCGTGCCGCTGCACGATATTCATGACCCTTGAGCGAGGGATTAAGTTTGAATTCGACCGTTGCCGCCGACGCGACGCCGACGAGCGCAGGCGCGAGCAACGCAAGCGCGCAAAGCCGCGAAAGACGCGCGCTGCGCAGTCGTGCGACAGAGTTAAACGGGGGGGTTGCTGCTTGGATGGCCATCACACACTCCGTGCCTCAAGAGGGTCTTAACAGCTAAGACTCTGTTGGGCACATTCAGGTTCGCTAAATTGCTTTAGGGCACTTCTAGAAATTCGTTTTTCGGGATGGAGTGCTAGGCGCGCGGCGCACAGCAACCGCAGTGTACGCACTGGTACATGAGGATTGCGAGCACCGCGCAACGACGCAATTCGCCTGAACAACGGATTTATAGGAGTACCCTTTAGAAGTGTATGGCAATGGCATGAAATATCAAAACAAAATCAGGCGCTGTCTCCGCGTGGAGACACGCGCTCTGGCGCGCTTTGCGGCGTGCCGACATGCATCACGCGACGATGTAGCCGCCGCAGCGACCACCAGATGGCAACCGCCACGACGGGAATGGCGACGGCCGCTGTGCTTTCGGGGCCGAACGGCCAGCCCAATGCTTGCGCGCCTTTGGCGACGTAGCTGATGAGTCCGACGATGTAATACGTGATCGCGGCAACTGACAAACCTTCGACGGTTGACTGCAATTTAAGCTGCACGCCTTGGCGCTCGTTCATCGTGGCCAGCAGTGCTTCGCTGTTTTGCTGTTGCTGAATTTCTACGCGTGTGCGCAGCAAATTGCTCATTCGCGACACGCGCTGCGACAGCGCATCTTGGCGGCGCACCGCCCATTCGCAGGTGTTCCGCGCGGGGCTCAGTCGCCGATCCATAAATTCACGGATAGTTTGCAGACCGTTGAGGCGCGTCTCGCCCAGCTCGCTGATGCGTTTATCGACCAACGAAAAGTACGCCGCGCTAGCGGAAAACCGCGAGTGCAGCGCGGCGTATTGGCTCTCGATTTGGCCCGCGAGGTGGGTAAGTCGGTCTAGCAATTGCGGCTCGTCGTGGCGGTGTGCCGCGCGAATGGCCGTGGCGAGTCCGGCCAGCTCTTGCTCAGCATGCGTGAGTTCGCCCGACACTTGCAACGCGGCCGGAAAGCCCATGAGCGCGGCCATTCGGTACGTTTCAATTTCGAGCAAGCGCTGAATCAGACGACCGAGCGCCCGGGGCGTGGTCGCGCCAACGAATAGCAGCGTGCGCGAGAAGCCGTCGGGGTGAATCGCAAAATCGGTGTACGCCTCGCTGCGACCATCGCCCACTGCCGAGCCGATCAGCGTCTCGTCGCGGAGCAACGAGCGCAGCAACGGGTCTTTTTGCGCCGGCGCATTCGGCGCCGTCACGGTGGTGTCATCTGCGACATTCGGTGTCGCAAACAAATGCATCGCCACCAAACGTTGCCCTGGCAGCGCATCAATCCATTTTGCGGGCAACGCGGCGCATGCGGTGACCGCCGCGTCAGGTGCGGCGTCCGCGTCGAGCGGACGCATAAACGTCCAGCTCACAAATTCTGTGTGTCGTTCCCAGCGCACGCGCACGCCGCCGAGTGTGTGACGAGAGTGCGATACCTGTGCGTCCAGCGCGGGCAAATGGTTGTCGCGCAATAGTGACGACAAGTGCTCGCGGCTGGCGGCACGCTCGTCGGCGTTGGTGAGCATCACCACATGCGAAATCACCAGCGGCGCGCTCATCGGCTCCGGCGGACGGGCGTGAATTTCGTTGTGAAGCGCGGCGCGCTGCGGATGGTCGATCATGGGTTTACCGGCTCAGGGCGCGGGAAACGCCCCGCGCGGTTGTGGTTTGTCGTGCTGCACCGCCGCATGATAACCGCAGGAACACGACGATTTAATGGCTTTCGACGCCTAACGACCGCCGGGTGGTCGTTAAAGGCAGTTTCATTAACAAGTCAACAAACCACATTTTATTGCTAAAACGACCGCCTGGCGGTCGCTAGCGCATAAAAGCTGTTAACCGTACATCAGCTGGCGCGATGACAGCCCGCCCTACTCCGCTTTCGCGCCCGATGCCTTGACCACACGCTGCCATTTGGCGATGTCGTTCTTCACCAATGTCGCGTATGCCTCGGGCGTGTTGCCCACGACCTCAAACCCAAGCTGCGCCACACGATCACGAATCTCCGGCAACGCCAACACCGCGACCACGTCCGTGTGCCACTTCGTCACAATGTCCGACGGCGTCGCAGCCGGCGCGAACAGGCCGAACCACGCCAGCGATTCGTAGCCCGGAACCGTGTCCGCGACAGGCGGCAAATCCGGCGTCGCGGCGAATCGCTTCAACGTGGAAACGCCCAATGCGCGGACTTTGCCGGACTTAATGTGCGGCAGAATCGGCGGCAGGTTGCCGATCATGAGCTGCACCTGCCCGCCGATCAAATCGGCCACCGCTGGACTCGCGCCTTTGTACGGAACGTGAATCATGTCGATGCCTGCGAACGCCTTGAGCATTTCGCCATTGAGGTGCGCCGACGAGCCAGTGCCGCCGGACGCGAACGAATATTTGCCCGGCTCTTTCTTCGCGAGCGCGATGAACTCAGCCACCGTTTTCGCGGGCACCGAAGGGTTCACCACAAACACGTTCGGCGCGGACGCCACGAGCGTGATCGGCGCAAAATCGCGCACCACGTCGTAGCTCAGTTTCGGGTACAACGCCTGATTGATCGCGTGCGAGCCCGCGTTGCCCATGATGACGGTGTAGCCGTCGGCCGCAGAGCGTGCCGCCGCCTCGGTGCCCACCACGCCGCCCGCGCCCGGACGGTTCTCCACCAACACGGGCTGCCCCCAACGCTCGGTGAGTTTTTGGCCGATGGCGCGCGCGAGAATGTCAGAGCCGTCGCCCGGCGCGCTGGGCACGATGACTTTCACCGGTTTGTTCGGAAACGCTTGCGCTCCGGCCGTCGCCGCCAGCGCCCCGGCCAGCAAAAGACTTATCAACTGTTTCATTTCCAGACTCCAAGTTTCGTTGCAGGATGCATCGCAGCGATTATGCTGGCACCATGAAAATTCGCTCGCTCACATTCCACGTTTTGCACGTCAGCCCAAAAACCAACTGGTCATTCGTTCGCGTCGAAAGCGAATGCGAACGCATCGGCTGGGGCGAATGTTCGCTCAACGGGTGGGAGACGTTGCAACTCGAATATTGCGCGCAGTTTTCGTCCACATTCGTCGGCCGCGACATCGCCAACGTCGATGACGCGTCGGCCGCCTGCATGTTGCACCTGCACTCCCCCGGCGGCCTCATCGAACACTCCGTCAAAAGCGCGACGGAACAAGCTTTGCTGGACGTAATTGCGCAACGCGACGCCGTTCCGGTGTGGGCGTTGTTCGGCGACGCCAAACGCTCAAGCGTCGAGGTCTACGCCAATATCAACCGCGCGACCAATCCGCGCACGCCGGAAGGTTTCGCCGCAAGCGCACGCAGCGCGGTTGCGGCGGGCTTCGGCGCGATCAAACTCGCGCCCTTCGACGGCGTGCTGCCGGTCAACGCCGAAACCGACGAAGGCGGCGCGCTTATCAACGCCGCACTCGCACGCATCCGTGCGGTGCGCGACGCCGTTGGGTTCGACGTGAAACTCATGGTCGATTGCCACTGGCGACTGACACCGAAAACCTCGCGCAACGTGCTCGACGCACTGCGTGAAGCAAAGCTGCACTGGCTCGAATGCCCGATCAGCGAACAACCGCAATGGCACGCAGAAATTCGCAAGATTCGCGACTACGCTAACGCGCAAAACGTGCGTCTCGCGGGTGCCGAAATGCAGAACGAGGTCGAAGGCTTTCGCCCGTTCATCGAACGGGGCCTCTACGACACCATCATGCCCGACGTGAAATATTGCGGCGGTGTTTCGGCCATGCTGCGAATCGCAGAACTCGCCGCGAAACACAACGTACAAACCGCGCCGCACAACCCCACCGGCCCCATTTGTAGCTTCGCTAGCTTGCAGTCGTGCATCGCGGGCACAGGCTGCGATTTCCTAGAACTACAAGTCGGCGAAAGCGCGCTGTTCATCGAAGCGGTACGTGGCCAAAGCCCAGTTTTCACCAACGGCCATTTCGCAGCCCCAACCCAAATCGGCATCGGCGCAGCGCTCGACGAAAACGTGCTGCATGCGCATCCATGCGCGCCGGTCACGGGCGGGCTTGATCCGTCGTTGGGGTAGCTGCGACCGTTTGGTCGTCAACGTCATTCGCCTGCGCATTCTGTAGACGCGGACTTGGCCGCGCTAAGCCGCGTCAATCCCTGCAAACAACGTCTTCGCAAAGTCGAGAAACCCACCGAACGCGTCGGGCCACTGCGCCGCCAGCGGCGTCAACAGCGTCACCGCCTCCGCCGCCGCGTCACGCGCGGCGTCGGTTTGTCCGTCAGCACCCAGCGCCGTCGCGAGCACGCACAACGACTGCGCCAAATCCGGACCATACGCCGCCGGGCTCGCTTGCGCGAGGCTACGGCGGATCGCCACGGCTTCGTGCGCGGCCTTGAGCGCGCCGTCGCGATCTCCGGTTTCGCTTAAGAAATTCGCGAGGTTATTCACACTCATCGCCAAAGCTGGCTCATACGCCGCTGCGTTCGCTTCCGCGAGGCGACGGTAGATCGCCACCGCTTCGTGCGCGGCCTTGAGCGCGCCGTCGCGATCTCCGGTT
>JBEBJR010000076.1:0-3279 GCA_040079845.1 Casimicrobium sp. | reverse complement strand
GTCGTCCTGCACATGATGGTCGGTAACGCCCGATAGGTACACCATGTGCTTGCCATTGCCGCCGCCGGTAATGCCGATGTCGGTTTCGCGCGCTTCGCCGGGGCCGTTGACAACGCAGCCGAGGACCGAGAGCGACATTGGGGTTTTGATATGGCCGAGCGCGTCTTCCAATTTTTGCACGGTACGGATCACGTCAAAGCCTTGGCGGGCGCAAGACGGACAGCTGACCACGCGGACGCCGCGGGTGCGCAGGCCGAGGGATTTCAGGATTTCATAACCGACACGGACTTCTTCTTCAGGCTCGGCCGATAACGACACGCGAATGGTATCACCGATCCCGGCCCACAACATATTACCCATGCCGATAGAGGATTTCACTGTGCCGCCGATCAATCCGCCCGCCTCGGTAATGCCCAGATGCAGCGGACAATCGACTGCCTCGGCCAGCCCCATATAGGCGGCCACCGCAAGGAAAACGTCAGACGCTTTCACCGCGACCTTATATTCATGGAAATCACGGTCTTGCAGCAGCTTGATATGGTCGAGCGCGGATTCGATCAGCGCCTCTGGGCAAGGTTCGCCATATTTTTCGAGCAGATCTTTTTCCAACGACCCCGCGTTCACACCGATGCGGATCGCGCAGCCATTGGCCTTGGCAGCGTTCACGACTTCGTTCACGCGCTCTGCCGAACCAATATTGCCGGGATTGATACGCAGGCACGCCGCGCCCGCATCGGCCGCCTCCAACGCGCGTTTGTAATGGAAATGGATGTCAGCAACGATGGGCACCTGCGCGGCGCGGACAATCTGTTTCAGCGCGGCTGTTGATTCCACATCGGGGCACGACACGCGAATGATATCGACGCCTGCATCTTCACACCGGCGGATCTGGTCAACGGTGGCTTTGACGTCGCTGGTCAGCGTGTTGGTCATCGTCTGCACCGATATTGGCGCGTTGCCACCAACGGGAACGGAACCAACCATGATCTGGCGAGACTGGCGACGCGCGATATCGCGCCATGGGCGTATGGAGGACATGAGGGGGATATAGTCAGCGGCGGGCGCGATGGCAATTGCCGCGCCTATGCTTGCTGCTAAAGCCGTATAGCGGCTGTGTAGACGGGGGGCTACAAGACGCGTCAGTCGCAACTCCGAACAAGGAATTCCATCGATGAAGATGCTAGCCAAAGTCATCTGCCTACCGCTTGTTTTCAGCCTCTTCCCCGTATCAGCCCAAGCCAAAGACGAAAAAGCATGGGCCACCGCCAGCGACATTGGCGTCGCAGGACTGACGATCGCTGCGCTTGGCGTGCCCGTTGCCAAAGGTGATAAACAAGGCGCGTTTCAGGCATTTGGTTCTATCGGCGCATCGGCGCTTGTGACCACCGGATTGAAAGAAGCTTTCCCCGAACTGCGCCCCGACGGCAGCGACCGGAAAAGCTTTCCCTCGGGCCATACCAGCACAGCCTTTGCCGCCGCGTCGACACTGTTCAACCGTCAAGGATCAAAGGTCGGCATACCCGCGATGATTGTTGCAAGCTTTGTCGGCGTCGCCCGCGTGCAAGCGGACAAGCATCATTGGTATGACGTAGTCGTAGGCGCTGGCTTCGGCACCGCGACAGGGTTCCTGATCACCAACCGTCACAGTGAACGTGAAGCGCTCGTCATGCCATGGGGCGACAGCAAAAGCGCGGGCGTAAGCGTGGCGATGCGGTTTTAGGAAAGCTTCAGTAGGATTTTCGTTTCACGCGAAGAGCGCGAAGATTTTCAAGGCGGCAGCAGATGGTCTGCACGCAGTGCGTTCAACAACCACCGCATAGAATGTCGATAAGCGCGCCGTTGCAAACCGCCCTCTTCAAAATCTTTGCGTCCTTTGCGTGAAACGGATCTGTGCTAACTTACATCAATCGGCCATGTTAAGGGGACTACATGAAACGCCTATTCGCATTGTTGGCTTTCGGGCTGATAGCTAACACACCGCCGACTGACCCCATCCCCACGGCGCTGCAGCCCTATGTCGTTGATGGCGTGTTAAAGACCGATGATTTCGGCTGGATGCGAGGCGCATTTGACGGGGCAAGCGAGCAGCAGAAAGCGGACAGCGAAGCCATCGCGGTTTGGCTGAAAGAATGCATGGCGACTGCAAAATTGAAAGCCGTAGATGATCTGAAAGCCTTGGACGTAACGGACCCGGTGCTAGTCGATGTGCCGACCGGGCCTAGTTTATGTGGTTCGGTTGCAACTTTTACCGCGATGGGCAGAATAACGAAGAATTGGGAGGAATTTCGCGCCAAAGAACCAAGAGCTAGGGATATATTTTCGATCTATGAATTTGGCGCAAAAACCGCACGGCTGCACGGTGCTTATGAACCCAATTGGGGCATTGATGAGTCTTGGGACCTACTCCGTAGCAGTGCGATGGAGCAGGCCTATCGGATTGGCAGCGATTGGCAAACAGACCCCGAAGCGCCACCGGTCGATGTTGCTCTGTTGCCCTATTTAAAGGCGCATATGGGCAATGCGATACAGATCGCTGACTGGAAAAATACACGTATGTTGAGAGGAATCGTAGAGACCAAAGGCTGGCCATCGATCCCGATGGTGGGTGAACGCGCTTCGTTCAATGCGTGGCTTTTAGTACAGCACGCCGACCATGATCCGGCGTTTCAGCTAAAAGCCTTGCGACTGATGGAACCTTTGGTTGCCAAAGGCGAAGTCAGCAAACGCAATTACGCCTATCTATATGATCGGGTGATGCTGAAGCTGAATGGCAAACAGAGGTTCGGGACACAGGTTGGCGGTTGCGATGGCGATGAATATGCGCCGCGTCCGCTTGAAGACAAAATGCGGCTTGATGTATTGCGTGCAGAGCACGACTTAGAGCCTATCTCAGAATATCTTGGTGGCTTTAAGGAACATCGCGGCCCCTGTCGCGCCAACTGAAATCTTTGTGGCTTCGTGTCTTCGTGCGAAATAATTCTGTCCTACTTGCTAAAAATCCGTCACGTTCCTGTGAATGATTTACCGTTTTCCATCGCCCGCCCCACAACACCGATTTCAGTGTGAACTTGCCAAGTTTTCTGCGGGTTTTGGAGAAATCGCATGAGCTGGGACAAAGAAGTTGAAGACCTTCGCCGCCGCGAAGCGCTTGCCGAGAAGATGGGCGGCGAGGAGAAGCTTGCGCGGCAACATGGGCAGGGTAAGCTGGATGCGCGCGAGCGGCTGAAGCGGTTGGTTGATGCGGGATCTTTCCGCGAGATTGGGAAAATCGCGGGCAAG
>JBEBJR010000044.1:0-18902 GCA_040079845.1 Casimicrobium sp. | reverse complement strand
CGACGATCTTGCCGTCAGGTTGCAGCGCCAAGGCGTAGGCGGTATCTGAGCGCGCCCCGATGGGGGTGATCACACTGCCGGTGGTGTTAAAGGTCGTGTCGAGCGCGCCGCTCGGTAGGTAGCGGGCGAGGCAGAAGTCGAAGGTGTTGCCATTAAAGCAGGCCCCGGCGGCAACGATCGTGCCGTCGGGTTGCACCGCGAGGGCGTTCGCGTAGTCGTTGCCCGACCCGACGCCTGTGATGACTTTGCCGGTAGTGTTGAAGCTCGTGTCGAGCGCGCCGCTCGGTAAGTAGCGCGCGAGGCAGAAGTCGCTGTTGCTGTTGCTGCCGTTCCAGCAGGTCCCGGCGATGACAATTTTGCCATCGGGTTGCAGGGCGACGACGGAGGTGCCGCCATGCGATCCGATGGCGGTGATGACTTTGCCTGTAGTGTTAAAGCTCGTGTCGAGCGCGCCGCTCGGTAAGTAGCGCGCGAGGCAGAAGTCGTTGTCGCTGCCGCTGCTGTTGACGCAGCCGCCTGCGACGACAATTTTGCCGTCGGGTTGTACCGCGATGGCGCGGGCGACGTCGCCGTCCGGCCCGATGGCGGTGATGACTTTGCCGGAACCTGAGCCAAAGCTTGTGTCTAGGTCGCCGGGTGCCGCCGAAGCATTCGATGACCAGCAAAGAGTGGCCGCGACGAGGACGGGGCCGAGGATGCGGAGCATGATTTCTTTGTCCATATGTGGAACGACTGAATTTTGACGCCCTGTCGCGCTACGGTTGCCGGCGCTATTACCCGGGCTGTCACTTCGCAAACAAAGAATCCATATTCTCAAACGCCTTAAATTCAATCGCGTTGCCGGATGGGTCGAGGAAGAACATGGTGGCCTGTTCGCCGGGTTCGCCTTTGAAGCGGATGTGCGGTTCGATGATGAATTGGGTGCGTGCGGCTTGTAGGCGCTCGGCGAGTTCGTGCCATTGCTTCATGCTGAGCACGACGCCGAAGTGGCGGCAGGGGACGTCGTCGCCGTCGACGTCGCTGGTTTTGGCCATCGAGCATTCGTCCGGCGCCAAGTGCGCGACGATTTGGTGGCCGTAGAAATCGAAGTCCACCCAATGCGGGCTGGAGCGGCCTTCTTTGCAGCCGAGGAGATCGAGATAAAACGCGCGGCTGGCGTCGAGGTCGTGGGTGGGGAAGGCGAGGTGGAAGGGTTGGATGGACATGGTGGTTTGTGGTTTGCGCTGCGCGCGGGTTATGGGCTGGATTCCCGCCGACCATCGGCCGGTTTATCCTGAGCGTGCCGAAGGACGGGAATGACGACATCGTAGGGTGCAATCTTATTGCACCAAGCCGTCGCTCGGGTGAGGGCGGTTCATGCGCGCGTCGCGCGTGGGGCACGAGGTGCAATTAGATTGCACCCTACGTTGGATAGATGTACGGAGGGCGCGGCCCGCTCCACCGTTCACCCTACGTTCGATATGCGCGGCGATAATCTCGTTATGACCTCTCCGTTCCAACAATTGATTGCCGAGTTCGACGAGTTTGATCGCGTTGATGCTGGGCATGTTCTGATCGTCGTCGGTGCGATGGCGCTGGGCGCGCTGGTGGGCGCATGGGTGAGCCGTCGGCGTACGCCAGCGCTCTCGCGTGGGCAAGCGTGGCGGCGCGCGTTGACCTTTGGCGTGACGTTTCCGTTGGTCACGTGCGTTGCGTTATTTCTGTTTCGCTTAACCGCCTACGGCGCGTTGACCGGCATGTTGCCGAAATTGTCGGTGACGGTGTTTGCGTCGCTGACGGTGATTCGCGCGGTGGCGCGGTTGCTGCGCGGGATGTTTCCGAACGCTTCGCCCGTGCGCACGTTGATTAACGCATTGAGCGTGATAGTGTGGCTGGGGGTCGTGACGCACCTTGCGGGCGCGCTGCCGTGGATTACGAGTGAGCTTGATAGCTTGGTGATTCCGCTCGGCAAAACGCCGGTGTCGATGCTCACTATGTTGCAGGCGTTGGGCTTGGTGGCGGTGACGCTCTTGGGCGCGCTGTGGTTGTCGGCGGCGCTGGAGGCGCGCTTGATGGCCTCGCCGATTGATATGAGCATGCGGCTGGTGTTTTCGCGGTTGTTGCGCGCGGCGCTCTTTGTCTTGGCGCTGTTGATCGCGCTCTCGGCCGTGGGCATTGATTTGACGGTGCTGTCGGTGTTCGGCGGTGCGCTGGGCGTTGGGCTTGGCTTAGGTTTGCAGAAGATCGCGGCGAACTATGTGAGCGGCTTTGCGATGCTGATGGAGCGCAGTTTTCGCGTCGGCGACAGCGTGAAGATCGACGGCTTCGAAGGGCAGATTACGAACATTCACGCGCGCTATTCCGTCGTACGCGCTGCCAACGGGCGTGAGTCGGTGGTGCCCAATGAAATGTTCATCGTCAATCGTGTCGAGAATTTGTCGCTCGAAAACAAGCGCGTAGCGTTCACCACGAAATTGCAGATTGACTACGCGAGCGATGTTGAAAAAGCCCGCGCGTTGATTGTCGAAGCCGCCGCCGCGGAAACGCGCGTGTTGAAAGACCCGGCACCGAACGCGATGCTCACAGACTTCGCGCCCGATGGCTTAGAAATCACGCTGGCGTATTGGATCGCCGATCCCGAAAACGGCATCAACAATGTTCGCTCTGATATCAATCTCGCCATCTGGCGTGCGTTTCAGGCGAACGGCATTCGCGTGCCGTTCCCGCAGCGCGTGGTGCATGTGGTGAACGCGCCCGACAGCGCGCGCCCATAAGACGGCGCTACGGGACGATCGACATGCCGCATTGCGAAACGAGGTAGTCGCGGATCGCGGGCCACGTGGTGCGGGTGGCGTGGCTGGCGAAAGTGATGCCGCCGATGACGGCGTTGCCAGTGAGGCCAAGTGCAATGCGGGCGTGGATCAGCGAATCGGTCGTCGCCAGGACCAGATTGTCGCCATCAATATCCATCGTGCAATTGCGCGCATCGAATGGGCCACCTTGATAGCGCGCGAGGCAGAAGTCGTTGTTACTGCCGTTGGAGCACTCCCCAGCGACGACGATTTTGCCGTCGGGTTGCAGTGCGAGGGCGTATGCGGTATCGGTGCTCGACCCGATGGCGGTGACGACTTTGCCGGTGGTGTTGAAGCTTGTGTCGAGCGCGCCGCTCGGTAGGTAGCGCGCAACGCAGAAGTCGTTGTTGGGGACGTGGAAGCAGCCGCCGGCGACGACGACGATTTTGCCGTCAGGTTGCAGCGCAAGGGCGTTGAGGTAGTCGTCGAACGATTCGATGGGGGTGGCGACTTTGCCGCTGCTGCCGAAGCTCGTGTCGAGCGCGCCACTGGCGACATAGCGTGCGAGGCAGAAGTTGTAGTAGTCGCCGTCATAGCACGAGCCAGCGACGACGATCTTGCCGTCGGGTTGTAGCGCGAGGGCGCGGGCTTCGTCGTTGTTGCTTGGCCCGAAGGCGGTGACAACTTTTCCGGTGGTGTTAAAGCTGGTGTCGAGAGCGCCGCTGGAGTGGTAACGCGCAAGGCAGAAGTCGTAGTCGCCGACGTTGGAGCACCTCCCAGCGACGACGATTTTGCCGTCGGGTTGTAGTGCGAGGGCGCGGGCTTCGTCGTAGCTCGACCCGATGGCGGTGAAGACTTTGCCGGTGGTGTTGAAGCTCGTATCGAGCGCGCCGCTGGCGAGGTAACGTGCGAGGCAGAAATCGTCGTTGCTGCCGTTGTAGCAATGCCCGGCGACGACGATCTTGCCGTCGGGTTGTAGCGCGAGGGCGCGGGCGGTGTCGTGGCCCGTTCCGACGGCGGTGATGACTTTGCCGTTGGTGTTGAAGCTCGTGTCGAGCGCGCCGCTGGGTAGGTAGCGCGCGAGGCAGAAATCGTTGTTGCTGCCGTTGGTGCAGTGACCGGCGACGACGATCTTGCCGTCGGGTTGTAGCGCGATGGCGCGGCCAGTGTCGTCGAAAAACCCGATGCCGGTGACCACTTTCCCGGTCGTGTTAAAGCTGGTGTCGAGCGCGCCGCTTGCGAGGTGGCGCGCGAGGCAGAAGTCGAAGGTGATGCCGTTGAAACAGCTTCCGGCGACGAGGATCTTGCCGTCGGGTTGCAGCGCGATGGCGGTGGCAGCGTCGTCGCTCGACCCGATGGCGGTGATGACTTTGCCGAAACCTGAGCCGAAGCCCGCGGTGTCTAGGTCACCCGGCGCGGCGTGGGTGGTGAAGGTGGCGCAGGCGGCGATTGCCGCGAGAAATCGAGTGAAAAGATGAACCATGAACATTCCCAAAAGAGTTCTAGACGCGAAGGCGACCGTCCCTGTTGCAAAGACGCAGTTTGCGCGGGGCTTGCGCCAGTGGCGGCGATCACGGCGGGTCGATGCTAGGGCGCAACGGGCGCGTTTGCGACGCGTCTCGTTGTGGGCTCGGAGCGTTGGCTAATGGCTTTCTGGTGCTAACGACAGTCGGGCGGACGTTATAGGCCGATTTGTGCTTATCTCAACTACTTGATAAATGCGGCCCAAACGACCGCCAGGCGGTCGTTTGGGCTGAAAAGCTTTATGATGCCCGAAGCGTGGGTTGAGCGTGGATTGCAAAGCTGTTCAACCAAGCGATTTGTAGGCGCAGACTGGGCCGCGCTTTCCCGTAGCACCTAGCGACGCCAAGTCGTCGCCTACCCGCTAAGCGAAAAGCATGGGTGTTGCTCGCGTGTCTGCCGCTACGGCAGGAGCGACATGCCGCATTGCGTGACGAGATAGTCGCGGATCGCGGGCCAGGTGGTGCGGGTGGCGTGGCTGGCGAAGGTGATGCCGCCGATGACGGCGGTGCCGGTTAAGCCCAGCGCGACGCGGGCGCCGATCAGCATGTCGGTTGTCGCCAACACTCGGTTGTCGCCGTCAATATCCATCGAGCAATTGCGCGAATCAAACGGGCCGCCTTCGTAGCGCGCGACGCAGAAGTCGTTGTTACTGCCGTTGGAGCAATACCCAGCCGCGACGATTTTGCCGTCGGGTTGCAGGGCGGCGGCGGTGGCGACGCTGTCGCTTGAGCCGATGGGTGAGATGAGTTTGCCCGTGTTGTTGAAGCTCGTGTCGAGCGCGCCGCTGGCTAGGTGGCGAGCAAGGCAGACGTCGTTTTTGGTGCCGTTCCAGCAATACCCCGCCACGACAATCTTGCCATCGGGTTGCAGCGCGATGCCTCTGGCGTAATCGTCGCTGCTGCCCATGGGGGTGGCGACTTTTCCGCTGCTGCCGAAACTCGGGTCGAGCGCGCCGTTGGCGCTGAAGCGGGCGAGGCAGAAGTCCCATCCGCCGGCGTAGCACTGCCCCGATACGACGATCCTGCCGTCGTGTTGCAGGGCGACGGCACGGCCGTAGCTTGAGCCGCTGAAGGCGATGACGGTGCCGCTGCTGCCGAAGGTGGCGTCGAGCACGCCGTTGGCGTTGTAACGAGCGAGGCAGAAGGAGTCGGAACACGAACCGGCGACCAAGATTTTGCCGTCGGGTTGCACGACGAGTGAGCGCGCTTCGTCATCGTAGGTACTGAGGTCGGTGAACGCAAGGCCTGCGCTGCCAAATGTGGTGTCGAGGTCGCCATTGGCGTTGTAGCGGGCGAGGCAGAAGTCGGAGCCAAGGCCGCCCTGATAGCAATACCCCGCGACCACGAGCTTGCCGTCGGGTTGCAGGGCGAGGGCAGTGGCGTAGGCATTGTTGGAGATAAAGGTCCAGAGATTGCCGCCAGTGCCAAACGTGGCGTCGAGCACGCCATTGGCGCTGTAGCGGGCGAGGCAGTACACGCTGACGATGTAGGCGCAGGTGCCTGCCACCACGATCTTGCCGTCGGGTTGCACTGCGATGGCACTAGCGCCGTCGACGTTTCCAAGCAGATCAGTGATGACCTTGCCGCCGCTGCCGAAGGTGGCGTCGAGCACGCCATTGGCGTTGTAGCGCGCGAGGCAGAAGTCGTCGGCGCAGCTTCCCGCGACCACGATTTTGCCGTCGGGTTGCACCGCAAGGGCGCGGGCTGTGTCCTCGCCTGCGCCGATGGCGGAGATGACTTTGCCGGTGCCCGAACCGAACGTGGTGTCTAGGTTGCCCGGCGCGGCGTGGGTGGTGAAGGTGGCGCAGAGCACCAACATTGCGAGCAAGCGACCGAAAAGATGAGCCATGAAAATTTCCCTCCAAAAGCGTGTGTGACGTACATGCATGTGACGGCTTTACGCCGTTCTATCTTACAAAATCACAAAGGCGAAAGTCATGGTCATCCACCGCTACGCTGCTGGCGGCGTGCGGATTATGTGTTCGGCGCTACGGCACGATAGACATGCCGCATTGCGTGACAAGGTAGTCGCGGATCGCGGGCCAGGTGGTGCGGGTGGCGTGGCTGGCGAAGGTGATGCCGCCGATGACGGCGTTGCCGGTCAATCCAAGCATCACGCGCGCAGCGATCAACCCGTCCGTTGTGGCGAACGTTTGATTGTCGCCATCGACGTCCATAGAGCAATTGCGCGCATCGAACGGGCCGCCTTCGTAACGTGCGACGCAGAAGTCGCGGCTGCTGCTGCCGTCGCAGTACCCGGCGACGACGATTTTGCCGTCGGGCTGCAGCGCGAGGGCGCTGGCGAGGCTGCCCCTCGCCCCGACGTCGGTGATGACTTTGCCGGTGGTGTTAAGGTTCGTGTCGAGCGCGCCGCTGGCGTGGTGGCGCGCGAGGCAGAAGCCGTAGTCGCTGGCGTTGTGGCAGGCCCCGGCGGTGACGATTTTGCCGTCGGGTTGCAGTGCGAGGGCGACGAGGCGGTCGTGGCCCGCCCCGATGGCGGTGATGACTTTGCCGGTGGTGTTAAAGGTCGTGTCAAGCGCGCCGCCGGGTAGGTAGCGCGCGAGGCAGAAGTCTTCGTTGCTGTTGATGCAGAAGCCGGCGGCGACGATCTTGCCGTCGGGTTGTAGCGCTAGGGCGAAGGCGTGGTCGTCGCTCGATCCTATGGCGGTGACGACTTTGCCAGTGGTGTTGAAGCTCAGGTCGAGCGCGCCGCCGGGTAGGTAGCGCGCGAGGCAGAAGTCGTAGTTGCTGCCGTTGTAGCAGCTCCCGGCGACAACGATCTTGCCGTCGGTTTGCAGCGCGAGGGCGCGGGCGGCGGCGTCGCTCGCCCCGATGGCGGTGATGACTTTGCCGGTGGTGTTAAAGGTCGTGTCGAGCGCGCCGCCGGGTAGGTAGCGCGCGAGGCAGAAATCGTCGTTGCTGCCGTTGTAGCAGCTCCCGGCGACAACGATCTTGCCGTCGGGTTGCAGCGCGAGGGCGTAGGCGTCGTCGTTTCCCGACCCGATGACGGTGATGACTGTGCCAGTGGTGTTAAAGGTCGTGTCGAGCGCGCCGCTGGGTAGGTAGCGCGCGAGGCAGAAGTCGAAGTTGTTGCCGTTGTGGCAGGTCCCGGCGACAACGATCTTGCCGTCGGGTTGCAGCGCGAGGGCGCGAGCGAAGTCGGCGCTCGCCACGATGGCGGTGATGACTGTGCCGGTGGTGTTAAAGGTCGTGTCGAGCGCGCCGTTGGGTAGGTAGCGCGCGAGGCAGAAGTCGTAGGTGCTGCTGCATCCCCCAGCAGCGACGATCTTGCCGTCGGGTTGCAGCGTGACGGCGGTGAGGGTGCCGGCGCCCGTTCCGATGGCGGTGATGACTTTGCCGGAGCCGGAACCGAATGTGGTGTCTAGGTCGCCCGGCGCGGCGTGGGTGGTGAAGGTGGCGCAGAGCGCTAGCGCAGCAAGCATTCGACTGAACAGATGAGCCATGAGAATCCCCGTTAGAGTTCGTGACGCGAACGCGACTGTCTCCTGTTGCACGGACGCAGATTGCGCGGCGCTTGCTCCAGAGGACGGCGATCACGGTTGGCCGATTTTAGGCGGTGAGGCGTGCGGTTACGACTTGTCTCGTTGTGTGCCTACAGTGTTGCGTCAATGGCTTTTTAGCGCTAACGACAGTTGAGTGGTCGTTATGGCCAGATTTATGCTTATCTCGACAATTAGGTAAATGCGGCTCAAACGACCGCCTGGCAGTCGTTGTGGCCGAAAAGCTGTTTCGAAGCCCAACGCATCAATCAATTTCGCGCCCGTCCGCTACGTCGACGGATCGTCTCGCCGCGCAGATACACTGCACGGCTTTGTCAATTTGATCGACTGAAATTCCGATGCCTGAATCCTTGATCGTGCGTCTCGCACGAGACGTTGTTATTGCCCCGAAACAAGCTGAAGCGGCGGTTGCGCTGCTCGACGGTGGCGCGACCGTGCCGTTCATCGCGCGTTACCGCAAAGAAGTGACCGATGGACTGGACGATGTCCAGTTGCGCTTTTTGGAGGAGCGCTTGGGCTATCTGCGCGAGCTGGATGAGCGGCGCAATGTGGTGTTGGCGACGATTAAAGATCAGGGTAAGTTGACTGATGAGTTAGCGCTTGCTCTCGACCGAGCACTTACCAAGCAAGAGATTGAAGATTTGTATTTGCCGTACAAGGTGAAGCGCCGCACGAAGGCGCAGATCGCGCGTGAGGCGGGTTTGCAGGCGTTGGCCGATGCGCTGCATGCCGATCCGACGCTGACGCCGTTGGTTGAGGCGGCGAAGTATGTGAATTCGGGCACGTTGGCCGACGGCACGGCGTCAACGTTTACCGACGCGCAGGCCTGCCTTGACGGTGCGCGCGACATCTTGTCGGAGACTTGGGCCGAGACGCCGGCGCTGGTGGGGCGCATGCGCGAATGGCTGTGGCAGAACGGCTTGTTCGAAAGCAAAGTGGCCGAAGGCAAAGAGAAGGACGGCGATAAATTTCGTGACTATTTCGACTACGCTGAGCCGATTGGCAAGGTGCCGTCGCATCGCGCGCTCGCCGTGTTCCGTGGGTGGTTGGCGGAGGTGTTGACGGTGAAGCTCGTGCAGCCGGATTCTGAAATTTCCGTTCGCCCTGAGCGCAGCGAAGGGTCTGATGCGGGATCAAACCCTTCGTCTACCGACTCAGGGCGAACGGTGGTTCCATTCACGCCGTGCGAAGGCATGGTCGCGAACGAAGTGCAGTGGACGCATCAGGGCCGCGCGGCGGATGATTGGTTGAAGCGCGTGGTGACGTGGACATGGAAGGTGAAGCTCGCGCCGTCGTTGGAGCGCGATTTGTTTGCGAAGCTTCGCGAAGGCGCGGAGGAGGTCGCGATCAAGGTGTTCGGCGACAACGTGCGCGACCTGATGCTTGCTGCGCCCGCGGGCAACAAAGTGGTGATGGGTCTCGACCCCGGCATTCGCACCGGCGTGAAAGTGGCGGTCGTGGATTCGACGGGCAAAGTGGTCGGGACGAACACCGTGTATCCGCATGAGCCGCGCAAAGATTGGGACGGCTCGCTGCATGCGCTACGCAAAATGTGCGAGGAACATCGCGTGCAGCTTATCGCGATTGGTAACGGCACCGCGAGCCGCGAGACGGATCAGTTGGCGGCGGATTTGATCAAGCAACTTGGTGGTGGAGTAACGAAAGTCATCGTTTCGGAAGCGGGCGCATCGGTGTATTCGGCGAGTGAATACGCGTCGCAAGAATTGCCGGATTTGGATGTGAGCATTCGCGGCGCGGTGAGCATTGCGCGGCGCTTGCAAGACCCGTTGGCGGAGCTGGTGAAGATCGACCCGAAATCTATTGGCGTGGGGCAGTACCAGCACGACGTGAATCAGTCGCTGCTCGCGAAAAAGCTCGATGCGATCGTGGAAGACTGCGTGAACTCCGTGGGTGTGGATGTGAATTTGGCGTCGGCACCGCTGCTCGCTCGCGTGGCCGGGTTGTCGGCGAGCAACGCGCGCTCAATCGTGGCGCATCGGGAGCAAACAGGTGCGTTTGCGAGTCGCGAGGCGATTCGCAAGGTGTCGGGCATTGGTCCGAAAACGTTCGAGCAATGCGCGGGTTTTTTGCGCATTCAAGGCGCGGAAAATCCGCTCGATGCGAGCGCGGTTCACCCCGAAAGCTACGCGCTGGTTCAAAAGATTATCGAGCGCGCGAAGAAGCCGTTGGCGGAGTTGTTAGGCAACGCGAGCGCGCTCAAGGCCGTTCCGGCGAACGCGTTTATCGCAGAGGGCGTGGGCGAGATTACAGTGAAAGACGTGCTTGCTGAGCTAGAGAAGCCGGGCCGCGATCCGCGCCCGGAGTTCAAGGTTGCGAAGTTCAATGACGGTGTGAACGACATCAAAGACTTGGTCGAGGGCATGATTCTCGAAGGCACGGTATCCAACGTGGCGGCATTCGGCGCGTTCGTCGACGTCGGCGCACATCAAGACGGCCTAGTGCACGTCTCGCAGCTCGCGAACAAGTTCGTAAAGGACCCGAAGGATGTCGTCAAAGCTGGCCAGATCGTGAAGGTGAAGGTCGTTGAAGTGGATGTGCAACGCAAGCGCATAGCGCTGACGATGCGTCTCGACGCGGCGCCGGTCGCTCGTGAGGAGCGCATGGGTTCGCAAGACCGAGGTGATCGTGGTGGTTACGGTGGCGGACGTGGCGCGCCACGTCAGGCGCCCCAGCAAGCGAAGCCGGAATCGGCGATGGCGGCGGCGTTTGCGAGTTTTAAGCGCGGATAGCTTGCGCCTTTTCGGTGGCGAGGGCGTGTCGCTGCGCCAGCCAAAACGAGGCGACCGCGAACAGGGATAGCGCGCAGAGCGCAGCTAAACCCAGTTGATAGTTTCCGGTCGCTGTCCAGGCCGCTGCGAGCAGCGACGGCGCGGCCGCTCGGGCCACGGCGTTGGGGATGCCCAGCATGCCATTGAGTGATGCCGCGTGATCTCTGGATACGTAGGTGGCCATTGCGGTGGCGCGTACGATGGTGAGCATGCCGTTGGCCATGCCGTAGAGCAGCGCGAAGACAAGAGCAAGCCACGGCGAGGTGGCGGCGACGACGAGTACGGTCAAGGCGGCGGGCAGTAGCGCGGGAATCCAGCGGTTGGCCCAATGCACGTCGAGGCGTTTCTCGGTGTAGTACAGCACGAGGCGGCCGGCCACTTGCAAGGCTCCGATGGAGGCTGGAATGGCGACAACCCAAGTTTCGCTGAGCGCTTGTTCTCGGAGTATGGAAATGAGGTGCGCGCCGATAGCGGACGTAATGGCCAAGAAAAGCATGAAGAATGCCGCTAAACCCCAAAACGGGAAGTGGCGAGTGAAGTCGCGCAACCGTGCGCGAGGCGCGTCTGGGGTGTGAATTGGCGCGGGCGGTTCGCCGCGCAGCCAGTATGCATGGATCGGTAAGCAGATTAGCAGGTGTAGCGCGGCGAGAATGAGCACGCTGTCGCGCCAACCAAACGCGCTGATAAGCCATGCGCCGAGCGGCAGAAAAACTGTGCTGGCGAGTCCGCCTAGAAACGTAAGTGTGATGATGGCACGGCGGTAGTCGTCCGGGTAGCGCCGAATGAGTAGCGAAAAGGCGGGTTGGTAGAGCGCGCCCGCCATTGCTGCGCCGATGACGACCCATGTCGCGTAGAGTTGCCACGCGTTTTGCACGTAGGCTAGCGCGACAAATCCGAGTGTTGCGAGTAGCGAGCCTGTGCACATGACGGCGCGTGCGCGACCGTGGTCGATGAGTCGACCAACGATGAACGCGAGCAGTCCTTCGGTGAGGAGGGCCAGGCTAAAGGCGATTGCGGCGTTGACGCGAGTGAGGCCGAGATCGCGCTCGAAGTGTTCGAGCAGCAACGAAAACATGTAATAGAGCGTGCCCCAGCTAATGAGCTGTGCGACGGAGAGCCAGAGAACGAAGCCGCGCGGCGGGGCAGGGTGTGTGTGGTTTGCGTTCACGGCAAAATGGTATCAGCTTAAGTATTCCAACGGCATACGCGTGGTGCGTCTGGGGTGTTTTTCTCTTGGGTCGATGTTTGTCGTAATTGGGCTGAAACGACCACTGGGCGGTCGTTGGGGCGGAAAAGCTGTTTGGTTGGTGTTGCCCCTGGGCAGATGTTTCACGTGAAACAAATCGCGACCATAGGAGCGATTTGGTCAATTGACTCAAGCTCAGTGCGCCTCTATCTGCCGGCGAAAGACGCAAGGGCGGTAAGGCGCCAAGCCCGCCCATTGCAACGTGCAATCCGCAAGCGAAGCGAGCAGAAAAGAAAGTGAGCGCGAATGCGCGAACGCCCCGATGCGGTAGCGATTCGCATCATCGATGTTCGTTCCGGCTCGACGCATCGCAGCGCATATTTGCTCTGTAGAATACGCACTCCCTTTCAAGCCTATGTTTCACGTGAAACGTAGGCCATTGCCCGAATAAATGATTTTCCCCGACCGTTTTGATGTGATCGTAGTGGGTGGCGGCCACGCGGGCAGCGAGGCCGCGCTTGCGGCTGCGCGCGCGGGCGCGAAGACGCTCCTGCTCACGCACAGCATCGAAACGCTGGGGCAGATGAGTTGCAACCCGTCAATCGGCGGCATCGGCAAAGGTCATTTGGTGAAAGAAGTGGATGCGCTGGGTGGGGCCATGGCCATCGCAACAGACGAAGCGGGCATCCAGTTTCGCATCCTGAATTCGTCGAAAGGCCCGGCCGTTCGAGCGACGAGGGCTCAAGCTGACCGCGTTCTGTATCGCGCAGCGATCCGCCGCCGCATCGAAAACCAACCGAACCTCACGCTTTTTCAGCAGCCGGTTGATGATGTGCTCGTCTCTGGCGGTCGGGTTTCTGGCGTCAAAACGCAAATGGGTTTGTGCTTCGAGAGCGAAACCGTGGTCCTCACGGCGGGCACTTTCCTCTCCGGGCTGATCCACATCGGCCTCGAAAACTATACGGCGGGACGCGCGGGCGATCCGGCGGCGACGACGCTCGGCGCGCGGCTCAAGGAAATGAAGCTGCCGCAAGGCCGCCTCAAGACGGGAACGCCGCCACGCATCGACGGCAAAACGATTGACTACACGAAGGTCGGCATTCAGCCCGGCGACGATCCCGCGCCAGTGTTTAGTTTCATGGGTGATCGCGCCATGCACCCGCGGCAAGTGCCGTGCTGGATTACGCATACCAACGCACGAACCCACGACATCATTCGCTCCGGTCTCGATCGCAGTCCCATGTTTACGGGCGTGATCGAGGGCGTTGGGCCCCGATATTGCCCGAGCATCGAAGACAAAATTCATCGTTTTGCGGGCAAAGATAGTCACCAGATTTTCCTAGAGCCAGAAGGCCTGACCACGCAGGAAATCTATCCGGCGGGAATCTCGACGAGTCTTCCGTTCGACATTCAGATCGCGATGATCCGCAGCATGGTCGGGCTGGAAAACGCGCACATTCTCCGGCCAGGCTATGCGATCGAATACGACTACTTCGATCCGCGCCAGCTGAAACAAACGCTGGAAACCAAATATCTAGACGGCCTGTTTATGGCCGGACAGATCAACGGCACGACTGGATACGAAGAGGCGGCGGCGCAAGGTTTGCTCGCGGGCGTGAACGCTGCGCTGAAATCCAAGGGCAAAGACGGCTGGTGTCCGCGTCGCGACGAGGCGTACTTGGGTGTTTTGGTTGATGACTTGACGACGCAGGGGGTGACCGAGCCGTATCGTATGTTTACCAGCCGCGCGGAATACCGTTTGCAACTTCGCGAAGATAACGCCGATATGCGCTTGACGGAGCAGGGGCGTGCCATTGGATTGGTCGATGACGCTCGATGGGACGCATTCAACCGGAAGCGCGATGCTGTTTCACGTGAAACAGAGCGACTTAAGTCGACGTGGGTGAATCCGGCGCTGCTCAGTAACGAGCGAGCCACCGAATTGCTCGGCACGACCATTGAACGCGAATACAGTTTGTTTGACTTGTTGCGACGCCCCGGCGTCACGCATTCGGCGGTGTCGCGCCTGCGCGATGAGTTGGGGTTGAAGGCGAAAAGCGACGTGACAACGGACTTACCCCCTCCTGGCCTCCCCCGGCAAGCGGGGGAGGAACAAGTTAGCGAACAAGTCGAAATCGCGGCCAAATACGCAGGCTACATCGAGCGGCAACACATTGAAATCGACCGCCAACTCGCCAACGAAAACTTGCGCTTGCCTGCTGGTTTGGACTACGCGCAGGTGCACGGCTTGTCCAGAGAAGTGCAAATCAAGCTCGCCGCACAGCGCCCCGACACGCTCGGCCAAGCCGGTCGCATTTCGGGCATTACGCCCGCCGCGATATCGTTGTTGCTCGTCCACCTTAAAAAGGGGCGATTGGCGGAGCTTGTCACATGACGCGCTACCCCGTAGCCCGGAGAAGCGCAGCGCGTCCGGGAGTCCCTTCAGCTTGTGCGGGCGCTTTGAATTGCCTTGACGCGCTTCGCTTCTCAAGGCTACGCAATGAAAAATATTAAGACAGGTACACGCCCGGCGGTTCAGCCCGGCATCAATCCACAAGGCCAAGGTATGACCACTTCCGCAGGGCTTCGTCCCGTTATTGACCGTCCGCTCAAGCGCGAGCAAATCGAATTCACGCCCGAACTTCGCGCCGAATTACGAGCCAAGCTCGATTCCGCGCTCGCAGAAATGCACCTAAAAGCGAGCGATAAGCAGAAGAATCAGCTTATCGAATCGCTCGCGTTTTTATCGGAATGGAACGCGGTGATCAACCTCACGGCCATCCGTGAGCCACACGCGATGTTGGTGCAACACATTCTCGACTCGCTATCGGTGCTGCATTTCATCCCGAAAGAGGCGACGACATTGCTCGACGTCGGCTCCGGCGGCGGCTTTCCGGCGCTACCGATTGCCGTGATGCGCCCCGACCTTGAGGTTGTGAGCGTCGATTCAGTGCGCAAGAAAACCGACTACGTGAACAAAGCTGCCGAGGCGCTTGCCATCGACAACTTGTCCGCAGTGCACTCGCGCGTCGAAGAACATCCGGTTACGTACGACGTAGTGATCAGCCGTGCCTACGCTTCGCTCAAAGATTTTGTGCTCTCGGCGCAGGGCTGCGTTTCACCGGAAGAAGACGCGCTGGTGCTCGCGATGAAAGGGAAATTCCCGGATGACGAAGTCGCCGAGCTCGCTGGAACGGGTTGGGTTGTTGATCGTAAGCGGGCGCTTACTGTGCCTCAGCTTGAGGCGGAGCGTTGTTTGATTTGGTTGGAGCGGGCGTGATAACGCCGTTCATCTGGTTTGGGCTGCTGGCTTGGCTGGCGTATTCGTCGTACGTTTTTGCCTGCCTAGTTCGAAGCGATCAATACGGACGGGCACAACTGTTGGGCCAAGCGGCGCTAATGTTGGTGTTGCCTGTCGTTGGGGCCATCATAGTTCACGCGCTGTTTCGCGCCTTGGGAGCCGAGCCGACAGCGGCGGACAAAAATCACATTCCGGAGCGAAGCGAAGAGGACGGAATTGGTCCCAGGTGGGGGAGCGAATGACCGGCATCTCAGATCTCTCGTCGCTAATCATCGCCACCCTGATTTTCCTCGCCATCCCCGGCCCCGGCACGATCAAGCTCTTCGCGTCGATGGCTGAGAAAAACGGCGGGCCGAAGGCTGGCGTTTGGAGCACGTTGGGGCTGATGGCGGGTGACACCGTGTGGATGGTGCTGGCGCTTTCGGGTGTCGCGGCGTTGGCGGCGGCGTATCCGCGTGCGTTCGACATGTTGCGGTACGCCGGTGCGGTGTATCTGGCGTGGGTGGGCTTCACCTTGATTCGCGATGCCAAACAAACGATGGGCGAGGGCGCGGTGGAGCAGGGCTCCGGGCGTGGCGCGTGGCAGTGGTTCCGCGAGTCGGCGTTGGTGTCGCTCTCAAACCCCAAAGTGATCGGTTTTTACGTCGCGTTCTTCCCGTTGTTTATCGACCAGAAAACGTTCGATGGAGCGGCGACCTATGCGCGCATCATGGGCATCGTGCTCGTCATCATCTTCGCGTATTGCCTGTGGCTCATCGCGGTGGCGCAGGTGGCCAAGCGCGTGTTCGTGCGCTATCCGTTTGCGAGTGCGTGGCTGAAGCGCGCGGCGGGTGTGGCGTTGATCGGATTTAGTGTGAAGTTTGCGTTGCAGAAATAGCCCGGACAATGCCCAAGCGCGACGAAAAATTACTCAATGATGTCGGACTCTTTGTGCAGAAATACGCACGAAAGGCGCAGCGCGGTATCGAGCCCAATGATCGAAGTTTTGACCGCAAGATTGAGCAGAAAATAAAGACAATGAAACCAGAAGATCTGTCGCGCCTGCTGGGCGAAGATAGTGGGGCAATAGATAACAATGATTAGAACCATAGCCATAGCCAACCAAAAAGGCGGTGTCGGCAAAACCACTACGGCGGTGAATCTTTCGGCGTCGCTCGCCGCGCACGGCCGTCGTGTGTGCCTCATCGACGTGGACCCACAGGGCAACGCGACGATGGGCGCGGGCGTGAACAAAAACGAAGCCGAGAAAACGGTCTACACCGTGCTGCTCGGTGAAGCATCGATGCTCGACGCGCGGGTCAAAGCGCAGGGTGGTTTTGATCTGATTCCGGCGAACCGCGAGCTCGCCGGTGCCGAGATCGAAATGGTCAGCATGCCGGATCGCGAGACGAAGCTCAAAGACGCGATTCACACGCTCAAAGCGGCGATTGCCGCCGTGGCTGAGGAATACGACTACATCATCATCGACTGTCCGCCGACGTTGAACCTCTTGACGCTCAACGCGCTGTGTGCGGCGGACAGCGTGTTGATTCCGATGCAGTGCGAGTACTACGCGCTCGAAGGTTTGTCCGACTTGGTGCAGACGTTGCGCAAGATGCAGCAACACCTGAACCCGACGCTTGAAATCGAGGGCCTTCTGCGCACGATGTACGACCCGCGCATTTCGCTGTCGCAACAAGTCGCGGCGCAGCTCGAACAACACTTCGGCGACAAGCTTTTCAAGACGGTCATTCCACGCAACGTGCGGCTCGCCGAAGCGCCGTCGCACGGCCTGCCGGTGCTGATGCTCGACCGCGCCAGCAAAGGCGCGCAGGCCTATATGCAGCTGGCGGCGGAGTTGTTGGCGAAGCATGAAATTGAGTCGCCCGCTGACGAGGCCGTAGCCCCGTAGCCGCGATGCAGCGCAGCGGAATCGAGGCCTTTGTCCATCGAGGCGTGTGCCCCTCGATTCCACTGCGTTGCATCGAGGCTACGACCAAACGCGGCGCGCAATCTACAAAATAATTTGATACAGAGATCACCATCATGGCAGTAAAACTAAAAGGCCTCGGCCGCGGACTCGACGCATTGTTGATGCCGGAGCCGACCAAGCTTGACGCGCCCGCAGCGGGCGTGACCTCGCTCAAAGTGGGCAACCTGATCGCGGGCAAGTATCAGCCTCGCCGTCGCTTTGATGACGCGTCGCTCGCCGAACTGTCCTCTTCGATCAAGGCGCAGGGCATCATGCAGCCAATCGTTGTGCGCGCCACGGCCAACGGCAAGCACGAGATCATCGCCGGTGAGCGTCGCTTCCGCGCTGCGCAGCTCGCCGGACTGACGGAAGTGCCGGTCATCGTCAAAGATGTGGACGATCGCACGGCGCTCACACTCGCGCTGATCGAAAACTTGCAGCGACAAGACCTCAACGCCATCGAAGAAGCGCAAGGCATCGCGCGCCTCATCGCCGAATTTCAGTTCACGCACGAACAAGCGGCCGATGCTGTTGGCAAATCGCGCAGCGCAGTGTCGAATCTGCTCCGTTTGTTGGAGCTTGCTGCGCCCGTGCAGGAGCGCGTGATGGCGGGCACGTTGGAGATGGGCCACGCGCGCGCGCTGGCTACGCTGCCCAAAGACAAGCAAATCATGCTCGCGGAGAACATCGCGATCAACGGGCTCTCCGTGCGTGCGACCGAAGCGTTGGTGAAAGAGACCGCGAACGCCACCGGAGCCAAGCGCCCCGGCGTCCCCGGCCCGCGCAGCAAGCAAGAAAAACTCGCGTTGCTCGAGCGGCGCGACCCCGATTTGGATCGCTTGGAAACTGAGCTCGCCGACGCGCTGGGCACCTACGTGTCCATCGCGCATCAGTCGAACGGGCAGGGCGAACTGGTGATTCGCTACGCCAGCCTCGACCAACTCGACGGCATCATCACACGTATGAAGCGGTAACAGCTGACACCCTAACCTGCGGATCCATCAGCGATCAGCGTCTATGGCATCAAGGATTGGATGTAGCTCTCGATTTCTGGTGCAGTCTTGCGATTCCCGAGCGGATCCACGGCCCCGGCGATGAGCGGGTTTCCGCGTAGGCCGAAAAGATAGCGGATGACAAGCAACCCATCGGTATACGCGTCGGGGTTGCCGTTGTCATCAATATCGAGAGCATTGCGAATGCTGTCGAGATAAGGTTTGATGTCGGCAGGCCCTCGTGAGGCTGTTGCACCCATTGCTCCATTAGTCAGTGATGCGCCTGTGAGGCCGTACATGTAGCGGAAGACTAGCAGTCCGTCCGTCAGCGCGTCGTATTTTGACCCGGCATTGCTGCCGTCGACATCAAGACTTGGCGCGGGGGTTGCGACGACCGTCAGGCTGGCGTTCGACGTGTTGCCGGTGCCGCCGTTGAGCGAATTGACCGTGACGCTGTTGTTCTTGACCCCCGCCGTGAGGCCGGTCACGTTGACGCTGAAATTACACGAGGTGCCACCCGCGAGGCTCGCACCCGCCAACTGCACAAACGAACTGCCGGCTGTGGCGGTGATCGTGCCGCCCCCGCAGGACCCGATCAGCCCATTGGGCGTCGCGACAACCAGCCCCGAAGGCAGGCCGTCGAAGAAGCCCACGTTGGACAAGGCCACACCCGCATTCGGATTGTTAAGCGTGAAGCTCAGGCTGGTGGTGCCGTTCAATGGCACACTGGCGGCGCCGAAAACCTTGGTAATGCTTGGCGGCGCGGTTCCGACGACCGTCAGGCTGGCGTTCGACGTGTTGCCGGTGCCGCCGTTGAGCGAATTGACCGTGACGCTGTTGTTCTTGACCCCCGCCGTGAGGCCGGTCA
>JBEBJR010000075.1:0-3321 GCA_040079845.1 Casimicrobium sp. | reverse complement strand
TTGAACGCCTCATCACTTGCAATCGATGGCGATTCCCGTCAGCGTGTCGCCAGATAGGAGATCCAATATGGATATGATGAGCATTTTGAAACAATCCGGTGCAATCGGTTCGATCGCACAGCAATTGGGCGTGAACGAACAAGTCGCGCAAATGGGTGCGGAGGCTTTGTTGCCCTCGATTTTGGGCGGGTTTAAAAAAACTGCACAGGCGCAGCCTTCGGGCTTGGAAGGCCTTGGTGGTTTGCTGGGTCAGCTGGGCGGCGGCGGTCTGTTCGACAGCGTTGTCTCGCCCGAACCAACACCGGTTGAAAAAGGCAATGATATCCTTGGCCAGATTTTCGGCACCAAAGAAGTCAGCCGCACTGTCGCGGGCCATGCCGCTGAACAGACCGGCATCGATTCGGGCATGTTGAAGAAAATGCTGCCGATCCTGGCGATGCTGGTCGCTGGCTATATGGCCAAGCAAGGCGGCGACAGCCAAGGCGGCGGCCTTGGTGGTATGCTCGGCGGCTTGCTCGGCGGTGGCGGACAAGCCGCTGGTGGCGGCGGCCTTGGCGGCATGCTCGGCAATGTGTTGGGCGGCGCGCTTGGTGGCGGTCAATCGGCTGCTCCTGCGGGCGGTGGTGGTTTAGGCGGTCTCGCCTCGATGCTGGATTTTGACGGCGACGGTAATCCGCTGGATGACATTATCGGCATGGCCGGAAAACTGGCGCGCTAAAGCCTTCGGATTGAGGCCGGGCTAGGGACTGTCCCCGAACGGGGACTGTCCCTAAACCCGCCGCTACGCACAACCTTGGAAATAGGGACAGTCCCTTTGGGGACAGTCCCCTGGTTGCTTCCTTGCTTGCCCGAAAGGTCTCACTAAAGTCTCACCTGAAACGTTTCTTCCCGTGTTCGTTGCGCTGCGATGGGTCGAGATACAGGCACATGTCCTTAAACTCTTGATCGGTCAGCGGGCCTTCGCCGCTATTCAGCTTTTCATTAGCAGCTTTCCCGCGCTCCAACTGCGCAGCCCATTCTTGCTCAGCCGTTTTGGCAGGCCGCTGTTCGCACAGATAATGGGGCAGCTTGCCGTCCAATATCTCCGCAATTTCCAGCTCATCGGCCAGTGTTTCTGCCCCGAGCAGCTGTTCGGGCGGCGCCGGCAATTGAGGCTCAATGGCGCGCAGGCTAGCCTCAAGCGCTTCGGGCGGCGTTGCCTCCGGTTGCGAGTTGCGCATTGCCTCACGGCCATAGCGTTCCGGCTTTAACGCACCCAACAGGAACGTCAGCAGCCGGTCATTATAGATCCGCTTGGTGCAGACGACTTCGCCCAACTCGTCATAGACATTTTGCTCGACGCCCTCAATCGCGCGTTCAAAGGCGATATCCTCCAACACCGACCCGGCATGATGTCGCGCCGCATCCCATGCGCGGGCAAAGGCCGCCCCTTGGGGTGACCGGCGCAAGCGACCAGCAGATTCCCGCGACATGCCCACCGCCTTTGCGGCGGCAGTGACGATGCCGGTATCGGCCAGCACCTCAATAAAGCGCCGCTGCTTCTCCTCTGTCCAGCCATCATAACGCGGGCGACGGCGAACAGGGACCCAGCGGTAATCATCGGGGTTATAGTCGGTCGGCATGTCAGGGTCAGATGCAGCGACAACGGCATTGGTGTTTTCGGAAGGGGTGGAAGAGGGGGTGTTTGTGTCTGTCATAGGGAGGCAGATAACCTATTTGGTTTGTTATGTCAAGTTTGATCTTGTTTTGTTCCGTTGATGATGAGGGCTGAAGGGTTAAAAATGATATTGTGTCGCCGAAATTGGTGTCCCCGAACTTCCTGTCATCGGAATTGCCGGAATTGGGTAGTGCCCCGGAACTGGGCGCTGCGCTGATCGTTTCGGTCGAAGCCACGAAGATATGGATTGCATAATCAGCATTTTATCCCCGCAGCTTTATGCCGAAAGAATCGATGTTTTTTTGGAGCTAAACTCTCTTATTCGCCGTCAGCGAAAACGTCATTTCATTATTTGTCACTTTTGTTACTTCGACACTGAATCCACTAAGATAAGCAACAACGGGATAGGAGTTTATAGCATATCTAGACATATAAGTACAATTTTCTGCCAGCTTCCCATAGATGCTACCAAGACCCTTCAGAAATTTAGACTGATCGCCCTTTACGCAGGTATACAAGAAAATGCCGGGATCCTTAATATCCAATTGCGTTCTGGATAAATGCAGATCTACATCAAAATATACTTTATTGTCAGGGTTTGTTCCTTGCTCAAGCGATGCCGGTGTCGAAAGCGATTTTAATGACCCGAATACAAGAGTCTGCGTAATATCGTTTTTGCTCGAATGCTTAAAATAGGAATCTACTTTCCCATCATTATCGGAATCGATTACGCATACGACATTCGCTCTACCCGCAATTCGTTTTGGTTCGCAAAATGTCTTTGGATCTGTTGTGCTGCCGAACGCCGACCCTGCCGGAAGGATTTCCTTGCCTTTCGATGCAACAATCGCACTTTTGGAAAAAAACAGGTTCCTGGGTACCAGCCTGCCGACCGACGTCGTGCCATAGGTACGTGTGATGGATTTACCGTCTTCAAAATTGGGTTTGAAATCCCACAAGGCCGCAATTTGTTGCCCTTTGACGGCGCTTTGAGCCATCGTCGGTGACGTGCCTAAAATTGTGGAACTCAACAAAAAAATTAAAAAACGCAACATTTTGCTCCAATCATCTTTCGTGAGCTCGGCCAGCGAAGTGCTTCCAGGCTAGGCCTCACCATGCCGCTTGTCCGTTCTATTGTGCAAGCATTTGGACCATTACATTGTCAAATTTTGTCAACCAACAGCACCGCCCCGTCTGCCCCAATAACCCGCACTTTTGCGCCAGCCGCCGCATCCGTCCCGCGTGCGCTCCAGTCGGTGTCGCCAACTCTCACACGGCCATGGCCGTCGATAATGGCTTCGATGACGGTAACGATTTCGCCGGTCAGCCGCGCTCCGCGGTTGTTTAACATCGGGTCGTCCGATTCAATCGGGTTGTCTTTCAGGAATTTTTTGCCGGCATAGACCGTCAGTACCGATATGATCGCAAACAGGGCGACTTGTAACGGCAGGCTGATCGGCAAGGCCCAGGTCAGCATGCCGACAATGATTGCCGCCAGCCCCAGCCACATCAGGAAAAATCCGGGGGCGATCATTTCGACTGCGCCAAGGATGAAGCCCAGCGATAGCCAGAACCAATGTTGTTGCAGCGTGCTTAGCCATTCGCCCATATTGTTTTCCTTATGTTTGGTCGGGGACTGTCCCCTTGGGGACTGTCCCTATTTG
>JBEBJR010000004.1:0-219438 GCA_040079845.1 Casimicrobium sp. | reverse complement strand
CTTTATCTACGGCACAGGATTAGATCCTAAGGGCGGAATCAAGCTCTCTTCGCTTCTTGTAGCAGACGCTATCCACTACAGTTCTAAAGATACAAGGGCAGAACGCTTGCGGTGCTGCCGAATGCGGTGGCATTGCGCGGTGCGACTAAATGGTCTTCGACGCGGCACGAGGCGGAACCGCAAGCGTTCCTCCCTACGTTCAATCGGCTTGTTGCTGTAGGGTGCGGTTCACCGCACCATCCACTTTTGGCTCGTATCAATTTGGGTGCGGTGAACCGGCACCCTACGACTTTCATGAAGGAGCACACCATGTTCATCCCACCCGGTTTCGGAACGGTTACGCCGTATTTCTTCATGCGCGACGCGGAGCGGTTTGTTGATTTTTTGTTGAAGGGGTTGGGCGGCGTTGAGGTGTGCGAGCGCTCCTTGCGACCCGACGGGCGCATTGCGAACGCGCAGATTCGTTTGGGCACGTCCACCGTAATGGTGAGCGAGGCGTCGGAGAAATATCCCCCGATGCCCGCGTCGTATTACCTCTACGTCGAAAACGCCGACACCACGATGGCGCAAGCATTGACGCACGGCGCAACGCTCGAAATGGCCGTGGCCGACATGCCGTACGGTGATCGGCAAGGCGGCGTGCGCGATGCGCATGGCAACATTTGGTGGGTGTCGCAGCGATTGGTGGACGGGCCGTATTAGCGGGTAGGCGTGACGCCACCGACCCTCGATTCCGCTTCGCTGCATCGAGGCTACGTACCCGTCCGCTCCTACTTCGTGGGGGACGTAACTACTTCTCAGCGAAGTAGGGCGGATACGCAAAGCGTCATCCGCCAAGTGTTGCACGCGACTACGGTGGATCGCGCTTCGCGCATCCACCCTACGCCGTAACAACTCGCATCAAACGCTAGTCATCGCCACCGTCTTGGTGTTCAGGTAGGCCTCTAGCGCCTCTGGGCCGCCCTCGGAGCCGTAGCCTGAATCCTTGATACCACCGAACGGCAGTTCGGCCCACGGCGCTGCGGCTTGGTTGATCCAGAGCATGCCGGTTTGTACTTGGCTTGAGAGCTGGTGCGCGTTCTTGATGCTGCTGGTGAAGGCGTACGCCGACAAACCGAATGGCAGGCGGTTGGCTTCGGCAATCGCTTCGTCAAGATTTTTGACCGTGCGCACGGCGGCCATCGGGCCGAACGGCTCGTTGTTGAACACCGAGCTGTCGAGCGGTGCATCGAGAATCACCGTGGGGGCAAAGAAGTTGCCCGTGGTGCCGATGCGTTCGCCGCCAGTGGCGATCGTTGCGCCGCGCTTGATCGCGTCGGCGGTGATTTCTTCCATCGCGGTGACGCGGCGTGGGTTGGCGAGTGGGCCCATGTTGATGCCCTTTTCCAGACCGGAGCCGACTTTGAGGCTCTGCGTGTACGCCACCAATCCAGCGACGAATTCGTCACGCGCTGATTCTTCGACGAGGAAGCGCGTTGGCGAAATGCACACCTGACCCGCGTTGCGGAATTTCGCACCCGCGATGATCTTGATGGCGTTGGGGATGTTGGCGTCGCCCGCGACGATCACCGGCGCGTGACCGCCCAGCTCCATCGTCAAACGCTTCATGTGCTTACCCGCGAGCGAGGCGAGCATCTTGCCGACCGGGGTTGAGCCGGTGAACGTGATCTTGCGAATCGTCGGGTGCGGGATCAGGTAGTTACTGATCTCGGACGGGTCGCCGTAGACCAAGCCGACCACACCTGCGGGCAGACCGGCGTCGACAAATGCGCGGATGAGCTCGGCGGGCGAGGCCGGCGTTTCTTCCGCGGCCTTAACGACCATCGAGCATCCGGTCGCGAGCGCGCCACACAGTTTGCGCACGACTTGATTGATCGGGAAGTTCCACGGCGTGAATGCCGCGACGGGGCCGACCGGTTCTTTCAACACCATCTGCTGCTGGTTCAACGCGCGTGGCGACACAATGCGGCCATACACGCGGCGGCCTTCTTCGGCGAACCATTCGATGATGTCTGCCGACATGCCGATTTCAATCTTGGCTTCGCCCAGCGGTTTGCCTTGTTCGAGCGTGAGTAGCGTCGCGATGGCGTCGGCGCGCTCGCGCAGCAGCGCGGCGGCGGCGCGCATGACTTTCGAGCGCTCAATCGCCGGCGTGTTTTTCCAAATCGCGAAGCCTTTCGCTGCCGCGTCCAGCGCGTCGTCGAGATCGGCGATTCCGGCTTTGGCGACCGTTCCGACGACCGAGCCGTCAGCCGGATTGATGACAGGCAAAGTGACACCGCTGCGCGCAGCGCGCCATTCGTTGTTGATGAGGAGTTGAACGTTGGGGTAGGTCATGTTTTTGAAATGGAGAACGGTGAATGGTGATGAGTGAGTTGTAGGCGCGGACTTGGCCGCGCTCCTCGGTGGCGCCGAGCGACGCTAAGTCGTCGCCTACCAATTGGCTAATCGTGCGGGCTGGAGCTTGGGGTTGACCAGCGGCTTAGACGTCTATTTTCCTCCAACCCACCCGCAGCACACGCTCCGAAATCCGCAATCACGCACAATTACGTCTCTCACCGCATCTCGCGCGTCGCGGCGCTCTTCCGAATGGTTGCTTTGCAATACGTATTGCCCAAAAAATTCCTCACGCAACTCGCGGGCGCATTTGCGCGTTCGCAGTCCGGCGCGGTCACGACGTGGGCAATCACGCGCTTCGTGGCAAAGTACGGCGTGAACATGAGCGAAGCCGCCAACCCCGACGTCAAGAGCTACGCCTCGTTCAACGATTTCTTCACGCGCGCGCTCAAGCCGGGCGCGCGACTGTTGGCACCCGCGACGTTCATCTGCCCCGTCGACGGCGCGATCAGCCAGTTCGGCCCAATTGACGGCGACCAACTGTTTCAAGCCAAGGGCCATCACTATTCCACGCGCGCTTTGGTCGGCGGCGACGCGACGCTCGCTGAACGCTTTGTGGACGGCCACTTCGCGACGATTTACCTAAGCCCGAAGGACTACCACCGCATCCATATGCCCATCGACGGCACGCTCACGCGAATGATTTATGTGCCCGGCGACTTGTTCTCGGTCAACCCCGCGACGGCGCAAGCGGTGCCCGGTTTGTTCGCCCGCAACGAGCGCGTCGTTTGCGTATTCGACACGGCGCGCGGCCCGTTCGTGCTCGCGCTCGTCGGCGCAACCATCGTCGGCAGCATGGCCACCGCATGGCACGGCGTCGTCAACCCGCCGCGCACAGCGGCCGTGCGCGAATGGACCTATGCGCCGGGGCAAGTCACGCTCAAACAAGGCGACGAAGTTGGCCGCTTCCTACTCGGCTCCACCGTCGTGATGCTCTGGCCGCGCGATACGATTTGCTTCGAAGAAAACTGGACCCCAACCGGCGCGGTGCGCATGGGCGAAGCGATGGGCAGTGGCTTTTTCGATTAAACGACCGCCAGGCCGTCGTTTCAGCGTGAAAAAGTGCAATGTTGACTAAGTGAATTTTAAGCGTCTAACGACCACCTGGCGGTCGTTAGATGGAGAAAGCCATTGCGCAAGACAAGTGATGGAACTCCGGACGCCACGACACCGCGCCATCGTGGGGATTCGTAGGGTGCCGGTTCAACGCACCCAAATTGAGACGAGCCCCGGGAGAACAGCGCGATGAACCGCATCTGGCGCGTTACTCGAACGCGTTATGCAGCGATCAATCCAAAAACGTCCAAGTGTCAGCGCCATCGAAGCGACGTATTTGTACCGAGTCCAAAATCTTCGGATCGAAGTTACGCAGATTCACGCCGTGTTGTGCTCCGGGTTGCGGCGTCAGCGGTTCCCAATGCGTCGTACAGCCGCACGTCGCGCAACGCACGGTTCGGAGTGTCTTGTCGCCATGAATGTATTCCTGTGTCTTCTCAGGATGCCCGGTGATCCGAACGGTGCCAAACTCGTAATAAGCCCACAACGCACCGAGGCGTCGACAGATGGAGCAATTGCAGCTCGTGGCCTTATCAGGCGCGGACGGCAACTCGATCGTGACTGCGCCACAGTGGCAGGTTCCTATAAGCATCATGATTCTCGCTGGATCAACGGAGTAAAGTGTGCAACCGCGCTACTCCGCTGCGTGTTGAACGATTTGTAATTGTTTCTCGCTGGATCGCGAAACGTCGCAAGAATTCCGCCCCACGCCTGCCTTTCGGGCTCCTCTGTGAACTCGACACCCCGCGACAACAAATCCCGGTGCGTTGCCAGCACATCCGCCACGCTGAACGAGAGCCCAGTGAATCGACCGACAAGCACCTGCTCCTCTGCCGGTGCGTCGGCGCTGACAGACTCAACCACCAAATCGGCTGCGCCAGCTCGAAAAACGCAGTAGCCGTATGGGATTCCGTCGGCCTTTATCTGTAGACGCAGCGTCGACCCATAAAAGGTTTTCGCTTCGACAAGGTCTCGAACGAAAACGCGTGCGGTATTGAGTTCCATCTTCTTCCTCCAATCAGGGCGTGGATCTTGAAACGTCATGTCTCGGAGTTGCGGAAATGGCGACTAGGTGCTTCGCGGCTTCTGCTGGACTTCCCGGGAGCCAAGCGATGCTCGCGGCCAACGCCTTTCCGAGCGCGGGCGGCATTCACCCCCCGATGTAACTCATCTCCACCTTACGCAGCTTTGCCGTTTCCGCCGTGCGAATCTCACTGTACCGATCCGTACGTACTTGCCACAGACCTGCGATGAGCGCCGCGATGTCGTCATCGGAGCTCCCGCCGTCGCGCAACAACGTGCGGAAGTCGATGCCTTGCTGCGCGAACAAGCAGGTGTAAATCTTGCCGTCGGTGGAGAGCCGCGCCCGAGTGCAAGTGGAGCAAAACGCTTGCGTGACGCTGGAGATCACGCCGATCTCGCCTGAGCCGTCGGCATATTGCCAGCGGCCCGCGACTTCGCCTTCGTACTGCGCGTCCGTCGCGACGAGCGGGTGCGCGGCGTTGATCGCGGCGACGACGTCGCGGCTCGGCACCACGTCGTCCATGCGCCAACCGTTGCTGCTACCGACATCCATGAATTCGATGAAGCGCACGATGACGCCGGTGCCTTTGAAGTGGCGCGCCATGTCGACGACGGTGTGGTCGTTCACGCCACGCTTGACCACCATGTTCACCTTGACGGGTGCCAAGCCAGCTGCGAGCGCGGCGTTGATGCCCTTGAGCACGTCCGCGACCGGAAAGTCCACATCGTTCATGGCGCGAAACACCGCGTCGTCCATCGAATCGAGGGAGACGGTGATGCGCTGCAAACCAGCGTTCTTGAGCGCCTTGGCTTGTTTGACGAGCGTTGAGCCGTTGGTTGTGAGTGTTAGGTCGAGCGATTTTCCGGACGGCGTTTTAATCTGCGCGAGCATTTCGATAAGCGCGGGCAAATTGCGCCGCAGCGTCGGCTCGCCGCCCGTGAGTCGGATTTTTTCTACGCCGAGCTCCGCCGAAATTTTTGCGAAGCGGGTGATTTCTTCAAACGACAGCAATGCGTCGTGCGGCAAAAATTTGTAGCCCGGCCCGAACACGTCTTTCGGCATGCAATAGGTGCAGCGAAAATTGCACTTGTCAGTCACGGAGATGCGTAAGTCGTGCAGGCGGCGCTGGCGCGGGTCAAGCAGGGCGTTGCTCGCGCGAACGGCCGTCAGCGCCTCGCTCGACGCGGGTTTCACCGACGTGTTGCGACCAGCGGGCACCAAGGTAATGACCTTGCCCGGCGCGGGACATTGCAGATTCGGGTGAACGTGTGTGGGCTCGCCCATGGAAAACACCAATCGTTGAAGCTTGTCTATTCTGCTAGATTCAGTGGGTGAGTGCGAATTTGAATATGAACGCGGAGACAGATTCCGCCCCCACCGTTACGTCAGAGGCGACAAATCCGCATCCGGCCAATCCCTTGGTGACAGCGTGGTCAGCAAGCGTGTGTTTCCGCAAGCGCCCGGTAAACAGCCGCTGGGTTGATTTTGAATGGGAAACGGCGAGCGTGACGGTGTCAGCCGCAAACGCGCAGGCTGCGCCGACCGGTCCGGATGAATTTTCATTCGGCGTGGAGACGCAATGGCGCTACGACGCCGAAGAGATTTCACTGCATCCGTCAGAAGGCGAGGGCTACTGGCTTAATCTCAATTCGCCGCAACCCTGCGTTTTCGTGATGTGGCGCTTGGAAGAGGGCGACGCCGTGCCGCGACCCGTGGTGGTGACGCTTTCGTACAACGAAGCGGGTCGCATGCTGGACGCAGGCGACCATGTGGACAACGTGCCAATGCCAGACGCGTTGCGCGCTGAGCTTCAGGCGTATACCGACGCGAATTACAAGCCGGAGCCGCGAAAAAAAGTGCGTCGCAATGATCCGTTTGTTGAGGGTGCGTTCCGTAAAGTTTCTGACGCAGGGGGCGCGCGTGGCTGAGCAAAAAGACGTGGCTGTGGCTGAAGGCTTGTCGCTTTCGCGCTGGTCGCGCCTGAAGCGGCAGGCGGCGGCGGAAGTCCGCACCGATGCGCAGAGCGGCGACACTACTCCTGTTCGCCCTGAGCGTAGCGATGGGTCTGACGAAACCATGTCAGCTTCAAACCCTTCGCTGCGCTCAGGGCGAACGGAGGTTGAATCGGCAGGCGATCTTGATGCGGAGCTAAAACTCCCGCCGCTGTCCTCGATCTCATTGACCGAAGATTTCACGCCATTCATGCAAGCCAAAGTGCCGCAGGCCCTGAAGCAGCAAGCCTTCAAAGCCTTGTTCAAGGAGCCGCATTTCAACGTGATGGATGGGCTCGATATTTACATCGACGATTACACGCAGTTTGAGCCAATTTCGCCTGAAGTCATGAATACGCTTTCGTCGTGGAAGACGATCATGAATCCTACCAAGCAGGTCGTCACCGACGGCGGTTACGCGGTGGACGAGACGAGCGAAGAAGGCAAGGCGGTGTTGGCGGCGAGAGCCAAATTGGCCGAAGGTGCGACGGATCCGTCAGACGAAAATGCGACTGTGGCGTCTGATTCGCCCGCCGACGCGACGGCTGAAGAGGCCGCGCCGGTCGAGAACATTGCGGTAGTTGCCCATCCACGCCACGGCAAACGCGTAGGCGAATTTGCGTACAAAGATACACCGCTGATTTCTACTGAAAACGAAGCCGTCGACGCGACCACCACGTCCACCGCAACGCCCACCGAAAAGTTTCAATGACCCGACAAGTACATCTCTGTTCGTGCAACCGCACGATGCCTTTTGACGCGACCGCGTTCGCTAGCGCGGCGGCCAGCGCCGGTGCAGCCAGCGTGCAATCATTCGACGCCATGTGCCAGCGCGAACTCGCGCGCTTCGGCGACGTGATCGAAGGTGATGCCGTGGTGGCTTGCACGCAAGAATCGAGGTTGCTCGGCGAGGCCGCAAGCGACTCGCCCAAAGTTTCTACGGTTCGCTTTTTCAATATTCGCGAAAAGGCCGGCTGGTCGAACGACGCGAGTTTCGCTACACCGAAAATTGCAGCACTAATCGCCGAGGCGATGCTGCCCGAGCCTGCGCCAACGACACAAGTGAGTTACAAAAGCGGCGGCCAAACACTCATCATTGGCTCGATGCGCGATGCGTTGACGATTGCCGAAGCGCTGAAAGGCGCGGTGTCGGTCAACGTGCTAGCGGCTGATGTGCCGGACGCTGTCGGCGCAGAGGCTGACACGAAGCTGCCCGCTGTCCGCGAATACCCGATTGTCAGCGGCGCTCGCGTTAGTGTTTCCGGCTGGCTCGGCGCGTTTAACGTGCGTTGGCAGCAAGCCAACCCGATTGATCTAGATGCATGTACGCGCTGTAATGCCTGCGTGCGCGCCTGCCCCGAAGGAGCGATCGATTTAGCGTATCAAATCAATCTCGACGCCTGCAAATCACATCGCACGTGTGTAGCCGTGTGCGGCGATGCGAAAGCCATCGATTTCAATCGCGCAGATGTCTCGCGTGACGGCCAGTTCGATATCGTGATCAACCTCACCGATGAGAAACTGTTCACTCAGCATCAGCCGCCGCAAGGCTACTTTGCGCCTAGCGGCGACGCGATGGCGCGACTGAAAGTGGTTGCCGAAGTGGCCTCGCTCGTGGGTGAATTTGAGAAGCCAAAATTCTTCAACTATCGCGCCAACATCTGCGCCCATAGTCGGAACAAAAAGACCGGCTGTACGCAATGTGTCGACGTGTGCTCCACGCGTGCCATTGCGCCGAAAGGCGACCACATCGAAGTGAGCCCGCAGCTTTGCATGGGCTGTGGCGCGTGCACAACGGTGTGCCCATCAGGCGCGCTCACGTACGTTTATCCGCGCGTGGCAGACACTGGCGCACGCCTGAAGACGATGCTTAACACCTTCGCAAAGGCGGGTGGCCGAGACGCTGTGGTGTTGCTGCACGATGCGGCAGAAGGACAGTCCGTCATCAACGATTTGGCGCAACGAGGTGATGGTTTGCCAGCGCGTGTTTTGCCGATTTCGCTTCATCATCCGGCGTCAGCGGGGCTAGACGTTTGGCTCGGTGCGATTGCATACGGCGCGACGGGCGTACAAGTGCTCGTGACGCCGGACATCGCGCCGGATTACCGGCTGTCGCTCTCGGCGCAAGCGGACATCGCCAACACCATCCTCGCGGCGTTGGGTTATCAGGACACTCTTGTTTCGATTGTCGGGATGCGCGACTTAGCGTCTGGCGAGGCGGATGCGCGTCGTGGACTCGCGGTGCGGGTCGCGGCGCCGTTTTATTTGGGTAACGACAAGCGCGGCACGCTTGACGCTGTGTTCGCTCATTTGCTCGAACACGCGCCCACTCCGAAGACCGTCATCGCGCTTGCGCAAGGCGCGCCCTTCGGCGAGATCATCGTGAATGCCGACAAATGCACGATGTGTTTGGCCTGCGTTGGCGCGTGCCCGGAGGGGGCATTGGCAGACAACCCGGAGCAGCCGCAGCTGCGTTTCATTGAAAGCAAGTGCGTTCAATGCGGTATCTGTGAAAAGACGTGCCCGGAGCACGCAATTTCGCTCGCGCCGCGCCTCAATCTTGCGCCTGACGCGAAGAAGTTGCGAGTGTTGAACGAGGCAGAGATTCTGGGGTGCCTTCGCTGTGGAAAGCCGCTGGGCGCGAAAAAAATGATCGAGAACATGTTCGATAAGCTCGCCACGCACAGCATGTTCGCCGACGAGCAGTCGCGCAATCGAATCAAGATGTGCGCCGATTGCCGAGTAGTTGATCTTTACAGCGAAGAGAAGCCTTTGGACATTAGGAATATCAAGTCATGAGCGAAGCCAACGTAGCGTTCAGATCGTACGTTTCGGCGGAAGATCACGGCCGCGCCAATTTCTATGCGCTGATTTCGCGACTTTTGGCGGCGGCTCCGGATCAGGCTTTGCTTGCGGCAATTGCGGGTTCGCCGCCGTTGACCACCGAAGATGACGGCGCACCGTTGCCGCTTGCTTGGTCGAAACTGATCGCGGCGTCGATGGCGATGGATGCGGATGCTGCGTACGAGGAATATGAGCAATTGTTCATTGGCGTAGGCCGCGCGCCGGTCAATTTGCATGCGTCGCACCATTTAACAGGCTTCATGATGGAGCAACCTTTGGCGGATGTTCGTGGCGCGTTGGCAACACTAGGGTTTGCCCGTGTCGAAGTGCAAACCATCGTGGAAGATCATCTCGCGTCACTATGTGAAGTAATGCGATTGCTCATTGTCGGGGCAAACGGCATCGAGCCCGCGTCGGTTGCCGTACAAAGAGAATTTTTTGGCGATCACATCGCGCCGTGGTTTGAAATTTGTTGCGGCGCGATAACGAAATCTTCGCTTGCTAATTATTACGCTGTCGTTGCACAATTCATAGGTAGCTTCTTACAGGTGGAACGTGATGCGTTCGCAATTGAACAGTGAGAAGCTCGCGTCCGCGCGCCAAGGCGCGCCCCGCGTTACGTGCTAAATAAGTTGTTAAGGAGTGGATCATGGCCGATAAGAAGCAAGACGCAAATTTGAAGCGTCGCGGATTTTTGCTGGCAGGCAGCGTAGGTGCTGCCGGTGCCGTCGCGGTTGCGGTAGCGCCTTCGCTCAAGCAGACCGCTCCCGTTAAGGCACCAGCGGTTTCGTCCAGAGGCGCGACGGGATACCAAGAGAGCGACCATGTTCGCACCTATTACGACCTAGCCCGCGTTTAACGCGACCCTCCATAGATTTCCGGAGACAAAGATGCTCGTTAGAAAATCTCACGATGTGGACGGCACGCGCCTGTCCGATCATTCCCCAATGCGCCGCTTCGGCGCCGCAAGCTCAGCCCAGCCCGGGCGCACCCTAGATCGCCGTGCGTTCTTGAAGCGCTCGGGTGTTGGGCTTGGCGCTGGCGCGTTCGCGAGCCAATTGCCGCTCGGATTCGTCGGCAAGGCCGATGCAGCAGCGCCGGCAGAAGGCACTGGCAAGGCGGAAGTCAAACGTACCGTCTGCACCCATTGCTCCGTAGGGTGTGCGATTGACGCGATTGTTGAAAATGGCGTGTGGACGCGGCAGGAGCCGGTTTTTGATTCGCCGATCAATCTCGGCGCGCACTGCGCGAAGGGCGCAGCGATTCGCGAGCACGGGCACGGTGAGCATCGTCTGAAATACCCCATGAAACTGGTGAACGGCAAGTACGTTCGCATCAGTTGGGAGCAGGCAATGACCGAGGTTGGCGACAAGCTGCTTGATCTGCGCAAAACAGCTGGCCCAGATAGCGTTTTCTGGGTGGGCTCGTCGAAGCACAACAACGAACAGGCGTACATGTTCCGCAAGTTCGTGAGCATGTTCGGGTCGAACAACTGCGATCACCAGGCGCGTATTTGCCACTCCACCACGGTAGCCGGTGTGGCCAATACGTGGGGCTACGGTGCGATGACCAATTCGTACAACGATATGCAGAACACCAAGTGTGCGCTGTACATCGGTTCAAACGCAGCTGAGGCGCATCCGGTGTCGCTGTTGCACATGCTGCACGCTAAAGAAACCGGCGCGAAGATGATCGTGGTTGATCCACGATTTACGCGCACCGCAGCGAAGGCCGACGAGTTCGTTCGCATTCGCTCAGGTTCGGATATTCCGTTTCTATTTGGAATGCTTCACCACATTTTCAAGAACGGCTGGGAAGACAAGAAATACATCAATGATCGCGTCTTTGGTATGGACAAGATCAAAGAAGAGGTGATGACCAAGTGGACGCCTGACAACGTCGAAGCGGCGTGTGGCGTGCCTGAGGCTCGCATGGCCGAAATCACCAAAATGTTCGCGACCAATCGCCCATCAACGATTGTGTGGTGTATGGGCCAAACCCAACACACGATTGGTAACGCAATGGTGCGTGCCAGCTGCATTCTGCAATTGGCGCTGGGCAACGTTGGCGTGTCCGGCGGTGGTACCAATATTTTCCGTGGCCACGACAACGTGCAAGGCGCGACGGACGTCGGCCCGAATCCGGATTCGTTGCCCGGCTATTACGGCATTGCAACCGGCGCATGGAAGCACTGGTGCACCGTGTGGGGCGTGGATTACGAATGGCTCAAGAAGCAGTTTGCTTCTCAGGTCATGATGGAAAAACCGGGCATGACGGTGTCGCGCTGGATCGACGGTGTGCTTGACCCGAACGAGACCATCGATCAAGACTCCAACCTGAAGGGTATTGTTTTCTGGGGGCATGCGCCGAACTCGCAAACACGCGGGCCCGAAATGAAGAAGGCGATGGAAAAGGTCGAGATCATGGTGATCATCGATCCGTACCCGACCGCATCCGCAGCCATGCCGGACCGCAAAGACGGCGTGTATCTGCTGCCGGCGTGCACCCAGTTTGAAACTGTCGGTACGGCAACAGCGTCCAATCGCTCGATTCAATGGCGTGAGCGTGTTATCGCGCCGCTCTTTGAATCGCAAACTGATCACGCGATCATGTATGCGTTTGCGAAGAAATTTGGTTTTGCGAAAGAGTTCGTGAAGAACTGCAAAATCGTCAAGCCCGATGGCGAGAAAAAGTGGGAAGAACCCGAAGTCGAAGATATTCTTCGTGAGATCAACAAGGGTACTTGGACCATCGGGTACACCGGGCAGTCGCCAGAGCGTTTGAAGCTTCACATGAAGCACATGAACACGTTCGACGTTAAGACCCTACGCGCTAACGGAGGGCCTTGTAGCGGCGATTACTTCGGTTTGCCATGGCCCTGTTACGGCACTCCGGAGATGAAACATCCGGGTTCTCCGAATCTTTACGATACGTCCAAACACGTCATGGACGGAGGCGGAAACTTCCGCGCCAACTTCGGCGTCGAGCGCGACGGCGTGTCGCTGTTGGCAGAGGATGGCTCGCACTCGAAGGGCGCGGACATCACAACTGGCTATCCCGAACTCGATCACGTCTTGCTCAAAAAACTCGGCTGGTGGGATGAACTCACCGAAGACGAAAAGAAAAAGGCCGAAGGCAAGAACTGGAAGACCGATTTGTCTGGCGGGCAAATTCGCGTGTTCATGAAGAACCATGGCTGTCATCCGTTTGGCAACGCGAAAGCGCGCGCTGTGGTGTGGAACTTCCCGGACGCCGTTCCGCAGCATCGGGAGCCGCTCTACGGCACCAACGCTGAACTCACGAAAAAATACCCGACGCACGCAGACAAGGGCGGTGCGTTTTGGCGCGTTAAAACGCTCTACAAGTCGATTCAAGATAAGGCCATTGCGGACAAGGTCTATGAAAACTTCCCGCTCGTTCTAACGTCGGGCCGCTTAGTCGAATACGAGGGTGGTGGCGAGGAAACGCGCTCCAATCCGTGGCTCGCAGAATTGCAGCAAGAGAACTTCATCGAGATCAACACCAAAGATGCGAATGATCGACTCATTCGTCACAACGACATGGTTTGGGTCAAATCTGCCACGGGCTCGCAGATCAAAGTCAAAGCGCTCGTTACGGAACGCGTTGGTGCCGGCACGACGTTTATACCTTTCCACTTTTCTGGATGGTGGCAGGGGAAGGATCTTCTGGAGAAATACCCGGAAGGATCTGCGCCGATAGTGCGTGGTGAGTCGGTGAACGTAGCCACAACCTATGGCTACGACTCGGTCACCATGATGCAAGAAACCAAGACCACGGTCTGTCAAGTAGTGAAGGCATAAGGGGATCACTATGGCACGAATGAAATTTATTTGTGACGCCGAACGCTGCATCGAGTGCAATGGTTGCGTCACTGCTTGCAAAAACGAGCACGATATTCCGTGGGGCGTAAATCGCCGTCGCGTGGTCACGTTGAACGACGGTGTTGTGGGCGCGGAGCGCTCCATCTCTGTGGCGTGTATGCATTGCTCGGACGCGCCGTGCATGGCTGTCTGCCCGGTCAACTGCTTCTACAAAACTGAAGACGGCGTGGTGTTACACGACAAGGATTTGTGCATCGGATGTGGCTACTGCTTCTATGCATGCCCGTTTGGCGCACCGCAATTCCCGTCAGCGGGCGCGTTTGGTGTGCGCGGCAAGATGGACAAGTGCACGTTCTGCGCTGGCGGCCCTGAGAAAGACGGCTCCAAGGCCGAAAATGAAAAGTACGGTCGTAATCGCTTGTCAGAAGGTAAGCTGCCTGCGTGTGCTGAGATGTGTTCGACCAAAGCGTTGCTCGCTGGCGACGGCGACGTGCTCTCCGATATTTACCGTGAGCGCGTGATGCGCCGCGGTCGTGGTGGCGACCTTTGGGGCCATGCGACAGCCTACGGACGACCAGATGCGAAAGCAGCGCCTGCGACTCCTGCTGCTCCGGTAGCTCAACCTGCACCGCAAAAATCATGATGAAGCCGATCAACCTTCTTCTCGTCGCCGGTGCATTTGCCGCTCTGCTTTCTGGCTGCGGTGAAACACCTCAAGCAAATGTCGCCAAACCGGGGCAATCTGCTGCCAAAGAAGGCGACAAGCCCTATCAGAACGATCAATTCAAGGGCAATCGCGAGGAATGGGCGAAAACGCTTCGTTCGCGCGCCGACAACCAAAACGAATACAAGCGCGTCAATTGACCGCGATGGACGTATTACCTAGCGTGAGGAGCGAATCATGAGGCGCTTGATGGTACTGGCCGGGGCGCTTTCGTTTGCGCTGTCGGTGTTCGCGCAGCCGACGGCATTGCCGTCGATGACGCGCGATGAAATTTCGCAGCAACAATCGCAGCAGAAGGAGCGGCAGCAACAGCAGCCCTACAACAATGCACCGGTGTGGAAAGCGGCTCGCGGCGCGGTTGAGGGCTACACCAGTCTTCCAGCTCCAGAGGCCGGCGTCCTGATCCAGACCGATGGCCAAAACTGGCGTGCGTTACGCAACGGAACCGTCTCGGTTTTCGGCGGTTGGGCGCTCGTCGCCATGATGCTCGTTGTCGGTATCTTCTACGCTGTTCGCGGCACTATTCAGCTACACGAAGCACCGACCGGCCGCATGTTGGATAGATTTTCGCTGCTTGAGCGCATGGCGCATTGGTCGACGGCGATCAGTTTCTGTGTCTTGGCGATTTCTGGGCTGATTCTGGCTTTTGGTAAGAGCATATTGATTCCCGTCCTCGGTTTCACGTTGTTCTCGTGGCTCGCCGTGATCGCCAAAAATTTGCATAACTTTCTCGGCCCATTGTTCGCGCTGAGTTGCCTGATTACCTTTATCGTATTCGTGCGTGACAACCTGCCTAAAGCAATCGATCTCAAATGGATCGCTAGCGCTGGCGGCCTCTTCAACGACAAGCACGTCCCGAGCGAAAAATTTAACGCAGGCGAAAAGGTTTGGTTTTGGGGCGGTGTGATGTTCCTGGGAATCGTCGTCAGCGCGTCGGGTTTTGTTCTGGACTTTCCGAACTTTGGCCAATCGCGGGCGACAATGCAGTTCGCAAACATTGTTCATCTTGTCGGCGCAACGCTCTTCATGGTTGCCGCGCTAGGGCACATCTACATGGGAACGCTCGGCGTTGCTGGTGCACTCGACGCGATGAAAACGGGCCAAGTTGACGAAACGTGGGCGAAAGAGCACCACGAAATTTGGTACGAGCAGGCCAAAGCAGCCAAATCACAAAACACCGCACATGCCGTTGGAAAGACGCCACTTGCGGTTGGAGGAGATGACTAATGAAACTTAATCAATTTGTCGCGCTTTTGCTCGGCTGTGCGCTGGCCTCTGTGGCAGTGCCTACATTTGCGAATCTCCCCGCGCCAGCGCCGTTGACCGACGAGCAAAAAGCGAAAGCCGCCGAGGTCAAGGAGAAAGCCGCGGAGGCGGCGAAAAAAGACGCAGCGGATCTTGCTCGTTACCAAGACAGAGCCGCGTCCCGCTTTTTCGCCGACGCGAAGGCGGCTGGCAAGACCGTTCCGGCTTCCACTTGGGTGCCACCGACACCAGTCGCAGCAGTCGCTGCACTGCCAGCGCCGTCTGCGCCACAAGGTCAAAAGCAACCCGCTGCGGTGAAAAAGACGGGGACCGATGTCAAACCTGCGGCCACGAAAAGTTAGGCAAACCAACGAAGCCGCGAACCGAGTGCGCTAGAATTACCGTCTCGGAGAGGTGGCAGAGTGGTTGAATGTACCTGACTCGAAATCAGGCTTACCGCAAGGTAACGGGGGTTCGAATCCCCCCCTCTCCGCCACGACATGAAGCCACCCTTGCGGTGGCTTTTTTGTTGCGCGTGACGCGAATCGCGGCTGAGTGAACACCAACATTCCGCCATTTTTCGCGCCTTTGTGCTGTTGCGAGGATTTACGATGATTGATTCTCTTGCTCGTTTGCGTGAGAAGTATGGTGACGCGAAGGGCCGTTCTGTCAAAAAGCAACTGGATCACTTGGATCGACACTGTGTGCGCTTCATCTCGCTGTCGCCCTTTGTGGTGCTTGCGAGCGCCGCCGCTTCTGGTGCGCCCGACGCGTCGCCACGCGGCGGTGCGCCGGGGTTCGTGCATGTCATTGACTCGCGCACGCTGTTGATCCCCGATTCGCCGGGCAATAATCGCCTGGATACGCTCACCAATTTGGTTGAGTCGCCCAAAATTGGCCTCCTATTTCTTATTCCCGGAATGGACGAGACTCTGCGTGTCAACGGAACGGTACGACTGCTTGACGACGCGCGCGCCTTAACGCCATTTGTGTCGGACACGCGTATAAAAGTCGTCATCGAGGTAACCGTAACCGACGCATATTTGCACTGTGCCAAGGCATTCATGCGTTCTCAACTGTGGGACGCGACGCGCCACATTGATCGCACTTCTCTGCCCACGATGGGAGAGATGCTTAGCGAGCAAACAGGGGCGCAATCAATCCCAGAAACCCGCGAGGAAATGCTCGCGCGCTACGCCCAGGACCTTTAGGCAATAGCGAGCAACAGCTTTTAGGGCTTAGCGACACACCGACGGCGGTTTGCTGCAATATTTTTGTGAAGTCAACTTTACGAAAAAGGAGCTGCTAATCATTGCTGAACGGTCGATTCGTCACTAATGCTGTTAGGCGCGTTGACCAGATCACTGCGTCGCCACAGTCAAAAGCGTTGCCAAACACGCGCCTGAGCCACTCCATCATCGTGCGTTGCGGCACGCAAAAAGCAACACTGCGGATTTCGGCCATAGCGCCGTGCGGCAAAGCACTGTACTAAAGGGCGGTTGCCTTTTAACATTCGATTCGGAGTTTTCTTGGTTGCGCGCCGATGGTAGTGGTGCCCGAAAGAGAAACTTTATCGCCAAATTAGAGGGAGCATTACTTGAAAAAATATCTTGCCGCGCTGGCATTCGTACCAATCGCCGTGTTCGCCGCGTCGCCTGCAAATGACGTGGGTGCGCCAAGCACTAATCAACCGTCGGCGGCTGCATACTCATTTTCTGGGACTATCGGTAGCACGACGCAGCAGGGTCGCATTTTTCGCGACGCAGTAGCCTCGACGTGCCCCTCCAAGGCTTACCCAGGGATTTTTAACGCCACAACTACGTATAACTACGATCAGCACGTTCTTTACAACAACGGCCCTTCGCAGTGTGTGACCGTCAACTTTGACCCGAATGTAGGCGCAAGCGCCTGCGGCACCAACGCGCACGCCAGCGCGTACTTGAATTCGTACGACCCGAATAATCAGAGCGCTAACTTCTTGGGCGACGTCGGCTCTAGCCTCACGCAGCCGTTTAGCTTTAGTGTGCCGTCGGGCGCACGGGTCGTGCTTGTCGTCTCCAATACGAGCGCTGCGGCGAATTGCACGTATGCATTCTCGGCACCGACGCTGTCTCGAGATCAGGTGATCAACGAAGTGCCGGCTCTTGACGGCAAGTTGCTCGCTTTGGTTGCGCTGCTCTTGGCCGGTTTGACCTTCTTCGTGCGCTCGCGGGCGAAGTAAGCGAGTAAAAGCAATTACGCGCTGATTATTTTTTGGCGCGTTTGTCACGGACGGGAGCGGAGTGATATCCGGCTCCCGTTTTTTCTTTGCGTAAATGCGTCGAATGCGGCCGTCGCACGGTGATGCCGCAATTTGTGTTGGCCCACCAGCATCATGCGCGAACCCGGCAGCACAATTGGCCTAAACGTATTGATCGCGTGCTGCTTAGCCTGACTGCCCTAACCATCGAGCCCTCCTGGTTGTGCCTGCCGCATCGTCGGCAGCCAAAGTTAACCAGACGGTGTCCGCTACGGCCGGAGGCACCAAGAGGACGCTACTTGCAAGCACGTCGTGCCGAAAGTAAGTCACGGCGATCTCGTCGCCTGCCTTGAACCGCGCCAGATGCTTGCTGAGCGCGGTGCTGCTTGCACGCAAACCGTCGATGGCGACCAGCGTGTCGCCCGCGCTCAATCCGGCGCGCCACGCGGCTGAGCCGCTGAGCACGGTTTTGATCACGTTGAGCCCGGCGCTTTCGCCCACGATCAGTCCAAGTGTGCGCGTGTTAGTCTCGATGGACGCCTCATCCCGCCCGCCGCGATCGGCTGCGTTGGCGGACGGGCGCGTGTTGTACGTGATGCCAAACGGCGCGAACAGCGCTGCCCAGTCTGGGTCTTCGGTGCCGTTGATGAAACGCGCAAAAAAGTCAGTCAAATCGCGACCCAGCCAACGCGAGAAGAGGGCGCAAACGTCTTCAGGAACGCCAACATTTACAGCACCGAATTCGCGCCACAGCGCGCGCATCACGTCATCGACGGTCGGGGCGGCCTCGCTTGCTGCGCGTTGCTGCAAATCCAGCGCCAGCGCCACGAAGCTGCCGCGAAGGTAGTAGCTAAATTGCGAATTCGCGGCGTTCTCGTCGGCGCGGTAATACTTGATCCACGCGTCAAAGCTCGCCTCCGCGCTTGACTGTACGCTTCGCCCAGGCGAGCGCAACAGCATCGTGAGTCGCCGTCCGATGAGTTTTAAGTAATCTGCATCGGTAATGAGCCCCACGCGCCGCAACATCAGATCATCAAAATAGCTCGTAAAGCCCTCAAACAGCCACAGCAAGCGCGTGTAGCTCTCACTTGACGTGTCGTATGCATCGGGCGCTTGCGGATGCGTCATGAATGCCGCAGGCTTGATGCGCTTCACGTTCCATGCATAAAAGTACTCGTGGCTGATGAGCCCCAGCAAATCGCGGTAGCCTTCGGAGACGCTCGCGTCACCCGCCACCGGCAAATCACTGCGCGGAGAGATGAGCGCCGTGCTCGCGCGATGCTCCAAACCACCGTAGCCGTCGTCCACGACGTGCAGCTGAAATAGATACATCGGGAACGGCGGCGCACCGCCAAACAAATCGCAATGCCCTTGGCAGATTTTTTGCGAATCCGCGCGCAGCCGCGCGAGATCGCCGCGATGCTTGCCGGTAATCACGAATCGATGCGTCACGCCGCCTGCGTCGAAACTAAACTCATCGAAGTCAGCGCATTCGAGCGGATGATCAATCAGCTCGTCGTAACTTACCGCTACATACCGCCCGAAGCCGCGCGGATCAACGGTTTGTGGCGTCATCGACGTAGCGCAGCGCCATGTGCCGCCGCCCAAAAATTGCGGCGCTATCACCTCCAATGCACACGGCGCATTCGGCGCAGTGCAATCCATCAACAAACTCGCCGCTGGGTTTACAAAGCCGCGCGACGCATCAAAGTAGCAGCCGCGCACCGAGCGATCCCACGCGTAAACCGTGTACGAAATCGTCACCGGGCTACCGGCCACGCAGGCCAATTGCCACGTAGATTTATCGGTCTTTTCCGCTGTGATCGCCGTACCGCCTTGGCTTGCAGACAACGACACCACGTTGCGCGCATATTCGCGCATCAAGTAGCTACCGGGAATCCACGACGGCAGAGCCACGCGCTGCTCGGCGACCGGCGCGTCGATGGTCATTTGAACGTGGAGTAGGTGACCCGACGGGTCAGCGAAAGAGATCGAATAATTCGGCATGGGCGTGATTATGCCGAGGTCGTTTTCAAGCGGAAGAAATGGCACCCCGGAGACGAATCGAACGTCCGACCTCTCCCTTAGGAGGGGAGAGCTCTATCCACTGAGCTACCGGGGCACTTCGCTATTGTTGCAAAAACGCGCCTCAACTACGGCAACATACCGTGGCTACACTTCTAACGCATGGGCTAAGCTAGTCGTCCTCGGGCATCATTCGTTCAAATATTTGTGACCATTTCATCTGCCTCCATCGTCTCGCGTCCTGTCGCCGTCATCGGCGCAGGTTCGTTTGGGACCGCGCTTGCGATCGCGCTGGCACGACGTGGCTCAGTCACGCGTCTGTGGGGGCGAAATGCCTCCGAAATGGCAGAGGCTGAGCGTACGCGCCACAATCCACGCTATCTGAGCGACTGTGAATTTCCGCCGTCGCTCACCGCGACTGCCGATCTTGCCGCAGCGCTGCATGATGCCGAAGACATTGTGATTGCGACACCGAGCCACGCGTTGCGGGCCACGGTAGACATGCTTAAACCGCTTATCGCAAATGGCGCTCAAGGCTTGGTGATCGCGTGCAAAGGCTTCGAGCCGGGTACCGGAAAGCTCTCGCACGAAGTGGTGGCTGATGTGCTCGATGGCGCGCATCCGTACGCCGTGCTCTCAGGCCCCACGTTCGCCAACGAGCTCGGGCGCGGTTTGCCCACGGCGGTGATCATTGCATCGACCGATGCCGCGTTCGCCGAGCGCATTGCACATCGCCTCAACGGCGGCGGTTTCCGCGCATACACCGGCGATGATGTGATCGGCGTAGAGATCGGTGGCGCGGCGAAAAACGTCATCGCGATTGCGGCTGGCGCATCTGACGGGTTGGGCTTTGGTGCGAATGCGCGCAGCTTACTAATCACGCGTGGCCTCGCGGAAATTCGTCGGCTTGGCGACAAACTCGGGGCGCGCAACGAAACGCTCATGGGGCTCTCTGGCCTCGGTGATCTGGTGCTCACTTGCACCGACAACCAATCCAGGAATCGACGCATGGGCTTGCTGCTTGCGAGTGGCAAGACAGTGGCCGAAGCCACCGAAGAAATTCAGCAAGTGGTGGAGGGCATCAAGGCTGCACCAGAAGTGCATCGATTAGCAAAACGATTTGACGTAGCGATGCCCATCACTGAGGTGGCATGCGCGGTGATTGATGGCCGCATGACGCCGCGCGAGGCGTTTGCAACGCTAGCGTCCCGCTCGGTGCGGGCTGAGGCCAAGTGACGACACTCACGCACTTGTGGGAGCGGGCTTGCCCGCGATTGGTGCGTGGCATACGTCTTTCGCGGGCAAGCCCGCTCCCACAGCTGTCCCGAACGTCGCATAAGCACAACAAGACTTAGTCGCACAATGTCTGACACACAATCACGCGCTTGGGCCGCACTCGCTCAACATCAAAGTCAAAACGTGACGTTTCGCATGAGCGATGCGTTCGCTGCCGATCCGATGCGCGCAGCACGCTTCACACTCGACGCAGCAGGTCTCGTGCTCGACTATTCGAAGCACCGCATCACTCAAAAAACGATGAATTTGCTCGCTGCATTGGCGACGGAATGCGGCGTTACCGCAAAGCGCGACGCGATGATGGCGGGCCACCACATCAACACTACGGAAAATCGCGCCGTGCTTCATATGGCCTTGCGTAATCCGGCCGATTCCCTACGTCACTACGCGGTTGACGGTGCCGCCATTGCACCGCTCGTACAGCGTCAGCTTGAACACATGCGCCGCTTCACCGAGCGCGTTCGCAGCGGCGCGTGGCGCGGTTTCACGGGACGTGAAATTACGGACGTGGTGAACATCGGAATCGGTGGCTCTGACTTAGGGCCGCAGATGGTGTGTGAGGCTTTACGCCGCTCCGTATTGCCGCGATTGACGGCGCATTTTGTCTCGAATGTTGACGGCGCGCATCTTGAAAGCGTGCTTGCGCGCGTCAATCCTGAAACGACGTTGTTCACCATTTCCTCGAAGACGTTTACGACGCAAGAAACGCTCATGAACGCGCGCAGTGCGCGTGCGTGGTTTCTGTCACATGGCGGCGTCGAGACTGACGTCGCGAAGCACTTTGTTGCGGTGTCTACCAACGAAAAAGCGGTGCGTGAGTTCGGTATTGGGGAAGACAATGTTTTCGGCTTTTGGGATTGGGTCGGTGGCCGTTACTCGTTGTGGTCGGCGGTGGGGCTCACCATTGCGCTCGCTATTGGCATGGAGGGCTTCGACGAACTCCTCGCGGGCGCGCATGCGATGGACGAACATTTTGCGACTGCGCCACTTGAATCCAACATGCCCGTTGTGCTTGGCATGCTTGGCGTTTGGTACAACAATTTTTGGGGCACGACGAGCCACTGCATCAAGCCCTACGCGCAGGATTTGCACCGCCTGCCGGCCTACTTGCAGCAGCTCGAAATGGAGAGCAACGGCAAGTCGGTGGATCTGCAAGGCAATGCGCTCACGATACCGAGTTGCCCGGTGATTTGGGGCGAACCGGGCACCAACGGGCAGCACGCGTTTTTCCAATTGCTGCATCAAGGCACGAGCATGATTCCGGTCGATTTCATCGCGGCGCTTAACGGCGGCCCGACGATGTTGGATCATCACCGCGTATTACTCGCCAATTGTTTCGCGCAATCGGAGGCGCTGATGGTCGGCAAGTCGGCGGATGTCGTTCGCGCGGAACTTGCCGCGATGGCCATGCCGCAAGATGCAATCGACGCGCTCACGCCACACAAAGTGTTCCACGGCAATCGTCCGAGCAGCACAATTTTGCTGCCCGAAGTTTCGCCGCGCGCGCTCGGTGCCTTGATCGCGCTTTACGAGCACAAAGTGTTCACACAAGGCGTGATTTGGAATGTGAATTCGTTTGATCAGTGGGGCGTCGAGCTTGGCAAGCAACTGGCCAAGACCATTGACGGCGAGCTGCATTCAGGCGTGGTGTCCGAGGCGCATGATGGCTCGACGCAGGCATTGATGCGGCGCGCGCTGAAGTAGCGCCCTCTGCGTTCGTAGCTTCTTGTGGCGGGCTTGTTCGCGATCTCTCCGTGGTAGACGCCAATCGCGGGCGAGCCCGCTCCAACAAAGTACTTCGTCAGCTCTCAATCAGCAAAAGCGCCGCCACCTGCCGCCCTTCGGCGAGCAACACGTTGTACGTCCGACACGCCGCCGCCGTGTCCATGACTTCGTAGCCAATTCGCGCATTCATCAGCGCACCCATCGATTCCGGCTTCGGAAAGCGCAGCGATTTTCCGGTGCCGATGATCACGATTTCGGCACCGACGCTCGCTGCGTGCGCGATGGTTTCCGCGCTGATGTCCGCAAACTGCTGCACGGGCCAAGGCGATGGCGCAGCCCGATGCGAAATGCAAACGCTCTGTGAAAACTCTACGCCGCCAACGGTCACTGATGTTTTTGTGTACGCGGTAATCGCGAAATCGCTGGTCGCTTCACGCTGAAATTTCATAGCCATAATGGGGTTGCTCGCTGTCGCATAGGTCGCGGTGGAGTTGGAATTATCGGCGAACAAAAATTGGGGCAATAATTGAATTGGCTTTATGCCTTAAGCGACCAGCCGGCGGTCTATAGGGCCCATATTTATGTAAAGTCGACTTTTATACAAATGATGCCCTATCGACCGCCCGTCGGTCGTTTTGCGAGAAAAGGTGTATATGATGTTTGTTGGGCAATGTGTTCTCCTGTTGCGTTGCAGCAAACCGGTTTCCCCGCTAACATCAAGGACTTAGGTGCCCCCTTCGTCTGCCAGATTTCTGTTGGATCGAGGAGGGGTGTTTCAAAGTAGGCCGCCGTTCTTCAAAAAAAGGCGCGCCGAAGGTCTCCACCGGACACCCGCCCGATCGCAATGAATAGGGCGTCGTGACTTTTATTGTGACTACCGTTCTCGAATCTCCCGTTACTTCCCTCCCGGTTGCTGCAGCGCCCCAAACTGAGTTTCCGCGCATCAAGCGCCTGCCGCCATACGTTTTCGCGATCACCACCGATCTGAAAATGGCCGCGCGTCGCGCCGGTGAAGACATCATCGATTTCGGCATGGGCAACCCGGACGGCCCCACGCCGAAGCACATCGTCGACAAGCTCGTCGAAACCGCACAACGCGGAGACACGCATGGCTACAGCGTGTCTAAAGGCATTCCGCGCCTGCGCAAGGCGATTTGCAACTGGTACGACACGCGCTACGGCGCAAAGCTTGACCCCGACACCGAAGCCATCGTCACCATCGGTTCGAAAGAGGGCCTCGCGCACTTGATGCTCGCGACGATGGAGCGTGGCGACACGGTGCTCGTGCCAAACCCGAGCTACCCCATTCACATCTACGGCGCGATTATCGCGGGCGCAGATATTCGCTCGATTCGTATGACGTCCGACGTCGATTTCTTCGAAGAAATCGAGCGCGCGATTCGCGAGAGTTTCCCGAAACCCAAGATGCTGATTTTGGGTTTTCCGTCGAACCCGACCGCGATGTGCGTCGACTTGCCGTTCTTCGAAAAAGTTGTCGCGCTCGCGAAAGAACACGGCATTTGGGTCGTGCATGATTTGGCGTATGCCGATCTCGGCTTCGACGGCTACAAGCCACCAAGCATCATGCAAGTGCCCGGCGCGAAAGACGTGGCCGTTGAGTTCTTCACGATGAGTAAGAGCTACAACATGGCCGGTTGGCGTATCGGTTACATGGTGGGCAATGCGCACCTTGTGAACGCGCTTTCGCGCATCAAGGGCTATCACGACTACGGCACGTTCACGCCGATTCAGGTCGCGTCAATCGCTGCGCTCGAAGGCCCGCAAGAGTGCGTTGAAGAAATTCGCCTTAAATACGAATCGCGCCGCAACGTAATGGTCAAGGGCTTGCACGAAGCCGGCTGGATGGTCGACAACCCGAAAGCCAGCATGTACATCTGGGCCAAGATTCCGGACGCGTACGCAAAAATGGGCTCGCTTGAATTCGCCAAAAAACTCCTCGCCGACGCGAAGGTCAGCGTCTCACCCGGCATCGGCTTCGGTCAATACGGCGACACCCACGTGCGCTTCGCGTTGATCGAAAACGAATCGCGCTCGCGCCAAGCGGTGCGCGGCATCAAGGAAATGTTTAAGAAGGATGGGCTGCTTTAGCGGCCTCATCGACCAACGTTCGTGGTGAGCCTGTCGAACCATGAACGTGCCACTCCGTAAGCAACGCCGAGAAACCCTTCGACAGGCTCAGGGCGAACGGCCACAAAACACAATATGAAACCACTAAGAATCGGACTCCTCGGTATCGGCACTGTTGGCGGCGGCACCTTTGACGTGCTCGCTCGCAACGCCGAAGAAATTTCACGTCGTGCCGGGCGTCCGATTACGATTACCCACGTCGCCGACAAAAACACGGCGCTGGCTAATCAAGTCGTGGCGGGCCGCGCGGTCGTCACCGACGACGCGTTCGCGCTGGTCAAAAATCCGGACATCGATGTGGTCATCGAATTGATCGGTGGCTACACGATCGCAAAGCAATTGATGCTTGAAGCGATCAACAACGGCAAGCACGTTGTCACCGCGAACAAAGCGCTGCTCGCATTGCATGGCAACGAGATATTCGGCGCAGCGCGTGCCAAAGGCGTGATCGTCGCGTTTGAAGCCGCTGTCGCGGGCGGCATTCCGATCATCAAAGCGCTGCGCGAAGGTCTCGTCGCCAACCGCATCGAATGGATCGCGGGCATCATTAACGGCACCACGAACTTCATCCTCTCGGAAATGCGCAGCAAGGGGCTGACCTTTGCTGACGTCTTGAAAGAAGCGCAAGCCAAGGGCTACGCCGAGGCAGACCCGACGTTCGACATCGAAGGCGTTGACGCGGGACACAAGGTCAGCATCCTCGCGGCGATTGCGTTCGGCATTCCGCTCTCGTTCGACAAAGCGCACGTTGAAGGCATCACCAAAATTGAGGCCAAAGACATTCGCTACGCCGAAGAAATGGGCTATCGCATCAAGCTTCTCGGCATCGCTCGCCGACGTGCGGCAGGTATCGAGTTGCGCGTTCATCCCACGCTGATTCCTACGAAGCGTTTGATCGCCAACGTTGAAGGCGTGATGAATGCCGTGCTCGTTAAGGGTGATGCTGTCGGTGCGACGTTGTATTACGGCGCTGGCGCTGGCGCACAGCCCACTGCGTCTGCCGTCATCGCGGACTTGGTAGACATCGCCCGCCTCATCGACGCCGACGCTAGCCATCGCGTGCCATACCTCGCGTTCCAACATGATCGCATCGGCACCGAGCCGGTGCTGCCGATGGACGAAGTCGAAACCTCGTATTACCTTCGCCTGCGCGTGGACGACAAGCCGGGCGTACTCGCGGACATCACACGCGTGCTTGCCGACAACAATATTTCTATCGACGCGATGTTGCAGAAAGAACCCGAAGAGGGCGAGTCTCAAGCGGACATCATTCTGCTTACGCACGAAACCATCGAGAAAAACGTCAAACGCGCCATCGCGGCCATCGAAGCGCAATCCAGCACCAGCGGCAAGATTGTTTTGTTGCGCTTGGAAAATTTGGCGTAGTCAATTTATTGCCTTTCCCGCATGCGGGAAAGGGGACGAACATGAAATACCTATCCACACGCGGTAACAGCCCCTCACAAACTTTCAGCGAAGTCCTGCTCTCTGGCCTTGGTGAAGACGGCGGGCTCATGCTGCCCGAATCGTTGCCGAAGATTAACGAGGCGGAACTCACCGCTTGGCGCGCGCTGCCGTACCACGCGCTCGCGCATGCGGTGCTCTCCAAGTTTGTGTCTACGGACGATATTGATTCGGCAACACTCGGCGCGCTAACCAAAGCCGCGTACACGAAAGAAGTGTTCGGCACTGACGAAATCACGCCGCTGCGCAAGATTGACGCTTTCGCGCCCGGCATGCAGATTCAGGCGCTCTCGAACGGCCCGACGCTCGCTTTCAAAGACATGGCGATGCAGCTCCTCGGGCGCTTGTTCGAGTTCGAGCTTGGCCGTCGCAACGCCACGTTAAATATCCTTGGCGCCACCAGCGGTGACACCGGCAGTGCCGCCGAATACGCGATGCGCGGACGCAAAGGCGTGAACGTTTTCATGCTCTCGCCCGCAGGCCGCATGAGTGCGTTTCAACGCGCGCAAATGTATTCGTTACAAGACGCCAACATTCACAACATCGCCGTTGAAGGCGTGTTTGATGATTGCCAAGACATCGTCAAGGCCGTCTCCAACGATCTCGACTTCAAGCGCAAACACAACATCGGCACCGTGAACTCCATCAACTGGGGCCGCATTTCGGCGCAGGTTGTGTACTACGTGCGCGGCTACCTCGCCGCTACAACGAACAACGCGCAGAAGGTTTCGTTCGCAGTGCCATCGGGCAACTTCGGCAACATTCTCGCGGGCCACATCGCACGCGAAATGGGCGTGCCGATCGACACCCTCGTGCTCGCCACCAACGAAAACAACGTGCTTGCCGAATTTTTCAACACCGGCGTGTACCGTCCGCGCCCAAGCAAAGAAACGTTCGAAACGTCGAGCCCGTCGATGGACATCTCGAAGGCGTCAAACTTCGAGCGCTTTGTGTTTCACATGTTCAACGGCGACGCCGCGAAGATCGCCGCGCTGTGGCGCGAGGTCGATGCGGCCCGCGCGTTCGACGTCTCGCAAACACCAGAATTCAAAGGGCAGCGCGAACGCTTCGGCATCGTCGCAGGCACCAGCTCCCACGCCGATCGCCTCGCCACGATTCGTGAGGTCTACGAAAAAACCGGCGGCCTCATCGACACGCACACCGCCGACGCCGTCAAGGTCGCACGCTCGCTCATACAGCCCGGCATCCCGATGATCGTGCTCGAAACCGCGCTACCGATCAAATTTGCGGAAACCGTGAAATTGGCTGTCGGCTTCGAACCACCGCTCACCAGCGCGCAGGCTGACATGATGGCGCTGCGACAACGCGTAACGCAAATCGCACCGTCGGTAGAGCGCGTGAAAGCCATCGTCGCGGCCGGCTAGGTATCGATGCGGCGCGTTCGTGGCGAGCCTGTCGAACCAGGAACGCCGAGCCACCCCGTTTTGACAGCCACGCCCCTATGTGGCTATAATTTGAAGCTTAGCGGCTGTAGCTCAGTTGGATTAGAGTACTTGGCTACGAACCAAGGGGTCGTGGGTTCAATTCCTGCCAGCCGCGCCACACATTAAAGGGTTAGTCAGTTGAAAAACTGCTAGCCCTTTTTCCTTTTCTGTGGCTCGAGAATCGGCCATTGTCGAATGTTTTCGCTGTGGAATTGCCATTCGAAGCCAAAGAGCTCAAACGGCTCACTGGCTTACCAAGCTACCCACACAACCCATTGCCCTGCGCAACAACCTCCGCGCTGTTTATGGGTTCGGAAGTAATGGCGCTCTGATTGGGTTACTTTGAGCGAGTCGATGCGACGCGCAGCCGCCCCCGGGGTAGCCTAGGCTTCGCGTCGATTCAGGGCCTTCAAGCGAGCAAGTTTGGGGGCGACGATAGGCGTTGTTAGCATTGTGCTTGCCACGGCCATGAGTAACAGCGCGGTGAACGTTTCACTGGTGATGATCTGTTTGTCGAGCAGGATGTTGGCGAAGATGATCATGATCAGCGCCTTGGTTTGGAGTAGCCAACCAATGATTGATGCTTCCCCCGACTGCCACCTTAGCACCTTGCCCGCTAAGTGAACTCCGGCTAGCTTGCCGAAGACGGAGGCGATCAGCAATGCCGACGCCGCGACTAGCACCGATGTTCCATTGAGTGACCAGTCGGTACGCAGACCTGTGCTCAAAAAAAACACCGGCATCATCACCAGCAATACTTGATGGCGCAGCATGTCCATGTGACGCTGATCGAACCAGTCGCTGTCCATGACTACTCCTGCGAGAAACGCACCAACCATGAAGTGCAGCCCTGCCCAGTCTGCTCCCAGCGCGCACGCCGCCAGCCAGATGAGCCCCATGTACCAGCGGTCTTGCTCGGGGAGCGAGCGCATCAATGCACGCAGCGTCCAGCTTGCCAGCGTAAAGACCAGCAAGAAAGCTAGTTGTTTTCCGACGCGCTGCCAGTCCATCAAAATTAACGCCAGCACGCCCCAGATCGCCACATCGTCGAGACTTGCGTAACGAAGAATGCGTTGCCCGATCGGTTGGCGCAGGATATCGAGTTTTTCCATCAGCAAAATCAGAATCGGTAGCGCAGTCACCGCGCAGGCCATGCCAACACCGACGACAAACTGCCAAGGCAGCGCCCGTGGACCTATCCAGCTGGGCGTTGTGGTCATGCCAAGCGCTACCACGCTGCCAAGCAACAACGGAGCGCCTAGCGCGAGCGCGGCGGTGATGCTGCTTTCGCGACGATGCATCCATGCTTGCCGCACGTCGAGTTCAATCCCCGCAACCCAGACGAACAGCATTACCGCCCACCATGCGATACCGTTGAGTGACTGTACTACCGGCGCACTGAATACGAACGCGTAGTAGTCAGGAAAGACTTTGCCAAGCACGCCAGGGCCGAGCAACACACCAACGATGACCTGTACTACTACGAGCGGCGCGTAATAGTCTGTGCGTCCTAAGCGCCAAAGCAGATACGGCACGGTGAAAATGATCGCCATGGCAATCAAAAATATCTCGGTCGTAGTCATTGCGAGAAGGCTGAGAGTTGTGCGGTTCGACGCGCCTTTAGTTTGTCGAGCGGCAAACTATAGCTGCGCCGCCGCCGCGCGGGTTTTCCACGTGACCGGCATTCATCAACCCGCGATCCGTTGCTGCAGTGTACGGTGTTGCGCTATCGCAGCCAACGCGCCGGTTAGCGCGGCGTGTGTGTCCGTGATGACCGCCGTGGGAATTGCACGCAAGTAGGTTTCAAAGCGCCCCTTCGCCACAAAGCGGTCCTGAAATTTCGAGGCGAAAAATCGCTCACCGAGGCGTGGGACGATGCCGCCACCGACGTAAAGTCCCCCGCGCGCGCCGAGCGTTAGCGCGACGTTTCCGCAGAAGCCACCGAGAAGGCTGCAGAAAGTACTCAGCGTGCAATCGCTCACCTCATCGGTGCGGGTGATGCCGTCGTGAATAATCTGCCGCGCAGAGCGCTCCGTCGTACGAACGCCCATTACATCGCTGATGGCGCTGTAGAGCAGCGGCAGGCCAATGCCCGACAGCAGCCGCTCGGCCGAGACATGTTCATAGCGCGTGCGAAGCAGTGCGAGCAGCGTCGCCTCAAATTCATCGCCGGCAGCAAGTGTCGCGTGGCCGCCTTCGCCTGGAATCGCCACCCACCCATGAGCAGTCTGCTTCACGCCGGCAACACCTAAGCCTGTACCCGGACCCACTACGGCCAGCATGCCCGTATTGGCAGGGACTGCGCCGTGCGCGCGAATTTGCGACGGAAGCAGGCGAGGCAGCGACAGCGCCAATGCTTCAAAGTCATTGATCGCCAGCAGGCTGTCGAGGTGCAATTGTGATTGCACCGCAGTTCGAGAAAATTTCCACGCGCTGTTGGTGAAATCGATTTCATCGCCGACAACCGCCGTCGCTACCGCAAACGCCGCGTGGCGTGGTGCACGGTATTGTGGGCCAATGGTTCGGGCCAGATGATCAAGATACGCTGTGACCGCGTCGGCGGGCCCACCGTGTTCGGCGACCAGTAAATTCTGGACGTGCTCTACACCGTGGCCGAGATCGTAGACCGCCCCAAAGCGCGCGTTGGTGCCACCAATGTCAGCGACCAACCATGGTTCGGGGGGTGAAGGCGCGTGTCCTGCCGTCGCGTGACGCAGATTCAGGGGCATGATGGCAGCACACACGAACCAGACATACGCACAGCGTCCTGAGAAAATGGTGGGGCGAGGGGGCGCGCCCCGTTGGGAGGGTCGAACGGCAAAGTTCGACACGTGACGCTCTGAATGTAACAAAGCTACATGATTGTACGCAATGCTTCGGCGCGAAGGCTGTCGACTTGAGTGAGTCGTCAGCGCGGCCGTTGTCGGGTTTGCTTGGGTGATGGCTGGTTTTTGGGGCGTTTCTAGTGTAGTGCGTGGTTGCTCGCTCTGCGTGCAGAAAAGCTGTGAGTACAGAATGTAGTTGAATGTAGTTATGTTACTTTTTTGTGCGGCGACGTCGAGTCGGCGGTCATTGTTGCGCAATAATCGACGATGAGACGAGAGCGCGACGCGTCGTGCGGAGTTCGACCTCTGCAGTGGTGATGCGCTGCTTTCCGGCGCTCAGCCAGTGTCGGGCTTCTAGTTTGCGACCAAACAAAGGTTCTTTCCATATGTCCCAATTCGATAGCCCACGACTGATCGCTGACATCGGAGGCACTTACGCGCGCTTTGTCGTTGAGACCGCGCCGGGACGGTATGAGCACGCCAGTTCGCTGCGCTGTGCGGATCACTCGGATTTTTACGCCGCCGTTACCGCCTTTTTGACGGGCTTGCCAAGTATGACCATCGCGCACGCAGCCGTCGCGATCGCCAACCCAGTGGACGGTGATGAAGTTCGCATGGTGAACTACCACTGGCACTTTTCGATCGAGGAAATGCGGCAACGGTTGAACTTTGATACGTTGGTGGTGGTGAACGACTTCACCGCGCTTGCGATGGCAGTGCCTCGGCTCGCTGCTCACGAACTGAGGCGTGTCGGCGGCGGCGCGTTGCGCGAAAACAGCGTGACGGGCGTCATCGGCGCGGGCAGTGGCTTGGGTGTTTCCGGGTTGATACCGGCTAACGACGGCTGGGTCGCGCTGGGTGCAGAGGGCGGTCACGCATCGGTCGCGCCGCATGACGAACGCGAGTTGACCGTGCTTCGTTACGCATGGCGGCAGTTTCCGCACGTCTCGTTTGAGCGCCTGCTGTCAGGACCAGGTCTGGAGCTGATTTATCGTGCGCTTTCAGATGCTGCGGGACAGTCCGGCGCTGCGCTCACGGCGCCAGAAATCACTCAGCGAGGGCTGGCAAACACGAACCCACTGTGTCGTGAAACCATTGATTTGTTTTGCTCAGTACTGGGGACTGCGGCGGGCAACCTCGCGGTCACATTAGGCGCGACGGGGGGAATCTTCATCGGCGGTGGCATCGTACCGCGCCTGGGCACGTACTTCGATCAGTCGCCGTTTCGCGCGCGCTTTGAAGACAAAGGCCGGTTCAGCGACTACCTGCGGGCGATTCCGACGTACGTCATCACGTCTGCCAATGCGACCTTCGTTGGAGCCTCGGCCATTCTGGACTCGCAATTGCAGTTGCGCAAACTTGACACCCGGCCACGTACCGCTTTGTTGGAGCGTGTGCGGCGGGGGCTGATCGATCTCACTCCCGCAGAGCGACGCGTAGCGAACTACGTACTCGCGCATCCGCGCGAGGCCCTAAACGAACCGATCGCGGATATCGCTGCTGGCGCAGCGGTCAGCCAGCCGACCGTGATCCGTTTTTGCCGATCACTCGGTTGCGAAGGTTTATCGGATTTTAAACTGCGTCTCGCTTCGGATCTGTCCGGTACATTGCCCGTTACGCATGCTCAGGTGACAAATACAGACTCGACGGTAGAACTGGGTACCAAGGTGTTGAGCAACACCGCATCGGCCATTTTGCAGGTGCGCGAACACCTCAACAGTGACACGATCACGCGAGCCATCGCGCTTCTCAACGGCGCTCAACGCATCGAATTTCACGCAGTGGGCCAGTACGGCGTGGTGGCGCTCGATGCTCAGTTCAAATTTTTGCGCTTCGGCATTTCCTGTGCCGCGTACACTGACTCGCGATTGCAGTTGCTGGCAGCAGCTGCGCTGCGGCCGAATGACGTGGCAGTGATTATCAGCAGCAGTGGGCGCGTACCGGAACTCTTGGAAGTTGCAGATCGTGCGCGGGCACGCGGTGCCTCCGTGATCGCGATTACGGCGAGTCAGTCGCCGTTGGCCAAGCAAGCAGACGCTGCGTTGATCGTTGACCATGTAGAAGACGTTGACACTCAGTTGCCGATGATCAGCCGCATCCTGCATCTGCTGGTCGTTGACATTCTCGCGGTGGGTGTGGCGATGAGCCGTAGTGTGACACCCGTGCCAGAGGCGCAAACCGATCGGCTACCTATGGACGACGTGCCTGTAGTGACGCCCGAGACCGAGGCCACGGGCGCCCAAGGTCGGCGCAAGGCCCGGCGCGCTTCACCGGGCGTGCGCGCTGCTACGCCGCTCACGAGTCTGACATCCCACAGTAGCTCCGATTAGTCGCGTCTGGCGAACTCAGCGCGATTTGACGGGTTTTGGCAGGCGGATGCCCCGACGCGCCATAAGTTCACGCAACCGATCAGGGTAGTCGGTGATGATGCCGTCTACGCCCCAGTCCATTAGCGGGCTCATCTCTTCCGTGCGATTGACGGTCCACGGGATCACTTTGAGTCCGAGCGCATGAGCTTCTTTGACCAGCGCGGGGGTGAGGTTCTTGAAGTTGGGAGCCCAGATGACTCCTGCCGTTTTTCCAGCGCGCCGCGCTGACGCGTTGACCATGTGCGGCACCGAACCCCTATGCTGGCTCAAGAGGTGCCCCGCTGTCCACGCGCCGTCCTTTAGTGTGTGGAAGCCGTCGGAGGCAATCGTTAGGTACATTGTGCGAAGGCCGGGTTCGCGTGCGTGAATGAGTTCAAGCGTGCGCCAGTCAAAGCTCTGCACCATCACGCGCGACACCAAGCCCGCTGCGCGAATCTCTTTTAAGAGCACATCTACAAACGCGCTGGGCGGTAGTGTTTCGTCCGGGTAATGCGGGTTGATCTTCGTTTCGATATCGAAGTGAATCTGCGTGGCACCGCGCTGCTTGACCAGCGCAAATAAGTCAAAGAGCCTAGGAATACGCGCGCCGTCGTGTGCTTGCTGCAGCGAAAACTCCTGCGCGTATTTGCTCGCTGGATTGATGCGTCCCACGTCGTACGCCGCCAGTTCGGCGTAGCGCATCGTGCGAATCGCAGGGCCGCGCTCGGCGAGCCACGCACCTGAGCCATCGCGCGTGATGGCTGGGTTCAGTCGGGCATCGTGCGAGAGTACTGCCACGCCGTCCAGTGTGACGGCAACATCGGTCTCGAGCGTCGTCACGCCGATCTTGAGTGCGTTGTCAAATGCCACCAGCGTGCTCTCGGGCAGTAAGCCGCGCCCTCCGCGATGCGCCTGCAAATCGAAGGCGCTGACGCTGGCGCTGGGTAGGGCCATCGCGCACACGGACACGAATGTGAGCAATGAGTTGGCGAAACGGGTGTGACGAATATTCATACGCGGCAACCTTAGCGGTGGTATTGCGAGCAAGTCGCGATGTTATGACGTGTGGCGGGGCGACGGAACCAATCTATGGTTACCGCCATTGCATGTAGTTTGCTGTTGCCGCATATTCATCGTTGTTGCGCTTTGAGCGCGAACTGGTCGATGTTTTCAGTTTTAGGAACTTCATGTCTGTACGAATAATCACTGGACTCTGCGCCGTTTTCTGTGGCCTCTCGTTAAGTGCCTGCGCCACGCAAAGCAGCAGCACGCCGGCACCACCACGAGCAGTCACTTCGGCGCCAGCCACGCCGACGAAAGCTCTGCCGATGCTCCGCACGGAAGGTACACGCTGGCTGCGCAGCGACGGTAATGCGATTGCGCTCAAAGGCACCAATCTGGGTAACTGGTTGATGCCTGAATTCTGGATGATGGGCTACCCTGACAATTCGCCAGTGAACGATCAATGCTCGCTGGAAGCTGTGTTTGACCAGCGCTTTGGCTACGCCGAGCGCGCGCGCCTGTTCAAACTCCACCGCGACAATTGGATCACTGCGCGCGACTGGGACATCATGCCGCGCTTTGGGCTCAACGTCGTGCGCCTGCCATTCATCTGGAGCGTTGTTGAAGATGAAAAGAATCCGCGTCACCTGCGCGCTGATGCATGGCGCTACCTTGACGACGCGATCAATCAGGCCGAAGCGCGCGGCATGTACGTCATCCTCGATTTACATGGTGCGGTCGGCGCACAGGGCGGCGAGCATCACAGCGGTTGTGCGAACCAGAACCAGTATTTCAAGAACCCAGAGTTTCAGGCTCGCACTGAATGGCTGTGGCGTCAGATCGCAGCGCGCTACAAAGACCGCTCCGCCGTGGCCGGCTACAGCGTGCTGAACGAGCCTTGGGGCACTGATCAGGCGAAGATGGCGGCGGTTGTGCGAACACTTTACACCGCGATTCGAGCGGTCGATCCGAACCACGTCATTATCCTGCCCGGCCACAGCGCCGGCATTGACGCATACGGCAAACCCACCGATCACGGCATGACCAACGTGGCCTTCGAAATGCACTTTTATCCGGGCCATTTCGGTTGGGGAAAACCGGGTCTTGACGTGCACAAAAACTGGTTGCATTGCCTTCCATTGAAGGCCAATGGCGCGCACGGCGGCGGCACGTGTGAATGGCGTGATCGGCTTAACGCGCTCAACACAGCGTTCTTCGTCGGTGAGTTTCAGCCGTGGGCAGATATGTCGGGCGATCTCGCGGGACAAGTAGCGCGCGCAAGCTTTGATCGCTATGCCGAGCTGGGGTGGGCGAGCGCGGTGTGGTCCTACAAAATGGTCACCGCCACGGGAGGGCCGGTGCTCAAAAACTGGGGTCTGGTGACCAATGCTGCGGGCGCCACGCTACCGCTGTTGGACTTCCGGACAGCACCGCTCGCGGAGATCGAAGCTAGGTTCCGGCGCTATGGCGACGTGCCTTACGATCTCAACGCGCCGGTGTTGAAATGGATGAACAGCGCCGCCTCGCCACCGCTGTTTGCCAAATAGATTCGGCTGGTATGGCTTTTTTGCATGAACGGCCGTTATATGGGGATTTAAGGCGCTTTTTTGGACAATATCGACATTATGAAAAATCACGCTGTAACGACCACCGGTAAGTCGTGGGAACCAAAAAGCTATAAACCTCTCGTGGTGTTCCGTCGCAGCGTGGCGCGCGCATCCGCAGCGCTTGCCATGCTCGCGCTCAGCGCCTGCGCAAATAACTCCATGCAGACGCAAATGACGACGCAAACCACGCAATCACCGACCCACGTCACAGTACAAACGATCAACGGCAAATCGCAGCTCATCGTCAACGGCAAAGCGTTCTATGTCAAGGGCGCAGGACTCGAGTTTGGCAGCCCAGAAACGCTTGCGGCCAACGGTGGCAACGCCATGCGCACTTGGCGCACCGAGAACGGTAAGACTTCGGGCCGCGCTGTGCTTGACCGCGCTTGGGCGAACGGGCTCTACGTCGTCACGGGGATCGAAATCGCGCGCGAACGCCATGGCTTCAATTACGACAACCCCGCAGATGTGCGCCGCCAGTTCGAGCAGGTGAAAAGCGAGGTGCTGGCGCTCAAGGATCACCCCGCGCTCATCCTCTGGAGCATCGGTAATGAGTTGAATCTCAACAGCAAAAATCCCAAAGTCTGGAACGCGGTCAACGAGATTTCCCGGATGATTCACGAGATCGATCCGCATCACCCGACGATGACCACACTCGCAGGTATCAACAAAGAAGTTGTCGATCACATCAAGGCGCGCGCGCCGGATCTGGATGTGCTTGGCGTGCAGATGTACGCCGACATTGTCAATCTGCCGCGCTACCTACGAGAGTCTGGCTGGACGCGGCCGTATCTTGTGACCGAGTGGGGCGCGACGGGCCACTGGGAAGTGCCCAAAACCGAGTGGGGCGCGCCGATTGAAAACGACAGTCGCGTCAAAGCAGAGTTTTACCGGCAACGCTTCGACGCCGCGATTCGCACAGACACCTCACAATGTCTCGGCTCGTTCGTCTTCCTGTGGGAGCAGAAGCAAGAACGCACACCAACGTGGTACGGCATGTTCCTCGATAGCGGCGAAAAAACGGCCACTGTGGACGTGATGCACGAGATATGGAAGGGCGCCCCGCCTGCCAACCGAAGCCCGCGAATTGTCAGCGCGTCGCTCAACGGTAAAAGCGCGGCGCAGAACGTTCGCGTGCGTCCAGGGCAAAGCGCTAGCGCTAACGTCCGCGCGACGGACGCCGACGGCGACCGGCTGACCTACCGCTGGGAAGTGATGGAAGAGAGCCGCGACCTCAAAGAAGGCGGTGACGTGGAAGCACGTCCACGCACCTTGACAGGCCTCATCGCACAACCCGCGGCGGCGCAGATCACGTTCACCACTCCAAGCGCGCGCGGAGCCTATCGACTGTTCGCTTACGTTTACGACAACAGAGGAGCCGCCGCGCACGTGAATCTTCCGTTCTTCGTGGAATGAGCGACGCAGTGAGACTCGCCACCAACTGACCTGCGGATTTCTCGACGTATCGAAAGAAATCTGCGATCGAATTGGGCGTGTGCGTAGGTGGCTTGTTAAGTGGTCGTTGCGACGGCCGCAAATGGGCGCAATCGCCACCTGCATGACGTCCTCGAACAACCGCACCGCGCTAAGGCATGAAGCGTTCATTCGCCGTCGATAGCGGCCATCGATCGGTGCGGAAAGGCGCGACAGGCAAACCATTGCGCCCGACCAAATTCGCCTGCTCTGGGTTGTTCACCCACGCATAGCGTACCGCGACCGGCGTTGGCACCGCGTCGGACCAAACCACCACACGCTCGCCCGCGTCGCCGCGTTCGATGCGTGCAGTCGCCACATGAAATTTTTGATCGGCTCCCGCGATAGCAAAGCCGCGCGGCGCATCACCATCACGCGTGGTGAGGATGTCATCACTCGGCATAAATTTCAGCGACAGTTTGTTCGTCGCAAGCGTTGGCTCCTGCAGCGTAGCAAGCGCCGGGGCGGTCGCACTTACTTTCTGTCCATAGGTGTCGGCGAGCGCGAGCAGCGCCAACCGCCGCCCGACCTCCTGCTTGTTACGCGGATGAATGTCGTTGGCGTCGCCAATATCAATCGCGATTGCCATGCCGCTGTGCAGTAGCGTTAGCGCCTGTGCCTGTGCGTCGCGTAACTCAGCCCACGCGCTGACTTGAATGTCATTTTTTGTCACAGGCAAAAAAGCCGCCAACTGCACGAAGTAAAACGGCAACTCGGGCTGCTTCCAAAGCCGCCGCCAATCGCGAATCAACCCCTCAAATGCCGGCGCATAGGCCGCCGCGCGCGGCACGTTGGCTTCGCCGTGGTACCAAAGCACGCCTCGCACCGGCAGCGGCAGCAACGGATGAATCATGCCGTTGAAGGCCAGCGTAGGCAAATCGTTGGCGTGCGCGCCGACTTGCTTGGGATCGGCCGCCAACGGCGCTTCCACACGCGCCCGCCACGGACCCGCCAGCGAGACACGGCCGGTCGCAGTCTGCAAAAGCACGTTGGCTGGATCGCCGTGAAAGCCGCCGCCGCCGCCGGTGTCGGTAATGCGCACAGCAATCGAGTTGGCCCCCGCGCGCAGCATCCCTGTCGGTAGGTCATAGCGACGCGGTGTGTCCCAACCGCAGAGCCCGCCCACCCGCTGGCCGTTGACCCATGTTTCGTCACAATCATCGATCATGCCTAGCTGTAGTGTCGCGCCAGCCCCCGCCTGGTCGGCACTCAGGTCAACCGTGCGCCGAAACCACACGTAGCCATCAAACCCGGGCAACCCCTGCGATTCCCAATATTGCGGCACCACGAGTTGCTGCCAGCGCGCATCGTCAACGGCAGTGCCAGACCATGTTTCAGTCGTCGTATTAGCAGGTTGCAGCCCCTGCCAGCGATCAACCACCGCCTGCATACGCGCTCGCTTAGCCGCTCTGTGGGCCGTAACGTCTGCTGGCAGCGTGCGCACCCATGGCTCTAGCGACGCATCCTGCAACGCCTGCGTCGGACTCATCCACGTTTCAATGTGAGTTCCGCCCCACGACGCATTGACCAGCCCGATCGGTACGCCGGTGGCTGCCTGCACCTCGCGAGCGAAGAAATACGCGACCGCGCTGAATTCGCCGACGTGCGCAGGCGTTGCCACGCGCCAACCCGTTGCCTCAACGTCTTCTTGCGGCCGAAAGCTGGCGCGGTGGTTCAGCTTTAGGTGACGAATGTTGGTCTGATTCGCAGCGGCGATCTCGCGCGAAGCGTGTTGCGATTGCGCCACGGTCCACTCCATGTTCGACTGGCCGGAGCAAAGCCACATATCCCCCACCAGCACATCGTTGAGCGTGATGGTTGTCGAGCCCGAAATCACCAGCGAATCTGGGCCGCCCGCCTCCATCGCAGGCAGATTCACCTTCCAGCGACCATCCGTCGCCGCCATCGTCGCTGCGCTACGGCCACGAAAACTGACGCGGACTGACTCGCCGGGCGTGGCCCATCCCCACACCGGTAGCGCCACGTCGCGCTGCACCACCATGTGCTCGCCAAACACAGCGGCGACGCGTAGTTCGGCCGCCATCGCTGCGCGATCCAATCCTAAAAGCGAGACGACCGCGACCAGCGCGCATAGCGCGAGCCGACGGATGAATGCTTTAGCCGGTGCGCGAGACAGACTGGCGCCAAGGTCAAGCGGTATGCCTCGTGGCGCAGAGTGTGCGACTTGATCGTGTTGAGAAGACAAATGGAAATAGCTCACTCCGACGTCCCTGTCCAATTCTCTAACCGGCCCATTCAGACGCCGCAGGCACACTCTGATCGCCACAGACTTCATATTCGAGTTCACAATCATTGTCACAAACGTCATCGACCAAGTCGCGCTTTTTCTTCGTAGTACCGCTTGAGCGTGAAAAACGCCTTCTTCTTTATTCCGCGATTTGAAATGAGCCCCTTACGATTCCAGCCGTCCTGAATGCCCGGCAGAACACGTCGAGGAGAGCGAAAGTCCGCGAGAATCCAAGGACTGACACCGCGCAAATTCGGAATGTTTCCGAGCATGAGTATCGTTTGTTCGTAGAGATGCTCCTGATATTCCTCTGTCCACCGCTCGTCACGCGTGCCATGCAACCCCTGCAGCGCGTCCGCGCCAAACTCAGAAACGATGACCGGTTTGTTGAATCGAATATCCCACTTCGCGTTTGGTGCGTCCTCCGGTTTGCCTCCGTACCAGCCGATGTATTGATTAAACGCGACTAAGTCCAGCTCGTCGCCGATACGGTCATCGAGCAACTGTGTCGTCGGGTCGCCCGGTGCGTCGCGTCGCTCCAGCGCCGCGCTCACGAGACGCGTTGAATCAAAGCTTCGCACTTGTCGAATGAGTTGCCGCAGGAATTCATGGCGCGCCTCAGACGGGGGCGTCTCATTGGCGACGGACCAGATGATGATGGATGCGCGGTTGCGGTCGCGAGTCATCGCCTCGGCGAGCTGCAGTTTCGCGCTCTCCAGCGCCGCCGCACTTAAAAAATCCACGGTCCAGTAAACCGGAATTTCTTCCCAGACCAACAGACCCATTTTGTCGGCCATCCGGATAATATTTTCGTTGTGCGGGTAGTGGGCGAGCCGCACGTAGTTGCAGCCAAGCTCTTTGGCCCATGTCAGAGAAACGAGCGCATCGGCTTCGCTGAAGGCGCGCGCACCGCGTTGTGCGTTTTCGTCATGAATACTAATGCCGCGAAGAAAAATCGATTTCCCGTTGAGCACGATATTCGGGCCATCAACGCTAATGCTGCGGAACCCGATTTCATCGCGCAAACGTTGGTGTTGTGTGGTTACAAACACTTCGTAGAGCTTTGGCCGTTCCGGCGACCAATGCTCAATTTTTTCGTGAGTAAATTCAAACGTCGCTTTGCCGGATGAGACCCGCGCTGTGTGCTTGATCGCCAATGCCGGTATTTCCACGACAACATCTTCCCCGCCACGCGCGCCATCAAGCTGTATGAAGCCGGCAATCGTGTTGAGCGAACCTTTCTTCAGCTGAACTAGATAGTCGCGGATGAAGGTTCTTGGTTCGTCGATCAGGGTCACTTCTCTCGTGATGCCGCCATAGTTCCACCAATCGGTGCTCGTCGTGGGCACGGCATCCGCGCGGCGTGTGTTATCGACTTTCAACACGAGAAAATTATTCGTCGGACGAAGCAGAGATGTCACCTCAAAATTGAACGGTGTGAATCCGCCTTCATGCACGCCTAGTTTCACGCCATTGAGGTAAACCTCGGCGCGAGTGTTGACCGCACCAAAGTGAACAAACACGCGACGATCAGGTGCCCGTTTCGCGTAATCAAATGAGCGCTTGAACCATACGGTTCCCTCGTAAAAGCTAAGATTTTCCTTCTGCGAATTCCAGTCGCCGGGAATCGCCATCGTCGGCGATTTCTCGAAGTCATACTCCACCAACTCCGCCTTATCACGTGGGTGATGGTTCATGAAACACGCGGACGTCGACGGCTCTTTTTGTTGGTCGTAGGGCTCTCTGCGGTAGTTGTAATAGCCCGTTTCGTACGGGTCGATGATGTAGCTCCAGGTTCCCGCAAGCGAGAGCGTTTCACGGTTTGCGACGTTAGTCAGCAAGGGCTCCGTGTGCAGCCACACCGAGAATACAAACGTCATCAGAGCGCATAGTGTTCGCATAAATCATCTCAACAAAATAAAACAGCGGCGGAAGTCGCTCGTCGCATCAACAGTTGTCAACGCGTCGGCTCCGCCGCCGTCAGCATCGCTAAACACGAGGGACTACCAGCAGAGACGCGACTTTAGCGCGCCGTTGGCAAATGTAGTCTCAACATTCTTCGCTATCGCACCAGCCCGTGGTGCGAGGCGGCGTTTGCGGTGCCGACATCACCGCATGGTCCGCGCCCGCGCCACGCTTGACGGCACCGCCCGCGCATCGGGCGCTTTATCTAGGTCGATCCGATTGGCTACAAAGACGATCTGGATTTGTATACCTATGTGGGGGACGATCCGATCAATCGGACGGACCCGCAAGGCACGGTGCTCAAGCTCGTCGTCGGGGTCGTCAAGATGGCGATCAAGGGCGAGAACCTGTACTCGACCGTGCAAGGCATCGTCGAGAACGTACAGACCATCGCCGATCCGACCGCGTCGACCGGCGAGAAAGCACTCGCCGCGCTGTCCATTGTTATGGACGTTACGTCTGGGATTAATGTTAAGGATGTTCGGGCGGTTGGTAGCGCGGTTAAAGACGGAATCGCGCGAATCGAGGGCGGTGCGGCGAAACAAACGTTGCACAAGGAAATCGGTTCGTACACAAACCATCATGCGAGCGGAAAAACGTACGATGGCAAAGGGGATCGACAACGTTCACAGGTTTCCGGCAAACGGGTGGAGAAAGAAACGAAGGATAAACATGTTGCTACCGAATGGACACCCGCCTCGAACGAACGTGAAGCGTTCAAGCAGGAGTCCGTGCGTCTAGACTCACACGGCGGCCCGGGCGCTGGCTCGGGTGCAAACCACAACAAGATTCAGTCGCCAGGAAAAAAGATGCGTGAACAAGATGGCGAGTAAAAAAGGAATGGCGGTGCCCCAATATGCAAAGTGAGAATTGGCCTGATGATGCGGACGGCGACGTCCTTCGTCGAATGGCGGCGAGGAAGTTTGATTTTTCAAAACCTTACACGATTGACTTCAATATCGATTTTGAAGTTTGGCCCCCGCCTGAGGAAGCACTGCGAACGCTTTCCAAAGAATTTGCAGATTGGCGGGCATACGAACCTGACGGCGATAGTCCAGGATATGTTTTGTTTCAAGTGCTCGACGTGCTTTCCTATGAGCGCGTTGTGAGCGTTCAGAAGCAAGCGACCGAGTTGATGACGCCTTTTGGTGGAGTGTGCGAGTCATGGGGCGTGCTTCACTAGCACTAGTTCGTAAGTTGGGTACGCGAAACGTAATCCACCATCGGTAGTATCCGTCACCGATCAAAAAAATGGCACCGTCAAGCCGCCTGTGCGCGACTGAACTGGCGTTGCCGCTCCATAAACGAGCTCGTAGCAAAGTACGGTGGATACGCCGGCGCACGAAAAAAATGCGACACCAAACCGCCTGCGCGCGACTGGCGCATGACGCTTTGCGTATGCGCCCTACGGATAGATTCGCATGTTGCTGGCTGCCCTCTCTCCGGCAAGTTTCTGGATTCCCGCTTCGCGAGAATGACGCCGTTGTCGAGAGAGACGGTGGATGTCGCTTGTCCGCTGAGGCAACAAACTGCATCGATTGCACTTCGCTAACCGCGGCGAAGCAAACACCCCGCATGGTCGCCCGGATGACGGCGTGATGTACGGGCGCGCAATGCCTTTATGCGTCCAGCGACCGTCGGGTGGTCGCTTGCAGTGTTTTTTATTGAATGTTGACTTGTAGATTTTTATAGCTCAAAGCGCCGCCTGGCTGTCGCTAGCGCCGTAAAGCCATTACACACATACGCGTGACGCGAGCGCTGCCTTGCGTGCCTCGATTCTCGGGCTGGCGTCACGCCTCGCCGACGTCGCGCAGCACGGCGTGGATGATGGCGGCGCTGATGCGAAAGTCGGAGTTGTGCAGCCGCTCGAAGCGCGCCTTGACGGAGTCGAAGAGACCGCGCTTTCGAGCGAGGCCGATGACGGCGGCGGTGCTTGTGCAGCAGGCTGCGTTATCAGCGAGGCACGATCACCGTCGATTGCCGGTTGTGTGCGCCTACAGTTTTCAGAATGTAGTTTAGATAACATCTGGTGTAAGCGACAGAGCCAAACCGTGTTTCCCCGTGAATGTTGCTTTATTTGCTATGAAAAATAGGTTTACCGGAGACTGTTGTTTTGTAGTCATTTGTAGCAAGACTACATAATTTTTGCCTGTATCTGCATTGGCGGACACCGTAAACGCGGGGATAATTTAGAAAGATGGCGGCAAACCGGTGGAGCGTTTCAGGCCGCGTACATGCCACAAATACAAAGCGACAACTTGCAAGGAGAGAGCCCAATGACGTATTCACCCACCAACTCGCGGCAACACAAAGCCACGACGCCCGCCGTATTTGTCCCGCGCCTGCGCCCAGTGGCTGCGGCCTGCTTCACCGTGCTCGCCGCGATGTCGGTGCACGCGCAGCAAGCGGCGCCGACAGCGGTCAAAGTAGAAGAAGTCGTCGTTACCGGCATTCGTGCGAGTATCGAGTCGTCGATAGCTACTAAGCGTAATTCCGATTCAATCGTTGAATCGGTCAGCGCAGAAGACATCGGTAAGCTGCCTGATACAAGTATTGCGGAATCGCTGGCACGTTTGCCGGGTTTGACGGCTCAACGAGTCGATGGTCGCGCGTCGGCGATCTCGATTCGCGGTATGAACGCAGGATATGCTGGCGCGTTACTCAACGGACGTGAAGTCGTGAGCTCTGGTGATAGCCGCGCCGCAGAGTACGACCAATTCCCTTCAGAGCTGATCAACAAGGCAACGGTGTACAAAACACCCGATGCGGCGTTAATTGGACAAGGTTTGTCTGGCACGATTGATGCCAAAACCATCATGCCGCTTGACGTACGGGGGCGCAAGATCGCGCTCAATCTGCGCGGCGAGCACAATTCCAACGGTAAGCTGGCTTCTGACGGAAATGGCGCGAACGGCAACCGATTCAGCGTTTCTTATATCGATCAGTTTGCCGACAATACAGTAGGTGTCGCGCTGGGTTACGCCCATCTTGATACGCCTGGCCAAGAACAGTATTACCAAGCGTGGCGCTTTGGTGACTACAACAACAAATGGGGCGCCGGCGCAATCGGTGTGCCCACTGTAGGTGCCGGTCCGGACAAGGCGCAGTACTTTCAGGGGTTTGATGCGGGTGTAACGTCGAGTAAGCAGGTGCGCGACGGGTTTTTGGGTGTTTTAGAGTTCAAGCCGAACAAGGACTTCCACAGTGTGCTTGACCTGTACTACTCAAAGTTTGACCAAGACCGCGTGCGACATATGTTGCAAGGCGATTTTCTCTGGGGGTCTGTAAAACCTGAGTTCTCAAACGTGGGCACGTCGGTTATCAACGGCAATACGGTGATCACTAGCGGCACTGTGGCTAACGCTCGTAGCCTCATTCGCAACGACAACAGTCAACGTAGTGATGCGATCACGGCACTCGGTTGGAAGAATGAACTTAAGCTGGGCAATAAGTGGTCCGTGGCTGCTGACCTCAGCTACTCTAAATCCGAGCGCGACGAGACGTGGATCGAAACCTACTCGCAGCCTACAACGCTCGGGACGTACACGTTCAGCGGCCTGGGAAACCCCGGTGGCCAAACGTGGTCGGTAAACCAAGACTTGGCTAACACCAGCCTTGTCAAGATAAACGATTCGCACGGCTGGGGTGTAATTCGGACTCCGCACATCACCGATGAGATTAAGTCGATGCGCCTTACTGCGAAGCGCGAGTTAGGCGGTATCTTTAGCACGGTCGACCTAGGCGCAAATTACACCGAGCGCGACAAGACGGTTAATCGGCTCCAGAACAAGTTGGTTCTCGCGGCACCAACGGACGTGCCCGCCGGCGCGTTGCGTGCGCCGACGAACCTTGGCTTTGCTGGCATCAATACAAAGATTGTGTCTTTCGATGTGCCGAGCATCATGAACCTGTTCACCTACGCACCGACGAATCCGTGGGAAGAAAAAGACAATCACTACTCGATGCACGAAAAGGTGACGACGGCTTACGTAAAATTCAACATTGATACGGACCTCGGCGCTATTCCGGTTCGTGGCAATATTGGGCTGCAAGCTGTTCACACTCAGCAGCGATCGGATGGCTTTGCATGGGTGAACGACAAGATTTTCCCTGTAAGCGGTGGGAAGAACTACAACGATTACCTTCCAAGCCTGAATCTGGTTTTCGATCTCAAGAACGACGTGGTTGCGCGTTTTGGGCTTGCGAGGGTGATGGCACGACCGAACATGGGTGATTTACGAGCTGGCGCTGATCAGCCAAAAGTGAACACGGACCCCGGTTCGATTAACTATCGTCGGTGGTCTGCTTCCAATGGCGGCAATCCAAATTTGGAGCCGTGGCGTGCAGACTCGGTCGATTTGTCATTTGAAAAGTATTTTGGCAAGCGTAGCTACGTCGCAGTGGCAGGTTTCTACAAAGATCTCAAGACTTTCATCTACAACCAAACGGTCGAGCGAGATTTCACTGGGTTTCCGAACGCTTCTGGCGTAACGCCGATCACCAATATCGGGACCATCACCGCGCCAGCTAACGGAAACGGTGGCGACATTAGCGGTATCGAGCTCAGCGCATCACTCGAAGGCGCGCTTTTCTCGAAAAACCTTGATGGCTTTGGTGTAGTGGCCAGTCTGTCAAACACCACAAGCTCTTTGCATGAGGCAAACAATCCAAAACGGTCGCTCGACGGACTGTCGGGGATGGTCAGCAACCTGACGCTCTACTACGAGAAGAACGGGTTCTCGGCGCGAATTAGTCAGCGCTACCGCTCCGCGTACGAAGCGACGACGCGTGGCGTGTTGCTGAACAATGAAACCAGCAAAATCAGCGCCGAACGTCAAGTGGACATGCAGTTGGGCTACGCCTTCGAGACCGGCCGCTACAAAGGCCTGTCGATTCTGTTCCAAGTGAACAACTTGACGAATACGCCTTATCAAACGTTCCGTGGCTCTGAGGTCGTCGGTGCTGCAGGGGATACTGCGGGCTTGATGCCTTGGGTTACCTCGAAGTACGGAAGGACGATGCTCCTCGGCGTCAACTACAAGCTGTAAGCGCTGGCATCGAACGGCCCCTGTCGGTAAACCGACGACAGGGGCTTTTTTTTCGTGGATTCATGAAGTAGCGTAAGAGCAATAATCGCTCGTTGCGCTATCGCTGCTATTTTGGAACGACCATGACTATCGCCCCCATCAAAAATATCGTAATTGTCGGTGGCGGAACCGCCGGCTGGATGACGGCCGTCGCGTTCTCAAAACTTCTCGGCAACCACTACTCCATTCGTGTAGTGGAATCCGATGAGATTGCGACGATTGGCGTCGGCGAAGCGACAATCCCGCCAATACGAGTCTTCAACGCTATGGTCGGTATCGACGAAGATGAGTTTTTGCGTCGCACGCAGGGCACGTTCAAGCTCGGTATCGAATTCGTCGACTGGGGAGACATTGGCGATTCTTACATCCATGGTTTTGGCAAGATTGGCCAAGATTTGGGCATTGCGAGTTGTCATCAATACTGGCTCAAGCAGCGTCAGACAAATGCAGCTAGCGACCTGGATAACTATTCGCTAAATACGCTTGCGCCACGTTCTGCCAAGTACATTCGAAGCGTCCCCGAAATGGCCACTTCGCCGCTTGGCGACATTGCGAACGCTTTCCATTTCGATGCCGGTCTATACGCACAGTACTTGCGCGGAATGTCGGAGTCGCGTGGCGTGGTTCGAACCGAGGGAAAAATCGTTCAGACGATTTTGCATTCCGAGACTGGTTTCATCGAAGCGGTCGTTCTGGCGAATGGCGAAAAGATTGCGGGTGATTTCTTTATCGATTGTTCGGGCACGCGCGCGCTGCTAATCGGTCAGGCGTTGGGTATTCCGTACGAAGATTGGTCGCATTGGCTTCCGTGTGATCGCGCGATCGCCGTGCCCTGTACCTCGGTCTCTCCGCTGCTTCCGCTAACACGGTCGACGGCGCGCTCCGCTGGTTGGCAGTGGCGCATTCCGCTGCAGCATCGCATCGGAAATGGGCATGTCTATTCCAGTCGGTTCATGAGCCAGGACGAAGCGACGGCAATCTTGATGAGCAACCTAGATGGCGAAGCGCTCGCCGAGCCTCGGTACATCCCGTTTGTGCCAGGGCGCCGCAAACAAACGTGGTTCAAAAATTGCGCGGCCGTCGGATTGGCCAGTGGCTTTTTTGAACCAATCGAGTCCACCAATATTCATTTGATTCAGACCGCTATCCAGCGCATTGTGCATTTGTTTCCGAATTCTGCATTCAATCAGGCCGATATCAACGAGTACAACAATCAGACGCAGTTTGAATACGAACGCATTCGTGACTTCATCATCTTGCATTACAAAGCGACACAGCGCACGGACTCGGCGTTTTGGAACCATTGCCGCAACATGTCAATCCCGGCTACGTTGCAGCACAAAATCGATTTGTATTCGAGTAACGGACGTGTTTTCCGAGATGGACCGGAATTGTTCGCGGAAGTCAGCTGGATACAAGTGATGAACGGTCAGGGTATCCGTCCGCAGGGATACCATCCACTTGTGGACTTGCGTAGCGAGGATGAAATTCGTAGCTATTTGCGAGACGTGGAAACAGTCGTAAAAAAATGCGTCGAAGTCATGCCGACTCACGAAGAGTACATAGCGAAACACTGCGCGGCGAAGCCGCCGTCGACGGGTGGGCGATGATTGAATTCGCCCCCAAAGCTCTCTGATGTGCCTTTCGATAGCGTTTCATTTGTTACCTCGTGCGTAGATTCTTGACTATCGCTGTAGCGGCCGCGTTGCTAACCGGGGCATCTGCCTCGGATGGGTATGCGCACTCAGATGATCGACCCGTAGACGTCATCGCGACCAAGAAGAACGATGCGCTTGAGTCTCGGGTGCGAGCGCTGGTTGCGGCGATGACGCTGGAACAAAAAATCGGGCAGATGACGCAGGCGGAAATTGGCTCGGTGTCGCCCGCTGATGTAAACAAGTACCACTTGGGAGCGGTGCTCAACGGTGGCGGCTCACGACCACGCGGTGACAAATACGCACGGCTGAGCGACTGGGTCAAACTCGCAGACGAATATTACGAGGCATCCACGACCATCAACGTCGGAGGCGTTGCCGTGCGAGTGCCCGTACTGTGGGGAACCGATGCGGTGCACGGCAACAATAGCCTGTATGGCGCAACGATTTTCCCGCACAACATTGGGCTTGGTGCGGCGCGGAGCGCCAGGCTAGCGGGTGATGTTGCTGCGGCGACTGCCAAGGCGGTACGGGCCTCCGGGGTGCAGTGGGTGTTCGCACCAACGCTGGCGGTCGCGCGTGATGTTCGCTGGGGCCGCACCTATGAGAGCTTCTCAGAGGATCCGAGCATAGTCGCGGAGTACGCCGGTGCGATCATTACTTCGATGCAGGGGAATCTGTTGGGTGACGCCAACGTCATCGCCACAGCGAAGCATTTCATCGGGGACGGCGGCACGCAGGACGGAGTTGATCTCGGCGTCACTACGGCCACGCTTGTGCAGCTTGAAACGATTCACGGCGCTGGCTTCAAACGCGCGCTGAGCGCTAACGTGCAGACGGTCATGGCGTCATTGCATAGCTGGGTCGACGCGACAAGTGGAAAAGATCACGGACGTGTGCATGGAGACAAAACGCTGCTCACTGATTTGCTGAAGCAGCGATGGGGATTTGACGGATTTGTGGTGTCGGATTGGAATGGAATTGGTCACGTTGCGGGTTGCAGCAACACGAGCTGCGCTGCTGCGATCAATGCTGGCATTGATATGGTCATGGTCCCCGACCAGTGGCGCGAATTTATTGCCAACACCATCGCGCAGGTGCGTCGTGGAGAGATATCGATGACGCGCATTGATGATGCGGTCGCGCGCATCTTGCGCGTCAAACTGCGGGCGGGCGTGTTCGACAAAAAACCGTCGGACGGCCGGTTTGCCGGCATTGCCGCTACGCTTGAGGCTCGCGACCTCGCACGACGCGCAGTGCGTTCATCGCTCGTGCTGCTTAAAAACAATGATGCTGTGCTGCCGCTCCTGCCGGGCAAACGCGTGCTGGTGATCGGTAAGGCGGCAGACAATCTCGAAATGCAAACGGGTGGCTGGACGTTAAGCTGGCAGGGTACCGACAATCGCAATTCGGACTTCCCTGCGGGCGAGACGATATTCGCCGGGCTTCGGCGCGCGCTAGGCGCGAGCAATGTCGTGCTGGCAGGGACTGCGGCAGGCATGGATGTGAAGCGCTTTGATGCTGTGGTTCTGGTGATTGGCGAAACGCCTTACGCGGAGGTCAACGGCGACTTGCCGCCGTCGGACACTTTGCGCCACACAAGCCGCTATCCCGAAGATCTAGCTGCGCTGCAATCGGTGGCTGGCCACGGGGTACCGGTCGTCACCGTGATGCTCTCTGGACGTCCTCTGTACGTTAATGACGTACTCAATCGATCCGATGCATTCGTCTCAGCTTGGTTGCCCGGGACAGAGGGCGGCGGCATCGCTGATGTGCTCGTGCGAAAGAATAACGGAAGCACGAATCACGATTTTGTCGGCTCGCTGCCATTTTCGTGGCCCCGCACCGCCTGTACGGACGACGGGCGTTTTACAGATCGCTCACGTGTGTTGCCGTTGGGTGTCGGATACGGATTGAGTTACCAGCGACCAAAAGTCATGGGCCTATTGCCCGAAGACTCACGCGAAGGAGGTTGCGCGGCTGAACGCGAATTAGTGGTTTTTGATCAGTTTGCGCAGCGGCCGTACGGCCTGCAAGTATCCGTCGAAGCGGAACGCTGGCGCACACATTACGTTGGAAACGATGCGCAAATGTCGTTGCAAGCCCCAGCTTTGAGCCCCGCTATTCGCGTTGAATCCACAAACCTAGATAGTAGTAGGCGTGCGGTTAAGGCAACCTGGTTCGGCCCGGCTCGGCTGACTATGGCGTCTCGGCCGAGGGCTACGCTCACGAACTACGCTAACGCGTCACTGGTGCTAGATATAACCGTGCACGCCGCGCCGAAATCAGCGGTAAAAGTAGAAATGGAATGCGGCGACGCGTGTCGCGCGGAACTTGATGTGACGCGAGCATTGTCAGTCCCTGACGGGAAACCGCGTACGCTCAACATGCCGCTTTCGTGTTTTGCCGCACAGCGCGCGAATCTCAATCGCGTGGTGGTGCCGTTTGCAATGGTCACCAGTGATGCGTTCGCCGTATCGATCTCTCGAGTTCGTGTCGTAGCTGGCGCAGCCGTTCAGGCAACCGCTTCGCGGTGCGAAGCGTTCTCCTCTGTGGCGGCATCACTTCGTTGATGTCGCGCTTGTCTTAATACCAACCGTTCAATCTCAGCACGCGTCCACTATGCCTCAACCCACTTCAGCGATATTGCCAACCATTCACCGCGCAGAATTCCCAAAGGATTTTTTGTGGGGTTGCTCCACCGCCTCATTTCAGATTGAAGGGGCAAATCAGGAGGATGGTCGTGGCGAGTCAATTTGGGATCGCTTTTGCGCGACACCGGGACGAATCCGTGACGGCTCCGATGGTTCGGTGGCGTGCGACCACTACCATCGCTGGCCAGAAGATATGGATCTTGCGCAGCGACTGGGCGTAAATAGCTACCGCTTTTCCATCGCGTGGCCGCGCATTCTGCCCAACGGACGTGGCGGGAAAGCCAACGAAAAAGGTCTGGACTTCTACTCACGGCTGATCGATGGCATGCTAGAACGCGGTCTGCAGCCGTGGGCGACGCTCTATCACTGGGACTTGCCACAAGCTTTGCAGTATCAAGGCGGATGGGCCAATCGCGCGACGATGGACGCATTCGTGGAGTACACCGATGTCGTGACGCGACGCTTTGGCGATCGTGTGAAACATTGGATTACTCACAACGAGCCGTGGTGTACCGCGTTTCTTGGGCATCATGAGGGCACGCACGCACCGGGCGTGAGAGACTTCAAGACGTCAATGCAGGTGTGCCACCATTTGCTGGTGTCGCATGGTCTCGCAGTACCTGTGGTTCGGCACAACGTGCCTGATGCTAAGGTGGGTATCACGCTCAGTCTCCATCCGATTATCCCAGCATCGGACAGTGCAGCGGACGCGGCCGCCGCCGTGCGCCATGACGGATCGCGCAATCGATGGTTCCTCGATCCGTTGTATGGTCGCGGCTATCCGGCCGACATCACGACGCTGCTCGGGCGCGACGCCCCCGACATTGCTGAGGGCGATTTCATCGCGATGGCCGCGCGAACAGATTTTCTCGGCGTCAACTACTACTTTCCTGAAATCGTTTCTGATGCACCGGGTGTTCGGCCCATCAGTACGCGCGTGGTCGAGCGACCCAATGTTGAGCGCACCGCGTTTGGTTGGGAGGTGTCCCCGGAAGGCATGGTAACGCTGCTGGATCGCATCCAGCGCGACTGGAATCCTCCAGAGATCTACATCACGGAAAATGGCAGCACATTTGACGATGTGGTGTTGCCCGATGGAACGATCAATGACGTTGACCGCCGTCGCTATCTTGCGCGTCATCTCGTGGCGGCGCGCGAAGCGATGCAGCGTGGGGTCACGCTTAAAGGCTATTTCGCGTGGAGTCTGCTTGACAATTTTGAATGGGCGGAGGGCTACGTCCGCCGCTTTGGTTTGACTTACGTTGACTACGTCACTCAGCAGCGGACGCTCAAAGCGAGTGGCCACTGGTACGCCAACTTCCTCAAGGAATAACGGAGAAATACTCATGAGAATCCGCCCATTGCTCGCTACTACTATGGCTCTCGCCGTGGTTGGCCACGCGCTTGCGCAGGCGCCTGCCGCACCGCATAAAGCCGAAGTTATTCATTGGTGGACGTCGGGTGGGGAATCCGCCGCCGTCAAAACGCTGGCCGACGCTTATCGCGCGACAGGTGGTGTGTGGGTTGATAACGCCGTCGCGTTAGGTGAGCAGGCTCGTTCTGTCGCGATCAATCGGATCATCGGCGGCAACCCACCCACGGTGGCGCAGTTCAACACTTCCAAGCAGTTTCTTGATCTGGTCGAGCAAGGCACGCTCAACTCGATTGATGAAGTTGCGATACGCGAGGGCTGGGAGAAGTTTTTGCCGGAGACCGTACTCAACGTAATTCGTGTCAAAGGGCATTACTACGCGGCTCCCGTCAATATCCACATGCCCGCATGGCTCTGGTACTCGAAAGCAGCGTTCAAGAAGGCAGGAATCACAAGCGAACCTAAATCGATGGACGAGCTGTTCGCGGCGCTCGACAAGCTAAAGGCGGCGGGGCTTGTACCGCTCGCCCACGGCGGACAGTCTTGGCAGGACAACATCGTATTTACGGCGGTGCTCATCAACGTCGGTGGCCGCGAGTTGTATTTGAAGGTGCTGCGAGATCGCGATGCAAAAGCCATTCAGTCGGATGCATTCAAAAATGTGTTGACGACTTACAAGCGCCTGCAATCCTACGTTGACAAAGGATCTCCGGGACGCAATTGGAATGACGCAACCGCAATGCTCATAACGGGTAAGGCAGGCGTGCAATTCATGGGGGACTGGGCCAAGGGCGAATTCAGTCAGGCGGGGCAAACCGCAGGTAAGGATTTTGGATGCATACCGGGGTTCGGAGCCAATTCCCCCTATGTCATTCAGGGCGATGTCTTCGTGTTTCCGAAAACCAAGGACCCTGCCGCGATCAAAGCGCAAAACGCCATAGCGGCAGTAATAACTGCGCCAAGCACCCAAGTGGCGTTCAATAGTAAGAAGGGCTCAATTCCAATCCGGACGGACGTCGACGCGTCAAAAATGGACGTGTGCGCTCAGCAGGGACTCTCGATCATGAAAGACAAGTCGCGCCATCTCGGCAATGGGGAAATCTATCTGAGTCCCGATCAGAACGGTGCACTTTCCGACATTCTCACGTCGTACTGGAACCGCAACGTGCCAGTAGAGAAAGTACAGAAGGACATTATTGGCGCGCTGAAGCAGCGATGATTTACCGGAACCCGCCATGTGCGACCTGACGACACGCCTGCGCGCATCGACGCTGCTTGCACGCCCGTTGTCTCCCAGAGCGAAGAGACCATCAGTTGACAAAAAAATCTAACACGCCCAGACGCTTACTTTGGCGTCATCTTGTGACAGGCTCCGCCCTGTTACCGATGGCGCTCACCGTGCTCGTGGGCTATCTGGGCACCACGCTGTGGTCGATCCGCGTGTCGATGTCGAACTCGCGCACGTTCCCTCAGTACGACTTTGTTGGGCTGCAACAGTATGAGCGGCTGTTCGATAACGAGCGATGGCTCATGTCGCTGCAAAACCTTGCGATCTATGGGGTGCTTTTTTTGCTGGCATGCATGGTGATCGGCTTCCTACTGGCCGTCTTTCTCGACCAGAAAGTCCGTGCCGAGGGCGCGTTGCGTACGATCTTTTTGTATCCATACGCGATGTCGTTTGTGGCGACAGGTCTCGTCTGGCAGTGGGTGCTTAACCCCGAAAGCGGACTGCAACAGGCGGTGCGACAGATGGGATTTGCGGATTTCACGTTTGACTGGATTGTCGATCAAGACAAGGTGATCTACACCGTTGTCATCGCCGCAGTCTGGCAAGGTGCAGGTCTGGTCATGGCGCTTATGCTCGCCGGTTTGCGTGGTATTGATGAAGACATTTGGAAGGCGGCGCGAATCGACGGCATCCCGCCATGGCGCGTCTACATCTCGATCGTGTTGCCGATGATGGGACCGACGGTCGCCACGGTGTTTATCCTACTTTTTACTGGCGTGGTGAAAGTGTTCGATGCAGTGGTGTCGATGACACAAGGCGGGCCGGGTACTGCAAGCGACGTTCCTGCCAAATTCATCATGGATCACCTGTTTGGTCGAGCCAACATCGCGCTAGCATCCGCCGGCTCGATCGTCCTATTGCTCATCGTGATCGCACTGGTCGTGCCGTTTATGGTGGCGCGCAACCGCAGTGCAGCCAACAGGGCGACGGCATGAATCCGTTAACAACGCCAACTCTGCCCCGGGCACAACGCCCGACTAGGCGGCGTCCCGCGCGACGCATCACTGCGGCTCGGATTGGCATCTATGCGTTCCTGTTTATTGCCGCTCTATTCTTCCTTGCTCCGCTCTACGTTATGGTGGTGACGTCGCTCAAGCCCATGGATGAAATCCGACAAGGGTTACTGTTTGGATTGCCGCAAGACATCACGTTCGAGCCGTGGCGCGTCGCGTGGAGTGAAGTCTGCACAGGTGTTTCGTGCGAGGGTATCCGCACCGGATTTTGGAACTCTGTGGCCATCGTCGTGCCGAGCGTTATCTTCCCAATCCTGATTGGTGCTGTGAACGGCTACGCCTTAAGTTTCTGGCGGTCACGCAGCGCGGACTGGTTGTTCGCCATGTTGCTGCTGGGCGCGTTCATTCCCGCGCAGGTGATGATTTATCCACTCGTGAAGGTGCTCGCGGCGGCGCACCTATTTAGCTCACTTCCAGGCATCGTCGTTATTCACATTATTTTCAGCATGCCGGTCATGACACTGCTTTTTCGTAACTACTACGCCTCGTTACCGCAGGAGCTCTTCAAGGCGGCGCGTGTTGATGGCGGTGGCTTCTGGCGCATCTTTTTTCAGCTGATGCTGCCAATGTCCACCCCGATCATCATCGTAGGGGCGATCATGCAAGTGACTGGTGTGTGGAACGACTATATCTTGGGGCTTGTCTTCGCGGGGCGTGAAAATCTGCCGATGACCGTGCAACTCAATAATGTGATCAACACTACGACGGGCGAAAGACTTTACAACGTCAACATGGCCGCAACGATCATCACTTCGATGGTGCCGCTGCTCGTCTATTTTGTGTCGGGTCGGTGGTTTGTGCGCGGCATCGCTGCCGGTGCAGTTAAAGGTTAAGGGGTTGCCGCGTGTCGGGTGTTAACGTAAAAAACTTGTGCATTCGTTTCGGCAGCAATGCTGTCATCGAAAACCTCAATCTCGAAGTCCGTTCGGGTGAATTCCTCGTGTTGCTGGGGCCGTCAGGCTGCGGCAAGTCGACGCTTTTGCACAGTATCGCGGGACTCATTGACGTCTCGGATGGCATTATTGAAATCGCGGGCAACGATGTGACATTTGCAGAGCCCAGCGAACGCGGAATCGGTATGGTCTTTCAGTCCTACGCTCTCTATCCGACCATGACAGTTGAACGGAACATGTCGTTCGGATTGCGTGTCAACGGCACTCCGAAGGCGGAGATTGAGCAACGCGTGCATCGCGCTGCCAAGATGTTGCAACTGGACTCGTTGCTGCAACGCAAGCCCTCGCAGCTATCGGGGGGGCAGCGACAGCGCGTTGCTATTGGTCGTGCGCTTGTTCGTGACGCCGATGTTTTCCTGCTCGATGAACCCCTCTCGAATCTCGACGCGAAATTGCGTACCGAGTTGCGCCGTGAACTGAAATTGCTTCACAAGTCGCTTGGTTCGACGATGATCTACGTTACCCACGATCAGGTTGAGGCGATGACCCTGGCCACGCGCGTGGTGGTAATGCGCAGTGGAAAAATTCAGCAGATCGGAGCGCCGGTTGAGGTGTATGAGCAGCCAGAAAACTTGTTCGTGGCAGGATTTCTCGGCGCGCCCGGGATGAATTTCATGAAAGGTACCGTGTCGGTTGCAGGGGCTGCCGTGCGCTTCGTTTCGAGCCACGCCGACATCGCACTGCTTGCAAGCACGTTCAAGTCGGAATCGCTGACCAACGAGAAGCGAGAGGCTGTCCTAGGTGTACGACCAGAGGACGTTCGCATTCATGGCGCCGGTGAATGGTCGGGAACGGTTCAGCTTGTCGAGCCGATGGGCAATCACCGTGTGGTGTGGATCGACTGGAGCGGCGTTACATTGTCCGCGGTGCTTCATGATGAGCAGGATGTGTGGGTGGACTCGGCAATCCGCTTCAGTTTTGACCTGCGACGTATCTCATGCTTTGATCAAGCCACAGAGCAACGACTGTAAATAACGATTCAGGATAGAAAATGACGATCACCCCTGTACGAAACATTGTCATCGTTGGTGGCGGAACCGCTGGTTGGATGACGGCCGCCGCCTTTTCGAAAGTGTTGTCGAATGAGTACAAGATTCGCGTTGTGGAGTCTGACGAAATAGGCATCATCGGCGTGGGTGAAGCGACAATTCCAAACATCAAGAATTTCAATGCAGTGCTCGGGATTGACGAGGCTGAGTTTCTACGTGCCACGCAAGGCACGTTTAAGCTCGGTATCGAATTCGTCAATTGGCGTGCGATTGGCGACAGCTATACACATGGATTTGGCCAAGTGGGTTCGCCGCTAGACGGCGTTGCGTTTCATCAGTACTGGATGCGTCTGCACAACGAAGGGTTGGTTGACGATCTTGGCAAGTACTCAATCAACACTGCTGCGCCGCGCAAGTTCAAGTTCATGCCTGCGCGTCCCGATATGCCCACGTCACCTCTGTCGGATATCGCGTACGCCTACCACTTTGATGCGGGACTGTATTCCAAGTTTTTGCGCAGCTACGCCGAACGCCGTGGGGTGATCCGTACAGAAGGCAAAGTCGTTCACGTCCTGCAACGCGAGGCCGACGGGTTTGTTGACAAGCTAGTTATGGAAAACGGGGATCATGTTAGCGGCGATTTTTTCGTCGACTGCTCAGGTATTCGTGGTCTGCTTATGGAGCAAACGCTGAAGACTGGCTACGACGACTGGCGGCACTGGCTCCCTTGCGACCGCGCTGTTGCCGTGCCGTGCGCTTCGGTCGAACCTCTCACACCGGTCACTCGCTCGACTGCCCGCTCGGCTGGATGGCAATGGCGTATTCCCTTGCAACACCGGATCGGAAACGGCCACGTCTACAGCAGTAAGTACATGAGCGATGACGAAGCAGCGGCAATTCTGCTGTCAAATCTTGACGGCGAGCAACTCGCTGATCCGCGATTTATCAAGTATGTGCCTGGGCGGCGAAAAAAACTCTGGAACAAAAACTGCGTTGCGGTGGGCCTGGCCGCTGGTTTTTTCGAACCAATCGAGTCAACCAATATTCACCTGATTCAGACGGCAATCGCGCGCATCGTGACGCTGTTTCCGCACGCCGGCTTTGATGCGGCTGACATCGCCGAATTCAATCGTCAGGGGACATTTGAGTATGAGCGAATTCGCGACTTCATCATCTTGCACTACAAGGCGACCGAACGAAACGACTCGCCGTTCTGGGATTACTGCCGAACGATGGAGATACCAGACACTTTGCAGCACAAGATGGATTTGTACCGGAGCAACGGCCGCATCTTCCGAGATGCCGACGAATTGTTCACTGAGTTCAGTTGGCTGCAAGGCATGCACGGCCAAGGTCTCCGCACCAAAGGCTACGCCCCATTTGTGGACTTTCGTAGCAAAGCTGACGTGATTGACTTTGTGTCCAATGTGGAGAGCGTTATCCGCAAATGCGTGGACGTCATGCCGACACACGCGGAGTTCATTGCCGAGCACTGTGCGGCGAAGTCAGTGTGATGACGCAATCTCGTCGGTGGATACTGGTTGCTGCGCTTCTGCTTGTGATAGTTGCATGGACTCATCAAGCGCACGGCGAACCGAAGTCTGCGCCGCTGAACGTCGCTACTTACAACCTACGCCTTGACCTAAAAAGCGATGGTTCGAACGCGTGGCCACAGCGCAAGGCAATGGTTCAATCGCTCATTCGTTACCATGAGTTCGACATCCTCGGCACTCAGGAAGGATTGCCCAATCAGATTCGTGACCTTGAGGAACTGACGGAATTTACGCGCGCGGGCGTCGGGCGGGACGACGGAAAGTCAGACGGTGAGCACTCAGCGATTTTCTTTCGCAAGGCGCGTTTCACGGAACTGGATCGCGGCGACTTCTGGTTGAGTGAATCACCCGACAAACCATCAAAGGGCTGGGATGCACACTGCTGCAATCGACTTGCAAGTTGGGTTCGGCTTCGGGATCGCTCTTCTGGCGAAGTGTTGCTCGTCGTTTCCGTTCACTTCGATCATGAAGGGGTGCTCGCTCGACTTGAATCAGCAAAACTGTTGTTGCGTTGGATCGCGGACAACCGGCGAGATGATACGGTGATCTGCCTAGGCGATTTCAACTCAACACCCGACACCGCTCAAATCAAGGCTATGCGCAGTGCGTTTCGAGATGCCCGCGAGGTGACCTTGTTGCCAGCTTATGGCCCGAAAGAGACATTCAACAGTTTCGCGATCGGCAGGTCACCTGATCCATTGATTGACTACATATTTGTCGACCACAACGTTCGTGTCCTGAAATACGCGACTCTTACGGATTCCAACGGCGTGGGATATCCGTCTGACCATTTTCCGGTGGTGGTACGCATTGAAATAGACCCCAACAATCGAACAGGACTACGCAAGTGATGTGGCAGTGCGAAAGAGCAAAATTTTTTCTGTTGGTTAGCGGATTGGGGCTTTGCAGTCTGCTCTCCGCCTGCACCGGCACGTCCAGTTTAGCCACTGCCATAACGCCCTCGGCAGTTGCTTCCGTGCCCGTGAACGTGTGGGTAACTACGGGAAGCCAATCGCGCTTGCTCGCGCAGGAGCAGGCGGCGCCATTGAGTGTCGGCACGGCGCTTCCGCTCAACATTGAGGTCGATGCGCAAAAGCGCTTTCAGGTAATGGTGGGGTTTGGCGCGTCGTTGACCGATTCCTCGGCCTGGCTCGTGCAGCAAATGAAACCCGATGCACGGGAAACGTTGTTGAAAGAGCTATTTACTCGCGAGAATGGTGGAGTAGGCTTTGATCTTACCCGGCTGACGATCGGCGCGTCCGACTTCTCGCGCCATCATTACACGCTAAATGACCGCCCCGAAGGTGAAACTGATTTACCGCTGAAACACTTTTCTATAGAACCTAATCGCGCTGACGTACTCCCCATCATCAAGCGAGCACTGGCGATAAACCCGAAGTTGCAACTGATGGCGTCGCCGTGGAGCGCGCCAGCGTGGATGAAGACGAACGGCCATTTGTACCAAGGGGAACTGCGCAATGATCGCTACGATGCCTTTTCACGCTACCTCATTCGCTACGTCGACGCGTATGCGGCCGAGGGCGTACCGATCTTTGCACTGACCCTACAGAACGAGCCGCACTTCGAACCTAAGGACTACCCCGGCATGCGCATTCGGCCAAAGGCACGTGCTGAAATCATTGGCGAGCATCTCGGTCCTATGCTCGCCGCGCGTGGGCTCAAAACGCAGATCATAGAATGGGATCACAACTGGGACGAGCCGCTCGCGCCGCTCGAGGTGCTCTCTGACCCAATCGCGCGCAAGTATGTCAGCGGGGTGGGTTGGCACTGTTACGCTGGATATGTTCAGGTTCAAGCTGGTGTTCGGGACATGCACCCGGACAAAGACACTTGGTTTACAGAGTGCTCTGGCGGTGAGTGGAAAACAAGCTGGCCAGAAACGCTGCCGTGGATGGTACGCAATATCGTGATTGGCACGACGCGCGGATGGGCCCGTGGCGTGCTGATGTGGAACCTTGTGCTTGACGAAAAATTCGGTCCGCATCTTGGTGGCTGCAAGGACTGCCGAGGCGTTGTTACGGTCAATTCGGAGACCGGAGAAGTGACGCGAAACCTAGAGTACTATGCCCTCGCACACGCCAGCAAATTCGTCCGTCCCGGGGCGCGCCGCATTGAGTCGACTGCCGCCATTGATGGTTTGGAAACGGTCGCATTTCGCAATAGCGATGACGGTTCGATTGCTTTGATCGTCTGTAATTCTGCCGGCGAGGCCCGGGAGTTTTCGGTGCAACAGGGGGGCCGCACTTTACGCCACCAACTGCCGCGCGAAAGCGTCGCCACATTTGTATGGGTTGAACCGTCGTGAGCGACGCTTCGTAAACCAGACCATTAAAAACCGGGGTCGCTCGCTATGAATCGCCGCAAACGACCGCCCTAGTTCACGCATCAGACGAGAGTCGATTCCGCAGCGCAACAATTTCCGCTATATTTACGGGTTCGGACACCGTGGCGCTTTGATTTGTTCATTTTGGGCGAGTCGAGGGCACACGGGCTGTGAACAGGCCACAAGCCTTTAGTTTTTCAGCCCGTGCAGAGCGTGCGCGAGGCCGTGGATACCCAGTTTTAAGTTGCCCTCAGGGGCCAAGCGTCAATACCCACCGACGCGCGGCTTATGCAAATTTGCAAACTCTTGAGGATGAAAATGTCACAGACCATCACTGGCGCGGAAATCGTCGTTCGCTGCCTCGCGGAAGAAAAAGTCGACTTTGTGTTCGGCTATCCCGGCGGCGCCGTGCTCAATATCTACGACGAGATATTCAAACAAGACAAGTTCAAGCACGTGCTGGTTCGGCATGAGCAAGCAGCCGTACACGCGGCGGATGCGTATTCGCGTTCTAGCCAACGCATCGGCGTCTGCCTTGTCACCTCCGGCCCCGGCGTCACCAACGCCGTCACTGGCATCGCAACGGCCTACATGGATTCGATCCCTATGGTGATCATTTCCGGTCAGGTGCCAACGCACGCCATCGGCCAAGACGCATTCCAGGAATGCGACACCGTGGGCATCACACGTCCTTGCGTGAAACACAATTTCTTGGTGAAGGACGTCAAGGAATTGGCCAGCACCATCAAGAAGGCGTTCTACATCGCCTCCACTGGCCGTCCCGGCCCCGTTCTGGTGGACATTCCAAAGGATGTCACCGCCAACACCTGCAAATTCGAGTATCCGAAAGAAATTTCGATGCGCAGCTACAACCCCGCAGGCAAAGGCCACAGCGGGCAGATCAAGAAAGCGGTGCAACTGCTGCTTGATGCGAAACGTCCGATGATTTACTCGGGCGGTGGCGTGATCCTGAACGACGCTTCGGCAGAACTCACCGCGCTCGTGCGTCACCTCGGCGCGCCGGTCACCAACACGTTGATGGGCCTCGGCGCTTATCCCGCGACCGATTCGCTGTATCTCGGAATGCCCGGGATGCACGGCACCTACGAGGCGAATCAGGCGATGCAAGATTGCGACGTGTTGCTCGCTGTCGGCGCGCGCTTTGATGACCGCGTGATCGGCAACCCAAGCCATTTCTTCCGCGACGGTCGCAAGATCATTCATATCGACATCGATCCATCGTCGATCTCGAAGCGCGTGAAAGTCGACGTGCCAATCGTCGGTTACGTCAAAGACGTGCTCGCCGAAATGCTCGGACAATTACATGCGCACGAGAAAAAAGTAGATGCAGCTGCGCTCAAAAATTGGTGGGCCAAAATCAAAGAATGGCAGAGCAAAAACTGCATGGCCTACAAGCCATCGGCTGCGGGTGGAAAGATTAAGCCCCAGGCCGTCGTACAGGCGTTGTGGAAAGCCACGGGTGGCGACGCCTTCATCACCAGCGACGTGGGCCAACATCAAATGTGGGCCGCGCAGTATTACCCGTTCATCAAACCGCGCCGTTGGCTCAATTCCGGTGGCTTGGGCACGATGGGCGTGGGCATTCCGTATGCGATGGGCGCGCAGCTTGCGAACCCCGACGCGACGGTTGCCTGCATCACGGGTGAAGGCAGCGTGCAGATGTGCATTCAAGAGCTGTCGACCTGCAAGCAGTATCACATCCCGATGAAGATTTTGAACCTGAACAACCGCTCGCTCGGCATGGTGCGGCAGTGGCAGGAATTCTTCTACGGCAATCGCTATGCCGAGAGCTACATGAACGCGCTTCCCGACTTCGTGAAACTCGCCGAGGCCTATGGCCACGTCGGCATGAAGATCGAAAAACCGGAGGACGTTGAAGGCGCGATTCGCGAGGCGATTGCGCTCAAAGATCGGTTGGTGTTTATGGATTTCATTACGGACGAAACCGAAAACGTGTTCCCGATGATTCCGGGCGGCAAAGGCCTGACTGAAATGATTTTGGCGGAGGATCTCTAACCATGCGTCACATCCTCTCCATCCTCATCGAAAACGAACCGGGCGCTCTGTCGCGCGTTGTCGGCTTGTTCTCGGCACGCGGCTACAACATAGATTCGTTATCGGTCGCGACGACCGAAGACATCACCATGAGTCGCATGACCATCGTCACGCATGGCTCGGACGACGTCATCGAACAAATCACCAAGCAGCTCAACAAATTGATCGAAGTGATCAAGGTCGTTGATCTAACCGACGGCAACCACATCGAACGCGAGCTCATGCTCGTCAAGGTGCGCGCCGCAGGCAAAGACCGTGACGAAATGAAGCGCCTCGCGGACATCTTCCGTGGCCGCATTCTCGACGTCACCGACAAGAGCTACACCGTGGAGCTGACAGGCAACAGCGATAAGCTAGACGCCTTTATCGCCGCCATCGAGCCGGGTGTGATTCTGGAAACGGTGCGCACCGGTGCTTCTGGCATTGGGCGGGGCGAACGGATATTGAAGGTGTAGAGCTACGCGCTATGAAAAATTTGTTGCGCTTACTGCTCTTGATGACGACGCTTCTCTCGGGATGCGCCACATACCAGCCGGTAGCACCGGGGTACGCGGGGCCGACCGCGCGAATTATTGATAGCAGCTATCAGGAAAGCGGAGGCAAAGGGCGCTTGTTCTACGTGGCGACTGTTGATGGCAATGCTATTGCGAATGCTGCTGGTGGGACTGCGCAAAGTAGTTACGGTCGCGGGTTCAGTTTGTCCTTGCGAACCGCCAGCCGGGACGTGCCTATTCGCAAGCTTCGGCTCAAGCTGGTGGGAACGCACGTGACCGCTGCTCCTATTCACGAGCTAGCGAGCAGGGCGATTGGCGAATTTTTTCGCGTTGAAGGTGAAATTGATTTCTTGCCGGTTGCTGGCAAGGTTTACGAGTTGCGCGGTGAACTTACCAAAGCCGTCGCTTCGGTTTGGATTGCTGACTTGTACACGGGTGAGCCAGTGACCGAAAAAATAGTCGCAAAGTAAGTATTACAACCAAGGAAAAGCAAATGAAAGTTTATTACGACAAAGACGCCGACCTGAGCCTGATCAAAGGCAAAAAAGTCACCATCGTGGGCTACGGTTCACAAGGCCATGCACATGCGCAAAACTTGAACGACAGCGGCGTTAAAGTCACCGTCGGCGCACGTAAGGGCGGCCCGAGCTGGGACAAAGCCAAGAAGGCCGGCCTCAAGGTCGCCGAAGTCGCCGAAGCTGTTAAGACAGCTGACGTGGTCATGATGCTGTTGCCCGATGAGCAAATCGGCACGGTCTACACCAACGACATCGAACCGAACATCAAGAAGGGCGCATCGCTTGCCTTCGCGCACGGCTTTAACGTGCACTACGGCTGCGTGATCCCGCGTGCTGACTTAGACGTGTGGATGGTTGCACCGAAGGCACCAGGCCACACCGTGCGCTCGACCTACACGCAAGGTGGCGGCGTGCCGCACCTCGTCGCTGTGCATCAAGATTCGTCGAAGAAGGCCCGCGCGCTTGCTTTGTCGTACGCATCGGCCAACGGCGGCGGCAAAGCCGGCATCATCGAAACCAATTTCCGTGAAGAAACCGAAACCGATCTGTTCGGCGAACAAGCTGTTCTTTGCGGTGGTACGGTTGAGCTGATCAAAGCCGGATACGAGACGTTGGTCGAAGCAGGCTACGCGCCTGAAATGGCTTACTTCGAGTGCTTGCATGAGCTCAAACTCATCGTCGACTTGATCTATGAAGGCGGCATCGCCAACATGAACTACTCGATCTCGAACAACGCGGAATACGGCGAGTACGTCACCGGCCCACGCATCGTGACCGAAGACACCAAGAACGCAATGCGCCAGTGCCTGAAAGACATTCAGACCGGCGAATACGCGAAGAGCTTCATCCTCGAAAACAAAGCAGGCGCGCCAACGCTCCTGTCGCGTCGTCGCTTGACCAGCGAGCACTCGATTGAGCAAGTGGGCGAGAAGCTCCGTTCGATGATGCCTTGGATCAAGAAGAACAAGCTAGTTGACCAGACGAAGAACTAATCGCCAACGCGATTGAGATAAAAGGCAGCCTTCGGGCTGCTTTTTTTACGCTCAGTCTCAGAGCCAATATGTGCCGCCGCCCGCACAAGGAAATGTCACGTAGCCTCGATGCAGCGCAGCGGAATCGAGGTTGGTAGCGCTCGCAACTGTCCCGCGATTCCACTTCGTTCCATCGCGGCTACGGGCGCAGCGCGGGGTGGCAACACGCAGCGGCCAGCGCCCCAAAAAAAACGGCACCCGAAGGTGCCGCTTTATCTATCAGGCTTACGCCCGAGAAAGACTAGAACTTGTGACGCAGACCGACTGCGAACGAGTTGCCGCGGTCGTAGCCTGTGATCTTGTCGTTCATCAGCATTGCGTAGGCGTCGGTGCGCTTGGAGAGCGTGTAGTCGTAGCCCAACGTGAAGGTGTCGCGCTTGCTGCCGTTACGGGCGCTCGTTGGCGATGTCGTCCACTTGGTGTTAGCGAAACCAGCGAGCACTTTGCCAGGACCGGCAGCCATGTCGGCGCTCACACTCCACGTTTTGCTCTCAGCCGTGCCCGCAGCGCCCGCGTAGTTGTCGTTCTTTGCGCTCTCGTACTGTGCGTAAAGGTTTGCTGGGCCAACGCCTGCTTTACCTGCGAGCATCCATGCTTTTTGCTGCGAGAAGCCGAGCTTCACGTCGCCAACAGTGCCAGCGTTCGGGTTGTTGCTGCGCACGCTGTGTGCGAAACCGCCGAGTGCAAAACCTTTAGTGAAGTACAGGAAGTTTGCGCCGAAGTTGCGATTGCTGCTGTTGCCTGCCACTTCGCCGAGTTGGTAGTGAACGTTAGCGCTGAGGCCGCCGAAATTTGGCGTGCTGTAGATCACTTCGTTGCTCCAGCCCGTGTCACCTGCGTTGACAGACTGCCAGCCGGTGCCGTTGAACAATGGAACGTTGGCGTGCAACACGATGGGCGAGAACGCGAACGAATCGCCGAACGCGTTGAAAATCACCGTTGGCAGGAAGTTTGGTGCGAGAGCACGGCCAACGGTTACTTTGCCGAAGCCGCCTGCGAGGGACACGTTGGCGTCACGCGAGAAGAAGTTTTCGTTGCCACCGAAGCGGCCGGATGCGCCCGTGTCCGCGAGGAAAAATCCTTTAACGTTGAAGCCAGCCTTGAGACCGCCGCCCAAATCTTCCGAGCCTTCGATGCCCCACCACGAGGTGGTCATGCCACCAGACTGAACCTTGGTCGTGCGCTTGTCGCCCGAATATTGGATCGAGCCCACGTAGGCATCAACGAGGCCAGCGAGGGTGACGTTTTGCGCAAACGCGCCCGCGGAGAATGCGCCAGCGATTGCGGCGGCGACTAGGGTTTTTTTCATGAAAAGGCCTTTCGAGGAGCTTGGTTGATGCGACGCAGTAAGTACCTGCGAATATTCGCACTGCATTCGGGAAATTACACTCTGATTACAACATCGAAAGCCCCGCTGCATAAGGCTTAAAGCCTTATAGGGTGTATGGTTCATGGGCTATGTTGCATGGCAGCAACGCGACTACGTAAGCACTGTTTTCACGCAGAAATCGGCTGCGCTGCACTGTCTTGAAACACTATTTTCACCTGTACGGCTTTTTACGCCTAACGACAGCTATGCGTAGCATGCATTCGATTTTTAGCATAAGTCGACTTATGAAAATATTACGGTTTAAACGCCGCCCGGCTGTCGATTAAGCGTAAAAGCTGTATGCACTCAGTGCTTATCGCGAATCTCCCAAAGTGGGTGCGCGATTCCATGATTTGGTGCGTTGTGCGCGGGCTGCGCGGCGCGAAATTCGGACATTTATTTCCACCGTCGCCGAATCGCCTGTGCTGAAAACTATCAAACGCACCAGGCAATGCGTCTGTCGCGTGGCTCGTTGCGCGGCAGGCGCCGCGCGTTGAGGCACCAGCCTGCCGCCTCAAAAAAGCGTGAGCGCTTAGCCCGTCATCGCATCAAGCAACGGTTGTCGGTGGTCGTCGTAGGCTTGGTTCTCGCCTTGATACGGCAGCGCGCGCAGGAAAAGTTGCGGATCGTTCAGATCAAGCACGTTGTAATCCGAGAGTTGACGTCGCCACGATTTTCCGCCGACTTGCCCGGTGAACAACCCGAGCAAATGCCGTGCAACGTCTCGCACGCGCGTGGGATGCGTCCAGCCACGCGTGGCGGCGAACTCGCGGTTCACATATTCGACCATCGCTTCCACAATTGCCTCGCGTGTTGGCAACGGTGTACCGAAGAGCGCGCTTTGCGCTTGCGCGAGTACGTACGAATCGTGATACGCCGCGCGACCGAGCATCACACCCTGCGGCGCATTGGCGACGCGTAACGCGCTTTCGCACTGTTGCGCGCTGGTGAGACCACCATTCAAAACAAACGTCAGCCCCGGAAAATCTTCGCGCAATTTGGATACGGTTTCGTAGCGCAGCGGCGGAATCTCGCGGTTGGCTTTCGGACTCAAGCCTTTGAGCACCGCGTTACGTGCATGCACGATGAACACGTCGCAGCCAGCCTCTGACACGATCCCTACAAAATCACGAACGAAGTCGTAATCCTCGGCGTAATCGAGGCCAATGCGGTGTTTCACCGTGACCGGAATGTTCGACGGCACAGCGTCTACCATCGCTTTGACGCAATCGGCAACGAGCCCCGGCTCGGCCATTAAACACGCGCCAAACGCGCCGCGCTGCACGCGCTCTGACGGGCAGCCACAATTCAGATTAATTTCGTCGTAGCCCCAATCCGCCCCCATCTTCGCCGCCGTCGCCAAATGTTCGCGCTCGCTGCCACCGAGTTGCAGCGCGACCGGATGCTCCATCGCTGTGAAATGCAGGTGCCGGTGGTGTTGAATCGCGTCGCCGTAAACGAACGGGCCGGTCGTGACCATTTCGGTGTAAACGCGTGCGTTCGGCGCGAGCAAACGAAACAGCACGCGGCAGTGTCGGTCCGACCAGTCCATCATCGGTGCGGTTGTCAAAAGCCAAGGGTTGTGCGGGGTGGTGCTCGTGGTCATGCCCGTATTTTCGCAGCATGTGGGAGCGGACTTGCCCGCGATTGAGCGTGTCGTGCGCGGTGCACGGCGCTCGACGGCACGCCGAACGCAATCGCGGGCAAGCCCGCTCCCACAAATGCGCCTTGCCGTAGATAATGCACCGAGTATTTCTAAGGAGGAAATCATCATGTCACACACTTCTAAGCACAGCGCATTGCGCCGCGCGTTGACCGCCGCGACGTTCGCCACGTCAGCGTTACTCGCCCCAACGACCGGCTTCGCGCAAGCGTTTCCAAGCAAACCCATCACGCTGATCGTGCCGTGGCCAGCCGGCGGTTCCACGGACCGGCATTTGCGCGCAATCGCAGACATCGCGGGCAAGCATCTTGGCCAAAACGTTGTCGTGCAAAACCAACCCGGTGGTGGCGGAACGCTCGGCCCTGGCAACATGGCGCTGAACGCCAAACCTGACGGCTACACCATCGCGCAGTTTCCAATGGGCATGTTGCGTATTCCGCATATGCAAAAAACCGCGTGGCATCCGCTCAACGATTTCAGCTTCATCATCGGCGTGTCGGGCTACACCTTCGGCTTTGTCGTGAAATCCGACTCACCGTACAAGAGCTTCGCGGAGTACATGGAAGCCGCGCGTAAGACACCGGGCAAGATTGATTACGGCTCCACGGGCACCGGCACGTCGCCGCACTTGCTCATCGAGGAAATCGCCGACGCCGCGAAGGTACAGTTCAATCATGTGCCGTTCAAGGGCAACGCCGACTTAATGACCGCTGTGCTCGGCGGTCACGTGATGGCTGGCAGCGACGCAACCGGCTGGGACAAATACATCGACGGTGGCCAGATGCGGCTGTTGGCCACGTTCGGCGAAAAACGCACCAAGCGCTGGCCGAATGTCCCGACGGCGAAAGACTTGGGCTACAACGTTGTGGGCAATTCGCCTTATGGCTTCGTCGGACCGAAGGGCATGGATCCCGCCGTGATGAAAACGCTGCACGACGCGTTCAGAAAAGCGATGGACGACCCGAAGCACATGGAAGTGCTGGACCAGCTCAATCAAGACGTTTGGTATCGCAGCGGCGAGGATTACGCCAAATGGGCGCGCGAGACGTTTGCGAAGGACAAGGCGCTCATCGAACGGCTGGGGTTGGCTGCGAAATAGCGCGCCAGTGATGCGCTGATCTGATCGGTATCCGACAGCGCTACTCAAACACTAAGTTGGAGAGACCGCAGATGCGCGGTGAAATTGCCCATGCCCGCGTATACGGGCTAGACACGCTTCGCGCGGCTGCGATCTTGTTGGTGTTCATGTATCACTACCAAGTGTTCGTCAGCGGCGAGGACACGTTCGGTTGGCTCAGCACCATTGGTTGGGTCGGTGTTGACTTGTTTTTCGTGCTCAGCGGCTACCTGATTGGCAATCAGATATTCGCGGAATTGCGACGTACGGAAACGCTGTCGCTGCGACGTTTTTATGCGCGTCGTTTCTTGCGCACGTTGCCGAATTTCTATGTCGTGCTTGCGCTGTATTTTTTGTTTCCCGCGGTGATGGGTGGCAAGACGCCACCACCACTGTGGCAGTTTCTGACCTTCACGCAAAACATTCAATTGCAGCCGGGTACCGCGTTTTCACACGCGTGGTCGTTGTGCATTGAAGAGCAGTTTTATTTCTTTCTACCGATCACGGTATTGCTCGTGATGGGGTCGATACCGACGCGAAACTTAGGAACATTTGCGCACATGATGTGGGGCTTGATCGCTGCGGCCATCGTCGCCGCGATCTGTTGGCGCACATGGCTGTGGACGCAATACGGCCTGATCGAAGGCCACGCGATTCGTGGCTATCACCCCAATATTTATTACGCGTCGCTGTGTCGCGCCGATGAATTGTTGCCCGGCGTTGCCGTGGCCTTGATCAAAAATTTTCACACTGGCGCTTGGCAATGGCTCATGGCGCGTGGCCGTGCGCTGTTCGTTGCTGGCGTGAGTTCTGTCGCCGTCATGCTGTGGGCGCTGTTCAATTTCTACGAGATTCCGGACTACGGCTACGGGTTCGCGATGACGGCGTTTGGGTACTCGCTCCTCGCGATGGCGTTCGCCGTATTGCTGGCCTCGGCATTGAGCCCGTCGTCGCCGCTCAATGCGTGGCGTGTGCCCGGTGCGGCGCAATTGGCGGCATGGTCGTACGCGTTGTATTTGACTCACAAGGCTGTGGCTCACATTCTTCTTGCACCGCTTAAATCCTATGGCGTGGATTTAAATGGCGCACTCGGCGTGTTCGTCGTCAGCGTTGCGTGTTTGGCCGCGGGGTGGTTGCTGTACCGTTTGGTCGAGACGCCATTCATGGCGATTCGTGCTAAATATTTTCCGGTTGCAGCGGAGTCTCGCGCGGCTTGATTCGGCGTCGCAAATTGAGCGTTTAGAGTCGCGCGAGCGCCACGTCTGCGACGCGCGCGCCACTGAGCCCGATGAGCTCCTGCGGATCAACCGCGAACATGGCGTGTGGTGTGCCGCCGGCAGGGAACACGGTGTCAAAGGCGAGCAAATCCTCGTCTAACAATATCGCGCCGGGGTTGGTGTGCGCGATGGGTGGCACGCCGCCGATAGCAAAACCGGTTTGCTCACGCACGAAGGCGGCGTCGGCTTTGGCGAGTTTTTCACCGATGATCGCGGCAACTTTTTTCTCGTCCACGCGATTGCCGCCGCTGGTAATCACCAGCACCGAGGTGCCGGTTGCTGCGTTTTTGAAGATGATGCTCTTTGCGATCTGCGCGATGTCACACCCGAGCAACTCGGCTGCTTCGGCCGCCGTACGACCGGGATTTTCGTGTTCGGTAATCTGCGCGCTGCTGCCTGCGGCGGCGAGTGCGTTTTGTACTTTCTGCGCGGAGGGCGACAGCGCAGACATTACGCCGTCGCGGTCACGCTCGGCGTGGCGTCTTGGGCGACAGACGTAGCGGCGGCGATTTGCGTCATGTCCGCGCCGGGAATATCGTGTGACATCGTCATCACGGCTGTCGGCTCAGCAACGGCTGCAGCAAGTGGTACCGCTTCCGCAACTGTTGCGTCTGGCGCAGCTGGTACGGCGGCCAGAGCGGGCGCAGGGCGCGGCGCACGCACAGGCGCGCGCAGCAACGCGCACACTTCGTTCATCGCACGGCGACCATTTGTGATGTGTCGTGCACCGCGAGCGCCTTGTGCGTTCGGGGCGATGGGCTGATCGGGATTGAGATCGAAGTGGGCTTTGTCGCGGCCGCCTTGGTAATTCGTGCGGCGTGGTTCCGCCATAGACGGGCGCACGCTGCCGTAGCCTTCACCGCGCGGTGCACGCGGCGATTCGTCGGCGGTCTTGCGCGGACCATAGCGCTCACCGTACCGTGACAAATCCGGCATCGGCTGCTCGTCGAGCTTGCGCTTGATGAGTTTTTCAATCTCGGCCAGAAGCTTGCCGTCGTCCGGCGATACGAATGAAATCGCCGTTCCCGACGCGCCGGCACGACCTGTGCGACCGATTCGGTGAACGTAGTCTTCCGCAACGAACGGCAGCTCGTAGTTCACCACCGTGGGCAACTGGTCGATGTCGATGCCGCGCGCGGCGACGTCAGTCGCGACCAAAATTCGAACGGTGCCGTTCTTAAAGGCTTCGAGCGCTTTCATGCGCTCATCTTGCGTTTTGTCGCCGTGAATGGCGTCAGTGGTGAAGCCGTCGCGCGCAAGCTCACGCGCGAGGCGCGCGGTCTGCAATTTCGAGCGCGAAAACACGAGCACTTGCTGCAAGTTTTGCGAGTTGACCATGTGGCCGAGCAGACGGCGCTTGTCGTCGCCATGCACGCGATACATCTGCTGCGCGACATTTGCCGCAGACTCGTTGCGGCGCGCCACCTCGATCAGCACTGGCGCTTTGAGCATGCGGTCGGCGAGCTTCTTGATTTCGTCTGAGAACGTCGCGGAGAAGAGCAAGCTTTGCCGCTTCTCGGGCAACAGGCCGATGATGCGCACAATGTCGGGGATGAAGCCCATGTCGAGCATGCGATCGGCTTCGTCGAGCACCAATACTTCGACTTGATTGAGCGAAAGATTCTTTTGCTCAAGGTGATCGAGCAGTCGGCCCGGCGTGGCCACGAGAATCTCGACGCCCGCGCGCACAGCGGCTTTTTGCTCCTTGATATCTACGCCGCCGAAAACGACGGTGGAGCGAATGCCGGTGTGTTTGGCGTAGGTTTCGACGGCTTCTTGAATTTGGATCGCCAGCTCGCGCGTGGGGGCGAGCATGAGCGCGCGAATCGGGTGGCGTGCGGGCGACGGGGAGCTGTTGGCGTGCTTGATGATCCGGTTGAGGATCGGCAGCGTGAACGCCGCAGTTTTGCCGGTGCCGGTTTGCGCGCCGCCCATTACGTCGAGGCCGGAGAGCACGATCGGAATCGCCTGCGCCTGAATTGGAGTGGGCTTGGTGTAGCCCGATTCGGTGACCGCACGCAGGATGGGCTCGGCGAGGTTGAGCTGGGCGAAGGTGATGTCGGGCGGCACGGTGGCGTCGACCTTTACGATCGCGACCGGAGCCGAAGCTCCAGCGGAAACTACGGTTTCGGCGAGCGGGGCGACTGCAACAAGGGTTTCAGGGGCGGCTGGAGCATCGGCTGCAGCGGATGGGATGGCGTGTGTTTCGTTTGTCATTGCTTAAATTTTACGCTATTTGTGCCGCAAAACGCCACCGCAACCCGCGTGAAATATAGATGACATGAATCCCAGCTTTAGCGCGCAAACGACCAGCCTGTGGCCATTACATACGTAAAACACATTAAGTCGACATACTCAAAAAATACCGTGAAACGACCAGTGGGCTGTCGCTAAGCGTAAAAAGCTGTTAACTTCTCCGTCGTCGATGAACGGGCAACCGTCGCGCGCGCCGCTAGCAGCTACTGCGCCACGCCCGCCATAAACCGCTCAGCCAAAAAATCAAACACGCGGCGAATGCGCGGGTTGCCGTGAATCTCTCGGTGTGACGTGAGCCACACGGGGAGTGGCGGCAGCGGCAGGTCGGGCAGCACTTGCACCACATTCCGGTCTTGCCGCGTCACGTAGTCCGCCACGAAACCAATGCCGAGCCCGGCAAGTACGCCTTGCCAATGCACGATGTGATCGTCGCTTCGGAGCGCGAAGGCTGTTTTGTCAATGTCGACGCCGAAGTTGCGAAAACCGCGCAACATCGAATCGTCTTGGTCGAACCCGATAAGATCGTGCGAAAACAGGTCGGCGGGTTGCTGCGGCGTACCTCGCTTCTTTAGGTACTTTTTGTGCGCAAACGCGCCGAGCGGCACGTCACCGATTTTTCGCGCGATGAGCCCGGACTGTTCAGGCCGAACCATGCGAATCGCGATGTCGGCCTCGCGCCGCAGCAAGTTTTTCACCTCGTTACTGGTAACGAGCTCTATCTGAATTTCTGGCGCGACCGCGCGCAGTTCCGCGAGCAGCGGCGGCAGCGCGTACGCGGCCACGGTTTGGCTCGCGGTGATGCGCACCGTGCCCGCAGTTTGCGTGGATGATTGCGACAGCGAACGCGATAAATCGTCGGCCTGTGCCTGCATGCCGCGCGCAAAACCCGCAATCGCCAACGCACGCTCAGTCGGCACCAGGCCGCGCCCCGTGCGTTCAAACAAACTCACGCCAAGCTGAGCTTCGAGCGCGTCGATATGCCGCCCCAACGTGGGCTGGGCCTGCTGCAATTGGCGCGCCGCACCCAACAAACTTCCTGCATCAATGACCGCAAGAAACGATGGCATCAGCGACCAGTCGAAGTTAACGGGTTGCGCGGTGTTGCTCGGAGGTTTGGGCATGATTTTTGTGGTGGTGCGATTGAAGCGGGCGTGCAATTTGTAGGCTGGGTTGGCGGCTCGGTTGCATATTCAAATCAGCATACCAGATGTGCGCGACTATGGAATTGTGTAATAACTCAATCGTACCCAAAATGCTTTCCATCGCCCCGCATTGGGGAACGCATTCGGAAAGCAGAAGATGAAAAAAGTATTGGTTTTGGGTAGCAATGGGCGCTTAGGTGCCGCGGTAACAACAGCGTTTGCGCAGGCCGGTTGGCGTGTTGTCGCACAACGTCGCGCGAGTGGTCAGATGGCCTTGCCTGCGGACGTGACGCAGGTGGTCGTTGATGCGACCGACGTTGATCGTACGTATTCGCTCGTCGGCAAAGTTGACGTAATCGTGCATGCAGCCAACCCGCCGTACGCGGACTGGGAGCGCGTTTCGGCCGGATTACTTGGCGCAACGATTGCGCTTGCGAAGCGCACCGGTGCGACGATTTTGTTCCCCGGCAACATCTATAACTTCGGTTCAGCACAGCCTGAATTGCTGCTGGAAAATACCCCTCAACGTGCCGACACAAAGAAAGGCAAGATTCGTGTGCAGCTTGAACACATGTTGCAAGTTGCGGCCAGCGAAGGCGTGCCAAGTGTTGTGTTGCGGGCGGGGGACTTTTTTGGCAGCGGCTCGGGCAGTTGGTTTGATCTGGCGACGGTCAAGGAGATCGCGAAAGGCAAGGTCACCACGCTCAGCCCACCCAACACCAAACACAGTTGGGCGTATGTGCCCGATTTAGCGAAGATGTTCGTGCGCGTCGCCGAGGCGCGTGAAACGCTGCCGAAGTTCTCCGTGGTGAATTTCGCGGGCTACTCCATCACCATGGAAGAAATGGCGGCGGCGTTGGCGCGAGTCACCGGGCGTGCCGTGGCGTTGAAGCGCTTTCCGTGGGCGTTCATTCGCGTGGCCTCGCTCGTGGTGCCTGGCTGGCGCGAACTGCCAGAACTACGGTACATGTGGGAAATGCCGCACGAGATTGTCGCGGGCGCGGCGGCGAAATCGCTCGCGCCTCCGCTGACGCCGCTCGATGAAGCGCTGTCGCACTCATTGCGGGCACTGGGAAAGCGCTAGTTGCGCTTGATTGAATCGCCGAATCGAATCGGTAATCGTTTTATCCAATCAATAGTGCGAAAACTATTCGTCACAGCCACTTAAAAAGTGAGGCATATTTCATTCCAACGCAGCGTCATTCAGACGCTGTGTCACTGAATCGAGCAGCAGTAAGGACGTGCAAATGGCATAGATTTTCATCTACGCCACAGCAAATTTTCACTTCGCTCCACCTCAATTAAGGAAAACCATGTCTCTTATCAACACCCAAGTCCAGCCCTTCAAAACGACCGCTTTTCACAACGGCAAATTTATCGAAGTCTCCGACGCAACACTTAAGGGCAAATGGTCAGTCTTGATTTTCATGCCCGCCGCGTTCACCTTCAACTGCCCTACGGAAGTTGAAGACGCTGCCGACAATTACGCCGAATTCCAAAAGGCTGGCGCTGAGGTTTACATCGTCACCACCGACACGCACTTCTCGCACAAGGTCTGGCACGAGACGTCGCCTGCCGTAGGCAAAGCCAAATTCCCGCTGGTGGGCGATCCAACGCACACGTTGACCAACGCGTTCGGCGTACATATTCCTGAAGAAGGCTTGGCGCTGCGCGGCACCTTCGTGGTCAATCCTGATGGCGTGATTAAGACGATGGAGATTCACTCCAACGAAATCGCTCGCGACGTCAAAGAAACGCTGCGCAAGCTCAAGGCCGCGATCTACACCGCAGCCAATCCGGGCCAAGTGTGCCCCGCTAAATGGAACGAAGGCGCGAAGACCATTGCGCCGTCACTGGAACTGGTCGGAAAGATCTAAGTTCCCAGCATCGCGCCGCAACTTACTTGCGGCGCGCCAACCCGCCGACGCACGCACTAGCGCGACGGATTTTTCGGGCGGCACTGCTGCCCGACACAGACCCAACCAAGCCACCTTTCGTTCGATCCCTGCGCCGATGCAGCGGATTGCGGGCGACCATTTTTTAAGAGTTTCGCCATGCTTGACGCCTCCCTCAAATCCCAGCTTCAAACCTACCTTGGCATGCTGCGCCAACCGATCCGGTTAATCGCGTCGCTCGATGAGAGCGCTACAGCGACCGAGATGCGCGGACTGTTAGACGACATCGTGAGTCTGTCCGACAAGGTGACGCTGGACACCACGGGCAACGACGCCCGGAAGCCGTCATTCGTGGTCACTCGCGACGGCGAGAGCACGGGCGTGCGATTTGCGGGCTTGCCGTTGGGGCATGAGTTCACGTCACTCGTGTTGGCACTCTTGTGGACCGGCGGTCATCCACCCAAAGTTGAAGCCGACGTTATCGACGCGATCAAGGCGCTCGACGGAGACTTCAATTTCGAGGTCTACATGTCGCTGACGTGCCACAACTGTCCGGATGTTGTGCAGGCGCTTTCGCTCATGGCGATTTTTAATCCCAAGGTGAAGACGGTAGTGATCGAGGGCGGCGCATTTCAAGACGAGGTGACCGCGCGCGAAATTATGGCTGTGCCGATGGTGTTTCTTAACGGCAAGGTGTTTGGTTCTGGCCGCATGAGCGTGGAAGAAATCGTTGCCAAACTCGACACAAATTCAGGCGAACGCGAAGCCGCGAAACTCAACGCAAAACAAGCGTTCGATGTGTTGATTGTGGGCGGTGGCCCAGCGGGAGCTGCCGCGGCGGTTTACGCTGCGCGCAAGGGCATTCGCGTGGGCGTGGCCGCCGAAACATTCGGCGGGCAGGTCAACGACACAATGGCGATTGAAAACTACATCTCAGTGTTAGAGACGGATGGCCCTAAGTTCGCCGCAGCGCTCGAAGCGCAAGTGCGTCATTACGGCGTTGAAATTATGAATTTGCAACGTGCGGAGAAGTTGATTCCAGCCGCACAACCTGGTGACTTGATATCGGTGCAGATGACTAACGGTGGCATGCTCAAAACGCGCAGCGTGATCCTCTCCACGGGCGCGCGTTGGCGTAATGTGAATGTGCCGGGCGAGCAGGAATACAGAAACAAGGGCGTGGCCTACTGCCCGCATTGCGACGGGCCGTTGTTTAAGGGCAAGCGCACGGCGGTAATCGGCGGCGGTAACTCGGGCGTGGAAGCAGCCATTGATCTTGCGGGACTTGTGCAGCACGTCACCTTGATCGAGTTTGCAGATCAGCTCAAAGCCGACGCGGTGCTCGTGAATAAGTTGAAAAGTCTGCCGAATGTGACGATTCACGTGAATGCGCAAACGACAGAAATCACGGGCGACGGTAGCGTCGTGAACGGACTCAAATACAAGGACCGCGCAACGGGCGCGGAGCACCGCGTCGAGCTTGCTGGTGTGTTTGTCCAGATTGGTTTGGTGCCGAACACGGAGTTTTTGAAGGGCACCGTTGAACTCAGCCGCTTTGGCGAAATCATGGTGGACGCCAAAGGCCACACCAATATCGATGGTGTGTTCGCAGCGGGCGACTGCACGACGGTTCCGTACAAGCAAATCGTTATCGCGGCGGGGGAGGGCGCTAAGGCGGCACTGAGCGCGTTTGATCACTTGATTCGTCAGCCTGTTGTTGTTTAGCCGAATGGGGACTTTGTTGCTTCGTTATCGGATTAACCAATTAAGGTAATTGGAACTGCTCGTTACCTTCAATGAGAAAAAGGCGCACAGTGCGAGTAGCGTCGCATCATTCAGATGCCGCGAAATTGATTTCCCAAGGAGTGCATCCATGAATCTCAAAGGTACGAAGACCCACCAAAACCTGAAAGACGCGTTCGCCGGTGAAAGCCAAGCCAACCGTCGTTACCTGTATTTCGCGAACAAAGCAGACGTCGAAGGCCAGAACGACGTAGCCGCGTTGTTTCGCTCCACCGCCGAAGGCGAGACCGGCCATGCGCACGGTCACCTTGACTACTTGGCGATGGTGGGTGATCCGGCGACCGATCTGCCGATTGGTTCCAGCCGCGACAATTTGAAATCCGCTGTTGCGGGTGAAACGCATGAGTACACGGACATGTACCCAGGCATGGCCAAATCCGCGCGCGAAGAAGGTTTCGACGAAATCGCCGACTGGTTCGAGACGCTTGCGAAGGCCGAGCGCTCACACGCCAATCGCTATCAAAAGGCGCTCGACGCGCTGGCTGACTAGACGCGTTGCGCACGTTGTGCGCCGGTGAGCAGTGAGCGGTGAGCCGTGAACAGGTTTTGTTCGCTACGCTCACCCGCTGCTCACCCTTTACCGCTCACTGTTCACTACTCACTGCTCACCGGTAAGAATATGAGAGAAGGCAATCTCGAAGCCCCCACCCGTCACGCGATTGACTGGAAGAATCCGGACTTCTGGAGTGAAGAATCGCTGAACCATGAGCTTGAGCGTGTGTACGACATTTGCCACGGTTGCCGCCGCTGTGTGAGCTTGTGCAATAGCTTCCCGACGCTCTTCGATTTGATTGACGAATCGAGCACATTCGAAGTCGACGGCGTTGACAAAAAAGATTTCATGAAAGTGGTCGATCAGTGCTATCTGTGCGACGTCTGCTACATGACGAAATGCCCGTACACGCCGCCACACGCGTGGAACGTGGATTTTCCGCATTTGATGCTGCGCGCGAAGGCGATCAAATACAAAAAAGGCGAAATCGGCGTGGCCGAGAAATTTCTCGCATCGACCGACTTGCAAGGAAAGTTTGCGGGCATTCCCATCGTCGTACAAACCGCGAACGCCATCAACAAAACCAAGTTTGCGCGCGGCTTTATGGAGAGCCAGTTGGGCGTCGACAAAGACGCGTGGATTCCATCGCTCGCGTCCCAAAAATTTCGATCGCTCGCGAAGGGCGCATTGCACAGCGCCGCGCCAGTGAAAGACGGCGAGCGAACACCGGGCAAGGTCGCGATTTTTTCGACCTGCTATGTGAACTACAACGAGCCCGGCATTGGCATGGATTTGTTGGCGATTCTCACGCACAACGACATAGCGTTTGAAATCGTCAACAAGGAGAAATGTTGCGGCATGCCTAAGCTCGAATTGGGAGACCTCGACGGCGTGGCAGAGCTTGCGTCGTACAACCTTCCAGTGCTCGCGAAATATGCACGCGAGGGCTACGCAATCCTCACGGCGATTCCTTCATGCACGCTGATGTTCAAGCAGGAAATTCCGTTGTTGCTTCCGGAAAACGAGGACGCCAAGGCCGTGCAAGCGGCCATGTGGGACCCGTTTGAATATCTCATCGCGCGGCAAAAAGACGGACTACTCAAAACGGATTTCAAGACTGAGCTTGGTCATGTGAGTTATCACATTCCGTGTCACAGCCGCGTTCAAAACGTAGGCAAGAAAACCGAAGAGATGCTGAAACTCGTTCCGGGCACAACGGTGAACACGGTCGAGCGTTGCTCGGGCCACGCTGGCACCTATGGCGTGAAAAAAGAGCATCACAAAATGGCGATGAAAATTGGTAAACCAGTGTTCAAAGCAATGATGCAAAACACGCCAGATTTCATATCGTCCGACTGCCAACTCGCGGGCCATCACATCGAACAGGGCATTATCGAAGCGGGCCTAAATGGAGCCAAAGCCCCGACGCTTGCGCATCCGATTTCGTTGATCGCGAAGGCCTACGGACTCAGCTAGTTTTCGTTGGCAGGCGCGGCTTCGGTCGCGTCGGTCGAGCAGAGCGCGGCCGATGCCGCGCGACAAAACCGAACGGATAGAAAAAATGGCGTACCTCACCCCCTCCGATCTCATGACGCTTGAGGCGTACAGCAAATACCTCAAGGCAAACAAACCGGCGCTCATCGCACAGCGAAAACTGCGCAAAGTATTGCTCGGTGACCATTTCATGATTCAGTTTGAAAACGAACACACCATTCGCTATCAAATTCAAGAAATGCTGCGCGTCGAAAAAATATTCGATGAAGAAGGCATTCAAGGCGAGCTCGACGCTTACAACCCGCTGCTGCCAGACGGTACCAACTGGAAAGCCACTATGCTCATTGAATACGCCGACATCAACGAGCGGCGGCGCGAACTCGCGCGCCTCATCGACTGTGAAGATCGGATGTACGTTGAGGTTGAAGGTCAGCCGCGCGTCTACGCTATAGCCGACGAAGATTTAGACCGCGAGACTGACGAGAAAACGTCTGCCGTGCACTTCTTGCGCTTCGAGTTCACAGCTCCGATGCGCGCCTCGCTGCTGGCGGGAGCGGGCGTGAAAATCGGATGCGACCACACCAACTATCCACAACACTGCGATATTGCGCCAGAGACGTTGGCGTCTTTGGTTGCAGATATTCGCGCTTAGCAACGCTGTCGAGCAGAGGTGAAACATGTCTGACATCAATGCAGGAGCGTTCGACGCTTCGGGAGCGGCGAATCCGGTAACGTCGTCGCCGATAAAGAATGTGTTCGTGTTGATGTTGGAAAACCATTCCTTCGATCACGTTTTCGCGATGTCGAAAATTCCGGGAATACACGCGGCGACGAAAGGCGATAGCAACAGCTACGAGGGACAAAAGTATTTCGTAAAAGACGGCGCACCACCGTTCATGACGACTGATCCGGGCCACGAATTTCAAGACGTGGCGCAGCAGTTGTCCGGCGGCAATCAGGGCTTCGCGGAGAACTACGCAGTGTCGTGTACCGAAGACACGGGCCGACCCGCAGCGGATCACGTGGGCGACATCATGGCCTGTTTTGACACGCCAACTCAGCTACCGGTGATCTATCAACTCGCCAGCGAATACGCGATTTGCGATCAGTGGTATTCCTCGATGCCAGGGCCAACGTGGCCGAATCGTTTCTTCGTTCATGGCGCGTCTTCGGCTTGCTTAGACCGTAGCCCGCAGTTGCTGGAGGAGGTCGAGTGGGAATCGCATGTGCACGGATTTTGTTATGAGAATGGCTCGATCTATCAAGCGTTGACAGCAGCGAACCAGCAATGGCGTTTGTACAGCGATTTGCACAACCGCTACCGCGATGCATCGGAGTGGACGCACGGCGGTTGGATTCCGCAGGTGGCGTCACTCAAGGGCGTGAGCATTTTCGATGTGCATTCGCTAGATTCTTCGCGTGACTCAACGACGTGGGCGGACAATTTTGCCAACGATTTGAAGCAGGATTATCCGTACGCCTACACGTTTATCGAACCCAATTTCGGCACCAGCTTTTTCGACAAACAACCGCCGTTCAAAGGGCCGCGCTACAAGTGTGGCTCGTCGCAACATCCGGAAGACGATGCCTACGGCGGCGAATGTTTGATCAAGGCTGTGTACGAAGCGATTCGCAATTCGCCGCTATGGGAAACCAGTTTGCTGGTGATTGTGTACGACGAGCATGGAGGTTTTTATGATCACGTTTCGCCGCTTCCCGCGCCCGCGCCAGGCGACCGCAATGTGAACCATTTGACGGAATTGAACGGGTTCGACTTCAAGCGATTTGGTGTGCGCGTGCCTGCCGTCGTCATTTCCCCATTGATCGCCAAGGGCACCGTGGATCACACGCAGTATGACCACACGTCGATTCTGGCGACGGTGCAGCGCATGCTCGGTATGGGCCATTTAACGGCGCGCGATCTCGGTGCGAACGATCTTCGCCCGTTGTTCACCGGAACGCCATTGCGTGCCGACGCGGATTGTCCGCGCGCGCTAGTCACGCCCGTTCCACCGACGACTAACCCGTGCGCTGCACAGCCTGTCGACATCGATCAACCGTTGCCAGAAACGGGCAACTGGGTCGGGTTTCTGAAAATTTTGTTGAAGACCGAACTCGAAATGCATCAAGGCGACCAAGCCGCGTGCGCTGGCGTGCTCGAGCGTTTCAAGACAATCACCACGACCAACGCGGCGAAGGCTTACATGCGGTTCATGGGAGAAAAAATCGCTGCAGTGCGCGCCAGTGCGGCCAATGCCTGAGACCGGAACGGGTTGAATTTCCTCGTGCCGCCCGAGACGTCGCTCTTCTGATCCCCTGCGCGCCCGCACGTTATTCAATAAACAGCTTTTTGTGTGTAACGACTGGCGGGCGATCGTTAGAAGAGCATTTTTGTCTATATCGACTTTAAGAAAAAACACGCGGAAAGCGCCGCCTGCTTGTCGCTAGCGGAAAAAAGCTATAAGACCACAGCAACGTGCCGGCAGACTTGGCTGCGCTCCCGTCGCGCGGGGCGACGCCGTGGCGTCGTCTACGGCTCGAACTATCGAATCGCGTTACGCCAACGCTCTCCACTGCACTCCGGCAGAACTAAGACGAACTTCTAAAGTGCGGTTTGGAAACGGAGTTACACGCCGATCAGCGCATGCAAGCGCTCTTGCTGCTCCATGATCTCGGCGGACGTGCCGTTAATCACTACGCGGCCTTTTTCTAAGCCGGTGTGGTGATTCGCCAGTGGCAGCAAGGCGCGCAAGTCCTTGTCGATCACCAGCATCGCGAGCTTCTCTTCTTTGAGTTTGGCCAGCGCGCGCCAGATATCGGCGCGTACCAAGGGCGCCAGACCCTCTGTGGCTTCGTCGAGAATCAGTAAGCGCGGATTAGTCATCAGCGCGCGGCTGATCGCCAGCATCTGTTGCTCGCCGCCGGACAAGGTGCCTGCGAGTTGGTTGATGCGTTCGCCCAATCGTGGGAAAAACATGATCACGCGATCGAGGTTCCATGCGTTGCCATTGGCGGTGCTGGCTGTGGCGATCAGGTTTTCGCGAATAGTAAGTGTTGGGAAGACTTGGCGGCCTTCCGGCACGAGCCCGAGCCCGAGTTTGCCGATCACGTGCGCGGGGGCAGCAGTGACGTTTTGTCCGGCAAACGTGATGGTTCCGGCGGTGGGTTTGAGCCAACCGCACAGGCACTTCACCAGCGTACTTTTGCCCATGCCGTTGCGGCCGAGTAAGGTGGCGACTTCGCCCTCACGGATCGTGAGATTGACATCAAACAAGACGTTGCTAGCGCCGTACCCCGCGCATACGTTCTCAACAGTTAGCAGCGCGTTCATGCGGCGTCTCCCAAATACGCGGCGCGCACCTCGCGGTTTTCGCGAATACGGTCCGGCGTGTCGGTTGCGATGATGCGCCCATACACGAGCACGCTCACGCGATCGGCGAGCGCGAACACCGCTTCCATGTCATGTTCGACGAGCAACATCGGATAGCGGCCCTTGAGTGATTTGAGGAGCGCCACAATCGCCGTCGATTCGCCTTGGCTCATGCCCGCGAGTGGTTCATCGAGTAGCAACAATTTGGGCTCGGTCGCGAGCGCCATCGCAATTTCGAGCTGCCGTTGTTCGCCGTGTGCGAGCGTGCCTACGGTCGCATTGTGCATCGCACTCATGCCCACGGTCGCGAGCGCAGTGGTGGCCTTCTGCATACTGGTGGCGTCGTCGTGCGCGTTGCCCCAGAAACGAAAATTGTGTTTGGCCCGCGCGTTCACAGCGAGGAGCACGTTGTCGAGCGCGGTGAATTCCTTGGCCAGTTGCGTGACCTGATACGTGCGTGCGAGACCCATTTGCGCGCGCAGATGGGTGCGAATCTGCGTCACGTCGGTACCGAAAAGTTCGATGCGACCTTCGTCGGACGCAAGCTCGCCCGCGAGCTGGCCGATCAACGTGCTCTTACCCGCGCCGTTGGGGCCGATGATTGCGTGCAGTTCGCCCGGTTCAACGGTCAGCGAAACGTGATCGGTAGCCAACACGCCACCGAAGCGTTTCACGAGTGAATGTGTGACGAGCGCACTCATTGTTTTAACGACCCAAACACGCCGCGCTTCAAGACGAGCGCGATGATGAAAATAAAGAGTCCGAGCAGCAGCATCCAGTTGGTTTTGTAGTCCGGCAACACCGCTTCGATGAGCATCGGCAACGCTTCTTCGAGCACTAACAAAATAATCGCGCCGACGACAGGCCCGAAGATCGTGCCCAAGCCGCCCAGAATCACGATCACGATGAGTTCACCCGACAGTGTCCACGCGCCGTATGACGGCGACGCAAACTTGGTCAGATTCGCCAGCAACACGCCAGCTACTGCACAGGTCACGGCCGACACCACATACGCCGTGAGTTGGTAGCGAAAGATCGGATGCCCGAGCGCTGTTGCCCGTCGTGGATTGGATTTGGTGCTACGCAAGACCAGCCCGAACGGGCTCAATACCGCGCGCCACGATAAGTAGAGCGCTACCAAAACCGTGATCAACGACACGTAATACAGCGTGGTGTTGTTTGACAAATCAAATGCCCCAAGCAGACTGCGCGCACTCACCGTCAGGCCGTCGTCGCCGCCGTAATCTTTTAGGCTCACCGCGCCGAAAAACATCATCTGCGCAAACGCCAATGTAATCATGATGAAGGCGATGCCGCTCGTACGCAACGCCACTGCGCCCACCGCAGCGGAAAGCGCAACGGTTGTGCTCACGGCGATCAATAATTGCAGCCAGCCTGACGTAAGGCCGTGACTGGCAGGGATCGCCACGGCATACGCGCCGAGCAGCACGTACATAGCGTGGCCCAAGCTCACCATGCCGCCAAAGCCAAGGATGAAGTTCAAGCCAATGGCGGCTAGCGCGTAAATCAAAATACGCGTGCCGAAGCTCACGTAATAGTCCGATTCCAACGCGCCAGCGATCATCGGCAGCAGCGCGAGCAGCACGAGGATGACAGCGGCGACAAGTGTGCGTGGCGCACTCCAGCGTATAGGTATGGGCCAAAAATTCATCGCGTAGCACTCACATTAGCCGGGAAGAGCCCCTGCGGTTTCACCGCGAGCACCACGGCCATAAACAAATAAATCAGCATCGAAGCCAGTGCTGGGCCCGCAGCGTCGGCGGCGCTGCGCTCAAGCAAGGTGCGCATGATCGTGGGCATAAAAGCGCGGCCCAACGTGTCTACAACGCCCACAATCAACGCCGCAAAAAACGCCCCGCGAATTGACCCCAAACCACCGATGATGATGACCACCAAGGTCAGAATCAATACCGGCTCACCCATGCCGGGTTGCACCGAAACAATCGGGCCTGCCATCACACCCGCAAGCCCCGCCAGCGCTGCGCCTAATGCGAACACCAGCGTGTTGAGCCATTTGATATTCACACCCAGTGCCGCCACCATGTTCGCGTTCGTTGCACCCGCTCGAATGAGCATGCCAACGCGGGTTTTTTGAATCAAAAGATACAAACCAAACGCCACGGCAATTCCCGCACCAATGATCGCGAGGCGATAGCTTGGATAGCTGAACCCGCCGATTTCAATGGTCTCCGATAGCGCAGCAGGCACCTGCATGAACACCGACGACGGTCCCCAAATAATGCGAATCAATTCATTGAAAAACAGAATCAATCCAAACGTCGCCAACACTTGATCGAGATGGTCACGCTCATAAAGTTTGGTTAGCGCAAAACGATCCAGTAGCAAGCCGACGAGTCCCGCACCGACGACCGCCGCAACGAGGCCCAATAGAAACGAATCCGTTTTGGCAAACGCCGCCGCACCGAAATACGCACCGAGCATGTAGAGCGAACCATGCGCCAAATTGACGAAACTCATGATGCCGAACACCAGCGTCAGACCCGCTGCGAGCAGGAACAACAACACGCCGAGTTGGAGGCCATTTAGGAGTTGAGAAAGAGCCAGTTGCGCCGTCATAGCTTCACACACACCGTCCGTATTTCGGAATAAAAATCTAGCGAATGCTCGCCACCTTCGCGGCCAATCCCGGACAGACCGCTACCACCAAACGGCACCCGCAAATCGCGCAGCCACCATGCGTTAATCCACACCGTACCTACCTCAATGTTTCGTGCCATGCGGTGCGCGCGAGAGAGATCCTTGGTCCAAACCGTCGTCGACAAACCATAGCGTGTGTCGTTGGCACGACGCACCACTTCGTCCTCGCTATCGAACGGAGAGATATTGCAGCAGGGGCCGAAAATTTCTTCACGCATGACCGATGCGTCGTCGGAGAGGCCTGTCCAAATGGTCGGTTGAATCCACGCGCCTTGGTTTAGTTCGTTCGGCATTGTCGGTACGCCACCGCCGGTCACGAGCGTTGCGCCCTCACCCAGCGCGCGCTTGAAATACGAAAGCACTTTGTCGCGGTGCTCCATCGAAATGAGCGGGCCGAAAGTCGTTGCTGCGTTCATCGGGTCGCCGATGACCAGCGCCTCTGCTTTTGCTTTCAGCGCCGCCACAAACTTGTCGAAAATCGGACGCTCAACAAACACGCGCTCGGTGCCGAGGCAAACCTGTCCGCTGTTGAGATACGTCGAGCGCGTGATGCCTTCAACAGCGGCATCAAAATCGCAATCGGCGAATACGATGCCTGCGTTTTTTCCGCCGAGCTCAAACGAAACCGGCCGCGTGCCCTCGGCTGCGGCCTTCATGATTGCGGTGCCAGTGCGTGTTTCTCCGGTGAACGTGACGGCAGCCACATCCTCATGTTGCGTCAGAAATTCGCCCGCTGAGTCCGGCCCAAAGCCGTGCACGATGTTGATGACGCCATCTGGAATGCCAACGTCTTTTGCAATCTGCGCCAACATTGTCGCGGTCGTCGGCGTTTCTTCCGAAGGCTTCACCACCACTGTGTTGCCAAGCGCCAGCGCTGGGCCTAATTTCCATGTCACATTCAGGAAAGGCAGATTCCACGGGCAGATCACTGCGATCACGCCTTTCGGGCGACGTAGCGTGTAATTGAGTGCACCGCGACCGTCAGGGGTCGACGACTGGTAAGACGCTTCGTGCGTAGCCTTAACCATGTCAATGAACACGCGAAAATTGGCCGCGCCACGTGGAATGTCGAGCCCGCTTGCGAGTGAAATTGGTTTACCCGTGTCCGCAATTTCTGCGTGGAGCAGTTGCTCGGTGTTGGCCTCAATCGCCTCGGCTAATTTGTAAAGCAAACCCGCGCGCATGGACACGTCCATCGTGCTCCATGGGCCTTTGAGTGCCGCTTTGGCCGCCGCTACCGCAGCTTGCACTTCGGGCGCACCGGCTTCGCTGACGCGCTGCACGAGCGAGCCGTCTACAGGAGATAAACGATCAAACGTTTTGCCCGAAGCGGCGGCAACTGCTTGTCCGTTAATGAAGTTGAGGAGGGTGGGTTGCATGCTCGTGCTCGTGTCCACTGGCAATTTCACTGGGCACCTCATCCGAACGAACGTAAAGGACTCGCGTGAATATTTATGACGCAGACTGCGCAGATTACATGGATTTAGCGCAGATTACCGCTGATTTTTAGACGTAGGGTGGGCACCCTGTGCCCACCAAAACGTTGCGTAGCGAATAGAGCTGTTGCGCCGAAGTTGGGTGGGCACAGGGTGCCCACCTTCGTGCAACTACAGCGCCTTCATCACGCACTGTGATGCATACGCGTCCACGTGATTGGTCAATGGCTTGGCGACGGTACGCAGGCTTACGCGGCCTTTGCTGTCTTTGGCTACGTCAAACATGTACATATCCTGCACCGGGAACTGATTGGTGCCGAATTTGAAGTTGCCGCGAATCGATTTGAAGTCGGCGGCTTTTAGCGCTGCATGGAACGCTTTTTTGTCGTCGACTTTGCCTTTGACTTTACGAATCGCGCTGTCGAGCAGTTGTGCGGCATCGAAGCTTTGTGCGGCGTATTGCGAAGGGATGCGGTTGTATTTTTTCTCGAACGCGGCGACAAATTTTTGATTCGCCTCGTTCGGGAAATCTGGCCCCCAGAACGTACCCGACAACATGCCCAACGCCGCGTCGCGAAGCGCTGGCAGCGTGCTGCCGTCAACGGTTGACGTGCTCATCACGGTCATGCTCTTGTTGAGCCCGGCCTGCTGAAACTGCTTCACGAAATTCACGCCCAATCCGCCTGGATAGAACACATACAGCGCGTCCGGCTTTTTGCTGGCGACTTGTGCGAGTTCCGCCGAGAAGTCTTGCTGATTGAGTGGCGTGTAAATTTCGTCACTGACGTTGCCGCCTTTGAAGCTGCGCTTAAAGCCCGCTACGAAATCTTTGCCGGCTTGGTAGTTCGGTGCCATCGCGATGACGTTTTTGTAGCCCTTGTCGCTGGCGTACTTTCCGACCACTTCGGCCTGATTGTCGTTCTGCCAGGACGTGCTGAAGAAGTACGGCGAGCACTGCGCACCGGCCACGGGCGATGGCCCTGCGTTAGAGCCGATGAGGAACACGCCTTTGTCCGTCACTTTTTTGTGCACGGCCATCATGATGTTGGAAAACGTCACGCCGGTGATGATCGACACTTTGTCTTTTTCGATCAGCTTATCAACCACTTGATTGGCCACGTCGGGCTTCAACTGCGAGTCTTCTTTGATCACTTGCACAGCCACACCGCCGAGCTTGCCACCGTTTTGTTCGATGAGCAGCATGAGTGCGTCGTATTGGTCTTGCCCGAGCGGCGCTTGCGGACCGGACAGCTCGGCCATGAAGCCGATTTTGATCGGTGCGGACTGCGCGTGCGCGAAGCCAGTCACGAGTCCAGCCGCAGCGAGTGCGACGGTGACACGAGAAGCGAGTTTATGCATGATATTTCCTCCGTTACGTGATTTGAGGGCGTTTGAACGCCGCTTAACTGCCGAAAATGTAGAACAAAACCTGTAAAAATGCAAGATAATGCATTTTATCGCGCCGAGTGAGATCAGCTGAGCGCAAAGAACGAACGCGCATTGTCCGTCAAAATGGCCGTGCGGTCGCTAGGGTTGACATCCGGCTGCTCACGCACGAGGTTTCCGATATGTTCTTCACCCAATGGAAACGGCGCGTCGCTGCCGACCATCACGCGGCTTGCGCCCATTGTGTCGATTAATAAACGTAGCGCGCGTGGGTCAAACACGGCGCTATCCACGCTGAAACGGTCGAGGTAATGGCTCGGCGGATGTTTCGACACGCCGCGCACAATGTCGCGCCGGTGCCACGCGTTTTCGAGGCGCCCGAGCAGATACGGAAAGCCGCCGCCGCCATGCGCAAAGCAGATGCGCAAATCGCGCGGGAGCTGATCAAACGCGCCACCTAAGATCATCGCCATGATGCCAAATTGCGTTTCGGCGGGCATCGCCACGGTCCACGCGCTCATCCAACGTTTCAGGCGCTCGCCACCGAGCATGTCCCACGGATGCACCAGCACCGCCGCGCCCTCGGCTGCGCAATGTGCCAGGAAGCGCACCGTGCCTTCGTCATCCATTTCGCGCAGCACCACATGGTTGCCAATCTGCACACCCACGCAACCGGCGCGCATCGCTCGCGTTAGCTCTTTCATCGAAAGCTCGGCGTCTTGCAGTGGCACTTGTGCGAGCGCTTTCAGTCGACCGCCACTTTCGGCGCACATTTCCAGCGCAAGATCGTTGTAGGTTGCGGCTACGTAAGCCGCTTGTTCGGCGGGCGCATCGTAGGCAAACATCACGGGCGTGGCGCACATGATTTGTATGCTGACGTTACTCGCGTCAATTTCTGCGACGCGCGCCTTGGCATCCCACAGCGCGGAATGCACCGGGCGGAACGGCTTGTCGCCGAGCATCATCATGCCCGTGCCGTCGCCATGATCTTGAAGCGTCACCCACGGGCCAGAGCCCTCGCCAAATTTTTGCGCAAAATTCGGCGCGTGTTTGGGGAAGAAATGGCTGTGGATATCGATGCAAGGTGGGCTCATATTGATACTGTAGCGCATGGTCGCTCATGGCGGCGCAACGGACTTGCTGCGCAAAAGCGATTTTGCGCGCGGCGAGATTCAACGGCCGTATCTGTCGCAGCGTTTACAGCTTTTTGGCTCCAGCGACTTATGCGTGGCGCTTGTCGGTCGTTTTCTGTATTAGTCGACAAACATAAAAAATAGCCTGAAACGACCACCCGTCAGTGCTTTAAGCCGAAAAGCTGTAATCCAGAATTGTCCGCATGACCCGTGCTCGGCGCTCGGAGGCTTGGATATTTAACGAGCGTCTCATTAGGCGAAAATACATAGATGAACACCACGATGCATCTCTCGGGCCTTGAGCCATTGGCCATTGGCCCTGAATCCCTCTTTGTGAACGTTGGCGAGCGGACCAATGTCACGGGCTCTCGCGCTTTTGCCAAATTAATTTTGAACGACGACTACGCTGGCGCAGTTGAAGTGGCGCGGCAGCAGGTGGCCAACGGCGCGCAGATCATTGACGTGAACATGGACGAGGCGATGCTAGACAGCAAAGCCGCGATGATGAAATTTCTGAACATCATCGCTACCGAGCCGGATATTTCGCGCGTGCCGGTGATGATCGATTCGTCGAAGTGGGACGTGATCGAAGCCGGGCTTAAGTGCGTCCAAGGCAAGAGCGTGGTGAATTCGATTTCGCTCAAAGAAGGCGAAGAACAATTCCTGAAACACGCGCGGTTGTTGCGGCGACATGGCGCGGCGACAGTGGTCATGGCATTCGACGAAAAAGGTCAGGCCGACACCTATCAGCGCAAGATCGACATCTGTGCGCGGGCGTACAAGATCCTCGTCGAGACCGTGGGCTTTCCGCCCGAAGACATCATTTTCGACCCGAACGTGTTCGCGCTCGCGACGGGCTTGGAGGAGCACAACAACTACGGTGTCGACTTCATCGAGGCCGTGCGCTGGATTCACCAAAATTTGCCCGGCGCGAAGACCTCCGGCGGCATCTCCAATATGTCGTTTAGCTTTCGCGGTAACGATCATGTGCGCGAAGCGATGCACACGGTGTTTCTGTATCACGCGATCAAAGCCGGGCTTACGATGGGCATCGTCAACGCGGGGCAAGTGGGCATTTACGACGAGCTCGACCCTGCGCTGCGCGAGCATTGCGAAGACGTGGTGCTCAATCGCCGCGCCGATGCGACTGAACGCATGCTCACCTTCGCCGAGACGGTCAAGGGCGGCGGCAAGGCGCGAGTGGAAGATTTAGGCTGGCGCGAATTGCCGGTGAATGAACGACTGAAACATGCGCTGGTGAAGGGCATTAACACCTTTATTACCGAAGACGCCGAAGAGTCGCGACTTGGTTTTGCGCGACCCTTGCAGGTCATCGAAGGACCGCTCATGGATGGCATGAACGTCGTCGGCGATTTGTTTGGTCAGGGAAAAATGTTCCTGCCGCAAGTCGTGAAATCGGCGCGCGTCATGAAGCAGGCAGTTGCGCATTTGATTCCGTTCATCGAAGAAGAAAAGCGCCTGCTTGGCACCGAAGCGAAAACCAAAGGCAAGATCGTGCTTGCCACCGTCAAGGGCGACGTGCACGACATCGGCAAGAACATCGTGGGCGTCGTACTTCAATGCAACAACTACGAAGTGATCGACCTCGGCGTCATGGTGCCGTGCGACAAGATTCTTGCCGCGGCGAAGGAATCGAACGCGAACATCATTGGCCTCTCGGGCCTCATCACACCGTCGCTCGAAGAGATGGCGTATGTGGCCAAAGAGATGGATCGCTTGGATTTTCATGTGCCGCTGTTGATCGGTGGCGCAACGACCTCGCGCATGCACACAGCAGTGAAAATCGCGCCGAATTACAAACATCCGGTCGTGCATGTCGTTGATGCTTCGCGCGCTGTGGGCGTCGCGACGTCGTTGCTGAGCGATGAAATGAAGCCTGCGTTTGTGGCGGAAACGGCTGCCGATTACGCGTTGATACGCGAGCGACACGCGAACAAAAAAGCCACGCCGCTGTTGGAGCTTGAAGTGGCGCGTGCGAATCGCTTTCATCCGTTCGCAGGCGACTATCGGCAATACACGCCGCCAACTCCAAAGCTAACGGGCATTCATCAGCTGCGCGACTACCCGCTCGCGGCGCTGGTGCCCTACATCGATTGGACTCCGTTCTTCATTGTGTGGGATTTGGCCGGGAATTATCCACGCATTTTGAACGATGAAATCGTCGGTGATGAGGCACAAAAAGTCTTCCGCGACGGGCAAGCGATGTTGAAGCGCATCGTGCAAGAAAAATGGCTAACGGCGAATGCGAGCTACGGCCTGCTGCCCGCCGCAAGCGAAGGCGACGACATTGCGATTTTTGCGGACGGCGCCCGCACTGATGTGGCGATGCGATTCCATACGTTGCGTCAACAAGCCGCGAAAGATGCCGGTCGACCCAACTTCGCGTTGGCCGATTTTGTGGCACCTGTGGACAGCGGCCACGCTGATTATCTTGGGCTCTTCGCCGTCACCACAGGGCTAGGCGGCGATGATCGCATTGCCGCATTCGAGAAGGCGGGTGACGACTACAACTCGATCATGTTCAAAGCCCTCGCAGACCGCTTAGCCGAGGCGTTTGCGGAACATTTGCACGAACGTGTACGCAAGGAATTTTGGGGCTACGCGCCGCAGGAAAAGCTGGATTGTGAAGCGCTCATCAAAGAGAAGTATCGCGGCATTCGCCCAGCGCCGGGCTACCCTGCGTGCCCGGATCATCGTGAGAAACTCGATCTGTTCCGCGTGTTGAAAGCGGACACCATTGGTATGGCGCTGACGGAATCTTTCGCGATGACGCCCGCAGCGAGTGTGAGCGGTTTTATGTTCTCGCATCCCGCCGCGCAATACTTCACGGTCGGCAAAATCGGCGACGATCAGTTTGCCGATATGGCTAAGCGGCGCGGAGAGGATGTAGAGGCGCAACGGCGAGCGCTGAATACGTTGACGTAGCCGACGTAATTTCGTAGCCCTTCGAGCGCAGCGCGTCAGGGCTTCGTGTATCCGCGAAGGGGGCATTCATTGATTGGGTTCGACCAACAATCGCCTTGACGCACTTCGCTTCTCAAGGCTACTTAACCTATGCGCCACCGGCATGACTCATTGCGGTTTTGTACGCCCGCTGACGACGGCGTTGAGATATTCTGTGGGGAGTTGCATACATCGACCGTGGATTACCTCCCATCGCGTCGGTCGCAACGCTACCCAGCCAACAAGACAAGGGGACACCATGAATACAGCCAATACAAGCAAAGTTGAAACAATCGGCGCAGCGCCGGTCGTTACCATTGCGGCTGCCGGTGTCAACGCAGGCAGTCCGCCGTCGCCATCGAATCGACCGCTGGTTTGTTCGGGGTTGACCGCACGTGGCGCTGGTCGTGGTGGTCTTGGCGGCCTTGGCTATTGGGGCGCGGCGCACCGTCCGTCCTGACGTGCTCTGACCGAGGCACGTCGCTGCACTAGCGACCGCTGTCTCATTGCCATTTGCTGCGTTTGCGCCGACGTTTCTCGCCGGCGCACGAAGATTGGCCTTCCGTTACCCCCTTCCTGCATTCGCCTCGTTGAGGCTGTGCGTCATTCTGATTTTGCAGTGCGTTTAACGTGTGTTCGCGTTGAGTCTCTGCCCGAAAATTGTTAAAGGTTTGCTATGCAAGCTGTTCTAAATTTATTGTCGTCGCTAGTCGAGCGAATACGTGCGGCGTTACGTCTGCCCACGTTACCTGCTGGCGATTTATTGCACGACCGTAACTATCGGCGCATCTTTGCCTCGGTCGTAATCACTCACTTCGGCGCGCAGATCACGATGCTCGCGTTACCGCTGACCGCTGTGACCGTGCTCAACGCCAGCCCGTCGCAAATGGGCATTCTGATGGCGGTAGAAATCGCGCCGTTTGTCTTACTTTCGCTGCCCGCCGGTGTATGGCTGGATCGCATGCGCAAGCTTCCGGTTTACGTGATCGGCGAGTCGGTTTTTGCGCTGACGCTGATTACCGTGCCAATTGCGGCATGGATGAACGTGTTGACGATGAACTGGCTATATGTCGTCGGTGTTGTTCTTGGATGTGTGCATGTGTTTGGCGGCACGGCTGCGCAGATTGTGCTCACACAAATCGTCTCACGCGACCGATTGGTGGAGGCGCACAGCAAAAACGCGTTGGCGGTTTCTGGCTCGGAAATCGCGGGGCCGGGGCTCGCTGGAGCGCTCATCAAAGTGCTCGGCGCGCCTATTGCGATAGCCTTCGATGCGCTGCTAATTGCGGGTTCAGTGTTGTTGCTCCGCGGCATTCGTGTCGAGGAAACGGTAAACGCGCGCGATGGCGATAATTTTTGGACGCAGTTGCGCGAAGGCGTGCATTTCGTTGCACGCACGCGTTTGCTGTGGACGATGGCGTTGTGCGTTGGCATGTGGCAAATGCTGCATCACATGGCAAGCGTGGTGCAAATTCTCGTCGCGACGCGCGAGCTAGGCATGAGTGCGCAGTCGATTGGCTTTTGCTACGTGGGCATGGGCGTCGGCACTATTCTCGCAAGTGTTTACGGACGACGTGTGAGCGAGTCGTTTGGTCCAGGCCCGACCATTGTGGCGGGGCTGGCGGTGAGCGCAGTCGGTTGGCTCACGCTTGCGATCGCGCCGTCAAACATGTTTGGCATTGTTTTGTTCGGCTTCATGCTCACCTGCTTTTCTGGAGGCGCAACGCTGATTTTCGTTAACTTTTTGTCGTTGCGTCAAGCGGTTACGCCAGAGCCGCTGCTGGGCCGAATGACCAGCACGATGCGCTGGCTTATTTTGTTGGGCGCGGGTCCCGGGGCGCTGCTCGGCGGTTACATTGGCGAGCATATTGGGTTGCGCGCATCGCTTGCAATGGCAGGGCTCGGTGGCGTCGCACTCACGATTTTTGCGTGGCGAAGCAAAGTGGTGATGGGTACGCGAGTGTTACCTGAAACTGCGAAGCACATCTAGGAAATTATGTTTCAATATTTCGAAAAACTCGTCGATCCGTATCCCGACGCGATGCCGGTCGTGCCACCTAAGTCGCTGCGTGAATTTTTATGGGCGTGCACCGAAGGCTTGCGTCCGTACATGCTGGCAGTGACGATTTCGGCAGGCTTAATCGGCTTGATCGAGGCGCTACTTTTTTCAATGGTCGGGCGCGTGGTTGACTGGCTTGCGAAAAGCGAACCGTCGCGTTTGTGGGTCGATCACAGCGTTGGATTGTTGTTACTCGCTGGCGTCTTGGTCGCAAGCGTGTTGCTGGTGTCGACGCTTGCGTTCTTCAAGCATCAAGTCATCATGGGCAATTTTCCGATGCGCTTGCGTTGGAATTTTCATCGTCTGATGCTCGCGCAGAGCATGAGCTTCTACCAAAACGAATTCGCTGGCCGCGTCGCCGCGAAGGTGATGCAAACGGCGCTAGCCGTGCGTGATGTGTGGATGATTCTCACTGATGTGATGGTATTTGTGGTCATCTATTTTGTGACCATGATCGTGGGGGCCGGCGGTTTTGACTGGCGTGTGATGTTGCCGTTTTTGGGTTGGGTGATTCTCTACATCGCCACCTGCGTTTATTTTGTGCCGCGCGTTGGGCGCATTGGCCAAAAGCAAGCCGACGCACGCTCGCTCATGACTGGCCGCATCACTGATGCGTATACGAATATCGCGACGGTAAAACTTTTCTCGCACACGCATCGAGAAGCGGCGTACGCCAAAGCCGCGATGCAAGATTTCATGCAAACGGTAACGACGCAATGGCGCTTGGTAACCGCGTTTGATATCGTGCATCACGCCTTATCGGTGGGGCTAGTGGGCGCAACGGCTGGCATGACGCTGTGGTTGTGGACGAGAGGTGAAGTTGGCGTGGGCGCTGTGGCAGCGGCTACGGCGATGGCGCTGCGGCTCAACGGCATGTCGAACTGGATCATGTGGGAACTGTCAGGCTTGTTCGAGCACATCGGCACCGTGCGCGACGGAATGGATACGTTGTCGGGCGTGCAAACGGTGGTCGATACTCCGAACGCAACACGGCTAAGCGTGCCTAACGGTGAGATTAAATTCGAGAACGTTACGTTTACTTACGGCTATGAACGCGGGCGCGCAACGACTGAAGCGCATGCCAACAAACCTGTCATTGATGGTCTGACAGTGACCATCCGTGCGGGCGAAAAAATCGGCCTTGTCGGTCGCTCAGGCGCGGGTAAATCAACCATCGTCAACTTACTGCTGCGTTTCTACGACATCGAGAGCGGGCGCATTCTGATTGATGGGGTAGATATCGCGACGGTCACGCAAGACAGCCTTCGCTCACAAATCGGCATGGTCACGCAAGATACGTCGTTGTTGCACCGTTCCGTGCGCGACAACATTGCCTACGGTCGCCCTGACGCGACTGATGAGGAAATGCAAAACGCCGCAACGCGAGCAGAAGCTCAAGATTTCATAGCGAAGCTCACGGATCCGAAAGGCCGTACGGGGTTTGATGTGCATGTGGGCGAGCGTGGTGTGAAGCTTTCCGGTGGTCAACGTCAGCGCATCGCAATTGCGCGTGTGATGTTGAAGAACGCGCCAATTTTGTTGTTGGACGAGGCGACGAGCGCGCTGGACTCCGAAGTGGAATCGGCAATTCAGTCGAGCTTGTATCGCTTGATGGAAGGTAAGACAGTCGTCGCCATCGCGCATCGCCTGTCCACCATCGCCGCGATGGACAGACTCATCGTACTAGACGAAGGGCGCGTCGTCGAGGAAGGTACGCATCAGGAACTACTCGCGAAGGACGGACTCTACGCGCGTTTGTGGTCGCATCAGAGCGGCGGGTTCTTGGGCGAGGCTTAGCGACTAGATACCTTCAAGCACAACTACGGTGCGCTTTGCCGATTGCTTGCTGATTTTGAGTACGTCCTGATACTCGGGCGAGTCATAAAAGCGGTTCGCGGTGGCCGCATCAGGAAACTTCACGAGTACTAAACGCGTCGGCGACCAGAGATCGTCTTCTTTGACGGCGAATGCGCCACCGCGCGCTAAGTACTCACCGCCGTATTGCTCGACCAAAGGCTTCGCGCGAAGTTTGTATTGCTCGTAAAGTTCGGGCGATTCGAGCAGCGTGTCGACGACGAGATAGGCAGCCATAGTGTTCCCCACAAAAAGTTAGTTCATCTTAGCGCTTACGCAGTCCAAGCCACATCACGCAGCTCACTACGATCAGCGCGCCCACAATCTGTATCGGCGCGATGACTTGCCCAAGAATCAGCCACGCCAAAATCAGCGCAAACACGGGTTCCACATTCATGATCGCGGAATTTCCGACTACGCCGAGTTTGGGCAATATTGTGAACATAATGGTAAACGCGGTGCCGTACAAAAACGTCAACATCGCTAGGCCCCACCAGCCCGCAGTCGCGTGCGGCCAATGAAAGCCGCCCTGCACCGCAACGCCCGCAAGTGCCACCATTCCTGCCATCGTAAGCGTTGTTGCGGTGCGCACACGACCGTCCACGTCGCCTGCTTCGTATTGCGTGAGCACCATCGCTAACGCAAACACCGCAGCCGCGGTAAGCGCGAACGCAACGCCCACGCCGATGCGGCCCCATTGCCCGGCAGCACCCAATCCCGACGCGGCACCCAACACATCGAGCGCCAGCGCAAGTCCAAACAAAATCACGGGCATTGCAATCAATACACCGCGCTCAGGCCGTTGTCGATAAATTACCCACGCCCACAGCGCAGCCCAGATTGGATAAGTGTTGAATGCCAACAGCGCGAGCGCCACCGGCAAGCGCGAAACGGATGAGTAAATGCACAAGCTTTGCGCGCCAATTAACAAGCCGATGAGCGGCAGGAAGCGCTTGTGCCGGGCGCTAAACACAGGACGGACGCCCTGCAAGGCGATGATCGACATCACAACCATCGCAGTTACGATGCTGCGCGCCGCGACGGCGGTCGTCACATCCACACCGTTGTTGAACGCTAGGCGTGCGGCCACATGATTGCCGCCCATCATGAGTGCGATCAGCAGCAGCGTCGCGAAGGCCGTACCACTAATGTGCTTAGTTGTGGTCATGTGGCGCTACCAGTAGGCTTCAGTGGTGATCTGGCCCGGCGCTTTGCGGCGATGTTTTTTCATGCCGCGCAGTTCGAGTGCGGCAATGGTGTCGGTCACCATCTCTGGATTACCGCAGAGCATGCAATGCGCAGTCGCCGCTTCAAGCGCGATGCCCGCTCTCGCTTCAAGTGCACCGCTGGTGATCGCCGCAGGAATGCGGCCTGGCAGCGCGTCTGCGTGCGCCTCACGCGAGACGAACGCAACGTACTGGAAGCGCTCGGGATAGCGCGCTGCGATCAACGCGATTTCGTTGCGGTACACCAACTCTGCGCCGACGCGCACGGCATGCACCAGCACGACGCGCTTGAATTTTTGCCACGGCGCAGGCGTGTTCAAAATCGACAGATAAGGTCCGAGTCCCGTGCCGGTCGATAAACACCACAACACCTCCGCGTCCGGCACTTCCGGCATCGAGAAAAAACCGTTGGTGCGTGGGCTCACGACTAAGGTTTCTCCGACGTTTAGCGCGTGCAGTGCAGGCGACAAAATTCCGCCTTGCGCGGGCGAAACCAACGTGAGTAAGATTTCATTGGGTGTCGCGCCGGGCGCATTGACTAAAGAATAGGGCCGCATGACCGCCTCGTCGCCCTTGTCGGTGCGCATGTGCACGCCCACGCGGCAATACTGGCCCGCGACGAATCCGTCGAGCGGTGCCTCAAATTGCAACGAAAAGAGCGTCGGTGTGTGATCGGTGCGGCCCACGACTTTGGCTTCGATAAACTTCTGCAACATAAGGGCACTTCTATAAATCCGTTGTTCGGGCGAATTGCAGCGTTGTGGGGTGCTCGCAATCCTCATGTACAAAAGTACATTCCGGTTGGCTCCGCGCCCCACGCCTTGCACTTCATCCCGAAAAACGAATTTCTAGAAGCGCCCACAAACGGCGTTGATTGTTGAGAAGGATTTTACGTGCCGGTCACCACACTTTTTTTTGATCTTGACGGAACTGTCTCGAATAATTTCGACGGCATCGCGCGCTGCCTGAACTACGCGCTCGAACGCATGAACTATCCGTTGCTCTCCGAAGACGAGGTGTTGCCGTTTGTGGGGCCACCGTTTCGGGAGTCGTTGCCTGCTGCATTCCCGGGCATTGACGTGGAGCACGCGTTAGTTCTGTACCGCGAGCGCTACGAACACACGGGTTGGCAGGAAAACGCGCTTTATCACGGCATTCACGACGCCATTCGGGCGCTGCATTTGCAAGGCTTCACCATCGCACTGTGCACCAGCAAGCCACGAATTTTTGCGGAACGCATCATTGACCACTTTGAGCTTGGGCGCTATTTTGACGGCGTTCACGGGCCGGAAATTGACGGTCGTTTCGACCGCAAGACGGATTTGCTCGAACACCTGATGGGGCACTATGCCGTCGCCCCGCACAACGCGGTGATGATTGGTGACAGAGATAAAGACATACAAGCTGCGCTACATGTCGGCGCGCATTCGCTTGGCGTGCTCTGGGGCTTTGGTTCGCACGACGAGTTGCACGGCGCAGGCGCGAAGCGCATCATCACCACGCCTGCTGAACTCATTCACACGATACATTCGTTCGCGTAGGAAACCGCAAGGAAAAAGACGATGGAACTTATCCACACCGTGGCCGAACTTCGCAAGTACTTGCGCGGTATGCCCAACAATGTGTTCGTGCCGACGATGGGCAATTTGCATGAAGGGCATCTTCGCCTCGTTGAGGAGGCGCGTCCGCGTGGCGCTTGTACCGTGGTGAGTATCTTCGTGAACCGCCTGCAATTTGGCCCGCGTGAAGATTTTGATCGCTATCCACGCACGTTGGTGGACGACTGCGCGAAGCTAGACAGCATTGATTGTGACGTAGTGTTCGCGCCAGACGAAAAAGAGCTGTACCCCGAGCCGCAAACCTACACGGTGCAACCATCGAGCATCGAGGACATCCTCGAAGGTGCGGTGCGACCGGGGCATTTTCGTGGTGTGGCGACGGTAGTGTTGAAGCTCTTCAACATGGTGCAGCCGCACGCCGCTGTGTTCGGAAAAAAAGACTATCAGCAGTGCCGCGTGTTGGAGACGATGGCGCGGCAGCTCGCGCTGCCGGTCGAAATTATTTTGGCCGACACCGTTCGCGCGGCTGACGGCTTGGCGCTGTCGTCACGCAATCAATATTTGTCACCCGCTGAGCGCGCCGAGGCCGGGCGGCTCTACCGTGTGTTGCAAGAAGTGCGCGACGCAATTCACACCGGCACGCATGCCTACCCGATTCTCGAAGCCGAAGCGATGACCGAACTTGAGCGCCACGGCTGGCGGCCAGACTACGTCACCGTGCGCCGGCAGAGCGATTTGCTGCCGCCCGGGGACGGCGACCGCGATCTCGTGATCCTGGGTGCGGCCAAGCTTGGCGCACCCCGTTTGCTCGATAACCTTGAGGTACAGCTTTAAGGCGCTAGCGACAGCTATGTGGTACTTTGGATCGATTTTATTGTATTGTCGATAATTCAATAAAAATAGCGTAAACGACCGCCTGGCGGTCGCTAAAGGCATAAAGCTGTAAATGCGTGAGTTCTTGCGTTGACTAAGCTCGGGTAGTCACGCCCGACGCAAATGATCGGGTCGTTTCATGTGTGATGGGCTACCGTGATTCACGGTTCTGGGGGCAAACGACGCCATCCGTTTTCGGTGCAGCGTGCGCCGATTCGCGGCGAGCGGCACTTACGCGGCCTGCGGCTTCGACGCCAACTTCGCTTCTTTAATCGGCAAATGCACCAGCGCCGCGCCAACCGCGAGCAGGATGTCGATGATCCAAATCGTGTCGTAGCTGCCGGTGGCGGTGAAGACTTTGCCGCCGAGCCACGCGCCTAGAAAGCCGCCGATTTGATGTGAAAAAAGCACCAGGCCGAACAGCGTAGCCATGTTCGCCGTGCCGAAAAATTTTGCGACGAGTCCAGCGGTTGGCGGTACCGTCGATAAATAGGTTAATCCCATGAACGCGGCGAAAATCAGCATGACGGTGGCCGTTTTCGGTGACACAAGAAACAACGCCACACCTACGGCTCGGGCTGCGTAGACGAGCGACAGCAGCGACTTCATGCGCCAGCGACCTACAGCCCAGCCCATGAGCAGACTGCCGACGATATTGAACAACCCCAGCACCGCGAGCGACCACGCGCTGATCGACGGCGGCAATCCACACATCGCGACCACGTTGGGCAAGTGCGTACCGAGAAACGCGACGTGAAATCCGCATACAAAAAAGCCAGCACCCAGCATCAAGTAACTCGGGTCGGAAAGCGCGCGCTTGATCGCCGCCCCCGTGCCTTCGCGCGCGGCGGGCGGCGCATTGACGGCTGACGCGGGTTGCGCAACGGCGTTCGAGTTTCCTTTGAGTACCCACGCCGCAGGCAGCGCGAGCAACACGAGAAAGCCTAGTATTTGCATCGACGTCATCCAGCCCGTCATTGCGGTGAGCCCTGCGGCGATCGGTGCCATGAGGAACTGGCCGAACGACCCGCCCGCGTTGACGATGCCTGTGGCCATGCCGCGCTTTTCTGGCGGCAGCAGACGCGTTGTAGCGGCCATCAACACCGACGGCCCCGCCATGCCGGCACCACCCGCAGCCAGTACGCCGATGGCGAAAATGAGACCGATGGTGGTTGTCATCAACGGCGTCAAAATCGTGCCGAGCGCAACGAGGCAGACGCCAATGAACAACACGCGGCCCGCCCCCAGACGATCTGCCGCAGCGCCAGCAAAAGGCTGTGTGAGTCCCCACCAAAGTTGGCCATACGCGAAAGCGAGGCTGATGTTGGCGATGCCCAGTCCCGTCGATGTGTTCACATCCGCGAGGAAAAGTCCCATCGTTTGCCGCACGCCCATCGTGAGCGCGAATGTTCCGGCCGCAGCGAGCAGCACAATCAACATTGCGTGTTTTTTTATCGCGTCACTCATGCGGCGTCCTTCGATTTATCAGCGTTCTGTGCGTTTTCCGCGAGCGCGAGCGTCATTCGGTCAATCAATACGTGTAGCGCGATCACGTCATCTACGCCCACGGTTTCGTTCAACTGCAACTGCGCACGCTTCCAGAGGGTTTGAGCTTCTTTTCGTTTTTGAAGGCCGCTCGGGGTAACAACCAATGCGTGACTGCGTGCGTCGTCGCCCGCCTTCACGGTAATCCAGCCAGCGGTTTCTAGCGGGCGCAAATTGCGCGACAGCGTGGACGAATCCATGCCCATCGTTTTGGCCAGATCCGCCTGCGTTATCGGACCTAATTTTTCGACGTGAGCCAGTAGCGAGTACTGCGTGATCTTGAGGCCGCACTCGGCCATCGCATGGTCATAGCCCAACGAAACGCGGCGCACTAACTGGCGCAGTTTGAAGTTCGTGCACCCACTCGGCGCGGACGTCACTTTAGGGGACAGTGCGGAATTCATTCGCTATTTCTGTGTCGAGCGTGTTGCATCTTTGCAATTAAAGATGCATATGCAACAATTGTAACTGCATTAATTCATAAAAGCAGGAATACGCGATGACCGCCGAAGAAACTCTCAAGCAATGGCAAGACGAAGACGCGGCGACGCGAGCACGCTTTGGCGCGCCCGGCGTGGCCGCGCTCGATCAACTGAAGGGCCTCACAGGCCTTGAGCAAATGCAAAAGCTGGTGGCGGGCGAGTTTCCACCGTCACCTATTGGGGTGACAATGGACTTCATTCTGCTTCGCACGGAACGTGGCCGCGCAATTTTTCAAGGTAAACCGTCAGCCAAATTTCTCAATCCGATGGGCGGCCTACACGGCGGTTGGTACGCTACGTTGCTCGATTCAGCGGTCGGTTGCGCAGTTCATACCGCGATGCCAATCGGTCGCGCATACACCACGCTTGAATTGAAGCTCAATATCGTGCGCGCCATACCATCGAGCGTGCCGCTGGTGCGCGCAGAGGGCTACACCGTTCACGTGGGGCGACAAACCGCAACCGCTGAAGGGCGCTTATACGGTGCCGACGGGACGCTGTATGCGCACGCGTCGACGACGTGTTTGGTGTTTGAAATGCCGACCGCGAAAAGCTAACGGTGCGTGGCCCGTGTCGGACCGTTAATACTCAGACGAGTTTGACGACTCTTGCCTCTAAGCGCTGCACGTCAATGCGCAGGCGCTGAATGTCGCTTGCGAATTTTGATACGTCGTCACGCTCGGCCACGAGCTGCGCTTCGTCGTGAATGTAGCGCTTGCCCGCTTCGTGCAAGCTTGCTTGCGCGTTGTCGCCCAGCGCCTTGAGCGCTTTAAAAAAACGCACGGCTTCGTTGGCGAGCAACGGGCCGACGAAACGTTCTAGCTCGGCCTCGGCGGCCAGTGGCAACGAGGTGAACGCCTTGGAAATATCTTGCAGCAGCGCGGCATGGCCCGAAATTTTCGCACTACGGATGGCGGCTTCTTTGCCTTGCGCTATCAGTGGCAGCGACGACAACGGAAACTCAATGCTGACCGACGGATCATTGCCGTTCAATGCCGATTCACCGGCTTCAAAATCGCCTGCGGGCGTAATTTTTAGTGTGGTGGTGAAAGGCGGCATGCGCACTTGAAGCGTGGCATCTGCGTGTGCCGAAAGTAATTTGCGCGCGGCATCATCGTGCGAGAGGAGGCGAGTCAGGGCGCGGGCGATAAGCGAAGAGGGCAGCATGGAAGTAATTATCGTCCGAAATAAAAAAAGGCCGACGATTCGTCGGCCTTTTTGCAGGGCGTGTGGCCGATCAGACTTGCTGAATGCCTGCAACGAGCCAGCCTTTGCTGCCGTCGACGGGTTTCACTAGGTTCCAGACTTCGCTGAACGCGGAGCCCATCACCATTCCGTCTTCGCGCATCTTGCCGGTGAATTCGACGCTGGCCCAGTATTGACCGCGATCCGTTTCAATGCCTAGCAGGTTTGCGTGCAACTCATCGACGTGTGTTGCGTCTTTGTTGCCGCCGACCACATCCTTAGCAATCTGGTTGTAGAACTCGTCTGTGGCGAAGTTACGCACTTCGTCGAGATCGCCCTTGTCGTTGGCCGCTTGCATCGCCATGAATTGCTTCTTGGCGTTTTCTTCAAAGCCCGCTTTGTCAAAACCGGCTGGTATGCCGAAACCACCTGCGAGGCCAGTGGCTACAGGAGCGGCGGCAGACGATCCACCAGAGGCGCTACCTGCGTATTGCGATGCGGGTGCGCTAGGCTGTTGCGTGCCGAACGGCATAGGCGCGCCACCTGCAGCAGCGGGTTGCTGCTTTTGCATGGCTTTGCGGCCGAACCAGACCAACGCTGCGATCACAAGACCGGCGATCAACAAGAAACCTAGGAATCCGCCCGCCCCCATTTTTGAAAACAGATAGGCAAGTCCGAGTCCAGCCGCGATGCCCGCGAGCGGCCCCGCCATGCGAGACATTAGGCTTGGTTTTGCTGCGGCGGCTGCGGCAGCAGGTGCTGCTGCGGCGGCTGCCGCAGGCGTTGCGGCCGTTGAGGCAGCGCTCGGGTTGGCTTTCTGATCTGCTACGGAGCTACGCTGCGTACCGACGGACTTGCCGCCGCCGAATTTTTTGGCCTCGACAGTCGCGGCGCTAAATGCGACGGTGACTGCTACGATGGCGATGGAGAGAGCTTTGAACATGGTGCTTGGCCTCAGTGTGGAAAGCGAAAAATTAATTTGGTGAAACTTGCGAAAAACCGCACTTACACATAATGCGTTACTTTAGGACGTATGTGTGATTTTCAAGTGCGTTTCAACTGCCTAGGATAGCCGATAGCCGCGATGCACTGCAACTATGCCGCCAGTAAGGTTAAAGAACTCTACACGCTCGAAACCGGCGGTTTCGAACATCGCTTTCAGCGCTTCCTGCGGCGGATGCATGCGAATGCTCTCGGCCAAATATTGGTAGCTTGAAGCATCGCCCGCGATCTTTGCGCCCAGTTTTGGCAGGATATTGAACGAATACCAGTCGTATGGCGCTTTGAGTAGTGGGTTGGGGCGTGAAAATTCGAGCACCAAGGCACGACCGCCAACCTTCAAAACGCGATGCATTTCTGCTAGGGCACGCTCTTTGTGCGTCACATTACGCAGGCCAAACGCAATGGTCACAGCATCGAAACTTTTATCGGCAAATGGGAGCGCCTCGGCGTTGCATTGAGTCGTCGGCGTGTTGATGCCGTGATCTAGCAGATTGTTACGGCCTTCTGCCAGCATCGCAGCGTTAATGTCGGTGTGCAGCACTAAGCCGTTTGCGCCGACTATCGGCTTCATTAACCGAATCAAGTCGCCAGTACCACTAGCCAAATCGAGCACGCGCTCGCCGGGCCGCAACGCCAGCTGGCCGATCGCAAAGCGCTTCCAGACACGGTGTAGCCCGCCGGACATCGCGTCGTTCATGATGTCGTATTTCGACGCGACCGAGTCGAACACGCCGCGCACTTTTTGCTGCTTTTCGCCCTCGGGGACCGTTTGGAAACCGAAATGCGTCGTGCCATTTTCGGTGCCATTGTTGTGCTGAGTGGAATTAGTCACGGCTGGCTCCCGCGCGCTCCAAGCGAGCGAGATATTCGCTCCACAGCGCGTCTTTTTCGGCGCAAAGTTTGTACAGGTAATCCCATGAAAATAGCCCCGTGTTGTGGCCGTCGCTAAACGTGGGGCGAACGGCATACATGCCGACCGGCTCGAGCTCAGTGATATCCACCGCACGCTTGCCAACTTGCAACACTTCCTGTCCTGGCCCATGTCCACGCACCTCAGCCGAAGGTGAATACACGCGTAGAAGCTCAAAGCTCAGTTCGTGTTGCACCTCGCCATACGCAAGGCCAAGTACATGGCGCTTCCGGTCTAGCGTGAGTTCCGTCGGGATGGGCGTATCAGGTTCGAGTCCGGGCATGTGAACAATCTAAGACATTGAAGCAGGATCGTATTCTCTCAGAGCATCGGTCTTTCGCGAACCGGCCATGTAGCCAGTACCACGCCCGCGAGCGCGCAGGCAAACGCGGCAAGGTGTGTGTGGGTGAACTGCTCCCCGAGAAAAAGTACGCCCACTAACGCGGAAGTAATGGGCAAGAACACGGTAAAAATGCCCGCCTTTGCCGCGGGGATTTTCTTGAGCCCCGTCATCCACAGCCACACCGTCCACATGCTCGCAGCCAGCGCGTACAGCGCAAGCCCTCCCCAAATTGGAAGCGTCACCGATGGAAAATCAAACGAAAGCGCCGCCCACACACCCAAGGGAGTGACGAGGGCAAGTCCCCACAAATTGATGAGCGCACTAATGCGCTTCGGGGACACTTGTCCCGTGAGGCGCTTGCCAATGACGACATAGCTCGCCTCACACAACACAGCGCCGATGAGCAACGCAGTGCCGAATAATGAAGAGTCATCGACCGAAGCGCTGTTACGCGACAACGCGAGAAGACCGACACCGAGCACCGCAAACGCGATGGCGGCAATTGTGCGCGGCGACATGCGTTCGTTCAGAAAGACTCGCGACAGCAGGGCGACGGCGGCGGGAATGCAGGCCATCACGACGCCCGCAGAAATCGCGCTTGCTTGCCGCATGCCATACAGCATGCAAATCGAGAACAAAAAATTCCCGAGGAACGATTCGAGAAAGATCAGGCGGCGCGTGCGAGCGTCTAGCGGTGGCTCGTTGGCGGCACGTTTAACCCACGTCGCCATTGCTACCGCAGCGATGCCGAAGCGGAGCCACGCTAGAAGGAAAACGGGAAAAACTGCGACGAGCACTTTCGAGAAGCCAACATATGCGCCCACGATCATCATGGCACTGGCTAGCGCAGCATATGCGCTGAAATTTTCAAATTTCATGGGAATCACGAACGTAGTGGAGCTTGCGACTCAACCTATGCGCGGCGATTAGCAGGCGGTGGCACTCGATTCGACGAAGTCTCACTTGACCATATCAAGGTGCTCAAGCCCGGCCAAAATGTTGCGCCCCTTCGCCTCGTGTCCTTCGAGTTTGATGCGCAGGCGTAGGTCGTTCACACTGTCGGCGTTCCGGAGCGCGTCTTCATAACTGATGTGGCCGGCTTCATGTAATTGGAATAGCGCCTGGTCGAAGGTCTGCATGCCCAGCTCGGTAGACTTCTTCATGATCTCTTTGATCTCGCTCACATCGCCTTTGAAGATCAAATCGGCGATCAGCGGAGAGTTCAGCAGCACTTCCACGGCAGGTACGCGGCCCTTGCCGTCGCGCTTGGGAATGAGCCGTTGCGATACGAAGGAGCGAAGGTTGAGTGACAAGTCCATCAGCAGCTGTTGGCGGCGCTCTTCAGGAAAGAAGTTGATGATGCGATCAAGCGCCTGATTGGTGTTGTTCGCGTGAAGCGTGGCGATGCACAGATGGCCGGTTTCGGCGAATGTAATCGCGTGGTCCATCGCATCGCGGTCGCGGATTTCGCCGATCGTGATGACGTCCGGCGCTTGGCGCAAACTATTGCGCAGCGCGACGCCCCAGTTCTCGGTATCGGTGCCGATTTCACGTTGCGTGATGATGCAATTGCGATGCTCGTGCACAAACTCAATCGGGTCTTCGATCGTGACGATATGGCCGCGCGAATTGCGATTTCGATGATCGATCATCGCGGCCATCGAAGTGGACTTACCGCTGCCGGTCGCACCGACAAAAATCACTAGACCACGCTTGGCCATGACGATATCGCGCAATATCGGCGGCAGCATCAGCTCTTCAAAGCGCGGAATGGTCGTGTTGATCGTACGAATCACGACGCCAACGTGGTTTTGCTGCATGAATGCGCTGCAACGAAAGCGACCCGTCCCCGGTGGATTGATCGCGAAATTACATTCGCTAGAGCGCTCAAATTCAGCGGCCTGTTTGTCGTTCATGATCGAACGCGCAAGCGTGAGCGTGTGTAGCGGCGAGAGCGCAGTTTTTGAGACTGGCGTGATTTCGCCGTCGATCTTCAACGCCGGCGGAAAGCCCGCTGTTAAGAACAAGTCGGAAGCGCCTTTCTGCACCATCATGAGCAGCAGCGAGTTGATAAACGGGGTAGCTTGTTCGCGTTCCATAGTGTGATCTCTTTCGTCGCTTATCGCACGCAGCGGTTAGGCGAACATCTCAGGCTGACGGGCGCTCAATCTGGCCTCGGCGTTGCTAATTAGGTTACGGCGCACCAGTTCTTCGAGGCATTGATCGAGCGTTTGCATGCCTTGGCCGAGGCTCGTTTGGATGACGGAGTACATCTGCGCAATCTTGTTTTCACGAATCAGATTTCGAATTGCGGAGTTACCAATCATGATTTCGTGCGCCGCGATTCGACCGCTGCCGTCCTTGCGTTTGATGAGCGATTGTGAGATCACGGCCACCAGAGATTCGGAAAGCATGGAGCGCGTCATGTCTTTTTCCGCGGCGGGGAATACGTCGACGATACGGTCGATGGTTTTTGCGGCCGACGAGGTGTGCAACGTACCGAACACCAAGTGGCCCGTTTCTGCGGCCGTGAGCGCAAGGCGAATGGTTTCAAGGTCGCGCATCTCGCCAATGAGAATAATGTCCGGATCTTCGCGAAGCGCGGACCGCAACGCGTTGGAGAACGACAGTGTTTGTTCACCGAGTTCGCGTTGGTTGATCAAACACTTTTTACTCTCGTGCACGAACTCGATCGGGTCTTCCACCGTGAGGATGTGGCCCATGATGTTTTCGTTGGCGTGATTCACCATCGCCGCAAGTGTGGTTGATTTACCCGAGCCCGTTGGCCCGGTCACCAAAACCAACCCGCGCGGTTTCATCGCCAGCTCGGAGAAAATTTTCGGCGCAGCCAGATCTTCGAGCGTGAGCACACGCGACGGAATCGTACGAAATACAGCGGCCGCGCCGCGATCTTGGTTGAACGCGTTTACGCGAAAACGTGCGAGGTTAGGAATCTCGAACGAGAAATCGACCTCAAGGTTTTCTTCGAATACTTTGCGCTGCGCGTCCGACATGATGTCGTAGACGAGGCTGTGCACATCCTTGTGATCCATCGCGGGCAGGTTGATGCGGCGCATGTCTCCGTGCACGCGCAGCATCGGCGGCAGTCCCGCCGAGAGGTGCAAGTCTGATGCCGTGTTCTTTACCGAGAACGCGAGTAGCTCCGCAATATCCATCCCTATAATCCTTTGCCCCGTGTGCGCTCGCTGTGTTGCGCGGCTACACGATTAATTTTCTGCATTGTGCATGACGTTGCCATTATGACCGCAAGCTCGAACCCTCTGCAAGCCGATGACGCTATCGCTCGTCTCGCGGCGGTGCGCGGACGTATTGCGGCTGCCGCTGCGGCGGCTGGGCGAGCCTCCGCCAGCGTGCATCTGCTGGCAGTGAGCAAAGTGCAGCCCGTCGCAAAAATTCGAGCCCTTTACGCGGCAGGTCAGCGCGCCTTTGGGGAAAATTACGTGCAGGAAGCCGAGTCGAAAGTGATTGAGCTTTCCGATCTGCGTGATGTTGAGTGGCATTTGATCGGGCCATTGCAATCGAACAAGACGCGCGTCGTGGCTGAGAGTGTGCAGTGGGTGCACTCGGTGGACCGCCTGAAAATTGCGGAGCGATTGTCGGCGCAGCGCCCAGCGCATATGCCGCCGCTCAATATTTGCATTCAGGTGAACATCAGTGGCGAAGCGTCGAAAAGCGGATGCTCACCGGAAGAAACGGTAGCGCTCGCGATGGCTGCCAGCGAACTGCCACATCTGCGCGTACGCGGCCTGATGGGCATGCCCGAGCCGGATATTGGCGCAGACGCAACCCGGCAGCAGTTTTCGCGCTTAGCACGTTTGTTTGCCGAAGCAAGCGCCAAGGTGCCGGGAATGGACACACTGTCGATGGGCATGTCGGACGACCTAGAAATCGCTGTGGAGTGCGGCTCTACGATGGTACGTGTCGGTACGGCGTTGTTTGGTGCGCGCGTGGCGGCTTAGTTTTGATTTGGATATTCACATGAACAAAATCTGTTTCGTCGGTGGCGGCAATATGGCGAGTGCGATGCTTGCGGGGCTCACCAAAAAGCATCCGCAGCTTGTGTGTCACATCATCGAGCCATTCGCCCCTGCGCGCGAAAAGCTCTCAACGCTCAACGTTGTTGTTCACGAAGCCGCCAATCGCTCGGCCATCGACGGCGCGGATGCAGTCGTGTTGGCCGTTAAACCGCAAGTGCTTAAAGACGTGTGCGCCGAGTTGCTGCCGCATTTGCGAGGTGAGCTGATCGTGAGTATCGCGGCGGGCACGCGGGCGGACACCATCGCACGGTGGCTGGGCGGACATGGACGGATCGTACGCACGATGCCCAATACCCCGGCGCTCATCGGGCAGGGCATTACCGGGCTTTTCGCGCCGTCAACGCTTGCGGCTGACGACATTGCGACGGCGACAGAATTGATGCAGTCGACGGGGCCTGTGGTGCGCGTGGAAACGGAGGCCATGATTGATGCGGTGACCGCCGTTTCAGGCAGCGGCCCGGCGTATGTTTTTCATTTCATCGAATCGATGCTCGCAGCGGCTGAGGGCGTGGGTTTCAGTTCGGCGGACGCGCGCACGTTGGTGCTCGCGACGATGAAAGGCGCGACGGCGCTGGCTGAGGCCTCCGACGAGAGCCCTGGCGTGCTGCGCGAGCGCGTGACATCCAAGGGCGGTACAACCGCTGCGGCGCTTGCTGTGATCGCGGAGCGTGGCGTGACGGTCGCGTACGCTGATGCCGTGCGCGCTGCGCGTGATCGCGGCGCGGAGCTTGGCGACCTGCTCGACCAAGCGTAACTGCGCGAACCGGCCCGCTATGGCGCTACCTGCTTGGCTTCGCGACAGCACCGATGCTGCGGGCTGCATTGACATCGCGATCTACGTGCAGCCCGGCGCGAAAGCCACAGAGGTGTCCGGCGAGCACGACGGCGCGCTCAAGCTTCGCATCAACGCACCGCCGGTGGACGGCAAAGCCAACGCCGCAGTCATCGCGTTTTTGGCGGAGCGCTGCGGCGTGAGCAAAAGCAAGGTCACGCTGCTCTCGGGCGACACCCATCGCCGCAAGCGACTGCGTGTGGCGGGCGTGAATGCAGAAAATGTCGTGCAACAACTTTTACGTTAAATCGGGCGCTATCGACTGTTGGGTGGCGATTCTGTGGAAATTTATTAATAAGTCGACTACAATAAAAAAATCGCTGAAATGACCGTACAGCAGTCGATTAGCGTTGAAAGCTGCATATATTTTCGATGTAAATCGCGCACACGAAGCCGGATGCTCCCGCCGAGCCGCCCTCCTGCATCGGCGATAACGTTCTCGTGACGTACTACTCGCGTGCGTAGGAGTTTTCCGAGGGCCGGTCTGCTGGTATGTCGCGCTTCGTGGGGAAAATCCGTTCTACACACATGCGCGTCGTTATTGACGAATGTGTAACGAGCCGAAACTCGCAATCACGCGTTGACGGCTGACGGTTACGCACCGACAATCACACGCTATGACCGCTGTACAACGGTTGCGAACTCGTAATGTGAACTAAAGCGTCTCGAAAATCCTCGCATACTCAAATGAGTACTCGCGTTTTCGAGAACTTTTGCGCAGCTTTACGTGCTCTCACTACGTTGCACATAACGCTTAAAGTTAGCCCAACACAAACAGACGCACTTGCACCGATTAGCCGACGTGTTTGACAAAAAATCGGGCACAAATTTACGCAACCCGCTTCGGCGACGTCACGAGACACCTGCGACGTTGCGACTCTTAATTACCTATAAAAGCAAGACGAACGTACGACCGGAATGAGCGACGACTGCCGTGACAAAGCCCGTCTTGATGGGCCGCTCTTTAATTTGCTTCAACGCGTTCGCGTCCACGTCGCGCGTATTACGCATGGGTGCTTCACGCTAGGCGCACTATTCGTGATCGCGACTCCTTTCGCCGTGTCTCAAGCCACCCCGTTGTCGAGTGAAACGTGGGTTAACGGCTTCGTTCGCTTCGTCGAATGGCCCGCTGCAACGAGTGACAACACACTCGTTGTATGTCAACCGCCGGATACGCCCGAGCTTGATCTCACCGGAAAACAAGTGCGCGGAATAACGTTATTGGTGATGCGCATCGCGCGTCCGCGGGACGTTACGCGCTGCAACTTATTTGTAGCTTGGCCCTCACCGGGAAAGTCTCCCGTCGACTGGCAACCGTGGCTCGCAGCCATTGGTGATAAAGCGGTGCTTTCCATTGGCATGGGCGAGCGTTTTTGCGAAATCGGTGGCGCGGTGTGTGTGAACTACGGTGACGCAGCAGGTCGCGAAAATTATCGCGTGAATCTCGACGTGCTCGCGCGCGCTGGATTTAAAGTGAATGCGCAATTGCTGCGCAAACAATTCCCGCGTTCAACAATAAAGCCGGACTAGTGCGATGCCAACGCTGCGCGAGACGTCGACCTCCGCACAAATAGGGCGGGTGGTTGTCCTCACCGCCCTGCTCGCGGTGCTGCTCACCACCGTAGCCTTGACGGTTGTTGCAGCGGTCGTTGCGCGTAACGCCACGATGCAGCGCGCCACCACCATCGCTGAACTTATCGCGGCCAGCGCTGATGTGCCGCTGGCGTTGCGCGACGCCGAAGGGGCGCGTGAGGTGTTGGCCGCGTTGACCAGCACCGACACGGTGGTTCGGGCCTCGCTCGTTGATGTCGACGGCAACGTGCTTGCCAGCTTCCAGCGTAAAAGCGGCGCGCAAAACACCTCGCCACGCGGCTCCTTCGGCACCCAATTTAGTGAGTTTGAAATTTCTGCGAGTGCAAAAGTACTGCACCAAGGCGACGTGCTCGGGAGCGCACAGGTCATCGTCCGTGAACCCTATTTGGGCAACGCGGTGGTCTGGTTTGCCGCTTCAAGCTTAGCGGTATTTGCGTTCATGATGATCGGCTGGATCGCAGTTTCGAGCGCAATCGGTAACTGGCTCTCACGTCCGTTGTCGCGCTTCGCCGCAGTGACACGAGAGATACGAAATAGCGGAAACCTCACACTACGCGTTCCGGAGACGCACGTCGCCGAGGTGAAAAGCTTGAGCGAAGACTTCAACGCCATGCTTGACGAAATTGAGCGCCTTACCGTAGATGAAGTGCGTGATCTCAGCGAAAACTTCAATGCCACGATCGACGAAATTGAACGGCGGTCGACGCTCATTCAAGAACGCAACGCTCAGCTCTCGACGCTCGCGTTTTACGACCCGCTAACCGGTGCGGCCAATCGCGTTTTGTTGATGGATCGAATGACGCAACTGATTGATGCCTTTCAACGTGATCGTAATCCGTTCGCAGTGGTTGCACTTGATCTGGACAATTTCAAGCCACTCAACGACCAACTCGGTCACGCGGTAGGGGATAAATATTTGCAAGAGGTCGCGCGACGCTGCAAGTCAGTGTTGCGGCCTACGGACACCTTCGCGCGCATGGGCGGAGACGAATTTCTCGCGCTGCTTCCGGGCGTTGGCGCGCGCAGTGACGCACTCGCAGTAGCGCGCAAACTTGCCACCGCGATACGTGAAAGCAACGAAGTGCACTCGCTACAAACCAAATGCACGGCGAGCATCGGTGTGGTTTTCTATCCACTTGACGGCCAAAACGTTGAGCAAGTGCTCTCGCGTGCGGATACCGCCATGTACTCGGCAAAGGCCAGTGGTCGCAATCGCATCAAAATGCGCAGCCGCCACTTAATGACCGAAGGGCCTATTACGCAAGGAGAATCGCCATGAGCCATCCAGTTCAGCCATTGTTCTCGGATCGTCTGCAACGACCGGTTGCGCGAACTCCGACCTGGTCGCGGATCGCAATGTGGATCGTCACACCGTTGATGTTGTTGCTGCTCGGATGCGCAAGCACCCCGTCGCCCACTCCGGTAGGATCGACCGCAACGGCTGCGCCACCGACGCGCGCAGCTCGGGTCACAAACGCACTCAACACACTCGGCTTTGAAAAACAAGACGACGGCTGGTACCTAACGCTGCCTGCGCCGCTGGTCTTCGCTTTCGACAGCGACGCCGTGAGCGACACCGGCCGCCGCGACGTCACGCGCGTCGCGCGCGAACTGCGCGCACTTGACGTCGAACGCGTATTTGTTTACGGCCACACCGACAACGTTGGCCCCGCGCAATACAACCAATCGCTCTCGCAACGTCGCGCCGATGCAATCGTTCGTGTGCTCGTCGAAGGCGAGTTTCCCGCCAACCGAATCACCGCTCGAGGGCTTGGCTCGTCAGTCGCCATCGCGGCCAACACGACCGAAGACGGCCGTGCAAAAAATCGGCGCGTGGTCATCGTCGTGCAAATTGATTGATGCGCGATCGGGCCGAAACCGCGCCTGCATTAACACCCATAGCAACATGATTTGTGGACTCAAGCACCGTACGAATCAACTGCTCGATGGGTTGTTGGTGTGTGCACTCGTCGCCTTCGTTGCTGCCTGCGCGTCAAAACCTGAAAAGGTCGCCTCGCCGGTCATCAGCCAAGTCGCTACTCCGAGCGTGGATCCCAAACAAGCTCAACTCGACCGATTACTCGAAGCGCTTGCTGACCTCGGATTTGAACAAGATGGTGATTCGTTACGTCTGACGCTCCCACAACCCATCGTGTTTCCCTTCGATGGCGATCAGGTCGCTAGTACAGCGCGGCTTAGCATCGGTCGTGTGGGTCGCGAACTAAGCACCCTCAACATTGATCGCGTGCTTGTCTATGGGCACACTGACAACGTTGGCCCGGTGCACTACAACAAAGCGCTGTCGGTGCGTCGTGCAGATGCAGTCGCGCAAATTCTCATTGAGAACGGGTTTCCGAAGGAGCGAATAGAGCGAATCGGACTTGGCGAAGCCGTCACAGTCGCTAGCAACGCCACAGCCGCTGGTCGCGCGAAAAATCGACGCGTGGTGATCGTGGTGCAAGTTGATTGATCGATCCCTTAGTCCGAGCGCCTTCACGACGCTCTTATCCCGAGCCATAAATTCTCGGTAAGTAGCTACGCGCGACTGCCGCTTAAATCCGCCGACATCTTGCGCAATCGTTCGGACCAAATGTGCATGCTCGACGAAATTGCTGGCAGACTCGCCGTGCGCCATTGGTACCGACACATGCGCGACGCGCCCCAAGCAATCGCCGGAATGATCGCGCCATTCACCAACGCAAACGTCACAAATCCCAAACGCCCGTTAGCCAGCGCTTCGACGTTGTGCTCAATAAGCCACTTGCATCCGAACGCGAGCAGCGGAAGTACGATCATCAACGCAAGCGGAAGCAGCGTGAGACCGTTGATACTCGCCAACACGCGCGGGGACGCGCTGGAAAAGAGGCCAATGCTCCGTGCGATTCCGAGCACACCCACGATATGCGCGAGCGGCACCACGACCCATTGCTGGAGCGTCGCGCCATGCGAAAAGGCGGGACCCTGCAAAAAATTGGGCCAACCGAGTGCGCCGCACAGCGCACGTAGCGTGAGCCCGAGCAGCGCTGCCCACAACACCTTCGTGCAAGACTCCCGCCACCATACTTTCAAGAAAACCTCGCCGAACTGCGCGCGTCGATGCCCAACAGGGAGTAACGCAAGACGCATCACCGGCAACGCGGCGGGTCGAGCAAGTACCGAGGCCACGACGTATGCAAAGACCCATGTAATAAACCGCAGAATCCATTCGCCAGGCCGCTGTTCGACGGCGTCGCTGGGAAGCAGCACTAGGTACAGGGCTCCAAAAATGACCGACAACGCAGTCATTCCGATGCCGGTGGGCAGCGCAAGTAACGCGGCCAATCGTGCATCTACACCCTCGCGGCCTGGCGAGCGCGCTGCTTTTCGTTGTCGCCATGCGGTGAGCCACGGCGGACGGCTCTTCTTCGGTTGCACTTTGGGCGCACGTCTCAAATAGGTTTCAACGTGGCTCGAAAGCCAAGTGCGCCAGACGTATTCGACGACGACTATGACTGCGCACGCCGCGAATGGCAGCCACCACAGTGACCGAGCGCTGGTTTGTGTGGCGGCCCAATACACCGGTAGGTAGCCAGTCGCAAATGTTGCGCCGCTACGTCGAAAGCAAAGCAGGAGGAACGCGGAAAACGCAGCCAGCATTAACGCCTCGGCGGCGTACGCGTGCGCAGGGACATCCGCGAACGAAAAAGTTCGCGTCAGGTCGGGTGGGTCTCCCCACAACAGTCTTCCGGGAACACGATGCAGTCGGTCAGTCGTTGCAGCGTTGGCGCGCAACATAACCGCAGGTATCGCGACAACCGCGCTGACGGTCATGATTGCGCCACACAAGCGCATCGTCACACGTTCGGAGTTAGGGGCTAATTTCCAGAGCGCGTTGCGCGAGCTGATATTGCGCACGTACGTGACGGCCAGAACTCCGATCAAGGCTGTTACCGACGCCAGCATCGCGCCCATGTCAAGATACGCCCGCTTCGCGTCCAGCAGCGTCATGGGTCGCATGAGCCCCAAGCCCAGCGCCACCCAGCTCAACGCAATCGCACACAACCATAGTGCGGCCACCCAGTGGCCACCGAAGAGTCCAGCGGCAAAGCGCAGAAGCACGCGCATGTTTTTCATGTGTTGAGCGCCTCAAACAGGTCGCCAAGGCCCAGCGCGCTGAGTGCGGTATTGGGTGGTAATGCGTCGTTCGCGACCGTACGTGTGTCGACAACGTGTTGCCACTGGTCGGCGGCAATTTGTCGGCGTTTCAATATTCCCCGTTGCTCCGCAATGGGGTGAGCGGTCACCGCGAGTCGCACGCGTTCGGAGATTTCGTCGCGCGCGCCCAAGAGCTGAATGCGGCCACCTTCAAGAAAGAGTACATGCGTCGCAATGCGTTCAAGGTCTTCAAGCAGATGACTGGAGATGACCACGGTTACCGGCGCACCGTCGCGAGCTTCGTGCTCGAAGAACGCGCGTAGAAAGTCACGCCTTCCGACCGGGTCAAGGCTCGCAACGGGTTCATCAAACACGAGTAAATCAGGCTGGTGCGCGAGCGCAATCACAATGGCGAGGCGTTGCTTTTCGCCGAGTGACAGCGCACGTACTTTCATGTCGTCCGCAATCGAGAATCGCGCGCACAAGGCGCGCGCACGCCTTTCCGACCAATTCGGGTAGAGCCCGCCGATGAGGGAAATTTGTTCACCCACACGCAACCACTCAAACAACTCCGGCGATTGCGAGACATAACCGAGTCGCGCCTTCACGTCATCAGTGAGATCGAGGCTCGGGCACCCCAGCAACTGCGAATTGCCACTCTGCGGAACGATCAATCCGAGCATGCATTGCAGCAGCGAAGACTTTCCGGCACCGTTACGTCCGACTACAGCGAGCACCGAGCCGCGCTCGACCGATAGGCTCACATCATCGAGCGCCGTGACGCCGCCGTAGCGCAGGCTCAAGTGTTCAACGGAAACTGCGGGCGTGTCGTTCATGGACGATCCTTGTGGGCGCTTGGGTCGATGTCTTGTTGGCTGGTGTCGGCGAATGCGTCGCGAAACGCCGTGAGCGCCTCGTCGTGCGTGAGCCCGAGTTGTCGACTCACTGCGACCGCATGCTCGATAGCGGGCCGGAGCAGCGCGAGGCGCGTCTCCATTGCGACGGGCACGGTGGCACGGATAACCATGCCGAGACCACGGCGGCGCTCAACGAGGCCTTGGCTTTCGAGCAGCGAGTACGCCTTTGAGACCGTCATCGGATTGATTGCGTAGCGCTCGGCCACTGCGCGCACCGACGGCAATTCGTCGCCGGGCTGCACATTGCCCGCAGCGACGGCGCGCGCCACCTGATCGACGATCTGTCGGTAGATCGGTGTCGCAGAGGAGGGCTCGATGACGAAGAGAATGTTCACGGACTGATTGGAGGGCGCGGTGAGGACGTTCGCTCTTGAATCGCTGAATTACTGTATTAATTCAATAATACACACGCGGGGACTTTGCAAGCGCCGCTTGCTGCGGCGCAAATTGCCCGTCGCTGATTACGTGAGTACGTGAGGCAGCGAGCAGAAGAACCTACGGAACTAAAACGTGGCGGCTCGTCTGCCTACCGCTGAGCTTCGACCTTTGGGCGCAGATTGAGTAGATTTAACGCGCTCCGCTCGCCGTGCTGCATGATTTGGCTGGAAGCGGCCGCCGCTATCGAGCGTTGGCCTGGCGCCATGCCGCAAATTCGACATTCGTTTGCGGATCGGTTGGCGGATAAAGGCCGAGGATGCTTCGATTGTGCTTCTGCACCATCTCGGTCACGAAGTCTTCGAACGCCGTCATCTGAAATGCTTCCTCGGCGATCTCGTCGACGATGTTGGCGGGGATGACGGTTACGCCTTCACGATCACCCACCATCACGTCGCCGGGCCACACAGCCACGTCGCCGCAACCAATGGGTACGTTAATGTCGAGCGCTTGATGCAACGTCAGATTGGTTGGGGCGCTTGGGCGATGGTGATACGCCGGGAACGGCAGCGCCGCGATCTCCGGTGAATCTCGAAAACCGCCGTCGGTCACCACGCCGGCGCAACCGCGCGCCAATAAGCGTGACACGAGAATCGAGCCGGCCGATGCCGCACGTGCGTCTTTGCGACTGTCAATCACCATCACCGAACCGGGAGGACATTGTTCAACGGCCACGCGCTGCGGATGCGTACGGTCCTGAAACACGCTGATCGGATTCAAATCTTCGCGCGCGGGGATGTATCGGAGCGTAAACGCTTCGCCCACCATATTCGGAAGCACCCGTTGAAGGTCCGTGTTGACCGGGCGAACGTCTTGAATAAATTGGTTGCGCAAGCCGCGCTTGAACAGGGCGGTGCAGAGCGTTGCGGCGCTAATGCCAGCGAGTTTCGTGCGGGTTTCAGGTTTGAGTGCCATGAAAAGTTCTCCGGGAGTGAGGGCGAAATTGGGGGGGGGCGTAGTGGGCGACTGGTTGCCCGCGCGCTGCGCTAATAGATCACGGGCTCGCTAACGGGAGCGCCGAACGATGTTTCTAAGTAGTCAAAATCGCAGCCTTGATCGGCCTGCAAAATGTGTTGCGTGAACATCACACCGTAACCACGCTCAAAGCGCGGCGGCGGGGCAACCCACGCGGCACGGCGCGCGGCAAGTTCGCCTTCACTGACTTCAAGGTGAATGCGTCGATTCGGAATGTCCACCGTTATCAAGTCGCCGGTTTTCACGAGCGCGAGCGTTCCGCCGATATAAGCCTCTGGCGACACATGCAATACACACGCGCCGTAGCTGGTACCGCTCATGCGCGCGTCGCTGATGCGAAGCATGTCGCGCACGCCTTGTTTCACAAGCTTTGTTGGAATCGGCACCATGCCCCATTCCGGCATGCCGGGGCCCCCCTTGGGGCCTGCGTTGCGCAAGATGATGACGTGATCTTCGGTGACTTCTAAGTCCAGATCGTCAATTGCAAGTTTTAGGCTAGGGTAGTCGTCGAACACTAGCGCCGGCCCGGTGTGTTGCTGAAACTTCGCACTGCATGCGCTGGGCTTGATGACGCAGCCATCTGGGGCGAGATTGCCGCGAAGCACTGCCAGCGCGCCTTCTTTGTAGATCGGATTCGAGAGCGGACGAATCACGTCGTCGTTGTACACCTCGGCGTCAGCGATGTTCTCGCCAAGCGTGCTGCCATTCACGGTCATCGCGTCAAGATGCAACAAATTTCCGTCGCGCAAGCGAGACATCAAACCCTTCATGCCGCCCGCGTAATAAAAATCTTCCATCAAATATTCGTTGCCGCTCGGGCGAATATTGGCGATGACCGGCACCTTGCGGCTATAGGCGTCAAAGTCATCCAAGTTCACCGCGCAATGCGCGCCCGCGCGGCGTGAAATTGCGACGAGATGAATGATGGCGTTTGTAGAACAGCCTTCGGCCATCGCCACCGTGATTGCGTTTTCAAAATGCTTGCGCGTCAACATTTTTGCGGGCGTTAAATCTTCCCACACCATGTCCACAATGCGACGCCCGCACTGCGCGGACATGCGCGGATGATTCGCGTCGGGAGCCGGAATGCTTGAGGCGCCGGGCAACGTCATGCCCATGCCTTCAGCGATGCCCATCATCGTGGCTGCCGTTCCCATCACCATGCAGGTGCCGTGACTCCTAGCGATACCGCCTTCGACTTCGAGCCACTGTGTTTGAGTGATATTGCCCGCGCGGCGCTCGTCCCAGTACTTAAACGCGTCGGAGCCGGAGCCGAGTGTTTTGCCTTTCCAATTGCCGCGCAGCATCGGGCCTGCCGGAAGGTAGATGCACGGGATATCCATGCTGATCGCACCCATCAGCAACCCAGGCGTGGTCTTGTCACAGCCGCCCATCAGCACCGCACCGTCAACGGGATGACTCCGCAGCAATTCTTCGGTTTCAATTGCGAGCAGATTTCGGTAGAGCATCGTCGTCGGTTTGACGAAGTTTTCCGCGAGCGAAATCGCTGGCAATTCAAGCGGAAATCCACCGGCCTGAAAAACGCCGCGCTTCACGTCCTCGACGCGTTGCTTGAAATGTGAATGGCAGTTATTGATGTCACTCCATGTATTGATAATGGCGATGACTGGCTTGCCGACCCAATCGGCGTGGTCATACCCCATCTGCATGGTGCGCGAGCGGTGACCAAACGAGCGGAAATCATCAGGCGCAAACCAACGTGCGCTTCGGAGTTGGTCGTAGGTTTTACGGCTCATGGGGCGTTTTCTTTGTGCTTTGGAGGTCGGAGGGCGTCAGCGTGCCGAGTGGCTCAGTGAGTTTTCGGCGCAGCAATGGTAGCGCTGTCATGCATAAACGAAGGCTATCAGCCGCGCGTTGTTTAGTGCGCTGGGGTGTCGCTTTTTTGTGCGGCCCGCGTGAGAAAGATGAATCGCGCGAAAGCCTGGTGGCGAAAATTGGTGTGCGAGGGGGATTTTGGTCGGGGTGAGAGGATTCGAACCTCCGGCCTCTACGTCCCGAACGTAGCGCTCTACCAGGCTAAGCTACACCCCGACAGGTGGCTGAACCGGCAGCGAGTCTTGCGTGAATGCTCAAGAGACTGCTTGATCAGCGCTTAAAAAACAGCAGTCAAGCGTTGCGCTTCACTGCATATTCACACAATTCTAGCATCCACTTTTTCGCGATTGTGGTCGGCAAATGGGCGATTTCTGCGGCCGCTGCACTCGCTTCGCTCCGGGCTTTTTCGAGGCTATCGTCCAGCGCACCGCACGTCTCCAAGACATCGAGTACTTCGCTAAACTGCGCCGGGTCGATCGCATGAGGGGTAGCCAGCACGTTGCGCACAAGCGCTTGCCCTGCCGGCGTGCCGCGCTGCAGCGCCATGATGATCGGCAAGGTGAGTTTGCCTTCGGCCAAATCGTCGCCGAGGCTTTTTCCAAGGGTGTCGGCATCGCCGCGATAGTCGAGGACGTCGTCCGCGATTTGAAACGCAACACCGAGGCGTCGCGCATATTCAGAGAGGGCACGTTCAGTCTTTGCGTCCGCGTTGGCCGCAATGGCACCCAGCGCGCCCGCTGCCTCAAAAAGCTTCGCTGTTTTGGCCTCAATTACACGCATGTAATCGGCCTCGGTCAAGTCGAGATTGCCAAGCGCCATGAGCTGCATCACTTCGCCTTCGGCAATTCGATTGGTCGCTTCGGAAAGCAATTCGAGCACCCGCATCTTGCCGGTGCCGACCATCACCTGAAATGCCCGGCTGTACAAAAAATCGCCGACCAAAACGCTTGCGGCATTGCCGAATTGGGCGTTTGCGGTGGCCCGGCCGCGACGCAGGTCGGACTCGTCCACGACGTCGTCGTGCAGTAAAGTAGCCGTATGGATGAGCTCAACCGTTGCGGCCAGATCAACAAGAAGTGGCGACCGCGAATCTGCGCCGAGCGCTTGCGCGGACAAGAAAACCAACACAGGGCGCAGTCGTTTTCCGCCAGCCGAAACAATGTAGTCGGCGATGGAGCGAACGAGACTGACGTCCGAATCGAGTGTTGACACCAGCCGGGCGTCCAGTAACGTCAACTCCGGCAACAGGTGCTGGCGCAAACCGAGAGAGGTGCTAACGGGCTGGCTAGCAGACGTTACCTCGGGGGCGGTGAGCTGGGATTCGGAGGAGAGCCGACTGCGTTCGGTGTACATCATTGAAATTGTAGCGACGCACGCGCGTTTCGCTTGTGCGCTGCGTCAAACGCGTTGCGCCTCGTCGGGTTGTGCCCGATGCGCCACCCCGATTTCGCTCGTTCCCGGTGCCCCCCCCAGACGGACTGGAAAAAGCGTCTTTTTTGGTCTATACTTCCGGGTTCCTTTCGCTCGGTTCGAGCGCGTTAGCTATGGTTAACGGTTCAGACGAGTAAGGAATCTAAACAATTCAAAGGTAAGCCTAACAATGTATGCGGTCATAAAAACCGGCGGGAAGCAGTATCGTATCTCCGCTGGCCAAAAATTAAAGGTAGAACAGATACCTGCAGACATCGGCGCAACCATCACTTTTGATCAAGTTCTCGCCGTTGGCGCGGGCTCGGATGTAGTGTTTGGCGCGCCTCTGGTCTCAGGGGCTAAAGTTGATGCAACGGTCGTCTCGCACGGCCGCGGTGAAAAAGTCACGATCTTCAAGATGCGTCGACGCAAACACTATCAGCGTCACGGTGGTCATCGTCAAAATTACACCGAAGTATTCTTCTCGGTGATCTACGGTGCAAATGGCACCGAGCTGGCCAAGGCGGATGCGCCTGCGGTGAGCGCTCCGGTTGCTCTAGCGGCCGCTGGTGCCGCAGCAGCTCCGGTAGCTAAGAAATCAGCCAAAGTGCGCGGTAAAAAGCGCGACGGCAGCGACGATTTGGAGCTGCTCGAAGGCGTGGGTCCGAAGATTGCTGGTTTGTTGGTTGACGCTGGCTTTGCCACGTTTGATGCTGTGGCCAAAGCCGCTCCGGACAAGCTGCAAGAGGTGCTGACGGCTGCTGGCAGCAAATTCAACATGGCTAAACCAGAAACCTGGCCTGAGCAAGCTGCTCTGGCTGCAAAGGGTGACTGGGCTGCTTTCGACAAGCTCACCGAAGCGCTCGTCGGCGGCGTTCGCAAGTAATTTAGAGGCGATTGGAGTAAACCATGGCACATAAAAAAGGTGGCGGCTCAACCCGCAACGGTCGCGATTCCGAATCGAAACGTCTTGGCGTAAAACGCTATGGCGGTCAATTGATTAACGCTGGCACGATCATCATGCGTCAGCGCGGCACGACCATTCATCCAGGCGTGAACGTCGGTATGGGCAAGGATCACACCTTGTTCGCAACCGTAATGGGAACCGTGCAGTTCGTAGTTAAAGGCGAGAAAAATCGCACTTACGCGAACATCGTACCGTTCGTGGCTGCCGCTGAGTAATCGGTAGTTCGCTGCAAAAAAGGCACCTTCGGGTGCCTTTTTTGTTGTTCACGCTTCCCGTGAAACACCTGAGTCGCGGCGACGGTCTACCGCCGCTCCAGCCGATAGAGCATAACCGCCCCAGCCGATAGGAAGATGATCCCCGGCAGCATTGCGCCGAGAAACGGTGGCCATTCGTGCAGCAACGCGAGGTAGGAGAAAAGCTTGTTGCATACGATGAATACCAGTCCCAACAAAATGCCCACGAAAATACGCATACCAACGCCGCCGGCTCGTTGCTGAATCTGCGCAAACGGAAGCGCGAGGAGCATCAAGACGCACGTGGCTAGGGGGTAGAAAAATTTGCCCCACAGCGCAACTTCAAAGCGGCGCGCATCCTGTTTGTTCGCATGTAGGTGCGCGATGTATTCCCACAGCCCCGCGATCGACAACCGATCAGGTTCGACCTGTAGCACTGAGAGCATGTTGGGCGTGAGTACTGTTGTCCAATTCATACTCGCACGATTTTGAACGTTCACCTGTGGGCTAAACGTGGTTTCGGTTGCTCGATCAAGTCGCCACTGTTGCCCCGCCTCAAACACAGCGCCGTCAGCCACGATGGTCCGGCCTAAGCGTGTGCTGTCGGTGTATTCGAAAATGCGGACACCGCGCAACGCGCCGTCGGGTAGCACGCTACCGATATTGATGAAGGTGTTGCCATCTTTGAACCAAAAGCCGGACGCAAAGGTTCTCGCAACCATCGGTCGCGTGCCGGAGAAGGCTTGGATACGAAGTATGAGTTGCTCGGCGCGCGGTACTACATATTCGCCGACTACGAACACTGCTGTCGCGATGACTAAGCTCACGCTCAGCAGTACACCCGCAACTTGTTGGATTGACACACCGGACGTGCGCATGACGCCGTATTCGCTATTGCTCGCCAGCTGCGCCAGCGCGAAAAGCGTACCGATTAACGCGGCGACCGGCAAAAGTTCATACAAATGACCGGGGATAGTGGCGGCGACAAGCACCGCGAACTGCGCAGCGTTCAACGCTTTCAGTGCACTAAGACCGGCCAGCAAGTCGTAAAAAACCCACAACATTAACAGTGCCGCGAGCACCATGAGCGCAGACAGCGCGACCTCTTTGGCCAAGTACCGATTGAGTGTTTTCATACCGAGGGCCCAGCGCTCGGCTTGCTGCGAGAACCGAACACGGCTCCGCGATAGCGACGATAAAACACCGCACAAACGACGGCAGCAAGCGCAGCGTGAAACAAGACAAGCGCCACCGGTAACGAAATTACCTCGCGCCCAATTATTGTTTGGACCAAGTTCATCAGGGTGAGCGTAATCATCAACAGCAGAATCGCCATGATGAGATTGATCGAACGGCCAAGTCGTGGGTTCACGTAAGCAAGAGGAATCGCTAGGAGGACCAACGAAATGCCTGCTAGTGGCACCGACAGGCGAAAGAAAACCTGGCCTAAGCCAGTTGGCGCGCCCTCTCTTAGAAGCGCCAGTGTGTCCTTAGCGCGCTCTTCCAGCGGATCGTCTTTGATGTCGTTTCCGGTCATCCGTACGCCGTACCGCTCAAAGCTCGCCAGTTCATATTCGTTCGGCGCAGCCTTCGCGCTGACGCGTTTTACGCGGTTACCATTTTCGAGAACGACGTACTTATCTCCGAGTTTATCGGTGACTAGCGCGCCCTCTTGTGCGCGGATCAGCGAAGGCCCCGCCGGGTCGTCGGCAAAGACAAAGACGTTCTTGATCTTGCCGTCGAGCAAATTCACGCTCTCAATGAAAAACACCTGCTTGTTCTTGCGCATTTCCTGAAAGATGCCTGGCGCGACGAAAGACAGTTCATCGCGTGCGTCCAGCACCCGACGAAATTCAATGGTGCGCCGCTCCGCCCAAGGCGACAGCGCGTTCGAGAGCACCATTGCTATCGCGAGAAGCGGCAAAGCGAACGTAAGCACCGGTCGAATCCACGACATCAGACTTTGCCCCGCGCTCATCCAAATCGCCATTTCGCTGTCACGCCAGCTGCGTGAAAGCGTTAGCAAAATCGCCACAAACGTCGAAATCACGATGAGTGGTGCAAGCAATGTGATGATGCGAAAACCGACCATCGGAATTAAGGCGTCGGTCGGCAGCGAGCCCGCAGAGGCCGCACCGATCAGTTTGACGAGAATCTGCACGACGAAAATCGCGACTAGCACGACGAATACGTAAATCGCGTTGCTAGTGAGTTCGCGCAGTAGCGCACGACGAAAAATCATTCAGCGGCACGGTCGCTGCACGGCTTAGGCACTGGGGCGCTTCCGCTCTGGAATCGCTAAGGCCGCCGCGTACAGCAGTCATAAGATAATGTGCGAGTTTACCCACCTCGCGGCTGGTCACCGAGACCAACGCGCTAACCCTTTCTACGCGAGATCGAAACATGATCGAATTTTCACTACGTGCGGATCATCCATCCAATACCAAGACCGACGCGGTCGCGGTGGCCGTGCACGAGGGCCAAAAGCTCTCTTGGGCCGCTCAAGAGCTTGATAAATCCAGCAAGGGTGCATTGGTTGCTGCCCTGAAGACGGCATCGTTTGCGGGCCGATGCGGGAGCGTTTTACCCTTGTTCAACCTGCCGGGCATTGCTGCCAGCCGCGTGCTGGTGTTTGGTGCAGGCGGCGGTACCGCGCTCGCCGCCAAAGACGCTCGTGCTACTGGCAAAGCGCTTGCCGCTGCGGCCGTTGACCTAGAGCTCGCTGACGTGATCGTTTTCCCACTGGGCGATGGCGCGGTTGACGCCATGCAGCAGATGGTCATGGGCGTGTCGGACGCGACCTACCGTTACGACGAAACCAAGGGCGTGAGCGCCAAGCCGAAACCGAGCTTAAAGCGCGTTCGCTTCGGTATTCCAGACGATACGGCGAAAACCGCCGCAGCAGCACTCAAAGTGTCGGTCGCGACGATTCACGGCATGGAATTCACTAAGTATCTCGGCAATTTGCCAGCGAACTTCTGCACGCCAACGCGTTTGGGCGAAGAGGCGAAAAAACTCGTCAAATCGCACGGCCTTAAAGTGACCGTGATGGATCGTAAAGCCATTGAAAAGCTCGGCATGGGCTCGTTTTTGTCGGTAACCAACGGCAGCGAACAACCGCCACGCTTCATCGTGTTCGAGTACGCGGGCGGCAAGAAAAACGAAGCGCCAACCGTTTTTGTCGGCAAGGGCGTCACGTTTGATACCGGCGGCATTTCGATCAAACCGGCCGCTGAGATGGATCACATGAAGTGGGACATGTCGGGGGCGGGTACTGTGTTTGGCGTGATGAAGGCTGTCGCCGAATTGAAGCCGAAGCAAAATATCGTCGGCCTCGTCGTCGCCTGCGAAAACCACATCAACGGTAAAGCCACGAAACCGGGCGACGTGTTCACCAGCATGAGCGGCCAAACCATTGAGGTGCTCAATACTGACGCCGAAGGCCGCTTGATTTTGTGTGATGCACTGACCTACGCCGAGCGCTTCAAACCGCGTGCCGTGATTGACATCGCGACGCTTACGGGCGCATGCGTCGTTGCGCTGGGCAGCCACAACGCCGGCATCTTCTCGAACAACGATGCGCTCGCCGACAGCATCATCGCCTCAGGCAAAAAGATGAATGATCGCTTCTGGCGCATGCCGCTCGAAGAAGATTACCAAGAGGCGCTTAGCTCGAATTTTGCTGACATGGCCAACGTTGCCGGACGTGAAGGCGGCGCGATCACGGCTGCGTGTTTCTTGTGGCGTTTCGCGAAAAAATACAACTGGGCGCACCTTGATATTGCGGGTGTTGCGTACAAAGGCTCGGGTAAAGAGAAGGGGGCGACGGCGCGACCAGTGGCTGCGCTGGTGGATTACGTAATGGCGAACGAGTAATCTACAACGTAGGGCGGGCACTGCCCGCCTAGTAATACCCGTCGAAGGCGCAAATCAGAAGTCAGACGAGCGCTTCGCGTTGGGTCTGACGGCGGGCAATGCCCGCCCCATGAATGTTCACTGCTCACTAGATAAAAATGACGGAAATCAAATTCTTCACCGCCGTGGCCAATCCGATCCGCGCTACGGCGGGTTTGGTGGCGAAGGCTTACGCGCAGGGGCGGCGCGTGCGTGTGCTCACGCCCGACGCGCAGGCGACGAAGGAACTTGGCGCTTTGTTGTGGGAGCTGCCGCCGGATGGTTTTTTGCCTCACGTTGCACTGAATTCGCCACTTGCCAGTGAGACACCGATCATCATCGACCATGAGGCGACTCATGAGGGGGTTGCCGACGTGCTGATAAACCTTAGCGCTACGCCGCCATCGTTTTTTGCGCGCTTCGAGCGGATGTTTGAAATCGTCGGTGCGGAAGAGGCTGTGGCGTCTGCCGGACGAGATCGCTGGAAGTTTTACAAAGCACGCGGCTATGAAATGACGCACACGGTCATGCAGCGCGCATAATTTACCCATGACGCCCGCCGCGCCCACCGCCAAAGAATTGCTCGCCCAAGCGGATCGCTTGATGCGTCGTCGCGAGCCGGGCGCGCCGGAAGAGTTGCCGGTGCTCACGGATTTGGTGGTGGAAGAAATCGAGATGCCGAGTCTCGAATTTACGTTTGATGCGCCGCCGCGTCCCGCCGCGTCCGTCCCGAAGGCGGAAACCTTGCCTACACTGCCCGCTGAGCCCGCTGAACCCACTAGGCCAACTAAGCCAACACCGCCCGCGCTCGAACTTGACTATGTCACGCTCGATGAAATGGTGGCTCCGGCTTCCGCCCTCGTCGCGCCTGTCGCGCAGCCCGAGATCCAGGCCAGCCCCGATGACGTTGCGTCAGCAGCCCCCGGCGTTGTCGCCTCGTCCGAACGCGTTACCGCGCCGAATCCTACGCCTACCGCCGCCATCCCCAACGTACGCGAACAATTCAACGCGCAAATCGTGGCGAAGCTTGAAGAGGTGCGCCACGCTGTGTTCAATCAGGCGATGCAGCAGCTTGAGCTGCATGCCGATGGGGGATTGAAACATCACCTACGCGAATCGCTCAACGAGCGGCTCGTGCCCGTCGTTGAAGACATCGTCCTGTCCGTCATCGAAGAGACGACGCAGCAAGTTCGCGAAGTCGTGGCGCGTGCCGTTGACGCCGAAATCGCGCGGTTGCGTGAGCAACTTTCGCGCAAGCGTTAGACGCTGCGGCGCGTGTAACAGTTTCCAACCACACTCGGCTTCAGCTTTTTGTGCTTAACGACCGCCAGGTGGTCATTTCAGCCGATTTTTATGTAATGTCGAGTAACGTGATAATCGCGCGCAAAGCACCATACGGCCGTCGCTAGACGCATAAAGCTGTAAATCCACTCGCTACAATTAAGCATTCCAATCTACTCCGGCTCACGCACATCGCGTGAGCGCTTTTGATCACACCATGTCCGCTGAAATCGCTGCACTCAAAACAGAACTCTCCAAAAGCTTCGAACCCAAAGAAATCGAACGGAAGTGGTATCCGGTCTGGGAAAAAGCGGGCTACTTCGTGCCCAACGGCGACACCACCAAGCCGAGCTACACGATCCAGCTGCCGCCGCCAAACGTCACCGGCGTGCTGCACATGGGCCACGCGTTTCAGCAGACGTTGATGGACTCACTCGTGCGCTATCACCGCATGAAGGGCGACAACACCAATTGGGTCGTCGGCACTGATCACGCGGGCATCGCCACGCAAATTGTGGTCGAGCAGCAGCTCAAGGGCGAAGGCAAAACGCGGCACGACATCGGTCGCGAAGAATTCACCAAACGCGTTTGGAAGTGGAAAGAAGAATCGGGCTCGACCATCACGCGGCAGATGCGTCGCTTAGGTGCGAGCGCGAACTGGAATTACGCTGACGCGACGGGTGCGGGCCAAGGCTATTTCACCATGGACCCGCACATGTCGAAAGGCGTGGTCGAGACCTTCGTGTCGCTCTTCGAGCAGGGCTTGATTTATCGCGGCAAGCGTCTCGTGAACTGGGACCCGGTCCTGCAATCGGCGGTGTCGGACCTTGAGGTTGAATCGGTCGAGCGCGACGGATTCATGTGGCACATCCTCTACCCGTTTTCCGACGGCCCGCAAGTAGATGTCGATGGCAAACCGATGGCCGGCATGCACATCGCCACCACCCGCCCGGAGACGATGCTCGCCGACGGCGCGCTGGCTGTTCATCCGGAAGACGAGCGCTACAAGCACCTTGTGGGCAAGCTCGTGGACTTGCCGCTGTGTAATCGCAAAATTCCGATCATCGCCGACGATTTCGTGGACCGCGAGTTCGGCTCGGGCTGCGTAAAAATCACCGGCGCGCACGACTTCAACGACTACGCCTGCGCGTTGAAACACAACCTGCCGCTGATTACGATCTTCACGCTCGACGCCAAGATCAATGAAAACGGTCCGAAGCAATACGTCGGCTTGGATCGTTTTGAGTGCCGCAAAGCGGTTTTGAAAGACCTCGAAGAGCAAAAGTTCTTGCAAAAGGCTGTGCCGCACAAGAGCATGGTGCCGATGTGCGAACGCACGGGCCAAATCGTTGAGCCGATGCTCACCGATCAGTGGTTCGTAGCCATGAGCAAAACCACGCCGAAACACGCGGGCGGCATCGCCGGTCGCGCGCTCGACGCCGTGAAAAACGGCGATGTGAAATTTCACCCCGAGCATTGGTCAAGCACGTACAACCATTGGCTAGGCAACATTCAAGACTGGTGTATTTCGCGCCAACTTTGGTGGGGCCACCAGATTCCTGCGTGGTACGACGCTGAGGGAAAAGTGTACGTTGCGCGCAGCGAAGCGGACGCGCTTTTGCAGAGCGGCGGCAAACCGCTGAAACGCGACGAGGACGTGCTCGACACGTGGTTCTCGTCGGCCCTCGTGTGCCACACGACGCTTGGATGGCCGGACCAAGTTCGCTTCGAAAAAGACAAGGTGTATTTGCCGAGCAACGTGCTGGTGACTGGCAACGACATCATCTTCTTCTGGGTCGCACGGATGGTGATGATGACGCTGCACTTCACCGACAAAGTGCCGTTCAAGGACGTCTACATCAACGCGATGGTGCGCGACGCTGAAGGCACCAAGATGAGCAAATCGAAGGGCAACGTGCTCGACCCGATTGATTTGCTTGATGGCATCGCGTTGGAGCCGTTGGTGGAGAAATCCACGAAGGGCTTGATGCTCGCAAGCCACCGCGAGAAGGCCGAGAAGTACATCCGCAAAAACTTTCCGAATGGCATCACCGCCTACGGCGCGGACGCTGTGCGTTTCACGTATGCGTCGCTATCTACGATGTCGATGACGTTGAATTTCGATCTCTCGCGCTGCGAGGGTTACCGCAATTTCTGCAACAAGCTGTGGAACGCCACGCGCTTCGTGTTGATGAATGTGGAGGGCAAAGATTGCGGCGTGCCCGCAGTCGCACCGATGACGCTTTCGTTCGTCGACCAATGGTTGCTTGGGCGCCTGCAAGAAGCCAAACGCGACATCGCAGAAGGCTTCGACACCTACCGCTTCGATTTCGCGGCCAAAGCGCTCTACGAATTCGTGTGGGACGAATACTGCGATTGGTACGTTGAGTGTGCGAAAGTGCAGATCGCCGAAGCCGAAAAAGCCGGCGACGACGCATCCGCACGCGGCACGCGCAACGTGCTCGTGCGAGAGCTTGAGGCGACGCTGCGTCTGGCGCATCCCATCATGCCGTTCATCAGCGAAGAGCTGTGGCAAACCGTTGCGCCTTTGGCTGGCAAGTCTGGCGCGTCGATCAGCATTCAGCCCTTCCCGAAATACGGCGCGGATCGCATCAACCCTGCGGCCAACGCGAAGATGGTGCTTCTTAAGCAAATCGTCACCTCGTGCCGCACGCTGCGCTCCGAGATGAAGATCTCGCCGGCTGAACGCGTGCCTCTCTTCATCACGGGTGACGCAGCAACGCTCAAAGATTTCGCGCCGTACATCGCCGCGCTCGGCAAGCTCTCGGAAGTGCGCATCGTGGACACGCTTCCCGGCACGGACGCGCCGGTGCAAATCGTCGGCGACTTCAAGCTCATGCTCGAAGTGAAAGTTGACCCAGTGCAAGAGAGCGCGCGCCTCGACAAAGAAATCGCGCGTTTGACCGGCGAAGTCGCGAAGGCCCAGGCCAAGCTGGGCAACCCGGCGTTCGCTGACAAAGCTCCCGCAGCGGTCGTCGCACTGGAGCGCGAGCGCCTTGCAGGCCATGTTTCGACGCTCGAAAAATTGATCGCACAGCGAAAGCACTTGGGCTAAGCGATGGCGAAGATCGCGGTCGTCGCAGGCGCAACCGGATTGACCGGCAGTACGCTGCTGCGGCAGCTCGCGGGGGACACGCGATTCGACCGTGTAGTCGCACTCGTTCGCTCCGCGAAGCGCGAGATGCCAACCCGCGTCGAATCGGTCGTCGTGGATTTCGAAGTGCTGGCGAACGGACCAGAAGCGATCACGATTGATCATGCGGTGTCCGATGAGTTGGTCGTCTTCTGTTGCCTCGGCACCACGATTAAGGTTGCTGGCTCTCAGGCCGCGTTTCGTCGAGTCGACTTTGACTACGTTGTGGCCGTCGGGCGTTGGGCGAAGGCGCAACATGCGGTTCACTTTGGCCTGATCTCCGCGCTCGGCGCATCCGCAAAGTCCAGCGTGTTCTACACCCGCACGAAAGGCGAGGCCGAAGACACGGTGCGTGCACTTGGTTTGTGCAGCGTACTCATCGTCCGCCCCTCCTTCATTGACGGTGATCGCACCGAATCGCGTCCCGGCGAGAGCGTTGCGATTCGCTTCGCGCGCGGCATTTCGCCGCTCCTTCTCGGTCCGTTGCGGCGTTACCGCGTGGTGACTGCGGAGGCGATTGCGGCGTCCTTGCTCGCAGCAGCGACGTCGCCCGTGGCCGGTGTAACGGTTACCGAATCGGAAGCCATATAGTCTTTGTGAACGCGGCACCTCGCACATTGAACCTCATGCCATTACTGCCTCACACCCCTTCACCCTCCGCGCGTATCGCCGTACTTTCGCTCTCCGGCGCGGTTATTCCAGAACGCCTAAATGCAGGTATGGCGCGATTGAACGCGTTGGGTCACACAACGCTCGGCGCAGACGCCGCAGCAGCACAATGGCGCTACTTCGCAGGCACCGACGACGCGCGCCTTGATGCGCTCAACGCAGCGCTCGACAGCGACGCGGAGATTGTCATGTTCACGCGAGGCGGCTACGGCATTTCACGCCTGCTGCATCGTATCGACTGGGCGCGCGTTGCTGCGTCTGGCAAGGTGTTTTGCGGATTCAGCGACGTCACGGCGTTTTCGCTCGCGGCTCTGGCGCGTGGCAACTACGTGACGTTCTCGGGGCCGATGGCGGCCGCCGAATTCGCGCAGGCGGATCAGCCCGCAGCGCGAGATTTCACCGAGTCGCAATTTCACGCATTCCTGAGCGCGGCAACGGTTTATCGCTATCCTGAATGCACAAGCGACATCGCATCCGCGACGCAAACCATCGAAGGTACGATCTGGGGCACCAACCTGTGCGTGCTTACCCATTTGATCGGCACGCCATACATGCCGCAAATCGCCAACGGCATTCTCGTGCTTGAAGACGTCGGCGAAGCGCCTTACCGCGTGGAGCGCATGTTCTGGCAACTCAAGCACGCAGGCATTCTCGACCGCCAGCGCGCGATCATCCTCGGTGCGTTCTCGGACTGCGGCGCACCTGCGGGCATGCGCTACCCCTACAGCATGACCGAGGCCATCGAGACGCTGCGCGAAATCGCGCCGTGCCCTGTTTTGACCGGCTTTCCGTTCGGACACATCCCCGCGAAGGTCACGCTGCCCGTCGGAGCGCTGGCGCGGCTTGAAATGAGCGGGTCTAGCTACACGCTTTCGGTGCGCGATTACCTGCGTTAGTTTTTGCTGCTACATCGTTCGCGCTTGCTCCTCGCCCCCAGTGGAATTGCGTCGACACGATGCAAACGCAAATCCGAGCTTCAACACCGTGGTTCGGTGCCTAGCAGCGTAGTATTCCGCGTTACACGCTTTCTTCATGGATGCCGCAACGGCGTCGCACAGAGCCTCGGAGTACAAAGATGTCGCGCACTCACTTTTTACTAAAAATCGCCGCAACAGCAATGGCTGCATCGCTAGCCACGATAGCCTTTGCACAACCCGCAGGCTACCCATCGAAGTCGTTGACTTACGTTGTGCCATATCCTGCCGGCGGTGCGGCTGACGTGTTCGCACGCTCGCTCGCGGCGGAGTTGAGCAAACGCGTCGGGCAAACGGTGATCGTTGAAAACCGTCCAGGTGCAAACGGCAATCTTGGCAGCGCGCACGTCGCACGCACTGCGCCTGCGGATGGCTACACGTTTCTGCTGGGTTCACTCTCGACGCTCGCGATCAATCCGCACATTTATTCGAGCATGGGTTACGACCCACTCAAAGACTTGCAGCCCGTATCGCTCACGCACCAAATGGCGAATGTGCTCGTAGTGAATCCTGCGACGCCGTTCAAGACCGTCGCCGACGTTGTAGCCGCAGCAAAGGCAAAGCCTGGCAGCCTGAGCTACGCGTCGGCGGGCAACGGCAACACCATGCACATCGCGGCCGAACAGTTCAAGGCACAAAGCGGCGTCGACATCGCGCACATCCCATACAAAGGCGGCCCGCCCGCATTGAATGACGTGTTGGGCGGGCAGGTGCCGATGATGTTCAACAACTTGCCGGCAATCGTCGAGCTGGTGAACGCAGGCAAGCTCCGCGCATTGGCAGTTGGTGACGCACGACGCGCCAAGCAGTTACCGCAGGTGCCGACGATGGAAGAGGCGGGTCTCAAAGGCTACAGCTCCATCGTGTGGAACGGCGTACTCGTGCGCGCAGGAACGCCGCCCGAGATCGTGCAATACCTATCCAAACAAATCGCCGCCGCACTCGAATCGCCAGCGCTCAAAAAACCGCTCGAAGATCAAGGCTTCGAAGTGCTTTCGTCCACGCCAGAGAAATTCTCCGCGCTCATGAAGCTCGAATACGCGGCGATGCTGCCCGTGGTTAAGAGTTCTGGGGCGAAGTTGGATTGATCACGTAGTTCAAATGACTCGTAGGGTGGGCACGCTGTGCCCACCATGGTGCATGCGGAGTGTCGCCACTGGTTGGGCAGCAGCTGCCTACCCTACGCAACTGAATCGTCAATTTTGTCGACAAACTCAATTCCACCTAGGCGAGCCCCTTTGAGGATGTCGAGGACCACCATTCCTAGCGTTTCGTGCGACAGCACTACATTTGTCTCGAACTGCCATTCGGAACCGGGCTTATTCGGGTTTTGCGCATCGACGTAACGCACATATGCTCGGCTCTGCCACTCACCGGCACGGCACGCCAGCAGCGCGCTTTCGAGCCAAGGAAACTCCGGTGCTTGGTTCTTTACACACTCGATCAATGAACGTGGGTCGAAACCTTCGCTCAAATCTTGCAGTTTTGTAGATTTCCACACAATTGTTTTGTCGCGTTGTTTTTTAGTAACGTGGCTTCGCCCAGAAGTTGGCATACGAAAGAATGTTGTTTGATCACTTCCCCGCCAACCCCACCAACGCGTCCCCCGTCGCGCGCACGATGCGCCATTCGGGCATGACGGTGGCGCCCATGGCTTCGTAGAACTTGATCGATGGTGTGTTCCAGTCGAGCACGCTCCATTCGACGCGGCCGCACTTACGCTCAACAGCAATCTGCGCGAGGCGCACTAAGAGTGCCTTACCGTAGCCCTTGCCACGGCATTCGGGTTTGACGTATAGGTCTTCCAAGTACAAGCCTTTGCGGCCGAGGAAGGTCGAAAAGTTGTGGAAGAAAAGTGCGAAGCCGATGGCGACGCCGTTCTCTTTGGCCACGATGGCTTCGATGACGGAGCCTGAGTCGAAGAGCTCACGCTCAAAGTCAGCAGGCGTGCTGATCATCAGTTGTTCAAGTTTCTCGTAGACCGCGAGCTCGCGCACGAGCGCGTGAATCGCGGGCGCGTCGGCACGCGTGGCGGGGTGGATGCTAAAGGCTGTCATGCGGATGATTATCGCCTACGAAAATTGTGCGAAATTCGGTGCACGCTTTTCGGCGAACGCGCGGAAGGCTTCTGCGGCTTCCGGGCTTTTGAGGCGCGCAGCAAAGACTTCGCTTTCTGCGTCCATCGTCGCTGTTATTTTTTCGCCGTCGCGCATGAGCCGTTTAGTTGCTTTCAGTGCGCCAATTGGCTTACTCGCGAGTAGTGCTGCGACTGATTGCGCCTTCGACTGCAATTCTTCCGGTGCCACCAAGTAACGTGCGAGCCCCCATTCGACCGCGGTCCTTCCATCCACGGGCTCGCCCAGCGCAACCATCGTGAAGGCGCGCGCATAGCCAATGCGTGCCTGCAATAGCTCGCTCGATGCGGCCTCAGGCACCAACGCCAAATTCACAAACGGGGTGATGAGCCGTGCGGACTCGGTGACGCAAACGACATCGCAGTGCAGGAGCATGGTCGTTCCAACGCCTACAGCCAAACCGTTCACAGCTGCGACGATGGGCTTCTCCGCTCGCGCTAGCCCATGCAAAAAGCGCGTTACGTGACGGACCGAAGGGCCATTGCCAGCCGAAATAGACGCGAAATCGCTTAGGTCGTTGCCTGCGGTGAAACTATCGCCTTCTGCGCGTATGACGATGCAGCGAATCGCTGGGTCGTCGTGCGCCTGCTGCACGCCATCGGCAAGCGCTCCGTACATCGCGTTGGTGAGTGCGTTTTTCTTATCGGGGCGGTTTAGGGTGAGCGTCAGCACTGGGCCGTCAACGCTAGTAATCACATGGCTGCTGGAATTCAAATGAGGCTCCTTCTTTATTGGGAGCAAGAATAGCGTGTGGAAATTGTGCGCTCACTTCAAACAAGATGTTTTTTGCAACTATCAGTTGGTAAGCTACGGGTAACGCCGAAACTTGTCGCATGACTATAAAAGCCCCACAACACGTTGCTGATGTCTATGCGACTTACCCACCACGCATTCGGGCGCGCGTACTCGAGCTGCGCAAGCTTGTTCTTAACACGGCCGCTGAAGCAGCCGGCGTCGGAGCGCTTGAGGAAACGCTCAAATGGGGCGAACCCGCGTTTCTCACCAAAGCGACGGGAAGTGGAAGCACGATCCGCATTGCTTGGAAACCGGCCAAACCACATCGCTACGCGGTGTATTTCAACTGTCAGACGACACTTGTCGATTCATTCAAGAACATGTTTCCGACCGCGTTTCGCTACGAAGGCAATCGCGCGATTGTTTTTGAACAGGATACGGAGATTGCGTGGCCTGCGCTGCGGATTTGCGTAGAGATGGCGTTGACGTATCACCTCAATAAGCGCTGACGCAGTGTGCACTCTTAGCGTTATCGCGAAAATCGGGTTGCCGCTCTGCAACAATGGCTGACATTCAATTTCTGCGCTTCGCATGAGCTTCTTCCGCGATTTTTCGCTTTCCGCTGTCGTTACCGGCTTTGTTGTCGTGTTGGTTGGATTTACCAGCACAGGCGCGTTGGTATTTCAGGCGGCACTGAGCCTCGGCGCGACGCAAGCGCAAGTTAATTCTTGGATGTGGGCGCTTGGCATTGGCATGGGCCTCGCGAGCATCATTCCTTCGCTGATCTACAAAAAACCCGTCGTTGCAGCGTGGTCCACGCCGGGCGCCGCGTTGATCGCAACGAGCGCGGCTGGCGTGACCATGCCGGAGGCCATTGGGGCGTTTGTTGTGTGTGCTGCGCTCATCATTTTGGCGGGTGCGACGAAGGCCTTTGAGCGCTTGATGAGCCGCATTCCGATGGCGATTGCTTCAGCGATGCTGGCGGGCGTGTTGCTGCGCTTCGGATTGGAAACATTTAGTTCAATGAAGACTGCGCCAGCGCTGGTGGGGACCATGTTTGCCGCGCACCTATTGGGGCGGCGTCTCTGGCCGCGCTATGGCGTGGTGGGCGTTTTAGCCGTTGGCGTGTTGCTGGCGGCATTTGCCGGCTCGCTTAAGTGGTCGGCCGTGAGCGTTGAATGGGCGACTCCGGTGTGGGTGACACCTGCGTTTTCGCTCTCAACAATTATCGGGCTTGGGCTACCTCTCTTCATGGTGACCATGGCGTCGCAGAACATGCCAGGCGTAGCGGTGATGCGTGCGGCCGGTTATGAAACGCCTGTTTCGCCCATGATCACGACCACCGGCATCATCAATGTGCTGCTTGCGCCGTTCGGCGCGTTTGCGTTAAATCTTGCTGCGATTACGGCCGCCATTGCGATGGGACCGGAAGCCCACGAGGATAAAGATAAGCGCTACACGGCGGCGGTGATGGCGGGCGTCTTTTACGTGTTGATCGGGTTGTTTGGTGCCGTCGTTGGCGGCTTGTTCGCAGCGTTTCCTCGCGAGTTGATCGTGGCGCTTGCGGGGCTCGCGCTCATGAGTACGATTGCCACCGGGCTGGCTGGAGCGCTTCGCGACGAAATCAACCGAGAGGCGGCGATCATCACGTTTCTAGTGACAGCCTCCGGCGTGTCGCTGTTTGCCGTTGGTAGTGCGTTTTGGGGGCTACTGGCGGGTGTCGTGGCAATGCTCGTGTTGACGCGCCGGACTGCATGATTCCGGCGCCCGAACCCGTCGCCGCAGCCGGTGCCACGGGCTGGTCCGCGCGGCTCAATCTTGGCTTCGAGCGCCGAGATAGCGAGAGCGCGAAGCGCAGCGTGATGGCCGAGCGCAGCCACTTTGGCCCGCTACGGATCCTGAAGCCGCTGTACCCCGAGGGTGAGGACATTTGCCACGGCGTTATCGTGCATCCGCCGGGCGGCATTGTGGCCGGCGATCAACTGTCCGTGGACGTGCGTGTGAACTCTGGCGCGAACGCCCTCATCACCACACCCGGCGCGCAGAAATGGTATCGGTCAGCCGGAAAGCTGGCGAGGGCGGTGACACGCCTGCATGTTGCCGATGGCGCGTCGCTGGAGTGGTTGCCGCAGGAAACAATGGCTTTTAATGGTGCACTGGCGCAGCAAACGTTTGAGATCTCGTTAGCTGCGGACGCACGATTCTTCGGATGGGAAATGCTTTGTCTTGGGCGCACGACGCGCGGCGAGCGATTTGAGGCGGGGCAATTTCGACAACGCATTGAATTGGTGCGCGCCGGAACCAATGCACCGTTGTGGCGCGAATCGATGGTGTTGAACGGTGACGACGCGCTGTTGGCGTCACCGCTGGGTATGCGCGGCCATCCGGTGCTCGGCACGGCGTGGATGCTCTATCCGCAAAGCGCGCATGATGGCGCCGCGCTGCTGGGCGACGTGCGTGAGGCGCTTGGGGAGCAGGCCCTAGCGGCGGCATCGATGCCCGAGCCGGGCCTCATTGTGGTGAAGGTGCTTGGGGACGCGCCGGAGACGGTACGCAACTTGCTAATTGCCGTGTGGCGCAAAATGCGATCGCAAGTCATTGGACGCGAGGCCGTCGTTCCTCGAATCTGGAGTACATAAAAACGTGGAAATGCAATGGACCTAAGCCCGAGAGAAAAAGACAAGCTACTGATCTTCACGGCGGGGCTCGTCGCTGAGCGCCGCAAGGCGCGCGGGTTGAAGCTCAACTATCCTGAAGCTGTTGCGCTAATTAGCGCTGCGGTGCTTGAGGGGGCGCGCGACGGCCGGACAGTGGCCGAACTCATGAGCTTCGGCACCACGATTCTGACGCGCGGAGACGTGATGGAAGGCGTGCCGGAAATGATCCCTGACATTCAAGTGGAGGCGACATTTCCTGACGGCACCAAGCTCGTCACTGTGCACAATCCGATTCAATAGGCACCCTGCGAGGCGAACATGATTCCCGGTGAAATCCTTACGCTCGAAGGCGAAATCGAACTTAACGCGAAGCGAAAAACGCAGACGCTTGCGGTTTCGAACAGCGGCGACCGTCCGATACAAGTTGGGTCGCATTACCACTTTTTTGAAACCAACAACGCGCTTCAGTTTGATCGTCAAACAGCGCGAGGCATGCGACTCAATATCGCGGCGGGAACAGCGGTTCGCTTCGAACCGGGGCAATCTCGAACGATTGAATTAGTCGAGCTTGCTGGCGACCGTGTTGTGTTTGGCTTTCAAGGGAAAGTGATGGGCGCACTTGCGAAGAAGCCGGTCGCCCGTGCCGTTGCAACCAAAACGAAAACTGCAAAACCCTTATCCAAAAAGCCAGCGAGCAAAATTGCGGCCAAGGCCAAAGGAGCCAAACGATGACCACGCTTTCACGTCGCGCCTACGCTGAAATGTTCGGGCCGACGACTGGCGACCGTATGCGTTTGGCGGACACGAATTTATTCATTGAGGTCGAGCGCGACTTGACGACGTACGGCGAAGAAGTCAAATTCGGCGGCGGAAAGGTGATTCGCGATGGCATGGGCCAATCGCAGTTACCCGCGGCCAAAGTCGCCGACACGATCATCACCAACGCGCTCATCGTCGACGCCAAGCTCGGGATTTTCAAAGCAGACATTGGCTTGAAGAATGGTCGCGTTTGGAAGATTGGAAAGGGTGGTAATCCGGACGTTCAGCCGAATGTGACCGTGCCAATTGGCGGTGCCACCGAAGTGATCGCAGGCGAGGGCATGATCGTTACCGCTGGCGGCATCGATTCGCATATTCACTTCATCTGCCCGCAGCAAATTGAGGAAGCGCTATCAAGTGGTGTCACCACAATGCTGGGCGGTGGCACCGGGCCTGCCGCGGGAACGAGCGCCACAACGGTCACCCCCGGCGTGTTCCACATGCGCGAAATGCTACGCGCCGCCGAAGCTTTCCCGATGAACTTAGGATTTACCGGTAAGGGTAACATTAGTCGCCCTGGCCCGATTGCCGAGCAGATTGAGGCCGGCGCGATTGGGTTGAAATTGCATGAAGATTGGGGCACCACGCCCGCTGCGATTGATAACTGCTTAACTGTTGCCGATAAATACGACGTCCAGGTTGCGATTCACTCCGACACCTTGAACGAATCGGGATTTGTTGAGGACACGATTGCTGCGACGAAGGGCCGCGGGCTCTGTGCGTTTCACACCGAAGGTGCAGGCGGCGGGCATGCGCCGGACATCTTGCGCGTTATTGGTACCGACAATTTTTTGCCTTCGTCAACGAATCCGACGATGCCGTACACCGTCAATACGATAGACGAGCATCTCGACATGCTGATGGTGTGTCATCACCTTGATCCGGCGATTGCCGAAGACTTAGCGTTCGCCGAATCACGCATCCGTCGCGAGACGATTGCAGCCGAAGACATATTGCATGATCTTGGCGCCATCTCGATGATGTCGTCGGACTCGCAAGCGATGGGGCGCGTGGGTGAGGTTGTCACACGCACATGGCAAACGGCACACAAAATGAAGGCGCAACGCGGATGGCTAGCGCCAGATGTTTCAGGTAAACGCTCGGGCGCTTCGGACGTAGAGGCCGAGAGTCGCAACGACAATTTCCGTGTGAAACGTTACGTGGCGAAATACACGATTAACCCTGCCATTGCACATGGCATATCGCATGAGGTGGGCTCGCTCGAAGAAGGCAAATGGGCCGACATCGTGATCTGGCGGCCGGCGTTTTTTGGCGTGAAGCCTTCAATGATTTTAAAGGGCGGCCAGATCGCTTGGGCGCTCATGGGCGATGCCAATGCATCGATCCCAACGCCGCAACCTGTGCACGGTCGCCCGATGTTTGCTGCATTTGGCGGCGCGTTGAAATCCAGCTCGATTACTTTCGTGTCGCAAGCGGCGCAGAAGTTAGGTGTCGCGAAAAAATACGGCCTCGAAAAAAATGTCGTGGCCGTGAAAAACACGCGCAAAGTTCGTAAGCTTCACATGGTTCTCAACGGATACATGCCGCACATGGAGATCGATACCGAAACTTACGACGTGCGCGCCGACGGTCAGTTGCTCGTCTGTGAACCGGTCAAAGTGCAGCCCTTGGCGCAGCGCTATTTTCTGTTTTGAACATGCAAATTGCGACCCACTTAGTTCCGCGTGAAATTCAAGCCGTGGAATCGGTTGAACTCACGTTCGATCAACGCGAAAAATCGCGTTTACGCGCGACCCTGGCAAGCGGTGAGGCATTTGGAATCCAGCTAAAGATCGGCACGATACTTTCGCACGGAGACAAGCTTGCGCTCGCCGACGGGCGTATCGTTGAGGTGATCGCTGCGGACGAAATGCTGCACGAGGTGCGTGCTGCAGACGCAACGCGACTCGCCCGCATTGCGTATCACGTTGGCAATAGACACGCGCCGTTGCAAGTGTCTGACGGTTACTTGCTCATGCTGCCAGATCACGTGTTGCGCGCGATGGTCGACGGGCTTGGCGGAACAGTGGCGGAAGTGCGGCGCGGATTTCAGCCCGAAAGCGGTGCGTACGGTCATAGTCACGTTCACCATTCGCACGACGACCAAGGTCACGGCGGAAAAATTCACGATCATCTCGCCCCGAAAAACGAGGAACGATAGTGGTGGCTGTCACGCGCTTGCTGCAACTCGCGTCGCCTGCGCTGCCGGTCGGTGCGTACAGTTACTCGCAAGGATTGGAGTGGGCGATCGAGTCTGGTGATGTGAATAATTCGGCCTCGGCGCAACACTGGATCGAAGACCATCTCGCGCTTGTATTTGCGCGCTTTGAGGCACCGCTCTACGCGGCCGCGTTTGCGGCGTGGTCGTGTGAGGATGTCGTGGAAGTTGCGCGCCTGAATGCGGACTTCATTTCGACTCGCGAGAGCGCAGAGCCTCGCGCGGAGACGGTGCAGGTGGGCTTCTCGTACGCGGCGTGGTGCCGCGAAGTCGCGCCGCTCACCGACGCGCAACGCACGACGCTCGCCGCGATGGAGCACGTCAGCGGCCCCGTGGGCGCGGCGCTAGCAGCGGTTGCGAGTGGCGTCAAAGTACGCGATGGGTTGCTCGGCTACACATTTGGTTTCACAGAAAATCAAGTGATGGTGCTCGCCAAAGCGCTGCCGATGGGGCAGATTGCGGCGCAGAAATTGCTATTCGCTTTGGGCGGAGCTGTTGGCACGGCCGTTGACATTGCGCTTGCGTTGCCGGAAGACGATTGGTCTAGCGCGTCGCCTTGGCTCGCTATTGCGCAGATGAAACACGAAACTCAATACTCACGGTTGTTCAGATCATGATTTTTTATTCACATCTTTCAATGCAAGCGGTAACCACGCTATGAACCAACACGGTCCTCTGCGCGTAGGTATTGGCGGCCCAGTCGGTTCCGGTAAAACCGCGCTGACGCTAGAGCTCTGTCGCCGGTTTCGGGACACGCACAACATCGCGGTCGTCACCAACGACATCTACACCAAAGAAGATGCGCAGTTCTTGGTGGATAACGCGGCACTCGCCGCCGATCGCATCATCGGGGTTGAAACTGGCGGATGTCCGCATACCGCGATTCGCGAAGACGCGTCGATCAATCTTGAAGCCGTGGATCGTCTAAACAAGCGTTTTTCCGACCTTGACGTGATCTTCGTTGAGAGTGGCGGCGATAACCTCGCCGCGACGTTTTCGCCCGAGCTTTCGGACTTGACGATTTACGTGATTGACGTCGCTGCGGGTGAAAAAATTCCCCGTAAAGGTGGGCCAGGTATCATGAAGAGTGACCTTTTGGTGATTAACAAAATTGATCTCGCGCCTTACGTCGGTGCGTCGCTGGAAGTGATGGATCGCGATGCGAAAAAAATGCGCGGCGCGAAACTGTTTGTGTTTTCAAACCTTAAAGTGGGCAAAGGGGTCGATGAGATCGTTGCCTTTATCAAACATCAAGGCATGTTGGAGTAAGCCATGAAAAATGTATTCCCACTTCTCGCCATACTGTTCGCTGCCAGCACGACGACAGTGTTTGCCCATCCGGGGCACGAGGTTGCCTCCGGTGCGGTGGCGGGCTTCATGCATCCGTTGACGGGGCTGGATCACTTGATTGCTTTGGTGTGCGTTGGCGCGCTGCTCGCTGGCACGTCGCGCCGTGTTCAGTGGCAAGGTCTGGTCTCGTTGGTCGGCGCACTAGCTGTCGGCGCGACGCTCGGGCTGGCCGGGCTTGTAGTGCCTGCGGCTGAGTGGATGATCGCACTGTCGGTGCTCGTGGCGGGCTTGGTGCTGTTAACCTCAGACATACGAGAGCGTCCTATGCGCTTGTTCTCGGGGTTTGCCGTGTTTGCGCTATTTCACGGCTACGCGCATGGGGTCGAGGCGACGGGTGCGTCGACGGTGTTTGTGCTCGCGTTTCTCGCGGCCTCCGCTAGTGTCGTGGGTATTGCGATCGTTGCCACTGCGTCGGTTCGAGTCCACGTAACCCGCGTTGCGCTTGGCGTTTCGGCAACTGTGGTCGGTGCTGTGCTGTTGTTCTCCGCGATGGACTTGCACACAGTTTTTTAGCTTGAAGACGACGAATGCCAAGTTCGTTTTTTTTGTAGCGATAAGTTCGAAAGCCTTAACGTATCAAACGACATCCGACGGTCGCAGCGCTATATCGCGGTTAGAGCGATCGCCACGCGGCCTGTGTGCGCTCTACATTCGAATCTGAAACGCAAGCTAGCCCACGCAGCGAAGAAGTGTTGAACAAAATTGATCGTTTACAACACGCGCATGTATCTCGCGCGCACGTCAACGCGATCACCACAGTCGAAATGCCACCACTCCGTGTTGATGCCCGTGAAGCCGCCGTGGTGCATCGCGTTGCGAAGCAGATGGCGGTTCGCTATGGCCTCGGGCGAGATGTCGCCGCTACGTAAAAAATCGTTTTCCAGCACTGGGTGCGACAACTCCGTCATGTCATCGAATCCAGTACCCATGTCCAACTCCCCGCCATTCGCGTCGAGCAGCGTCACGTCGACTGCCATTCCAAACGAATGAATCGAGCCGCGCTCGGGTGGCGCGAGGTATATGCGAAGTGGTGTATCCGCGAGCGCCTCCCAAAGCGCTTCTTGCACGCGCTGCGGGCGTAGCGCGTCGAGTACACAAAGGCGCAGGCCACGGCCTCGTGAGTGGGTGGCAAGCCACTGCGCCGCTCGCGTCAACGCCTCAGCCGCATCGCGATGAAGCCACGCGCAATCGAGCGGCGAATACAGGTCGCGTCCCACGAAATTATTGGGCGTCGCGTAGCGCAGATCCACGGCAATGTGGGCGAGCGAGGAGAGCGCGCGAAAGTCAGGATGTGTTGGGACGGATTCGCAGGGGAGGGTTCGTGTCATTGCGGTGATGGAGTGCAATGTTTAATCCAAGATTATGACTGCATCTGGTGTGACGAACATGACTGCAACCGCGTCAATGCGTGCACGTCGAAAGGTCTATGGGAGCAGGGCTTGCCCGCGATAGCCTTCGGGAAATCGCGGGCGAGCCCGCTCCCACAAAGCGCGAGTCAAAAAAACGGCTCCTGAAGGAGCCGCTTTTTTCCGTTCCGCGAGAAGCGGTGCGGTGTGCCGAAATTACGCCGATACGGTATCTGCTTTGTCCGTGAACTCTTCCATTTGGTTGAAGTTCAAGTACTTGTAGATGTTCGCGCCGTCGCTGTTGACCACGCCGATATCGGCGAGGTATTCGGCTTTGGTCGGAATGCGACCGAGCTTCGAGCAAATCGCGGCGAGCTCCGCGCTGCCCAAGTACACGTTGGTGTTTTTGCCAAGGCGATTCGGGAAGTTACGTGTGCTGGTCGACATCGCCGTTGCGCCCTCTTTGATCTGCGCTTGGTTGCCCATGCACAACGAGCAGCCGGGCATTTCGAGTCGCGCGCCTGCGGTGCCGAAGGTGTTGTAGTGACCTTCTTCGCTGAGCTGATGGGCGTCCATTTTCGTGGGCGGTGCGATCCAGAGTTTTGCTGGCATATCGCGCTTGCCTTCGAGCAGTTTTGCAGCGGCGCGGAAGTGGCCGATGTTGGTCATGCAAGAACCGATGAACACTTCGTCGATCTTTGCGCCAGCCACGTCGGACAACGTTTTCGCATCATCCGGATCGTTCGGGCAGCACACGATCGGCTCGGTGATTTCGGCCAGATCAATCTCGATGACTGCTGCGTATTCAGCATCAACGTCGCCCTTGAGCAGTGTTTGATTCGCAAGCCATGCTTCCATGCCTTTGATGCGGCGAGCCAGCGAGCGTGGGTCTTGGTAGCCGTCGGCGATCATTGACTTTAGCAGCACGATGTTCGACTTCAGGTACTCAGCAACCGGCTCTTTATTCAGTGCAACTGTGCAGCCCGCAGCGGAGCGCTCAGCGGAGGCATCAGCGAGCTCGAAGGCTTGCTCAATTTTCAGATCGGGCAGACCTTCAATTTCGAGGATGCGGCCTGAGAAAATGTTTTTCTTACCTTGTTTGGCCACGGTCAGATGGCCCGCTTTGATGGCGTAGAGCGGTATCGCATGCACCAGATCGCGCAACGTAACGCCGGGCTGCATCGTGCCTTTGAAGCGCACGAGAACGCTCTCTGGCATGTCGAGTGGCATCACGCCGGTCGCAGCGGCAAACGCCACGAGACCCGAGCCCGCCGGGAACGAAATACCAATCGGGAAACGCGTATGGCTGTCGCCGCCAGTGCCGACCGTGTCAGGCAGCAGCATGCGGTTCAACCACGAGTGAATAATGCCGTCGCCCGGACGTAACGAAACACCGCCGCGTGTGGAGATAAAGTCCGGCAGCTCATGGTGCATTTTCACGTCCACGGGCTTTGGATACGCAGCCGTGTGGCAGAACGATTGCATCACCAAGTCCGACGAGAAACCGAGGCAGGCCAAGTCTTTCAGTTCGTCGCGCGTCATCGGGCCGGTGGTGTCTTGCGAACCCACGGAGGTCATCTTCGGTTCGCAGTAGGTGCCGGGACGCATGCCTTTGCCTTCTGGCAGACCACACGCGCGGCCAACCATCTTTTGCGCGAGCGAATATCCCTTGCCCGTGTCTTTCGGAACGTCTGGCAAGCGGAACAGCGTGCTCGGTGGCAGACCCAACGATTCGCGGGCTTTGCCGGTCAAGCTGCGGCCCACGATCAACGGTATACGGCCACCTGCGCGCACTTCGTCGAACAGCACGTCGGATTTCACTTTGAAGTCGGCGATAACTTTGCCGTCTTTCAATGCTTTGCCTTCGTACGGGCGCAGCTCCACGACGTCACCCATGTTCATTTGCGTCACATCCAATTCGATGGGTAACGCGCCGGCGTCTTCCATCGTGTTGTAGAAAATTGGCGCGATGTTATTGCCGAGACACACGCCGCCGAAGCGCTTGTTAGGAATGAACGGAATGTCCTCGCCTGTGAACCACAGAACACTGTTGGTCGCCGATTTACGCGACGAACCGGTGCCGACCACGTCGCCGACATAGGCTACGAGATTGCCTTTGGCGCGCAGATCGTTGATGAATTTAATCGGGCCGCGCTTGCCGTCTTCTTCGGGCGTGATGCCGTCGCGCTTGTTCTTGAGCATCGCCATCGCGTGCAACGGGATGTCTGGGCGGCTCCATGCGTCAGGCGCGGGCGAAAGGTCGTCGGTATTGGTTTCGCCGGTGACTTTGAACACAGAAATCGTTATCGATTTCGCGACTTCCAGACGGCTAGTAAACCACTCAGCATCGGCCCAGCTCTGGATCACGCCTTTAGCGTTGGCATTTCCTTTGTCGGCCTTATCTTTCACGTCGTGGAACTGATCGAACATCAGGAGCGTTTTTTTCAAACCTTCCGCAGCGATCTTGCCAACGACCGCGTCATCCAACAAATCAACCATCGGTGAAATGTTGTAGCCGCCGAGCATCGTGCCGAGAAGTTCTGTCGCGCGCTCACGCGAGAGCAGCGACGTTTTCTCGGTGCCGTGCGCAACGGCGGCGAGATAGCTCGCTTTCACTTTTGCTGCGTTGTCCACACCAGCAGGAATGCGGTGCGTGATCAGTTCGACCAGAAGCGCTTCTTCGCCCTTGGGTGGATTCTTGATCAGCTCAACAAGCTGTTCGGTTTGCTTCGCGTTAAGCGGCAAAGGGGGCACGCCAATGGCGGCGCGTTCGGTTACGTGTTGGCGATAGGCTTCTAGCATGATGTTTACTCCAGTAGATTTGCTAATTTTAATCGGTGATGCAGCGCGCGAATAAATGGCTCGCGCGCCCAGAAAAAGTGGGTTTTGGTCAGCCGTTGTTCCCGGGGATGCGTACGAAGCCTTCCATGAGCACGCGTGCACTACGGCTCATCACGGCTTTTTTCACGGTCCACTCGCCGCCATCTTGTAATGCTTCTGCACCTACACGAAGCGTGCCAGACGGGTGGCCGAAGCGAACCTCATTGCGCGCACCGCCACCCGCAGCGGTGTTCACGAGTGTGCCTGGCACCACAGCGGCCACTGCGATGGCGACCGAAGCTGTACCCATCATCGCGTGGTGCAATTTGCCCATCGAGAGCGCGCGCACCAAAAGGTCAACGTCGACCGTTTTCACAGCCTTGCCGCTCGACGAAACGTAATCCGAAGCGGGCGCCACAAAAGCGACTTTGGGCGTGTGTTGGCGTTTTTCGGCTTCAACAAGCTCCTTGATCAGACCCATGCGCTGCGAGGCATGCGCACGAATCGTCTCGAACATCGCGAGTGCTTTGCTGTCGTTGTTGATGGCCTCTTGCAATTCGGTGCCGGTGTAACCCACGTCCTTCGCATTCACGAACACGGTCGGAATGCCCGCGTTGATCATCGTGACTTTCAGCGTACCAACACCTGGCACAACGAGGTCATCGACCAAATTGCCGGTGGGGAACATCGCGCCACCTTCGGCACCCGGTTCCTCTGCTGCAGGATCCATGAATTCGAGCTGCACTTCGGCGGCGGGGAAGGTCACGCCGTCTAACTCAAAGTCGCCCGTTTCTTGTACTTGGCGGTTCGTGATTGGCACGTGCGCGATGATGGTTTTGCTAATGTTGACCTGCCAAATGCGAATGGTCGCGAGTCCGTTCTGCGGAATGCGACCAGCGTCAACGAGTCCTTGCGCAATCGCGAACGGCCCGACAGCGGCAGACAAGTTGCCGCAGTTGCCGCTCCAATCGACAAACGGCTTGTCGATGGAAACTTGGCCGAACAAATAATCCACATCGTGGTCTGCGCGCGTGCTTTTGGAGACGATCACCGACTTGCTGGTGCTCGAGGTTGCCGCACCCATGCCGTCGATTTGTTTGCCGTAGGGGTCGGGCGAACCAATCACTCGAAGCAATATCGCATCACGCACTGCACCCGGTTGCTGCGCGGCCAGCGGCAGGTCCGTGAGCTTGAAGAACACGCCTTTGCTCGTGCCGCCACGAATGTAGGTGGCGGGGATTTTGATTTGCGGGGTGAATGTCATGAATGGTTCTTTCGTAGGGCGGGCACTGCCCGCCATGTGAACGACGGCGGGCAGTGCCCGCCCTACGGCTACGGTGGTGGTTATTCAGCCGTTTGTTGCAAAAAGTCCTTCGCGAAGCGCTGCAGCACACCGCCTGCGTCATAAATAGACACTTCTTCGGCAGTGTCGAGACGACACGTCACGGGCACCTCGACGCGCTCGCCGTTCTTGCGATGAATGACGAGTGTGAGTGTTGTGCGCGGCGTCCGTTCGCCAATGACGTCAAAGGTTTCGGTGCCGTCTATGCCCAGCGTGAGACGCGTCGTACCCGGCTTGAATTCGAGTGGCATCACGCCCATCCCGATTAAGTTCGTGCGGTGAATGCGCTCGAATCCTTCGGCTGCAATTGCTTCAACGCCCGCGAGGCGTACACCCTTAGCCGCCCAATCGCGAGACGAACCTTGGCCGTAGTCCGCGCCCGCGATGATGATGAGCGGCTGCTTTCGATTCATGTAGGTCTCAATCGCTTCCCACATGCGCACGACCTTGCCCTCGGGCTCGACACGAGCGAGTGAACCTTTCTTCACCTTGCCACCGACGACGGCCATTTCGTTTACCAGTTGTGGGTTTGCAAACGTCGCGCGCTGCGCCGTGAGATGGTCGCCGCGATGCGTGGCGTACGAGTTGAAATCTTCTTCGGGCAAGCCCATTTTTGCGAGATATTCGCCCGCTGCACTGTCGAGCAAAATCGCGTTCGATGGCGACAGGTGATCGGTCGTGATGTTGTCCGGCAATACGGCCAACGGACGCAAGCCCTTGAGCGTGCGCTCACCCGCCAATGCGCCTTCCCAGTACGGTGGACGGCGAATGTAGGTGCTCTGCGCGCGCCAGTCGTACAGCGGGCTAATTTTTTCAGTGCCTGCCGCTGCGAAGGTAAACATCGGGTCGTACACGCGACGGAAGTGTTCTGGTTTAACGCTGCTAGCGACGATGGCGTCGATTTCTGCGTCGGTCGGCCAGATGTCTTTGAGCGTGACGGGCTTGCCGTCCTTGTCGGTGCCAAGTACGTCTTTCTCGATGTCGAAACGCACTGTGCCGGCGATAGCGTAGGCAACGACCAGCGGCGGCGACGCGAGGAAAGCTTGTTTCGCGTACGGATGAATGCGGCCGTCGAAGTTGCGATTGCCCGAGAGCACGGCAGTCGAATACAAATCGCGTGCGATGATCTCCTGTTGAATTTTTGGATCCAGCGCGCCACTCATGCCGTTGCACGTTGTGCAGGCGAACGCCACGATGCCAAAGCCCAGTTGCTCCAACTCGGTAAGCAATTTTGCTTCTTCAAGGTAAAGCTGTACCGCTTTCGATCCGGGCGCGAGAGAGGACTTCACCCACGGCTTGCGCGTGAGGCCGCGCGCGTTGGCATTGCGTGCCAACAAGCCAGCCGCGATCACGTTGCGCGGATTTGAGGTGTTCGTGCAACTGGTGATTGCGGCGATGATGACCGCGCCGTCTGGCATGGTGCCTTCGGACGTTGCGGGCATCGCCCAGTCCTTCGAAATGCCGCGTTCTGCAAGCGCCGTGGTCGGCAATCGTTTGTGTGGGTTCGACGGGCCGGCCATGTTGCGCACTACGCTCGACAGGTCAAATTTGAGTGTGCGTTCGTACTCGGCCGTCGTTAGCGAATCCGCCCACAGGCCCGCTACTTTTGCATACGTCTCAACGAGTTGGACTTGCTTATCGTCGCGACCCGTGAGCTTCAAGTAATCGATGGTTTGCTGGTCGATGTAGAACATCGCCGCTGTCGCGCCAAACTCAGGCGTCATGTTCGAAATCGTTGCTCTGTCACCCAGCGTCAATGCCGTTGCGCCTTCGCCGAAAAATTCGAGATACGCGCCAACCACTTTCGAGTTGCGCAGAAATTCGGTGAGCGCGAGCACGATATCTGTCGCGGTAATGTTCGGCTGCGGCTTGCCCGTGAGCTCAACACCGATGATGTCCGGCAGACGCATCCACGACGCCCGACCAAGCATCACGCTCTCTGCCTCAAGGCCGCCCACACCAATGGCGATCACGCCAAGCGCATCAACGTGCGGTGTGTGGCTGTCCGTGCCGACGAGCGTATCCGGGAACGCAACGCCATCTTTCGCGTGAATCACCGGCGACATACGCTCCAAATTGATCTGGTGCATGATGCCGTTGCCCGGCGGAATCACTTCCATGTTCTTGAACGCTTTTTTCGTCCAATCGATGAAGTGGAATCGATCCTCGTTGCGGCGATCTTCGACCGCGCGGTTTTTTGCGAACGCATAAGGATCGTCGCCGTTAAATTCAACCGCGAGTGAGTGGTCTACGATCAATTGCGTTGGCACCACGGGGTTCACCTTCGCCGGGTCGCCGCCCATGTCGGCAATCGCGTCACGCAGGCCAGCGAGGTCAACCAGTGCCGTCTGGCCCAGAATATCGTGACAGACGACACGTGCTGGAAACCACGGGAAATCTAGGTCTCGTTTGCGCTCGATGAGCTGCTTAAGCGATGCGGTCAGCGTCGCGGGGTCGCAGCGGCGCACCAAGTTTTCTGCGTGGACGCGTGAGGTGTACGGCAATTTCGCGTAGGCGCCGGGAGAAATCGCGTCTACCGCCGCGCGCGTGTCAAAGTAATCGAGCGAGGTTCCGGGAAGATTTTTACGGTCTTGAGTATTCATGACTTTTTCGAGGAGGAGCGCCAAATCGGCGCGCAGGAAAACGGCGCAGCACTGCGAACGAGTGACGCGAATTGTTGCGTTGAGGAATGCGAATGTGCCGCAGCGGGTGCGGCAGCCAGTGAGCTTGGAAAGTTTGACGCGGCGGCGTCGCGTTGCAGCTGCGCGTTACCGCGCGCCCAAGGCGTTATTGCGAGAGCAAGAAATTGACGCGATTGGAAAATTCGTGACGCGCTGGCTCGCCCTTGGACTTCGCTATCGCAGCCTCGACCGAATCGCGCAGCGCTAACAAGTCCTTCGCGGACATGGCACGCTCCACCTTCATTTGCAGCATCACGCCGCGCAGTCCCAGATCGGCCACCGCGCGTACAAATTCCGGGTACAGCAAGCGTTGCAACGCAGCTTCGTCCACCGTGTGCGTTGCTTCCAACTGAACCACGTCGGATTGCGGCGCTACTAATGTGGCATCGCTTCTGGCTGGCGCAGGCGCACCGCTTGGGGCAACGCTGGCAGTCGGTTCCGTCACCGTCTCGACCAAACCGCGTTCGATCAACTGTTGCAAACCTGTGCGCCCGGCAGGCAAACGCGAAGCAATTTCGCTGTATTCGGCCGCCGTCTTGTCGCCATAGATCATGAGCAGCAACGTGCGCAGTGGCGCGGGCAGGTCGACGCCGCGCGACGCTAACGCGGCACGCCCTGCGGCGCTCTTGCGAATGTGATCCCCTGGCTGCATTGCTTTTTACAAATAGATTAAGACTAGTCTGAAAGTCTACATCCAAATGGTGCCATACAAACGGGTTCATGACAATGGCTTATTTATTAATTGAAAATTTCTACTTGCGTTGTTGTAGCGGCACAAACGTTTGATCTTCTGGCCCAATGTAGTTCGCGCTCGGTCGAATGATCTTGCCGTCGATGCGCTGTTCAATCACGTGTGCGCTCCAACCGCTGGTGCGGGCGATCACGAACAGCGGCGTAAACATCGCGGTGGGCACGCCCATCATGTGATAGCTGACGGCCGAGAACCAGTCGAGGTTTGGGAACATTTTCTTGATGTCCCACATCACGGTCTCCAGGCGCATGGCGATGTTGAACATCTTCATGTCGTTGGCTTCGCGTGACAAGCTGCGCGCGACTTCTTTAATCACTTTGTTCCGAGGGTCGCTCACGGTGTAGACCGGGTGGCCGAACCCGATCACCACTTGTTTGGCTTCGACGCGGGCCTTGATGTCCGCTTCGGCGTCGTCCGGCGACTCGTAGCGCTTTTGCACTTCGAATGCGACTTCGTTCGCGCCGCCGTGCTTCGGTCCGCGCAGCGCGCCGATGCCGCCAGCAATCGCACTGTACATATCGGAGCCCGTACCTGCGATCACGCGGCAGGTGAAGGTTGACGCATTGAATTCGTGTTCTGCGTAAAGGATCAGCGACGTGTGCATCGCTTTCACCCAGCTCTTCGATGGCTTTTCGCCGTGCAGCAAGTGCAGGAAGTGACCGCCGATGGAGTCCTCGTCTGACTCCATCTCGGTGCGCTTGCCGTTGTGGCTGAAGTGATACCAATAAAGCATCGCCGGGCCGAGCGACGCCATCAATTTGTCGGCAATGTCTTTTGCGCCCGGATGATTGTGGTCATCCTTCTCGGGCGACACGCAACCCATCACGGAAACGGCCGTACGCATCACGTCCATCGGATGCGCCGACGGTGGCAATTGCTCAAGCGCCACGCGCACCGCAGCCGGCACACCGCGCAGCGATTTCAGCTTGGTTTTGTAGCCGGCCAGCTCCGCCACCGTCGGCAGTTTGCCATGTATGAGCAAGTAAGCAATTTCTTCAAACTCGCAGACGTCGGCAATATCCAAAATGTCATAGCCACGATACGCCAAATCATTGCCCGTACGACCGACGGTACAGAGCGCGGTATTGCCTGCAGCCGTGCCCGACAAGGCTACGGATTTCTTGGCTTTAGGGGCTCCAGCGGGAGCGGCGGTTGCTTCAGTCATGAATTTTTCTCCGTGGGATGCGTTTGTTTTGCACCCGAATTGATACTTACCAAAAATACTTTTTGTAGGGACGAACTATTTCTCTCGGAGGCATGTTCGCTGCGAGGCAATTCCAAACAGCAGAACCAACAAGGCCAATATGCGTTCACCTAACCACCCAAGTGTCGGAACAGATGTCGGTTGCTCTATTTCGTACGGAGCTAGCGCTGGTATCGGCACTCCAGACGCGTTATATGTAAATCGACCAACAAGGCTGGGCAAGTGGCCCTCGCACAAGTGGGTAAAGGAAACATCGATCGCGCCGACTTCTTCGTTCGCAGAGATCGTGATCGAATGAATCACGAACGACCCAGCAACCTCATTACATCCGCGCCCATCCATATAAAGGTCGAAGCCAGGGTGACCTGCGCTAGCGAATGACGCGCGCTCTGCATTTAAGTATTCGCCCGCCGAGAGGTTGCGCGTCAGTCCATCCGTGCCTACTTCAAAGCCGAAAAATCGGCCTGATCCATAGCTAGCGTGCAGCCGAAAAAAATCTGTCCCAGAGGGGAGCGCGCGATCCCAAACTGTTGGAAAAACGTTCGCCACTGGGTTTATGTAGAGCTGAGGCTGCCCATCAGAAACATAGTTACCCGCCGATGCGTTGGTCACTAATCTGAACGAGGGCGCCGCTTCGGCGGGGCTTACAAATGCCAGACACGATGCCACGAGCATGGCCATTGGTGCTGTAGCCCGGAGAAGCGAAGCGCGTCCGGGGCTGGCCGTGGCACACGAGCGCGCGCCAATTTGCCTTGACGCGCTGCGCTTCTCAAGGCTACGTTTGGCACACATGACGCGGCTGGGAAGCATTACTTCTTCGCCGCGAACAACGCATCCAAGTGCTGCTCGAATGCGTGGTAACCGATGCGGTCGTAGAGTTCCATGCGGGTTTGCATGGTGTCGATGACATTCTTCTGATGGCCGTCTTTGCGGATTGCTTGATAGACGTTTTCTGCGGCTTTGTTCGCTGCGCGGAATGCGGAGAGCGGGTAGAGCACGATGCCGCAGCCAGCGCTCTTGAGTTCTTCAACAGTGAACAATGGGGTTTGGCCGAACTCGGTGATGTTTGCGAGGACGGGGACCGGAGCCCCGCTGGGCGATGCGTTCGCAACCGCGTCAACGAAGCGTCGATACGTCGGCAGGTCATACGCCGCCTCGGCGAAGATGCCGTCGGCACCGGCTTCGACGCACTTCACTGCGCGTTCAATCGCGGCATCTACGCCGTGCACTTGAATGGCGTCGGTGCGGGCGATCAGGAAGAAGTCAGGATCCGTTTTGGCGTCGGCTGCGGCCTTTACGCGGTCGACCATTTCTTCGGTGGTGACGATCTCTTTGCCGGGGCGATGACCGCAGCGCTTGGCACCGACCTGGTCTTCGATGTGGCAAGCGGCTGCACCGAATTTGATGAGCGACTTGACGGTGCGCGCGATGTTGAACGCGCTTGGGCCGAAGCCGGTGTCAATGTCCACCATCAGCGGTACGTCGCACACGTCGGTGATGCGGCGCACGTCGGTGAGTACGTCGTCGAGATTGTTAATACCCAAATCTGGCAGACCGAGCGAACCCGCCGCGACGCCGCCGCCGGAGAGATAAATCGCTTTGAACCCAGCGCGCTTGGCGAGCAGGGCGTGGTTGGCGTTGATCGCGCCGATCACCTGCAAGGGAGATTCTGCTTTGAGGGCGGCGCGGAATGCGGCCCCGGATGATTGGACGGACATCAGCTTTTTCCTTTTAGCGACTGCTAGACGGCGCTTGCAGCCTGATTCAACGACTTATCGACTTACCAGTTTTTTTGCCTGAAACGACCGCCGGGCAGTCGCTCAGGCTAAAAAGCTGTATTCGTTTCTCGTTTGGCAAGCCCACGCTTGTCGTCGGGCGCACCGCGCGCGACTGTGGGCTTGCCAAACGGCGCTGTTGTGCAGCGCTGTATGGCGTTTCCCGGCCTTTCGTAGCCCGGATGCTTGCATCCGGGTTTCTCAACGCGACGCAGTCAATTTGAGCGCTTCGCGTTGGGCACGGGAACCCGGATGCGAGCATCCGGGCTACTTCGTTAGCTAGCCAAGGAGATGCGCAACTGCGTCGCGCTCGTCGGTCAGTTCTTTCAACGTCTTGTCCATACGCGCACGGCTGGCGGCGTCGATGTCGAGGCCGGTGATGCGGGTGTATTCGCCGTTAGCGCAGGTCACGGCAACACCGTATTGGATGCCTTCAGGAATGCCGTAGGTGCCGTCCGACGGAATGCCCATCGTGACCCATTCGCCGTTGGTGCCGAGGGCCCAATCGCGCATGTGATCAATCGCGGCGTTTGCAGCAGAAGCAGCCGACGACACACCACGCGCGTCGATGATCGCTGCGCCGCGCTTGCCCACGGTTGGGATGAACACGTCGTTGTTCCATGCGTCGTCGATCATGCCGGAGATGGCTTTGCCATTGGCGCTCGCGAAGCGAACATCCGGGTACATCGTAGGCGAATGGTTGCCCCACACGACGAGCTTCTTGATGTCAGCGACTTTGACGCCTGTCTTAGCGGCCAACTGCGACAGCGCGCGATTGTGGTCGAGGCGAAGCATCGACGTGAAGTTTTTCGCGGGCAGATCGGGGGCTGACTTTTGTGCGATGTATGCATTGGTGTTGGCTGGATTGCCGACGACCAAAACGCGAACGTTGCGGCTGGCAACTGCGTTGAGCGCTTTGCCTTGGGCCGTGAAGATCGCGGCGTTGGCTTGCAACAGGTCGGCGCGTTCCATGCCGGGGCCACGTGGGCGAGCGCCGACGAGCAGGGCGTAGTCGGTGTCTTTGAAGGCGGTCATTGGGTCGCTATGCGCTTCCATGCCGGCGAGCAAGGGGAACGCGCAGTCGTCGAGTTCCATCATCACGCCCTTGAGCGCCTTTTGTGGGCCTTCGACCGGCACTTCTAGGAGTTGCAGGATGACCGGCTGGTCTTTGCCGAGCATTTCGCCAGAAGCGATGCGGAACAGGAGGGCGTAACCAATTTGGCCAGCGGCTCCGGTGACGGCGACACGAACGGGGGCTTTCATGATGTTTCCTTTACTGTGTGACTGAGGTGAAATCGGGAGCGGTATCAACTTGGAATTTTGCAGTCTTATATAAGACGCTAATCAACCAGACTGACTCAACCCTGAATTCTCGCGCAATCTGCCAATTTTTGCTGCCGAAATGTTGCGCCGCCGTAAATTGCACAAAGCGACACCGCATGAACTTCAACTTGATAGAAATTATGGCGCGAATTGACGTGCGCGTCAATAGCTCTTATGTCTTATATAAGACATAAGACCACAGATTGCAATTCTTCCGAAGATGGGTAACAATTGCGGCCATGAGTGACGTCGCCCTCGCCCCGAACGAAGTAAATCCGGCCCCGGAGACGCCGTCGTTTCAGCCGCTTTATCAACAGATAAAGACGCTGCTGACGCAACGCCTTGAATCCGGCGAGTGGCGTCCCGGCGCTGCCATCCCAAGTGAGCAAGATTTGGCGGGCCAGTTCAACGTGAGTCAAGGAACGGTGCGCAAAGCCATCGACGAACTCGCGGGCGAAAATTTGGTGATCCGCCGTCAAGGCAAGGGCACTTTTGTTGCAACGCACACTGAAACGCAAAGCTCGATGTTTCGCTTTCTGCGCATGCGTCGCAACGACGGGCAAGACGAATATCCGGCGAGCGAGCTGCTTGACGTGAAACGCGGCCGCGTGAGCGCCGAGGTTGCGCGCGCACTCGACATCAAAGCTGGCGACGCGATTTTGATTTTGCGTCGATTACTGCGCTACGGCGGCGAGCCGACAGTGCTCGACGAGATTACGCTGCCCGCGTCGCTGTTCAAAGGCTTAACCAAAGAGCGCTTCGATGCCTACGAAGGCTCGATGTATGGTTTTTTCGAAACCGAATTTGGCGTGCGCATGCTGCGCGCAGAAGAACAAGTGAAGGCCGTCGCCGCCGACCCAACGACCGCCGAAGCACTGCGCGTGGGCATGGGCTCGCCGGTGCTCTGCGTCGAGCGCATCGCTTATACCTACGGCGACAAGCCGGTTGAATTTCGACGAGGCCTGTGCACAACGCGCAGTCATCATTACTCAAATATTCTCAGTTAACCTTTCACGACTTATGGAGTGCATTTAATGGCAGACACCCCCCTCGCCAAGTCACGAACCAGACCGGTGTATCGCAACATCGGGTTCGGCGAACTTCGCAATTACCGCTTGCCGATTCCGGGCATCGCATCCATCGTGCACCGCGTGACGGGCATCGCTCTGTTTGTTGCGTTGTTGTTCTTATTGGCCATGCTGCAAATGAGCCTCAAATCCGAAGCCGGGTTTGAAGTATTCCGCACCATCATCTGGGGCAATATCCTCGGCAAGATTGTGCTGAGCGGACTGCTATTTGCGGTGATTTATCACATGGTTGCAGGCTTTCGCCACATGATTCAAGACGCCAATAAATGGCTTGATTTGCCAATGGCGCGCTCGACGGCGTTTGCGGTATTTGCTATCAGCGTCGCGCTCACGGCGCTGGTTGTTTGGAGGCTTTGCTAATGGCTACGTCATCAAAATTCATTTCAGAATGGTGGCTGCAACGCGTGAGCGCTGTGGTCGTCGCGGCATACGTGTTGCTCGTGCTTGCCTTGTTGCTAGTTAACGGCACGCCGAACGCGGCGCAGTGGCAGGCGCTCTTCGGCAACGTGGGCTTTAAGCTCGCCACATTACTTGCACTGATTGCTACCGCGTATCACGGCCTCGTAGGCGCAATGCACGTCTGGCCTGATTACGTCAAGAGCCGTGCGGTTCTGGCGGTGTTAAACGCTTACTCTTGGATTGCGGCGGCAGCTATCGTGCTGTGGGCTGTTTACATCCTTTTCGGCATGAAATAGAGGCACACAGAGAATGGCTCTTTCAGTTCACAAATACGATGCAGTGGTGATCGGTGCCGGTGGCGCTGGTATGCGCTGCTCCCTGCAACTTGCCCGCGCGGGTCTGCGCGTGGCGGTGCTCTCCAAAGTGTTCCCAACGCGCTCACACACGGTGGCCGCGCAAGGCGGTATCGGCGCGTCTCTCGGCAACATGGACGAGGACAACTGGCACTACCACTTCTACGACACGGTGAAGGGCTCCGACTGGCTCGGAGACCAAGACGCTATCGAGTTCATGTGCCGCGAAGCACCTAAGGTGGTCTATGAGCTCGAGCACATGGGCATGCCGTTCGACCGCAACCCAGATGGCACGATTTACCAGCGTCCGTTCGGCGGCCACAGTGCGAAGTACGGCGAAAAGCCGGTGCCCCGCGCTTGCGCAGCGGCAGACCGCACCGGCCACGCAATGCTGCACACGCTGTACCAGCAGAACGTAAAGAGCAATACGACGTTCTTCGTTGAATGGATGGCGCTCGACATCATTCGCGATGCCGAAGGCGACGTGGTTGGCGTGACCGCGCTCGAAATGGAAACCGGTGAAGTGTCGATCTTCCACGCCAAGTGCGTGTTGTTCGCCACCGGCGGTGCAGGTCGAATTTTTGCAGCGTCGACCAACGCGTTCATCAACACCGGCGACGGTCTCGGCATGGCAGCACGCGCAGGCATTCCGCTCGAAGACATGGAGTTCTGGCAATTCCACCCGACCGGCGTGCACAACGCGGGCGTGTTGCTGACTGAAGGGTGCCGTGGCGAAGGCGCAATTCTGCGCAACAAAGACGGCGAGCGCTTCATGGAGCGCTACGCTCCAAAGCTTAAAGATCTCGCACCGCGTGACTTCGTGTCGCGTTGCATGGATCAAGAAATCAAAGAAGGCCGCGGGTGTGGCCCGAACGGCGATTACATCGCACTTGATCTGACGCACCTTGGCGGTGAGACGATCATGAAGCGCCTGCCGTCGGTGCACGAAATCGGCAAGAACTTCGCCAACGTGGACGTGATCAAAGAAGCGATTCCGGTCGTGCCGACGATTCACTACCAAATGGGCGGCATTCCAACGAGCATCAACGGCCAAGTCGTGGTGCCGAAAGATGGCAATCCAAATAGCATCATCAACGGCTTGTACGCCATCGGCGAATGCTCTTGTGTGTCAGTCCACGGCGCGAATCGCCTCGGCACGAACTCCTTGCTGGATCTGCTCGTCTTTGGCCGCGCAGCGGGCAATCACCTGATTCAAACGGCGCTTTCAAGCAAGGCCTTCAAGCCGTTGCCAGCAAATGCGGCGGACTACTCGCTCGCTCGCATCGCCAAGCTCGACAATTCCAACAGCGGTGAATACCCGCAAGACGTTGCGAACGATTTGCGTAAGGCGATGCAGCAACACGCAGGCGTGTTCCGCACGCAAAAAACGATGGACGAGGGCGTTGTGAAAGTGCTCGCCGTCGCCGAGCGCGCCGAGAGCTTGTCGCTCAAAGACAAGTCCAAAGTGTTCAATACCGCGCGCGTCGAGGCGCTGGAAGTGGCCAACCTCATGGAAGCCGCCAAAGCCACGATGGTGTCGGCCGCTGCCCGTAAAGAGAGCCGTGGTGCGCACACGGTGGACGACTACGGCGATAGCGAGAAGTATCCGTTGGGCCGTAACGATGACGAATGGTTGAAGCACACGCTGTGGTTTAGCGAAGGCAATCGTCTCGACTACAAACCCGTGAACATGAAACCGCTTACGGTGGATTCGATTCCATTGGCGAAGCGCACGTTCTAGCGTTGTTGAATTGATCGCGTGTGAACACATGCGTAGTGCGGGCACCGCCCGCCACGCTTTTCACAAATGGCCGGCGGGCCGCACCCGCCCTACGATTTGATTAGGTAGTTTCCATGTCTGACAAACGAATTTTCGAAATCTATCGCTACAACCCCGACGTTGACGCGAAGCCGTACATGCAGACCTTCGAGATTGAACTCGATGGTAGTGAGCGCATGTTGCTCGACGCCCTGATGAAGCTCAAAAAGATGGATGATTCCATCAGCTATCGCCGCTCGTGCCGTGAAGGCGTGTGCGGATCGGACGCGATGAACATCAATGGCAAAAACGGTTTGGCTTGCCTGACCAACATGCTCACGCTGCCGCAAAAAATCACACTACGTCCTCTGCCCGGCTTGCCCGTGGTGCGCGATTTGATCGTGGACATGAGTCAGTTCTTCAAGCAATATCACTCGATCAAACCGTATATCGTGAACGAAACGGTTGCGCCTGAAAAAGAGCGTTTGCAGTCGCAGGAAGATCGCGACGAATTGAACGGTTTGTACGAATGCATCCTGTGCGCCTGTTGCTCAACGAGCTGCCCAAGCTTCTGGTGGAACCCCGACAAATTCGTGGGTCCGGCTGGATTGTTGGCCGCGTATCGCTTCGTCGCCGACAGCCGCGATCAAGCCACCAGCGAGCGCTTGGACAATCTGGAAGATCCTTACCGCTTGTTCCGTTGCCATACGATCATGAACTGCGTTGACGTCTGCCCGAAAGGCTTGAACCCAACCAAGGCCATCGGCAAACTCAAAGAAAAACTCGTCAACCGCGCGGCTTAGATGACGCATAGGGTGACGAATTAAACGACGATGCTGACCGACCTCGAACACTCCAAGCTACGCTGGCGCTGCCGGCGCGGTTTTCTTGAGAATGATTTGATTCTCACGCGCCTGCTTGAACGTCGTAACGGCGATTTTTCTGCCGAGGAACATACGCAGTTGTTGGCGCTTATTGCGCTTGACGACAACGACCTCTGGGAGATCATCGCGGGTCGCTCTAATGCATTCCCCGAAGGCACCGACGACATGGTTGCTACGCTGCGTCAGACACGCGTCAACCAATAGCGCTACTTTTGCAACTTGCCGTAATTAACCCTAAACAATAAATCGGAGTTTGAAATGACCGCCTCCTCGACAGCAACACTGACCTTCAGCGACGGCTCGCCAAGCGTTGAATTTCCCGTCCTTAAGGGCACCGTGGGGCCGGATGTTATCGACATCAAATCGCTTTACGGCAAGACGGGCATGTTCACTTACGACCCCGGTTTTATGTCTACGGCAGCATGCCGCTCAGCCATCACGTATATCGACGGCGACAAAGGCGAACTGCTGTACCGCGGTTATCCGATTGAGCAAATCGCGACGAACTGCGATTACCTCGAAACCTGTTATCTGCTGCTCAACGGCGATCTGCCAAACGTTGAGCAAAAAAATGCATTCGTAGACAACGTCTCGCACCACACGATGGTGCATGAACAGATGCAGTTCTTCTTGCGCGGCTTCCGCCGTGACGCACATCCGATGGCGATCATGACCGGCCTCGTCGGTGCAATGTCCGCGTTCTACCATGACACACTCGACATCAATAACCCTGAGCACCGCCACATCGCCGCGATCCGTTTGATCGCCAAGATGCCAACGCTCGTCGCGATGACGCATAAGTATTCGGCCGGTCAGCCAATGATCTATCCGAAGAACGATCTGTCTTACAGTGCAAACTTTATGCGCATGATGTTCGCCACGCCGTGCGAAGAATACAAAGTAAACGACGTGCTCGTTCGCGCGCTGGATCGCATCTTCATCCTGCATGCGGATCACGAGCAAAACGCATCGACCTCGACGGTTCGCTTGTGCGGTTCGTCTGGCACGAATCCCTACGCAGCGATTGCGGCGGGTGTGGCTTGTTTGTGGGGCCCCGCGCACGGCGGCGCTAACGAAGCGGCGCTGTCGATGCTGCTCGACATTCAAAAGAATGGCGGCGTTGAAAAAATCGGCGAATTCATCAGCGCTGTTAAAGATAAAAATTCGAACGTTCGCCTGATGGGCTTCGGTCATCGCGTTTACAAAAACTACGATCCACGCGCCAAACTGATGCGTGAGACCTGCTATGAAGTGCTCGGTGAACTCGGCCTGCAAAATGACCCGCTGTTCAAACTCGCGATGGAGTTGGAGCGTATTGCGTTGTCGGACGAATACTTCGTTTCGCGCAAGCTCTACCCGAACGTCGACTTCTACTCGGGCATCGTGCAACGCGCATTGGGTATCCCCACCGCACTGTTTACCGCCATCTTCTCGCTAGCACGCACCGTGGGTTGGATCGCGCAACTGAATGAAATGTTGGCCGATCCAGATCAAAAAATTGGTCGCCCACGCCAGCTCTTTACTGGCGCGATTTCGCGCGATTTGGTGCCTTTGCATCAGCGTTAATCTGTAAGCGGGCAGTGAGCAATGCGCAGACCACAGTCTGCTCGTTGTTCGCGTAGCTCGCGCTTCACTTTCCACTGCTCAACACAGGAACGGAGTTCCCACCATGATGGAACAACTGCAACAGACCTCCACTATCTTCGGTGGCAACATGCCCTACATCGAAGAGCAGTACGAGCACTACCTCGCCGATCCTGCGTCGGTTGATCAAAAGTGGCGTGACTACTTCGACGCAATGCGTGCGGGTGCTGCTGACGTCGCACATCAGCCCGTGATTGATGCGTTCGCCGCGATGGCGCGCTCGCGCAAGGCTGCGGTCGCAAGCATCGACGCGACTTTGATGGACAAGCAGCTCGGCGTGATGAAGCTCATTCACGCGTATCGCTTCGTAGGCGGCCGCATTGCTGACATTGATCCTCTCAAGCGGCAAGAAGTGCCGCACATCAAAGAGTTGGACCATAAGCACTACGGCCTCGCTGACAGTGACATGGAAACCGAATTCTCGACCGGCATCTTGGGAATCAACGGCCAGAATCGCGCCAAGCTCAAAGACATCATTGCGACCCTGCGCAGCATTTATTGCAAATCGGTCGCCGTTGAATACATGTACATGGCTAACGAAGACGAGCGCGAATGGCTTCGCAATCGCATCGAAACGTCACGCCTCAAGCCAACGTACACCGCCGAACAAAAGCGTCACATCCTCGAGCGATTGACCGCTGCTGAGGGCTTAGAGCGTTACCTGCACACCAAGTACATGGGGCAGAAGCGTTTCTCGGGCGAGGGCGGTGACACCATCATTCCGGTTCTCGATCATTTGCTGCAACACGCGGGTGCATCAGGTGTGCAAGAGACGGTGATTGGCATGGCCCACCGCGGTCGTCTTGGCGTCTTGGTCAATACGTTCGGCAAATTGCCAAAAGATTTGTTCGCTGAATTTGAAGGCAAATACGACACCGCGCTTTCGGCCGGTGACGTGAAATACCACAAAGGTTTTTCCAGCGACATTACGACGCCGGGCGGACCGATGCACATCACGCTTGCGTTCAATCCGTCGCACTTAGAAATTGTCAATCCCGTGGTGGTCGGTTCGGTTCGTGCGCGTCAGCATCGTCGTGGCGACAAAACAGGCAAACAAGTGCTTGGCATCCTTTTGCACGGTGATGCTGCGGTTGCCGGTCAGGGCGTAAATCAGGAAACGCTTGGTCTATCGCAAACGCGCCACTACGGCACAGGCGGCACGATTCACGTTGTGATCAACAACCAAATCGGTTTCACCACGAGTGACCCGCGTGATTACCGCTCCACGCTATATTGCACTGACATCGCGAAGATGGCTGAAGTGCCCATTTTCCATGTGAACGCGGATGATCCAGAAGCCTGCTTGTTGATCGCTGAAATCGCGATGGACTATCGCACGATTTTCCACAAAGACGTGTTCATTGATCTTGTCTGTTTCCGTCGCCTCGGGCACAACGAGCAAGACGAACCGATGGTCACGCAACCGCTGATGTACAAGAAAATTCATCAACATCCAGGCACTCGCAAGCTCTACGCAGATCAGCTCGAAGCAGAGGGCGTGATCAAGGCCGGTGAGGGCGATCAATACGTCACGGCGTTCCGCGACGCGATGGACAAAGGTACGCACACCAACAAAACGATTCTCGCGAATTACGTTGCTCCGTTCCAACAGGATTGGGCGAAATTTGTGGGCCGCACTTGGACCGATGCTGCTGACACCACCGTGCCGCTCGCAACCGTCAAGGCCCTCGCGAAAAAGCTCACCACGATGCCCGAAGGTTTCGTGTTGCATCCGCGCGTTGAAAAAATGATCAACGACCGTAAGGCAATGGGTGAAGGCAAGCAAGGGCTTGACTGGGGCATGGCTGAAAACTTGGCCTATGCGACGCTCGTCAACGAAGGCGTGGGCATTCGTTTGTCCGGCGAAGACTGTGGCCGTGGCACCTTCTCGCATCGTCATGCGGTGTTTCACGATCAAGACCGTGAAAAGTGGGATAGCGGTAGCTACGCGCCACTGCAACACATCGCGCCGAAGCAAGGTGACTTCACGGTTATCGATTCCATTCTTTCAGAAGAAGCGGTGCTCGGTTTCGAATACGGCTACTCCACATCCGAGCCAAATCAACTCGTAATTTGGGAAGCGCAATTCGGTGATTTCGCCAACGGCGCGCAAGTTGTGATTGACCAGTTCATCAGCTCCGGCGAAGTGAAATGGGGCCGTGTATGTGGCCTGACGCTGCTGTTGCCGCATGGATACGAAGGCCAAGGCCCGGAGCATTCTTCGGCTCGCCCTGAACGCTTCTTACAGTTGTGTGCTGAGCACAACATGCAAGTCGTTGTGCCTTCGACGCCTGCGCAGTGCTATCACATGCTGCGTCGTCAAATGGTGCGCGACTGGAGAAAGCCTCTCATCGTGATGACGCCGAAATCGCTGCTTCGTCACAAAGAAGCCGTGAGCACGCTTGAAGAGCTCGCCGAAGGTACCTTCCAGTCCGTGATTGGCGAGACCGACAAAATCGTCGCCAAAAACGTTAAGCGAGTGATTGTGTGTTCGGGCAAGGTCTACTACGAATTGCTCGCGCATCGTCGTGAACAAGACATTAAAGACGTTGCCATCATTCGCCTAGAACAGCAGTATCCGTTCCCACATGATGACTTCAAAGCGCAGCTCAAGAAGTTCCCGAACGCGCACGAAATTGTGTGGTGTCAGGAAGAGCCACAAAACCAAGGCGCGTGGTACCGACTCATGGCGTACTTCCGTGCGGACGTGAAGCCAGAGCAAGTGCTTCTTTACGCAGGCCGTGCGGTCAGCGCATCGCCAGCGGTAGGCTATCTCTCGAAGCACAACCTGCAGCAGAAAGAACTCGTTGAAAGTTCATTCAGCTCGAAGCTCGGCACCGGCCAAATGATGACGAATCTGTAGTCGAAACCTTAGTCGGGTGGACATGCTTGCCCACCCAAATTGATACCAACCAAAATACACGACAGGCAACCGCGGTGCCCCGGAAATATTCGGCACCCGATTGATGGAGTAATCAGAACATGTTGATCGAAGTAAAAGTCCCGCAACTCGCAGAAGGCACCCCCGAAGGCACGCTCGCCGGATGGCACGCCAAAGCCGGTGATGCCGTCAAACGCGACCAAAATCTTTGCGATATCGAAACCGATAAAGTCGTGCTCGAAACACCCGCGCAAGGCGACGGTGTGCTCGTTGAAATTCGAATTCAAGCCGGTGCCACGGTCACCTCAGGTGTCGTACTGGGCGTGATTGATACTGAGGCGAAGGCTGGTGCTGCGGCGCCCGCTGCCGTTGCGACTGCGCCAGTGGCACCAGCCGTTGCGTCAGCAACCCCAGCAATCGCATCCGCGCCCGATGCATTGCCTGCCGCCAAGAAAATGATGGCTGAAGCCGGCATCGATGCTGCGAGCGTTCAAGGCACGGGCCGTGGCGACCGTATCACCAAAGGCGACGTAATCGCTGCGGTCGAGTCGAAGTCTGCTCCAGCTGCTGCACCTGCCGCCGCTGCACCAAAAGCTGCCCCAGTGTTCGCACCGGCTGTCAACGTTCCGCTCGGCAATCGTCCGGAGCAGCGCGTTCCGATGACGCGTCTTCGTATGCGCGTGGCCGAGCGCCTCGTGCAGAGCCAATCCACCGCCGCCATTTTGACGACGTTTAACGAAGTCAACATGAAGCCGGTGATTGACCTTCGGAACACGTACAAAGACAAGTTCGAGAAAGTCCATGGCGTCAAGCTTGGCTTCATGAGCTTCTTCGTTAAAGCCGCCGTGCATGCGTTGAAGAGCTATCCCGTTGTCAACGCTTCAATCGACGGCAACGACATCGTTTATCACGGCTACTACGACATCGGTATCGCTGTCGGTTCACCGCGCGGCCTCGTCGTGCCGATCCTTCGTGACTGCGATCAGATGAGCATCGCTGAGATCGAAAAGAAAATCGCGGACTACGGCAAGCGCGCAGGCGAAGGCAAGCTCGGCATCGAAGAATTGACGGGCGGCACGTTCACCATTTCGAACGGTGGCACCTTCGGTTCCATGCTCTCCACGCCGATCATCAATCCGCCACAAAGCGCGATTCTGGGTGTACACGCCACCAAAGACCGCGCTGTGGTCGAAGGCGGCCAGATCGTGATTCGCCCGATGAACTACCTCGCCATGAGCTACGACCATCGCATCATCGACGGACGTGAAGCGGTTCTCGCGTTGGTTGCGATGAAGGATGCGTTGGAAGATCCGGCTCGGTTGTTGTTGGATCTATGAGATTCGACACATCTCCCGAGAGTCTTCATCGCGGAGCATTGGCTGCGTTAGCCGTGGGTGCTGCAGTGTCCGTGAGCCAGCTGTTTTATCGGGACGATGTGATCGCAATCTTGTTTATTAGCTTGGGCTGGCTGGCTTTGACCGCAGGCCAATATTTGAAGATACGGCGCGTCCCTCTCGGGGGACGACTATATGGCCAGTGGCAAAGAGCGTTGCCGATTGTTTCGATACCGCTTTTTCTCATCGGGTTCTTCGTTCGTCACTTCTGAGGGGTGATACTTTTTGGATGCGGTCAGACGGTGCTGTGACCGTGACTCGCACCAAGTGCGGTGCAATGAGATTGCACCCTACGGCGTTCGACGTAGCCCGGAGAAGCGTAGCGCGTCCGGGGCTCACCGTGGCAAACGCGCTCGATTTGAAATGCCTTGACGCGCTTCGCTTCTCAAGGCTACGTATGAACGAATCGCCACGGATGGCGACAGGAAAACAAAATGAATCAATTTGACGTTGTGGTTATTGGTGGTGGCCCGGGCGGTTATGTTGCGGCGATTCGTGCTGCGCAGTTGGGCTTTAAGGTCGCGTGTGTCGATGACTGGAAAAACGCGGCAGGTAAGCCTGCGCCGGGCGGTACGTGTACCAACGTTGGTTGCATTCCGTCGAAGGCGTTGTTGCAATCGTCTGAGCATTTCGACCATGCGCAACACCATTTCGCTGAGCACGGCATCACGGCCACGGGCGTGAAAATGGACGTGGCGAAAATGATCGCGCGCAAAGACACCGTTGTGAAGCAAAACAACGACGGCATCTTGTATCTGTTCAAGAAAAACAAGGTTACGTTCTTCCACGGTCGCGCATCGTTCGCGGGCGCAGCGAAAGAGGGCGTGTATCAAATCGACGTGACCGAGCCTGCCAAGACTTCGATCGCGGGCAAACACGTCATCATCGCCACTGGCTCGAACGCACGTGCGCTGCCGGGCGCGGCGTTCGACGAAAAACTTATCTTGTCAAACGACGGCGCGTTGCGTATCGGCGAAACGCCGAAATCGCTCGGCGTGATCGGTGCGGGCGTGATCGGCCTTGAAATGGGCTCGGTGTGGCGTCGGTTAGGGAGCGATGTGACGGTGCTCGAAGGGCTGCCAGCGTTCCTCGGTGCGGTCGACGAACAAGTGGCCAAAGAGGCGCAAAAACTCTTCACGAAACAAGGTTTGAAAATCAACCTCGGTGTAAAAGTCGGTGCGATCAAAGTTGGCAAAAACAACGTGACCGTGGAATACACGACGGCGGACGGCAAAGCGGAGAGCGCAACGTTTGATCGCCTGATCGTGTCGATCGGTCGCACGCCAAACACCAACGGTCTAAATGCAGACGCAGCTGGCGTGAAGCTCGACGAACGTGGTTTCATCACCGTTGACGGCGACTGCAAAACCAGCGCGCCGAACGTGTGGGCAGTGGGCGACGTGGTGCGTGGCCCGATGCTCGCGCACAAGGCCGAGGAAGAGGGCGTCGCTGTCGCAGAGCGCCTCGCGGGTCAGCATCCGCACATCGATTTCAACTGCATTCCGTGGGTGATCTACACCTCGCCAGAGATCGCATGGGTCGGCCAAACCGAACAGCAATTGAAGGCGGCGGGCGTCGCGTACAAAGCCGGCAGCTTCCCGTTCATGGCCAACGGTCGTGCGCGCGCGTTGGGCAACACAGACGGTTTCGTCAAGATCATCGCCGACGCAAAGACCGACAAAGTGCTCGGTATGCACGTGATCGGCCCGATGGCCTCCGAATTGGTCGCTGAGGGCGTGATGGCTATGGAATTCGGTGCGTCGTCGGAAGACATCGCACGCATTTGCCACGCGCATCCGACGCTCTCCGAAGCCACGAAAGAGGCGGCGCTCGCTGTCGATAAGCGGACATTGAATATGTAGTTCCTGTGCGTTCGGACTGATCCGGACGCGACAGATCGTAGGGCGGGCATGGCCCGCCTAGTTCACCTGGCGGGCCATGCCCGCCCTACGAGACGAATGCTCCCCACCCTCCAAAAACTCTGCTCCGAACGCGGCATTACGCTCGATAGCGCGCAACAAAACGCAGCGAATCGTCTCGCGCGGTTGAACGACGAGTTGCATGCGTTTCGCAACAAGCGCGCATCGGTGATCGGGCGCGTTTTTTCGCGGCCCGTCGTGCCGACCGGGGTGTACTTTTACGGCGGCGTGGGGCGCGGTAAGAGCTTTTTGATGGATTCGTTTTACGGCGCGACAAAGGTGCGCCGCAAAACGCGCGTGCACTTTCACGCCTTCATGCGCAGCGTGCATGCGGAGCTGCGCACGCTTAAGCACGAGGCCGATCCGTTGGTTGTGGTCGCTGAGCGGCTTGCGGAGAAATATCGCTTGATTTGTTTCGACGAATTTCACGTGAGTGACATCGCTGATGCGATGATTCTTGGGCGTTTGTTGTCGAACTGTTTCGACCTCGGCGTTGTCTTCGTGATGACGTCAAACTACCCGCCGGACAAACTGTATCCCGAAGGTTTGCAACGGCAAAACTTCCTGCCAACTATTGCGCTCATCAAAGAAAAAATGGACGTGGTGGAGGTGGACAGCGGCATTGACTATCGCCGCCGCACGCTGGAGCAAGACAGCGTGTATCACACACCGCTTGGTGCTGAAACGGACGCCAAGCTCGCCGCGACCTTCGCACGCCTTGCGACGGCAAAAGTGTCCACGGAGAAAACGATCACGCTTCTGGGTCGCGAAATTGCCGTTCGACGACGCGCAGAAGGCGTGATCTGGTTTGATTTTTTTGCGTTGTGCGAAACGCCGCGCTCGCAAAACGATTACCTCAAACTAGCTGAGGCGCATCACACCGTCATTCTCTCGAATGTGCCGATGCTCGGCGCGAAAGACAGCAACGTGATCCGACGCTTCACGTTGCTCGTTGACGTGCTCTATGACCATCGCGTGAAGTTGGTGATGAGTGCCGCTGCGCCGCTCACGGAAATTTCACGGGTGGATGATTCGGTGAAAGATTCGGACACGCGGCGTGTGCTCACGGAATTCGCACGTACCACTTCGCGTCTGACTGAAATGCAAAGCGCGGAATATATGGGCGAAGCACATTTGCCGTCGCTGATGCGGTGAGTGCGATGCCGCATGCGCGGAAGGCGCTCGCGATGCGGCAGACCAAGATTCTCGTAGGGCGGGCATTGCCTGCCTCGTGATGGAACGGCGGAGAATGCCCGTCCTACGAGCAATGGCTTTATGGCGCTAGCGACCGCCCAGCGGTCGTTTTAGCCGTTTTTAATGATAAGTCGATAAGTACACAAATTAGCCTGAAACGACCACCCGCTGGTCGTTGGAGCTAAAAAGCTGTTATCCCATCAAAGCGACGGTAATCCAGTACGAAATCAATCCGACGGCAATGGCGAGCAACCCCACCATGCGCAGCTGGCTGTCGTTCAAATTCGCCGCGCGGGTCATCGTTTCGCGCCACACTTTCGGCGCGATAAACGGAAGCAAGCCTTCGATCACGAGGACTAGGCAGAGGGCAGCGAAGAAATCCACGTTTTTTTTGGAAAAGTGAGCAGTGAATAGTGAATAGTGAGCAGTGTCGTGGAGCGGCTTTGACCGTTCACCGTTCACTATTCACTGCTCACCTTCACTTAAAAAGCTACTTAGCTTTCGCTCCGTTTTTCAGGAACTTGAAGAAGTCGGCGCTGGGGTCTAGCACCATCACGTCGCTCTTGTTTTTGAACGTGGCTTTGTACGCTTCAAGGCTGCGGTAGAACGAATAGAACTCTGCGTTCTGGCCGTACGCAGCGCTGTAAATCGCCGTCGCTTTCGCGTCGCCCGAGCCCTGCATTTCCTGCGCTTTTTTGTACGCTTCGGCGAGTATCACTTGCGCTTGCTTGTCGGCGTCGGCCTTGATGCGTTCGCTTTCTGCGCCGCCGTTGGAGCGGAACTCTGCGGCTACACGTTGTCGCTCAGAACGCATACGGTCAAACACACGCGTTGAAACCGACTCATCAAAATCCACGCGCTTGAGGCGCACGTCGATGATCTTCACACCAATTTTTTTCGCATCGATTTCCGCGGCGTCGCGCACGGTCGCCATGATCTTTTCGCGATCGCCCGAGATCACTTCGAGCAACGTGCGACGACCAAATTCTTCGCGCAGCAACGACGTGACCGTTTGCCCAATGCGGCGTTCGGCTTGTTTCTCTTCGCCGGCCACCGTACGGTAAAACTCGCGCGCATCGGCAATCTGCCATTTCACGAATGAGTCAACCTGCACCGGCTGGTTTTCTTTCGTGTTGAAACGCTCGGGTTCAGCGCTGTCTAGGGTGAGGATTTGTTTGCTGTATTTGGATACCGATTGAATAAACGGCAGCTTCCAATTGAGGCCGGGTTGGTCCTTTACGGACACCACTTCACCGAGCTGACGCACCATCGCGTATTCGCGCTCGTCGATGGTGAACATGGTTTGCGAGAACGCGAAAATCGCAACGAGAAACGCGGTGAGAACGGGAGCAATTTTGTTCATGATTATGTCCTCGTTTAATTGCGTGTTTCGCGTGCGCTGCGCGAGCTGTCGCGCGCGGAGCTGCGTGCGTTGGGCGATTCAGTCGCCGCCGCTGGATCAGGCAACAGCGGTCGCGTCGCCTCTGGCACTGCGGCAGGCGTCGGCCCGCTCGCGGCTGCGCGGGTACTCTCCATCAGTTTGTCCAGCGGCAGATAGAGCAAGCTTTGGCCTTGGCGTTGATCGACGAGCACTTTGCTCGTGTTGCTCAATACCGACTGCATCATGTCGATGTAGAGTCGCTCACGCGTGACAGCCGGTGCTTTCGCGTATTCGCCGACAACGGACGTGAAGCGTGCGGCGTCACCTTGTGCGCGCGTCAACACGCTTTGCTCGTAACCCGAGGCTTCTTCGAGCAAGCGCGAGGCTTTACCGCGCGCTTCGGGGATCACGCGGTTGGCGTAAGCCTGCCCTTCGTTGATCTGACGATCACGATCTTGCTGTGCTTTCACAACGTCTTGGAACGCTTCGTTCACGGCTTCTGGTGCGGCGACGGCTTGAAGGTTCAACTTGCTGATCGTGATGCCCGTGCCATAGCGCGTGAGCAGCTCTTGCATCAGCGTTTGCGTTGCACCGGCGAATTCTTCCCGGCCTTGGTTGAGCAAGAAATCCATCTTTCGTTTGCCGACGACCTCGCGCATCGCGGTTTCGGCGGCTTGCAGCACGGCGGCGTTCGGATCTCGGTGGTTGAACAAGAAAGCGCGCGCGTCGGAGAGCGTGTATTGCACGGCAAACGCGATGTCGATGATGTTCAAGTCGGCGGTCAGCATCTGCGCTTGTTTCGCGTCGCGGTTCTTGCTGCTACCTTTGAAGCCCACTTCAACCGAGCGAACGTCATTCAAATTGATGATGGTTTTCGACTCAATCGGCCACGGAAAGTGCCAACGTGGGCCTGCACCCGTTGTTTCGACGTATTTGCCGAAGCGCTGCACGATGCCGCGCTTACCTTCGTCGACGATGTAGAAACCCGTGGCGAGCCACAACAGTAGGCCAATCATCGCAGCGAGCACCAGTCCGCCTGCAGCAAACTGTGGGCTGATCGACGGAAATTGCGGGCCATTCCCACCGCCGCCGCCGCCGTTGCCACCGGGACCGGCGGGACGCTTGTTGCCCTTTTTGCCGCCGAAAATCTCACCCACGCGATCGTTCACTTTTTTCAGAAGCTCGTCGAAATCAGGCGGGCCGCTTGGTTTGTTGTTGCGACCGCCGCCATTTCCATTGCTTGGAGGCGGAGGAGGCGGTGGCGAAGCGGGCGCGGGAGGCGGTGTGGCGGGCGACTCGCCGCCTTTGTTGTCACCGGCTTTGCTGTCGCTGCCGCCATCGGCGCCGGGCTTGCGGCCCCACTGTGGGTCATTGAGCGAGAGCTTGATGCGATCCCAGAGGGCGGCGAGCGGATTCGTGGCTTGAGTTTTCATACGTGCAGTCTTTTTTATTGGGCCGCAGGGTTTGGAGGCTCGTCGACCGTTTGATCAAACGAATACACGGTATTTTGGCGCGGAAAGCGCGCTTGCAAGGCCGCACGAAGCTCGGGAATACCCGCGCCCGTTTTTGCCGACACAAACACGCGATACACATCGCCATTTTCGTCGAGTTCAACGCGACCCGCGTCCGCTCCGAGGCCGAGCAGGTCGCATTTGTTGACGACGATCAGTTGCGGAATGTCAGCGGCGCCGATTTCGGCGAGCACCATGTTGACGGCTTCGATCTGTTGCTCGCGCTGATCGCTCGCGCCGTCGACGATGTGCAGCAGTAAATCGGATTCGACCGCTTCCAGAAGCGTTGCTTTGAACGCTTGCACCAGTTCGTGCGGAAGCGCACGCACAAATCCCACGGTGTCGGAGGCAACCATCGGTTGCGCGTCGGCGACGTAGAGCTTACGAACGGTGGTGTCGAGCGTTGCAAATAGTTGATCAGCGGCGTAAGTGCCCGCCGCTGTCAAACGGTTAAAGAGCGTGCTCTTTCCGGCGTTGGTGTAGCCCACAATCGCAATGGAGCGCGTGTTGGAACGCTCGCGACGGCGGCGTTGGGTGTGGCGTTGCTTCTCGACCTTTTCGAGACGTTCTTGGAGCGCGCGAATCTTGATGGAAATCAGGCGGCGATCAATCTCCAGCTGCTTTTCGCCGGGACCGCGCAAACCGATGCCGCCGCGTTGGCGCTCAAGATGTGACCAGCCGCGAACCAGGCGCGTGGACAAATGCTCAAGTTGTGCGAGCTCGACGGCGAGTTTGCCTTCGGCACTGCGTGCACGCTGCGCGAAGATGTCAAGAATCAACGTGCGCCGATCAATCACGCGACATTCCAGTACGCGCTCAAGATTTCGCTCTTGAACACCCGAAAGCGAGTGATTAAAGATTACGAGCTCGGCGGTCTCGGCGGCGCAGGCCGCGCCGATTTCTTCGACCTTACCTTTGCCTGCGTACGTGGCGGCGTCGGGGCGGTCGCGCCGCCCGGTGACGATGGCCGCCGTGTCAGCGCCAGCGGTGGCCGCCAGCGACTGCAATTCTTCGATATCGTCGGCCATAGGCGCTTTGCCAAAGGCAAGTTGCACCAATACCGCTCGGTCGTTCCCGGCGTGGCGTTCAAACATGGCGACTCAAGCTGGCGCGCGTTGCCGCAGCCATCAATGCCCAGAGGGCGTTACTCAGAGGCTTCGTCCCCGTGTGGGATGCTCACAGCGCGGGCTGGAACTATCGTGGAGATGGCGTGTTTGTAGACCATCTGGGTGACGGTGTTTTTGAGGAGGACCACGTATTGATCAAACGACTCAACCTGACCTTGCAGTTTGATGCCGTTGACTAAGTAGATCGACACCTGTACGTGCTCTTTGCGCAGCGTATTGAGGAATGGGTCTTGGAGGGATTGCCCTTTGTTGCTCATTTCTTATTCTCCGTATTTTTAGTTCGATGATGCGGCTGGGCGATGCTCGCCACCTTTTACTGAGATGGTGACGCCGCCGGTAAGTTCAAGTCACAGCGGCAAACCGTGTCTCGAACACTCTTTTTGGTGGGGACCGCGTCGCTTAGTAGGATCGTGTGCGACGCCCCGTCGGTGCTTCAACCGCGTAGGGATTATGCCCCGTAATGAACTGCAAACGCAGCGGCGTGCCCTGTAGCTCGAAATATTCGAGAAAAAATCGTTCTAGGTAGCGTTTGTACGTCTCGGTAATTCGATTGAGCGACGTGCCGTGAATCACCACAATGGGCGGATTACTGCCGCCCTGGTGCGCATAGCGCATCTTCGGGCGAATCGTGCCCGCGCGCGGCGGTTGCTGCTTCACCACGGCGTCTTGCAAGGCCCGGGTGAGCTTAGGTGTGGGCAGTTTTTTGAAGGCCGCGCCATGTGCGCGGTTGGCTGCAACCATGACCTTGTCGAGGCCTTGCTTGGACTTCGCAGAGATCGTCATCGTCTCAGCGTAGTCAAGGTAATAAAGTTTGCGCGTGCAATCTTCGTTGATGATTTTGCGAGCATCGGCGTCAGCGGCGTCCCACTTGTTGATGCAAATAACGAGCGCACGGCCCGCGTCCTGAATAAACGAGCCGAGTTGTACATCATGGTCGCTGATGCCGGCCGTGGCATCAACCACGAAGATCACGACGTTAGCGTCTTCAATCGCTTGCAGCGTCTTGATGACCGAGAATTTTTCGATCGCCTCGGTGACCTTGCCGCGCTTACGAATGCCCGCAGTGTCGATCAGCGTGTAATCGCGATTTTTGTACGTGAAATCGAGATAAATCGAGTCGCGCGTGGTGCCCGGCTGATCGAACGCAATCACGCGCTCTTCGCCTAGTAGGGCGTTCACCAAGGTGCTCTTACCGACGTTGGGGTGCCCAACAATCGCGATCTTGGTGCGAGGCGGAGGCTCGGGGATGAATTCGGGTTCTTCGCCTTCAGCGTAGGTTATCGGCTCACCAGCCGACGCCTTTGCGCTGTCTTCATCGTCTTCGGCCACTTCCGGTTGCGGAAATTTTTCGTCGAGTGCGTGTTCGATCAACGCGTTGACGCGGTCGCCCTGCGTTGCGGAAATCGCGTACGGATCGCCGATGCCTAGCTCGTAGAACTCAGCGGTCACACGCGCGTCGTTCATGCCTTCGGTTTTGTTCACCGCAAGGTAGACCGACAGGCCGCGACGACGCAGCAAATCGGCGATGCGCGCGTCCTGTGGCGTCACACCCGCACGGCCGTCCACGATGAAGAACACGATGTCGGCTTCGTCAAGCGCTTGCAGCGTTTGCCGCGCCATTTCTTTGAGAATGCCGTCTTTGGCGACGGGCTCAAAGCCGCCGGTGTCGATGACGACGAAACGATGTTCGCCGACGCGGCCCTGACCATATTGGCGATCCCGCGTGAGACCGGGAAAGTCGGCAACCAGCGCCGCGCGCGAACGTGTGAGTCGGTTAAAGAGCGTGCTCTTTCCGACGTTTGGGCGTCCGACGAGGGCGATGGTGGGAAGCATTTTCTTTTTCTTCTTTTGTCAGTAAATACAAGAGCCGACGCAGCGGTTTAGCGCTGGTCGCGCTCGTTAGCTAGACGCTACGAGCGCGCGGTCAGCTCGCTATCGCGCGCCGATAGCGGCCAGTTGACCGCTCTGTGTTTGTATCAGTACGTTGTTGCCGTTGGACACTAGGCCAACGTTTGACACGAACGCTTCGCCGAGGCCACGACCGGAAATTTTGCCGGTGTTGCGATCAACCAAGTGAAGCGCGCCATCCGCATCTTGTACAGCAACAAAATCACCCAGCAGCGCGATGCCCGTTGCGCGGCGACCCGCCAACACGTCTTGCTTCCAAATGGTGCCGCCCGTGGATTTGTCGAACGCTTGCACGAAGCCTTTTTCATCGACGGCGTACACATAGCGCGCGTCAATCAGCGGTCCGTTGAGCGAGCTGATGTCGCGCGACCAGAGTAATGTGCCGCGCACGAGATCGAAACACGCGACGCGGCCTTGAAACGCCGCGGCGCACACGCGATCCGTATCTACGGCAGGGCGACCGACTACGTCGACCAATCGCTCGAGCTCCGACGTGCCCTTCGGTGTCGCGACGGTGGCCTCCCAACCAATGGTGCCGGTGTTGGCGTCAATCGCGAGCAGCTTGCCTTGTGCCGTGCCCACAAACACCGCGCCGCGCGTTGCCGCAGGGATTGCTGTCGAGCGAACGGTGAGGGCGGGCAACACGCGCTGAATGCGCCATTTGCGTTCGCCGGACTTGATATCAAAAGACGTAATCGCGCCGTCGCCACCCAACACAATAACTGCGTTCTCGGAAATGGCAGCGGGCGAAATGACCTCGCTGCTGGCCTTTGCACTCCAGCGTACCGCGCCTTTGGCGTCGAAGGCGATTACGTCGGCCTTGTTGGTACCGACAACGACGAGATCTGTCGCTGCTGTGACGCCACCTGAGAGCGAACCTTTGCCCGCAGGCACTTGCATCCGGCTCACGACAGCGCCCGTCTTGTCATCAAGCACGGTTACGCTGCCGCTGGCGTGTGCGGCGTAGATCAAACCATTGGCGACAGCGGGAACCAAGCTGCTGACTTGCTTGTTGCCGAGCGCTGCTTGCCATGCGGTGCTCACCGCTGCCGTCCCGCTGACTGCGGGGAGCGGAAGGATTTTTTTGTCGCTGCTGGAGAACCAGCCGGTGACCGTTGAGCAGCCCGAAAGCGTCAGCGCAGCAACGCCAGCGACGACGATGGCGCGCACTGGGAATCTAGTGTTTGAATGCGCCGACAAGGTCATGGCGCTCATTTTTTGGCTCCGTCAGCGGCGGGGGCAGCGGCCGGGGTCGCGGCTGGCGCAGCTGCTGGCGTGGCGGCAGGAGCCGCTGGCGCCGCTGCAGCTGGCGCAGCTGCGGCGGGCGCTGGTGTAGCGGTCGCCGCAGCAACCGGCGCTGCACCGCCGGCCAATGCGTCAAGTTTGAGCTGGGTGTATTGCTTCTGAGCACCTTTGGCATCTAGCTTGGTGAGCGCTGCTTCGTATGCCGATTTAGCGTCAGCGGCTTTGCCTTGCAAATTGAAGACGTCGCCTTTCATGTCAAGAAACAGGCCTTCGAACGAGGCGCTGTGTTTGCCATCGAGCGCGGCGAGTGCGGCATCAAATTGCTTTTGGTCGAGCAGAACCGCCGCGAGACGCAAACGCGCGATGTTTTTCAGTTCGTCTTCTTTGCTGTTGGTGACGACCCATTCGAGGCTCGTTTTCGCAGCGGGCAGATCACCCGCATCGAACGCGGACTTTGCCGCCAAGAGCGCGGCGCGTGGGGCGTAAGCGGTTGCGGGGTACTGTGCAAGCAGCGGCGCCAGCGCCTCTTTCACTTTCGCGGGTTCGTTCTTCGTGACCGCGTCAGTGACGTTCGCGTAAAGGCTGCTGGCGGCCATGGCTTGATTGGTCGTCCAAGTTTTCCAACCCCAATTGCCACCCACGAGCAATGCAATGGCTGCAATGCCGCCGATCACGTATTTACCGTATTGCGCCCACCAGGCTTTAAGGTCGCCAAGCTTTTCTTGTTCGTCTAAGTCGTATGCAGCCATTGTCGAAATTCTTTGGGTGTCTGGGTTGGAGTTTGGCGATTAGTGGCCGCGCAAGTGCGCCACCAGAGCCGAACTCGTAATTATCGCCTGTTCGCCTTGAATTGGCTCACCGGAGGCGTCGCGCATCGGTTTCACGGCAACCGTGCCGGCGGCCACTTCGTTTTCCCCAATGACCACCGCGAAGCGCGCGCCGCTGCCGTCGGCCTTTTTCATTTGGCTCTTAAAGCTGCCGCCGCCCGCGTGTTGGGTGACCGAGAGGCCCGCGTCGCGCAGCGTCTCGGCGATCTGGCTCGCGAACGCCGCCGCGCCAGTGCCCGCGTGGACGATGTACGCGTCTTGTGTGGCTACTTGCGTGGACTCGTCCAGCATCATGAGTACGCGCTCGATGCCCATGCCAAAACCAATCGCAGGCGTGGGCTTACCGCCGAGCTGTTCGAAGAGCCCGTCGTAGCGCCCGCCACCGCAGACGGTGAGCGGCCCACCGAAACGATCCGTGATGAATTCAAACGCGGTGTGGTTGTAGTAATCCATGCCGCGAACGATGCGCGGGTTGACCGTGAACGGCACGTTGGCCTCGTTCAGCAAAGCCTGCAGGGCCTCGAAGTGCGCGCGCGACTCGTCTTGCAGCGAATCGAGCAGAATCGGCGCGGTTTTATTCACTTCAATCACGCTCGCGACTTTGCTGTCGAGAATGCGCATCGGGTTGGTGTGTAGACGGCGCTTGGCCTCGTCGTCGAGCGCGGTGAGATTGGCTTCGTAGTGCGCGATGAGCTTGGCGCGATATGCGGCGCGTTCGTCGGTGTTGCCCAACGAATTAATTTCAAGACGCACGTCGTTGATGCCCAGCTCACGCCAAATGCGCGCAGTCATGATCATGATTTCGGCGTCAACGTCCGGGCCGTCGAAGCCGAAGCATTCCACGTCAAACTGGTTGAACTGACGGTAGCGTCCCTTCTGTGGACGCTCGTGGCGGAACACTTGTCCCAGCGTGTAGACGCGTGCCGGGGCGTTGTACGTGAGGTTCGCTTCAATCGCCGCCCGCACCAATCCAGCGGTCAACTCAGGCCGCAACGTGAGCGCTTCGCCGTTGAGTTTGTCCTCAAACGAGTACATCTCTTTTTCAACGATGTCGGTCACTTCGCCGATCGAGCGCACGAAGAGAGGCGTGTGCTCGACGATGGGCGCGCGCATGTTTCGATAGCCGTACTGGCGGGCGACGCGAGTGACGGTTTCTTCGAAGAATTCCCAGCGGGCGGATTCGCCGGGGAGGATGTCGTTCATGCCCCTCACCGCCTGTAAGCGGGGTTGTGACGCCGCGGCTTGGGGCTTAGTTTGTTGTGGCTTTTCCATGATGTGTTTGCTGTGCAGTGTGAGGCTCGGTGCCACGAGTGACCTACGCGTCCGAGGCTCGAAAACGAAAATTACGTTGCGATATAGCTTTTCGCTTCCAGCGACCGGCCGGTGGTCGTTTGGGGCATAAATTAGTAATAGTTGACTATCACCTAAATAGCCCTAAAACGACCATCAGGCTGTCGCTAGCGCATAAAAGCTGTTGGAGGAACATTCCTCCGTTCTGAAACTACGCGACGCGAATTGGGATGATTTTGTCCGTGGCGGGCACGGGCGTGGCCTCAATCCGATGTCGTTCGTCGGTCGCGCCGCTCGCACCGGGGCCGTAGGTCCGCAGCACATACGCGTCGAGCATGCTCTGAAATTCCTCGGCGATGTGCTCGCCCTTGAGCGTCACGGTTTTCTTGCCGTCCTCGTACACCGGAGCGACGGGCAGCTCGCCGGTGCCTGGCAAACTGATGCCGATGTTCGCCATTTTTGACTCGCCGGGGCCATTGACCACGCAGCCCATCACCGCCACGCTCATCCCTTCGACGCCCGGATAAACGTCGCGCCACACCGGCATTTGCGCACGCAAGTAACTCTGTGTTTTTGCCGCGAGTTCTTGGAAGAATGTGCTCGTCGTGCGGCCACAACCGGGGCAGGCGGTGACCAGCGGCGTGAACGTGCGCAGCCCCATCGTTTGCAGCATTTCCTGCGCAACGATCACTTCCTTCGTTCGATCTCCACCGGGCTCCGGCGTGAGCGACACGCGGATGGTGTCGCCAATGCCTTGCTGCAACAAAATTCCCATCGCGGCGGTTGAGGCCACGATGCCCTTGCTTCCCATGCCAGCTTCGGTCAATCCCAGATGCAGCGGGTAGTCGCAGCGCGCGGCCAAGTCCGAATAAACCGCGATCAAATCCTGCACGTCGCTGACTTTGCACGACAAGATAATTTGATTCGACGGAAGCCCCACTTCTTGCGCCAACGCAGCGGACTCAAGCGCTGAGGTGACGAGCGCATCGCGCATCACTTGCTGCGCGCTTTTTGGTTGCGCCAGACGCGAGTTCTCGTCCATCAGGCGGCCCATCAAATCCTGATCAAGGCTGCCCCAGTTCACGCCAATGCGCACCGGCTTTTGCTCACGGCAGGCGATTTCAATCATCTGCGCAAACTGCGTGTCGTGTTTGTTGCCACGACCCACATTGCCCGGATTGATTCGATATTTCGCGAGCGCCTTGGCGCACTCGGGATAGTCGCGCAGCAGCTTGTGGCCGTTGAAATGAAAATCGCCCACCAGCGGCACATTGCAATGCAGCTTATCGAGCCCTTCGCGAATCGCGGCCACGGCGGCGGCGGCCTCGGGAGAATTCACCGTAATGCGCACAACCTCGGAGCCGGCCTGTGCGAGCGCTGCGACCTGCGCGATGGTGCCCGCAATGTCCGCCGTATCCGTGTTGGTCATCGACTGCACCATGATCGGCGCGATGTTGTCTGACGAACCGCCGACACGCACATGCCCGATACGCACTTGTTGCGTGGCGCGGCGGGGTTTGAGGCTGGTGGCGTTAATCATGCGGATGAAACGGTCTGCGTTGTCGAGGTCGTTATTCGATGCGGAAACGCGCAACGTCGTTGCGCGTGACATTCGCCATATCGAACGGTTTCCCATCGATTAAAAGCGTCACGTTGCTGGCGTTACCAACAGCAAACGACAGCGGCGGCGCGCCGGAAAATTCGCGCGTTCCCGGCTGGGCATTTTCGGAGAAGATTACTTCACCTTTGCTACGCACCTCGGTCCACGATTTGCCTTTAAAGGTAAACGACACGCGTCGCTCGCCAAGCAAAGGTGCTGCCGGTGCAGACACCGGTGCGTCGGGGTTGCTCACGGGTGGCGATACAACGCCGGCTGCCGTAGGCGCGGGCGACAGCATTGCGCCGCCCGTTGCAGCTGCCGGCGCGGCTTCGGTGCCGGGCGATTGGGCGGCTGACGCCGGCGCGCCGATCACACTTCCCGACGATCCGGGCGCGTTCGTTGCTGTCGCAGTCGCCGCCTCGGCTTGTTTAGCGGCCGCAGCTTGCTCCGCTTGTGCGGCGACAGCCGTTTTTAAGGTCGGCGGCGGCGTAGTACCGCCGAATTTTACGGGCAACAATGACGCCAAATGCGCGCCCTGAAAGTACGCGACACCGCCGATGAGCGCCGCAACCAACAGCGCGGGCACGATCCAGCGCGCGGGGCTGCGCGACTTACCAGACGGGTCGAACGTCACCTCGTTCATTGCTTCTGAAGGCGACGATCTGATTTCTGCGGTCGGGGCGCTTTGTGCGGTCGCCAATTCGAGACCGAGGCTCGTAGGATCGATACCCACGATCCGTGCGTAACTACGCATGAAGCCGCGCGTAAACGTGCGCTCGGGCAACGAAGCCCAATCGCCCGTTTCGATGGCCGCGATCTGCCGCGCTGCGAGTTTCAATTTGCCTGCGATGTCTTCTTGCGACAGGCCGGCCTGCTCGCGCGCAGCGCGAAGCATTTCTCCCGGCGGCACTGCGCCGACGGTATTGCCTTCAATCATTGGGGGGGCGCTTGCCTCAAGGCTCATTGGCAGCCTCCTTTGCGTAATAGTTCATTCAGTGGTGAGTCTGGAAACCGAGACTTCAATTGCATGGTGTACGACTCATCGGCGCCTTTGTCGTTGAGATTGCGCTCGGCGCAGGCACCGTAAAAATAGAGTTCAGGCGTTGCTGGCTGGGTGTTGAGACCCATACGAACATGGCGGCGCACGTCGTCGTAGCGCGCAGTTTTCAGCGCGATAGCCGCGAGCCCTTGGTAGCCACGCGAGCTAAACGGTTGCAACTGGATGAGTCGCGAAAAATAGCTTTCCGCCGGTCGAATCAGGCTCGCACCCAACGCGCAGGTGCCAGCGTTCTCCAGCGCTTGATTCGGCGTTTGGTAAAGCGGTAAGCGCAGCGCCGCGTCGAACTGCTCCAAGCCATCTTTAGCGCGATTCTGGCGGCACAAATACGAGCCGTAGTTGTTGCGAATTTCACCCTCGGCTGGTGCGACCTTGATTGCTTCAAGGAACGACGCATCGGCCTTTGCGAACTCGAAGAGCTCGGCGTGCACCAGTCCCAAAATGCTGTGTGCGACGCCGTAGCGCGGGTCAAGGCGAATGGCCTCACGAAGCTCTTCAAGGGCCACCGCCATTTGTCCGCGCTGGAAATAGTTCGCTGCAAGTTCCGTGTGAACCCGGGCGCGGTAGCGCAGCGGGTCTTCGCTGTTGGCTTGTGTGGTGGTTTGCGGGGCTTCGTCTTCGGCTTTTTTGCCGGTCGAAAAATTGGCGCACGCGGTGAGCAACGCGCACAACATGACGCTGACACTGATGTTCAAAGCTCGTTTCATGCGGTGGTGCCTCCGGTGGCGGTGGATTCGGTGGTGAGAGCGTCGCCGTGCGTGCCATGTGTATTTTTGGCAGCCTGAGCGGACTTGATCGCAATGGTACGCCGCGTGCGATCTTTAATCTGCCCCGCGAGTTGGCCGCAAGCCGCATCAATGTCATCACCGCGCGTCTTGCGAATCGTGGTGACGATGCCCGCGTCAGACAAACGGCGCTGAAACGCCACGATTCGATCACGCGGCGATTTTTTGAATTCAGAATTCGGGAACGGATTGAACGGAATAAGGTTCAATTTGCACGGCACTTGGCGCGCAATTTTGATCAACGCTTCCGCGTGTTCCGGCTGGTCGTTCACGCCGTCGAGCATCACGTATTCGAACGTGATGAAGTCGCGCGGCGCAAACTCAAGATAGCGGTTGCACGCGGCGAGCAATTCCTTGAGCGGGTAGCGTTTGTTGATCGGCACCAACACGTCGCGCAGCGCATCGGTCGGCGCGTGCAGGCTCACGGCCAGCGCCACCGGAACGACTTTCGCCATCTCGTCAATCTGCGGCACCATGCCCGACGTTGAAACCGTAACGCGGCGGCGCGAGAGGCCATACGCGTTGTCGTCAAGCATCATTTCAAGCGCAGGAAACACGGCGAGATAGTTCGCCAGCGGTTCGCCCATACCCATCATCACGACGTTGGTGACCGGCTGAACGCCATCGGGCGTGCGACCATCGATGCCCATGTCGGCTTTCAGTATTTTGTCTGCGTAGCGCAACTGGCCGATGATCTCGCCGGTGGATAAATTTCGATTGAAGCCCTGTTTGCCCGTTGAGCAAAACGCGCAGTCGAGCGCACAGCCCGCTTGCGACGAAATACATAGCGTGCCGCGGTCTTCTTCGGGAATGAACACAGCGTCAACGGCGCTGGAGCCGACGTCAAACAACCACTTTCGCGTGCCGTCGCTCGCGGTTGAATCACGGATGACTGTGAGGTCGCGGATTTCGGCGTGGGCGGCGAGGAGTTCTCGCGTCGTTTTGGCGATGTCGGTCATCGCCCCAAACTCAGTGACTTGCGATTGATGCAGCCACTTGAGAGTTTGTTTTGCGCGCATGTTCACGCTAGACGACTTTTCGCCGATATGGGCGTAAAAAGCCGCCAGCGCGGGCTGGTTCAGCTCAAGCAGATTTTGCAGGGTGGCCACTGAATCCTAGGTTTGCCGGAATGCATGCGTGCGATCGGTTTGGGTGAAACCGATTAGCCGCCGAACACTTGGCTTTGTGGGAAGAAATAAGCGATTTCGACCGCTGCGGTTTCTGGCGCGTCAGAGCCGTGCACGGCGTTAGCGTCGATCGAATCAGCGAAGTCGGCGCGGATCGTGCCCGGTGCGGCCTTCTTCGGGTCGGTAGCGCCCATCAGATCACGATTCTTAGCGATTGCGTTTTCGCCTTGCAACACTTGCAGAACGACCGGGCCGGAGATCATGAAATCCACGAGGTCTTTGAAGAATGGGCGGGCGCTGTGCACAGCGTAGAAGCCTTCGGCTTCGGCGCGCGAGAGGTGAGCCATGCGCGAAGCGATGACTTTCAGGCCTGCGGCTTCAAAACGGCCGACGATGGCGCCAACGGCGTTCTTCGCAACTGCGTCAGGTTTGATGATAGAAAAGGTGCGTTCGATGGCCATGGGTATCTCCAGTAGTGATGCGCTCGGGTCGGAACGAAATTGCGGCGCGCTAGGCCTTGCTTGGAGTTCACTCCCAGCGGTAAGCCTTGGCACCAAAACCCGAAAAACGCTTATGAAACAAAGCCCTACATTCTAGCATCGCGAATTGCGCTTGGTTGCGCACACAACGCGAGTGTCGACTTGGCGGCGCGTGGATGCTAGATCGTGAGCCCTCGAACAGCTTGACTGCAAAAATAACGTCAAGCGACCATCAGGCGCCGCTCAGCTTAAAAAATTACTTAAAGTCGATAAGCAGAATAAATTGCTTACATCGACCGCCCGGCGGTCGCTAGTGCCATAAAGCTGTAACCAAAGACGGCAAGCCACTCAGCGACGCCAAGTCGTCGCCTAAACCCGAACCTGCTGTAGGCGCGGACTCGGCCGCGCTTCTTCGTGGCAAGGAGCGACGCCAAGTCGTCGCCTACACCTGAACCTGTTGTAGGCGCGGACTCGGCCGCGCTTCTTCGTGGCACGGAGCGACGCCAAGTCGTCGCCTACAACTCGCTCCGCGGCCAACTGGCGACGGGCTAAAACAGCAAATGCAAATGATCGGCGATGTGGCGGTAGCCAATCCTCTGATACGCCTTGTTGCTCGCGGGATTGGTCGCGTCGGTGAACAGAAATACCGTGCGTGGCGCGTCGCGTTGGATGTGTGCCGTGGCTGCGGCGGTTACCGCCTGTGCGATGCCGCGTCGGCGATGTGCAGGAAACACGTAGACCGGGCCTACGCGGGCGGAGTGGGCAGGCAGCGGATTCGCGCCGGCCATCGCCACGACGTCCTGACCCACTTGCCACACCACGATTTCTTGCGCATTGATGCGTCGCGTGACGCGTTCCGCAGTGGGCGTTGCGAGGCGGATTATTTCCAGTTCCTCATCGAATGCGTCCATCATGCGCACAATGTTCGCGTGATCGGCGGTGGTCGCAATTCGTGCGTGACCGCCCTCACGTTGGGCATCACCCGCAACGATGGCACCTTCGTGGACATAGAGCATCATATTGGCGTAGACGGTGGTCGGTTTTGCGTACGCGCGAGCGAACGCCTCAACGCTGTCGCGCACGCCCACGACGCCAGCGAGTGCCAACTCGGCGGCGTCGCGCGCTCTCAACTCAGCTCCGAGCGCCGATGCTTCGTCGGCGGACAGGTGTGACAAAAAAGCGTGCCCGATGTCGGTACGCACTAGGGTCGCTTGCAATGAGCCAGCGGCATCGTGCAGCGCGAAAAACCGTTCGCCATGCTGAGCGCCGTCTCGCGCGAGTCGTCGCAACGCACTGAGCGTATGCGTGTTGTTCGCTACGTCTTTGCACAGTAGCGGCTCCGCGACCTGCCACAGTTGCGCGGCGTCCGAATACTCAACGCACCTCATTTCCCAAACACCGGCGACAGAAACGTCGCAGGCAGCATCGGCAAATCGGTCACACCCAGATCGACACCGCATTGCATCAATAGCGTTCCCGCTTGTCCGCGATGGTGCGTCTGGTGATTAAAAATGTGCATCAGCACGAGCGAGAGCGGCAGCGTCATAGCCTCGCCGCCGCCCGACATGCGCCGGTAGGTCAGCGGTGCCGCAAGCGACACCTCGTCAAGAGTCGCAACTATGCGATCCAACCGATCATCCGCGCCTGCCCGATGCCTAGTTAGCTCATCAAAGTCGTTATAGAGCTCCTCGTTGAGCGCGGTGATCGTCGACGGGTGGCCTTCGAGTCGATCCAGCCACAGCCGATCCGCCACCATGATGTGGTTCAACGTGCCGTGAATGCTTTTGAAAAAAGCACCCATATTGCGCTTGCGGGTGCCGTCGGGCAACGTCGCAGCGGCGGCGTACAACGATTGGTTTTGCCACCGGTTGTAGCGGGCTAAAGTTTTGCAATAGTCGATAGAAATCATAGACAAAGTATAGGGTGCGAAATTGAGTCCCACCCAACTGGGTAGGTGATCGAAACTGACCCACCACTTAATATCGTCTTACTGATACATTTCCACCGCTCGCGCCGCTTCGGAGTTTTCCGATGACAGCGCAAAAACTTCAAAACAAATCTCGGGGACACCTATGAAGCAAGCTATATCGCGCCAGGCCGCGCTTAAGTGGTTGGGCGGCGCATTGATTGCATTGACCGCAAGCGCCCACGCCGCCACAATCACGGTAAATTCGCTAGCGGACGACGTCTTCCCCGACGCCACGGGCGCGATATTTGACTACGCAGGTGCGCCTGCGGTCTTAACGTCAGCCAAATGCACATTGCGCATGGCGCTCGCCTCCGCCAATCTCGACATTGCTGTCGGCGGCGCGACCTTCGGCTGCACGGCGGGCTCTGGCGCGGACACCGTGAGTTTGACCGCGCTGACCGGCGTCATTCAGTTGGCCGACCGTTCCATGAGCGTAGGCCCAAACTCGCCGGAGCCGGTGCCGAACACCTCGATTCTTTATGCCGTGCGCGCCACGACCGTCACCGGCCCGGGCGCAGCCGTTTTGGCCGTAAGCGGTCAAACGATTCCGAGTTTTGGTCGCCGTCTGCTGACTGTGAGCGACGGTTCGGATACGACGGACACGCCCTTTGCACTCAGTGGCTTGACCCTGCAGTACGGTCGCGCGATTGGTACAAGCGCAGGTTGTTTCTTTTCGCGCGAGTCGACGACTCTGACTGACGTTGTGTTCGATGGCTGCGAAAGCATTGGCAATGGCGTTGCTGGCGTATACCCGGTTTCCGGAGGCTTCGGTGGCGCGATGGGCATGGGTAGCCCGATCTCGCCGACCAACACATTCCCGAACGCAACGCTGACAAATGTCGTGTTCAAAAACAATCGCACAAGCCGCGGTACCACCAGCCCTGCGACTTCCACGGGCCGGCCAGACAACGGCGGTGCTTTCTTTGGCTCCGGCACCGTCCAAGTAGGCGCAGTCACGATCAGCAATAGCCGCTTCTTTGGCAATAGCGCCGAACGCGGCGGCGCGTTCCAGATTTTTAACGCCAATTCGGTCAGCATCACCAACACCGACGTGCTGTCCAACGCATCGACCGGCGTAGCGGCTATTGGCGGTGGCCGCTACGGTGGCTTCAATATCGGCAACATCGTGGGCAATGTTTCTCTGAATCAAATTCGTGTCGTCGGCAATACCGCGAACGAAGAGCGCGGCGGCTTCTCGGTCCTCACTGTCGGCGGCACCACTACGATTACCGATTCAGCAATTGTTGGCAATCGCGCGATCAATAGCCGAATCGGTGGCTTTGAGGTTCTTACCGATACGTTTGACGTTAGCGGGAATTGCACCGGAACTTCCAAGCACGACGTAACCGTTACGAACACATTGGTTCGCGGCAACATCGCCACGACCAACACCGGCGGCTTTCGCATCGGCTGCAGCGGCAACATCGTTATGAACGGCTCCGACATCGAAGGCAACGAAGTTCTAGGCAGCGCCGTTGCTGGCAGTGGCGGCAACAGCGCGGGTCAACTATTCGTCAACAACAGCGTGTCGATGGCCGATGTCACGGTGTCCGGCAATCGCACCAATGCCGGTGCAGTCATAACGCCAGGAACTGCCAACGGCGGTTACGGCGTTCTACTCGTTTCTGACTCGTTGACGTTTACCGGCGTCGGACTCTCCGTACATGACAACTATGCCGCCGAAAACGAAGCCGGGCTGACGTTGGCACCTGCTGGAGCGGGCCGCAATTTCACGGTGTCGGACTCGGCCTTCTATAACAACCGCGCCAAGGGCATCCACGCGCTCTTATTCAACGGCACCGGCAATTACACGTTGCGCAATTCCACGATTTCGGGCAACGCTTCGCACTCTGGCGGTGGCGCAGCCTTCATGATCAACGCAGCCGCGACGGCAGGCACCAACACCGTCGTGATTGAAAACGTCACTTCTGCACGCAACGGTCCGACCACCGACGCCTTTTCGGTGGCGGCATTCACGCCGGGCCCAGCAGCAAACGCATCGATTACGGTACGTAACTCGATCTTGGGCCAGTACCAATTTGGCAACGGCTACTTCCCCGTGTTTAACCCCGTGCTTGCGGGCGTCACCTACGCGTATGCAAATTCCATCGTCGAAAACGGCGGCAACATGCCCGCAGGTGCCTGCGGCAGCAACGCAGTCGTCTGCGGCATCGACGCAAAACTAGAAGGCTTGAACGCCAACGGCGGCGTGACCCTAACGCATGCGCTGCGGGCCGGCAGTCCTGCGCTTGACACGGGCGACAACGCCCTCGCGACCGCCTTCGACCAACGCGGCACGGGTTTCCCACGAATCGTGAACACCACTGTTGATATGGGCGCTTTTGAATCGCCTGTACTCGCTAGCGCTCTGGCCTGCAAGCTTGATATGGACGGCGACAGCCAGCCGCGAGCCCACAAAGAGGGATTGGTGCTGCTCCGCGCGATGTTGGGCTTTACCGGTAGCGCTGTCATTAACGGCACAGGCATCAGCCAGCCTCAATGGGACGGCGCTCGGAACAACCTGAATGCGAATTGCGGAACCAATTTCGCGCCGTGAGTCGCGAAAATACAACAATCGGTCAAATGCCCATCGCACGCGAATGCGATGGTTGCTGAATGATTACAAACTATTCGTTGCGATTTCATAATGACATCGGCATAATCTCGCGAGCGCGGGGTTTGCCGACGGTTACGGAAGCGGCTGTTTGGCGCTGATTGATACCAATTTCTAGTCCGTTTTCGCCGACGAGGATTTATTCACGGATAAATGTCGCGTTCGGCGTTAAAAATACGTTTTAAGGGGTGAATCATTTCACCCAAGGTTGCCGCCCCATGTCGGGGCGACGACAAAAGCAGCAAACAAGAGTTCACATTGTGGAAAAGGTTGTGTAGCATGGCGATCAAACGGAGAGTAAATATGCCTAGACCATTTGTTAAAGCAGTGGCGTTGAGCGGAGCAGTAGCTGCTTCCGCTCTTTTTGCGTTATCTGCAAATGCCGCACAAGTCCTCACGCCCAAGCGTGGCGCGGCGATAATCGATAACGTGACACTCCCAGCAGGCACGTCCCTGGCTGCGGGTTCCACTTTGTTTATCGATGTGGACTACAGCGTGACGGGTAGCCAGACCGCTAACGAAGCGGGTCTCGGTCTAAAAATCGGTTACGACTCGAATTTCTTCGATGTTGTCATCCCAGCAACCGGCGTAACAGCGCTGCACACCAAATGCATGATCGCCAGCCCGAGTGACCAGCTCGTCAGCGGAACGACGCGCGAAGTGGTTTTTGGCTGGATTGACACCTCGATTCGCACCACGCCAACGGCAGGCGCTGTTGGCTGGCCCGGCACTGCCGACCCAGCGGCTCCCGGTGCAACTAACGGCTGTTTGAATCCGGGCGGCATTGTTACTGAGAGCGGCGCACTCACCGTTCCGACAACGCTGTTCCGCATCGGATTGAAATCAAAAGTAGCCTTCACGTCCGGTTCGACCAACGTTACGCTCAATACTGCTGGCAATATTTCTTACGCTAATGCCGGGAACGTCGATACAGCAAAGACGATTGTGGTGAACGGTGCGGCGGCTCCGGCTTGTAGCCTGGACGTCGACGCCAATGGTTCAGTTGCGGGCCTTTCTGACGGTCTCCTGATTTATCGCTCACTTCTGGGATTAAGCAACACCTCTGTAACGCCGGGTGCACTCGGTGCTGGTGCGACGCGTACTGCTGGGGCGGATATCAAGGCCTTCGTACTCGGTCAAGGCCTGGCACTTGATGTTGACGGTAATGGGACGGTGTCCGGGTTGTCTGACGGCTTGCTGCTTTACCGTACGTTGTTGGGATTGAGCAATGCAGCCATTCCGACCGGTGCTTTAGGTGCTGGCGCAACGCGCACCACTGGTAATGCGATCAAAACATATTTGAATCAGACGTGTGGCACTACGTTCGTAGTCACACCGTAAGAATTTTGAAGAGAAAAGGCAACAAAATGCGTATTTCAACAACGGCACGACATTTCTGCGCTGGCATAGCAGCGTCGCTCATTGCAGCGACCAGCTTCGCTCAAGTCATCAGTCTGCCAACAACAAAAGTTTATGCGTCGGTCGGCGACGTAATTTCCGTTCCCGTTCAGTATCGAGCGGGTGACGTAGCGAATCAAGGCCAGGGTAATTTTCAATTATCTTTTGCGGCTAATGCGGACCTAGGCTCGGAAGCGCTTTCAGGTGTTTACGCATCTTGTTTATTCAATAATGACTTCGCCGGTAGCCGCGCAGTGACTTGGGCTGATATCGCCACGTCGCTGTTCCCGAATGGCGCGTCGTGTGGTTCCCAAACCGCGACATTTAATATTGCCACTTACGGCGGATCCGTTGTTGCGCTGCCAGGCGGTAGCACAACTCTGGCCATTACGGGTGCGACAGCCGGCGCGACGACGCCCGTGAACTTTCTAGTTTGCGGTAAGACAACAGTCTCATCGGTTTCCGTCACGCCTGACGTCTTCGAAGGCGGCGCGGCGACGTTCACCGTCAACTTCCCAGCCGTCGCAACTGGCTGCGGCGGTTTCGCTATCCCGGTTACGCTGAGCGGCGCTGCTCTGGCTGGTAAAACAGCCGCTATCTCCTCCAACGGTTGTGCAACCATTGCAGACGGAGCAACGAGCTGCGCGATTGGCGTCACAACGCAAGACAACGGCACCATTGACGGCAACATGTTGCTAACTGCAACGGTGACGGACAGCACGGCGACCAGCAACTACGTTTCGGCGGGTAAGTTCGCATCGTTGTCGATTAACGATAACGAAGTTGGTGCATCTGTTGCGGCAACGACTGCCGCAGCGTCTGAAACGGGTCCGGTCAACGGCGTGCTCACGTTCACACGTACTGGCGCGACGACGGCTACGCAGGCTCTGACATCGACGATCACCGGCACGGCGCTGCCTGCAACGGGTAATTTCAGCTTCGCCGGTGGCAGTTGCGCAGGCGTAAGCTACACAGCTCCAACGCTGTCGCTGACTGTGCCATCGGGTAGTGCAAGCTGCACAGTCAACGTCATACCAGTGGATGACACCGCTGTTGAAGGTTCACAGACTGTTATCGCAGGCGTACCAACCGGCCCATCGGCTGTCGGTACGGGCTCTGCTGCAACTGTGACTATTTCGGACAACGATTCGGATCCTGTGTTCGGCTTGGTTACTATCGCCGCTTGCGCGGAACCCTCAACCGGCTGCGCCTTCGCGCTGAATCGTTTGAGCGGTGTCACGTCGGCACGCACACTGACCTTCGCCGTGACCGGAACTGCTACACGTGGCACCGACTACGATCTTAAATCGGGCACTGATTGCGCCACGGGCACGGTTATCCCTGTCGCAACCAATTCCGTTGTGCATAACTCAGCGGGTGGTCAGACCTTAAACGTCTGCCCAATCGACGATTTACTCCCTGAAGTCGGCGGTGAGACTGTGATCCTGACGCTTACGACCGCAGGCAGCGTAGCTAACGCGCTGTACACACTTGACGCAGCGACTACCTCGCGCACTCAGACGATTGCAGACGACGACAGCCCACAAGTAGTTACCGTATCGGGCGGCGGTGCTGTAGCCGAAGCTGCTGGAACCGGAACGTTCACCTACACCCGCTCGGGCGGCAGCGCAGTAGCGCAAGCCTTGGCGCTGACGGTAAACATCGGTCGTTCGGGAACCGCGACGTACGGTGCTGCATGCACCGCAGGTGTAGACTACATGTCGTCTGTCACGGGCACCACAGTGACAATCACGGGTGGTCAAAGCACGGTTGATGTGACGGTCACCGCATGTGATGACGCACTGATTGATCCGGCTGAGACGGTTATTTACTCGGTTGCTGCACCAGCGGCACCTACTGACTACTCGGTTGGCTCGCCAGCGTCTGCCACGGCAACGATCACGGATGACGACGTTGCAGTGAACGCAGTTTCCGGTGCAACCGGCTCGGCACTGTCGACCTCAACGGCTGAAGGCACGATCGTTCGCTTCAGTGTGAGCTGCCCGACGCTTGCTGAGTCACAACAGGTCGACTTCGCTATCACTCCAGCCACGGCTTACCCAGGTGATGTTTACTCGGGAAGCCCAACTGGCTCGGTAACTTGCCCAGCAGCAGCGGCAAGCTTGGTTGCGGTGCCAACGACGGTGCAAACCATCAACGACACGACGATCGGAAACGCTCGTACTTACACGATGACGATCAGCCTGCTTCCGACGACGGTTCCCGCGACTAACAACGGCCTCAAAGCCGGTGGCCCATCGGTTGCAGCTACGATCCTCGGGAACGCAGTGGCTACCGTTAACGTGACGGACGACGACCAACCGGTTGGTGTCCCAACGATGAGCATGCTTGGCTTGGGCTTTATGAGCCTGATGCTGGCTGGCTTCGTAGCCTTCCAACGCCGTCGCGTGCAGAAGTAAGCATGTAGTGTGTTGTTAAGTTCGCTCGGTTCACGCCGAGCCGAATGAGTCAAAAGCCCCGCTTGCGGGGCTTTTGCTTTTTGTACGGTCCGATACCGTTCGCCCGCGATTCACTGCCAAAGTTGGGGGGCGTTCTGGCGCAAAATTAAAGTGCAGCGATCTGCTTCCGCGTTTCATTCGCTGGCAATGAACCGTCTTCACCGTGCAAACCGCCGTGCACCTGCGGCGTGGCAGCGATACACTTTGATGCATGAACACACTCTGCTGGTTAACCGCATCCGACGTCACACGCCAACTGGAAGTCGGTGCGATGACGTCGCTACAAATGGTCGATGCCGTCGCAGATCGACTGCTCGAATGCGAGGGCACACTAAACGCATTGTTTCTGAACAAGACGGTGTTCGCCCGCACTGAGGCGCGCGCGAGCGACGATCGCCGCAAGGCGGGAGCCCCGCGCTCGGCGCTCGATGGCGTACCGATAACGCTCAAGGAAAATCTCTACACAGCGGGCGACGCCGCGCCCATCGGTACTGCGGTGGGATCGTTGTCGCCGAAAACTGAAAACGCGCCGATTGCTGACCGGCTGCAAGAAGCCGGGCTGATCTTGGTCGGCAAGACAACGATGCCCGATTTCGGCATGCTCTCCAGCGGCCAATCAAGCTATCACGGCGTGACGCGAAATCCGTGGCAGCTCAACCGTAATCCCGGCGGTTCGAGTTCAGGGGCAGGCGCAGCCTGTGCGGCGGGTTACGGCCCGCTACACATCGGAACTGATATTGGCGGGTCGATAAGGCTGCCAGCCAGTTTTTGCGGAATCTTCGGCTTGAAGCCCTCTGCTGGGCGCGTTCCGATCAATCCGCCTTACATGGGACGCGTTGCGGGGCCGATGACGCGAACGGTGCGCGATGCAGCGCTCCTGATGAATATTATTTCGCGCCCCGATCCGCAGCATCGTGACTTCATGAGTTTGCCTGCGTCGACAGTTGATTACGCAGGCGAGCTTGACAACTTCTCGCTGAAAGGCAAGCGAATTGCCGTGTTGACGGACGCGGGTGCAGGCAGCGAGGTGCAGAGCGATGTTGCCGCAGCGGCGTGGGAATGCGGCCAACTTTTGGAGCAACATGGTGCCACTGTCGAGCTCATGAAGCCGTTTCTCACGCGGCAGATGCTTGACGGCATTTGCGGTTTTTTTGAGGCACGCAGCCACGGCGATATTTCGCGAATGCACGAGGAGCAGCGCGCCAAGATTCTTCCATTTATCGTGCATTGGGCGAGCTATCGCGCGAAGGGATTTACCGGCGACACCGTGATGTCGTTCTACGCGCAGATCATGGCCATGCGCGAGGCGACGGTGGCCGCGACGCACGCACACGACTTTGTAATCTCCCCAACATCGCCGGTACCGGCGTTCGAAGCTGACTTTTATTGTCCCGGCAACGACCCCGAGCAGGCGCTTGAACACATCGCTTTTACCGTTCCGTACAACATGAGCGAGCAGCCCGCCGCGTCGGTCAATTGGGGCTATTCGACCGTGAGCCGCACGCGCGGTTTGCCGATTGGGGTGCAGGTGGCAGGGCGCAGATTTGACGATTTGGGGGTGTTGCAGCTCTGCCGCGTCATCGAGCAAATTCGGCCGACTCAACGGCCATGGCCGGTGCACGTTGCGTAGTTGCTCGTTGGTGCCAGCGTCAACCGCTAGTCGGGAATCAAAGTCGTAGGCGACGACTTGGCGTCGCTTGGTGCTACAGGGAAGCGCGGCCGAGTCCGCGCCGGCATTCGGTCACGGTGTAGCCGACGACTTCGCGTCGCTTGTCGGCACCCCAGCGCGCACATTAAAAATGGGTAGACCCTGATGACGCGCGCTGTCTCGCGCCTACAATGGTTTTCAGGGTTACCCTTTTGACTATCGACTGGAGACGTCTATGAAATTTGTGAAACTTGCTGCTGCGGTACTTCTGGCGTGCGCGGCGGCGTTGCCCGCTGCGGCCCAACAAAAAGTATTAAAAGTTGCGCCACACGCGTTCCCCGCAAACTTGGATCCATTTAACGTCACGGCGTACATCACGCGAAATCACGGCTACATGGTGTACGACACCCTGTTTGCGACCGACGAAAAGGGCGCGATCAAACCGCAGATGGTCGACAAGTGGACGGTGAGCCCCGACGGGAAAACTTATACGTTCACGTTGCGCGACAGACTCGAATTTCACGACGGCAAACCGGTGACCGGCGAAGATTGCGTCGCCTCGATTAAGCGCTGGGGTGCCCGCGATGGTTTCGGTCAAAAGCTGATGACGTTCGTCGACAAGATGGACGCACCGGACGCCAAAACTTTCCGCATGATGCTCAAAGAACCGACGGGCATCGTACTCGACGCGTTGGGCAAGCCGTCGTCAAACCCAGCATTCATCATGCCTGCGCGCGTCGCAGCTACCGATCCGTTTAAGGTTATTGACGACTACACCGGTTCGGGTCCGTATGTGTTCAAGAAAGACGAATACAAGCCCGGCGTGCAGTCGATTTACTTGAAGAACACGAAATACGTGCCGCGCAGCGAAGCGCCGTCCGGTCTTGCGGGCGGCAAGAAGGTCTTCGTTGACCGTGTGGAATGGCTAGCGCTTAAAGACGCACAAACGCAGCTCAACGCGCTGCTCGCCGGTGAAATCGACATGATCGAACAGCCCGCGTTTGAGCAATATCCGCAGTTGCGCAAAGATCCGCGTGTGAGCGTGGTCGATACCGGCACGGTGAACTACCAATACGTGATGCGGTTCAACCATCTGGTGCCGCCGTTCAACAACGTAAAAGTGCGTGAAGCGGCGATGTGGGCGATGAATCAAGAAGCGTTCTTACGCGCGCAAGTTGGCCCGGAAAACGAAGGCATGTTCTCGACTTGCCCGAGCATGTACCCGTGCGGTACGCCGCTCGCGAGTCCTAAGGGCAGCGAGTTCATGGTCAAAGGCAATATGGTCAAGGCGCAACAACTGCTCAAAGAATCGGGCTACGATGGGAAGCCGATTTTGATCATGCGTCCGACCGATTTGCAGTCGATTCACAAACTGCCGCTGGTGGCTACACAGTTGCTGCGCCAAGCAGGCTTTAAGGTCGATTTGGTCACAATGGACTGGGGTTCACTCGTCGCGCGCCGCGCGAAGAAAGACCCGGTTGAGCAGGGCGGTTGGAACATTTTCCTCACCGCTTGGGTGGGCGCTGACATCATGAACCCGCTGACGGCTGCGCCACTCGGTGGCAATGGCGAAAAAGGCTGGGCCGGTTGGGCCACCGATGCCGAACTCGAAAAGCTACGCGAGCAGTACGCACGCGCCACCACCGAGGCGGACAAGAAGCGCATCGCCGAAGCCGTGCAGGTACGCGCCACGCAGGTCGGCACCCACGCGATCCTCGGCGAATACAAAAATCCAGCCGTTACCCGCAAGAACATTTCGGGTGTGTTGAAAACCGCCGGCTCCGCGTACTGGAATATCCAGAAGAACTGAACGGTGAGCCGTGAGCCGTGAGTCGTGAGCGGCGCGTGGCGAGTGACGAGTGACGAGCGACGTCGTGGGAGCGGGCTCGCCCGCGATTGCCCGTCGCAATATCAAGCGCCGCCAAGGTCGCTCCCGCGGCCGCACCGCCATTGACGCGAAACAGCTTTATAGCGCTAACGACAGCCTGGCGGTCGTTAGCGCCATAAAAGCGCTATTCTCGACTAAGCATTAAAAGCGGCTGCGACGACCGTCAGGCTGTCGCTGCGCCCCTAAAGTTGTTATGACTGATCTCTGTTATACGTCGGTGCCGGAACTTTCCCGCCTGCTGACGACGCGCCAAATTTCGTCGCGCGAATTGCTCGATGCATTTTTGGCGCGCATTGACCACGCCAATCCTTCGCTCAACGCCATCGTCACCTTTGATCGTGACGGCGCGTATGCCAACGCCGACGCGATCGACGCGCGTCGTGTCGCGGGCTTGCCCACGTCGCCGCTGGCCGGATTGCCCATCGCCATCAAGGACATGGAGCCGGTCAAGGGCATGCGCACGACGATGGGCTCGCCGATTCTGAAAGATTGGATTCCCGACTACGAGGGCGTGATGATCGAGCGCTTTCGCTCGCATGGGTTGAGCATTCTCGGCAAAACCAACACGCCGGAATTTGCGCTCGGCAGTCAGACCTTCAACCCGATTTTCGGCGCGACCAAAAACCCGTGGGACACCAGCAAAACCTGCGGCGGTTCGTCGGGCGGCGCGGCGGTTGCCGTGGCCACTGGAATGCTTCCGTTTGCGGACGGCTCGGACATGGGCGGCAGCTTGCGCAACCCCGCGAATTTTTGCGGCGTGGTCGGCCTGCGGCCCACGCCAGGACGCGTGCCGATTTATCCCAACGTGAATCATTGGGGCGCGTTCAATGTGCACGGCCCGATTGCGCGCACGGCCGAAGACGCGGCGTGGTTGCTCTCGATTCAAGCGGGCGACGATCCGCGTGTGGCCATTGGGCGCTGTGGTGACCCGACGGTTTTTCGGCAGTCCCTTGCGCGAGATTTCAAAGGTACACGCATCGCGTGGAGCCCAACGCTCGGCGGTTTGCCCGTAGAAAAAAACGTGCGCGAAGCGCTCGAACTTTCGCTCAAACGCTTCGAGGCCATCGGCTGCGTGATTGAAGAAGCCGAGCCCGATCTCGGCATTTCTGACAACGCGTTTCGAGTGTTGCGCGCGCTCAATCTCGTCACCACGCTGGGGAATCACTACAAACACAACCGCGCCCTGATGAAAGACGCGGCGGTGTGGAACGTCGAGCAGGGCCTCGCGCTCACCGGCGCGCAGATCGCCGAGGCACAGATGCAGCAATCGAAATGCTTCGAGCGGATGCAGCGATTCTTAAAGCGCTACGACTACTTTCTCTGCCCGGTCAATCAAGTGTTGCCGTTCGACATCAACACGCCGTACCCGACTGAGATTGACGGCACGCCGCTCGAAACCTATCTCGACTGGATGAAGTCCGCCGGACGCATCACCATGACCTCGCATCCGGCAGCGAGCGCACCCGTTGCCTTCGCGGCCAACGGTCTGCCGGTGGGCATGCAAATCGTCGGACACTTCGGTTGCGAATTGGAAGTGTTGCAGCTCGTACACGCGGTCGAATTGCCGCTCGCGGAACGCTTGCCGTTGTCCGCTTGAGTTTTGCATTCAAGGCCGCCTGTTTCGTGTCGAGGTCGGCGTAAGCTCGGATGTGCATAATGAGTAAGTACGGGGGTTCATTCGATTCTTTGGTAAGAAAATTCTTATCGACTCGCTTATCAATTGCTGCCCACAACACATCCGCTTTCCTCGGAACTTCCGGTTAAGGCGTACACGGTAACTGAGGACGGCATTGCAGCAACGAGGATTCACCGAAGAGCAATACAGAGCGCATTACCTCGCGTCAGACCGCGAGCAATGGCGCTTCGTCATCCTGCTTTTCGCGATCCCTAACCTCGGGTTTCTGTGGTTTGACTTGAGCCTTTACGGCGTTGGGTCGGCCGATTTTTTGCGCTTTGTCACGTGTCGCACCGCGTTGATGCTTTACAGCGCATGGCTTTGGTGGGCGTTGCCGCGCTTCCACGACCCGAAGAAGTGCGATCTGCTGCTGCTGCTTTGGGTCACGATAGGGTTGCTGGTCATCTTCGTCAACGCCTACTATCGGCCGCGTGAATATTTCGGCCACTACATTTTTGAAGTCTTCGCGATCATGGCGTTTTGCACCGGCGTGCCGCTGCCGCTACGCATGCACATAGTGGTCGCGTTTACGTATGCGATTCCGACGCTCGCAATCCTCCTTCTCCATAAACTACCGCCGATCCCGCTCTACACCGCGAGCGTTTTCTACGTCGTTGTGCTCACTATCATTAGCGCGCTTTTGCTCTCTCGCCGTATCCACGGCTATCGCCACGCGGCCTACGCCGTACTGCGAGCGGCTGAAGCGCAGGCACGCACCGATTCGCTCACTGGCATTTCTAATCGTCGCGCGTTTATGGATTGGGCGCGCACAGAGATGGCGCGATACGAACGCAATCAAGCGCCGGTGTGTGTGTTGATGCTCGACATCGACCATTTCAAATCGGTGAATGACCGGTTTGGGCACGACGCGGGTGACAGTCTCCTGACGGAATTCTCGCGTCGTGTCGAGGGCGACTTGCGCGCCTACGATCAGTTCGCGAGACTCGGCGGCGAAGAATTTGTGGTGGTACTGCCGCATTGCAATTTGGCCGACGGCGAGGTAATGGCGACGCGGCTGCGCAGGGCTATTTGCGATGCGCCGTTCACGGCGGGCGGCTCGGCGATTGCGATGACAGTGAGCATCGGAGTTACGCGATTGCACACTGGCGAAAAACAAATCGATGCGGCGTTGAAGCGCGCCGATGCAGCGCTGTACGCAGCGAAAGACAAAGGGCGCAACCGCGTAGAACTTTTGCCGTAACGCAGCGCGCTGTCAGCTCGTAATCTTTACGCCGTTCAGTTTTTCCTGCGCCACCACAAGATGGGCGACCATGCCGTCGCCCAACCCCAGCGCACACGCCTGCACCAGCGACTGGTGGACGGCCTCTCCGACCCAACTGGCCAACGGCATGCTCTCGGTGAAATGCGTGTAGTAGCGAAGGTCTTTGCGCGCATTGTCGAGCTGAAACTTTAAGCCGGTCATGTCGCCATCAAGTGATTTCGCCATCGCCTGAAAGAGCCCAGAATTCACGCCGCCCGCGCTCACAACGCGCACCAACTCTTTCGGGTTCACGCCGGACTTCACGGCTGCAGCGAACGCCTCGGCTGTGGCGGTGCAGATCGCCTGCGCGATGAAATTGTTCATGAGCTTCACTTTGTGCCCAGCACCGGGTGGGCCGACGTGAAAGATGTTTTCGCAATACGCTTTCAACACCGGTTCCAGCCGCGCAAAGCTCTCGTCGGTTGCACCGACCATCGTATTGAGTTTGCCCAGTTCTGCTTCGACCGGCGTGCGCGCCAGCGGCGCGTCCACGAAGTCCACGCCCATCGCCGCAAATCGCTCGCGCAGTTTGGCGGTGCTGGTGGGCTCGGCTGTTGAGGTGTCCACCACCATCATGCCGTTTCGCGCCACCTCGCTGATGCCGTTGGCACCAAACGACACCGATTCAACATCCGGCGAACCCGTCACGCACAAAATAATGATGTCGCTGTGCTCTGCCACTTCGCGCGGCGTAGCGGCTTCGCGCGCGCCCTGCTTGATGAGTCCCGCGCCTGCATCGGGCGAGCTGCGTCGCTTAAGAAACGTAAGCGGAAAGCCTTTAGCCGCGATATTTTTTGCGATGCCGTGGCCCATCAGACCAATGCCAATAAAGCCAATGCCGGGGAGTGTTGTGCTCACGTAGGGTTTCCTTCCAACGACGATCAATGGGTGTGTTCATTGATTATGGGTTGGACACCCTGTGCCAGTGGCTTCGCGTTGCGTTTTTGAGAAACGCGACGCCGCGCTTACGCGCTCAAGCCCAGTCGCTCCAATGAACCGGTGCCGACGCGAATCACTTCCGGCGTGCCGCTGGTCATGTCGATCACCGTAGTGGCGGCTTCGGGGCAGGGGCCCGCATCGAGAATCGCGGCGAGCGAGCGCGGCATTAGATTCGCAATGTCTTCCGGGTCGTTCAACGCAACCTCCGAATCCGGCGGAATTAGCGTTGCCGACAATATCGGTTCGCCCAACTCGTTGAGCAAAGCCTGCACAACCGGATGATCCGGCACACGCAACCCAAGCGTCGCGCGCTTCGGGTGCAGCAGACGCTTGGGCACTTCGCGCGTGCCTTCCAAGATGAACGTGTACGGCCCTGGTGTTGCGAGCTTTAGCAAGCGAAATGCCGGATTGTCGACGCGCGCATATTTGCCAAGCTCCGACAAGTCCGCGCAGACCAACGTCAGGTGATGTTTGTCATCCACGCCGCGCAGTTGCCGCAGTAGCTTCACGGCGTTGGCGTCACCCAAATGGCAACCCAGCGCGTACGAGCTGTCGGTTGGGTAGGCAATGACCGCGCCGTCGCGCAGCATCTGTGCCGCCTGTTTGATCAGACGTGGCTGCGGGTTTTCGGGGTGGAGGTAAAAGCGTTGAGTCATAATGTGCTTATATAACTAAAGAATAACGCATCCGGTTGACCTGAAATTTTCGCCTGCTCCCGGAGCAAGCAGTTCAGGCAAGTATCTGCCTAGCGAATCGTATGAATCTGCAACAAATTAAATACATTTGCGCCGTCGTCGAAAGCGGCTTTAGTGTGTCCGACGCTGCCGTGGCGTGCTACACCGCGCAGCCGGTGGTCAGCAAACATATCAAAACGCTGGAAGACGAGCTAGGGCTCAAGATTTTCGAGCGCCGCGGCAAGCGATTCGTTGGCCTCACGCAAGCGGGCGAAGAGGCGTATGCCATCGCGAAGCGTCTAAACGGCGACGCTACCAGCCTCAAAGCGCTCGCCTCCGACATGACCAACGCGAAGGCTGGCGTGTTGACCATCGCCACCACGCACACGCAGGCCCGCTACGTGCTGCCACGTGTGGTCACGCAGTTCGGCGCGAAGTATCCCGACGTGAAGCTAAAGCTCAAGCAAGGCAACCCGAAGCAATGCGCTGACTGGGTCGCCGGGAGCGAGGCTGATATTGCGATTGCGACCGAAGCGTTGTCGCTGGATCCACTGCTGGTGACGTTGCCGTGCTATCGCTGGAATCGTTGCGTGATTGCGCCACCGAAGCATCCGTTGTGCAAGGAAAAAGTGCTCACGATTGAAGCACTGTCGAAGTATCCGTTGATTACCTACGACACAGCGTTTACCGGGCGCTCGCAAGTGGATCGTGCGTTCGCAAGCGTGGGTGTGACGCCGAACGTCGCGCTCACCGCGCTGGACTCGGACGTGATCAAAACCTACGTGCGGTTGAACGTCGGCGTCGGCATCCTCGCCGAAATGGCGTATGAACCGAAGGTGGACTCCGACTTGAAGCGCATCGACGCATCGCATTTGTTTGCACCATCGGTGACGCGCGTTGGCCTGCGCCGCAATGCGTTTTTGCGGCGCTTTGCGTACGACTTCATCGTGATGTTTGCCCCGTCGCTCAAGCGTACGGAAATCGAAGAGGCCGTGTTTGCATCGCGCTGATCCGGTCGCGGAAGTCATTGCCGACCCTGTAGAGCCTGCGCACCCGAACGCCCACTTAATCGCCCGCTACGCCGATGGTCGCGCGCGCATGCGGCTCACGTGGCTGCTCGCCGCGCTGTCGATGCTCGGCCCGTTTTCAATCGACACCTATTTGCCCGCTTTCCCGGCGATGGAAGCAGCCCTACCTGCGACCGAAGTGCAGATGCAGCTCTCGCTGACGGTGTATTTCGTTGGCTTTGCAATCGTGTCGTTGTTTCATGGCGCGATCAGTGATGCAATCGGCCGCAAGCCGGTGATTGTCGGCACGATTTGCGTGCATGTGCTGGGGTCGATTGGCTGTGCCATGTCGCAGTCGATTGAGGCGCTATTGGCGTTTCGCGCCTTGCAAGGTTGCTTCGCGGGCGCGGGGTACGTGGTGGGGCGCGCCGTGGTGCGCGATTTGTTCGAGGGCGACGAAGCGCAGCGCCAGATTTCGCGCATCCAAATGCTCTTCGCGTTGGCCCCGATCATCGCGCCGATCTTGGGCGGTTGGCTGGTGGCGCACATGGCGTGGCCCGCAATTTTTTGGTTTCTCGCTGGCTTTGGTGCGCTGTTGGCGGTTTGGTGCGCGTTCGGACTGGAAGAGACGCACCACGGAGATCACCGCTTGGCGTTCGCCGTGCGGCCGCTGACGAGAAATTACTGGCGAATTTTCTTTAACAAGTCTTTTCAGCCGCTCGCCGCGATTGCGGGCATTAATTTCGTTGGTTTTTTCGTTTACATCGCGGGCGCGCCGGCGTTTTTGATGCGGCATTTGGGACTCACCAGCAAAGACTTTGCGCTGTTATTTATCCCGAGCATCATCGGTATCACGCTTGCGGCGTGGCTCTCGGGCAGGTTGGCCGGACGCATCACGCGTGAGCGGCAAATCAACTGGGGCTTCGCGATCATGGGCGTGGGCGCGGTGGTCAATCTTGTTGTCAGCCTGACCTTGCCTGCGAGCGTTGTTGGCAACATTGCCCCCATCGTGATCTACAACTTCGGCATGGCGCTCATCACCCCCTGCATCAGCATCAAGTTACTCGACGCCTTTCCGCTTGCGCGTGGCAGTGTCTCCGCATTGCAGTCGTCCACGCATGTGGCGATGATGGCGGTGACCAGCGCGCTGGTGGTGCCGTTTGCGCAGCAAAGCTTGGTACGCTTTGCGTCTGTGATGCTTGCCTCGACACTTGTGGGGGCGATCATTTGGAAAATTTATTTGGCGACGCATCCGGCAGAATCGTCACCGCCTTCTTCAATCGCATAAATCGCATTTCGCTCACGAATCATCATGCTCAGCCTATATCGCCGCTTCCTCGCCACCTTCAACGCGTTCGCCTTCGCGGCAATGTTCGTCGCGTTTTTGCCTGTCGCGTCGATGGCGCAGGTGAACAAAGATTTGCCCGTCATCGATCTGTCGATCAAAAACGTGAAACTCAAGGCCGAAGTGGCGGCGGACAATAATTCCCGTACGGTTGGCTTGATGAATCGCTTTTCGCTCAAGCCCGACACCGGCATGATTTTCGTGTTCGCCGAAAGCCAGCCGTTGGGTTTTTGGATGAAAAACACTTTCGTGCCGCTATCGATTGCCTACATCGACAGCAAAGGCGTGATCATCAACATTCTCGACATGAAGCCGCACGACGAAACCGCGCACCCGTCCAAAGCTCCGGCGCTCTACGCGCTTGAGATGAAGCAGGGATGGTTCAAAGAGCGCGGCATCGTCGCGGGCGACAAGCTAGTCGGGTTGGAAAAAGCGGGTAAGGCGAAGAATTAGCGACCGGTTCATCGCTTCCATTACGACTTTTTAGCGCTAACGACCGCCGGGTGTTCATTAGAGGCGTATTTTAATAAAAGTCGACTAAATAACTTTATTGTCCGAAACGACCGCCCGCTGGTCGCTAACGCGTAAAAGCTGAATATGTTCATCACGCCTGACCACGATGGACCGCGTGGGCGCGTTCCGTGAATGCAGTGCTAATTCCGATGACGCCATTGAATTTTTGCAACGGTCATCGGCGGCGGAGACGGCTTCCAAGCGCATTGGCAGGAATCGCTGCCAGCCGCGCGCCCATGAAACAATAGCTCCATGCAAAACGAAGTTCTCCTCCCCAAACACGTCCCCATCGCTTACAGCACGCGTGGCGCGCACGTCGAAAACGTTTTTTACGGATCGATCGCTGTCGTAGACCGTGCGGGCAATCTCCTCGCGCACGTTGGCGACATCGATTACCCCGTTTTCACGCGTTCTGCGCTGAAACCGTTGCAGGCGCTGCCGCTGGTCGCGAACCCAAAATTTGCCGACTTTGGCCTGACGCCGGCTGAAATTGCGCTGCTATGTTCGAGTCACAACGGCGAAGCGATGCACGCGGACGCCGCAGCCCGCCTGCTGGCCAAGGTCGGCCTCAACGACGGCGCGTTGCAGTGCGGCAATCACACGCCATATTGGTACAAATGGAACCACCAATCGCCCGAACCCGGCAAACGCTGGAGTGCGCTGTTTCACAATTGCTCCGGCAAACACTCGGGCATGCTGCTGCACGCCAAGCTTCTCGCCGCCGAATCCACGGCCTACCTTGAGCCCGACAGCCCCGTGCAGCTTCGCATCCGTGACGCCGTGGCGTACGCCTGCGGCGAGCCTGACCCAACAAAAATGGCTTGGGGCACCGACGGTTGCAGCGCACCTAACTTCGCCGTGTCGTTGCGCGGACTGGCGCGCGCGTTTGCGTGGCTCAGCACCGAAGCGACGGACACGCGCTACGGCGCAGCGCCTCGAATCTTGTTTGACGCAATGTCGACGCACCCCGAAATGGTGTCGGGCGAGGGGCGGCACGATTTGGCGCTCGCCCAAGCCGGGCGCGGCGATTGGGCCACCAAGGTCGGCGCGGACGGCGTGCAAACGCTGGCTTGCCGCTCCCGCGGCATCGGCATCGCGGCCAAGGTCAGCGACGGTGACATCAAGGCGCTGATGGTTGCGTTTTGCGATGTGCTCGAACAACTCGGTATGTTGGACGACGCCGCACGCGCCGCACTGGCAAGCTGGGCAGGCGTCTCAATCAAATCAGTACGCGGTATTGAAGTCGGGCGACTTCAGCCCCATGTATTGCTGAAGCGTTAAGCGACGTTAAGTTGCCGCGTTTGCTGAACTTTTGCCCCCGAAGTCCGGTCATTCACACAGATAAGCGTCGGCGAAGCCAGGCGATACAAGAAAAAAGGGATAACCGCTGATGAGCGACCGCTTGGTCGATCAAGAACTCGTGGAACGCGTACAGGCAGGCGATAAGCGTGCCTTCGATCTCCTCGTCCTCAAATACCAGCGCAAAGTGCAGCGGCTGGTGTCGCGCTTTGTGCGCGATTCGGGCGAAGTCGATGACGTCGTTCAAGAAGCCTTTATCAAGGCCTATCGTGCATTGCCGACCTTTCGCGGCGACGCAGCGTTTTATACGTGGATTTACCGAATTGCCATCAACTGCGCCAAGAATTACTTGGCCAGTCCGGGGCGACGGATCGTCCCGATGAGTGATTTGATCTCAGATGATGACGATGATGCGGAATCTTTTGACCGCAACGAGGGTCTACACGACGTTGCGACCCCAGACGCTGAATACGCCAGCAAACAAATTGGCGAAACGGTGAACCGGGCGATGGCGGCGCTGCCAGAAGACTTGCGCACAGCCGTCACGCTCCGCGAAATTGAAGGTTTGAGTTACGAAGAGATCGCAGAGGCGATGGATTGCCCGATCGGAACAGTGCGCAGCCGCATTTTCCGGGCTCGAGAAGCAATCGCGACCGAATTGCGACCGTTACTGGGAACACGGGACGACAGGAGATGGTAAGGACACTATGGACACAACCATGAAACTACCGGGTACAGACGCTGAGCTGGTGGCCGAGGCCGCAACACGAGAACAAATTTCTCGTTGGATGGATGGCGACATCGCACCCAACGAAATCGAATTGGCGATGGCCACGCTTTCCCGCGAAGAAGGCCGCTACTGCTGGGCCGAAATGCACTTCGTCGGCGACTGCATTCGCGGCGTCGAACACGCGCCGCCGAGCGGCTGCGCTGATCGCATTCGTTCGGCCATTGCGACCGAGCCCGCGATTCTTGCACCGGCCGGAAAACGCCTGCGCCAAGACCGCGAAATTAAAGAGCGCGGGCTGTTTAGCGCAATGACATCCATGGGCCGTGGTGGCCGTGCGTGGGCGACGGCTGCGGCCGTGGCTGCCGTTGGGTTTGTCGGGACCGTTGTCTACAAAGATCAGGTGGCCGCACCGCAAGTGGCGAGCGCGCCTACCAACCCATCTGTAGGGTTTGCATCGGCCGCGCCCGCAGCTAACGCAAAGGGCAACGCCGAATTCAACGCCTATTTGCAGGCGCATCAAGAAAACGCAGACGTGTCGAGCCTCTCGCCGATGCGCCAATATTTGCGTCCCGCCGTCATCGTTCAAGCGCAGTAGGATAGGAGCACTGCCCGTGATTTTTGCGGCTACAACGACGAACGTACTTCGTCATGTTTTTCGGGCTCGTCGGTGGCACTCACTGCCGTGGCTCGCTGCGGCGTTGACTAGCGCGCCGGTCGTGGTGTTTGCGCAATGGCCGCAGGGCTTGGGCAATGGTTCGCCACAGATAAGCGGTGCTTCACAGGCGAGCGCTGTCCCGAGTATCGGTCAAATCCTGCAACAGGCTGCGAACGCGGCGTCCACGCTCAACTACACCGGCACCATTACTTACCAACGACGTGGTGCCGCCGAAACTTCGCGCGTCGTTCATCTCTTTGAAAATGGCGTGGAAATGGAGCGCATCACCACGCTCGACGGCCCGCCGTTTGAGGTCGTTCGCGTGAACGACGAACTGACTTGCTACATCCCTGAGTCGCGTTTGATCCGCATCGAACCGCGCACCGGACGGCAGGGTTTCCCGTCACTGCTGCCGCGTCAGATGACGACACTGGCGCAACATTTCACGGTGAAGAAGCTGGAAATCGAGCGTGTCGCGGGCCATGACGCGCAGGTCTGGCTTTTCGAGCCCAACGATGAATTTCGCTTCTGGCACAAGCTGTGGACGGAGCTAAAAACCGGTTTATGGCTGCGTGGACGTGTGCTCGACGAGCGCGGCAACGTGATTGAAGAGATCACATTTAGCGACATTAAGATCGGTGGCCGTATTGATCGTGAACAGGTCAAACCAACACTGGCGTCGAGCATTGCAAACTGGCGTATCGACCGCAAATTGCCGTTCAGCGTATTGAAAGTGGATACCGGTTGGGTCGCCAAAATGTTGCCCGCAGGCTTTGTCAAAGTCAGCGAAAACTTTATGCGCTCGTTGCCCGGTCGTACCGAGCCCGTGTCACAGTTGGTGTATTCAGACGGTTTGTCATCGGTGTCGGTTTATGCCGCGCCGCTTGCGGCTGGAGAAACGCCGTCGCTCGGAGCCTCGGTGCAAGGCGCGCATCAGGTGTTCGCACGCCAAGCCAACGATCAGCTGATTACCGCGTTCGGTGACGCGCGTCCGGCGGCGGTCAGGGCGATTGCATCGTCTTTGAGTCGTCGCTGAATATTGAGTATTTAGGCGGCGTTGCCTTTACTTGTCGGCGGATTCGTCTCGTCATTGTTGTCGTTTTAATTTCTTGTCTGTCACCATTTTTTCCGGAGAAAAAACAGTGAAAAAGTCACTCGTTGCATCACTACTTGCTGTTGGCGCACTCGGCGTTACTGTCGGCGCGTTCACATCCCCTCATGGTCCGGCAGTTGCGCAGGCGTCCGGCGCTGCTGCCGTCGCTCCCGCCACGCCCTATGTTGCACAAGGCTTGCCGGATTTCGTGACGCTCTACGAACGCAATAGTCCGTCGGTCGTGTCGATAAGCGTGAGCTCCACCATCGGCAAGAGCAAATCGCGCGCCGACGGTGACGAGGGTGGCCCTGACGCCAAAGAAATGGAAGAGTTTTTCCGTAAATACTTTGGGCAACGGGGCCAAGGCGGCCAAGGCCGTGCGCCGCGCGACTTGCGCCGCCAAGGGGGTGGATCCGGATTCATTATTTCTGCGGATGGACAAATCATCACCAACAGTCACGTCGTCGAAGATGCTGACGAAGTGATCGTGAAACTCACCGATAAACGCGAATTTAAGGCGAAGGTGCTTGGTTCCGACAAACGCACTGACGTGGCGCTCATCAAGATTGAAGCAAGCGGATTGCCCGCACTCAAAATTGGCAATCCGACGAATCTTCGCGTGGGTGAATGGGTCGCAGCGATTGGCCAGCCCTTGGGTTTTGAGAGCACCCTCACGACGGGCGTCATCAGCGCCAAAGCACGCGCTAGCCGTGGCGGCGACAGCACAGGCGACTTAGTGCCCTTTATCCAGCACGACGCAGCGGTGAACCCCGGCAACTCCGGCGGTCCGTTGTTCAACACGCGCGGCGAGGTGGTCGCGATCAACTCCATGATTGCCACCGTAAGCGGCGGCTTCCAAGGCATCTCGTTTGCGATCCCGATTGATCTCGCGATGGACGTTGTTGGCCAGTTACAAAAGGGCGGCAGCGTCAAACGCGGCATGCTCGGCGTTCAAATCGGCAACGTCAGTCGCGATCTTGCCGAAGCGTTCGGATTGCCGAAGCCACAAGGCGCGATGGTGGGCGCCGTCAACAAAGACAGCGCCGCAGAAAAAGCGGGCATTCAAAAGGACGACATCATCCTCAAGTTCAATGACCGTGTGGTTGAAGACTCGCGTGATTTGCCACGGTATGTGACCAGCGTTCGCCCCGGAACCCCAGCCAAGGTGCAAGTCTGGCGCGACGGAAAAACGCTCGACCTGAGCGTGACACTCGAAGAATTCAAGGACACCCAACAGGTCGCATCGGTCGAGCGCGGCAGCAAATCCCCTAAGCAGACAGGTGCGCCTGAAACCACCAAGGATACGCGCTTGGGTCTGACGCTACGCGCGCCCAACCAAGCGGAAAGAGACGCGGCAAAGGTGAAGCAAGGCGGCGCGGTTATCGCTGACATTTCTGAAAAATCGAGCGTACGCGCGCTCAATGACGGCGATATCGTGTTGAGCATTACGCGGAAGGGTAAATCCACTGCGATTACTGACCCCGCCCAACTCGCGGAAATCCTGAAATCGGCTGAAAAAGGCTCCACCATCGCCTTCCGCGTGAAGCGGGCTGCAGATCGCGCAGGCAGCGAGTTCGCGGAAATTTTCGTTCCTGAGAAGCTGCCGGAATAAATTCAAACCAAAACCATCGGGCAACCGCTAAAATCAACGGTTAGCCACGAAAAAGGCCACAGGGGTTGCACATCGTGCCTCCAGTGGCCTTTTTACTTATTAAGCATGCAGAACATACGTAACTTTTCCATCATCGCGCACATCGACCACGGCAAATCCACGCTGGCAGATCGGTTTATTCATAAGTGCGGCGGGCTGTCGGATCGCGAGATGAGCGAGCAGGTGCTCGACTCGATGGATCTCGAAAAAGAGCGCGGTATCACGATCAAAGCGCAAACGGCCGCCTTGACCTACAAGGCTCGTGATGGACAGATTTACAACCTAAATCTCATCGACACGCCGGGACACGTGGACTTTTCGTACGAAGTCTCACGCTCGCTCTCCGCGTGTGAAGGTGCCTTGCTGGTGGTCGATGCCTCGCAGGGCGTCGAGGCGCAAACTGTGGCGAACTGCTACACCGCCATCGAACTTGGTGTTGAAGTGTTGCCTGTGCTCAACAAAATCGATTTGCCTAGCGCCGACCCCGAACGCGTTAAAGACGAAATCATGGACGTGGTGGGCGTAGATGCCACCGACGCCGTGCTTTGTTCGGCTAAAACGGGCGTCGGCATTGAAGACATTCTTGAAGCAGTGATCGCCAAGATTCCCGCGCCAAGTGGCGACGTGAATGCTCCGCTCAAAGCGCTCATCATCGACAGCTGGTTTGATAACTACGTCGGCGTCGTCATGCTTGTTCGCGTGGTGGACGGTACGCTAAAGCCTAAAGAAAAAATCACGTTCATGGTGACCGGGCGTAGCCATTTGTGCGAACAAGTTGGCGTATTCGCGCCGCGTTCCACGCAGCGTGAATCGCTGTCGGCTGGGCAGGTAGGCTTCGTGATTGCCGGTATTAAAGAGCTTGATTCGGCTAAGGTAGGCGACACGATTACGCATACGCAAAAGCCGGCTGCTGAGGCGTTGCCTGGCTTCAAAGAAGTCAAGCCGCAGGTGTTTGCGGGCTTGTATCCCGTCGAGTCAAATCAATACGAAGCACTGCGCGACGCGCTTGAGAAATTGAAGCTCAACGATTCGTCGTTGCACTACGAGCCAGAAGTCTCGCAAGCGTTGGGCTTTGGCTTCCGCTGTGGTTTCCTCGGTTTGTTGCACATGGACGTCGTGCAAGAGCGCCTTGAGCGCGAATACGACATGGATTTGATTACCACTGCGCCGACGGTGATCTATCAAATTTTGCAGCGCGACGGCACCGTGTTGAATATCGAAAACCCAGCGAAGCTGCCCGATCTTTCGCGCGTAGAAGACATTCGCGAACCGATTATCACCGCCACAATTTTGATGCCGCAAGAATACGTGGGTGCGGTCATGGTGCTGTGCAATGAAAAGCGCGGCACGCAGGTCAACATGCAATATCTAGGTCGGCAAGTGATGCTCACCTATGACATGCCGATGGCCGAAGTCGTGATGGATTTCTTTGACAAATTGAAGAGCGTGTCGCGTGGTTACGCGTCGCTTGACTACGAGTTCAAAGAGTTCCGTTCGGCAGACGTCGTGAAGCTCGACATTCTGATTAACGGCGACAAGGTGGACGCGCTTTCGAGCATGGTTCACCGCGCGCAAAGTGCTTATCGTGGTCGTCAAGTGGCGGCCAAGATGCGTGAGTTGATTCCGCGCCAGATGTACGACGTGGCGATTCAAGCGGCGATTGGTGCCACCATCATTGCGCGTGAAAGCCTCAAGGCGATGCGCAAAGACGTGTTGGCCAAGTGCTACGGCGGCGACATTTCACGTAAGCGCAAATTGCTCGACAAACAAAAAGAAGGCAAGAAGCGCATGAAGTCGGTCGGCTCGGTGGAAATTCCGCAAGAGGCTTTCTTGGCCATTTTGCAGACCGGCGATAAGTAATTCACGCCCGTGCGCGCTCGTTTGCGCCACGATGTGACCGTTGGTCGCAGCGCTCACAACGTAAAAGTTTTTCGGTTATCGTTGAAACGTCCTCCTGAGCATCGCGAAGGATCAGGTGGCAAGCGGCTTGTGCACAACGAGCCTTTACGAACAAAGATGCAATTCTTCGCTTCGCTCAGAATGACAATGCTGCTATGAAATATCTACCCTCTCTCGCCCTAGCGCTACTCGTCGTCACGGCCCTACGCGGTGTTTTTACCGGCGTGCCGGTCAATTTCCCTGCGCTGCTCCTCGGCGCGGTCGTTGTGTGTGGCATTGCGTGGGCGGTTGACAAGTTCTATCTCGCTAAACGCCGCCCGGCTGGCGAAGTGTTGCACTGGGGTATCGAAGTCCCCGCTTCGATATTCACGGTGCTGTTAGTCGTGTTTGTGTTGCGCTCGTTTTTGGCGGAGCCGTTTCGTATCCCTTCGAGCTCCATGCGCCCCGGCTTGATAACGGGCGACTTCATCTTGGTTAACAAATTTACGTATGGCATTCGCTTGCCGGTGCTCGATGCAAAAATCATCGACGTGAATAGTCCACAGCGTGGCGACGTTGCGGTGTTCAAAGCACCGCACGAGCCTGAAAAAGACTACATCAAACGGATCATCGGGTTGCCCGGCGATACGATTGTTTACAAAGATAAAAAACTAACGCTCAACGGCGCGCCGGTCTCTCAAGTGGAGGATGGCATTTACAGTTATTCAGAATTTGGTCAACAGCTCACGACCGTGAAGTTCAAAGAAAAGCTGGGCGAGCGTGAGTACCTCATCGCGCAGTTTCCGCAGATGCCGTCGTTTCTGCCGAACCAGAAGTATCCCGGAACACCCGTGCCGACATGTACTGATGACGCCAACGTCGTGACTTGCAAAGTCCCACCGGGTCACTATTTGGCGATGGGCGACAACCGCGACAACAGCCTCGACGGCCGCTATTGGGGCTTCGTACCGGACACGCATTTGCGCGGCAAGGCCTTCTTTATTTGGTTTAACTGGGAAGACGTGTCGTCGTTTGCTTTCAAACGTGTGTTTCGCGGCATACAATAATTCTCGTTAGAACAATGTGTGCTTTTCTCTATGGCTAATCTGAAACGTCAGCGCGGTCTAAGCCTTATCGGTTTCATATTCCTTGCGGCCGTGGTGGCGTTTGTGATGTTCACGGCGTTTCGCTGCGTGCCTGCATGGACGGAGTATTTTTCGTTGAGAAAAGTGCTTCAAGCGACCGCTAACGAGTTCACCGTTGACGCCCAGGGCGCAGCAATTCGCAATGCGTTTGATCGCCGCGCGAGCATTGATGACCTACCGGTCAAGGGCACTGATCTTGACATCACGAAATCTAATGGTCGCTTGGGCTTGGGCGTGACCTATCAACGTAAAGTCGGCGTCGCGGGCAACATGAGTTTGTTGTTTGATTTCGAAGCTAGCGCAACAGGTAACCGTTAATTTTGAGTCTCGAAGCCGCCATCGGATACACGTTTGTTGAGCCTCGCCTTTTGCGCGAGGCCTTAACGCATCGAAGTTTTGGCACGCCGCACAACGAACGCCTTGAGTTCATCGGCGACGGCGTGCTGAACTGCACCATCGCGCTGTCGCTGTACAACAGGTTCCCCGACCTTCCCGAAGGCCAACTCTCTCGCATGCGTGCCAATTTGGTGAGCCAACCAGCGCTGCATTCCCTAGCGCAACGTCTAGACATTTCGCAGCATTTGCGTATCGGCGAAGGCGAAGAAAAGAGTGGTGGACGCGAGCGTCCGTCGATGTTGGCTGACGCGCTCGAAGCGATCTTTGGTGCGATCCTGCTCGACTCCGGATTCGATGCCGCGGGCGCGACGATCAATCGCCTCTACAGCAACCGCATTTCGCAAGTGAATCCGAACGAAGGCGGTAAAGACGCCAAGACGCGCCTTCAAGAGCTGATGCAGTCGAAACATTTTCCGCTGCCGTCTTACGCTGTTGAGCGCGTTGACGGCGAGGCGCATGCGCAGGTGTTCACCGTGCGCTGTAGTGTCCCGCAGATGGAACAAGAAGCGATGGGCAAAGGCTCGTCGCGGCGCGCGGCCGAGCAACAAGCGGCCAATGCAGTGCTGAATAAATTAGGTGTGTGATTGATCATGGCTGAAACAAAACGCCTGCGTTGCGGGCAAATCGCCGTGATCGGAAAACCCAACGTGGGCAAATCCACGTTGCTCAATCGTCTTGTCGGCGAGAAGGTTTCAATCACTTCACGCAAAGCGCAGACAACGCGCTTGCCGCTGCGCGGAATTCTCACCACCGACACGGCTCAGTTCGTCTTCGTCGATACGCCGGGTTTCCAGACTAAGCACGGTGGCGAGATGAACAAGCGCCTCAACGGTAGCGTTCGCCGCACGTTGGGCGAAGTCGATGTTGTGCTCTGGGTGTGGGACGCGACGCGTCTCTCTCCCGCTGATCGTGCGGTGCTTGATCTTATCCCCACCAAAGTCCCAGTGATTGCGGTGCCCAACAAAGTCGATCTGATTAAAGATCGCGCTGCGTTGGCTGCTGACATTACCGAGCTGGCCGCTGCGCGCGAATTTGCCTCGGTGGTGCCCGTCGCTGCGAGCAAAGGCACGCAAACTAAAGATCTGTTGGCGGAAATTGAAAAGCTCCTCCCCGTCGGCGAACTGATGTTCGAGGCGGACGATCTCACTGACAAACCCGAGCGCTACCTCGCCGCCGAAATCATTCGCGAAAAAGTCTTTCGCTTGACCGGCGACGAGCTGCCGTATCGCGCCGCCGTGATGATCGACAAGTACGAGCAAGAGGGCAACCTGCGCCGCATTTTTGCTGCCATTCTCGTCGACAAAGAGTCGCAAAAGCCCATCCTCATCGGCGCGGGCGGCGAACTCTTGAAACGCATCGGCACCGAAGCGCGTCTTGATATGCAAAAGCTTTTCGGTGGCCCGGTTTACCTTGAACTCTTCGTCAAGGTGAAGAGCGGCTGGGCAGAAAACGCGGTCGTACTTCGTGACTTGGGTATCACCTAATTCGCCGTGTCGCAGGGCGGGCACTGCTCGCCTTCTTCCGATACGCGAAGCGCAAAATCGAATTGCCTTTGGCCTGCGGTACGAGGCGGCCAGTGCCCGCGCTGCGCCTGTTCAGGCTGACTAACCCGTGGCTATCACCGCTAAAAAATCAACACCGCAACGCGCCTTTGTGTTGCATAGCTATGCGTACAAAGAGACGAGCCTCATCGTTGATTTGTTCACCGTAGAAAACGGGCGCATGGCCGCGATTGCCAAGGGCGCGAAGCGTCCCGCTTCGAATCTGCGCGGCGCACTCCTTTCGTTGCAACCGCTCGAAGTGATCTACAGTGGCAAGGGCGAAGTCAAAACGCTCACCCAAGCGCAGTGGCTGCCCGGCCAGCCGTGGCTCACGGGACAGGCGCTGATGTGTGGCATGTATCTCAATGAACTGCTCATCAAATTGCTGCCGCGCGAAGACCCGCATGGGCAACTATTCGAGGGCTACGCCGCCGCGCTCATGACGCTCGCGGGTAGCGACGAACACAGCGCCATCCTGCGCGAATTCGAGACCAATTTGCTCGCTGAATTAGGCTACGGTTTGCAGCTGGAAGTCGACGTTGAAACCAGCGAGCCGCTAGTGCCTGACACGCTCTATCGCTACGACCCGCTGAGCGGTGCGAGCGAGACGGGGCGCACCGGCCACGCGCGCGGCCCGCTGGTGCGTGGCGAGGCGCTCCTAGCATTGTCGCGCGGTCGGTTCGAGACGAACGCCGTGGCCGCCGAAGCGCGCGATTTCGTGCGCACCATTATTCAATTTCACATGGAGCGGCGCACCATGAAGTCCTCCGATGTGATGCACGACCTGCGAGCGCTCGCCGAGCGATTGGAAGCGACGCCGCTGCGCCCAGTGCGCAAGTCCGTCGCAACGAAGGCAATCGTATGATCGCCGGGATCGGCACCGATATCGTCGCCATCGCGCGCATCGGCGAAACGCTGGAGCGACAAGGCGAGCGCTTCGTGCATAAGTTATTGTCAGATGCCGAGCAGGCCGAATTTCGCAACGTCAACGCGAGGGACGCCGCCGCATGGCTCGCGAAGCGTTGGGCGGCGAAAGAGGCATTCGGCAAAGCCGCAGGCATTGGTGTCAGCGCGCCGCTGACGTTGTCCGGCATTGGCGTTGGGCACGACGGCTCAGGGCGCCCGCTGTTCGAGTTGTCCGAAGCGGTGCAAACGTATTTGCAATCGAAGGGCGTTTTGCGCACGCATTTGTCGCTGTCCGACGAGAAACAATTTGCCGTTGCGTTCGTCGTGTTTGAGCAGGGGCCGACGCTCCCCTAACTGTCGTTCCCGCGAAGGCGGGAACCCAGACCGATGCACCACAGCAGAAGCGCCGCGGACTGGGCCATTGCCCCGCGCGGGGTCTGGATTCCCGCCTTCGCGGGAATGACAGAGATGGTTCCAACTTCTGCGTAATAATTCAACGCAATAACAGGCCACCTTTAATCATGCCCCGCAAAAACCCAAACGCCAAAAAGCTTCCCCTCGGTCCGATCATGACCTCGATTGAGGGAACGGAATTAACGGCGGAAGACCGCGAAGTTCTCTGCCATCCGCTGATTGGCGGCGTGATTTACTTCGCGCGAAACTTCACCGACAAAGCGCAACTGCTAGCGCTCTCTAACGACATTAAATCGTTGCGCGAACCGGCGCTCGTGATCGCTGTGGATCACGAAGGTGGCCGCGTGCAGCGCTTTCGCGAAGGCTTCACCGAAATTCAACCCATGCGCTCACTCGGCGATTTATGGACCACGCATCCGCCGTCAGCGCGCGCTCGCGCATTCGAAGTCGGCTTCACCATTGGTCACGAACTCGGCGAGGTCGGCGTCGACTTCACCTTCGCGCCGGTGCTCGACCTGGACTACGGCGAATCCGCTGTCATCGGCCACCGCGCGTTCCACCGCGACCCAGGTGCCGCCGCTGCGCTCGCCACCGCTGTCATGCAGGGCTTGCGCGCTGAGGGCATGGCCTCCGTCGGCAAGCATTTCCCCGGCCACGGTTTCGTCAAAGGCGACACGCATTGGGAGCGTCCTACCGACGACCGAACGTTCGATGAAGTGCTCGCCGCCGACTTGATTCCCTTCCGCGAACTCGTCGCCGCTGGCGTCGACGGCATGATGGCCGCCCACCTGGTCTACCCGAACATCGACCCGAACCTCGCGGGCTTCTCGCCGTTCTGGCTGCAGGAAATCTTGCGCCACAAACTGCATTTCCGTGGCGTCATCTTCACCGACGACCTAGGCATGGTGGCCGCCCACGCGGCAGGCGATCTCACCGCCCGCGCCGAAGCCGCGACCGCAGCGGGCGCGGACATCGTCCTTCCGTGCAACGACCGCCCCGGCCTCATCGGTTTGCTGGACACATGGAAGCCCGCACCTGAAACCACGCTCGCCCGCAAGTGGGAGCGCATGCGCAAGAAGGCAGTGGGGCGGCGGACGTAGAGCGTTGCAGGGTTGGTTCTCGTAGGGCGGGCACTGCGCGCCGGGGTCGACGAGGCGGGCAGTGCCCGCCCTACGCAAAGCCCGCTCGCTCCATCGCCGCCCCATAGAATCGCTGCACCATGCACGCGATTCGTCGTCCGTTTTATTCATATCAGCTTTTGTGCTCTACCGACAGCCAGGCGGCGATTTCAGCCATTTTTTCGTATAAGTCAACAATAAGAAAAAAAACGCTGAAACGACCACCCGCCGGTCGCTGGGGCCAAAAAGCTATTAACCCATTTTCCCCAGCGTTCGCCCGATGAACGCCGCCATCGAAGACACGCTGAAATCCCTGCCGTTGCGGCCGGGCGTGTATCGCATGATTGGTGCGGCGGCCGATGGTTCGGAGACGGTGCTTTACGTCGGCAAGGCGAAAAACCTCAAGAGCCGGGTGTCGAGCTACTTCGTGAAGAGCGGGCACAGCGCGCGCATCACGATGATGATTGCGCAGATTCAGCGCATCGAAACCACCGTCACGCGATCCGAGGCCGAAGCCTTGGTGCTTGAGAACAATCTCATCAAATCGCTGGAGCCGAAGTACAACATTCTCTTTCGCGACGATAAGAGCTATCCGTACCTTTGCATTTCCGGCGACGCGTATCCGCAGCTGCGATATTTTCGTGGCAAGCCCGACAAAAAACACACTTACTTCGGCCCGTTTCCGAACGGTTGGGCGGTGCGCGACGGCATTCAAACGCTGCAAAAAGTGTTTCAGTTGCGCACCTGCGAGAACACCGTGTTTGCGCATCGCTCGCGGCCGTGCATGCTCGCGCAAATCGGGCGTTGCACCGCGCCGTGCGTGGAGCAGATCAGCATCGAGGACTACAAGGCCGACGTCAAAAGCGCGACGATGTTCATGCGCGGCCAAGCCTCCGAAGTCACGAACGAATTGCAAGCGCAAATGGAGGCCGCGGCGGGCGCGCTTGAGTTCGAGCGCGCCGCGCGTTTCCGCGACAAGATCGCACGGCTCAACAGTTTGCAGAGCCGACAGTTTGTGTCGAGCGTCTCGGACAAAGACGTGGACGTCGTCGCCATCATTCAAGCCAGCGGCATGATCGCGGTGAACGTCGTGATGATCCGCGGCGGCCAACACGTCGGAGACCGCACGCATTTCCCGGTGAAGAACGCCAGCTCCGAGCCGATGACCGACGAGGAATTGATCGACGTGCTCGAGAGCTTTATCGCGCAGCACTACATCGGTCGCGAAGTGCCGCGCACGATTGTCTCGACGCTGGAGTTCGACGTGGCCGCGATGGTGGAGGCGTTGTCGATGCAGCTCGCCGCCGCCGCGCCACCGGGCGACACCGCGCCGCAAACCGCCCCCCGCAAAGTAGAACTCCTCTGCAACCCCATCGGCGAGAAACGTGCGTGGTTGCAGATGGCCGAAGAAAACGCGCGCATCGCCATCGCCGCACGCATGCGCCAAAGCGATACCGGCACGGAGCGACTGCAAGCGCTCATCGACGCACTCGGGCTTCCCGAGGGCACGCAGCGCATGGAATGCTTCGACATCTCGCACACGATGGGCGAGGCCACGATTGCGAGCTGCGTGGTGTGGGACGGCAACGGTATGCAGACGAGTCAATATCGTCGCTTCAATATCCAGACCGTTGCCGACGGCGACGACTATGAAGCGATGAAAGAAGCCCTCTCGCGCCGCGCCGCGCGCATCGCGAAGAACGAAGTGCCGCGCCCCGACGTATGGGTCATCGACGGCGGCAAAGGGCAGGTTGGCATCGCTGCCGCCGTGCTCAATGAGGCGGGCCTTCACGACATCACGCTCTTCGGCAGCGCCAAAGGCGTCGAGCGCAAAAAAGGCATGGAGCAAATCGTCTTCCCAGATTCCGCGGACAGGCGCGAGCACATCATGCGCCTACCCGCCGACCACCCCGGCCTGCACCTCATTCAACAAATGCAGGACGAAGCACACAGATTCGCCATCATCGGCCACCGCGCAAAACGCGCCAAAAACCGCGAAGGCTCATCGCTAGACGACATCGAAGGCATCGGGCCAAAGAAGCGCGCGCAGTTGCTCAAAACGTTTGGCAGCGTGCGTGGATTGGCTGCGGCTAGCGTTGAGGACATCAAGCGCGTCGAGGGGATTTCAGACGAGTTGGCTGAACGGATTTATGGGGCGTTGCATTGAGGGGTACGCTCAGAATTTCAGCATGCTATTTTCGTCACGCTGAATCTCCGCATCGATCTCCGCGAGCTGTGCTGATAGCGTTTCAGGATTCACCGGGACAGAAGAATCTCGCCTTCGAAGGTAATCATTGACCTTCACAAAAATCTTGGCGTTGTTCAATTCTGCGTTCGGCACCCCACGTTGATGCAGTATTGCTCGCTCATCCGGTAGTACGGTTAACCAAGAGTTGTCACTTAGTGCGCCTCGACTTCGAACCCCAAGCGTGCGTGGCAATTTCGCGTTTGCGTACTGTTCGAGCGCGCCACTCTTGAATAATTCCATGATCAGGTGGATCTTCGTGTCGCTAACTACCACGATGGTTGGGTTTTGTACCGTCGAGTAGGAGCGACTGAAGGAAAGTCCTTTATCGGCTAGGCACTGGATCGCTAGTGCATGGGCATCGGATGGACTTTCGCTATCTTCGATCTCGGCCTTAAATTTTTCTTCCGACAATTGCACTTTGACAAGCTCACGCAACGTTGTCAGACGCCAACGTTCATGTAAGTCGTCCGAAGCAACACCCGCAAGTTCGCGTGGGAACGACGCGTAGTCTGCAATCAGGTCTGCGACTATAGCTCTAACTAGGATGTGCCTAAAACCTTTGGGTTCTATGTCTGCGAACAACGTCAAGAAATTCACATAATTGGGCGCTTTTGGACTTTCGTACATCGACCTAAGAACTTGGCGCTGAAAGTCCTTTCCTTGCGCGGAAACGTAAAGCGCAGCGAAGTATTCTTGCAGAGACTTGTGGCTCCACCGCCACAGCGTGCCGTCAACCGTGAATAGCGGCACATTGGTTGACAGGTCCTTTAAGAGATTCTGAGGATCAAATTGAATTGTGGGAACGTGCGACTTAGCATCCGCAACTAGCTGTAAGAGGTGGTCTTTGCTGTATTCCACTTTCGATGTTTGCAGTGTTACGAACCCGAGAGACCGAACGACTAGCTCGAAGTCGTAAATCGTTAGTCCTGTCTTTTTCCGGCGCTCGAAACCACCTTCTTCTTTGCTGAGGTCATGATTCTCAAATAGTGCCTCGTAAACCTGTCGATAGAAGATGTGTTTCTTGAGCGGCAGCGTCGGCTTGTAGTCGTACGCCTTAAACAGCAGTGATACCAAGAGCGGATTGCCGAGAAACTCTTTGATTGCATCGTTCTGTGGGTCACGAAGTCGTTCAATCAAAGTCTGCGTACGAGCACTGCCAGCGCCATACTTTGAAATTAGTAGCGTTGCTTCTTGAAAGGCGAGCGGCTGAATGGTCAGTCGAAAAAAATCTGCGAACGACGTTAACTCTGGTAGATCGCGTGACGAAATGGCGAAATTATTTTTGTTGGCCCTACGCTTGAAATCTACGATTAGCGTCGTTACTGCGCCGCGGTCTTCGTCAGGGATTTCGTCGTAGCCATCTAGAAATATTAAGAAATCTCCCGACTCGAGCAGTCGGACAACGAGTTCTCTGTCAAGGCTGCCATCCAGTTCTTTCAATTCGTTGCAGATGTGATCAAGCAGTCCAACAGACTTTGTCAGCTTTCGCAACTCAACAAAAATAGGAATCGCTGGCGCTGTGTCCACGGCACCCAAAAACATGAATTTCAGGAGAGTAGATTTACCCATGCCGGCCGAGTCGACGATGAGCAGATCCTTTTTTTCATCTATCAGTTGCTTCGGAAAGGCTGCTACCGTATGAGATTCATTCGTTCCTCCATGTGAGCAGTTCAGCGTCAACGGCACGTAGAAATCGCGAAGCTGATTTTGCTGATTCGGTAGCGCTATCGACACAAAGAATGAATGCCTGCTATAAGTTTGCTCGGTGTATTTGGAGAACGCATTAAATAGAGCATGGTGTGTCGACGAGGCCGCTGAGCTGACCGTTTTCTTGATCTTTTCGAGCAAAAAAGGCGCTACGGCTTTCACCGCGGATCGCGCGTACGGCAGAAGCTCTGGGGGCAGCATTTCAAGCATTCAAAACTCCGACGAGTGGTTGGGTGTGCATCAGTATTTCACTAAATGGCGCATTCGTCGAACGCAGTGGCGTGCGCCCGCGCGTCCATGTGCGGCCCTCGGGGCGAGCACGAGGCGGAACCGCAAGCGTTCCGCCCTTGTATCTTTAGAACTGTAGTGGATAGCGTCTGCTACAAGAAGCGAAGAGAGCTTGATTCCGCCCTTAGGATCTA
>JBEBJR010000074.1:0-3460 GCA_040079845.1 Casimicrobium sp. | reverse complement strand
ACCTAAGGCAGCTGCAAAACCTGCCGCTGCCGCCAAGGCTCCAGCAGCTAAGGCCGCTCCAAAAGCTCCGGCAAAAAAAACCGCTGCTCCTAAAGGCACTGGCGCGATCAAGCTGAACGTCGCTGGTGCAACTGGCCGCGTTTCGCAAGTCATCGGCGCTGTCGTTGACGTTAGCTTTACAGGCGAACTGCCCGCCATTCTCTCCGCGCTTGAAACCGAAAACAACGGCAACCGCCTTGTCCTCGAAGTCGCGCAACATCTGGGTGAGAACACCGTTCGCACCATCGCGATGGATTCCACAGACGGTTTGACCCGCGGACAGCCTGTTCGTTCGACCGGCGCTCAGATTTCTGTGCCTGTTGGCCCTGCAACACTGGGACGCATCCTGAACGTCGTTGGCGAACCCATCGACGAACAAGGGCCAGTCATGACTGACCTGCGCGCGCCGATCCACGCAGAGGCGCCTTTGTTCGTTGACCAGTCAACCGAAACCGAAATTCTCGTCACCGGTATTAAGGTCATCGACTTGCTCGCACCTTATGCAAAGGGCGGCAAGATTGGTCTGTTCGGCGGCGCGGGCGTTGGCAAGACGGTTCTTATTCAAGAACTGATCAACAACATCGCCAAGGGCCATGGCGGCACCTCGGTGTTCGCAGGCGTGGGTGAACGTACCCGCGAAGGTAATGACCTTTATCACGAATTCCTCGACGCTGGCGTTATCGCCAAGGACAAGGACGGCAACCCAACCCCAGAGGGTTCAAAGGTTGCGTTGGTCTTCGGCCAGATGAACGAACCTCCGGGTGCGCGCGCTCGTGTGGCTCTGTCGGGTCTGACGATCGCTGAATATTTCCGCGATGTTGAGGGCCAGGACGTTCTGTTCTTCGTCGATAACATCTTCCGCTTCACACAGGCCGGTTCCGAAGTGTCCGCATTGTTGGGCCGTATTCCTTCGGCTGTGGGTTATCAGCCTACGCTGGCGACGGACATGGGCCAGCTGCAAGAACGCATCACCTCGACCAACAAGGGTTCGATTACATCGGTGCAAGCCATTTACGTTCCCGCCGATGACTTGACCGACCCTGCGCCGGCCGCTTCGTTTGCTCACTTGGATGCGACCACCGTTCTTAACCGCGCGATTTCGGAACTTGGCATTTATCCAGCGGTTGACCCGCTCGATTCGACTAGCCGTGTTCTGACCGTCGCGGTTGTGGGCCAAGATCACTATGACACCGCCCGCCGCGTTCAAGAAACGCTGCAGAAGTACAAGTCGCTGCAAGACATCATCGCCATCCTTGGCATGGATGAGCTGTCGGAAGACGACAAGCTGGTCGTCAGCCGCGCGCGTAAGATCCAGAAGTTCCTCTCGCAACCTTTCCATGTTGCGGAAGTCTTCACCGGCATCTCGGGCAAGTTCGTTCAGATCGAAGACACCGTCAAATCGTTTAAAGCGGTTGTCGAAGGTGAATATGACCATCTTCCAGAGAACGCTTTCTACATGGTTGGCGGCATCGACGAAGCCGTCGAAAAGGGCAAGAAGCTGGCTGCAGAAGCGGCTTGATTCAGAAATGAAAGCGATTGCTCATGCTTGTGTTTTGGCAGTGCTCTTGTTGCCTGCAACAGCGCAGGCCAAGCCGGTAAATGAGGTTGGGTTGCGGGCAGTCCTTGAACATTGCCCGCGACTGTTCGAGTCAGAGACCGATATTCTCGAAGACAGGAAACTAATCGCCGACGGCTTTACGAAGGATCTGGGCGAGCGTCCTCATCCTAGAGTGGGAAAGCTGCGTACCTTGGAAGCAACGCTTGACAACGGCTCAGTTGCGATTGGTGTTAGCGATGAGGCCGCCCTCTGCTCAGTCGTGCTGGATGGTCCCGGTGCCGAGCAGACTTTTACCGCGATCCGGAGGTCGATCAATCAACTTGCTGATGGTTTGGTCACCGATACTGAGGCGGTAGCACCCAAAATTCCCGGCTTGGAAATTGAAACGCTCAGAACAACCGCGACGGACGGGATGTATCTCGGAGTTCAGTTTGTGCGCACAACCCCTGCAGCTTCCAATCCCATTTTTATTGTCCAGCAGTATTGGCTAGAGGAATAACGATGCCCCTCCATTTCGAACTCGTAACCCCCGAACGTCTGGTCCGCAGCGAGGATGTCCATATGGTCGTCGTCCCCGGTGCCGAGGGTGATTTTGGTGTACTCGAAGGACATAGCCCGATGATGTCCACGCTGCGCGATGGTGCGATCAGCATCTATGCCACAGCAGGTGCGACACCTGAGGTGTTAACCGTCTCCGGCGGCTTTGCTGAAGTGAACGAAAAAGGCCTGACGATCCTTGCCGAAGCGATCAGCGACGCGGGCTAGGCCGGCGCCGTATCGGCAGCTGCGCTGATCTTTTCAGCCAATATCCAAAAGAATATCGCGGGCAAGATTGTCCGTAACGTAAACAGCGCGCCATCGAGCATCGCCATCACCAGAATGCTGTCGAGCGCGGCAAGCGGTATCATCATTAGATGGGCACGGTGCAGGCGAAGGTGAAGCCGCAGCAGCGCGTTTGCCATCATGATCAATGCGATCCCGCCGGCCAGAATTCCCCAGCTCATCAAAAACTGGATGACGAAGTTGTGCGGTTGTAGATGGTAATCGCCGTTCGCGCGGGCGAATAATTGATAAAAACTGCCTTCACCCCATCCAAAAAATGGGCCTTTCAAAAGCATTTCCGCACCGAATTTCCACAGATCAATTCGGCCACTGCCAAAATCAGTGCCCTCTCCGATCGCAAATCGCGGCGTCGCGAACATTCCGAACGCTCCATCGACTGGAACCATAAAGGTCGAAAGATACACTCCGAAAGCGCTGGCAAGAACGACGATTGCGCATCCTGTCAACGACGGCAATTTACGTGCAAAGATCAGACCGATCGGCAGCGCCACCCCGGTCGCCAACAACGCAGATCGCGTTCCCGACCAAAGCATGGCCGTTATAATCAACGTCGTCACGATTAAACACATGACGCGGCCTAAGGGTGGCTGCTTTTCAATCAAAACTATTGCACCCCAGCCAGTCAGCACGAAGCCCGCCAACATCCCAAACTGTCTAATACTGAGAAATCCCGGTATGATTGCTCCCCAATATCCCTGCGGACGCTCTGTCATCGGAACTGGCGAAAAATAGAGATGCACCATGACGAAAAGATATAATGCGACGAACGCCAGCGACACTGCCACGGTCGCTGTCTGCAACACTTGGCGATTGACGGTGGCAATAAGATAGCCAAGCGCAAACGCGCAGCCGATATGGACCAACCAATAGAACGCCCGGATGGCCGAATAAATCGGTGCTGGCGCAAACGCCACCGAACTGATCCAAAACAAGGAAAGGAAAGCCAATAATGCGTATCGTGTCAGCTGGTTCAGCTTCAGAAACTCGGTCTTGAACGCCATGCCCCGCGCCCTAGCCCAC
>JBEBJR010000073.1:0-3478 GCA_040079845.1 Casimicrobium sp. | reverse complement strand
ATCGGTAAGCAGCGGCACGGTTCAACGGGCAACATTCCGCTGAAATTTGAAAGCCACATCACCAAGTTTAGCGACTTGGCCGATGATAGTTACGATCAGGGTTACGATTGAGGAACATCATCACCGCCATTTTGCTGACGATATCGACAGCAACCGCAGCATCTACACCGCAGGAGCCTCTTATGAATCACGCAGCTGGAACTTTTGAGGTTAAACTACAGCCGGTTTCGGCAGCGGAGGAACCGGTAATGCGGATGTCGCTTGATAAGCAGTTTCAGGGCGATCTTGAAGCGTCGAGTATCGGTCAGATGATGGCAGGCGGTAATGAAGCCAACGGCGCGCGAGTGTATGTCGCACTAGAAACCGTGATCGGCAGCCTGAAAGGCAAAACCGGCAGCTTCGTTCTCGCCCATCGCGGAACGATGACGAAAGATACGCAGGCGCTTTCGGTTATCATCGTGCCGGAAACGGGCACCGATGAGCTGGCTGGAATCGCGGGCGAGCTGGGCATCGACATCCGCGACGGGAAGCATTTCTACACGCTGGATTACACCCTGCCCGAATGACGCGCTGCCAAGATGTAGTTGAGCGCCTTATTCTCGCTTAGGTGCAAACCTCTCAGCGGTGACAAAGCAATGCCTTCCATTGCGGTGACCTCAAGTCCAGCGTCGTTCAACAACGCGGTCAACTCGTCCGGCGTCAGAAACCGGTCCCAGTCATGCGTCCCGCGCGGCACTTGGCCAAGCCGTTCTGCTGCCTCGACAAGAAACAGCCGCGACGCCGCTGTGCGGTTGGGGGTAGACATAATCAGCAAACCATCGGATTTTAGGCGCGCTGCAAGCTCTGCGACAAAAGCCTCCGGATCGGTGACATGCTCGATCACTTCCATTGACGTCACCAGATCAAACTGCCCCAATTTCTGCGCCGAAAGCTCGCCAGCGCGATAATCAATCTTTAGCCCCGATTGCGCCGCATGCGCCGCCGCCGCTGCGATATTCTCAGGCGCTGCATCAACGCCCGTCACCGCCGCCCCCATCCGCGCAAGCGGCTCACACAACAACCCTGCTCCGCAGCCGACATCCAGAGCAGTCTTCCCCGCCAATGGCTTAATCGAGCGTTCGTCCCCCCCAAAATGCGCATCAATCATCCGACGAATAAAGCCCAACCGCACAGGATTAAGCTTATGCAGCATTGCGCTCGACCCCTTTGGGTCCCACCAATCTGCGGCCAGCGCGCCAAAATGCGCTGCTTCATTTCGGTCGATGGTAGATTTTCTGTTCGTAGCGATGCTTGCCTTTGTCATATCCTGTCCCTATCAGCGCGGCTGTTTGTAACAAAGCCATAATTGAGGGATCCCGTGGCCAAAATTGTGATGAAATTTGGCGGCACGTCGATGGCGGGGACCGAGCGTATCCGCCGCGTTGCGCAGCTGGTAAAGCGTCAGGCAGAGCGTGGCGATCAAGTCGCTGTCGTCGTCTCCGCTATGGCAGGCGAAACCGACCGGCTGGTCAATTTCTGCCGCGAAGCCAACGCGCTGTACGATCCCGCCGAATATGACGTTGTCGTCGCGGCGGGGGAGCAAGTCACTTCCGGCCTTCTCGCCATCGCGCTACAAGCCCTGGGCTGTAACGCGCGTAGCTGGCTGGGCTGGCAAATCCCGATCCATACTGACACTGCTCATGCAAAGGCGCGGATTGGCACCATCGATAGCGAAGCCTTGCTGGCCTCTATGGCTGGCGGCACCATCGCGGTTATCCCGGGCTTTCAGGGGCTAACGGACGACAATCGCATCACCACATTAGGACGGGGCGGATCGGATACGTCGGCGGTGGCGGTTGCCGCCGCGATCAAGGCGGACCGCTGCGATATCTACACCGATGTCGATGGCGTCTATACCACCGACCCGCGCATCGTGGCGCGCGCGCGCAAGCTGAAAGCCGTGACCTACGAAGAAATGCTCGAACTGGCCTCGGTCGGATCGAAAGTGTTGCAAACCCGCTCTGTCGGTCTGGCAATGAAAGAAGGCGTGCGGGTGCAAGTGCTCTCGTCGTTCATAGACGAAAACGCCCCTGACGCCGACAGCATACCCGGCACGATGATTGTGACCGATGAAGAATTGGAGAAAAGCGACGTGGAACGCCAACTGATCACCGGCATCGCCGCCGACAAGAATGAAGCCAAAATCACGCTGACCCGCGTGCCTGACCGTCCGGGCGCGGTCAGCAACATCTTCGCGCCCTTGGCAGAGGCCAATATCAACGTCGATATGATCATCCAGAATGTTGGCCGCGACAAAGGTGAAACCGACGTGACCTTCACCTGCCCGCAAGCCGATCTGGCGCGCTGCACAGACATATTACAGAATGCGCGTGAGGCGATTGGCTATAACCGCCTGATTTCGGACACAAAGGTGTCGAAGATTTCGGTCGTGGGCGTAGGCATGAAGAGCCATGCGGGTGTCGCGAGCACGATGTTCACCTCGCTGGCGGACCGCAAAATCAACATTCAGGCGATCTCGACTTCGGAAATCAAAGTGTCTGTGTTGATTGATGAGGATGAGACGGAGCTTGCGGTGCGCGTATTGCACACGGCCTATGGGCTGGATGCGGAGTAGCATCGTTTAGAATTGAACAATTATACATCGCAAGTTTTGGGACTTGGAAATGTTTAGTTATGTCTTTGAACAGCTCAATGGATTGGCATCCGTCATAGGCTGGATCGCAATCGTGTATGGAATTCTCTGGGTAGCCGGAAAAATTTCCGAAGATCACCGTGCGCGGATAGAAGCGCAGCAAGATCAAGAAGCCATGCTAAAATTTGAAGCATTTCTTGTTGAAGAGCATCCAGAAAAATACAATCGATACCGTGATATCAGGCGAGAATATGGGTGCCAGAACAAGGATGCTCACTGGCATAAAATTGCGCAAGAGGCGGGGTTCCCCATTTCTGAGATAATAAAGCGTCGATAGCGATTGAAGGAACGCTGGAGCGTGGCTACTGCCAACTCATGACAAAACTAACCCACCTCATGCAGCGCGGCACCGAATTCCTTGGCTGCGAGGTCGCCATCATGTGCGGCGCGATGTCTTGGGTGTCGGAACGCAATCTTGTCTCGGCCATATCCAATGCGGGTGGGTTTGGGGTTATTGCGTGCGGGGCAATGTCGCCGGAGTTGCTGGATGCAGAGATTACCGCGACGAAGGCAATGACCGCGAGGCCGTTCGGCGTAAACCTGATCACCATGCACCCGCAGGTTATGGATTTGATCGCGGTATGCGCCAAACACAATGTCAGCCATGTTGTGCTAGCTGGCGGATTGCCGCCCAAAGGCAGCATCGAGGCGATCAAGGAATTTGGCGCAAAGGTGATCTGCTTTGCGCCTGCGCTGACACTCGCCAAGAAATTCGCTCGGTCGGGCGTGGACGCGTTGGTGATAGAGGGCAGCGAGGCGGGCGGGCATATTGGGCCGGTGGCGACG
>JBEBJR010000072.1:0-3600 GCA_040079845.1 Casimicrobium sp. | reverse complement strand
GTTGCGGCTCGATCCGCTGGCGGCGGCGGTGATCGGGGCCAGCTATTCCTGGGACCGCGCCACCGATCAGTTCCTCACCGCGATTGGCCAAGCCGCCCGCGCTGAAGCAACGCGCCCCCCGCCCCTGCGAGCGGCGGTTCCGGCCTGACGCGATCGGCACGCGGCAGCAGCCCGCGCGCGGCCGCGTTCGCGCCGCCAACGAACGTCCTTGACGAATTCCTTACGGGTTTGATCGGCCCGCTACGTCTTCGGTGCACGGATCGCGTGACCCGGCACCGGGCCGATCCGTATGCCCGTTGACCACTCGTTCAAGGAACCACCATGTTGCATCGCAATCGCGGCACGATCGGCATCATCACGCTGGGCACCCTGCTGGCCCTTTCCGCCCGGCCGGCGCTGGCGGACACCACGATCACGACCGCCACCACGAGCCCGCTTTCGACCGCGACAGCCGGCAACGTCACGGTGGCCAGCGGCGGCAGCATCACCGTAAGCGGCGGTCCCGCCGTGCGGATCGACAGCAACAGCAATGTCACCAACGGCGGCACCATCGATGCCGGCAATCCCAACGGGGCGATCGGGATTCAGCTCGATGCAGGCCGGACTTCGACCATCAGCAACACCGGCACGATCCGGGTGATCGAGACGTTCTCGGTTGCCGACGCCGACAACAACGGCGTCGCTGATGGCCCGATCGCCCAGGCCAGCGGGCGCTATGGGATCTATGTCGCCCCGGGCGCCTCTGCTGCCGGCTCGATCGCCAACACCGGCACGATCCAGGTCGACGGGCTCAATTCGGCCGGTATCTTCGTCGACAACGCCTTCAACGGCTCGATCAGCAGCACCGGCCCGGTGACCGTGACTGGCGACAACAGCTATGGCATCCGCACCCGCGATGTCACCGGCAGCATCACCGTTGGCGGGCAGGTCAGCGTCGTGGGCGAAGGCGCGATCGGGCTCGCCGTCGACGGCAATGTCGGCGGCAAGATCGCGCTCAGGGGCACGATCACTCAGGCGACAAATTTCAGGACCGACGATGGCCGCACCGTGAACCTGTCGCGCGCCGACCTGACGGTGGGCGCGCCTGCGGTTTCGATCGCGGGCAATGTTGCGGGCGGTGTCCATGTCGAATCCACCGGTGCGATCCAGTCCTTCGGCAATGGCGCCGCGCTGCGGATCGGCGGAGCGGGCAACACCACGATCGGCCCGATTGTGGGCAACACGGCCGGGCGGGCCGTCCTGATCGAAGGAACGCTGACCGCAACCTCGCCATTTTCCGCGACATCGGCCAGCGCTCTGGTGCTGGGCGGACAGGGCGGCACCGTGACGCTTGGCGGCGGGCTGGCGATCGGCGGACAGGTGAAGGCATCGACGCTGGACGGCAGCGCCACCGCAGTCCTGATCAACACTGGCGTGACCATGCCGGTGCTCTACAATTCCGGCACGATCGGAGCCTTCGTCAACAGCGCCGGGGCCGGATCGGCCTATGGCATTCGCGATCTTTCGGGAAACCTGACCGTGGTGGAGAACACCAAGGTCATCCAGGTCCAGCCTGCGGGCGGCGACGTCGGCCGGGCGATTGACCTGTCGGCCAACACCACCGGCGTCACTATCCGCCAGTTCCTCAACGCCGCCGATGCGGCCGCCAGGGCCGCGAAGGAGGCGACCCTCCCCCCCGGCCAGCGCGATACCACCGTCTATGCCTCGATCATCGGCGATATCGTCACCGGATCGGGCAACGATCTGCTGAGCGCCAACACCGGCCGGATCACGGGCGCAACCTATTTCAACGATGGCAACGATCGCCTCGAACTGGCGGGCGATGCGGCTTATCGGGGACGGGTGTTCTTCGGCAACGGCACGGCGACGATGTCGCTCGCAGGCTTTGCCACCTTCAGCGGCAATGTCGACTTCGCCGGACAGGCTGCGACACTGACTCTGGGCGGCACATCCAACTTCGCCGGCACGCTCAGCGGCAGTTCGAACCTGGCGGTGACGGTCAACGGCGGTGTCTTCGGTGCCGAAGGCTTTGCAACGCTCAACATGGCCTCGCTCAACGTCGCCAGCGGCGGCGCCCTCAATGTCAACATCGATGGACGGACCGGCTCCTATTCGAAGTTCGCGGTGTCGGGCAATGCCACCTTCGCCACCGGATCGCATGTGACGGTAAGCCTGGCCTCGCTCGAAAATGCGGTAGGCACCTATTCGTTCCTGAACGCCGGTACGCTTGTCGGGACACCGCAGCTCGATCCGCAGGCGGGAATGCTCCCCTACATCTTTGCCGGTTCGCTGGCGGCAGCGGGCAACACCCTGCAGCTTCAGATCCGCCGCAAGACGGTGGCCGAGTTGGGGGTGACCGCCTCATCGGCTTCGGCGCTGGATGCGATCGTCGCCGCAGCGCCCCAGGACGCCAGCGTATCGGCGGCTATCCTGCGGCTGGGTACTGGCAGTGCGCTTCAGAACTACCTCAACCAGGCCGTTCCCGATCATGCCGGCGGGGTGTTTTATTCCGCCGTTCAGGGATCGCGGCTGGCCAGCCGCCATGCGGCCGGTGACGCGTCGTTCTTTGCCGAAACCGATACCGGGTTCTGGCTTGAGCCGCTCTATTGGCAGAACTCCAAGGATGCTGGAGAGACGACCGCCTTCCGTTCGCGCGGCTGGGGGATGTCCGCCGGCTATGAACGCAAGACATCGTTCGGCATGATCGGGCTGTCCTACGCCTATCTCGATGGCAAGCTTCGCAACAACGGCGGGACCGGCACCATCGCCACGCGTCAGCACGAGATCGGCCTGCACTGGCGCATGGAAAGCGGGGCGTTCCACGCCTACTCAAGGGGCAGCGCCGCTCAGGTCCGGATGGTCGGTCAGCGGACCCTGCAAGCCAACGACGGCGTTGCGGATTTCGCCCGCGTCTCCAATGCCAAGTGGACCGGCTGGCTGTTCTCCGGCGCGGCCGGGGCATCGTACCAGGTCAAGATCGGGGATCACATCGTGGTCAAGCCGGTCGCAGCGATCGACTTCTACCGGTTCAGCGAAGGCGCCTACACCGAAGCGGGCGGGACCAAGGCCACCGACTATGCGGTCCGCAAGCGGACCTCGGAAAACGGCACCCTGGCCAGTACGCTGATGCTGTCCTACCGCACGAGCCCCTGGGATTCGGACGGACGTCCGCTGACGTTCGAGCTGGAAGGCGGGCGCCGGACCCATCTGTGGGGTCAGCTTGGCGCGACCAGCGCTTCGCTGAACGGCGGCACGGTCTTCTCGATGGCGCCCGAGCCGATCGGCAACAACTGGCTGGGCGAAGCCCGCGTGCTGCTTGGCGGCTGGGATCATACCCTGCAGCTGGCCGGACGGATCGAGCAGTCGAACGGGCGGACCGCCTATTCGGCAAGCCTTTCGCTGAGCGGCAGTTTCTGAGGGAGCGGACAGCGGCCGACCGGTCCCGGCCGGTCAGCCCTCAGGCTCGTCGAAGGGCGGTTCCAGCGTGATCGGATCGGCCAGCGTGGTGCGATCGAGCATCGCCGCCATTTCGTCGCGCAGCGTCAGCATCAGCCCGCGCAGGCGGCATTCGGTTTCGGGCAGGCAGTTCTGGCAATGCTC
>JBEBJR010000071.1:0-3659 GCA_040079845.1 Casimicrobium sp. | reverse complement strand
CTGACGCCCGACGGCGCATTTACAATCGATGGCGATAATGAGCGGACTTATGGTGTAGCGGAACTTTTGTTGAAGCAACGCAAAAGCTGAAAGCGGTGGATCGAGCAACCGTAACCGCGTGCCGTGCACACCAATATGGTGACCCCTACGGGAATCGAACCCGTGTTTCAGCCGTGCACACAAGCAAGTGAGGTTTTCTGCGGGTCTCCGAGGATCCAAGGTGGTAACTAACCCCAATAGACATCAATAGGTTACGGTGAGGGTGGTAACTGAGTTTCGAAACCATCGTTATTTTTCAGGTGCCCATGGTGTGCAGCTAATCCCACACATGCAAGTCATCTCAAACGCTCGATCCCGTACTTTCAAGCCGGAAGGGCCACGTCACTTTTCAGGCTCCAAATTAGAATTTTTTAGGTGGTAAATCATGGCTGTGTATCAGCCTTGAGATCGCTCAACAGTGAGAGAAAATCTATTTTCAGAACCCGCGCAATGTCAACGAACTCGACGATGTCTAAACGTCGTTCGCCGGTCTCATACTTGGAAACGAATTGTTGCCTTCGACATAATCGAAAAGCCAGGTCGGTCTGGCTGATGCCATTATCGCGACGAGCTTTCGCCAATACATCGATGATAGCTCGATAACGGGGATCACTTATGGACTTCGCCAAACCTAAGTCCTTTTCGGATAAAGGCATGACCTACGGATCAGCTTGTTATTACCCCAAGTTGGGGTAAGGCACGACGTTCGAGGCCGAGCGTCCCTGTTCTGGGGCGTGAACAAAGCCGATTGATTGAAAGGCAAACAATGAGAATTCTAGTCCCCGCATTTCTGCTCATTCTTGCTGGCTGCGGTCCTGGGCTGGAGTCTCAAATATCCACTGCTCGATCAAATCTGGATAACGCGAAAAACGCACTCTCTGAAACCAAGAGCACCTGCGAATCTAACACGACTGCGTTTGTCGGGACTGCGCGTGAGATTCTACTTGCAGAGGCAGATGCTGCTATAGCCGAAAACAACGCAAACGCCGGCCCCGGTCAGGAATGGGAACTGAGAAGATCGCTTGGGCGAGAGCTTGGCTTAGCTCCAAATGAGGTAAAAGCATGGAGAGCAGTTTACAGAGGGCGCGCCGAGTCAGCCAAACGAGACTTAGCAAGATTTAAGCAACCGGACAAACATCAGGAAATGGTGAACAAGGCGCAGAAGGAATACGCCTGTGGAAAGCTTGCGGCCGCCCAATTTGCAGTGGCAGAAAGTAAGCGCATTTTGGCGCTGCTGAAATCGCAACGGCAAAATTAGGGCAATTTGCCGTGGTGAGTTCTGAAAAACCAATCGTCGTTCACGCTTACCCATCACCGCGACTTATGGGCGCCGCTATGGCGGCGTCTTACCTTGGCATAAGCGATAGGGCTTTTGAGATGCGATGGCGGCGAGAGCAGCTACCTGAGCCCATTCGCATTGGTCGGCGTCTTTTGTGGGACCGAGCAATGCTGGACAAGTGGGTTGACGAGATAAGCGGGTTGGTCCCCCCGACAAATTTTTTTGGTGATTAGTTTAAGGAGAATCAATTTGACGCAAGAGCACCAACCGCAGCCAGATCAAACCCGCGCGGAGCAGACCAACAAGATAATCATGGTTTTGGTGGGGTTGGCTATCATCGCGGGGGTCTGGTTTAATTATGAGAGCGGCAAGCCACCACCCGGAAGCCCATACGCTTCATGCTACCGCTTCCCAGGAACCATGGACACACAGTGCAGCGCCGACCTGGCTGCCAGCGCCCTCAGCGGCCGTGGTCACGTTCACTCGAAGGAATATCTGAACGGCTATAAGTGACGCCGAAATGCTGGCTGCCCCTCGCAGAAAATAGTCCAAATTTCTGACTATTGGGGCATCTAATCTAGCCCTTGAAGGTCGTTGGATACCAATTCGACCCTGCCCTTTCAGAGCGAAAGGGCGGGGTCGCAGTCCCGCACATTCAAATTCGACGGAAATAGGTGATTTTGAGCGCCATAAGAGTGCATCCCGCACTCAAAGTTACCACCCCCGTTACCACTATATCCTCAGGATGAAGAAGAAATTCCATCTAACTTTTCGTTTAATTTCAACCACTTAATGGTTGGTGACCCCTACGGGAATCGAACCCGTGTTTCAGCCGTGAAAGGGCCGCGTCCTAACCGCTAGACGAAGGGGCCATCGTAGGATGGAAGCGCGCCTTTACGGATTCGCATCGTGGACGTCAAGGGCGGGAATCGCGTTAATTCAATTGGCGAGGGCCGCGTCGTCGATATGCAACTCTGCCTTTGGCGTGGCGCCCCAGTCGTCGATCTTTGCACGGCCCGCCAGCCAATATTTTTGGCCGCGTTCGCCGTGGAGCAATTGCTGGCCCAAAGTGCTTTCGCCTTGGCGAAACGCCATTGCTTTAAACGAGGCACCGTCGTCGCCCGATACAATCGCGCGGACATGGTCTTTGCCGACGATATCGCATTTGACGACGCGTACGGGTCCCGTCACGACGCGCGGGCCGGGCCAGCCGGTGCCATAGGGCCCAGCGGCTTCGATGGCGTCGATAAAGGCAGGTTGCAGACCGCGCGGCGTCAGCACAGCATCCACCAGCAACGCTTTGTTGGCAGAGGCGCGGGCGACGTCGCTTGCCAGCCGGTCATCAAGCCATTCGCCAAAGGCGTCGACCTTGTCCGCCGCGATGGTCAGTCCCGCCGCCATCGCATGGCCGCCGCCTGCGACCAGCAGCCCTGCCTCGCGCGCCGCGATGATCGCCGCGCCCAGATCGACACCGCTGATTGATCGGCCCGATCCCTTGCCAATGCCGTCAGCGTCGAGCGCGATAACGATGGCGGGCTTTCCCGCTTTTTCTTTCAGGCGGCCTGCGACGATTCCGATGACGCCGGGATGCCAGCCTTGGCCCGCAACGATGGCGACGGCACGGTTGTGCTGCCCGGCGAGCAGTGCTTCGGCCTGTTCCTGCACATCGCCCTCGATGATTCGGCGGTCGTTGTTGAGTTCATCAAGCTCTTGCGCGATCATGCGCGCCTCTTCGGGGTCCTCAGTAATCAGCAAGCGCACGCCAAGGTCGGATTTGCCAACGCGTCCGCCAGCGTTGATGCGCGGACCAAGGGCGAAACCGAGATCAGAGCAAATGGGTGCGCGGTTCAGCCGAGCCGCAGCGGCGAGGGCGTTTAGCCCGACGTTGCGGCGGCCTGCCATGACTTTAAGTCCTTGCGCAACAAAGGCCCGGTTGAGGCCTTTGAGCTGAGCGACATCGGCAACGGTGCCAAGAGCGACGATATCGAGCAACGCCATTAGATTGGGTTCGGCGCGATCGGAAAAATAGCCACGCCCGCGCAAAACGCGGATGATCGCGGCACCGAGTAAGAACGCAACACCGACCGCCGCTAGATGCCCGTGCGTTGCACCCTCATCGCTTTCGTCCAGCCGGTTAGGGTTTACCAGCGCAAACGCTTTGGGCAGTTCGATGCCGCATTTGTGGTGATCGACAACGATGACTTCGATGCCGGCGGCCTTTGCCTCGGCCAGAGCTTCATAGGCCATCGCGCCGCAATCGACGGTAACGATCAGCCTATTGCCCGCCTCGCCCAACCGGACCAAAGCATCGCCCGATGGGCCATAGCCCTCGAGCAGGCGG